>CABVSR010000001.1 GCA_902500995.1 uncultured Nitrospira sp.
ACGACGCAGATGCCGGCAGATCGTTCGTCACAGCAGAATGGCATGACTCGGACAGGCTCCTAAAGCCCCTCTTCGCGCTGCTCACAGCCCAATATCTCCACAAACCGCGGCAAGCGGTTCTTCTTCAGCGGTTCATCGAGCTTATTGTATATGGCGAGGAGATTTTTGATCATGCGGGCGAGAATCGCGCGGGTCGGGCTTTTTTGCAGGAACCGGTCTTCGAAGCCGTAGCCGGCTTCGGTCAGAAAGCGCGCGCAGTTTTTTTCTGTCAGCAGCGCGCCGCCATTGAAACAATCGATGAAAATCTTGTACCGGTCCGAATCGAACTTCACGAGGAAGTGGCCCGGCATTCCGATCCCGTGCACAGGCAACTGCAACCGCCGGCCGATCAACAGATACACCGTCGACAGACTGATCGGGATGCCCGTCCGGCGATCGATCACACAATTCAGATAACTGTTCTCGACTTCATAATAGTTCTTGGTGTTGCCTTTGAATCCCGCTTCCGTGAACAGGTACCGATTGAGCGCTTTGACCGTCTCCTCGCCGGACACACGGGATCCGATCTGTTCCCGCACGTCCTGCGCCATGCGATCCAATTGCCGGCGATAGGCCTGGACGTCCAGCGCGGGATAGGCATAGCGCGCGAGGATAAACGCCCCGGTTTCCAAATCAACCTGGTCATCCGGGAAGGCGATCAGGTCGCGGAGTTCTTCCTCCAACTTCGTCCCCCGAATCTCCTCCAGCACGGTGCTGATACGATCCGCCATTTCCGGCTGCTCGATTTCCGCCTCTTGTAGCAAGGGCACGGCGCAATCGCCGAAATCAATCAGTTTCCCGCTGATCGTTTTGACGATCCGCTCATCCTCGTCACCGAGGAGCCGGATTAGGGCGCGGATTTGGCTTTCGTTCACGAACATGGAAGAAGATCCCCGGTGCGTCACGGTGCTCACCCGATCGCCCGCCGGAAAGCCCGTGCACCACCATAGAGACACAGGGCATCAAACAGGACCATCACGCCGATCACCATGCCGACATGCGGGAGCGCCTCGGCCCATCCCTGGAGAATGAGGGGACGGACGGCATCGATGGCCCAGGTCATGGGATTGAACTGAGCCAGAAATCCCATCCAGCCCGGCATAGCCGACAAAGGCACCAACGCTGAGCTCAGGAAAATCATGGGCAGAGAAAGAAATCCCAGAACGGAAAAGAAATCGCCGTGACTCTTCACGGAGAAGGCCATGGCCATGGAAATGGCCGTTAACCCCACTCCGAACATCATCCCGATCAGCAAGATGGTTGCGACGCCCGCCAGGCCGGTGACCGGTTGCACGCCGAAGAGCCAGGCGACAGCCAGGATGACCAACACTTGCAGCGAGGTGATAGTCGTCACAAAAATGAACCGGCTCAAGATAACCGAGGTCCGGTGGATCGGCGTGGACATCAATCGTTCCAAAAAACCATTTTCTTTGTCGAAAAGGAGATCGACGCCGCCGGCCAAGCCGTTATTGAGCACCGTCATGACCACGACCCCGGCGGTCAGAAAACTGATGTAACTCGCCGATTGAGTCACCTGCAGGTCCGCCGCGCGCTGAAACAGGTTGCCGAAGAAAATCAGCCAGAACAGCATCGGCTGCACCAGCGTAAACAGCATGCTGAACTTTTCCCGGCTCAGCCGCCGCACCCACCGCATCGTCAATGCACGAATTTCCTGCCAATATTCTTTCATGCCCGACCCGCCTGCTCCTCGACGACCGTTAGGAATCTTCCGTCTTCGGCTGATCATCCTTGATGGACCGCCCGGTGTGGGCGATAAACACGTCGTCCAACCGCGGGCGATGATAATCGATGAACTCCAGCTGGCACGTCAGGCGGTTTGCCGCTTCCAGAATGGCCGGCAAGGCCTTTTCGGGAGAGTCCACTCGAATGTCCAGTCCGTTCGGCCTCGTCGTGACGGCCCGGATCGCCGGAAGGTCTCTGACCGCCGCCGCCAGCTTCTCGACGCGATCTTCTTCGCGCACCGTCAGCGACACCAGATCGCCCCCCAATCCGGCCTTCAATTCGTTCGGCGCTCCCAGGGCTTTGATCCGCCCGCCGTCGATGATCGCGATCCGATCGCACAGTTGATCAGCCTCATCGAGGTAGTTAGTCGTCATCACGACCGTGATCCCTCGCTCCCGCATCGCCCGCACGTGGTCCCAGATACGCAAACGGCTTTGCACGTCCAACCCGAGCGTCGGCTCATCCAGAAAGAGAATGTTGGGATCGGGCAGTAAGCCGCAGGCAATATCCAGCTTGCGCTTCATGCCACCCGAATAGGTTTTCGCCGGACGGTCGGCCTGCTGCTCCAGCTCAACTAATTTTAACAGTTGAGGAATTCGTGTGGCCGCGTCTTCGGCTGAGAGGTGATAGAGGTCGGCCAGCAGTTCGAGATGTTCACGGCCCGTCAGGAACCGATCAATGGCCCGTTCCTGCGGCACATACCCGATCGTCTGCCGGACGCGGTCGGCGTCCTTCACGGAATCCAACCCGAAAATCCTGGCGGATCCGGACGTCGGGGTGAGCAGGGTAATCAAAATGCGTAGCGTGGTGCTCTTGCCTGCGCCGTTCGGTCCCAGCAACCCGAAAATTTCCCCGGTGTAGACCTGAAACGAAAGGTCATCGACGGCCCGCACCTTGTCGTAGGTTTTTCCGAGGTGGGAGACTTCGATGGCGACCGGCCGAGACATCAGCCCCATCCTCCGGCGCCGCGCCGCTCCGCCAGCTTGAACTGGATCAAATCGCTCAGGCGGCGAGCCTGCTGCGGCACATGCTCGGCTTCCAGGAGGAACTGCTTTTCCAGTGGCGTACAGTCGAGATAGGTGGAGAGCGAGTTGACAAACACCTCGTCACTCACGTCAGGCCGGATCAAACTGTGCAGCGGCGAGGCCTCCTCGTCGGCTTTCAGATATTCCTCCAGCACTCCCAGCAGATAGCGGCGCAAGGCCTGATCGAGGGATAAGGACCCGTCGCGCGGCTTCAACGTGACACGGGCTTCGCGGTAGCTTTTTTCGAAGAATTCTTCGTGGATTTCGTAGCGTTCGAGGCCTTGCAAGAGGATGTTGGAGCGACCATCGGGAAGCATTTGGACGCTCGCCAGTCGCCCGACACAGCCGACGGAGAAGATCGGCGGGTTGCCCTCATACTGCTCTTCCCAGCCTTCCTTCAACAAGGCCATGCCGATGCATTGCCCTGTCGCAGCCGCATCCGCTACCATCTGGCGGTAACGCGGCTCAAACACATGGAGCGGCAGATAGGTCTTGGGAAAGAAGACGACGTTCGGCAGCGGGAACAATGGAATGCGTTCAGGGACGGGAAATGGCTGGACCTTTCCCGAGAATTCCCGGTTCGACGGCTCGCGTTCAGGCTCAGGAAACATGGCTCACGATAGCTGATGCTTTGCAAAATTGTCAACGCTGACAACGGTGCTCGTGATAGGACGCATGATCACAAAACCTGCATGAATACTGCGTTTTATCAACTACGCCTCAAAAAAGACCGGCGTGCAACCGTCGAGACCCTGCGAGACGGCAGGAGGGCTGGTCATTGATTCACCCATGACGAAATTACGTCTCGCCGCTATGACGGGGCTTCTGCTCTTGGCGGGACTGCCGGCCTTTTTCAGGCAGTCCATTGCCGCCGACGAGGCCCCTCTCGCCTTCGACAGGGCCGCCCCGGGATATCAGTACCGGTTTCCCGGCGACCACGGGGCGCATGAACGGTTTCGGACCGAATGGTGGTATTACACCGGACAGGTCGTTGCAGCCAACGGCCGCCGGTTCGGATTCCAACTCACCTTTTTTCGCCGGGCCATTCCTCCTGATCAGGTTCAGACGCTGCCGTCCAAGTGGTCTATTCAACAACTCTATCTCGCCCATTTCGCTCTGACCGACCTGGGTGCCGGCCGGTTTTATTACGCCGACAAGGTCAGCCGGGAAGGATTCGGCAAGGCCGGCGCGGAGACGGGCCGGTTGCATGCCTGGGTCGATCGATGGTCTGTGCTGATGGATGAGCGGACCGCGCCGCACCATCACCTGCAGGCCTCGACGGAAGACGTTGCGATCACGCTCGATGTCGTGCCCGAAAAATCGCCGGTTCTGCATGGCCGGGACGGCATCAGCCGAAAAGGCGCCGATCCGGGACAGGCCTCTCACTATTATTCGCTTACTCGTCTCGCGACTGAAGGACAGATTCGCGTCGGCACGGAGACCTTTGCCGTCACCGGCCTCAGCTGGATGGATCACGAATTCGGCTCCGCCGATCTCGGGCCGCACGTGGTGGGGTGGGATTGGTTCAGCCTCCAGTTGAGCGACTCGACGGAACTGATGTGGTACTCCCTGCGGCGTGCCGATGGATCGAGCGATCCGGTTTCGAGCGGCACCCTGGTCCTGGCCGACGGGCGCGCGCAGCCGCTCGGCGCACAGGACCTTACGATTGAACCGCTGGCCTATTGGACCAGCCCGCGATCCAAGGGGCGGTACCCTCAACGGTGGCGACTCACCTCGCCTGCCTTGGGTCTCGATGTGACCGTGGAGTCGCTGCTCGCGGACCAGGAGTTGGATACGGCCCGCAGTACCCGCGTGACCTATTGGGAAGGGGCGGTGTCCGCCTCCGGCCGGTCGCGAGGCGCGCCCGTGACTGGACGAGGCTATGTCGAATTAACCGGCTATGCCGAACGCTTCACTCCGAAACTCTGACCGTTCACGTCCTCTCCCCATGTCTCACCTTGACTCAACCGTGACGCTGTGGTTAGGTCTGCGACCACTGTGATGTCCTTACGAACTCGAATGGCGACCTGGCTCCGGCCATCGATCTGCCTGATCGGCCTGTTGTTGCTGGCCTGCGGGAGCCGTGAATCGGCCGTGGTCTCAATCGCGCTCCATCCCTCGAATCCCAACATTGTCTACGTGGCCACGAACGATGCCGTCCATAAAACGCGGGACGGCGGCGCGACCTGGGAACAGTTTCCGGCATTCACCGCTCGACGAGTCACCACGATCGCCATCGACCCGAAGCTCCCCGCTACCGTCTATGCCGGCACCATGGGCGATGCCATTTACAAGAGTCCCGACGGCGGGCAGCATTGGCTCCCACACAATGTCGGTCTCAAGGAGCATGTGTCGTTCATCAACGAAATCATTTTCCATCCCGACAATACCGAACTGATCTATCTCGCCACCACGGTCGGCGCCTTCCTCTCCAAAAACGGGGGGCGGGAATGGGAAGAGCGGATGGCCGGCATGAAGGAAGTGCACATTGTGACCTGCATCACCATGGACCATCAGCACCCCCGCGTGTTGTACGCCGGCACCACCGGCGGCACCTATCGCAGTGAAGACGGCGGCACGAGTTGGCAGAAGAAGAATAACGGGCTCATTCCCGACGACGTGCTCAACGCCGCCATGGCGCTGGGCGTGAATGTGCTGGCGGTGGATCCGCGGAACTCCGAGATGGTCTATGCTGCGACCACCAAAGGCCTGTTTCGATCCGCGGATCGCGGTGAGCACTGGGAACAGATCGGGCAAGGGCTATCGAACCAATTCATCAGCACGCTGGCCCTGCATCCGGCGGACGCCGATATTTTTTACATCGGTGGCCCGGACGGCGTGCACAAAACTACCGACGGCGGAAAAACCTGGCGCCCGCACAATGAGGGACTCGCCACATTGAATATTCGCACGATCAGCCTCAGCCAAAGCGACCCCCAGCTGCTCTATCTCGGTACCAACGGGAGCGGGTTATACCGATCGACCGACGGGGGTCTGCATTGGGCGCCGGTTCCGCTGACCGGCACGGGCCAATCCGCACCTTCCCCTTAAACAGGCCACACGATCACGATGCCGACTTTATTTTTGATCCGACATGGAGAAACCGACTGGAACCGATCGGGACAAGTCATGGGAAACCAGCCGATCCCTCTGAACCAGACCGGCGAACAGCAAGCCCTGGCCTGTGCCGAGATGCTCGCCACGACCCGGATCGCCGGGATCGTAACCAGTCCCGTGCTGCGGGCCGTGCAAACGGCGGAGATCATCGGGCGGACGCATGCGGCCCCGTTGCATCATGCGCCGGGGCTGAGCGAGATCGGGGTGGGCGACTGGCTCAATCGGTACTGGAAGGATTTGGCGGACGATCCGGCCAAGCGCGACTGGTACAGTCACCCGGACCGTGCCCGTCCTTCAGGCGGTGAAACGCTTCGCGAGGTACAACTGCGCGCCGTCGCGGCGGTCGAGCAGGCCCTGCAGATCGAGCAGGAGGCACCCTACGTGTTCGTGTCCCACGGCGACGTCATTCGCGCGCTGCTGGCCCATTATCTGCGACTGGACCTGAATGCGCTGCGCCAGGCGCGCATCGACCATGCAGGGGTCAGCGGAGTGGAGGTGACCGGAGACGGCACGCACCTGCTGTTCCTGAACCATCGACCTGGCCTACAGCGGCTGGCCTGAACCAAACCCGGATTCCCGGCTAGTGAGCGGAACCGGCGTCTGGGCCTTTGCCGTAGTAACGGCTACCATACCGCTTCAGCTCTTCGGACAGCGCCGTCCATTCCTCGGCCGTCAAGAGCGCTTTCATCTTGAACCGGAGCCCCAGGATTTTGGCGGCGGAACGCATCCGGTTGTTATTCAATTCGTCGAGGATTTTCGTGAACTCCTCCGGCGAGGCCGAATAGTTCGCATTCAATTCATAGAGCGCGCGATGAGATTGGCGCTGTTGTTCCCGGGCCGACTTGATCTCGGTGATCATTTCTCCCATGACCACATTCACCTGCTTGACGGTCTCCGGATTCTTGACATGTTTTTCAACCAGACCACTCACATCCTGAGTGGCCTTGCCCCAGTAATAGTCTCCTTTGGCATGCTGATAACTTCCATGGTGGTGAGAACAACCGGCCAGCCCGGTGACCAACAGGCCGACGAGAACCAACAGGGATCGACAGCTCATCAGAACCTCCATATAAAAAAATGACCGCGGTGCATGAAACGCGTTGCGCCCCGCTTCGTGTCTCCCGTAAGCTTCCCGGAACATCTCACAAGCCAAGGAGTCGGGCATGGGCGAGCAGAAGACAGCTCAACGTGGAGCCGGGCCGGTCGATGCACTGCGGAATGAATTCCGCGGGCATCTCGATCTGTTTTACAGCCGCCTGAATTTGGCGGCTCCCTACGACAGCGTCGAAAAGGCCTTGGGAACCCTCACCGCCTCGCTGAAAGCCTTGCCGCCGGAGCAACTTGAACGCCTGGGAACGGACACCACCCAGCGATGGACCTGTTTTCGACAGGCGTTTGTCGAATCAGGCTTGAGCCAGAAACATCGCGGGATCATTGCAGGCCTGGTGCGATCCGGAGCACTGCGCGACCTGCCGCCCGAATTCACCCATCTGCTCGATCTGTATCGCCCCCAAGCCTAGCCTGGTGCGTTCCCATGGCGTGCTGGGCACCGACCGCGCCTGGCTGGTCGCCGGTCATGGCCGCTGGGCGGCGCCTTCGTTGTCCACCGCCACGGCTCTGAGTTCCGTGAACACCAGCATCAGGCGCGTGTTTTCGATGCGATAGGCGACCGTGACCGTGAGCAGGCCGAAGGCGACGACGATCAGTCCCACCCCGGTAACGCCGATCCCGAGCAACACACTCCCCAACGATTCGAGCCCGCCTTGCAGGACGTAGGTGACGAGGAAGCCGAGCGTTCCGAATCCCACCAGGCTGAACCAGAGCAATGTCAGGATCGAGGACGACCATGGCACCCGCTTTGTGCACACCATCCGGAGCCCCTCCGATTCCGATGCCAATTCGATGCAGCCCTTCAGCGGCCAGGCGGTGCGAAAGCGCATGGAGAAGAGGCGATGGGTCGGCCGGATGATCATCCGATTCGCTTCGGGAAACACACGCGCGACCCCGTGGGGCAAACTCAAGAACCCATTGCCGTCGAATGCGCGCAGCAGCTTCGGGACGGTCAGAGCGACAAACCGGTCTTCCACCTGCCCGATTCCATACCCGTACCGGCTGGCATCGGACGACAGGCGGGTGAAGTACATCCAATCGCCGACGATCAGTCCGAGAAACAGCACGATGGCAAACGCACCGGCGAGCATCATTGCCGAAACTTCCCACAGGCCTTCCCGAAGAATCAAGCCCGAACAGTTGGTGAGGGCAGGCAAAAACCGCGAGGAACCTGTTGACTAGCCATCAGTGCATTGGCTACATTATGCCCGTTCTTATCCGGCGGGTGAGGACGAGTCATCCGAGTTACGTTCCCGCCTTCATAGATTTTTCCACGCCACACTTCTTATCGCCGTCACTTCTGCACTGCAGAGTTGTGCGGGCAGAGAGGCGTGATTTTGCGGAGGGACGATGGATATCGCCAAAGTCGAGCGAGTGTACACGAGTTATTCCGGCGTCTACGATCACATTTTCGGGAAAATCTTTCATGAGTCGCGCGAAGCGTGCGTGCGCAACCTGAGGATCCGGCCGGAAGAAAACATCCTCGAAGTCGGCGTGGGAACGGGCATCGCCCTCGAATACTATCCCAAAAACTGCAACATCACGGGTATCGATCTTTCGTCAGGCATGCTGGCCAAGGCGCGGCAACGCCAATCGCATTATCACCTGGACCATGTTCGGCTCATGTTGATGGACGCGGGGAAAATGGACTTCCCTGATGATACCTTCGATACGGTCATGGCGGCCTATGTGGTCACGGCTGTGCCCGACTATCGGAAGGTCGTCAACGAAATGATCCGCGTATGCAAGCCGGGCGGCCGCATCATCATGCTGAATCACTTCAGCAACGGCAATAAGCTCATCGCCGCGGTCGAGAAAGTCATTTCTCCGCTCTGCAAACACATCGGTTTCCGGACCGATCTCTCATTGAACACGGTGCTGGAAGGCACCGAGCTCCACGTCGCCCGCAAAGAAAAAGTCAATCCGATGAAGTTCTGGCACCTGGTGGAATGTGTCAACCGGAAAGGCGCGAAGAACGGTCGTGGGAACGGGAGCATGAATGGGAACGGGAATGGAAACGGTCGGCACGGGCACGTCAGCTGACGCCCGAACTCCTCCCTCACCATTCCCCGCTTGATACGACCGTCTCTCCCGTCAGGTACGTCCCTGCAAACCCTTGCGTCACCACGTCGGTGACCGCTCGCATGAGCCGCCGATCGAGCCGACCGGAAGTCTGTCGCGGCTGAAGTCTGATACCGAAGCCGGCCCCGTCGATCGGTTCATAGGCGCGTACCAGGAGCGCTGCCGGTGAACCAGCATGTACGCCGGCTGCGGCCATCAATTCGCCTTCCCAACACAAGGCCCGCGGCGCTTCTGACCGGCGCGCCGCTGTTTTCCATACGCATGGCAGCCCCGCCTGATCGAGGGCATTGAGCAGCCAGTCGACGGTGGGCGGATCCCCGGCTTCAGCCTGGAAAATCCACTCTGCGGCACCCGGATCCAGGTCCGTCTCGCTGTGCGGCAACGAGACCTCCTCCAGCAGGGCCTCCTCACACACCACATAAAAGTTCCCCTCCGGATCGAACCAGAAACGCAATGTGCCTTCATGGCACTCCACATGAATCGTGCCGAGCGACGTGCAGTCCGCGCCGTCCTGCTCAAAGATCGAGACATCGGACACCGCTTGGAGCGCGAGTTTCGCAATCCGGAGGATGCCCTGCAGGTGGTATCGTATCACCACCGTCACGAGGCTCCCTGCGGTTACCTCCCGGCCTGACTCTTCGTCGAACATCCACCGTTTGGCCAGATGCACCTCCGCCACGCGCCCGCCACGAAACCCCTGCGTGTGCGTGAGCAACCAGCGAACGTCCTCGGCCGTTTTGATGAGATGTGTCATGGCGACGTGAGGCCCTCAGGGGCCCTCTCTGGAGACCTGAACGCACTACTGTATCACGAAGGCGCTATTGAAGAAGAGCTGGAACGGCCATGCGGGGAAGAAGCGGAAGCTGTCTCGGGGGGATTAGAACAGGACCTGCTGCTGTGTGATTTCCGCCAATCTGCGCTCTAGTTCTTCGACACGTTCTTGCAGGCGCTGATTATCGAGGCGGAGAAGATCGAGGCGGTCCAACAACTGTTCGCGTTGAATGTTCGTCCATTTCAGCGTGCGCTTCAAACCGGCTAATTCGAGCTGTGCCTGTTGACCGTCTTCGAACCCTGACCCCATGCGTACGCCTCAGCCGACCCCATCCGGAATGATAGGGCAAATCGTAACGCACTCTTGGTCAGTTGCGGAGCGATTAGTGATTTATCGACGAGGGTCATGCAGGCAGGAAGGGCCGGGTGGCTGATCGAAGAGTGGTTCGACCAGCTTATCCTTGGCGAGCGGAAAACGGCACCGTATTGCCCTGGCGTTTGTCGCTGGATTCCCAACCATACCGAACCAGCACGCCGTTGGCTTCCCAGCCGGGCGGGCAGAGGTTGCCTGTGCCGTAGTAATCGGCATCGAGCACCGAAAATGGCGCGACGTTCTTGATCCAGTCCTGGGCATGGCCGTTGGCCTCGATATAGGACTGGAAAAAGTACGCCCCCCCGGTCAAGGGCAACTCGGGCACGATGAAATCCACGTATCCCTCTCCCCGCAGGGTCAATGGCGTCGGATCCACAATATCCGTCGAAAGGACGAAGAGATCCTGGCCCTTCCGCCCGTTGACGGAAATACTGACCCGGCAGTTGCGGAACTCTTTGCCTTCCGCGCAGCGATAACGCATCCGGATAATCACATCGCGGCCCGTAATGGCCGCCGCCACGGAATGCCGATCCTTGTCCAACAGATCGATCTCGGTGAGGAGGATCTCTCCGAGTCCCACGCGGTCCGGGCGGTCGCCGATCGCCATGCTCGCCTGGCTGCGAATCGCATCGGCATACCCCTCCACCACGCTCTGTGTCTTGCCGATTTTTGCCACCCGGCCCTTCTCCAGCAGAATCGCCCGCTCGCACAGACCTTCAATGATGCCCATATTGTGGCTGACGATGAGGACCGTGCGCCCGCTCCGGCTCACCTCTTCCATTTTCCCGAGACACCGCTGCTGAAAACTCGCGTCGCCCACCGCCAGCACTTCGTCTACGATGAGAATCTCCGGCTCCAGATGCGCGGCGACGGCAAAGGCTAATCGCACATACATCCCGCTCGAGTACCGTTTGACCGGCGTATCAATGAAATCTTCCACGCCTGAGAAGGCGACGATCTCGTCGAATTTTCTGCGGACTTCATCCCGGCGCATGCCCAACATCGCGGCGTTCAAAAAAATGTTCTCTCGCCCGGTCAACTCGGAGTGAAAGCCCGTTCCGACTTCCAAGAGCGAGCTGACGCGCCCGTAGATATCCACCGTGCCCTTGGTGGGCTGCGTGATGCGGGATAGAATCTTGAGCAACGTGCTTTTCCCGGCCCCGTTGTGTCCGATGATGCCGAGCACTTCGCCCTGCTTGACCTCGAACGAAACATCCTTCACCGCCCAAAAAGACGGATCGGATTCAGGCCCTGCAGAACCCCATCGTGTGAGGGCTTTGAGACGATGCATGACTTGATCGCGGAGGGTATTGTGCTGAACCGCTGCCCCGAGCCGATAGTGTTTGGACACCCCTTCTGCGCGAATCGCGATCGTACTCATTTAAATCACATCCGCAAATGTTCGCTCCATCGAGCGGAAATAGATCAATCCGCCGACGAAGACGACAAAGACGATGCCCAGACTGGGAAGCGCCATTGAAAAATCCACCTGAAATCCCGGGATCAACGCCCAACGAAATCCCTCCACCACGCTGACCACCGGATTCAATGAGTAAATGGCGCGCCAGGCTTCCGGCACCTTGCTGACCGGGTACAGGATCGGTGACACAAACATCCATAATTGAATGAACATGGGGAGGATATGCCCGACATCCCTGTACCTGACGTAGAGCGCCGACACCCACAGCCCTGCGGCCAAGGTGATCAGCGCGCCCAATCCCGCAAAAAGCGGCAACAGAAGGATTCGCCAGGTCGGCACGACGCCAAACCAGGCCATGAGGCCGAGGAACGCGATAAAGGCCAGAAACAGATCGACCAGCGGGGCAATCGTCGCGGAGAGCGGCAGGATGAGCCGTGGGAAATACACTTTGCTGATGAGGGGCGCTTCGCCCACGAGGCTGGTCCCGCCCCGGCTCAAAGCCTGCGAAATATAAAACCAGGGCAACAGACCGGCATAGAGAAACACCGGATAGGGAAAGCCGTCGGAGGGAATTTTCCCCATCACGCTGAAGACGACCGTAAAAATCAGCATGGTCGCCACAGGTTGAAACATAGCCCAGGCCACGCCGAGGAGGGTCTGCTTGTACCGCACGGTCACATCGCGCCAGACGAGAATATGAATCAGCTCCCGATACTGCCACAGGCTGGCCAAATCCAATTCCAGCAAGCCCTTCGCCGGCTGAATTCGAACATGGGGCAACACCGCCTGGTGCTGCTGGTCGACATTTACGACAGACATCGTATGTTATGTGTCCCTAAGGGTCCACGCACGAAAGATATGGATGAAGAACGAAATGCGGAAAGTTTTAGTCCCGGGGTGCCGCACATTGATCCTAACTCGAACGGAATATGGTCTGTTATGTCAAATTTGTGACATTCGGTCAAGAAACTTGGCTCACGACGCACCCTTTTAATGTAGCAGATATTTTTGAGGAAGGACGCGGCAACGACCTCAGCAGTGATGAAACGCAGCTATGGCGTGGAGGGAGCTGTACGGGTGGCGCGCAGTTCGTCTTCTGACAGGTACCGAATGGCGAGTCCGGACATGTGAAGCATCCAACCTTGTCCGCCGCCGGCACCTTGGGTAAAACTCCAGGCATCCATCCGGAACGGATTCCAATACCCGCCGCCGCGGTAAGAATTGTTATTGTTCGCCACTCCTCCCGGCACCCCCGTCCCCATCGTCGATTGAAACGTAGGGCCCCGGTCTGCCAGGCGCCGGACGTCCGCCTCCCCGAGCACGACGGCGTCTGCGCCCAATTCCTTCGCTCGTGCCAGGATGCGGTCGCGCAAGGTCTCTTCACTGGCGTATTCACTGGTGGCGACAATACGGGCGATCTGCACATGGCCATGGTTGGGCTCGCGCTGTAACGTCGTCACGCCCTCGGCTCCCGCGCGCGGTTCGAATTCTTTGGTCGTCAGCGGATCCACCTGCACGGAGACACAGGCGCTCAAGAGGGCTAGGCACAACAGGGATATGAGATGGATCACTCGTCTGATCACAGCAGAACCTCGTCTATTCCTATGACGGCAGTCCCGTTTCTCGCTCAAACCTATCTTGACGCCCTCGATCGACCAAATCAACCCCCGCCGTCCGTCAAGACACGCGACGCTTCGGGAAACGCTCACGCCGGCAGGACACTCTATCCGATGTTTCACTACAACTTGCCTTCGACCAAGCTGCGGATGTCCTCCATCCGCCGTCGATTCACGCCAAGGTCGCTATAGCCTGTCCGGGAGGCTGAGCGAAACTGAACCAACTTGGCCCCCTCATCAAAAACAAATTCCACGTCATCCACGAATCGTAGCAAGAAGCTGGTGAATTCATAATGGAGGTAACCCTCCGTCTCCTCGACCAGTTTGGTGCGAGGCAACAGACTCACGATGGACTTGAGCCGGTCCTTTGCGCCGGCCAGACTTTGTTGATACCGAAACGGGGCCATCCAGCGGCTCTGATCCGTTGCCTGCGTCGAGACGCAGTTAGGACTTGACGGACAAGGCGCGAGTGCTTTCATGGCAGCGCGATCGGCAATCGTAAGCGAGACAGACAACAGGCCGTCTGATCGGGAGTCTGCCTTGACTGTAATGAGCGACGCCACCCCTGTCAACCGCCCGGCCATGCAGATCGTGATCCCTGCCGGCCGACCGGCAATACGGCGGGGCCAGGGTTTGACCGGCGAGCGACCAGCCAGGCATGCCAGCGTGGCACGGCATCCATGCCCGGCTTTTCCACGAAGCGAAACGTCGCAAAGCAGATGAGGAGGAGGACGGGGACCTGGCAGAGCACAATGGCCCAATGTTCCACCGGGGAAAAGGCTGCGGCCCATTCGGCAAGCAGAATTCGGTAGGTCACAAACAAGACGATACTGTGCAGCAGGTAGATACTGTAGGCCATTTCACCTAAAGCCAGCGATGGGGGCCATGCGAGAATGCCGTAGAGAGAATTCCCGCAAGCGATGATGAGAAAGGCCCCTGACAGGAGCAGAACGGCCGGAACCGTATAGGCCGTGGGAAACAGCCAGAAGGTCGTCACGAGGCACAGGACCGCGATGGCTCCCCATACGCCACGGGCAAGCATGACCCGGATGGCAGCAACTCGCACCAGACCGGCCGCTGCGATCCCTCCCCCGAACGCATAGAGAACGGGCAGATACATCTGTGGCATGACCAGCACTAGGATCACCACAGCCGTGAGACTGACGATCACCCAGTGTGCCGGGGGGCCTGTGCGAAGACAGAAGCCGGCTACAGGCAACCAGGCATAGAACAACCATTCATACGGCAGGGACCATACGGCTCCCGCCAGTGGAACCGTTTCCGTAAATCCATTGATGGCCGAGATACCGGGAATCGTGAACAAAAGCCATTGTGCGGCCTGTCCGGCAACGACCGCCGGAGCCTCGCGCAAGCCAAAACCGGCGCGGCCGAACGACATGAGGAAGACGCATACCACCGTTACGAAATACAACGGCCCCAGCCGGAGGGCCCGGGACAGATAGAGGCGCGACCAGTCGATCGGCTGCCGGCGTCCCTCCAGAACCTTCGACCAGAACAGAAACCCTGTGATCATAAAGAAGAGGGTCACGCTGCCTTGTCCTAGCTGTGTGTACATATTGGATGGAGGAACATCCCAGGTCCCCGATCGCAGATAGAAGTACCAGACGGACGAATGGCTGAGAAACACAGCCAAGGCCAGATATCCTCGAAGTCCGTCGAGGGACGGACAGTGCGTCGTCGCCGAGACCTGGCGTGGACGGGCGGGGGGAAGGACCATCGCCGTCGCGAGCGCGAGCATCAGGACTGCGGCTGCGGGCCACAAGCTGGTGGCATCCATAGGCTCACGACACCATAGGATCGGGAATTTGTCTAACCTTTCCCGCAACGACGCAAGGCCCGTCTCGATCTCCGGAAAGCTCACGCCGCTGCTTGTCACAAAGCGCTACGCGTTGCCCGGTCTTCTGTACCACTCCGTTGATTGCAAGACTGGTCCTGAGGTAGGCTAGCCTCTTCCGATTCCCGGCTGGCAGTGGCCGGCCGCCATCTGTCGTATACCGCTGAGCGCCGCCGCTCGGGTTAACAAAGGAGTGCTCTCGCATGGCCGGTTTTCCGATTGAAGTCGCGACCCGCATCAAAACGCTGCCTCCCTATCTCTTTGCCGCCATCGATAAGATGAAACAAGAGGCACTTGCGCGCGGGGTCGATATCATCAACCTTGGCATCGGAGATCCGGATCTGCCGACACCAACGCCCATCATCGAGAGCCTGTATCAAGCGGCAAAGAATCCCAAACATCACCAATACCCTTCCTACGAAGGCATGCTCTCGTTCCGCAAGGCCGTGGCCGACTGGTACAAGCGACGGTTTAATGTCACGCTCGACCCGGCCCATGAAGTTCTCACTCTCATCGGCTCCAAAGAAGGGATCGGGCATGTTCATCTGGCGTTTATCGACCCAGGCGACATCGTCCTGGTGCCCAGCCCCGGCTATCCCGTCTATCCGGTCGGGACCAGCTTTTGCGGCGGGGTCTCGCACATCATGCCCCTCACAAAGGCCAACGGCTTCCTGCCCGATCTCAATGCCATCCCGAAGGATGTGGCGAAGAAAGCCAAACTGATGTGGCTGAACTCCCCGAACAACCCGACATCCGTGATCATGAGCAAGGACTATTTCAAGCGTGTCGTGGAATTCGCGCAGGAGAACCAGATTATCGTCTGCCACGATGCGGCCTATTCGGAAATCTTCTACGACGGTCAACGGCCGGCCAGTTTCCTCGAAGTCGACGGCGCGAAAGAGGTCGGCGTGGAATTTCACTCCCTTTCCAAGACCTACAATATGACCGGCTGGCGGATCGGATTCGCCGTCGGCAACAAAGAGGTTCTGGCCGGACTCGGCCGCGTGAAAAGCCAGCTGGATTCGGGCGTCTTCGAAGCCGTGCAAGCGGCCGGCATCACGGCGCTCGGGCTGGATGACTCCGTCACGGACGGATTACGTAAGATTTATCAAGAGCGGCGCGACACGCTCGTCCCGGGCTTGAAGACGTTAGGCTTAGAGGTCGATCCGCCTCCCGCAGCCTTTTACATTTGGGTCACGGTGCCGAAGGGGTATACCTCTGCCTCCTTCACCGCCCATCTTCTGGAAAAGGCCGGTATCGTGACGACACCGGGCAACGGATTCGGGGCGCCTGGCGAGGGCTACATCCGCATGACCGTCTGTACGACGAAAGAGCGGCTCGCGGAAGCGGTGGAGCGCATCCGCAAGACGGGATTCTAGCTTCGAGCGTGGCTGACACAGGACACTGAAAGCCGGCTTTACCCTATGGCCACAGCATTTATCGGGTTCGGCTCTAACCTGGGTAACCGGATCGATTTTTGCGATCGAGCCGTTACCCTTCTGGGTCTCCTGCCGCATTCACGGCTGGAGGCCGTTTCGTCGCTGTATGAAACCGAACCCATAGAAGACGGCGCGGCTCTCGGGCCCGCCTGGTTCCTGAATGGGGCTGTGCAAATCGAAACGAACATTACGCCCAAGAGCCTGCTGGAGGTGTGCCGTGAAATCGAACGGGCATTGGGGCGGGATCAGGACAATCGCAAGGGGCCGCGCACCCTTGATCTCGATCTCCTCTTGTACGATGACCTGGTGCTGAAGGAGACGGACCTCACCGTGCCCCATCCGCGTCTCCATCAACGCCGATTTGTGCTGGCGCCGTTGGTTGAGCTCGATCCTGAGCGGCACCATCCGGTGCTTGGCAAAAGCCTCCGCGAGCTCCTGGACAGGCTGGCTGATCGATCGGTCGTCCGCTTGCTTGATCCGCAGCCGAATTCGCGTTACGGGTCGAGACCGGCCTGCAGTCCACCTCCGATTCCGAGTCCCCACGCGTGAAGACCATTCGCACGACGTCGGCCATGGCCGACTGGAGCCGCCGTCTGCATCGCGAAGGAGTGACGATCGGATTTGTCCCGACCATGGGGGCCTTGCATGAGGGACATCGCGCCTTGATTCGGGCCGCGCGCTTGGCTTGCGACGCCGTGGTCGTCAGCATTTTTGTCAATCCAACCCAATTTGGCCCGACGGAAGACCTCGCGAAATATCCTCGCCGGTTTCGACTCGACCGTGCGCTATGCGCGAAAGAAGGAGTCGATGCGATCTTTGCCCCGACGGCCGCAGCGATGTACCCGGCCGGTTTTCAGACCATCGTCGCGGTCCCGCCACTGGCACGGCGCTGGG
Source organism: uncultured Nitrospira sp. (assembly GCA_902500995.1). GTDB lineage: Bacteria > Nitrospirota > Nitrospiria > Nitrospirales > Nitrospiraceae > Nitrospira_A. Next base: position 17,485 of record CABVSR010000001.1, read on the forward strand.
AAGGTGAGGCACGCCCGCACCATTTTCAGGGCGTCTCCACCGTCGTGACAAAATTGCTGTCGCTGGTCCAGCCTGACACGACTTGGTTCGGGCAAAAAGATTTCCAGCAGGCCGCCCTCGTGCATCAACTTGCGAAGGACCTCAACCTCCCGGGTGCGCTGAGAGTCCATCCGACCGTGCGGGAACGTGACGGGTTGGCGCTGAGTTCTCGCAACGTCTACCTCTCCGCTCAGCAGCGGGAGGCCGCACCTGTTCTCTATCGCGCACTGCAGGCGGGCGCTGCCGTCATTCGTGAAGGAGAACGCCGGGGGGCGCGTATACAACGGGTGATGGCGCGTGTAGCGGCAACCGAGCGAGCGGTGAAGGCAGAATATCTGGCCGTCTGCGATCCTTCCAGCCTGGAACCGGTACGGACGGTTCAGCGCGAAGCCATTCTCCTCGGCGCGATTCGGATTGGAACCATCCGGCTTCTCGACAATCTGCCGGTCACGATCAGAGCGAAGTCCTGACCTTTCCAGCAGATTGACTCTCCCGGCCGCAGCGGAGAGCCGACCTCTCTACATGGAAACCGCTCGGCTGAGTCTTGAGATTAGACGGAAATGCGGGGAGGCGCTTGTTGATCCGCAAGGAGCTCAAGGATCAGCTGCCCCATGCGCTGCTTATCTTCAGGCTGAAATTCCAGGAACTTCATCCCGATCGACTGAGGTTGGATCGAACAGATCATCGCGGCGTCGACCTTGATGTCCGGACGGCCGGCCGGGCCGTGTAACACGAACCTCACGAAGGTGCCGCGGGGAAGCGATGTGGTCGCCTGCAAGGTACATCCGCCCATCGAAATGTCGGTGACGACCCCTCCGGCCGCCGGTTGATCCAGAATCAACGTGGCAGCGAAGTTCACAGACAGTCGACGGTACTCGCGGCGATCGAATTCCTGCGTCGTCAAGCGGTTCCCCGGCCTGCGGGCCTGAAAACGAGTCGTGCACAGCTGGCAACGAACCTGAAAAATAGACAACCGGTTCAGCGTCTTCTCGATAAGACTGGTGCCGGATGTCACTCTGACGCAGGGCGTGCCGCAGGCCGGACAATACAACTCTTTCATACTACGCTTCTGACTCCTGCATCCCGGTGTCCACTTGAGAAACCGGGCTCACACGTTGGGACAATTGTCTGGCGAGCAGGGGCTGCACATCGGCCGGAGAATAGGTCGGTGGTTTCACCCACTTGCCGTCTTCCCGCTTATAGCCCCCGACTTTGCTCAAATTCGACCGGTGCACCTCGCGAAAGACCGGATCCATATCCAGCCCGTAGGACACGGCCGTGCCATAGACCACATACAAAAGGTCGGCTAATTCCTTGGCCACCGCCGGCAGGTCCTGCGCGGCCATGGCTTCCTGAAGCTCGGCGAATTCTTCGTGAATCAGCCGCACACGCAACTGACGCGTGGCCTCGGTCGGAATGGACGGCCGGTCGCCGACCAGAATATCGAACTTGCGATGAAACTCGGCGACCATGTCCTGGGGCTGCATCATCCTGACGTCCTCACCTCTTCAGCCACAAAAGGAATTCCCGTCCTTGGGTCGACGCCGGAGGTTTCCAGCATCGCGATCTCTTTCTCAGATGATATCCCGAGGTCTTTAAATTTTCTAGCGGCAGGCAAGACCCTCGATTCCAACGATCCCACCGCCTTGTTATAGGCCCCGACACTTTTCCCGAGCGCCTGTCCGATCTCATTGAGGTGATCGGTGAGGACCGCCATCCGCTCGTAGAGGTCCTTCCCCAGCCGGCCCGCCTGCTCGGCATGTTCGGTCAATTGCTCCTGCCTCCACCCATAGGCCACGGCGCGCAAGAGCGCCATGAGTGTCGCCGGCGTCGCGAGGACGACCCCCTGCGCGAAGCCGTCCTCGATCAGGGTGGGATCCTGCTCCAGCGCGGCGCCGAGAAACTGTTCGCCGGGGAGAAATAACACGACAAATTCCGGAGTCTTTCCAAACTGCGCCCAATAGGCCTTCAGGCTGAGCGCATCCATTCTGGTCCGCACCTGGGTGGCGTGGCGACGCAAGTGCCCCTGCCGCTGCTGGTCATCCTCCGCTTCATAGGCATCGAGATAGGCTGCGAGGACGGTCTTGGCATCCACCACGATCTGCCGGCCCGCAGGCAAATACACAACCATGTCGGGCCGGAGCAATCCTTCCATGGAGTCGACCGAGTCCTGCTCCATAAAGTCGCAATGCGCCACCATCCCCGCCAGTTCAGCCACACGGCGGAGGGTCATTTCCCCCCACCGCCCCCTCACCGCGGGGGCCCGTAACGCTTTCACCAGATTACCGGTTTCCTGCTGGAGCCGCTGGTGGGATTCGGCCATGAACTTCAACTGCTGGTCCAGCCCGCCGTACTCGCGCTGGCGAATGTGTTCCGCCTGTTGCAATTGCGCCTGGTAGCGCTGGAGCGATTCCTCCAGCGGCTTCACCAGTTCACCGATAGCCTGCTGGCGTTGCGACAATTCCCCTTTGGCTTCCGCGTGCAGCGTGTCAAATGAGGCGCGGGCAAGATTCAGAAAGGCCTCATTGTTGTGTTTCAGCGCTTGCCCAGACAAGGCTTCGAAGGATTCGTGCAATTCCTGCCGCGCCTGGCTGAGCATGGTTCTCTGGTCTTCCACGCTCCGACTGAGCTCTTCCAGCCGCGTTTCGGCTTTGGTTCGGCGCTCTTGAGAGTCGGCCAGCGCCTGCCGCAGCTGTGCGACTTCGACCTGTTGGTCATCCAGGCGCTGTTGCAGCACCACCGCCAGGGCATCGGCTCGTTGGGCGCGTTCCCCGCTTTCGAGCACCTGTGCCTGGACCCGGGAATAGGTGCGAGTCGTCACCCACCATCCGGTGACTAAGATGCCGATCCCGATGCCGGCCACCCCACCCGCGACAAAGGCTGCGGAGGTGAGATCAATCATGATCGGTCCTCACGACCACAGAACACCGCCGTCATCCCTCTCAGCCGCACGTTGTAGGGAAATCGCGTAGAGGGTACGAGAAAGCCGATGAAACGTCAAGGGACCAGGCGTCGGATTGTGCCTGTTGCACTGATAATTTGGACCGGCTCATCTTCGCGCAATCGGCTCATGGCATAGGGCACATTGACCAGGACCGGAAGGCCGTATTCCCGCGCGATAATGGCGCCGTGCGAGAGCGTACCTCCCAGTTCAGCAATGAGGCCGGCCACCATACCGAATAAGGGCGCCATCCCTGGATCGATCACCGGAACGACGAGAATGTCGCCTGGCCGCACTCGCTTCCAGTCGTCGGTCGAGCGAACGATGCGAACCGGACCGGTGGCCGTTCCGGCGCTGACGGCAATGCCGCCGAGCCGCCCCTCGCTCGCTCCGCCTTCTGGGAACGTAAGGCCCTGCTCGAGAACCGCCTCCCAGTCTCGAATCGTGTCAGGAACCTGCCTCCGGTGATGGCGTGTCCATTCATCCCGACGTTCGTGGGCGAGCCGTTGCCAATCACGTTGGACTCCCTGACTCACCAGCGCCTGCTCTTCGACCGTCAGAAAAAAGAGATCGTCACGCCGGCTCAAGACTCCCTGCTCTACCATCCGCTCGCCGAGCTGGAGCAGGAGATGGCGAACCGCCGTGGAGTAATACAGTAAATGATGGCGATTCGCTTCGCGTAGCGCGCAAAAACGGCTGAGCCGCCGGTACCACCAACGAAAAACGAGCCCCCGGTGTTGCCGCCAGCCAAACCGTCGATGAATCTCTGCAAGCGCCTCTTGGCGCCGCTGCGTTTGCTGGGCAGTGAGGACTCCTGGTGAAACGGCCTTCCCGGCGCGCAACTGCGTCTGCAACAGGACCAGGACCGCATCCGGCTCATCCGCGATCCGCGGGGTCATGATGTCCGACTCTCCGACTGCGCGGTGGCCATAGTCAGCCAGATAGTCCTCGAACCGGCGCAGGAACCTGGTGCCTGCCAACGCCGCACGGAACGCCGGAGCCTCCCAGCCTTCGGAGAGAAACCATCGCTGCACAGCGAGCTCATCCCTCGCAACCTCGACCAATTCCGCCATGCGCAGAATGTGTTGGGCACTGATCACGCTGCCCTGACCTTGCAAGGAGGCGTTCAACAGCTCGCGCCAGTCGGCTCCTAACCAGCCAGGCAACAATGTGCCCATCGCCTGGAGGCTCTGCGCGACTCCTCCCACTATCCCGAAGGTCATCTCGTGCCTGCTAAGCCAATCTCCCAAGCGATCAAGGGCCCCAGTGAGTTCCGTCGTTGAAAGATTTTGGATGTGGATGGGTTGATATGTCTCCGCCATCTGTTTCATGGCGGCAAAATAGGCCGGGGCCTCTCGCACAACTCTTCGCCATTCCCGCAGCATGACTAGCCCTGCGCGGGCGAGGGCGAGGCCATTCAAAGGGCGCACCGGCGGCGTCACACCCAGCGGTTCCCCGCCCATCTGCTCGGTTAAAAAGGAGGGATTCCCACGGAGTTGGGCGACCAACGTGTACAACAACGTGACATTGAGATAGGGGCGCCCGTGCAAGACCCGAACGGATGACAGTCCATCAGGTACCGTGCAGCCGAGGCGGCGATAGGGCCCGATGATATAGGCGTCCATGAACCGCTCAAGAAACGAGAGCCCCAATGGGCTCGGCAACTCAGGCATGGTTTCTTTCAGATTCGCCCGCGTCCACTCGCACTCATCGTTGGTCAGCGCTGAGGAAGGGTGGACGCCGGTGATCGGTCGCGCCTGCACGACCCACAACTGTTCCGCGTCCCACACCCACTCGAGGTCTATCGGCCGGCTTAACGCAGCCTCGATGCGCTTCGACAGGCGGGCCAATTCGACGAGTTGCGCGTCGGATAATGAGGACTGCTCCTGGGCGGCATCCGCAATCCTCTCGACCCGTACTCCAGCGGGCGTGGAGAGTAACTTCTGCTGCTTCCTCGCCAACACCCGTCGCCGGATGCGGATGGGCCTGGCCTCGCTTTCTGCCACTTCAACGACGTACTGGTCCGGCGTGACCTCGCCGCTCACCAAGGATGCAGCGAGTCCGGGCACGGCGTTGACGACGACGTGGGAGGTGCGCCCAGTCACCGGATGAATCGAATAGGCCACGCCCGCGGTACTGGCCTTGAGAAGCGGCTGGATCACCACCGCCATGAGCGGGCAGGCTCGCTCGCCTCCAGCTCGCATGGCATACGCAACCGCCGCATCCGTCCACAGCGACAACCAACAATCGTAAACGCCCCGTACCAACTCTGAAGACCGCAGGCCGAGGGAGGTGCGATAGAGCCCCGCTCCACTGGCATGTGCGACATCCTCATTCGTTGCCGAAGATCGCACGGCCCATCGGATGTCAGGATCCTGAGTCAACTCGGCCAACCGCCGTTCCAATTCAGCCGGCAATCCTGCAGGCCAGGCCTGCCTCATCACACAGTCCCGAATTCGCGATAGTTCCCAGCTTCGCTCCGCGGGAGTCGCGTGCGGCAATCGACGCCACACCTGTTCAGGATCAATCTCTGCCCCGGCCAGGACATCCCGGTACACAGCGGTTGTGACGCATACCCCGCGAGGCACAGCGAACCCGGCCGCGAGCAACCGACTCAAGCCCATGGCCTTACCGCCGACGAGGCGCGGATCGTGGCTCTCCTCCAGAGAGAGAATACGTGACGGAATCATGGAGAGGATCGTACCTAGAGTGCGAGGAGGAGGTAAAGGTCGTTGACGTTGGTCCCGGTAGGACCAGTGACAATGTGGCCCTGGAGTTTCTCGAAGAAGGGATAGGCATCGTTCTCTTGCAACGCACGGGACAGATCGAGCTGTTTCCGGCGCGCACGGACGACTGTTTGGCCATCGACAAGGGCACCCGCAACAGAAGTGGGCCCGTCAGTGCCGTCCGTAGCAAACCCGGCTATCCACATGTCGGGCAACCCGGCAATTTCGGTTGCGGCCGCGAGGGCAAACTCCTGCGCCCGTCCGCCCGTCCCCTCACCTCGGATCGTGACCGTCGTTTCTCCTCCCGCGATGATACAGCAGGGCCGTTGAAGGGGACGTCCATGACCGGCAATTTCGCGGGCCATGGCGCCGAACGTTTTTGCGAGCTCCCTCGCCTCTCCGGTGACCGTGGTGGACAGGATCAATGTGCGCAGGCCCTGTTGCTGAGCAGCCCTAGCGACCGCATCGACCGCTGCTTGGTTGTCTCCGATCAATATGTTGTCGACCCGGCGAAACAGCGCAGCGCGGGGTTTAGGCGTCTCCTTCACGCGATGCTGCATGCCCATCTTGAGACGCTTTCGCACGGAGGCGGGAATGGTTTTCGAAACCCCATAACGCTCGACAATCTCCCACGCCTCTCCGAATGTCGTGGGATCAGGCGCGGTGGGCCCTGATCCAATCGTCCCGAGGTCGTTGCCGATCACGTCGGACAGAATCACACTTGCCACGCGCGCCGGAGTCGCCGCGGCAAGCTGCCCACCTTTGAGGCTGGAGAGGTGTTTGCGCACCGCGTTGATCTCATGGATGGTGGCTCCGGACCGGAGTAATAGTTTGGTGGTCTGCTGTTTGTCTTCAAGATGAATACCGGGAGCAGGAGCAGGAAGCAGGCTGGAGGCCCCACCCGACAGGAGCACGATCAACAGATCAGCAGCCGTGAGTCTGTTGACCATCGCCATGAGTTGACGGCTGGCCTCAAGACCGGCGGCATCGGGAATGGGATGCCCCGCCTCCACGATACGAATGGTGGTGGTCGGCGCGCCATGCCCGTACTTCACCACGACCAAGCCGTCGTCGATCCGCGGCCCTAGCTTCTGCTCCAGCGCCAGGGCCATGCGAGCCGAGGCCTTGCCCGCCCCCACTACGACAATGCGTTGAAATTTCTCAAGAGCGTACCGGTGGGAACCGATGGTGAGGTGCCTGCGTCCGACGCCGACCTGACGCCGCACGGCCTCGTACGGATCAACCGCCTGCAATCCCGCTTGCAACAGCCTTGCGAGGAGGGCTCTGGTGCGAGGCTGCGGGACGCCGATCTGTATCATGCGGACTACGGGAGCTTGTCTTGCTTGAAACAGCGGTTCGGACAGGTTTGCCGGGGCACCTTAACCTGATAACTGCCCTTTGGCAAGTAATCCTTCGTGAACTCAGGATTCAGCATCTTCAATTCAAGAAAATAGGTTCCATATTCCTCGGCGATCGATGTCAGGCGGCGCTGGGCTTCCTTTATGGTGACGGTGACCGTTTCTGTCTCCAGCGGCGGATACAGGTCCTTCTTCGTCAAGCCGAGATATTTTTCCGGCTGGGAATAGATTTCCTTCGCCGCAATAATTCGCGCGACATACCGCATGGTTTCCCGCGGGCCATGCATGCGCCAGTAATCATGCACATTCTGCTCTTTGATCAACTTGCGCACGCGGTCTTCGCCGGCATTATAGGAGGCCATGGCTAAAAACCAATCTCCCTGATACAAATCCCGGAGGTAGCGCAAATATTTGATGGCGGCTTCGGTAGACATCTCGAGATTGCGTCGCTCATCCAGCCAGCGTTCATTGTGCAACTTATAGCGCCGTCCGGTGGAGTTGATGAATTGCCAGGGGCCCGAAGCCTTGGCGCGAGAATAGGCGGCGGCGATGCACTTGCTCTCCACCAACAACATGTATTTCAAATCGTCCGGCAAGCCCGCTTCAGACAATTGCTTTTCCGCGGGGGCAAAACACCGCCCCGTCCGTTTCGCGAGAATGATGCTCTCTCCCTGGTCTTCCAGGAATTGATAGAACTCATACTCGATGCGTTCACGGACCTGCCAGTTATCCAATGGAATCGACTGCCCCGCGAAGGTCAACTTGTCGGGCAGTTTGAAGGAACTCAAGAAGAAGCGCTCACCCTCCCGTTTGATTTCAGGGAGAATCACCAACCGGTCTTCCAGCTCCTGGACACCGTCCGGTTCGGTTGCGGCGGAGCTGCCCGCGCGGTCTGCCCCCTGGGGACGCTGATCATCCGCCGGAACGGCCGAAGGCGCCGAGGATTTTGAATCACTCGACACTTCTGCAAACAACGGTGCCAATCCCAGCACCATGGTGAGACCGACGACAAACGCCCGAAGCCCCCAATCATTGTTCCGCATGCCCTGCGTATCCTTTCGTCACGCTGAAAGACCCATGCTATCAATAAGCCCCTTACGGGACAAGAAAGTCGTCGGTTTGGTACACTGCCCGTCATGTCGGCACTTGCAATGTTGAATACGGAAATCGTTGCCTGCACGCGGTGTCCCAGGCTCGTCGAGTATCGCGAATCTATCGCCGCTACGAAACGCCGGCAGTACCGGGACTGGTCCTATTGGGGAAAGCCGATTCCGGGGTTTGGCGATCCAACAGCCAGACTGTACATTCTGGGCTTGGCGCCGGCGGCCCACGGAGGCAACCGGACAGGGCGGGTGTTCACCGGAGATCGCAGCGGGGATTGGCTCTATGAGGCCTTGCATCGATTCGGATTTGCCAACCAACCCACGTCCACACACCTGGGTGATGGCCTGATTTTAACGGACTGTTATATCGGCGCCACGGTGCGATGCGCGCCGCCGGCGAACAAGCCCTTGCCGGACGAGTTCAGCGCTTGTCGGCCGTTTGTGTTGGGGGAGCTGCGTCTGTTGGAGAAGGTGACGGTCGTGGTGGTACTGGGCAAAATTGCCTTTGATCACTATTTCAAAGCGTGCCGTGAAATGGGGCGCGCACTCCCCACGCCCTGCCCGAAATTCGGTCATGCTGCAACCTATGAGTTGCCGTGGGGAGTGTCGCTGATCGGCTCCTATCATCCCAGCCAGCAGAATACCTTTACGGGCAAACTGACCAGACCGATGTTTCACCGCATTTTTTCCGCCGCCGCACGCCGCCTCGCAGATAGCCGGCTCAGGCGCCCGTCGGCGTAGGAACGACTACTTTTTTCCCATTGCCTCCCAGTCCGCCAGGAATTTTTTCAGGCCGATATCGGTCAACGGGTGTTTGACCAATTGCTGGAACACGGAGTATGGCATCGTACAAATATGCCCCCCTGCCAGCGCCGCCTCCACGACGTGTTGCGGATGCCTGACGCTCGCGACCAGCACCTGAGTTTTGTAGTCATAATTCTTATAAATCGTCACGATCTGCCGGATGAGTGCCATGCCATCGGAGCTGACATCGTCCAGTCGGCCGATAAACGGGGACACGCACCACGCACCGGCTTTCGCAGCCAGCAGCGCCTGCGTGGGAGAAAAACACAACGTCACATTCACACGGATACCTTCGGCAGCAAGTTTCCTTGTGGCTCGAAGCCCTTCAGGAATGAGCGGAACCTTCACGACTATATTCTTGTGGACTTTCGCCAGGTCTCGGCCTTCCTTAATCATGGCCTCGGATTCGACCCCGACGACCTCCGCACTAATGGGACCGTCGACCATGTTGCAGATCTCCAGCAACATTTCTTTAAAACTGCGCCCCTCCTTGGCCACCAAGGACGGATTCGTCGTTACCCCGTCAATCAGACCGAGGCTGGCTCCTTCTTGAATTTCCTTTACGTTGGCCGTATCCAGATAGAGTTTCATGTAAAAGTCCTTTCTTTTCTCTTCAACTTTCTACCTCTTGTACCACGTTTTATTGTAGAAGTAAGTCACAGGCAAGGCAACGGGTCGGCCTCACTATGCTAGACTCGTCCTACGACAGAAGAACGATTCGTTATTGCCCGACTATGCATGGCTCATCCGCACCGGGCGGACGACACGGAAGGAACACGCAAAATGCACGCAGCCGTCTATCTCCTTGCAATCGGCCTTTTCTTGGGAGCCTGCAGCCACAATCCTTACCTCGAAAACTCATTGACCCGTTATCAAGGCAAAGACCGGGCGTGGATCGAAAAGGAATTGGGGCCTCCAGACGCGAAAACTACTCGCTTTTTCGGAGGAGAGAAGTGGACGTACAATCGGATTGCAGGGGGAAAAGCAGGCCCGCCACTGTTTAATTTTAAGGCCAATGAATGCCAGATGGTTTTGTTTTTCGATAAGGACGAGACGGTCTCGGATTCCACTTACACAGGATGTTAGGCCGAGAGTTGCTTTTCAAATGCCGTTGCACAACCACGGCTGCAAAAAAAGTAGGTTTGCCCGCCTATCGACTCCTTTACCGCATGATCGCGAGGAATAAAGACACGGCAGACCGGATCTTGTACCATGTGGTTTCCTAGCGCCCCGCCGTCTTTAGGCTTTTCCAACGCACCCTCCTGCCCGGTTTTTCTGATGGCCCGCCGGATCAGGTAGTAAAGGATGATTAACAGCGCAAGGATCAAAAAAAATCTATACATGGTGGTGTTTCCTCTCTCACCCACGAAATGTTCCGTTGACTCAACTCTCCATTCTAGGGCTACCTAGACAACTTACCAGCCTGGAACAATCCCTTAAGGGCATTACTAGGACCAAATGGCCCAGATACTTTCATTCCGATGAGGGTCTTTTCCCCTCTCTCTTGCAGTACTTCAGATGGATGGTTTATCCTACAGCGCAATGATATAAGCCAGCCATGCATAAATGTGACAAATGCCGCGGAACGATGTTGCCGGAACGGGCGGTTGATCTGAATGCTGGTTTGGCGATCACAGTCCTTGCTTGCCTGAATTGTGGACGCCGAAAAGCAGCTGATGCAGAGCCGCGACCGATTACGTCACGACATTGACCCGTTGCAGTAACAATCTTCCTCAGAGCGCTCACATGCGATGAGTAGCGGGTGTCTCAACACCACCTGCTACTGAGTACCGTCCTAGGCTGGACCTCCGTACCATCCCATTGCACGATAAGCCTCCTCTGTTCTTCAGTTTGGCCACCGTACAGAGCCACCTGCTAGGTGCGCCCGTCCGTATCAACAGTCTGCCCGATCCATTCCCAATAGATGAGAGTGGACGCGACTGGGGATGCTCCAATGGTTTTTCGTCAGAAATCTCCCTGCAGTTCCAGGAGAGCGGGAGCGAGGAGAGAGAGCTCGTGCAGTACCGGCTATTTGAGACTTAACACATCCAGCATGTCGTAGAGACCCGGTGGCTGCTTCACAACCCATCGCGCCGCCCGTAACGCCCCGCGTGCGAATGTATCTCGACTGCTGGCTCGGTGAGTCAGCTCGATCCGTTCGCCCATGGTTCCAAACATCACCGTGTGGTCTCCGACAATGTCGCCGGCACGAATGGTTTGGATGCCGATTTCTCCCTTTTGACGTTCGCCGATCAGCCCCTTGCGCGAGTAGACCCCGACCTGTGCAAGGTCCCTGTTGACCGCTCGAGCAAGAACCTCCGCCATTTTAAGAGCCGTACCGCTGGGGGCGTCCTTTTTGAGTCGATGGTGCGCTTCGATCACTTCGATGTCGTAGTCCTCGCCGAGCGTCTTCGCCATTTCCGCGATCACTTTGTAAATGACATTCACCCCCACGCTCATGTTGGGCGAAAACACGCACGGGATCTGCTTACTGACGCTTCGAAGCTCATCCAATTCCGACGGGGAGAACCCGGTGGTTCCGACCACAATCCCCCGCCGATACTGAGCCACGATTCTTAAATGGCCGAGCGTCGCTGCAGGAGTCGTGAAATCGACGACGACCTCCGCTCGTTCCATCAGGCTTGAAAGATCCTCGACGATAGGCACACCTGTTCGACCACAGCCAGCTACCTCTCCCGAATCCTCCCCAAGAGCGTGATGGCCTTTGCTCTCTACCGCTCCCGCCAGGGTAAGAAATGCTGAATCTTTGACGAGGGACACGAGACGAGAACCCATTCGTCCGGCAGCCCCAGTGACAACAACCTTGATCATGGCACCATCCTTCAGGACTGAGAGGCCGATTACACCAGGCCGGCGGCCTTCAGCACAGCCAGCAGCTTGGCTTTGTTTTCGTTTCCCATGGAGCACAGCGGCAACCGTAGTTCAGGCGCAATTTTGCCCATGAGATGTAACGCTTCTTTGACAGGAATGGGGTTGGTCTCATAAAAGAGGGCGGTAAAAAGCGGGTACAGCTCATAGTGCATCGCGCGTGCGGCCTCAATCCGGCCCTCCCGAAAGTCATTGACCAATTGAGCCATCTTCGTTGGAACGAGATTGGCCGTGACCGTAATCACGCCCTTTCCGCCAACTGCCATCATCGGCAGGGTGAGCGCGTCGTCCCCCGCCAGCACAGTCAGACGTTCCCCGCAGAGCTCGATGATTTCGGAGGCCTGCTGGACCGCCCCGCTTCCCTCCTTAATAGCCACCACTGTCGGGCAAATGGTCAGGCGCGCGATAGTGGCGGGCATCATGTTGACCCCGGTTCGACCGGGAATATTGTAGATCACGAGCGGGAGGTCGACAGCCTCAGCCACCGCCTTGTAATGCCGAAACAGGCCTTCCTGTGTGGGCTTGTTGTAATAGGGCGTAATCAGTAAGGCTCCGTCGACGCCGGCTGCTTTGGCGTGCTTCGTCAGCGCAATGGCTTCTTCCGTGCTGTTGGATCCTGTCCCCGCGACTACCGGAACCCGGCGTTTGACCACTTCCACGGTAAAGGCCACCACGCGATCGTGTTCGGCATGTGTCAGTGTGGCGGATTCGCCGGTGGTGCCGCAGGGAACAATCCCGTGCGTCCCGCTGGCGATTTGCCATTCAATGAGGTCACCGAGCGCACGCTCATCCAACTTGCCGTTCTTGAACGGCGTCACAATGGCAACGTAAGACCCTGTAAACATGGGGCGCTCCATCAAGGAAGACAATGAACACTCAGCTTACGTCAGAAACTCCGGCACCTGTTCGCCTCGCACCAAATCCTCGTAACTCTCGCGCGACCGGATCACATGATACTGCCCTTCGTGCACCAAGACCTCCGGCACGCGCGGGCGCGAGTTGTAATTGGAAGACATGACGAATCCGTAGGCGCCCGCACTCATCACCGCCATCAGATCACCGCCGCGCATTTCCGGCAAGACCCTGTCTTTCGCCAGAAAGTCGCCCGATTCGCATACGGGGCCCACAACATCGACGGTCTTCTTTTCCGCTTGCGCCACTTTTTCATATACCGGCCGAATATCGTGATAGGCATCGTACAGACTGGGACGGATGAGGTCGTTCATCGCCGCGTCGACGATCAGGAAGCGTTTGGCCTCGCCCTCTTTCGGATACAACACTTTCGTGAGCAACACTCCGGCATTCCCGACAATCACCCGGCCGGGCTCCATAATCAGCACACACTTCAAATCGCGCACGAGCGGAGCAATCGCCTCGGCCAAATCTTTCGGTTCCGGAGGAGTCTCGTCGGAATAGGTAATCCCCAACCCACCGCCGATATTGACATACCGAAGCGATATCCCTTGCTCGGCCAGTGCCTGCACCATCGTCAACACTTTTTTCAGCGACTCGACGAAGGGGGTCACCTGCGTCAATTGGGATCCGATATGGGCGTGAAGTCCCACCACTTTGATGTGGCTAAACGCGGCGGCACTCTTAAATTCTTCAAGCGCCCGATCGGCCGCAATGCCGAACTTGCTTTTTTTCAAGCCGGTGGAAATGTAGGGGTGTGTTTTGGGATCGATGTCGGGATTGATCCGCAACGCCACCCTCGCCTTCATTCCCATGGAGGCCGCCACGTCATTGATGGCCTGCAATTCCGCGGACGATTCGACGTTAAACATGAGGATGTCGGCCTTCAAGGCTTCGCGAATTTCTTCCGGTTTCTTCCCGACCCCGGCAAACACGATCTTTGAGGCCGGCACGCCGGCCTTCAGCGCGCGAAAGAGTTCCCCGCCCGAAACGATGTCGGCACCGCTCCCCTCCTTCGCCATGAGCCGGAGAACCGCCAGGTTTGAGTTGGCTTTCATCGCGAAAGCCACAATGTGCGGGATGTTTGTAAACGCGCCGTCGTAGACGCGAAAATGCCGGACTAATGTGTGATGGCTATACACGTAACAGGGCGTGCCCACTTCCTTCGCAATACGCGAGAGCGGCACATCTTCGCAATATAGTTCCCCTTGCCGATATTGAAAGTCATGCATGGTTACAATCCTTGATCAACATTTCTGAACTGGCCCCTGAAACCTCGGGCAACAGCCGCGAGGCTTTAGGCTCCTCGCTATCGGGTCCTGCCCCCTTACCCCTACCTGGTCCCCATCGACCTCCAAGGCAGAACCGGCAATGGATCAGGGTCTGCCGGCAGCGGCGCCTCTTCGATGGTCAGCCCGCTCGGAGCGTTCGGCCGTGAAGCCGATCCCGTGACACTGGCACCAACGGCCAACAACCCTTCCCGCCTCAACTGCCGTTCGATGACCGGCGCTACACCGACATCTTCAGGTGGAATCGGAGCGCCCAAGACTCCGCAGCCGGCCAACAGGGTGAACCCTCCCACCACCAAGAGGACAGGTTGCCGGATGGCCACGCGCCTTCCACCGGCGGCTCTCATCCCTTCAGCGCCTTTTCGAGTTCCTTGATCCTCGCTTCCACGCGGCGCCGCGCCGTCCCCCCGATCTGCGCTTTTCGATCGATCGCGCCGCGCACCGTCAGACAGCTCAGCACATCCGGCTGGAACTGCGTTGAAAAGGCCTGCAATTCTTTGAGCGTCAGCCGTTGGAGGGGCCGCCGTTTCTCGAGTGAGAATCGCACAATCTGTCCGGTAATGGAATGGGCCTCCCGGAACGGAACTCCCTTCGTCACCAGATAATCCGCCAGCTCCGTCGCCAGCATGCCGCCGCCTTCGGCCGCTTCAGCCAACACATCCCGATTGACGGCCAGCCGCCGCACCAACTCCGTGCAGAGGACCAGCGATTGCCCGGTGGTATCCACCGCGTCGAACAGCGCTTCCTTATCTTCCTGCAAATCCCGGTTGTAGCTCAACGGCAATCCCTTGAGCAGGGTCAAGGTGCCCATCAAATGACCGTAGACCCGCCCGGTTTTGCCGCGGACCAACTCCGGCACGTCAGGATTCTTTTTTTGCGGCATCATACTGCTGCCGGTACAAAAGGTATCGGGCAGGTCCACGTACCGGAACTCCTGCGAGGCCCAGAGAATCAATTCTTCGCTCAATCGCGAGAGATGCATCATGATCAGCGACAACGTGCTGAGCACTTCCACGACCCCATCGCGATCCGACACGGCGTCGAGGCTATTATGCGTGACCGAGGGAAAATCCAGCAACGCGGCCGTGTAACGTCGATCCACCGGATAGTTCGACCCGGCCAATGCACCGGACCCCAATGGCATGACGTTGAGCCGTGCCCGGCAATCGTGGAGCCGCGTCCTATCCCGGTCGAGCATCTCCACATAGGCGAGGAAGTGATGGGCCAACAACACCGGCTGGGCCCGCTGCAAATGCGTATACCCCGGCATCACCACATCGACATGCGCCCGCGCCTGTTCCACCAGCACCAGCCGGAAGGCCTGAACCTGTGCGATCAGGGTCGATAACACATCGCGCAGGAACAAGCGCAGATCCAACGCCACTTGGTCGTTGCGGCTTCGGCCTGTATGAAGTTTTCCACCCACAGGGCCGATCAACTCCGTCAACCGGCGTTCGATCGCCATGTGAATATCCTCGTCCTGCGGCGAGAAGGGAAACCGATCGCCATCCAACTCCACTTTCACAAACTGCAGGCCTCGCACGAGTTGGGCCGACTCCCGGCCGCTCAGCACCCCTGCCCGCTCAAGGGTCTTGCAGTGCGCAATGCTGCCTTGAATGTCGTAAGGATACAGGCGCCGGTCATAGGCGATCGATGAGGTGAACTGCTCCACGAGACGATCGGTGTGCTCGGCAAAGCGTCCCCCCCAGGCCTTGCCTTTGGGCAAGGTTCGGCCTTTGCGTTGCGGAGAACGGACCTCTTTGGGTACACGAGCGCCGGGAGAGACGGATTTCGCCATTATCGAGCCGACCTCTTCTTCCGTTGCGCGCGAATCGCCAAGCGGAGCGCATTGAGCCGAATGAACCCCTCCGCATCTTTCTGCCGGTACACATCATCTTCTTCAAACGTTGCCATGTCCAGGCGATACAACGAGCGGGGAGATTTCCGCCCGACGACCGTACAGGTTCCCTTGTAGAGCTTCACCCGGACCGTGCCCGTCACATCCTTCTGGGCTTCATCGAGCGCCACCTGCAGCATTTCCCGCTCGGGAGCATACCAATAGCCGTAGTAAATCAGTTCGGCATATCGCGGAATGAGACTATCCCGCAGATGCAGCACTTCCCGATCCATCGTCAAGGATTCCAAGCCCCGATGCGCCGCGTGGAGAATGGTCCCGCCGGGCGTCTCATACACGCCGCGCGATTTCATGCCGACATAGCGATTTTCCACCAGATCGACACGGCCCACGCCATGCGCGCCGCCCAATGTGTTGAGGTGGGCCAATAAGGCCGCAGGGCTCAGTTTCTTGCCGTCCACCGCGACCGGATTGCCAGCGACATACTCGATCTCGACTTCACGGGCCTTGGCCGGCGCCCGCTCGGGCGAAACGGACATCACAAAAATTTCTTCCGGCGGGGCTTCCCACGGATCCTCCAGAATGCCCCCCTCATAACTCGTGTGGAACAGATTCATATCCATGCTGTATGGCTTGGCCTTGGTCGCCGTGACCGGGATGCCATGCTTCTCCGCATATTCGATCAACTCACGCCGCGAACGCATGGTCCATTCACGCCACGGGGCAATGATCTTGATCTGCGGATGCAGCGCCATATATGTCAGCTCGAACCGGACCTGATCGTTGCCCTTGCCGGTGGCACCGTGGCAGACCGCTGCGGCGCCTTCCTTGGCGGCAATCTCGATTTGCCGTTTCGCGATGAGCGGACGCGCGATCGACGTTCCTAGGAGATAACTGCCTTCGTAAATCGCATTCCCACGCAACATGGGAAAGACATGATCCTTAACGAAGGTCTCGCGCAAATCCTCGACATAGATCTTCTTCACGCCCAGGGACTGCGCCTTTTTCTTGATGGCTCTTAAATCCTCGCCCTGGCCCAGATCGGCGCAAAAGGCCACCACTTCGCAGCCATAGACTTCTTCCAGCCATTTGAGAATGACCGAGGTATCCAATCCCCCCGAATAGGCCAGCACCACTTTCTTGTACGACGACTGACTCATACCACTCCTTTTCCCTTACGTCTTCCGTGCGGTTTTCTTTCCGAGGAGCCTGACCAGAATCGCCTTCTGCATGTGCAATCGGTTTTCGGCCTGATCGAACACGACCGACTGCGGGCCATCCAACACCTCGGCGCTGATTTCCTCCCCGCGATGGGCGGGCAGGCAATGCATCACGAGCGCATCCGGCTTCGCGCCCTTCAACAATCGTGCATTGAGCTGATAGGGAGCGAGAATTTTGAGGCGCTTGGCTTGCTCACGTTCTTGCCCCATGCTGATCCAGACATCCGTATAAACGACGTCGGCATCCTTGACCGCCACGAACGGATCCGCCCCGATTTCAATCACGGCGCCCGTCTGCCGCGCCTCGATCCGGGCCTGATCGACAATCGTGCGGTCCGGCTGGTATCCGGGCGGACAACCCACCGCGATCGTCATGCCCATTTTGGCGGCAGCCTCGATGAGCGAATTCGTGACATTGTTTCCATCCCCGACATAGGCGAGCTTGATGCCCTTCAGCCGCCGTTTCTTCTCCTGAATCGTCAGCAGATCGGACAAGGCCTGGCAGGGATGGTTCAGATCGGTCAGGCCGTTGATGATGGGAATGCTGGCTTCCCGCGCCCACTCCTCCGCGATGGCATGGTCGAAGGTCCGCAAGACAATCGCGTCCAGGTACCGGGACAACACATGCGCCGTATCGGCGATGCTCTCGCCGCGGGACAATTGAATGTCCCCCATCGGCAACACCATCGCCTGGCCGCCGAGCTGATTCATGCCTGCTTCGAATGAGACGCGGGTCCGCGTCGAAGGTTTCTGAAACAGCAGCCCCAGCATGCGGCCTTGCAACAGGGGATGAGGCAGGCCGCGGCGCTGCTTGACTTTCAACTGTGCCGCGAGGCGCAACAATCCGGCCAACTCTTCGATGGGAATCGAGAGTAAATCCAGAAAATCTTTCCCGAGGCCGGTCCCGGGAACCGACCGCCGTGGACGCCGCAACATACGCGCCATGACACAATTAATGGGTTGAGGTGGATCGTTGACTCAAAATCTGCGCGAGCGAGGCCAGCAGGCGATCGATCTCCCGTTCCGTGATGATCAGCGCGGGCACGAAGCGCAGCACCCGGTCCCCGACGCAGTTGATCAACAACCCTCGCGTCAGGCAATCGGCGACCACGGCCTTTCCATCAATGTCCAATTCCATGCCCTGCAGGAGGCCCATGCCGCGCACCTCCTTGATGCAGCGATGCCGCTCTTTGAGCGTGGCCAGTCCTTTCGCGAGGCACTCGCCCATCCGCCGTCCATGATCCAGAATCTTGCCGTCCAGCAAGACTCGCAGCACGGCCAGCGCAGAAGCGCAGGCCAGGGGGTTCCCCCCGAACGTCGAGGCATGGGTTCCGGGTCCGAAGGCACGGGCAACGGTATCCGTGGCCAGGCAGGCGCCGATCGGAACGCCTCCGCCCAGGCCTTTCGCCAGCGTCATGATGTCGGGCTGCATGCCGAATTGCTCGTAACAAAACAGGGTGCCTGTGCGGCCCATGCCGGTTTGCACCTCATCAAAGATCAATAACACGTCACGGTCCCTGCACAACTCTCTCAACCCCTGCAGGTAGCCTCGTTCCGCCACATGGACGCCGCCTTCGGCTTGAATCGGCTCCAGCATGATCGCGGCGGTTCTCGGCGTGATCGCCCGCTCGACAGCCGACAGATCGTTAAACGGCACATACGAAAAGCCCGGCATCAACGGCGCGAACCCTTTTTGAACCTTCTCCTGGCCGGTCGCGGTCAGCGTCGCCATGGTGCGTCCGTGAAACGAGCTCGTCATCGTGATGATCTCGTAACGGTCGGCGCCGTATTTGTCGTACGAATATTTTCGGGCCAGCTTGATCGCCGCCTCATTCGCTTCGGCGCCGCTGTTGCAAAAGAACACCTTCTGCGCAAACGAGTGTTCGACCAAGGTCTGGGCCAACCGCACCTGCGGCTCGGTATAATAAAGATTCGACGTGTGGAGCAGGTGTTGCGCCTGCTTCTGAATAGCCAACACCAGATCCGGATGCCCATGCCCGAGCACGTTCACCGCAATGCCGGCCACGAAATCGATGTATTCCCTGCCTTCCAGGTCGTACACCTTCGAGCCGCGCCCCCGCACGATCGAAATCGGCTGGCGCTGGTACGTATTCATCAGGTACTGCTCGGCATTGAGACGCAACTCACCCGTCGGCATGACACACCTCTCCCATCGTGAGTCGGCGAAGCTATCATAGGGCACAGGTGAAAGCAACCGAACGAGCGCCGGTTCGCGGCTCCCAGCGCGGCAGAGAGAGGGATCGAACCGGCGGTTTCGACGCGGCGTCCCTTGACGGGAAGAGACGGCGAATGGGATAAGGGGACGATATGAAATCCTGCACGCAATGCCGGCAAGAAAACCGTGACGACGCCCGATTCTGTCACCAGTGCGGGGGGGCCTTTGCCCTCGAAGCGCGCGCGGCCGCCAGTGAGCCGGACCAGGTCGTCGCCCCGCAGACGGATACCGAACTCTGGAAAGCCTTCATCGGCCCCAATGCCAACCGGTACCTGGAGACGTTCAAGAAATTTTCAGGCCCGGGCGGACCCCAATTCGCGCTGACCTGGCACTGGCCCGCCTTTGTCTTCGAGCCGTTTCTCTGGTTTCTGTACCGGAAAATGTATGTCTACGCGCTCATCTATGCCATCGGGCCGGCCATGGCCTTTTATATGACTCAGGACCTGTCGGCCGACATTGTCTGGCGGGTCATTGCAGGTGGGAGCGCCAACTACATTTATTTCTGGCATGCCAAGGAACAGCTCGCCAAAATTAAAAGCGAACGGGCCACGGGCGGGGAATCCCGGCAGCAGCTGTTAGGAGAACTGGGGGGAGTGCAGCCCTATGTCGTGTGGGTGGGCGTGGGCCTGCTCGTGCTGAAAATCGGGCTGGTCGTCGCGATGTTCAAGGAAGGCCCACCGGACGGATCGAAAGGGACTCCCGCAAAACCGCACCCTGCCGGCCTGACCCGCGTCTGATGCCTGTGTGCCGGCATTGATTAGCCCTCCGAACTGCGCTCCCGCTGCCATTCGATCCACGAGACGAACCATTCAAAATCCTGTTGGTAGGCCGCCCCGCTGAGATCGGGCGCCGCCTGCGTCTGTTCGAGTTGGGTATAGGTGCGCGGCCAGTTTTTCTGCCACCACGACTTCAGCTCGTCCGGCCCGTAAGGCTGCCCGTTAGGGTTAGCGATTCCAGCCGCCGCGCAAAGGCCCGCCACCAAGGGCCAATAGCGATCCTTGCCGATCCCGAGGCTCCGGAAGTGCTCGCGCAGCAGAAACACCACCCACAATTCGGCGCTGTTTTTCTTGTTGTGCTTAAAAGGCTGGGTCTGGCGCAAAGGCACCGGATCGAAGGTTTTGATCACGGACGTATAATCGGGCCCCCCATAGCTGCCGGCCGATTCCGCAATCCCCTGCAGCATATTTGCCAGTTCGACCTCCACCATCGGTGGCCTGGCAGAGGGCGGCTCAGGCGTCCCGGCGCTGAGCGGATTGCTGGCCGTCAGCAGTTCGATCAGCGGCTTGAGTTCCCGCAAGCGCACGGCAGCCGCTTTGAGGATCTGTTCGGACTCCAGCCAGTAGTCCGGATCGCCCTTGGACGCCCGCTCCCGTCCTGCCGGGGGGAGTACCACGGGAATCCAATAGCGAACCAGCACAAAGAGGATGTATTCGACTTCCCCCCCAACTTGCACCACCCCGGCAAGCGCCTGACTGACTCCCATGGCCCGGCGAAAAAATGCTTCCACCCGATCTTCGACCTGCAGGCGGCGCCCCATCGCCTGCCACCATTGCTGCAAGGAAGACCAGTCCGCGGGGGAGACGTCCGGCATCGATCGGTTCCACAGGTGAGACATTCGACTGGATAAACCGGCGGCATGGTACTGACTGCCAGGTCTGATTGCAACCGAGCCGCGCTGCTCAATGCATGCTTGAGGCACCAGAGAACTTGACAGGGTGAAGGGGAAATCGCATAACCTGTCGCGACAAGGTCGTATCCCCTCGGATAAGGAGACGCAACACGATGAGCAAACTGGTTCTCATTCGCCACGGCGAGTCGCAGTGGAATCTGGAAAACCGCTTCACCGGCTGGGTGGATGTCCCCCTCTCGCCGAAGGGGATCGAAGAAGCGAAAGCCGCGGGCAAAAAACTGGCAGGGTTCACTTTCGATCGCGCCTTCTCCTCCGTGCTGGCCCGCGCCAACGAAACCTTGCGCTTCATTCTCGAAGCGATCGGGCAGACGGCCATTCCCGTTGAAAAGGACAAGGCGCTCAACGAACGCATGTACGGCGAGCTGCAGGGTCTGAACAAGGCCGAAACGGCGAAAAAGTTCGGCGACGAGCAGGTGAAAATCTGGCGGCGCAGTTACGACGTGCGCCCTCCGGGAGGAGAAAGCCTGAAGGATACGGCGGAGCGGGTCCTCCCCTATTACGAGAGCCGCATTAAGCCCTATGTACTCAAAGGGGAAACCATCCTGATCGCCGCCCACGGCAACAGTTTGCGGGCGCTGGTGATGCAACTCGAACAGTTGACTCGCGAACAGGTGCTGGAACTCAACATTCCCACCGGCGCGCCCTTGCTCTATGAACTCGACAACAGCGGGAAGGTGCTGTCACATCGCTATCTGTAGACGCGAGCCATGCCCTGAGATCATCACGGTGCGGGAGGCGCCATCGGCGGCAGCTGAGTGGACGTGAACCGGCGACGCTCGCCGGGGAAGCCCTACACACACTGGCTCAGGAGTTCCTGATACTTATCCAGCGGGACGAGGTCAGGTAGTAAAACCAGCAGCTTCGGCCGATCTTCCGGCTGGATCAATCCCTCGGTTTCGAGCAGATCCGAGATTTCTTCAGACGCCGCCATCGCGCCGCCCTCGTAGTCTCCGACCGGCGCATAGTGCGCGCGACGGTCTTCGACCTCATCGAGGTAGGCCTCCCATTTCACCGCCCCCAGTTTGTATTCCTTTTCCCAATCGGCGTGAATCAGGTCCATCACCCGGTGGAACACCAGGTCGCGATACTTGCGCGGAATGTGCGCATTGATGGCAGCCAGGACCCAGTAGAGCGTGAAAGACAGGACTTCGCGCGTCATGGCGTCTTCATGCGCTGCTTCTCCCTCAATCCCGTAGTCGCTCAACATCTCCACGGTAATCCGGCGCGGAATCAGCTTGTACAAGGCGTCGGCGGCCTCAGCCGGTGTCATGGATTCTCTTTTCATGCCGTCCCTCCCCCTCCCGGGAATCGCAGCATACTGGAGCCGCGCGCGCATTGACAACCCTGAGCCGCGCAAGGGCATGAGGCAGCGTCGCTTGTCCGGGGCAAGGGCCTATGCTACATACAGACCATCATTTCGAACCCCGGGACAATGAAAAGCTTACGTCAGATCCGGCGCCTTCTTGTCAGCCTCGCCCTGTTTGGAGTCCTGTGGCCCTGCGCCGCCCGATCCGCGGATCAGCAGGATCCACATTGGGGTTTTGCCACCGATCTCGGCCTCTGGACCGGAACGACGAATGATACGACCTTCGCGATGGGCTTCGGTCTCGACTACTACATGGACCCCAATTTTTCCTTCGGTGGAATGGCACTGTTCACCCCGGTTGGAGACCTTACGCAAGTCGGGGTGGCCGGTGTCGCCAAATATCATCTTCGCCTGAATGGGGGATTCAATCTCGTCCCCTTTGCGGGACTCGGCATCCTCCATGCCGATCTCAATCGCGGCAGCGGCCCCTCCAAGGTCGATCGCAACGACACCAGCCATTTCATTCCACTCGGCATGTCGCTGGAATATCAGGTCGGACCGAAGATCGCGTTTTCCACAACCCTCATGGTGAATCTGCATCGTATCAACCTGTCCCCGCCAGTCCCCGACGACAACAGCAGCGTGGCGCTGCTGTTCGGCATTCGCTGGGGGCCGTAGTCGTCATCCCGCCGATCGTGTGTTGCCTATGTGGTGGGGTGTGCTTTCCAAACGCGGCAGCCGCTCAAACGGGTTTCCAGCAAGGCCGCAGCCGAGCGAGGAGGCGAGGCGTACCCTTCTTACCCGCCCACCCCGAGCTTGCCGAGACAAGCTCTTTTCCCATGCGCGGGACGTTGAGCCTTGGAGCGAGGTGAGAACGCAGCTGGGGAGCCGTTTCAGCGGCTGCCTCAGCGGATGTTCAAACGGGTCTTGCGGCCAGGCCGCAGCAAGTGAAGGGCCGAGGCGTACTGAGAAGTACGTTGAGGGCCTGAGCGCAGCGAGAACGCAGCCGCAAGCCCGTTTCAACATCCGCTACGCGGCTTGGGCGGGACGCCATCGAAGCCCCACCTGCAACAATTCCTGCAGCAGGTCTTTGTAGGCAAGGTCGGCTTTTTCGGCCGAGTCGGCGAAGTCTTCACCGCTGGCGATTTGGGGATTGGGATTGGCTTCGATCACATAGACGGTTCCCGCTTGATCCATTCGCATGTCGATACGGGCATAGCCGCTTAGTCCCAAGGCGCGATACACGCGTTTGGCCAGATGCTGGATATGGTCGACCACCCCGTCCGGCAAATTCCTCGCTTCGCAGGAACGGATGCCGTATTTGTCCTGGTACTTGCGACTCCATTTCACCCGCTGAGTCGCGATGCGCCGCGCCTCGTCCGGCATCTTGTCCATCACCAATTCCCAAACCGGAAACACCTGCAAATGCGCATTGCCCATGACGCCGACATACAATTCACGCCCCTCGATATAGCGTTCAACGAGCGCGCCGGTTCCTACACTGTCATGAATGAAGGCCACCCGCTCGCGCAACTTCTCATCGTCCTCGACGATGGAGGCTTGCGAAATGCCCAGCGAAGCTTCTTCGGTGATCGACTTCACGATCAAGGGAAACGGAAGGTACTTGGGCCGCCGTACCATGCGGTGAAGGGGGACCACCATAAATTCCGGATAGGGAATCCGGTGGTACGACATCACTTGCTTGGCGAGAGCCTTGTCCCTCGCCAGCATGAGCCCGCGCGGATTGCAGCCGGTGTAGGGAATCCGCATCAATTCGAGATACGACACGACATTCTGATCGTACACCGCCATGCCGTCGAACTCCTCCAGCAGGTTGAAGGCGATGTGCGGCTTCCAATCCTCTACCGCCGCGCGGATGACTTCCAAGTCACTTTTCACGCCCAGCGCCTGCACGTCGTGCCCGAGTTTGCGTAAGGTCGAAACCACGTCGTATTCGGTTCTCCACGCAGCCGTTTCCAGATCCTGCCCGTTGAGCTGTTCCGGAGGGACCAGATCCTTATGCATGAGCACGAGCACGCGCATTCGTCTCATAACGCCACCTTATGTCTCCCGCTGTGCAGATAGTTCATGGTCTGCACGGTCAGCAGTATCGCGAAGTCGAGTTTGGCCTGCTCCTTCTGCTGGGTCAGGTGCAGCTTCGACGCATGGCACCGTTCGATCATCCCTTCAAGCACTTGATCGATCGTGTAGTGATATTCGCCCGTCCACTCGGCGACCCGGCGGCGAATCTCTTTCCTCGTGCGGCGGAGAAACTCGGCAGCGCTGGGGTTTTTGGCGTAGGCAGGGGCGGCCGAAAACAACTTGTTCAGGTCCGTGTCGTAGGAGGGGGCCCGGCCGATTCCGTAGTGCTTCCGCTTCTCCTCGTAATGATCGCGCAGCGTCTTATAAATGCGCGGCAACGGATCGAGCTGCTGCCGGCCCGTGACCATCGGCGCGGCCCCGGCCAGTTCACCCATGAGCCGTTCCATGAAATCCAGCTTCTTCATGACCGGCCATCCGCGGTACCGGTCTCTCCATTGCGACCCGGAGTCCAGCCACACGGCAAACGTTTCGGCAAAATCCTCGTCCGGATGGCTCTGGGCGTACCAGACATCGAGATGGCGCACGAAACTCCGGCTATAGGGCCGCGGAGTGTAATATTCCGGATAGGGCTGGGAGGAACGGCCGAAGAGTTTCTGCCGTCGCCGGCGGCGCCGCAGCAAGAAGGCGTTTTCAATCGCATGCCCGGCCTCATGGCGCAGGATGCGCATGCACCAGTCGTGCGTGCCGCCTTCCACTTCCAACATCTGGCTGGCTTCCAACTTCGCCAATCGCGGATGCGCAAGATAGAAGGGCACGGCAATACCGGGCACTCCGTCAGGCGTAAACCATTCATCCGACAACCAGAAGTGCGGCCTGAAGACCAGCCCGCGCCCGTCCAATTCTCGATAGAGTTGTTCGATCGGCTGCTGATAGAAGGTGCCGTCAAGGCGCAGATCGAGATCGCACATGCGCAGGTCGAGTAACTGCTCGTCGGCCCACTCTGCCCACAGGGGTGCCGCCTCGCCCGTCCCGGGGCTCTGTCGTCGATGAATCTGTGTACGCCCCATCGTTCAACCAGCAAAAAGCCCCGTCCGGCGCCATTTTGTGCTGTTTCAACTATAGCAGCTCACAAGAATTGCGCTGCCGATCTGCGGCCCGGTCTCTTCTCTGATCAGGGAAAACCCTCGGGTCTTGTGCCTCTGGCGAGGGTCGGTGTGCGGCGAAGTCTTCCGCCTATCCCATTCGCAACCTGTCTTGAGATAGAATGCCGGACCATGCAACCGATCGGCACAGGATCCAGTCCGTCACGCGTACGCCCGTCACAGTCCGAGGATCTCGAACGCCTGGAGATCCGCCTCTGCCGTCTCATGGGGCAGGCTATCGCCGATTACCGCATGATCGAGGACGGCGACAAGGTCATGGTGTGCTTGTCGGGAGGAAAAGACAGTTACGGCCTGTTGGACATTCTGCTGTCGCTCCGCAGCCGCGCACCGATTCATTTTGAGATCGTCGCCGTGAATCTGGATCAAAAGCAGCCCGGATTCCCGGCGCATGTACTCCCGGAATATCTGACACGGCGCGGCGTGCCGTTTCACATTGAAACCCGCGATACCTATTCCGTGGTGAAACGCTTGATCCCGGAAGGCCAGACGACCTGTTCGCTCTGTTCCCGCCTCCGCCGTGGCCACCTCTATCGCCTCGCCACGGAATTAGGCGCCACCAAAATCGCGCTGGGCCACCATCGTGACGACATTCTGGAGACCTTGCTGTTGAATCTCTTCTTCACCGGCAAGATGAAGGCAATGCCGCCGAAGCTGCGCTCAAAGAGCGGGCGCCACGTGGTCATTCGGCCCTTGGCCTATGTGAAGGAGGCCGACCTGGCCCGTTTTGCCGACTTGATGCAGTTTCCGATCATCCCTTGCGACCTCTGCGGTTCGCAGGAAGACCTGAAACGAAAACAGGTCAAACAGATGCTGCAAGACTGGAATCAGCGCTTTCCCGGCTCCAACGACAGCATGTTCGCCGCGCTCGGGAACATCGCTCCGTCGCTGCTCCTGGATCGCTCGCTCTTCAACTTCGCCGATCTTAAGGCTGATACAGCCTCGCCCGCAGAAGCGGTGAGCGATGCGGAGGAAGACCTGTTGTAGGAACTGAGGAGGAGATCAGACGCGTTGGCGCAGATGGGTGCGCCGGCCGCACCGCAGACAGCGGTAAGGATAGTAGCCGATCAGGAAAAAGAGAAAATCCAGCAGCCCTTGGCGGCGTGAACGTTTGGTATAACCCGAGCACTTACCGCAGTACGACATTTCCACCACCCGCTTGCGCAAAAGCCATCCGTGACCACCGAAGGAAGAATCCTACTGAAAGACCCTAGGTACATGCAAGTCCAGTTTGCACGACGCGTCCCTCGTCGAGAGGCCGAAGCTCTGTGACACATGGGCACAGAGCCGTCCCGACTTGGCACAGAACGTTTCCCGACAGGCATCAGGCGCGGCGGCGCAAACGGAAGCGGTAAAGGCAGAGGGTGCATCGAAACGGATAGAAGCCGATCATACGCATTACGAAATCACGCCAGCCATGACGCGTCACCCGCTTGGCGCTGCCGGAGCACATTGGACAATAGACCATGGAGACCGTCGCGGCGCGCCTTTCTGCCTCGCATCAGGTAAGATGAGCCCCGTGCGGGGGAGCTGAGTGTGAAACAGTTTGCGCGTGGACGCAAGTCCCAACTGAGGGAGGCCGGACGGCAGGCATGAATCGGGCGACCCAGTCCTCCCGGCAGGGAGCCGAGCCTCCGCTCTGGTCCATCGCGGCTGCAGCAGCGGTCATTCTGTTAACGCCGATGCTGCTGTATTCTCTCGCACCGGACGGACCGATTCGCGAGGGCGATACGGTCTTCTCCACGGGGGCCCATAAGGTGCCACTCTTTAAGCCGGCGCAGCATCGCCAGGCCGGCTACGATTCCACCTGCCTCTTGGACCCGAAGGATCCGATGATTGTCCTCCACGCGCCGGCCGAGGGATCGGATGAAGAGGGCATCATTGCGCAGGTCCAAGGCAAAAACACCATCGAATGGCCCTTTTGCCCGCCCCAGGCGGAACTTCTCGTCAAACCCCACCAGGTCACGCAGCAACCCAGCGTGATCAAAGATCTGCGGGACGGCCTCATGAGGCTGCTCAAGTCTTCCTAGCTCGATCCCGTCGCAGGCAAGCTCACCCTTTCCGCAATGCCAGAAACCGCTCGCGGAATTTCGCCACCTTCGGCCCAACCACATACGTGCAGTAGCCCTCGTGGGGATTGCGCGCAAAATATTCCTGGTGGTACGCCTCGGCTTCAAACCACCGGGTCGCGGGCACCACTTCAGTGACGACCGGATTGGGATACAGGCGTTCGTGATTCACAGCGGCGATCATTTCCTGCGCCGCCTGCTGCTGTTCTGGCCCGTGATAGAAAATCGCCGAACGATACTGGGTGCCGACATCGTTTCCTTGCCGATTCCGGGTCGTCGGGTCGTGGATCACGAAAAATATCTCGAGAAGCTGCCGAAAGCTGACCACGGCAGGGTCAAACGTCACCCGCACCGCTTCGGCATGCCCCGTTCGCCCCCCACAGACCTGTTCATAGGTCGGCTCGTCCACCTGCCCGCCGATATAACCCGATTCAACCGACTGCACACCGTTGACCTGGTCATAGACCGCTTCCAAACACCAAAAGCAGCCGCCCGCCAGAGTCGCTATCTCCATCCCCGCCTGCGCCATTATGACCTCGCTGTTGACTCCCGGCCGCCGCCTACGCCTGCCCGCCGTTCCACCACTCGCGGCCTTCACGCTGTAACAGCGCGTCGGCTTCCGGCGGTCCCCAGGTTCCGCTCTGATAATTCGGAAAGGCCGCCGGCCCGGGAAGTGATTTCCACACATCCAGAATCATTTGGACGACCGCCCAACCCAATTCGATATTGTCCGCCCGTTGAAACAGCGTCGCGTCGCCGGCCATCGCATCGTGGAGCAGCGTTTCGTAGCCCGTATTCGGCGCGTTACCGAAATAGTCGGCATACTGAAAATCCATATTCACTTCCCCGATCCGCACGGTCGGCCCCGGGACTTTGGCATCAAACCGGAGGCAAATGCCTTCGTCCGGCTGGATGCGGATGACGAGCACATTCGGGGCCAAGCGATCAACCTTGGTTTTTCGAAACAACATGAAGGGCGCTTGTTTGAATTGCACCACAATTTCGGTCAATCGCTGGGTCATGCGTTTTCCGGTCCGCAGATAAAACGGCACTCCGGCCCAGCGCCAGTTGTCGATGAAGAGTTTCATCGCCACGAATGTTTCCGTCGTCGACTCAGCCCCCACATGCGGCTCCGCTCGATACTCGACGACAGGCTTCCCGTCGATCGAACCCCCGCCATATTGGCCGAACGCCACATAACGCAAGACGTCGAGCGAACTGAGCGGGACGACGCCGCGTAAGACCTTGGCCTTCTCATCGCGCACGGCATCGGCGGCAAAGGAGTTCGGTGGCTCCATCGCCAGAAAGCAAAGGAGCTGCAGGAGATGATTCGGCACCATGTCCCGCAATGCGCCGGCCTGCTCATAATAGCGGCCCCGATGCTCGACCCCGAGATTTTCGGCCACCGTGATCTGCACGTGGTCGATGTACCGGCGGTTCCACAAGGGCTCAAAGATGCCGTTGGCAAACCGGAATACCAAAATGTTCTGAACCGTTTCTTTTCCCAGATAGTGATCGATGCGATAGATCTGGCGTTCCTGGAGCGCTCGCTGGAGCTCATGGTTGAGCGCTCGCGCCGACTCCAGGTCATGCCCGAACGGTTTTTCGATGATGACGCGCCGCCAGGTGCCGTCCCGCTCCACCGTCAGGCCATATTCCCCCAGATGCGTCACAATCCGGCCGAACAATCCCGGGATGGTCGCCATATAAAACATGTAATTGCCCTGGGTCCCGGCGGCGGCATCCACCTCCTGAAGCAGATCATTCAGCCGGCGATAGGTCGCGCCCTCCTGGAAATCACCGGCCATGTAATGCACCCGCTGGGATAGAGCCTGCCAGACCGAACGATCGGCCTTTTCGGGCAGATATTCGGGCATGACGCGATCCAGCTTGGCTCGGAATTCGTCGGTGCTCATCTCCGAGCGGTCCAGTCCCACAATGGCAAAGCTTTCAGGGAGAAAACGTCCCGCCATCAGGTTATAGAGGGCGGGCAGCAACTTCCGTTTGGCAAGGTCGCCATCGACTCCAAAAATAACCATCACGCAGGGCGTGCGTAGTTGCGCCAGGTCCATGGCATGATCCTGCTTCATATCCGACCTCGTTCCAGAGACATGTTGGTATCCTGCCTGATCCCTCCCCTAACCGCAACCACTGCAGGGACTTCTTAGGGTTGTGTCGGATGTCTTGCCGCATGTGATGGTGAGGGTGCTCGACAAGATCCAGTCATGGGGGCATGTCGCCGGAAACAGGGCTCATCGATGGCGGGAGGAACAGGAACAGCGGGTGAGCTTTGAAAGGAACATTGCACCGAGAAAGAAACGAGCGAGCCGCAGCGAGGTCAATCGCGACCCATGCGGCGTCAATTATTGTGGGTTCGTTTCAACCAGTCGATAAACCGCTGCAGCCGCGCATGCTCTTCATCGTGCACGTGCACGAAGGCCAAACCGAAGCCGGTGGCATTCGTCCAACGCACTTCTGCGACTTCAACGATCATCGGCTCATAGGGAGCGGGGAACTGCACATGGAGCGACACATTGGCGCGCATGGGAAGCGATTCCTCGCTCGTGACATGGCAGCCATCTTTGGAAAGACTGGTCACCATCCCGCTCCCATCGACCGCCTGGCCGGAGAACGTGAGGGGCACGCGTATTTCATACCGAGGCGTATCGCGGCGCTCCACATGAACCTTTCATGACGACGGGGTGATCTCTCAGCGTCCGGAGATGGATACGCTCTTCCGTCCTCGAAATCAATGACCTTCCGTGAGCGAGGGTCAGCTTTGACTGTTGGCCGGCAACTGCCGCGTCCCGGAGGTCATCGGCGTCCATCCCACGCGTTCCTCAGGATCGTCCAGTGCCACATGGAGCGGTTTCCGGCCTTTCGGGCTCAAGTTCGGGAAATACCCTACCGAAAAGGTCTATACGCCCTCAGAAAGAGGGCCAAGGCAAGGAGGCCTTCACATGGACACGGATCTTCGTTCATCCGCTCGCGTCACCGTCACCTATCCAGTCCGGCTGTCCGGCGATTCGATGATCGGCCAGGGCACGGTCGTCAATCTCTCCGCCCCCGGTTGCGCCATCGAAACGGCGCTTCCTGTCCAGCCGGGCGACTACCTTGAACTGCACGTCATGGCACCGGACCAGGCCCGGCCGTTGACTGTGGGGCTGGCGAAGGTTCGCTGGGCCACTGAACAGAAAGCAGGCGTCGAGTTCATCCGGGTGCGCCGGGACGAACAGAGCCGGCTTCAACGCTTGATCGGTCAGGTTCTCGAAGCATCCGCCGGCGAACAGGTCAAAGCCGGGCAGGAACTGACCGCCGCCTGATCGGCGTTGCCGGCAGAATCGCCGCCGGAACCGCCATGCACGCATGACGGCGCGGCTCGCCGGGGACACCGTTTCGACTATGGGCTAGTGACCGGCAGAGTCGCCGGTGGGATTCGCCATCCGTTTGACGATGATCTTTCGCCCCACGGTCATGAGGGTAAAGGAAATTCCGAAGGCGATCGGCACAAAAATCGCCGTCGCCACGTTGGCATTCTTCACCCACCCCAGCTCGTAGCAGGCCTTCAACACGTAGCTGCCCAACCCCGTCAGATAATACGTGATGACGATCACGGAGAGACTTTCGACCGTGCGCTGCAGAATCGCCTGCGCCCGCGTCGTCGAATCCACGCTGGCCAGCAACTTCATATTCTGATCCTGCAGTTGGATATTCTGTTCCTGCAGCCGCAATTCAATGTGCGTGCGCAGCACCGCCACGGTCGCTTCAAAATCCTTCTCCATGGCATCAATGCGGCGGAGCAACTGCTGATAGCCGTCAGTGACACCGGTAATCTTCCAGCTGACGTATTCTGAAATTTGACGCAGGGGAGGATAGGGCCGCTCCTGTAATGCGACCAGGTTGCTCTGCACGATGCGGTCGTAAGGGACGGAGGCCGAGAGCCGGTATCGCATCGACTCCGCCAGCCGGCTCACCTGCAACAGGTCTTGCGTGAGCACCGTCAGCCATTTCTGCATCGTCGGTGGAGTGGTCCCGCCCAGCTGCTCGATCAGGACAGCCCGTTGATAGAGGTGGCGCTGCTCGTAGTCGTGGATTTGATCGACCGCCCGGGAAAAGGCTTTCATCGGCAGCATGACGAGATGGTAATAATTTTCGATCGCCACGATCGTATCGACGATTTTCGCCACCTGTTGCCGCAGCGCCTGCTCGGAGGTGGAACAAATCAGATACCGTTCCCGATCGAACTCATCGGGCGTAAAACTCGTGACCGCCACGATCTCGTCTCCGAGAATGCGGCTGCCATACACCGTGGCGCCGGGAAGCCGCGCGGGTAATTCGCGTTCGAGGGGTAACTCTTGCGGCAGAAACAACAGATCGAGCGCATTGACGCGCAGACCGAGGGGGCAGAGCGGCATCTGATAGTCGGGAAACGTGATCGGGCCGAAATCGAGCGGCTTGCTCGAATCTGCTACCACATGCCAGACCTGATAACTGTAATACTCCGTGTGCGCCTCCCAGACGACGACGAGGCGATCGCCGTTGGAAGCCGTCTTGAATCCATAGCCGAACCGCTCCTCGATGGCGCCTTCCGAAATCTCCAGGGCCTGGAGCAGATGCTGGAACTCCCGCCGGCTATTGGGCCGTTCGACCGGCGGATTGGCCATGCGGTACGCCACATGGTGAATGTGCGCCGGCACGCCAAGCCACTGCGGCAGGTACTGCTTGTTCGATTGGTGGATCCGGTTTAAAAATCCCGGTGGGCGGGCATGCGTACCGGTCGACTCGACGGTATCCGTCATATCACCCCCGACTCCGACCGAACCCGGCGCATGGCACAGGCCTCGTCATTACTCGTCTTCCTCTTCAATATCCTCAATGCCCTCGTAGCTGACATCCCCTTCGTGGATGGACGACGCCATTTTTTCACAACCGGATTCAATAATCTCTTCAGCCTCCTCGGGAGAGTCGGCCGAAATCAAAAACTTCACGGTAATTCCAAAGCGCTGGTTCACAATCGTGCTCCTTCGGCGAAATAGGCGGCAGAACGTCTGCCGCCTGCTGTGGCTCAATACCATAAGCTCCCGCGTATTGTCACCCTCTGTGACGGGACGAGAACATCGCATCGGGTTGGTCGGCCCGCGCGGGTGCCGACAAATCTTCAGGGAGACTGTGAGAATGAGCCTACCTGCGCACTTTGGAACGACGGGATTCTGTGAAGGTTGGTCCTGATGCGGTCTGGATCGTGATCAAGGAAGGATATGGGAAAGAGCCGCTCGCGGAAACCTGGCCCCGGCGCCCCGCAGGCAGGCGCCGGAGACTCTCGGTTATTTGCGCAGCAACATGTGGCCGCGCCGGTTCTGTTGATAGCAGACTTCGTCATGGTCGGCGCAGAACGGGCGATCTTTGCCGTAGGACACGACCGCCACCTGCTTTGCGCTCACGCCCATGTCAATCAGAAAGCTCCTGGCCGCCTTGGCGCGTTTTTCACCCAGCACGAGATTGTAATCATGGGTTCCGCGCTCATCGCAGTGTCCGGAGATCTTCAGAAGGGCCTTCGGGTTCTCCTTGAGCCATGCCGCATTGACCGTCAGCGAGGCCGCACCGTCATTGTCCGATACGTTATAGCGGTCATACCCGTAGAACACATCCTTGAGGCCGGCTTCCAACGCCGCCGCTTCTTCTCGCCGGATTTCTGCCGCCCACTTCTGGTCCCGTTCATTCGCGGTCAACATCGAGCCGAAGTTGCTTCGGCTCAACCGTTCTTCGCCGGCGATCTGCCCGTTCACTAGAGGAGAAAAGCCCCGCAATTTGCCGCCTTCCTCTTCTGAGAGCTCCTGCTGGAGGCCCAGTGAAGGATGTTGCCCGTCACGCCCGGCCTCTCCCTTGCCGTACCCGCCGGAAGCGCCGCCGGACCCACCGGCTGACGCTGACAAGGAGGGATCCGAACTGGAGGACTCGTCCGAGCCGGACTGAAACCATTTCATGCCGCTGCAACCAGGTGCCGTTAACAGAACCACTGCCACTCCGCCCAACATCAGCTGCGACACGCCGCGGTACTTCATGAACCTTGCTCCTTGCGAGGGGGTGTAACCTGTGCTGTACGTAACAACTATAGCACCGGCCGCGTTTTACGCAGGTTTCACCGCGGCGGCATCATGGAAGGCGCAGTATTCCAGGCGATTGCACCGATTGTCCGGGGCAGGGCTCGGCCAGGTCTCGCTTCATAACCTCAGCAGATTCAAGGGGTTTCAAATGGCTGCGTGGCAACTGACCGGCCAAGCTCCTCCCCGAATCAAGGAGACCGGAGCGGAACGCTCGATGGAATCGCAGGGGCAGAAGTTAGGAGAGCGGCTATCGCAACGGCGGATTCAACGTTGAAGATTCCCAGCCTACCGCGCGCTGGTGCGCCCGGAGGGACTTGAACCCCCAACCCTCGGATCCGAAGTCCGATGCTCTATCCAATTGAGCTACGGGCGCGCGCCGGTATAAGAACCACGTTACTGAGGGGATGTCAAGAAACGCGCAGGCACCAGGCCCGCTCACTGGCTTGTCTCGGGCGCGATCAGCCGCAGAATGCGGTCGGCCACTTCTGCCGTGGAAACGCCATCGGTTGGGACCACATGAGTGGCCGCGGCCTGGTACTTGGGCGTCCGTTCGGTCAGCACGTCACGAATCTCTTCCGTGAAGGATTTGGTTCCCGTGAGCGACGGCCGCTGCGTATCGCCGCCGATCCGGCGCGTGATGGTCTCGACCGTCGCGGTCAGCCAGACCACCGTGCCGTTCTTTCGCAACGCCTCCACATTCTCAGGCCGCAAGATGGCGCCGCCGCCGGTATCGATGATCAACCGATCCCGCGCGGCAACATCCCGGCAAACGGCCGACTCCAAATCGCGAAAATGGTCCCACCCGAATTGCTTGACGATCTCGGGCACGGGCAGGTTGGCGCGCTTCACAATCTCGGCGTCCGTCGAGACGACCGTGCGCGCAAGCTTGCGGGCCAGGAACTTTCCGACCGTGCTCTTGCCGGTTCCACGATATCCGATCAGGACGAGATTCATGAGACGTTCCAGGTGGTCACAGGCGAAGTCGTGACCCGGGCTTGTGCGCGGCGGAAGGCCGGGGGGTTACACAAAGTGTGACTCCAGCACATGCCGCATGACATCGACCGGAGCCGGCTGCTTAGTCCACAACTCAAATTGCAGCACGGCTTGATTGAGGAACATCTCCAAGCCCGAAATGGTCCGGCAGCCGCCGGCCTTGGCTTCTTGGAGGAGTTTCGTTTCGCGCGGGTTATAGACAATATCCATGACGGTCAGCTCCGGCCGGAACAAGTTGGCCGGGACGCAGGACTCCTCCACCTTGGGCGACATGCCGACCGGCGTGCAGTGAATCAACGTGCGGACGTGCGGGACCCAGTTGCGAAGCATATCCAGCGTCAGCGGCCCGTCTTCGATCGGCACTCCGGTCTTGTCCCGCAGGTCCTTCACCAGCTTCTGCCGCTCCGCTTCTTCGATTCCCAGAATGGTCAGCCCGGCAATTCCCGTCTCGGTGGCCAAGGCAAAGGCAATGGCGCGCGCGGCCCCGCCGGAGCCCAGGATCAACACGCGATGGCCGACCAGCAGCGCGCCGCCTTCTTTGAGTGCCCGCAGCGCCCCCGACGCATCGGTATTGTAGCCTTTGAGTTTTCCCTCTTCGGCGACGATGGTATTGATGGCCCCGATGTGCTTGGCCGTGGGCTCCACCTCGTCCAGTAAGGGAATGGCCGCAACCTTATGGGGAATCGTCACGCTGAATCCGCGCGCATTCCCCAGGGCTCGTATGCCTTTCAACGCCTCCGCGAGCGCTTCCACGCGAAAGGCCAGATACACGAGATCGAGCTCCATCTTCTGAAAGGCCGCATTGTGGATCGCCGGTGAGAGTGAATGCTCGACCGGGTTGCCGATGATGCCGCACCATTGAGTGTGAGTCGTGATGTTCATACGCGAGAACCTTCTACTTCTTGAGCGTGACGTTCAGGGCCACATATTGAGATCCTTGCACCTGATACAGCACCATCACATGATCGTCTTTTTTCAGATCCTTCACGGCTTTCGCCCCGCCGTCAAATTGGGTTTTTTCATTGGCAACGAAGGTGAATCGGCTTCCCCCGCCGTCTTTCTTGACGGCAAATTTTCCGGATGCCGTATCCACCGACAAGATCGTGCCTACGAATTCCGTCCCACCTTCCGCTCGCACCGGCTCCACGCTTGGTTCCAGCAATCCTGACACGATGGCGGCCAAGAAGAGAGCCGGAACCACCACTCCGCTCATACGTGACATGCCCCTCATGATCGCCTCCTTGGTTCCGGCGATCCGGTGCCGCAACATCCTTTCCGAGGCCTGGCCGTACGCTGCGACAGAGCGGTCGCCCTCTGTTGCTACCCCTTGCTGATCGTCATGCCGCCATCGATAGGAAAAGTGCCGCCGGTGACCCATGCCGATTCGTCGGAAGCTAGATAGAGCACCATCTTGGCGACTTCTTCCGGCTTCCCGGGCCGACGAATGGCATACTGCGCCATAATGGGCTCCAGACTGGCCGGGTCCGCCATGAGCGGCGCCGCCATCGGCGTATCGACCAGTCCGGGGTTCACCGCATTACACCGGATGTTGTCTGAGGCGTAATCGACGGCCAGGGAGCGGGTCAAGGCATCAACCCCGCCTTTGGATGCGGCATAGGCCGACAGCCCGCGAATGCCGATCAGGCTCGCCACGGTGGAAATGTTGATGATCGACCCGCCGCCGGCCTTGATCATTTCGGGAATCGCGGCGCGCGTCATGCGGAAGACGCCCGTCAAATTGATGTCCAACACCTTTGCCCAGGTGGCGTCATCCGTCTCATGGAGCCGCTTGCCAAAATCGCCGATCCCGGCATTGTTCACCAGAATATGCACTTTGCCGAACGTGCGCGTCGTTTGCGCCACCACGTCCTGCACATGAGCCTCATCCGTGACGGATCCGGCCACGGCCAGCGCCCGCCCTCCATTCACGCCGATGCCTTTGACCACCCGGTCGAGTTCTTCTTTCCGGCGACCGGTCACGACGACATGCGCGCCTTCATCCGCAAATAGCTTCGCGATGGCCTCGCCGATCCCTGCGTTTCCGCCGGTGATGATGGCCACTTTTCCCTGTAACCGGTTCATGCCGTGCTGTCCTCCCCCTCCTGCTTCTCGTGGTCCGTTTCGCCACGCGCCTCCGTGTCGGCAGTCCTGGTTGGACGCGACCACCAGCCCTCTTCGACCTTTCTCGCGACCGTCAAGAATCCTGAGTGCGCCACCATGCGATGATCAGGGCGGACACTGCGTCCTTGGATCGACCAGGTCCGCAGCAGGGTCTCAAAGGTTTCGATATTGCCGAAGACCGACGTGCGTTCCAGGGCCTCCACGGTCTGCATGACTTGCGGAATCGTAGGCACAAAACTCAAATAAATGCCGCCGGAGCGCAAGACCTTCGCCGCGTGCGGCACTACTTGCCAGGGCTCCGGCAAATCGAGCACCAGGCGATCGAACGGACGGCCGTCTTCGAGAAGGTCGATGCCTTCATAGGCATTCTTTCTCATGGGCATCAGAGTAGACACCGGTCCCATATAGCGTTCGATATTGGTCAGGGCGGTGCGGGCGAAATCATCGCGAGCTTCGTAGGTCACGACCAGCCCGGTCGGACCGACGGCCCGTAACAGGGCCATCGTGAGCGCTCCGGAGCCGGTTCCCGCCTCGAATACGCGCGCGCCGGGATACACGTCCGCCCACATAGGGATCAGGGACAAATCCTTGGGATACAAGACCTGCGCCCCGCGGGGCATTTTGAGGACATATTCGCCGAACGTGGGCCGCAGCGCCAGGAATCGCTTGCCTTTCGACAGGGTCACGATCGACCCGTCGGGCTTGCCGATCAACTCATCATGCGCAATCGTCTCGCCGCTGAAGTGATAGATATCCCCGGCCTTCAAGGTCACGGCGTACTGACGCCCCTTCTTATCAACCAGGTGAACCCGCTCTCCGTTTTGTAGATGTGACATAGCTCGGCATTCTAGGAGATGGGCTCGGACGTTTTCAACCGAACCGCCATTGTTTGCGGCACCCCATCCATCCAGCCTGTCCCTTGACAGTTCACCGCCCAGCCCTATCTGAATGAAGAAGAAATCTACTCGGCTCTGTGCCCCGTAGTATGGCAAGGGACGGGCGGAGAGCGGGATGAACGGCTCGAATCCTTTTCCTTACTCTTGGTCTCTCACATATACGGGGAGTCTTCCTCAAGGAATCCCGCAGGCTAACCATCCCCGGCGAGGGGAAAAGGGGTGACTCATGATGAAACATGCGATGGCGGTTCAAGACGATACAGATCCCACGGTGACCGTAGAAGTCGACCCGGACGCCGATGACGCAGAAGCCAGCACGTTGCTGGATAGCATCGCGCAGGGCGACCAACCTGAAGCAGAGGCCGAGGAAGCGGTACCCGAAAAGCCCTTGCGTTCGGCATCGTCTCCTTTTCTTTTGGAGTCTTTATATTTTCGTTCGTTCGGCGAACGGGGACTGCTGGAGCGGGATGAGGAAATCCGGCTCGCCAAGCAACTCGACCTCGGCACACGGCAAATTCGCCAGACCCTCCAGCAGGCGGTGAAAGCCTGCGCAGGGGTGAAACGCTCGGAAGCGGTCACCGAACGCATCCAGACATTGCAGACGGTCCGGCGACTCAGCGGTCTGTCGGCCACGGCGCTGAACGACGCCGACCGCGCGCTGGCCCAATTGCTGTCGGACCAGATCATCGGCGTGAAGATTCCGGCTGCGGTACGGAGGGAGTTGGAGTCCTGCCTCGCCACTCTGCGACAGTCCCGCATCACCCTGGAAACGGCAAAGGATGAACTGGTGCGCTGCAACCTCCGGCTTGTAGTGAACGTCGCGAAGCATTACACGGGACGGGGCCTCACATTGCTGGATCTGGTGCAGGAGGGCAATATCGGCTTGATGAAAGCCGCCGAGCGGTACCAGCATCGCAAAGGATTCAAATTCAGCACCTACGCCACCTGGTGGATCCGGCAGGGCATCACACGCTCCCTTGCGGATCAGTCGCGCACCATCCGGATTCCGGTGCACCAGACCGAAGCATCGAATCGGATTCTCCGGGCCTCGCGCCGCCTGGTGCAGCAGTTAGGGCGCCAGCCTCGGCTGGAGGAAGTCGCCTCGATGATGCGGATGCGCCCCGATCGCCTGCATGAAACCATGCAAGCGTTCCAAGAACCGGTGGCGCTGGAACATCATGTCGGCGATGGTGGGACGGAACTGGGTGAACTGCTCCCGGATCAACAAGCGGTCCCGCCGGATGCCCATGTGAACCGCACGGAACTCACCCGCGAGATGGACCGGATTCTCGGCACGTTAACGCCCAGGGAGCAGACGGTTATCCGGTTACGTTTCGGTATCGGCGAGGATCAGGCCCGCACCCTGGAGCAGGTGGGCCAACATTTGTCGGTTACGCGCGAACGCATCCGGCAGATCGAAGCCAAGGCGTTGAAGAAGCTCAAGACCCCCATGGTGAAGGAAATGTTCGCCGCGCTGAAGTAACGACGGCGGGCGCCACTTGCGCATGACACGGGCGAGGCCTCGGCCTCGCCCGTGTTGTTTTGCCCGCGCTTTCGCCCTACGCGTGAGTGTGAGAGAATGCGCCGGCGGAGGATCGGCTTTCCATGCTGACAGGCTTCCACGGTTGCGGCAGACTCTTCACAGGCGGTACGACTCGCCTATTGGCTTGGCCCTTCCTGTTCCTCTTCATTTTTACGGGAACGATTTCTGCGCATGCTCTGGAGCAGCTGTCCGCGACATTGACCGAGCTTCCGGTTCCCGCCATCGTGTCCAAGGTGCGACCGTCGGTGGTAACCGTGTTGACGCGCGGAATCCCGGCGGGAGGCTCGCAACATGGCGCGCCGTCTGGATCCGGTTCCGGCGTCATTCTCGATACCAGCGGCTACATCCTCACCAATAACCACCTGGTTCAAGGCGTGACCAGCGTGGTGGTGGGCTTGTCCACGGGCCGGCTGACGCCCGGGCGGGTGGTGGCTCGTGACTTTCTCCTGGATCTGGCGCTTATCAGAATCACGGCGCCCGACCTGGTCCCGGCGGAATTCAGCCGGCGAACCGCCCTGGAGATCGGCGAAACCGTCATCGCCATCGGCAATCCCTTGGCCTTGAAGGGTGGCTCCACCGTGACCGTCGGTGTCATCAGCGCCTTGGACCGTTCGGTCCTGACGCCGGAAGGAGAAACGCTCTACGACTTGCTCCAGACCGATGCGGCCATCAATCCGGGAAACAGCGGCGGCCCGCTCGTCGATCGCTTCGGCCAGGTCGTCGGTATCAATGTCGCCATCGCCCCCTCGGCTCAAGCCATCAGTTACGCCATTGCCATCGAAGCCATGACGTCTCATATCGAATCGATGATGGCGCGCGGGACCGTCGAGCGGCCGGACCTTGGCTTGATCCCGCTGACCATTACCCCAAGTGTGGCGGCGAGTTTTGACCTGGAGAGCGATCGAGGCATTCTTGCCCTGCAGGTAGACCAGGGCAAACCAGCCGGACAAGCCGGCTTACAATCCGGGGATGTGGTCACGGCCATTGATAACCATCCCCTCTACAACATGGGCGATTTCTGGCATGCCATTGCGCGCGCCAACGGGCAGATGTCATTCCAAGTCGCGACGCAGGGCAAATCCGGTACGGCCACGATCATCATTTCACGACCTGGCCTGCCACGCCCCTAAGCCATGAGCCTCAACCATTCCATCCATGATGCAGGAGCGGCCCCGTTGGCAAGCCATGAGGCCTCTGACCAGGGCGATGACTTACGGCCAGGAACACTCGTGTACGGAACGGCGCTGCCGTATGACGCAGCCTGGGATCTCCAACGAACCTGCCGCACCGAACGGGCCGCCGACCGCTGCCGCGATTTGCTCCTGCTCATCGAGCACCATTCCGTCTACACCGTTGGACGCACCACGCACGATCAACATTGGCCGGGCGAACAACGGTTGACTCAACAGACAGGTATCCCCGTCATCCGAACGGAGCGCGGCGGCTCGATTACGTACCATGGGCCGGGACAGCTGGTGGGTTATCCCATTCTTCGCTTGACCGATCACTGCCCGGGGCCCAAAGCCTACGTTCGCCGGCTCGAAGAGGTCATGATCGCCACGTTAGCCGAATGGGGCATCACAGCCCACCGGCGCGAGGGCTTGCCGGGCGTGTGGGTCGGCGGCGATCGCCCCGCCAAAATCGCGTCGATCGGAGTGCGTATTTCTCAAGGTATCACCACGCATGGCTTCGCACTGAATGTCTGCCCTGATCTGGAACCCTTTTCCCATATCGTTCCCTGCGGCATTGCCGATTGTCGCGTCACCTCGATGGCCGCCCTCCTGACTGTTGCGCCCGACCTCCATACCGTGCAGCAACGGCTGGCCGCGCAGTTTGCCGACCGGTTTCATCTGACCTGGACGGAGAGCATGACCCCTGAACAGTTGACGGCGCTCCTGGAACGATCGGGCGCCGATGTTCACCCTACAGCCGTTCATGCGCCATCCACCCCGAAGGAGCCCCTTGATGACTGAATTGAACACGCACACCTTCCGTTTGGCCGTGGCGCAATTTAATGAAGCGGCCGAAGCGATGCAGCTGGATACCAACCTGCGCGAGCGGCTGAAACTTCCACAGCGGTCCCTCATTGTCAGCGTGCCGGTCCGAATGGATGACGGCCGTGTGGAGGTCTTCACGGGATATCGCGTCCAGCACGATACGGCGCGTGGTCCTTCGAAAGGCGGCATCCGGTACCACCCGGAAGTAAATTTAGGCGAAGTGGCCGCCCTCTCCATGTGGATGACGTGGAAATGCGCGTTGGCTGACCTGCCCTACGGCGGCGCCAAAGGCGGCGTGCGGGTGGATCCCAAACAATTGAGCCGCGGCGAGCTCCAACGCCTCACAAGGCGATATGCGGCGGAAATTTTTCCTCTCATCGGGCCGGACAAGGACGTGCCCGCGCCTGACGTGGGCACCGATCAACAGGTGATGGCCTGGATCATGGATACGTATAGCCAGCAAGTCGGCTATGCCGTGCAAGGCGTGGTCACAGGAAAGCCATTATCCATCGGCGGCAGTTTGGGGCGGGAAGAGGCGACCGGCCGAGGCGTGGTGTATGTGACCCTGGAAGCACTCCAGCACTTAAAGCTGGATGTCTCAAAAGCCACGGTGGCGATTCAGGGATTCGGCAACGTGGGCTCCCATACCGCACGTATCATGCAGCAGGCCGGCGCGCGGGTGGTCGCCGTGAGCGACGTGACCGGCGGCCTCTACAACCCTCAGGGCCTGGACATCGCGGACCTGCTGCACCGCTACCATCAGAAACACGAGCCGCTTCACGAGATCACACTCGGCGACACCATCACCAACGCAGAACTGCTTCAACTGGACTGTACCGTCCTGGTGCCGGCCGCCCTCTCCGAGCAAATCACCGGCGCGAATGCGGGGAAGTTGCGTTGCCGCATTCTGGCCGAAGGCGCCAACGGCCCCACGACGTTGGAGGCCGATCGCATCCTGACCGACAAGGGGATCTTTATCATTCCCGATATTTTGGCCAACTCCGGCGGCGTGATCGTCTCGTATTTTGAGTGGGTGCAGGACGTGCAGCGATTTTTCTGGAAAGCCAAGGATATTCAAGACCGATTACAAGACATCATCACCAGCGCCTTCCACAGAACCTTGCACTTTTCTCTCGAACGGCGAACAACGATGCGGATGGCGGCGCTCATGTCGGGCATCGACAAGGTGGCCCAGGCTCATCTCCAACGCGGGCTCTACCCGTAAGCCGTGATCATGCCGAGCCGGCGGTTCCGACCATGACCCGCTACATTCTCGCGGCGATTGCCGGCCTGTGGATGGCCGACGGCCTCGCCCTGCTGAGCGCCCCTCTGCTCGTGATGAAGCGGTTGCAAGACTCCCTCGAACAGAGTCCGAATCTTCTCCGC
This sequence comes from uncultured Nitrospira sp., assembly GCA_902500995.1. GTDB lineage: Bacteria > Nitrospirota > Nitrospiria > Nitrospirales > Nitrospiraceae > Nitrospira_A. Next base: position 60,165 of record CABVSR010000001.1, read on the forward strand.
TGGCAAGGGATTGGGATCGCTCTCGGCATCATCCTGCTGGTCTGGTCGAGCCCCCTGCCCTATCAACCGCTCTGGTGGCTGACGGGCAGCGCCATGGTCATCAAAAGCGGCTTCCTCTTGTGGGGCAAGCCTGACTGGCGGATCCCGCTCTTGCGTTGGTGCTTCACGCGCGAGGCGGTGGACTATCGATTCTTCGGCCTCTGGCTCTGCGCGCTTGCCGTCCTGCTCCTGCATGCGTTAGGGTTGCTGCACGGGTAACACTTCGACCCCGTTTCACCTTGGCCGGCACCATCATATGAGTCATCAATCCATCGCCTCTCTCTGGGAAGAACACAGCCGCGACGGCTGGCCGCAATTTTCCAGCCCGAACGAAGGCCAGTTGATGACGCTGGATACCGTGATCGGCGGATGCGCGGTGTTTTATCTCGACGGGCAACCGGAGATGGACAGCCACCGTCTCGCGATTCTTGAAGATTGTGTGACCGACCTTGATGGCCTGCTCGAAGACCTGTCGGATGACACTCTTGTCTATTTCCAGCGCCTTCGCCGACTCGCGACGGCCCTCGTGGACGTCGGCCGGGAGCCTTGATCCCGTTCAACCGAGGCCCGAGGACCGGCCATCAGACCGGCCCTCGCCGCTTCCTCCTTACGGCACTTCGACGATGTCTTTCTTCATCGGCCCGAGCAGAGCTAGGAGCTCGCCCTTTTCTCCCGCCGGAACATTGAATCTGTCGAGCGCCGCCACCAGGTCCTGGACCAATGCCCCGAAATCTGTGGAGCTGATCTGCATGCCGAGATGCGTGGCCTTCATATCGCGCCCCTGGTACGTACAAGGCCCGCCGGTTGCCTGGCACACTTGGTCAACGAGATGCCCCTTCAATTTGGGGATATCGGTCGTCGCAAACCGGTTGTTGATTCGCCCGTCGGCCGCAACGTTCGCGACAAACTGATCCACCACCGCCGTAATCGCAGGCTTCCCTCCCAAGCGTTCGTACAAGGACTTCGCGGCATGGGCGCCGGCTGCCGGGCGCTGAGTCCCGTTCGCCGTTCCCGTTTCAGCGCATCCGGCAAACATGGCCACGGCCCCCAAGAGCATCACGCCCACTCCATACTTCCCTACCATCGCCGACCTCCTTTGATGTGAATAGTTCGGCTGCTCACCTCGCTTCCGACAGGAACGCAAAGCACTGTGGCGCGGCAGCCCGATTGACCTCCAGACCTTAGGAGATTATGATCCATTCGTCTAATATATAGTTTTCATGATCGCTATAGGTTTTGACTATAGCGATAAGGAAGCGGACTTATGGAGCTACGGCAACTCGAATACTTCATGGCCGTCGCGGCGCACCAGAATTTCAGCCGTGCCGCGGAACAGGTGCATGTGTCGCAACCCTCGCTGTCGATCCAGATCGGCGGATTGGAAAAGGAGCTCGGCGCGCGCCTGTTCGACCGCCTCGGGCGAAAGGTCGTGCTGACGCAGGCCGGCGAGCTTTTTCATGTCCATGCCGAGCGAGCGTTACGTGAAGTGGAACAGGCGCAGCAGGCGGTTCACGAGCTCCTCGGGGCGAAACGCGGCCGCTTGGTCGTCGGGACGCTGTCGACAGTCAATTCCTATCTGATTGCCCCGCTGGTCTCTCGATTCAAACAGCGTTTTCCGGACGTGCATCTTCAGGTGCATGCCCAACCGTCTTCCGAGATCGTCACCGGTCTGCTCCACAGTCGCCTCGATATCGGGATTTGCCTGCTCCCGCTGGCCCATGCGCACCTCACCACCGTACCGTTGTTTGAGGAACGACTCGCCCTCATCGCGTCCGCCGGCATGAAGCTCGGAAAGCGCCGCGCGCGCATGCAGGATCTTGCGCAAGTGCCTCTCGTCCTGATGCCGGCGGACTATTGCCTGAGGAAAATGGTGGAAACCGAATGTGCGAAGGCGGGCGTTCACCCGCGGGTGGTGCTGGAAATGAGTTCGCCGGAAGGCATTCTCCAGGCCGTGGCGGAAGGCACCGCCGCGACAATCCTCCCGGAGCTTTACGTCAAATCCCGGCTTCCGGCATCACGGCTGCAGATCATCGACCTGTACGATCCCACGCCTCGCCATACAGTCGGACTGGCGTACCTGACCAAGCGGCATCGTGGCCGAGCTGCCGAAGAGTTTGCCACGCTCTGCGTCTCCACCATGCGTGATCTGCAATCCGGCTCCAACATGCTTCCCCGGGACCGCCACCTCAAGCGGAAATCGGACCATTCGAGACGGGCACGGAGGCCGGCCTCAAGCCTCCCTGATCCTCGAGAAGCGCCGTCGCGAGCTTGAAAGTCAGACAGCCGCTTGGATAGAATGCCCTGTTGCCTGACTCTCCTTTGTGTCATTCGATCGGTCATGGTTACCCAGCCTGAGGTTTCAACACAGGCTTTCATGGGCTCTATGGAGGCATTCATGATGCAGCGTACGCGGACGTTCACAGCGTTGATGACTTTGCTGGGGTCCTTCTGCCTCGCTGCGATCGTCACTGCCGAACCGTACGAACTCAGCAAAAACGACCTGACCGACCCGAAGGGCATCTCCAGCCAGGATGTCTCGCTGTTCGGCATCAAATTGGGAGATGATGAAGGGAAAGCGCTCGACGGGTTGGTGAATGAAAAGATTCCCGGCATCAAGGCAGAACAAGAAGCCACCTTCATTTTTCTGCTCGATCAGCGCAAGCCGACGGGGCCGATGGCCGGCGTGCGGGTGCAAGACGGCAAAGTCGATCTGATCTTCATCAACAATCGGTTTGCGTTTAAGACGCGCGGCATTTTCCGCAACGTGCTCAATAGCGAAAGCCCGGACGATGTGCGCAAGATCCTCGGCAAGGAAGATTACGGGGATGAGAATGTCATGGGCGCCATGCTGGCCTATGACAAGCAGGGCTTTCAGGTGAATTATCTCGGCAAGGACGTCAACGTGGAGTTTTCACTTCCCCGATAAATCAGACGGACAACCGATTCGCGCTCCGGCGATAACTTCTTTCCCGCTCTCACCTTCCTGCCTCCAGCCGTCATACCCTTTGCTATCAAGAGAACGCGCCCGTGCCCGCCCCGCTCAAGGCGAGACCGGCACAGAGACATACCATCGTAACGAGGCAGAGATTATCGGGCCAGGGCCGCGCGGCTATCGCTTAGCCGCAGGCCGTAATTGATGAGGCTGGTCGCCGTATTCCAGCGCCGCTTGGAGTTGAGGATCACCAGCAGCAGGTCGCTGCCGTCCTGGGAGACTTTCGCAATCAGGCATCGGCCGGCCTTGGACGTAAATCCTGTCTTGACCCCCTGCACGCCGGGTATTCGGCCGAGCAACCGGTTGGTCGTGCGCAAGACATAGGCGCGATGTTCATTAATCGGCATGATGATTTCCCGCTCTTCGCGGACCAGTTCCTTGAAGACAGGATGGTGCATGGCAATCTCACTGAGCTTGGCCAGATCTTCCGCGGTCGAGTAGTGACCCGGCGCATCAAAGCCGCAGGCATTGCTGAAATGGGTATTGCGCAATTCGAGCGCCGCCGCCTTGGCATTCATCAGATCGACAAATCGTGCTTCATCGCCGCCGACATGCTCGCTGGCGGCCAGGCAGGCATCGTTCGCGGAGACAATCAGCATGGCCTTTAATAAATCTTCCAGGCGAAAAATTTGTCCCGTCCTCAAGCGCAGGTGTGTTTTATGGGCGCGAGCGGCCTTGGGGCTGACGGTCACTTCGTCATCAAGATGGCCATATTCGAGAATCACCAGCGCAGACATGATTTTGGTCAGGCTTGCCGGCGAGAGACGCTTCTCGCTTTCAAATTGATATAACGTCGTGCCGGTCTTTAATTCCTTGAGCAGAATGCTGTGGGCCGGAACGTGCCGCCACCGGAGGCTGTGATGCGCTTGCTTGGCCGATGGAACCGGCCTGGGATCGTAGGGAACTGTAATGACCTCGTCATCCTCATCGTGGTCGATGGCCCAGGCTTGATCACTCCAAAAGGCGCTGACGAGGAACAGCAGGACGATGGCAGCCGCCGGCAACATCCGATGTGAACGGTTCATGCGGAATGTCTATGCTTTCTTGTGACGAGCAGAGGGATTCTGACGGTCACAGGGTGTAGGTTTCTCGGACCTTCGTGCCGCGCACGCTGCTGGCAATAACCTTGTGGAAAAACCGGAGCAAGTCGGCGAGGTCGATCCAGAACCCGCAATTCAGGCAGCGGGCATACAGCCGGCGATTCATGAGCGTGTAATGCCGCTCCACCATCATGAATCCTTTGCATTTCAGGCAGTGCATCGCCCGGCCATTGCCCCATCGACATGATTGCGTGGACGCCTCGGCTCATCTCAGACCGATACCAACGTCGTCACTCTGTTTAGCGGAGACGATTGAGGATAAGGGCGAGGCAGCCGGCCAACAACCCACCCCCGAAGATCGTGGTACTGAAGGAAAGGATCGCGCCGGAGCTTCCCGTGGGGTTGGCCCCCGATACCAGATCGCGCACCCCGCCTTGAACCATTAAGACTGCCAGCGTCATGAGGCAGCCCATGCTAAACCACCACAAAAACGATCGCACGAGCCCCCGTGATCTGAGCGCTGAACACCCGCGCGGACCGTTGTCCGGCGATCTTTTCGAACTCTATCCGAGCCCTATCGAGGTGTCAAGCAAACCGCCTGTCTCCTCTTCGGTTGACGCGGGGCAAATCTGAACCGGCCGCTATTCCGTCGTGCCGCGCGGCGAGGTTTGCCCTTTTCTCCCGTGATGCAGGAACACCGAGATACTGGCGGCCCCGTTATCGGCCGTCACGAGACCCGGCTCCTCCCCATTGTCGGCCGAGACTCGATAACTGGCCACGGCAAACGGCCCGTTCTTCGTGCGGTAATTGCGCGGGGGATAGTGGAATGTGCCGTCGCCGCGGCCGAACAGAATCGAGAGGTCGGTCGACTGCAGATTGACGATCGCCACATCGTCGATGCGGTCGCCGTTGAAGTCATGCGCCACGCCGAAATTGGGACTGGCATCCGCGCCGGAATCCTTTCCCGGCTGAAAGGTCCCATTGCCATTGCCGAGGAAGGTGGTGAAGCTGTCCCCTTCCCCGTTGATGACCAGCAGATCGGGCAGATGATCGTTGTTAAAGTCGGCGAAACTCACGCCCAGCGGGCGTCTGCCGGTTTTGTAGTCCTTGGGGCTGCGAAAGGTGCCATCGCCGTTGCCGATCCACACGGACACGGCACTCAACATGGGCCCGCCGTTCGTCACGACGAGGTCCGGCTTGTCGTCCTGATTGAGATCTCTGAGCGCCACAGAGGTCGGGGTATCGCCATATTCATATTGGGCCCCCGGCCGAAATTCACCGCGGGCGCTTCCGAGGAAAATCTTCACCTTGTCGTTGCGCAAGGCGACGGCTAAGTCGGGATGCCCGTCGCCGTTGACATCCTGGCTGGAGATGGATACCGGGGCGCGATGCACAGGGTACTGCGGGCCTTCATCGAACTTGCCGTTGCCTCGCCCGAACAGGATCGACACCTGATCCCCGCCCGAGCAGGCGAGCGCCACATCGAGCTGGTCATCGTGATTAAAATCATTAAGGGCCAGCGACCTCGGCTCCTGGCAGACCTTCACCTGAACCTGATCGCGGAAGGTTCCGTCGCCGTTGCCGATCAGCAGCGAAATGGAGTTGCTCGATATGTTGGTCGTAATGAGATCGGTGATTTGATCACGGTTGAAGTCGGCGGTCGTCACGGTCGTGGGATTCTTGCCGACCGGATAACTCTCAAAATAATAGAAGGGATCCGGCGGGACGTACGGATCGGACTTTGAGCAGGCGAACAGGAGCGGCAAGCCGGCCACGAGCGCCAGACCGGCACGAACGATCGACGACCTCTTGTCGGCACAGGTATTGATGGTCATCCCCATCCGGATGAAACAAGCATGACATGCCGGCCAAGTCCATGCTTCGCCGCTCCCAATGCTGATGCGCTGGGCGGAGTATACAGAGCCCCCTCCTGCTTCGCAACGAAGTGTGACCGTCCCCCTGTGTGTTTCCGCGCATGACTATTGGCTCCCGAATGGGCTCTCGCCTCTAGGCCTTTCGCCCCTTTGAAAACTTGGAAAGCCTTAGGCTACAATGCGGCCTAGGTGTGGAGGAGGTGCCCATGAGCAAGAAAATGACCATTCCGTTGTCGATGTATGGTGTCGCAGAAGTACTGAAATGGTGTATTGATCGCAATAACGGCCGTGTGCCGGGAGTCGATACCGAGGGATTCAAGCAGATGCAGTCCCTTTTGGCCGAGAAGCCCACGACGAACGACTATCTGGCCCTCGATCAATTCTGGAAGAAACAAGTCGATCTGGAATTGACGGAAGACGAGGTGTCGACTGTTGACCGGTGTCTCTACGACATCCCGAACTTCGATAACGAACCGTTGCCCCAGATCCGGCATAAATTTTGGCCCCAGGCAGCCGGCGCGGCCCATTAAGCGACCAGTCTCGGTGTAGTTCCCCTCAATGTGGCGATCCTACCCGCGGGCATGTGGCTTGCGGGTGGAATCCTCCCTCGACGTCTTCTCTCTCGCAACTTCTCCTTGTCATTGTCTGACTATTCCATGGTGCTGGCCCGGGTCCCGCTACGGAACTCTCAGCTGGTTACATGCGCCATCGGGACGATGGGTGTGAGCGATGTGCACCACATCGCGATCTGCAGGGGAACACAAAGACTAGAGGGATACCGCGACTGCTCGAATGAAGAGTGACTGGAGGAATAGAAGATAAGAGCCGCCCGGCATCATGATGCCGGGCGGCTTGTGATGACTACAGCGACCCTTCGCCCTTGAGAAACTTTCTGAATCGGCCCATGAGGTCGGCGCCCAGAGTCCCGCCTTCCGGCTTTTTGACATCGGGGTCACTGAAGTGGGAGCGAATTTCCTGCAGCCGTTTTTCCGCCTGATCGTTGCCCTGCAACCGCTTGGTCTTTTGGAGGGCCGTGTCGAAGGCATCGAACGTCAGCTCGTTATATCCAAAGGACCGGATACGCTTGACGGCTTTCATCATCGCCTGATTGCGGAAGGTCGTGAGGTGCTCGGAGTCGACTTCTTTCAATCCCAACTTGCGGGCCCTGCGCTCGGCGGCTTTGCGGATGCCGCTGCGCACAAAATCGGGCGAGGTCTGCAAGCGTTTCCAGGCTTCGTCGCTCCAGGCGACACGCTCCTGTGGAGCGTCCCACAACTGCACCGCGGTCTGCTCGTCGATTCTGGTCAAGCCCTTCTCCCGCGCCATCTCCTCGGTATCATGGCGGATCATGTCGCTCACGAAATCCATGGCAATCGGCGGAGACTCTTTAATTTTCTGCTGCAAGAGCGCTAAGGCTCCTTCGGTCCATTCCAGCGGAGCTGCGTCACGCTCGCGCATCTCGCCCAAGGCTTCGACCTTTTCGAACAGATCGACATTGACCTCCATGTGGCCGCCTTTGCGAGCGATCTCATCGGCAATTTGTTTGATCATTCCCCGCATGAACTCCGGCACCGAGGCCAGGCGCTCCTTGGCGGCGGCGGTCCAGGGCAATTGTCCTTTGGCCATTTGATCGGCCGCCTCTGCCATGCCGCCTTCACCGCCCATGGTCCCCATCATCTGACCTTTAAACTGGTCGAGGATCTCTTCGGTGATCTCGGGATAGCCCAATTCGCGCGCCTTCTTCTCGGCCAGGCGGCGGACCATTCCCCGCAAAAACATGGGCGCACGCTCCATGCGTTTGAGCGCGCCGTCACTCCACCGGACTTCAGGGGCTGCTATATTGGACGAGTCTGCCACGGCCTCACTCCTGTTACTTATTGAGTAATTCCTTCAATTCCTTGCCCGCCTTGAAGAATGGCACACGTTTAGCCGGCACCGCAACTGTCGCGCCGGTCTTTGGGTTACGCCCTTCTTTCATGCGCCGGGCACGGAGACGGAAACTTCCGAACCCCCGGATCTCCGTCTTGTTCCCGCTACGCAGGGAGTCCCGAATACAATCGAAAATCGTATTCACCACGATTTCCGCCTGCCGCTTCGTCAACGTGGTGACCTGCTCCGATACCCGCTCGATAATTTGCGCTTTGGTCATCGTCCCTCTCCTCGTGGGTGGGGCTTAGCTACTGGTGAACTGCTGCGTTGCCGTACCGATGACGCTCCGGGCGCTCAGAACGCCATCAAGTATTTCAGTTTGACGCCGGTATCGAATTCCAGCTTGGGAAACACCGACGACCACCGTGATTCGATGATGTCACGGAATGAAAACCGCTTACGCGGCTCGACGACTTTCGGCTCCCCTTCCATGCCAGCGATATCCGCCGCGATGTGGATCGCATCGTCCAGGTCGCCCAGCTCGTCGATCAGCCGCGCTTCTTTCGCCTGTCGCCCGGTATAGATCCGGCCATCCGCCAGCGGTTCGACATCGGACACGTCCAATGACCGCCCGTCTGCCACGGCCTGAATAAACTGCTGATGGACGTCATCCATCACGGATTGCAACAGCTTGCGCTCTTCATCGCTCATCTTGCGCAAGGGCGATCCGACATCCTTGAAGCGCCCGCTCTTGATGACGACGCCTTCAACCCCGACTTTTTTCATCAGCCCTTCGAAGTTCGCCATCTCCATGATGACGCCGATACTTCCGGTCAGGCTGCCGGGATTGGCAATGATTCGATCGGTCGCCGCCGCAATATAATACCCGCCGGAAGCCGCCACCGTTCCCATTGAGGCGATCACTGCTTTGTTACTTTTGTTTTTCACCCGCTTCACGGCATCGTGAATTTCTTGCGATGGCACGACACCGCCGCCGGGGCTGTCGATCCGCAATACGATCGCCTTCACCAGCGGATTTTCACTGTATTGTTTCAACTCGCTGATGGTCGCTTGCGCATCCAGGATCACACCCTCGATACGAATGAGGGCGACACGATCCTGGGTGGACAAATCGAGGTCGGGGAGGAGCGCATTCAAGAGAATCAACGCTCCTCCCACAATCACGAGGGCCCAGAGGATACGGCGCAGCAGGCTCCGCTGAGGTTTTGCCGCCGTGTCTGTGTGTGGGCCCATTCAGCCTCCCGACGTTTAGGCTTCGGAATCGCTCTGGTTGCGCTTCCGGCTCTGCTTGGCCGCGCGGCCCAGGGTCTGGTCGATTCCGCCTTGCGAAGCATGGAACTCATCGACCTGCCGGCGGTCGGAATCCAGCTGGTGATCGCGCAGGCTGAGCGCAATTTTCCGCTCGTCGCGATCCACCTTGATGATCTTCGCCGTGACGTCATCACCCGGCTTGAATTTGTCTTCCATGCGAACGTTGGCATCCAGACCCACTTCGCTGATGTGGATCAAGCCTTCCACGTCGCCGTCGAGTTCGATGAAGAGTCCGAAATCGGCGATCTTGCTGACCTTGCCGGTAATGCTGTCGCCGACCCGGTACTTGTTGGGAATCTGCTCTTCCCACGGATCGCGTGACAATTGCTTGTAGCCCAGCGAGAGGCGCTCCTTTTCCTTGTCGATACGAATGACCACCGCATCCACCTTCTGGCCCTTCTTGAAGAGCTCCGACGGATGCTTGATGTGCTTCGTCCAGGACATGTCCGAAATGTGGATCAACCCGTCGATGCCTTCCTCCAACCCGACGAAGGCGCCGAAATCGGTCAGACTCTTCACCTTGCCCTCGATCCGCGTGCCGGCCGGGTATTTGGCTTCGATCATGTCCCAGGGATTGGGCGCCGTCTGCTTCATGCCCAAGGAAATCTTGCGGCTTCCCGGATCGATATTCAAGACGGCCGCTTCGACCTGATCGCCGACCGACACCACACGCGACGGATGCCGTACTTCGTGCGTCCAGGACATTTCGGACACGTGGACCAAGCCTTCCACGCCCGGCTCCAATTCCACAAACGCGCCGTAATCCGTCAAGCTCACCACCCGGCCGCGCACGCGCGTCCCAACCGGGTACTTGGCCGCCACGCCCGTCCAGGGATCGGCCGACTTTTGCTTGAGGCCCAAGGAGATACGGCCGGTCTCGCGGTCGTACTTGAGCACGGTGACTTCGACCTTGTCGCTGACCTGGAACAACTCGGACGGATGTCCCACCCGGCCCCACGACATATCGGTGATATGCAACAACCCGTCGATACCGCCCAGATCGATGAACGCGCCGTAGTCGGTGATGTTCTTCACCGTGCCTTGAATCAATTGGCCTTCCTTCAGCGTGGACAAGGTCGTCTGGCGACGACGGTCGCGCGTTTCCTCCAGCAAGACACGCCGGGAGACCACGACATTGCCGCGGCGATGGTTGATCTTGATGATCTTGAGGGGGAACGTCTTGCCGACCAATCCATCCAAGTCGCGGACCGGGTGCAAGTCGATCTGCGAACCGGGCAAGAACGCCTTGACGCCGATATCGACCATCATGCCGCCCTTGATGCGGGAGATGATCTTGCCTTCGATGCTCTTTTCTTCCTTATGCAGCTTCTCCAATTCCTCCCAGATTTTCATCTTGTCGGCTTTTTCTTTGGAGAGCACCAGATTGCCGTCCGCGTCTTCGCATTCTTCGAGATACACCTGCAGGCGATCGCCCACTTTCAATTGCCCCAATTCTTCCTGCGAGAATTGATCGGCCGGAATCATCCCTTCGGACTTGTAGCCGATATCGACGACGACTTTGTCCTTGCCGATCGCGACCACCATGCCCTCGGTGATGGTCCCTTCCTCAAAATTGCGGAAGGTTTCCTCATACATCGCCGCTAAGGCATCGCGATCAAGTTTGGGTTCGCTTTGGGGGGTGGCAGTGCTCATGAAACGTCCTCGTCCTCCGGCCTATGCCGGGTGCTGATAGTGAAAAAGTCCCAGTCTTACTCAGCGTTGCAAGACTTGGCTGCAGGTCTGGCTGCTAGATCCTGAGACGGTCCCGTGTGTACCGGCCCGTCTCCGGGGTTCGGCACCTGTCCGAGCTCGGCGATCTTCGCCATCACCGTACGACTGACATGTTGATAAAACACTTTGCCTTCCAGTGTCGCGGCATCGGCCGAGAAATCCAATGGCTCTCCATACCGCACTGTCACGCGGCGGAATCTCGGCCACTTAGCCCCGGGCGGCAACACATCAAACGTGCCGCCGATATGCGCCGGCACAACCCGGCATCCCGTCTGCGACACGATCACCCCGATGCCGGGCTTGCCCGGTTTCAAGGCCCCGGTCATCGTCCGCCCGCCCTCAGGGAAAATGGCCACCGCCTTCTCCTCTTTGATCAAGGCGACCGCTTTACTGAAGGCATCACGATCAAGCCGACCGATCCGGAGCGGAATCCATCCCAAGGCCTGCAACAAGCCATTGAGCAGCGGGATCGGAAACAGGTCGTGCCGCCCCATGTACCAGACCCGCCGGGGAATCCCGCAGCCCAGCAATGGAATATCCAAATAGCTGGCGTGGTTCGAGGCGATCAATACTCCGCCCCGCTGCGGCACCTTGCCGATGGCGCGATACCGGAAGCACATCCATCCGATCGTACGAGAAAGCACCCACAGCAGGCCATACAGAGCGGAGCTCACGATCGCGCCGCAACCGCAGCCATCATGTGCGAGACGACCTCCTCCACCGGCATGCTGGATGTATCGATTCGTTCCGCATCGGGTGCGGGAATCAGCGGCGCCACCGGGCGGGAACGGTCGCGATCATCGCGCCCCGTGAGGTCGCGCTTCGTCTGATCAAAGTGAACCGCGTGGCCTGCCGCGACCAGTTCTCGATGCCGCCGCGTGGCCCGGACTTCCGCATCGGCTTCCAGGAAAAACTTGATGTCGGCTTCCGGGAACACCCTGGTTCCGATGTCGCGCCCCTCTGCGATAATACAGCCCTCAGCCCCGATGTCCCGTTGCACCGGCAACAGCCATTCGCGAACCGCCGGAATAGCCGAAACCACCGACGCCAGCGCGGTCACCTCCGGCGTTCGCAACTGTCCTGTGATATCGTGCCCGTTCAGCAGCACGTGGGATTGTTCCGGTCCACAAGCCATCTGCAAGCTCGTGTGAGGCAGCAGCGCGGCGACAGCGAGATGATCCTCGGGGCGGATCCCCGCGTTGTGAACTTTCCACGCAATGGCACGATACAACGCCCCGGTGTCCAGGTACAGGTAGCCGAGTCGCAGCGCCAGGAGCCGCGCCACCGTACTTTTGCCCACTCCAGCCGGACCATCGATAGCGATGATCAAGCCGCGTTTGCCGCGGTTGGCGATGCTGATTTCACCCACGCAATCCTCGCACTATAGACATTTCCCAGAATCAGTCAACAGTTCCAAGAGCTTATGCTCAAAATTCGGGAACGAAGTCTCGATACAATCCGTATGGTGGATCTGCGTGGTCTGATCAGCGGTCAATCCGCCGATGGCGACAGACATGGCCACACGATGATCACCATGACTTTCGCAAGTCGCACCGGTGAGCCCCCCGTTGGCGCCTGGTCGTCCAAGCCCCTGAATAACCATACCGTCAGGCCGCTCTTCAATGCGCGCGCCCATCGCCCGCAATTCTTTCGCCATGGTGGCGATCCGGTCGCTTTCTTTCACTCGCAGTTCTTCAGCGCCGGTAATCACGGTTTCACCCTCCGCCACGGCCGCTGCCACGCACAGGACAGGAAACTCATCGATGGTCTGAGGAATCTGCTCGGGACCGATCCGTACTCCGTGGAGCGGTCGGGAGAGCACCCGCAAATCCGCCACCGGCTCCCCTGCCTCCTCCCGTGGGTTGAGCACCTCGATATGCGCGCCCATCTGAAGCAGGATGTCGATCAGACCGGTTCGCGTGGGATTCATCCCCACATTGCAAATCGTCACATCGGAATCTGGGACAATCGATGCCCCGACCAGGAAAAACGCCGCGGCCGAAAGATCACCTGGCACCACCACCGGCTTGCCGCTCCAACGGACCGAGGGACGGCCTTCGATTCGGATCGTATAACCCTCCCGCTGAAAGGGAATGCCGAAATAGGCCAGCATCCGTTCGGTGTGATCCCGGGAAAGACGCGGCTCGGAAATCGTCGTCAATCCATCCGCGTAGAGGGCCGCAAAGAGCAGTGACGATTTGATTTGGGCGCTCGCAACCGGTGAGACGTAGGACATGCCTTTGAGCCTGGTCCCCGTGATGGCCAGCGGCGCCAATTCCCCACCCTTCCGGCCCGCGATGGTCGCGCCCATCGCCCGAAGCGGCTTGACCACACGGCCCATGGGGCGTCGTCTGATCGAGTCATCGCCGGTCAGGATGGTAAAGAAGTCCTGCCCCGCCAGCAGTCCGGCCATCAGACGGATACCCGTCCCTGAATTGCCGCAATCGATGGGGCCAAACGGTTCCGCCAATCCCCACATGCCTTTGCCGTAGACCGTGAGCGATTCGGGCGTCTCCTCGATCCGCACTCCCATCGACTGGAAGGCGCGCATGGTATTCAAGCAATCTTCGCCTCGACAGTAATCCCTCACGGTGCTCGATCCCTCGGCCAAGGCCGTGAGGATGATGGCTCGATGCGTGACGGATTTATCGCCCGGCACGGTGATGGTGCCCTTCAGCGGGCGGCCTGGCGTGATCGTTAACGAGGCCATCTCAGCTTAGGCTTTCCCCGCCGTCCGGGGCGTGAGTTGTTCCCGTTCGTGTTTGGCCTTGTCCAGTTGCTTTTCGATCCCCGCCGCGTCGCCGGCGGCGATGAGCCGCTTGAGCTCACCGAGATGGCGCTCGTACGTTTCAATTAACGAGACGACGTTGTTCCGATTCCACAAGAAGATGTCTCTCCACATTTCCGGCGAACTGGCGGCGATCCGGGTGGTATCACGCAACCCCCCGCCGGAATGTCCGGCAAGGTCCAGTTCCGGTACGCCATGGTCGCGCACATCCGCCAACGCGGTCATCAATGCAAAGGCCGCCACGTGCGGAAGGTGACTCACCGCACCAAGGATCTTGTCGTGCAGAAAGGGATCCATCTCCAGCACGATCGAACCAGCCAGTTCCCAGACGTTGCGCACGATCTCCAGTGCCTCGGGATCGGTGTGGGCGGTAGGTGTCAGAATGCACCGTGCGCCGGAAAAGAGCGTCTCTGTCCCGGCTGCCACACCGGTTTTTTCCTTGCCGGCAATCGGATGGGCGCCGACGAATCTCGCACCAGACGGCAGCAGGGCCTCCGACTTGGTGACCAATTCCCCCTTCACGCTGCCGACATCGCTCACGATGGTCCCGGGCTTGAGGCATCCGGCCCATTCCTGCAAATGGCGCTCATAAGTGTCCACCGGCGTAGCCAGCAATACGAAGTCTGCATCTTCGACGCCTTCGCGCGGGTCAGACACGTATCGATCGATGGCGCCGACCTCAATCGCGGTTTTGAGATTCTCCACGCGGCGCCCGATGCCGACGACCGAATCCGCCAGCTTCTGCCGACGCAGGATCATGCCCAAGGAGCCACCGATGAGCCCGACCCCGATAATGGCCACTTGTTTGAAATGCGGTGTCGTCATGCAATCACTACCGTCTTCAAATCTCCAATGTTCAACCGATCGCCTGAATCCTTACAATGTGCGATCGACGGCGGCGGCGATTTTGCGCAAATCTCCCATCAGTTCTTTGAATTTCGACGGCCGGATGGACTCCTCCCCGTCACAGAGGGCGCATTCGGGATTGGAATGGACTTCGATCAAGAGGCCATCCGCTCCGGCGGCGATCGCCGCCTTGGACATCGGTGCCACCAGATCCCACTTGCCGGTGGCATGACTGGGATCGACAATGACGGGAAGATGGGAGAGATCCTTGAGCGTCGGGATGGCCGCGAGATCCAACGTGTTTCGATACTGCGTTTCAAAGGTGCGGATGCCGCGCTCGCACAACATGACATTGCGATTGCCGCGAGACATGATGTACTCCGCGGACAGCAAAAATTCCTTGATGGTGGCCGACAGGCCGCGCTTCAACAAGACCGGTTTATCATAGGCGCCGACTTCCTTGAGCAGCTCGAAATTCTGCATGTTCCGGGCGCCGATCTGAATGATGTCGGCCTTCTCGAGGAACAGTTCGATATCGCGCGTGTCAAGGATCTCGCTCACCACCGGCAAGCCGGTCTGTTTCTTGGACTCCACCAGGTAATCCAACCCCTCGCGCCCTAGCCCCTGAAAGGAATAGGGCGAGGTACGCGGCTTATACGCGCCGCCTCGTAAAACCGTGGCACCGGCCGATTTGACCTCGTGGGCGATCCCGACCGTCAATTCCAAGCGTTCGACCGCGCAGGGGCCTGCCATGATCGTAATTTTCTTGTCGCCGATCTTGACGCCGTTCACGTCAATGATTGTGTTTTCCTTTTTGAATTCCCGGCTGACCAACTTCCAGGGAGCCAGAATCGGCAACACGCTTTCCACGCCTGGTAAGGCGGTCAACGGCTGATTGTGCAAGATCCGGTCATCCCCGATCACTCCGATGATGGTGCGTTCTTGCCCCGCGGAAATATGCGACTTTAGCCCCAATTCTCGAAGCCGGTCGGTAATGTGATCGACTTCCCGCTCCGAAGCATCAGGCTTCAAGACAATAATCATGGTCTCGTCTCGCTTTCCTTATTTCGACGCGCCTATGACGTCTTCCAGCGCGCTCAGGAACAAGTGGTTTTCTTCCGGGAGGCCGATGCTCACGCGGAGCATGCGGCCCTCGATGTGGCGCACGATGATGCCCTTGGCCAGCAGCGCATCGAATACCGCGCGCCCGTCTCTTCCGACATCGAAATACAGAAAATTCGTTTCACTGGGCAAGGCTTCAAACCCGAGCCGCTGCAGACCCGCCCGCACCTTGTCCAGTTCGCGATGATTGAGCGACCGGCTTGCGGCCACATGGGCCTCGTCGTCCAGCGCCGCCAGCGCGGCACGTTGGGCCAGACTGTTGGCGTTGAAGGGAGGACGGATGCGGTTCAGGTAATTGGTGATTTCCGGGGTGGTGATGCCATACCCGATGCGCAGGCCGGCTAATCCATAGATCTTGGAGAAGGTCCGCAAGACGATGACCGGGCGCCCGGCTTTGACATAACCAAGCGACTCAGGAAATTCCGGATGCCGCACATATTCGTAATAGGCTTCGTCAAACACGACGACGACATGGTCCGGCACCAATTCCATCAACGCCGCCACCTCCGCCTTGGTCGCCATGGTGCCGGTCGGATTGTTGGGGTTGCACACAAAGAGCAGCCGGGTCTTCTCCGTGATGGCGGCGGCCATGGCCGGCAAATCGTGATGCCAATTGTTCTGCGGCACTTCCACCGCCACACCGTGCGCGGCCTTGACCTCCATTTTGTATATCACGAAGGTGTGTTCGGCCATCACAGCCTCGTCTCCCGGCGACAGGAAAGTTCGCGCGAGCAATCCCAGAATTTCATCTGAGCCGTTTCCCAGGATGACCTGGTCTGGCGCCACCTTCCACCGTTCGGCTAAGGCTCCGCGCAAGCGAAAGGCCCCGCCGTCGGGATACCGGTGTAGCGTCGGGATCGTTTCGGCCAAGACAGCCATGGCTTTGGGCGACGGGCCGATAGGATTTTCATTCGAGGCCAGCTTCACGGCGCGCGGCAATCCCAACTCCCGCTGCAGTTCTTCGATGGGTTTTCCCGGCACGTACGGCACGAGGGATGCGATATCGGGGTGCACCTTCAATGGCATGGCGTCACTCAGGGCCTCTAGGAATAGGCGGGATACGACCCGAGAATCTTCATGAACAGACAGCGACTCTTCACTTCCTCGGCCGCCTTCTTGACCCGCTCCTCGTCGATATGGCCCTCGATGTCGACAAAGAAAATGTACTCCCAGGCTTTGCGACGCGAAGGGCGCGATTCGATCTTGGTCATATTCAGGCCGTGAGAGGCAAACGGTCGCAAGAGGTCGTACAGGGCGCCGACCTTGTCCTTGACCGACAACATCAGCGACGTTTTGTCTCGGCCAGTCCGCTCCGGCGCCTTTTGTGACAGCACGAGAAAGCGGGTGAAGTTATTGATATTGTCTTCGATCCTCGCCGTCACGACCTTTAAGCCGTATAACTGGGACGCCAGCTCCGAGGCGATCGCGGCGGCCGACGGATCATCCACCGACATTTCAGCGGCCCGCGCGGTACTCGCCACTTCCGACACCGGCACGTGAGGCAGGTTCGTTTCCAGCCAGTTCCGGCATTGCGCGATGGCATGGGGGTGCGAGTAAATACGCTTGATGTCGCCGGCCACCCCGCTTTTCGACATCAGATGATGCGCCACTTCCTGCAACACTTCACCGTAAATCAAGAGACTGGAATCGACGAACATATCAAGCGTGTGATTCACCACGCCCTCTGTGGTGTTCTCGATCGGGACCACGCCGAAATGAGCGCGTCCCCGCTCGACTTCGCTGAAGACGTCCTTAATGCTGTTGACGGGAATATACTGCGCGGAGGCGCCGAATTTTTGCATGCAGGCCATGTGAGTAAAGGTCGCTCTCGGTCCGAGATAGGCGACCTTTTGAGGCCCCTCCAGGGACAACGAAGCCGACATGATTTCCCGGTATACCGCACGGATGGCCTCGGTGGGAAAAGGGCCGGTATTTTGTTTGCTAAGACGATCGAAAATGGCTGCTTCGCGGGCCGGCGTATGCAAATTCGCCTCGGCATCCTTCAGCTTCTTCAACCGGCCGATCTCGATCACCGATTTTGAACGCTCGTTCAGGAGGCGCAAAATCTGGTCGTCGAGCCGATCGATTTCTTCGCGATGGACTTGCAAATCATCAGACATGACGGGGGGATTTCCTCCTCGCAGGACGCGCCCTTAGGGTAGGCGGGCCCGCGAAACGCGTCCAGCCGACAGGCGCAGCTGGACAAGTGGGTATCCTACAGGAGCCGCTGCGGGCATTGCAAGGATAGGTCTGGGGATTCAAGGAGTTGCGAGGGAATCCGTTTCACCGGAGAACGGCAGCAGATCCTTCTGTTTCTTGAAATGTTCGTAGGCCAACCTCGTCGCCTGGCGGCCTCGGCCGGTGCGTTCCAGAAACCCCGCTTGGATCAGATACGGTTCATAGACATCCTCCAGCGTCCCCTTGTCCTCCTGCACCGCTGCCGCCAGAGAATCGACCCCAACCGGGCCTCCATGAAACTTCTCGATGACCGTCAAGAGAATCCGCCGGTCCATGTCATCCAGCCCCGCCGCATCAACCGCCAACCAGACCAGGGCGTCCTGCGCCACTCGTTGCGTGATGCGGCCCCCCGCCTTGATCTCGGCATAGTCCCGGATGCGTTTGATCAGTCGGTTGACGATACGCGGCGTTCCGCGCGCGCGCCGGGCGATCTCCGCGGCCCCGGCCTCGTCGATGGGAATGTTGAGCAACCCGGCCGAGCGAGTCACAATCGACGTCAACTCTTGCGAGGAGTAAAACTCCAGCCGGTGTACCAATCCGAACCGGTCTCGCAGTGGTGAGGTCAAGGCTCCGGCTCTGGTCGTTGCTCCGACCAGGGTAAACCGCGGCAATTCCAGCTTGACGGTCCTGGTGGACGCGCCTTGCCCGACAACCAGATCGAGCTGGTAGTCCTCCATAGCCGGATAGAGAGCTTCTTCTACGGACGCCGGTAGCCGGTGGATTTCGTCGATAAACAACACATCCCGTTCCTGCAAATTGGTCAGAATCGCCGCAAGGTCACCGGCATGGCTCAGGACCAGGCCAGACGTCGACCGGATGGCTGATCCCATTTCTCTGGCGATGATATGGGCGATGGTCGTCTTGCCGAGACCAGGCGGGCCATAGAAGATGGCATGATCCAAAGCCTCGCCGCGGCGCTTGGCCGCTTCGATGCAAATCTCCAGCGATTCCTTCATCCGTGATTGCCCGATGTATTCCCGCAAACTCTGCGGGCGCAGCGCCGCCTCGAGCCCACGCTCGTCGTCGGTCAACTGGTTGCTTACTGTACGGTCGGGCATGGCATGATCCCATCAAAAACGGGGCGCAACTACTTGGACTCGGGTGTCGGCCTGAATTTAGGCGGAGGCGGGGAGGCTCCCTGCCCCGGGGCAGCCGTGCTGCCGCAATCAGGCGGGCATCGAACTCCACCCTGA
The DNA here is from genome assembly GCA_902500995.1 of uncultured Nitrospira sp. Taxonomy (GTDB): domain Bacteria; phylum Nitrospirota; class Nitrospiria; order Nitrospirales; family Nitrospiraceae; genus Nitrospira_A. The sequence goes on from CABVSR010000001.1 coordinate 79,229, forward strand.
CTCGGATCGGGCATGCTCGATCCCATCTGCTGGGACTGGCACTGTGACACCAGTCCGTTATCGACCGAGCCGCAACGCGAGGGGACATTCGACCGGCCGACCTCGCTATAGCCCTCGGGACAGGAACCGCAGACCGACAGCATGTTACTGCCTAAGGGCACACATTGCACCAACACCGCCTCGCCGTCTTTACATAATTCCGGAGCATCGGTTCTCCCGGTGGTCGCGTAGCCCTCCGGGCAAGACCCGCAAGTCTTGCGGATGCTTTTGGGCTCTTCCTGGCCGTCGGCTGCGGAGACTGCTTCCGTCATCGAAGCACCGAGTACGACAGCCACTAGGAAGAATCCGATCCCGATTCCTCGTCGATTGATTTTGATATGCGCCCGCTCCGTCATTGGCATGCGTCACCCCTTGGCCAGGTCTTTGAGAGCCTCTCGAATCACCTGCTCCAACCTCTCGGTCGTCACACCCGATTGTTCCACCCGTTTCAACGCGTCCTTCACATCCGGCTGCCGGTAACCGAGGTTGACCAGCGCGGATAAGGCGTCCTCGTACAACGGATTCACGGATCGCCCGGATCCAGCGCCGGCCGGCTCGCTCGCCGGGTGTAACTTCGCCACCTTGTCTTTGAGTTCCAGGGCAATCCTGGCTGCCGACTTCTTGCCGATGCCCGGGACGGTTCCCAGCCTTTCCACATCACCGGCCTGAATAGCCGTGTACAGATCCCGCACGGAAAGCGTCGAGAGAACGCTGAGTCCCAACTTCGGTCCGATGCCCGATATCCCGGTTAATAGCAGAAAGGCTTCCTTCTCGGCAGCGGTGAGAAATCCGAACAGCTGGATGGCATCCTCCCGCACATGAGTATGGATGCTGAGCGTCACGGGCTCATGTTGATTCGGCAAGGAATAATAGGTGCTGAGAGGAACCAAGACCTCGTAACCCACGCCATGGACATCCAGGGTCACTTGTGAGGGCGCCTTGAAGGCCACAAGGCCTGTCAGTAGGGCGATCATGTGATTCGGAGAAACGGGGGCGGCGGATTGATCAGGAAATTGGAAGCGCAGGCGTCGAGGCTCAGAGCCGACACTCCTGGGTTACGCAGTCGCGGCGGCAACTTTTTCCATGACCTCGTCGGAGATGTCAAAGTTTGCATGGACCTTCTGCACATCGTCGTGCTCATCCAGGATTTCCATGAGCTTTAACATCTGTTCTGCGGCCTTTTCCTCCAACGCAATCGTATTCTGAGGAATGAAGTTTAATTCAGCAAGCGTATAGTCGATTTTCGCGTCGGTCAGCGCCTTCTTGACGGCCTCAAAATCGTGCGGGCTGGTCAAGACCTCGAACGCCTTGTCGCCGACTTTGACATCTTCCGCGCCGGCTTCCAGGGCGATGGTCAGCAGCGCATCTTCCTCAACTTTACCCTTTTCAACCACCAGGACGCCCTTTTTGTGGAATTGCCAGGCAACCGCCCCGGCTTCCGCCATGTTGCCGCCATTTTTGGTCAGCAGACTGCGAATTTCGGCGACCGTGCGATTCCGGTTATCGGACGTGATTTCCATTAAGACGGCCGTCCCACCTGGACCGTAGCCTTCGAGCGTAAACTCTTCATAGGTGACCCCGGGTAATTCTCCGGTGCCTCGCTGAATGGCTTTTTTCATAGTATCGCCGGGCATGTTGGCCTCTTTGGCCTTGGCGATGGCCAAGCGCAAGCGCGGATTGCCGTCGGGGTCCCCGCCGGATCGGGCCGCAATCGTCAACTCACGGATGATGCGCGTGAAGACCTTGCCGCGCTTCGCATCGACCGCCGATTTATGCCGCTTGATTGTTGCCCAATGGCTGTGGCCACCCATGGCGACTCCTCTGTGCGCGCATAGACCCGCTACCCGTCAGGTCCATGAGCGTGTGAACCGGAATTAAAAAGGTAGAGCTAACACAGTCCCGACAAGGGTGTCAACGCGAAGCCCAAGCACAGGAAGTCTGTGGGCGGAGGAGATCCTACTCTGAATAGAAGAGCAATTGCAGGCCGATGGCGAGGACGAGGCCCGCCCAGATGATCTCCCAGTATGAGCGTTCCGTGGCGAGTTGCCGTTGACGCCAGCCGGAGATCAACTTTGACGAGCCCGCGGTAATCGCCATCACACCCATTATCAGATGGTGCAGGGCAATCTTGTGTGCCGCAGGGTGATCTCCATGGGAGTGGGCAAACAACATGAGCCCACCTACGACGGCAAACACCGGAAGGGGCACCGTCCACACCGCGTGGGCGAAAAGACCGAGGCGCCGAAGAAATTCGATGGCCCCTACCGCAAGGGCCAGCACGCCGTATGTCTTATGCTGCAGGACTTCCGGATCGCTGCCGGAAAACGTTTGCACGAACGTCATCGACCCGATCGGCCAGGAATCATGATCGCTCCAAATCAGGAGCAACATGCCGGCCACAGCCAGGGCCCCGGGAAGCAGGAATCGGGTCCAGGCCAGCACCGGCCACCCCAGCGCCTGACGTAATTCGCTCAGGCCAATCAGGAGCAGAAAGATTCCCGCCAGGTGGTGATTGAATTCCGAATAGGCAATACCCTCACGCGACCCTTCCCAGCGCGGCTCCGACGAAGCCGATCCTGCATGATGGTGCCCCTGTTCATCGGCGGACGAAGCATGATCGTGACCAGCAGAGACGGCGAACGCCGAAGAGGCCACGCACAGGAAGATTGCAAAACCGCAGAGGCCCCACAACAATGGCGTCAGACATCTCGGACAAGAATTCGGTCGAGAGGGGGAAACCGGCGGGAATCGAAGGGCCCATCCGGACTGCCGGACGGGCCGAGCACTCGTCTCAGGCATGCATCCGTCTATTACATGAACTTCATGAACTTCTCTTTGGCTTCGTCCATCACCTGGGCCGTGATTTCCACCAGGCCTCGCTCTTTGGCAATCCGCTCGATTTCCCGGCGAGCCATTGGCCGAATGAAATCAGGGATATTGTCCATCCGCTGCTCAGCATCTTTGGTCCACGCGATGCCGTTCGGGGAGTCGTTCTTGGAATCGTCCATGACTTGGAGCGTGATGGTCTTATACCCCTGCTTGCGGGCGTAGGCTTCAACACTGCTCTGTACCATCGGTTTGACGAAGGAGGGCAACCGTTCCAACTTTTCCTTGGCGTCGGCCGACCAGGTAAATTCGCTCGCACCGCTGCCATTCTGAGGCTTGCCGCCTGACGTCAGCCCCATTTCTGCTACCATCGCGGAGAACGGGCACCCGCCCGAGGTCTTCTCCCCGCCGGCAAGCGGCGCACTGGCCTTCGGTGCTGCCGTCGCCGGTTGGCCGCCTTGAATTTTCTCATTTAGATAAGCAGCCATCTGCCCTGCGCCGGCCTGCGCTTCGTCCTTGAGGGTCCCGCGAGTCATCTCGAACGGTTCTGCCGTTTCCGTGCGGCCTCCCAGTTTGACACCCAGCGACGCAACCATCTGGGTTTCGCCGGGATTCGTCACCATCGAAAACTTGGCCTCGCAGGAGGGACAGCCGAAGAACACACCGAGTGAGCCCTCACCGGGTTTTTCGACCTTTTGAAACGTCATGTAGGTCTCGCAGTTCAGGCAAACGAACTTCATAGGGTCCCCCTTCCAGGCCGAGTCGCTTACAGCTTTTCCGCCAGGACTTTTTTGTAATCCAGCAACGATTGAATTCGCCCGACGATGTCTTGATATTTCCGGATCGTCGGATAGTCGGGATCAAGGAGCGGCTGCCCCTTATCGAACGTTTTGGCAAGGGTGCGGTCGAAGGGAATGCGCCCCAGCAAGGGCAGATCCAACACCTCGCACATGGCCTCGGTATTTCCCTCAAACAACTCATTCTCGGCGCCGCAGGACGGACACCGGTATTCACTCATATTCTCGACGATACCCAACACCCGGATACCCATATCCCTGGCGTAGGTCACCGACTTTTGGACCACATCAGAAGCAACTTCGGATGGCGTGGTCACCACGATCGCACCGGCGAGGTCGGGAATAAACCCCGCGATGACCGGGGGTTTGTCGGCTGCGGCGCCCGGAGGCAGGTCGGCCAGGAGATAATCCAGCTCCCCCCACACCACATCGGCCAGAAATTCGCGAATCACGTTCATTTCCATCAAGCCCAGCCAGACCGGGCTCAAATCCATCGGCCCCTTCCAGCGGACCGGCGACGCGTCGCCCAGGAAGAAGTCCATTGACGCGACCTTGATACCGAGCGGACCGACCGGGGGCTGAGCCCCTTGCGGCGTCATGGTCAACGATTGGCCGTGGAGACCCATCATTCGCGGCACGCATGGACCGTTCAGATCCACATCGAGCAATCCGACCTTGGCCCCCTGGCGCGCGAAGGCTAACGCGAGATTGACGGTGGTCATGCTCTTTCCAACCCCGCCCTTGCCGCTCATCACCACCAACTTCTGCTTGATGCCGGCCATGCGGGCCTGCACCTGCTTCATTTGCGCAGTAATCTGCTGCACGACTTTGGCGTCGTCGGAATACTGGAGTTTGGTCAGGATCGACTTGAGGTCCTTCCCGGCTGCCATAGTCATGAAAAACCCTCGAAATTGTTGATGAAGGACGCTACCACAGGAATTTCAACAGAGTCAAACCGCCCGTCCTCCGTTTAGATGGAATATTGAATGGAAGACTTGGTTCCGGACGGCTCGATCAGGACGCCTCGTTTCTTCAGTTCTTCGATGATTTGGCGGGCGGCGGCATCGAAATCCTGTGGCCCGGCAAAATGCAGGTCCGTATTGGGCGGAGGTTCCTCGCCCGCCCTGCTCATATGCACAGCGATCACGGGTGCCGGCTGCACCAAGGTCCGTATCATCTCCGCCATGCGATGATAATTGATGCCGAACGTTTTGCTGGTCGAGACGACAATGAGGCCTGTGTCGATCAACAACCGGGCGACTTCACCATAGCGACGGACCCGCTCGGAGGCAAATGACGGGTCTGCGGCAGACAAATCTGCGTCCAGGCCCTGTAATAAATTTTCTCCTTCCAGCAAATAGGCATGCCGGCTATCAGCCACCAGCAAGGCTTCAACCCGCCGCGCAAGAAAAGTCTTCCCTGTCTGCGCCGAGCCGGTGAACAGCACAATGGCCGCGCGATGCCCGTACTGGAGCGCCCGATCCTCAGCGCGGACATCGCCCGTCAGCCAAGCATATTCCCGCTGCCGCGCCTCTTCACGCAGGCCTTCCTGTTCGTCGTGCACCAATTCCGTGATGATCCCGCCGCCGGAAATGTCGTATTCATCGACCAGCACGAAACGGCCCGTTGCTTCAAAAGAGGACGACAGGTCGAATGCCAGCGGCGATTTCACGCGCAACGTCAATTCAGCCACTTGATTGCGGGCGACCGATTGGCTCTCCTGCAACTGCGCCAAGTCGGCGGTATCGATAATGCGATGAATGACCGCCACCTCGCAGGCGGCTTCGCGTGTGGCCAGACGCAACATGTATTTGCGCCCCTTCTCAAGGGGCCGCCGCCCCATCCAAAACAGGTTGACCCGAATCGCGGTTGACACGAGCGGAACGGAATCCCGATGCGAGGCGATTTCTCCGCGCTCGACAAAAATCTGTTCGTCAAGCGTAATGCCCACCGATTGACCGGCCTGCGCCTCGCTCGTCGGTGGATCGACGTTGAAACCTTCGATCGACTGCACGACCGCCGTTTTGTTCGACGGTGAAAACACGAGCTGGTCGCCCACCTTCAGCCGCCCCGCCGTAATACGGCCGGCCAATATCCGCCGCGCATCGAACTTATAGACATCCTGCAGCGGCAAGCGAAGCGGCTGCTCGGAACGCACCTGTTCTTTTCTGAAGAGCGCCAGAGTTTCCAACACCGTCGGGCCCTGGTACCAATTCATCTGCCCGCTCCGGACGGCGATGTTATCGCCCATCTTGGCGCTGACCGGAATCATCTGCTGCGGCACGGCTCGGAACTGGCCGAGAAACTCCCGGTATTCTTTTTCGATGCCGTCGAACACATCCTGCCGGTAGCCGACCAGATCCATTTTGTTGACCACGACCGCGAACTGCGTCACGCCCAGCAGCGACAGCAGGTATCCATGCTTCTTCGATTGTTCGCGCACCCCTTCCAGGGCGTCGATCAAGAGGAGCGCGGCTTCAGCCCGGGCAGCGCCCGAAATCATATTCTTCAAAAACTCCTTATGCCCCGGCGCATCGATGATGATGTACTGCCGCCCGTTCCAGTTAAAAAACGTGCGCGCGGTATCGATCGTGATGCCCTGTTCCTGCTCCTCCAGAAACGCATCGAACAAAAAGGCGTATTCGAACTCCTTGCCCTGTTGCCGGCAAATCGCCTGCACTTTTTCCAACTTGCCTTCGGGCAAGGAGCCGGTGTCGGCATAGAGGCGGCCCACCAGGGTGGATTTCCCGTGATCGACGTGGCCGACGATCACGATATTGAGGCTTTCTTGCGGTTTGGTCTGTTCGTCCTGTGTCATATCCATACTCGTACAGTGGAACGTTCTTGGTCGGGGTTCGCCCGACTCCCATGTGGCCGCAGGGCCGGGAATCCCTGTCACATGTAGCCCTTCTTGCGCAGCATCTCCATGCCTCGCCCCGCATCCTGCGCGCGGCCGGCCCGCTCGGCCACCGTGCTTTTCCTGAGTTCGATGATAATGTCGTCCACCGTTTTCGCAGTCGACTTGATGGGCATGGTGCAGGGGGCGCAGCCGAGGCTGCGATAGCGTGTTCCGTCTCCCCTGTCGAGATAGAGATCCATAAAAGGAATGTTCTCGTGCTTGATGTATTCCCAGATGTTGATCTCGGTCCAATCGAGAAGCGGATGGATGCGGATATGCGTGCCCGGAGGGAAGGTCGTCTTGAACTGATCCCACAATTCAGGCGGCTGATCGCGGAAGTCCCAGTCGCCATGTTTGTCGCGCGGCGAAAAGTATCGCTCCTTGGCTCTCGTGCTGTCTTCGTCCGCACGGACACCGAGAATGATGCCGGTATAGCCCTTTTCTTCGACGAGATTTTTCATGGCATTCGTCTTCAAGGCCGTGCAGCAGACATCCCGCCCCAGCGTATGGTTCATCCCCGCCGCCAAGGCTTCCTTATTCTGACCCACCACCAGATTGAGCCGCCATTCACGCGCAATCCGGTCGCGGTACTCGATCATCGCAGGGATTTTGTAACTCGTATCCACGTGAAGCAAGGGAAACGGCACATGCCCGAAGAAGGCTTTACGGGCCAGCCACAGCAGGACCGTGGAATCCTTCCCCATCGACCACAGCATGGCGAGGTGATTGAAGTGCTTATAGGCTTCGCGAAGAATATAGACGCTCTGGTCTTCCAGTTGACGTAAATGTTTCATGATTCACACTCTTGTATGTATGCGGTCAAGCCGACTTTCGACTCGCTGCCGCTTCCGCTCCTGCCCCCGTGATGAGTTCCGCCAATTTCGCCTTCGCTCGCCCGGATTCCAACGCGCTACGGGCTGCCGGCAGATTCCCGGTGATCGACGTTCCCTTCCCGGCCGCGTACAGCAACATGGCTGCGTTCAGCAGCACCCAATCGCGCTGCCCGCCTTGAATCTCGTTGGCGATCAACCGTGTGATCAAATCGGCTTCCCGTTCGCGCTGCTCCGCCGGAAACCCGGCCATCTCGCGGAATGTCGCCATGGGCAGCCCTGCATCTTTGGGCTGAAAGGTAAAAGGCGTGATGCGTTCGTCCTTGAGTTCCAAGAGACGGGTCGAGTTGCCGATCGACAGTTCAGGATCGCCTTCCACGCCGCGAATCACCAGCGCGCGCGGGCAGCTCAACATACGCAAGGCTTCGATCGTTTTTTCGAAATAGGGCGGATGCGACAAGCCGATCACCTGCGAACCGGCGCGGGCTGGATTGAGCAGTCTCGCCACCGGGTGAAAGCAATTGCGTACGCCCAATTCCTGCCGCATTTCGAGAAACCGGCTCACCGGCGGGTGATACAACGCGAGATCCAGATAGGCGAACCCTTTTTTTTCTAACTCCGGCCCGACTAGCTTGGCGGTCTGGTCGGTCGGAATGCCCAGCACCTTCAGGACTGCCGACACCCCGCGGCGATCGGGCGGGCCATCCACACCGTGCAACAACAGCACGGCGCCGGCCGCCGCCGCAATGATCGCGGCGGGCACGATCGCGTGAAATGTCTCCCGTTTTCCCGCATAGACAGGCACATCCACGACGCCGAGGCCTGAACGAACCGGCACCGGCGGGACATATTGCCTGGCTGTGGCGGTGAATGCCGCCAATTCCGTGACCGATTCCGACTTGAAACGCATGGCCGTCAGAAACGCTCCGATCTGAGCCTGCGTGGCTGTCCCTTCGATCATCAGGCGCATGGCCTGCTTGGCTTCTTCCCACGTGAGATCCTTGGACGTCTTTTGACCTTTGGCGACTTTGGCGAGCAGATGTTGCATGTGACGGTCGTACCTTGTCTGGTGTCAGGGTGACGATGAGGTTATTTATGCAGTCCGCATTCGGTCTTGCCGAAATTTTTCCATCGACCGGAACGCGGATCGTCCCCCGGAAGGACAGGCGCTGTGCAATGGGTGCAACCGATGCTGGGATAGTTGCGATCGTGCAAGGTGTTGTACGGGACCTCATGGAGCTGGAGATAGGTCCAGACCTGCTCACTACTCCATGCGGCCAGCGGGTTCACTTTGACCAGATTGAATTTCTTGTCCCACTCAATCAGCCCCGCGTTGGCTCTGGTCGGGGCCTGATCCCGCCTGATTCCGGTGATCCACGCGCGGTACCGGCCGAGTATCCGGGTCAATGGCTCGATTTTTCGCAGCTCGCAGCACTGATCGGGCCTGCTCGCCCATAAGGCCGCTCCATGTTGGGCAGCCTGCTGCTCCGGCGTCAAGAGCGATTTCATCTGAATCACCTGCGCCGGTTTCAATCCATATCGGGCAATGATGCGGTCTCGCACCTCGAACGTTTCCGGGAACAGAAAATCGGTGTCGAGGTAGAAGAGCGGCGCCTCCGGATCGATCCGATGCACCATATCGACCAAGGCTACATCTTCCGCCCCGAAACTGCAGGCGAGCACGATCTGTCGTTGATACGTCTTCAGGGCATAGGCCAGCACATCCCACGGCTGTTTCGCTTCAAACGAATTGCTGAGGGCTCGTAATTCCTCATCCGTCGGACGGGTCACGGACGGCATTTCATCTTTGATCTCCATCGATCTCTTTTTCTTACCCTTCCACTTTCTCCACGAGAATTTTGAAATGTTTGGCCTCAGGCTCCAACGGGCCTTCTTCAAGAATCTTGTGCCCGTCGTTCCGCAAACTCATCGGCACATTCCGGATGGGTTCGCCGGCGTCGAGCCATACTTCGAGCTGCTCGCCGTTGTCCATCATTTCCAGTTTCAATTTCGTTTTCACATAATTCATCGGACAGGCAACCCCGCGCAGATCGTAGACCGGCGCGCTGGCGGCGAGAGCGGCCGGTTCCGCCTTCGGTGCCGGTGCCGGGACCGCCTCTTCTTTCACCTGTGACAGCTTCAAGTCTTTGCCCATTTGTTCGGTGGCCGCCCGGCAGACCGAGAGAAACCGCTTGGCAAACGCCATCTTGTCGTTCGCCGCCTCGGCCGTCGCATCCTTCGATCCCAAATCCCCGACTTGCGCGCCGAGATTGAGATAGGTCATCGGTACGATGCCTTTGCTCGCCAAGCGCGCATCGAACTCCTGGAAGGTCTCGGCATCGGTCGCCGGATCGATCCCTTCAGTGACCAGCAAGCCTTTGGCCGCCGCCAACACAGCCCGATACGACTTGTTCACCGAAAGGGCATACTGATGCTTCTCGACGAGCAGTTTCGCCTGATAGAGCTCCTGATCGGCCTCCAGCATGCGGTCATCGATCATTTCCAAGGCGCCACCCGCGCACTCGCCGGGGCCCAAATCCTCCAACACGAATTCGGCTTCGCCTTCCCAGTCGTAGTAGTAGGTCGGATCTTGTTCGTACGCCGGTACGATCGTATAGGGAATGAGTTCGTCTTTCAGGACATGTTTCCCCACCCGCGAGATGAACGACTGGAGGTTCTCTCCCGGCTTCCGATCTCGGCGATAGACCTCGACCAAATGCCGCACCGCCGCGGGGACACTCTTCGCCGGCAGTTTGACTACCAATTGCCCGATCTTCGGCGTGCCGTCCACGTGTCCGCCCAGGTGCAATTCGTAATGCGGCGCGGTGTGTTCGCCGAGACGTTTGCCCACCCCATGCAACCCGATCGTGGAGATATGATGCTGGGCGCAGGAGTTATGGCAGCCGCTGATCTTGACGCTGACATCACGCAGATCTTCCGGCACCTGCCCGGCAGGAAAGACCTCGGCCAAGGCCCGCGCCATTCCCTTTGAGGACGTGATCCCCAGCCCGCATGTATCCGTCCCCGGGCAGGCAATGATGTCCTCGACCAGCTCGGCACCGGGGTCGCCCAGGCTGTGCGCCACGAGTTCCGCATGAAACGCAGCCAGGCGATCCTCAGGAATCCAGCGAATGATCATGTTCTGATTGATGGTGGTGCGGATGTTTCCATTGGAATACCGTTCCGCCAAATCAGCCACCACCCACATTTGTTCGCCCGTTAAATCGCCCATCGGCAGCTTGATAGCCGCCGCGGCGAAGCCGTTCTGCCGTTGGGGCACGACGTTGGTTCGCCTCCAGGCTTCAAAGGCGGATTCGGCTCCGTTCCGCGATGCAGCCCCGTTCCCATTCCCATTGCCGTTTCCATTCGGACTGCCCGGCGCTTTCGTCGGCATCAACAAGGGCGGCGTATCGTCATAGTCCAGCAGCTTGATCGGCTCATGGGTCGGCACGGCATACCCCATGGCCGTGTAGGCTGCTTCCCACCGGCGCTTGAATTCGTCGAACCCGAGTTTCTCGATGACGAACTTCATGCGGGCCTTGTTCCGATTCTTGCGGTTTCCCAGAGTATCGAAGACTTTGATGACCGCTTCGATGGTGGGCAGCAATTCGTCCATCGGCGTAAACTCTCGCAGCACCTGCGCCATGCGCGGCGTCGATCCCAAGCCTCCGCCCGCCACCATCCGGAACCCAATGGTACCGTCCGCCCGCTTCGCCGCCAACAACCCGATGTCGTGAATGGGCGTCAGGGCGCAATCCTGCCGGCAGCCGGAGAGCGCGATCTTGAACTTCCGCGGGAGGCTCTGGTTGAGCGGATTACGCAGCAGGTGATAGGCGACCGTCTTGGCATAGGGTGTGACATCGAACACTTCGCCCTGGCATACCCCCGCCAAATGGCACGCCGTCACATTGCGCACCGTGTTGGCGCAAGCTTCACGCGTGGTCAACCCCACCGAGGCCAGTTGACGCATCATCTCGGGCACATGTTTGAGTTCCACGAAATGCAACTGAATGTCCTGGCGTGTCGTAACATGGCCCACGCCGGTGGCGAACTGGTCGGCCAGTTCCGCGACGCGTCGCAATTGATTGGCTGTGAGCCCGCCGAAGGGAATTTTGATCCGGAACATCTGCACGCCCGGCTGCCGCTGGCCATAAATGCCGTATTGCAGCCGGAACGGTTTGAAGATGTCGGTCGAGAGGTCGCCGGCGAGAACCCGGTGGGCTTCTGCCTCGAACGTCTCGATTTCCTCAGCAATATGAGGGGGGATGGGCTCGGCCTTGACGGCCGGACGCAGAGCCTCTGTATGTGCAAGTATCATAACGACCTCGTGGGTTCGGAAATAAGGGACGGGCGCATCATATCGACACTTTAAATGTGGTACATCAAGGTATGTTGCGCGTCGAGAGCCCGCTGGCGCTTGGCCAACTCCTCGACGGTGACTTCGGATAACACGCTCAATTCCGCTCGTTTCACACGATCCCAAATGTGCGCGAGGAGCGCGTCCTGTTTCGATCCTCGTGTGGAGGACTGTTTCGAGGCGGCTTCACCATTCACCGGAAGCAACGGGCCTTCCAAGGCATCGATAATATCCGCCACAGACAGCTCCGAGGGCTTTCGACTCAGCACATATCCGCCTTGGGCGCCGCGCTGGCTCGTCACGACGCCGGCCTTCTTCATCGCGTGGAGCACCTGCTCGAGAAAGCGAGCCGGGATTGCCTGGCGTTTTGCAATCGATTTTGCGCATACGGGATGCTCGGCGTGGTGGAGCGCAAGGTCGACGGCAGCAATGATCCCGTAGGTCGCGCGCAGGCTCACTTTCATTTTCGACTATTCCGATGGGGATTCCTGACTGTCTATACCTTGTGCCCGCCTTTCATGTCAAGCCAGGGCGACACTGCTCACCTCGCAGCAATCATTCATTTACTGAGCCACCCATCACAAAAACACGTGCGCTCAGTCATCGCGATTCCCACATCGCACAAGCTTGAGCGGCCGTGACGGGAACCGCCATGCACGTTCCGCTGTGACAATTCACGACAATGCGCGCGGCGGATGTTTTCGTCATTGACATCATTTGGGGCCTGAGCAATAATCCCGCCCTCCTTCTTCCTCGGTACCTTTCCATGACGCTGCGTTCATCAACATGCCATATTCTCCTGCTCAGCTCGGACAGCGAGATCCAGTCCCATTACAAGGACCTTTTCGGCGAACAGTCGATCACGGTCGGGCGGGAAGGCCCATCGCTGCAGAAGGACCTGTCAAAACGCAACTACGATGCCGTCATTATCGAATCGAAGTTGGCGGCCGCCGCAGACCTTGGCAAACTGCTCACGGGAATCGATCCTTCTCGGACGCTGCTCCTCGTGGGATCTCGCACCGTGTTGAAACGGACCGCCTCTGTGCTGCAGGCGTCCAAAGCTCCCAGGGACATACCTGCCTCCAACGGCAGAGGGCAATCATTGTGTTTGGACTCTTACCTGGAACACAAGGTCGGTGATTTCGTCAAAGGCATGCGGAACGGCTCGGGGAAAAATCTTCATCCCATGCTGATCGCCGCGGTCGAACGGCCGTTGATTCTCTTGACCCTGCGGGAAACCAAAGGCAACCAGATCCAAGCCGCCGAACTGCTCGGCCTGAACCGCAATACGCTGAGAAAAAAAATTCTCGATCTGGATATCCCGGTCAAACGCGCCCGAGCCAGTTAACGCCTCGCAGGGCTGAATCGCACCTCACCAGGGCGTCACCACGACGCCTATGCATCACATCTACAGGTCGCCAACCACCAACGGAGGGAAGCAATGACCAAGGAAGAATTGATCGCAAAAATGGCGAACAGTGCCGGCATTACCAAGGTCGCCGCAACCGTCGCGCTCGAAGCGTTCACCGGCGCAGTCACCACCTCGCTCAAAAAAGGGAAACGCGTGACGCTGGTGAATTTCGGCACATTCACGATTTCGAAGCGAAAAGCCAGGATGGGACGCAACCCGCGAACCGGTGAAGCGTTGAAAATTCCTGCCGCCCGCATTCCCAAATTCTCGGCCGGCAAGGAATTGAAGGCTGCGGTGAAATAGATCGTCTGCAGACTGCCGGACAGGATCACAGGAGAGACGCGATGGCCCCAGGCAATCGCGGAGAAAAGCCTGTCTTGCCATCGCGTTTCCTTGACACCTTTGGCAAGCCTGTATTAGCATCGCCGATCGATAGGCGCGTAGCTCAGGGGGAGAGCGCTACCTTGACACGGTAGAGGTCGACGGTTCAAGACCGTCCGCGCCTACCATTTTTGTTCGTGCGTGCAGTTCGTGATCCGACTACCGGCAGCATAGTGGTCGGCACGGCGTTGTATTTTTTGTAGGATTGACCGGAGTGGCCTCACAGCTCATTCACATCACCCTTCCTGACGGAACTCGAAAACAAGTACCAGCAGGATGCACCGTCCGCGACGTCTTGACGCCGCAGGGTGGACGCCTCGACGGCAGAATCCTAGCCGCAAAGGTCAACGGCGAGCCGGCGGACTTGTTTCATGCGCTGGATCAAGACGCGACCGTCGAACCCCTCACGTTTGAATCGGCTGAGGGACGGGACGTCTATCGCCACAGCAGCACTCACATTATGGCGCAAGCCGTTAAAGAAGTGTTCCCGACCGCGCAACTCACGATCGGTCCGGCGTTAGAAGAAGGCTTCTACTACGATTTTGCTTTCGACCGACCCTTCACTCCGGAAGACTTGGAGAAAATTGAAGCGCGCGCCATTGAGATCACCAAACGCGCCCTCGCCGTCAGTCGAAGCGAACTTTCGAAAGAAGAGGCCATCAAGTTTTTCCAGGACCGCGGAGAAGCCTACAAGGTCGAATTGATCAAGAGCTTCGAGGACGGCTCGCCTATTTCTCTCTATCGTCAGGGAGAATTTGTCGACCTCTGCCGCGGGCCGCACCTTCCCACCACCGGCTACGTCGGGGCTTTCAAGCTCCTCTCCACCGGAGGCGCCTACTGGCGGGGGGACGAACGCAACCCCATGCTGCAGCGGGTCTATGGCACCTCGTTCCCCACGAAAAAGGAACTCGATGCCCATCTCGCCAAACTCGAAGAGATCAAGCGCCGAGACCATCGCAAACTCGGTAAAGAGCTGGACCTGATCACGATTCAAGATGAAATCGGTCCGGGCTTGGTCCTCTGGCATCCCAAGGGATCCCTGATCCGGTTGCTGATCGAAAATTTCTGGCGAGAGCAACACATTAAGGACGGATACGATCTGGTCTATTCCCCGCATGTCGCCAGGCTCGATTTGTGGAAAACCAGCGGCCATGTCGACTACTACCGCGAAAACATGTTTGCCTCAATGAAACTGGAAGGCAGCGAGTATCAGCTCAAACCGATGAACTGCCCCTTCCATATCATGATCTACAAATCGCACTTGCGCAGCTACCGGGATTTGCCGATCCGGTACGGAGAATTGGGCACCGTGTATCGGTACGAACGCACCGGCGTGTTGCATGGCCTGTTGCGGGTCCGCGGCTTTACCCAGGATGACGCGCATTTATTCTGCCGACCGGATCAGATTGAGGTGGAAGTGAGCCGCGTGCTGGACTTTACCTTTTTCGTCCTCGGCACCTTCGGCTTTACCGAATTTGAAATCTACCTCTCGACCCGGCCGGAGAAATCGGTCGGCTCCGATGAAAACTGGACGGTGGCCACCAACGCGCTGGAAGCCGCGCTGAAGAGCCGGAACGTGGCCTATCAGGTTGACCCCGGCGAAGGCGTGTTCTACGGCCCGAAAATCGACATCAAGATCAAAGACGTTCTCGGGCGTTCCTGGCAATGCTCGACGGTTCAGGTCGATTTCAACAATCCGGAGCGCTTTAAGCTGGCCTATACCGGCGAAGACGGCAAACATCACCAGCCGATTATGATCCATCGGGCGCTCATGGGATCGATTGAGCGCTTCTTCGGCATCCTGATCGAACACTACGCCGGCGCCTTTCCGACGTGGCTGGCTCCGGTTCAAGCGGTGGTGCTGACCATTACCGATCATCAACAGGAGTTCGCGGCAAAGATCGTCTCTACGCTCAAAGGTCATGGCTATCGGGTGGAGGCGGATCTCCGCAATGAGAAAATCGGCTTTAAGATCCGGGAAGCGGAAAAGAACAAGATCCCCTACATGCTCGTCGTCGGGGACAAGGAAGTCCAGAGCGGCATGGTGGCGGTTCGAGGCCGGAGCGGGGCGAACCATGGAACCATGCCCATTGAACAATTCCTGGAACTCATCCGCACAGACACCAATCACGCATTGCGCGACACGGCAACCCACTCACAAACGAGGTGACCTATCGTCCCTAAATTACGTGTAAACCGGGAAATCAGGATTCGGGAAGTTCGCGTCATCGGTCCCGACGGCGAGCAATTGGGAATACTGCCGACCGTAGAGGCATTCAATAAGGCTCAGGAAGGGGGCTACGATCTTGTCGAGGTAGCCCCGACCTCGCAGCCTCCGGTTTGCCGTATCATGGACTATGGGAAGTACAAGTTCGAGCTCAGCAAAAAGGACCACCAGAGCCGGCGCCACCAGAAATCCACGCAGGTCAAGGAAATCAAGTTGCGCCCGCGCACCGACAAACATGATCTGGACATCAAGATCCGTCAGATCAAAGAATTCCTGGCGGACGGGAACAAGACCAAGGTGACCCTGACGTACCGCGGGCGCGAGATGGCCAATCAGGAAATGGGCCGCACGATGATGACGAGTGTGATTCAGCAGTGCATGGAAGCAGGAACCGTCGAATTTGCGCCGAGGATGGAAGGGCGCAGCCTGATCATGATTTTGGCTCCCAAATAATGTGCGCGAGGCACGCAAGGAAGGAATGAGAGCATGAAGATGAAGATGAAAACCCACAGCGGCGCGAAGAAACGGTTTAAGCGCACGGGAACCGGGAAACTGGTTCGCCGGAAGGCCGGCGGCCGCCACTTGCTGACCGGCAAGCCGCGGGATCGCAAGCGGAACCTGAAGGGGGCCACGGATGTCTCCTCTGCGTCGACTCCCGCGTTGAACAAGTTGCTTCCGCAGTAACGATCATTGTGCCGTGAACCGGATTTGAAAGGAGTAGCGTCCCATGCCCCGTACAAAAGGTGGTCCGAAAACACGACAGCGGCGAAAGAAGCGCCTGAAACTGGCGAAAGGCCAGTATGGCGCCAAGAGCCGGCTGTTCCGAACAGCAACTGAATCGGTCGATAAGGGGCAGGCCTATGCCTACTCGGGACGCAAGCAGCGGAAACGTGATTTCCGCCAGCTCTGGATCGCGCGCATCAGCGCCGCCACCCGCTTGCATGGCATGGCGTATAGCCGCTTCATGAACGCCCTCAAGAAGGCGAATATTGCGTTGGATCGGAAAGTTCTCTCCGATATGGCAATCCGGGATATGGCGGGATTCGAGAAACTCGTCGGGATCGCCAAGCAGCAGCTTGCTCCTGCAGCGAGCTAGCGGGGACGTCTCACGCTTCGTGGCGGGAAAGTCCTGATTGAACGGAGTTTCCCGTCACGCTTCATCCAGCAATCGATCGATTTCCAACTCCAGCGCCACGGCCGGCACTCCGATCTGCCACTGCTCTAACACCTCCGGATGCAACTCGCCGAGCAGGCCGATCGCTCGTCCCCCCAGCATGATTCTTCCCGCCCTCCCCTCAAGAAATGAGGGATGGGGAACCGGTTCCAACGTGAAGGCGCGGTCCAGGTAATACAGCAGCAGATCCAAGCAGGAATGAATTTCCGAAAAGTGCGCGCCGGCATGAGCGATGACTGCGCCCAGCATCGTGATCGTCCGTGACCCGACATCGGCGCTCGCATCGGGAACGGCCACTTCACCGACTTCGAATATTCGATGCGGATAAAAGGCGCGGCTTGAATTGGTTTCCACCTGCAACAACGAAGGGGTGATCCATTGGCGCAGGCAGGAATAGGTCAGCGACATGACATTATCCACTTCCACGACCTTTGCCCACTCGCTGCCATCCAATCGCATCCGCGTGCAAAAATCCTGGCGGGACCCCATGATGTTGGAAATGATCTCCTGAAACTCCATCCCCACCATGAGGTGCCGGACCCGATCGGCCATATGCTCCAACCGGGAAAGGCCGCCCACCGTAAACTGCGAGGGCATGACCGGAGCAAATCGTGCATAACCCTGACTGATCGCCACATCCTCCACCACATCCACGGTGTGCAGCAGGTCGTTGCGGTACGGCGGCAATTGCACCACCACCTTGGGGCCGGCCGATTTCACCGTGTAGCCGTAAGACTTGAGCGCCGAGGTGACTTCTTTACTGCCCAAAGCTTCTCCCAGCGCGGTTTCGATGGCCTTGAGCGGAATGGTGCGCGGCGCGCCGAAATCAATCGGTGTGTGCCAGCGTTTACCGAAGGCGGTTTTCACGGGTGACTGAATTTCAACCGGCGCAATGACGGCTCCGCGATCGGCAAGGTTGGCCGCAAAAATATTCAACGTGAGCGCGACCATGTGGAGATCGGTCCCCGTCACTTCCACGAACAGGCGATCGTCACCCACCTGCACTTCTCCGATTTCACGGCTGTTGATGATCGGCGGAAACGACAAGACCTGCCCTTTTGCATCACGCAACACCGGGAGCCGGTCATGGCCGCTGACGATGCCCCCATACTCCACGCCTTTCGGATGGACCATGAGGATCTCCCGCAGCGTCATCACCGTTTCCATACCTAACGGCGTGAAGCGCACGTCGTCCGGCTTCACCAGATCGTACGATACCGGGAAGACGATCGGCGCCAGCCGATACAGTCCAATGGAGACTGAGCGGCGCTTACGTCCGAAAATATCCGCCAGCTTTTCCTGCGTCTGGATCAATTGCGTCAACCCCGAGGGCGTCACCCGATAGCCGATCGCCGTGCAGGCCGCCACATAAGGGCGCACCTGCTCCAGCCCCGCCGCCACCATGAGTTTCTCATCCGCACGTTTCTGCTTTTTGAAAAACGGATAGGCAGTCGCGGCACCCTGCTGCTTGGTTCTGATCTGCCGCGCGATCCCTTCACAACACCACAAATCGGGCCGGTTGCTGTCCTGCAACTCGATCCGCAGTTCACCGGTTTCCGGGTTGTGCCCTTTCAACTCACCCTTCACCAGCATCAGCCATTGCTCAAGTTGATCGACCGACAGGCGAGACGGCGTGTTGCCCGGCCCGGCGATCAATGCCTCAAGTTCGTCTCGTTGTAAGGAAATGGTGGGCATGCTGTGCTGATCCTAAAAACTTCCCCGCATTGTCCGGATGAATTCTAAATCCGCCGAGAAGAGGTCGCGAATGTCATGAATGCCCAAGGCCACCATCGCCATGCGATCGAGTCCAAGCCCCCAGGCAATGACCGGTACGGAGACGCCGAGCGGCGCCGTGACTTCAGGCCGGAAGAGTCCCGCGCCTCCCAACTCCATCCAGCCCAACTTCGGGTGGCGGACATGCATTTCGACCGATGGTTCGGTGAACGGGAAATAGGCGGGAAGAAATTTGACTTCCTTGGCTTGAGCCACTTCGCGGGCGAACAGGTTCAGCAAGCCTAGCAGGGTCCGGAAATTAATGTCCGCCCCCAGCACGATCCCTTCCACCTGAAAAAAGTCCGTCGCATGAGTGGCATCCACCTGGTCGTATCGAAAACATCGGGCGATAGAAAAGTACTTGCCCGGCACGGAGGGGCTCGCCGCCAGCCTGCGCGCAGAGACGGCCGTCCCTTGGCTCCGCAACACCAACCGCTTCGCGCGTTCGGCATCGAACGTATAGCCCCAGCCGGTCGAGCCGGCGCCTGCCCCCGTTTCGTGGACCTCGGTGACCTGTGACAGGTAGGGTTCGGCAATCATGCGGGCATGAGTCGGGTTTTTCACGAAATAGACATCGTGGATATCCCGCGCGGGGTGGAACTGCGGCATAAACAACGCATCCATATTCCAGAACTCGGTCTCCACGAGCGTCCCGCGCATTTCTTGGAAGCCCATGCTGACCAGCTTGAGTTTCACAAGATCCAGGAACTCCCGGTAGGGGTGCCGTTTCCCGGCCGCGATTCTTGGCGCCCGCAAACTGATCGTGTATTTCCGGAACTGCTTCGTCCGCCAGGCGCCTTCTTTAAGCAGTTCGGGTGTCAATTGCGAGACTTCCTCCGCCACGCCGTCGCGAGACAGTTGGTCGGCCGCCTCCTGACCGGAAGGGGTCAGCAGAAACGAGCGCGTCACCCGTTCATCGACCCGGAAAGGTTCGCGCGCATTCCCGCGTTTGACCGCATGCTGCTGAAGCACGGCGCGCAGCGGTTCCGCAAAGGTCTGCAACTCCCGCGGCCCGCTCCGCAATTCGTGCAAGAGCGCGCGCATCGCCTCTGCCGTAGGACTGTTCCGTCCGGTACTTTCCAGACACCCGCCTTGCACGATGAGAATGGACCCCTCCTTCTTCAGGGTCCCGACTGCCTTACTGACATCCGAGGGTTCGAGCGCTTCTTTGGCCTGGATGTCCTGGATCGTCAGACGTTTGCCGGTCTGCCCTGCTTCGCGGGCCGCCGACAGCACCCGTTCGATCGGCGCATATTTCTCAAAAAACACCTCACCGATCGGCGTCAGCGACGCGATGTGCGCCACAGTTTCGGCCTGCACGGCAATCAGGGATTTGGCCAAGAGCCATTCGACGGCCATGCTTAACTGCGAGGGTTCCAACCCGGTGGACGCCGCGAGGTGGTCGAGTGTGGAAGGCGAGCCTGGCTGCGGGGCCAAGGCCAGCAGCACTTTGCTTTCGAGGGGATGAAAATTATCCATGAATGACGGTGCGGTCTCAGGCCTCTTCTATCGCTGGGCCACGGCAGCCCTGGTGGTCCGTGGCGGCGGCGCATGTCCGGCTCTGAGCGCCGTGATGGCTGCGGCATAATCGTGGTGAGAAAATACCGCTGATCCTGCCACCAGCACATCGGCTCCGGCCTCGAGAATGGATTCCGCGTTGTCCGGCTTCACGCCGCCGTCCACTTCCAAGAGTGCGTGGCTGTGGGTCCGGTCGATGAGAGCCCGGACCTCGGCAATCTTATGTAAGGACGATGGAATGAATTGTTGCCCCCCGAAACCTGGATTCACCGACATGATGAGGATGAGATCGGCCTCGCGCACGATTTCAGATAACGTCATGGCCGAAGTGGCGGGGTTCAACGTGACACCGGCCTTCACACCGCGCTCCTTGATCAATTGAACCGTCCGGTGCAGGTGCGGGCAGGTTTCGACATGGACGGTGAGGTAATTGGCGCCGGCCTCCGCGAACTCCCCGATAAACGCATCCGGATTGGTCATCATCAAATGCACGTCCAGCGGCAGGCTGGTGACTTTTCGGAGAGCTTCAACCACGGGCGGACCGATCGTCAAATTCGGCACGAAGTGCCCATCCATCACATCTACATGCAACCAATCGGCACCCGCCTCCTCAACCCGGGCCACTTCGTCGGCCAGCCGCGCGAAGTCTGCCGAAAGGATGGATGGGGCAATACAGGCGGTCTTGCCGGCCATCACTCGACCCTCCGCAAACGGGCGGCAAAAAACGCATCCATGTTCTGCATATTGGCCATCGTAGACAGGTCCCCTCGAGGGGTCAGGAACGGCAGACCGGCTGGGGGCAACCAGGGCGCGATCGAGTCGCGCAGAAATTCACGATGAGACTGACAGAACTCGTCGATGACCGACTCGGTCTCTTCCGGCTCGATCGAGCAGGTACTATAGACCAACACCCCACCAGGCCGCAAGAGACGACTCGTCGCAGCAAGCAATTCCAGCTGCACTTGCCGATGTTGCGCGATGGCTTTCGGCCTCTTGTACCACTTGGCTTCGGGATGGCGCCGCAGCACGCCGAGTCCACTGCAGGGAGCGTCGAGTAAAATCCGGTCGAACGGGCAGGACAGCGCCTCCGGCGGCGAGATGCGCCGGCACTGTTCGTCCCGCTTCGCGTGCGCCCCCGTCAGCCCGCGCATGTCGCCCACGATTGGAGTCACGATCGTCACCCCCAACCGGCGACAGTTGTCCATCACCAAATCCAAACGTGAGGCGGCCCGATCTACCGCGATGATTTCGCCCCGGTTCTCCATCAGAGCCGCAATATGCGTCGCCTTGCCGCCGGGCGCGGCGCAGGCATCCAACACACGTTGCCCAGGCTGCGCATCCAGCAGGAGGGGCACGAGTTGGGCCGCCTCGTCCTCAACATAGAAGTGTCCTGCCGCGTATCCAGGCAGGGCGGCGACTGCCACTGTACGATCTACGTGAATCCCGGCATCGCTGATCGACGTTGGCTCAGCCGCCACCTGCGCCGCGGCTAGATCCGCCAGGAACGCTTCCCGTGTCGTTCGAAGCTGATTCACGCGCAGTGTCAGCGGAGGCATGGCTACCGAAGTCCGGCACAGGGTTTCGGCCCGTTCGGGTCCCCACTGCCCGCACCACCGCTCCACAAGCCACGTTGGGCACGAATACCGCACGGCCAACGCATCGATGAGGTTGATCGCTGGATCCGGCCACTCCGGTGGGGACGCTCGCAGCATCGCCCTCAGCACGGCATTGACGAATCCGCTCCAGTCTCGCCCGAGACGCCGGCGTTGCTGTTTCGCCATCTTCACGGATTCGTTTACTGCTGCTGACGCCGGCACCCGATCCAAATAGAGCAGTTGATAGGCCGCGAGACGCAGCATGGTCTGTACGAGGCCTGGAAGCTTGGCGATGGGGCGATCGGCCAAGAGGCCGAGACGCCAATCAAGGGTCGCTCGATGCCGTAACACACCACGCACGAGTTCCACCATGAAGGCCCGATCGCGGAGATCCAAGCCGGCCCCGGCGGTGATCTGATCGAATAAGTCATCCTTGAGCAGGCCGGCCTGGTCGATGGCCAGCAACGCCTTGACGGCAGCATGCCGTCCCGGCGAGACGGCGTGGGCTGATGACGCTGCGCCCGAATCAGTAGTCATGAGCACGACGCCTGGTCATTGGTGAACATCGCGACGCGGTAATGCGTGACCGCTGCGGGTCAGAGCTGTGGTGGTGGAACCGCTTGCAGGCTGATGCCCTCGGTCACACGATGGCCTGCGAGGTATTGCGCCATCGTCATGCGGCGGCTATTGGATGGTTGGATGTCGAGAATCCGGATGGTTCCGCCTCCCGTTGCCACATCCATCCGGTCTTTTGTCACTTGTGTCACGATACCCGGAGTCGCTGCGTGAGGGGCTTCGTCCACCGCGACGCGCCAGAGGGTCCACCGCTCGCCGTTCACAGACGTGAACGCACCAGGCCAGGGGGAGAGACCGCGCACGCGGTTTGCGATGTCTCTGGCCGTGAGTGTCCAATCAATCAACCCGTCTTCCTTCTTGAGCAATGGCGCCATGGTCGCCTGCGCGTCGTCCTGCCGCTCCGGAGTGAGTGTGCCGTCCTTGAGGCGGCGCAACGTCTCCACCAGCAACCGCCCGCCCACCGCGGCAAGACGAGGTGCCAGTGTGCCGGCCGTATCGTCCGGGAGGATTTCCACGGTTTCACGCAGCAGCATGTCTCCGGTGTCCATGCCTTCGGCCATAAACATGGTCGTGATGCCGGTATCCCGCTCTCCCCTGATAATCGCCCATTGCACGGGACCAGCCCCGCGATACTTCGGCAACAGCGATCCATGGACATTGATACAACCCCGCGGGGGCATGGTCAGGATAACCGGGGGCAGGATCCGGCCGAAGGCCGTGACCGCGATGACGTCCGGTTGCCACGCGCGTAATGCATCCAGGAAAGCGGGGTCCTTCATCTTCACTGGCTGCAGCACAGGAATGCTCTCGCGCAGGCAGACCATTTTTACGGGAGAACAGACGACTTCCTGCCCGCGGCCCTTCGGCCGGTCCGGCTGCGTCACCACGCCGACGACCTGATCGTCAGACTTGAGCAACGCCTCCAACGAGGGCACGGCGAAGTCGGGGGTTCCCATGAAAACGATACGCATGCCCAGGCTTTATCATTCTCCCCTCGCGAATGCAATTCTCGCCGCGGCCTTCCTTGACTCTCGTTTCGCACGCCTGCTAGTATCCGGGCGCGGGGTGGAGCAGCCTGGTAGCTCGTTGGGCTCATAACCCAAAGGTCGTCGGTTCAAATCCGGCCCCCGCAACCAACATAACTGACGATTCTCAATGGGGTTGGCCGTCATCTCACGGTCAGCCCCTTTTTCTTTCCCCGCACCAATTGTCCGCCTGCTGCTTGAGTTTTCCGTCTGAGATCCCTTCGACTGCGTCCACTTCTAGACAGGGAATGTCGGCGCACGGTCCGGAGGAAGGCCCGAGAAGAAGAGAGACAGATCCAGGTTGCCCGGCCCGCGAATGTTGTTGTGACATTTTAGATGATCGGGCAGACCCACATGAGATATGATCGACTCTGGGTAAACGAAGGCGTCCTGAGTCAGTTGCACACAGACGATCGCTCGTGTCCTGATGGGTCAGATTGGCATGCCACCCACCGCTCGCCATCAATGCCTCATTTATAAGGGCTCTCCAGCCATGCATCTGCCCGGGCTCTCGGCCTTGATGCGGCAAAAGCTCTCTGATAACTATCGCTGCCTGTACCTCAATAGCGCGGATATGGTCGACGCCCTACGTCCATATCTCTCCGCCGCCGGAATCGACGTGCCGAGGGAATTGAGGAAAGGCAGTCTCCTATTGTCGTCGGATAGGGGGCATCTGGAGGATGGGCATTTCAACGCTGATCGAATGTTGGGACTGCTTGAGGACGCCGTAACCAAGTCCCGGAAGGACGGTTACGCCGGTCTGTGGTGCACGGGCGATATGACCATGGAATTCGGTCCGGATAAAGATTTTTCCCAGCTTCTCGATTACGAATGGCGGCTGGAAGAATTTCTGCAATCCCATCCGGCGCTGTCCGGGATCTGCCAATATCGTGCGGACAGTTTGCCCCATGAGGCGCTACGACAAGGCCTCTTGAGCCATTCGTCACTTTATATCAACGAAACCCTGTCGCGGCTCAATCCTCACTACGTTGAGCGAGCGTCCTTCACGGCGGAATCGCACAATCACGCTGCCCTTGATCAGACCATCAGAGAGTTGTGTCTCGTACCGGATGCGCTGATTTTAAACGCCCTCCCACCCGGTTATCTGCAGTAGATCGCGTCTATGCGCAGCCTGTGTGACGCCCGCAACGGCAGCGGCGCTATGCTTCCGTTCGCTGATCGAGTGGCTTCACAGCGCGTATGCCGATGACCAGTTCATAGTCACGATCATGGTGGTCCAACTCCGCCGTGGTCAGTTCTGTGGAATGGAGACCATGCAGACTCGCCAGAGACGACAGCACGTTCCCATAAGTAGTAATCGTAATGTCCTGCGCTCGAAACGCGCCTTCAAACAGCCGGCGGGCGGAGAGTGAGGTAAACCGCCAAAACTCACCCCAGTGGTCCATATCGTAACGGGAGATCTGACTGATCCCGGGAACGACCGCCAAGACAACGCCTCCCGGTCGCACAATGCGCGCGAGGGTGGTGATCGCCGCGGGAACATCAAAAATAAACTGCAGGGTAAAGGTCAGAATGACACAATCGTAGGTATCCGACGCGATCTGCCTGGCATCCGTGAGATCGGCCTGGATCACGTTGCCGCCCAGGCCGGGACTGACATGGAGGATCTCCGATCGGACAACCCTCTCTCCTCCGAATTGCTTGGTATAACGATCGTCACCGATCTCCAACACCCGGCCGCGAATATCCGCCTGATACGCCGGCAGAAAGCGCTCCTCGGTATAGTAACGATCGATGGGGCGCCCCGACTGCCAGCCGAAATCACGTCGAATCGGGTGCGTGCGACGGAGCGAGTTTCCCCATCTCCAGTCAAGCCCTACCCCGCCGAGCTCGTGAAGCACGGTCACTCTCGCCTGCTGATAGAGATTCTCCCCCATCAACCGCCTGACGATTCCTTTGAGTGGCCATGCGACTAGAGAAAGCAGCTGACCCCGCGCCGAGCGGCGTTCGGGACTGGGCGGCTCCTTGGGCGATTCCGGCATTGAGGTGTGAGACAAGATATGCCTCCACGAAAACGGGCCGTAGGCGATCACCCGTTGCAAGGAGATCAGGCCCGGCGATCAACCGTGATCAGACTTTCGACCGGACCTTATAGTGCCCCAGGAAATCGCCGGTCGTACCTAGGCAAACCCCGACAACAGTACGATCTTCCCAAATCTGGCAGCAGCATAAGTAAAAATAGCGTTGATGTCCATCGGAAGCTATTGAGAATGTCATGCCGCTCCTGACGGCCGCCAAGGACTTTCGGCGGACGGCGCAAAGGCTCGGCCAGCCAACCTGTATGTCTCGATCGCAGGAGGACAACGAACCTTCGCCAGTCCCTGATGAAGAAGCCAGCCAACCGCTAAGGCATGACCATTCCCGGCCGAATGATGACGCGAGGAAGCAGGCTCTTGTTTGACGGTGCGAGGCGACATGCTAGAATCCCGAGCAAGCCGGCCCTTTAGGCGCGCGGGAAACCGAGGCCGGGAGAGATGTCTACACGCAACCCACGCCCATCGTTGCCGGATACGCATGATGAGTAGGGCCCTCGCAGCATGTATGGCTGACTATTCACGAACAGCTCTTCACCCCGGCTCTCTGCCGCCTGGCCCGTGGACGCCGACTATCCTGGGAGCCTGATCGCCGCCTCATGATCAAACTGCTGCTCGTGGAAGACAATTCCGTCGATGCACAACTGACGCAGGATCTGCTGGCGGAATGGTCGCTGAACCGGTTCGAAATTACCCATGCCTCCGTCCTGGCGGATGGGCTCGCTCGGCTGAGCCGGGAACGATTCGATGCCGTCCTGCTCGATCTCTCGCTCCCGGACACGCATGGCCTGGCCACCGTGACCCAGGTGTTGGCGACAAGTCCCCATGTGCCCGTGGTGGTCTTGAGCGGACACGACGATCACCCCCTCGCGCTCCAAGCGCTCCAGCACGGGGCGCAGGACTACCTGGTCAAGGGAGAAGGCGGGACTGAATTTCTTGCGCGCTCCATTCTCTACGCGATCGAGCGCAAAAAGGCGCAGGAACGACTGACCTATCTTGCGCAGCACGACCCTCTCACCGGCTTGATCAATCGGGCCTTGTTTCGCGACCGGTTGATCCACGCCATGGCTCGCAGCAAGCGAAAGGATCAGCCGCTGGCGGTGATGCTCCTTGATCTCGATCGCTTCAAGGCCGTCAACGACACGCTGGGGCACGATGTCGGCGATCAGTTACTGAAAGAGGTCGCGACACGATTGATGGAATGCGTGCGAGAGGTGGATACGGTCGCCCGGATGGGCGGCGATGAATTTACCGCCATCCTCGAGGGTATTTCAGGCGAGGAGGATGTGCTGGTCGTCGCAAAAAGAATCGTGGAATCGATCGGGACGCCGTTTCTGATCGGACCGCATCACATCTCGATCGGCGTCAGTATCGGCATCACCCTGTATCCATCGGATAATGAAGATCTCGACGAGCTGCTTCGGCATGCCGACAAGGCCATGTATGCCGCCAAACAGCAGGGCGGCGGCCGATACCAATTCCATTCACCGACGGGCCAGGCCCCGCTCTGACGACCTTCCCCCGCCGCTGCGTTCACGAGGCTGCCCGCCTTCCCCTCGCCAAGACTCACATTCACCGCCAACTCGATAGCCCGCGCCGCTACCGCCCGATGTCAGCGAGAGGCTGCTCCGTGACGACCAAAGAGCCCCGGGGATTGGGCAGCAGCACATTCGCCGCCACCAGCTCCTCAGATGAGGGAGTTGGATGCGAGTCCGGCGTCATGACGAGACCCCAGTGCTGATTGTCGCGGCAGATATTATCCAGGAGCAGAGCCTCCGCATGGTGAAACAAGAGCATCCCGCTCAGCATGTTGCTATGGCAGACATTGCGCACGCACTCCGGATGGCTGCCCGGGTCTCGCACCGCCACACCGAAGTGATGGTTCCCGTAACAGACATTCTGCGCCACCCGCGGCTGCGCGCCCGCAAAGACAAAGATGCCGGATTCCCGGTTCGCGCAGACCTCGTTATCGATCAAGGCCGGTCGAGCCTCGGCGCCGTAGATCACCACCCCCGACAGAATGCCTTCCATGGCCCGGCACTGTGTGATCGTACACACCGAATCCAGGATATTGATGGCCGAATGTTGATCACTTCCCACATACCGGAAGGTGATCCCGGCAATCATCCCACTGGGCACCCGCTGTAAGTAGAGCGGTCCGCCGCGACGGCTGTAAATCTGCACATGGTCCCGGCCGGCCCCGACAAGGCGCACCGGCTTGTCCGCCACAAACACTTTATCCTCATAGACGCCGGGGCGGACAAACACCTGGTCATCCTCACCCGCATCGTTGAGAGCGGCGCTTGGACAAGGGTACGCATGGAGATCGCGGCCATCGACGATCAGCGTCTTGCCGCCTTTGGGATTGGGCGGGGGTTCGATGAGAGGGTCTTTGCTTGCGCCGGTTGAACCGCGCTCCTGTGGTGTCTCCATAGACCGCCTCAATCCTCTTGGAATTCGCGCAAGTCAGGCCGTTGAATACTAACCGATAACAAACGACAAGATGCCTTCCGTCAACCCGGTGCGCGCTCTTCCGGCGACGGGATCTTTTCCGTACACCCTGATGTGCTTTCCGCACAGAGGTTCCTGAATTGCCGCCACGCCAATTGAATCAATCATCCGATTTCACAACAGGTTCTTTGATCGCCTGCGGCTGGTGCGGTTCTTTCATATCGATGCCTCACAATCAGCAATCGGATCGAGGCTCTGCCACCACGGAAAGAGGAACCGCTATGACCATGACTCCATTCACCCTTGGGAAGATACGAGGTATCGGTGCCGCCTTGCTGTTGTTCGGCATGCTGGCGAGCGCGTCCGAGCTGTTCGCGGCTCAACCCCAGCCACCGGATGCCTCACGCCGCCTCTACGACCGGGTCATGGAAGAGTTCCGCCATAAAGACTATGCCGCCGCCTTGGCCGGGTTTCGCTTCTTTCTCGAACTCCACGGGCAATCCTCCTTGTCGGCCAATGCGCAATACTGGATGGGGGAATGCCAATACCGCATGGGGCGGCATCATGACGCACTGGCATCATTCTTCAAGCTCATTTCGGATTATCCCATGAGCCAGAAACTCGCAGCCTCGACCCTCAAGATCGGGCAAATTTACACCAAACAAGGCGACCTGGAAAAAGCCACCATGATGTACGAGCGGGTCACGGGCCAATATCCCGATAGCCCGGAAGCCGAGGTTGCTCGTAAGGCCATAGAGGCCGCCGCGGCAACCATCGAACCCGTGGCGGCTGAGTCGAATTGACCGGCTTGTCCCATGCGCACACCGCTGCCCCGGCTCAGCGGGTGCAATCCTGGATCGAGCCGGCGTTAGTCTGGATCGGCAAGATCCAGGACCGTCACCAGACCCGGAACCGTATACGCATGGAACGGACTGAGCCGGACGATGTGCACGCCGGCGGCTCGAAGCGCGCTGTCGAACAGCGGATGCGTGGCAGCCGATTCACTGTCCGATGCCGGTTCCTCGACCTGCACCACCTTTTCCACCAACCGGCTGCCGGGATGCACCAACACGAAGGTGGCGCGCGTGAGCGCGAGTTCCCGCAGCGTCTCAGCGGGAGGTATCCCGGAAGGAACACGCAAATCCAACAGGCTCCAGAGGGGAATCTGGGTGAACAATAGATACCGGTCTTCCACGGCCAGGCGCAGCAGGTTATAGAGCTGAACCTCCCGATCCGTCAGCAAGGGCTTAGGGGCGAATGTCATTCCGGACGGCAAACCACCCGTGGATGCCGCCGGCGCGCGCCGCCGCGCGAAGGTTTCCCACGCCAAACTTCCTAGGAACACGAGCGCCCCGAGGCCGAGTATCGGATAGAGTACGTCCATGACAGTTCGAGTGCGCTACTGAGGCAGAGACAGCCCCTTCCTTCGCCTGCCCGCCCGACCGGGAACCACAGAACCGAGCAACACCGGATGATGAGCCCCTGTCACCTGCGGGATATTCGTGCAGTGCCCTTGCAGCAGGTCGTACGCGAGCAACGCAAACGCAGTCGCTTCAAACGCCTTGCTGCTCCACCCGCAATCCTCAAACGTCAGCACCGGGGCCGGAGCAAACACAGTCCGGAGCGACGCCATGATGGCGTGATTGGACACGCCGCCTCCACCCACAATCACGTCGTCGACCTCGCCGGGAAGCCAACGCCGGGATAAGCCGATCGTTTCAGCCGTCCAGGTTGCGCAGGTCGCCAACAGATCTTCCATCGACACCCGCGCCCTCTTCTGCTTATCGAGTAAGGCACGAACCACAGGTGCGCCGAACTCCTCTCGACCAGTCGACTTGGGCGGTCTGCGCGACAAGAATGGATGGGCCATGAGCTCTGTGAGCAACGCCTGATTGACGGTGCCTCGTCGAGCCCATCGCCCGCCGGCATCGTAGGCGCGGATGCCTTGTGTGGCTTCCCGCACGATGGCATCGAGCACCATGTTCCCCGGGCCCGTGTCGAACGCGCGGATATCAGCCATCCCGCCGCCCGCAGGAAGGTAGGTCACATTGCTGATCCCGCCGATATTCACGACCAACCGCGCCCGGCGCACATGGCTGAACGCAATTGCGTGAGCATAGGGAACCAGTGGGGCCCCTTCACCGCCGGCCGCCATGTCACGCGGCCGAAAGTTGGCCACAGTGGTGATGCCCGTACGCTCAGCGATCACAGCAGGCTCGCCGATCTGGAGTGTCGATCGGATCAGGCCTACGCCGGGCTCGCGCGTTCCCTTCGGTAAGTGGTGAACGGTCTGCCCATGTGATCCAATCGCCTGGATGTCGGCCGGCTGATACTTCGCCGCTCGAATCACCTTGAGCGCCGCCTTAGCAAACAATTCCCCCAGGTACGTGTTCAGGTGGCAGATTTCCGCCACGTGGCCGTGGAGCGACACATCCACTAATCGTTGCTGCAGCGCTCTAGGATAGGGCACGGACGTGAAGGCAATCGGCGTAATCTTCGGTCTCCCCCCGTGCCGGGCGATATTCACCAGTGCTGCATCCACCCCATCTGCCGAGGTTCCGGACATGAGCCCGACGACCTTCATTCCTCCCCTCCCTCGCACACTTCCGTCCACACCCGCGCGTGGTATGCGGTGCGCTACGCTAATCGAAACCACGCAAGGGGTCAAGCGGTACGCGCCTGGATCGCGCGTGCCGGCTTCGCGCCCTCGCGTTGACTTTGAGTATTTCGGGTGTTACCGTCCGCCGGATGTTTCGCCCGATATTCCTGACGCTTCTGATGCTCGCTGCAGGACTGTGGAATCCTGCTGCGATGGTCTCCGCGGCATCGGCAGGTGAACCGCTCCACGTGGTCGTGACGCTCCCGGTCCTGAAAGATTGGGTGCAACAGATCGGCGGATCGCACGTCCATGTCGTCTCGCTCATGACCGGCTATGAGAGCGAGCATACCTATTCGCCCAAGCCCAGCGATCTGGTTGCCGTCCGTAAAGCGAGCCTGCTCTTCGAGGTCGGCGCAGGACTCGAAGTGTGGGTTTCCTCGCTGGTGAAAAATGCCGGCAATGCGTCCTTGCAAGTGGTGACGACGTCCAAAGATATCGAATTGATACCGGACGAACCGGACTCAACCGCCGATGCACACGGGCACCAGCATGAAGGCGGCAATCCTCATGTATGGCTGGATCCCTCTGCAGCCGCCACGATGGTGCAGCATATTGCCAAAGCCATGTCTGAAGCCGACCCGCATCACGCGGAGGAATACCGTACCAAGACGGCCGGTTATCTTCAGGCCCTCATGCGGGTACAGGAAGAATCGTGGGAACGGCTTAAGAAGGTGCCGAACCGGGCGGTCATTGTCCATCACCCGGCTTGGCCGTATTTTGCCCGTCGCTACGATCTCCAGATCGCCGGAACCATTCTCACGCAGCCCGGCGGTGAACCCTCGGCGCGGCATCTGCACCAGCTGATCAACGCCATCAAACGCGGCGGCATCCGGGTCATTATCTCCGAGGTGCAGCTGAATCAAAAAGTTCCCCAACTGCTGGCCCGGGAAACCGGGGCGCGCATCGCTGTCCTGACCACCTTGCCGGGTGGTCTCCCGGGAACCGAGACCTACCTCGACATGCTTCGCTATAATGTGCTCCAATTGGCCCACGCGCTAGAACAGACATAACTGCCGCCTCCACCCGGGCACCGACGACAACCAGCAGCTTCATCCAACGCGCCACGCATGACCCATCCAATCATCCGTTTTGACCATGCGACTTTCGGGTTTCCCGGCACCGTGGCCTTGGAAGACATCTCTCTGTCTATTCCCGAATCGGAATTCGTCGGAGTCATCGGCCCGAACGGATCCGGGAAAACCACGCTGTGCCGCGCCGTGCTCGGATTGATGGCTCCGGTCAGCGGAACCCTGCGTGTCCTCGATTGTGCCTGCGAAGAACTTCGTTGCCACCATCGGGCCCTCATCGGGTATCTGCCGCAAAAAGGCATGCTCGACCGCAACTTTCCTGTCACGGTCCTGGAAGCGGTCATGATGGGCCGCTATGGTGCGCTCGGCCTGTTTCGACGGCCATCCGGCAAAGATCGCGACATCGCCCGGCAGGCGCTCACGCAGGTCGGCATGGACCATCACCGGGATTCCGCCTTAGGAGCCTTATCCGGCGGTCAGCAACAACGGGTCTTTATCGCGCGGGCCCTGGCGCAACAGCCCCGCATTTTGCTGCTGGATGAGCCCACCACCGGGCTGGATCTCACGGCGCAACACAATGTCGTGGAATTGATCCAGCAGCTGCATCAGGACCTGAAATTGACGATTCTGCTGATTACCCACGACATCAATATGATTCGCTCGCGGGTGGATCGATTGGTCCTGCTGAAAACCAGATTATTCGCGGCGGGATCCCCGCAGGACGTGCTGAAACCCGAGATTCTCAGCCAGGTCTACGGCAAAGAGCTGGTCATTACCGACAAAGACTTCATCGTCGTGGAGGATTACCATCATCACCACTGACGCCTGCCGGCCTGATGATGGAGCAGGAATTGAATGAACGGTCACGCCCGAGCAGGGCACCTCAGCCCATCATGTATGCATCCAACGTGCACCTGATTCATTGAACCGATGCTAGAGTTACTTGCCTACGATTTCATGCAACGCTCGCTCCTGGCCGCCGCGCTGGTGGGTTCGGTGTGTTCCGTGATTGGGGTGTTTGTGGTGTTACGCGGCCTGGCCTTCGCCGGTGCAGGGACGGCGCATGCGGCATTTGCCGGCGTCACCCTGGCCTACCTGGTCGGTCTGCCTCCCCTGAGCCTCGCCATCGTGTTCGGGCTCGCGACGGTATGGATTACCGGCTGGGTCGAGGAGAAGGGCCGCATGAAATTGGATGTCTCGATCGGCATTCTCTATACCGCGACCATGGCCCTGGCCATTCTGTTTCTGGGTCTCATGAAGACCTATAACCCCGAAGTCTATGGTTACCTTTTCGGCAGCGTCCTGTCCGTGACCAGCGAAGAACTCATGACCATCGGCGGACTGAGCATCGCGGTGCTGGGAACGATTCTCCTGCTGTCGAAAGAGCTGTACTTCATCGCCTTCGACCAGGAAATGGCCGCTGCGTCCGGCGTGCCTGCGCGGCAGATTTTTTATCTCCTCCTCACCCTCGTGGCCTTGACCGTGGTGATTGCCTTAAAAACGGTGGGCGCCATTCTGGTCTTCGCGATGATTCTCATCCCGGCATCCACCGCCTATCAGCTCACGCACAGCCTCACGCAAATGACGCTCTATTCCATGCTCATCGGAAACTTCTGCGCGGTCACCGGCGTGTTGCTGTCCTATGCGTTCGACCTGCCGTCCGGCCCATCCATCGTCCTGCTGGCCACGAGTCTCTTTTTCCTTGCGGTCTGTTGTTCACCGAAGCGACTGCATCGTATTCACGCGCAATAGCCATCGGCGCCGGGCTGTATAAAGTGGAGAAGCGAAAAAGGAAGGAGTGGAGTCTCGGGTCAGGATTGTGGGTCCGGTTTCTTCCGGGACCAAACCATACCGGTCTGCTCCTTGGCGCTGAATCCCAAGCGCTCGTAGAATCCCGGCATCCGCGTGCATAACCAGAACAACTCAACCTGCCGGAGCGTGGGGTGATCGAGAATGCGTCGCACGATCTCGGTGCCGATCCGTTGCCCTTGATAGTCTCGATCCACAATGACATCCCAGATGGAGGCGCGAAACACATAGTCCGTCAGCACCCGCCCGAAGCCCACCAAGCGAAGACCGTCCCAGGCGGAAATGACGAGGTCCGTCTTGGCCAGCATGGCTTGGGCCTGCTCCAGTTCGCGATGTTTCGCCCAGGGAGCCTGCCGGTACAGATGAATCAGGTGGGTCGCGTCAAAATCGTTGCGATCGGAAAATGCGATGGGTCGTGGGCCGGTCTTGAGAGCGGGAGGCATCTTGTACTAAATTAATCCCTCCGAACGGGGTCAATCGGTTAACCGTAGTGTAAGAGGAAGGCCATGGGAACGCAAGTCCGAAGCTGCCCGAAGTGTTTTCAATTGATGTGGCTCAAGCAAGACCACTACGACATACTCGACGAAGAAACGGTCCGCACGAAATGTCCGCACTGCAACTCGACCGTTCGCTTTCAGCTGGTCACCGCCGGAGCCAACGCTGCCGGGCCGAAGATGGGGCATTGATCCGTCGAGCAAGTGCTGAGTGTTGAATGATGAGTGTTGCACCTATGAACGGGCATTCACTCACCACTCAGGACTGGGAACTCACCACGGCTTTTACATGCCCCGCCCGGCGCCTTCCAACTCCGGTTGACTGCCGGGCAGAATCTTGATGAGTGCCGCCCGGTACTCCCCCATTCGCTTCTCCTCCGCCTGGCTGACTTTAATTTCCTTATCGCGTTGCATCCGCTCGACTTGGTCGAGGACGGCCATCAGCGGCTGAACCGTGCCCAGCACATTGCCGACTTCAAAGGCTTCCAACGACTCGATCAGATAGGCCTGTAGCCCCTTCAACGGAGAGCGGCCGCTCTGCTCTCGAAACCGCAAAAGCGCCTGCTCAAAGGCCTCCACTGCCTCCGGTTTGGGTTTCACCCCCGTGGGCACGGAGGCAAGATGCACCACGGTCGGCAACTTGGCGGCATAACCCTTGAGCTGAGCAATCAGCTCCCCGATCCGATCGAGCACGGCACTGGTTTCCATCGTTGATTTCTCCTCACCCACGCCGACTTGCCGCAGGGTCTTTGTCATGCCGGCTCGGCATCATTCTCCGGCAGACACCTGGTGTGGCGTGGCTGCGCGAAGGAGATGCTGCACGTGCACCATATCGGGAGGAAACGGGACATCGAACTCATGATACTCCCTGCTCGTAGGATGTGTGAATCCCAGCGTGCGGGCATGCAGCATCACCCGGGGTATCGGAATGCCCGCAACCGTCGCCACTTTGGCGCCTCCATAGGTTTTATCGCCCAGAATGGGATGGTCGATGGAAGTGAGGTGTACTCGCAACTGGTGAGTCCGCCCGGTCCTGGGCGAAAGCCGCACCTGTGCCGCGATCTTTCCGTATCGTTCCTCGATCTGGTATTCCGTCGCGGAGGCTTTGGGATTGGTGGTCCGTGCTGAAAATTTCTTTCGCTCCTTCGTATCGCGCCCGATGGCCAGTTCAATGAGACCGTGCCCCTTCTTCGGCACCCCCCAGATCAGCGCTTCGTAGACGCGAGTGATGGTGTGCAATTTGAATTGCGCCGCCAGCGCACGGTGCGACTGGTCGGTCTTGGCAATCACCATCACCCCGGAGGTTTCCTTATCGAGTCGGTGCACAAGACCCGGCCGCTCTTTGCCCCCGATGTGGGAGGGAGTGACCCCCGCGGTCGCAAAGTGATGCAGTAAGGCATTCACCAGCGTCCCCGACCAGTTCCCCGGCGCCGGATGCACCACTAAGCCGGCCTGCTTATTGAGCACGAGAAGGTCGGCGTCTTCGTGGAGAATCTCGATGGGGATTGCCTCTGGAGTCAGATCCAGAGGCTCTGGGCGCGGCACCTCCAGCCTGATGCGGTCCCCCGGCCTGATCTTGTGGCTCGGCCTGACGGACTGGCCGTTGATCTGAATACGCCCCTCCCCGATCAGTCGCTGCAAGGCCGAACGGGACAAGGTCGGATCGCGATTGGCAAGAAAGACGTCGATTCGTTTGGATGATTCTCCTCCGGTCACGACGATTTCAACCGGAGTCGTGCTGACTCTATTCACGTGGTGACTGCCTGACCTCTAACCGAATTGATGAGCTGGCGTAAGCTGACATAGGGAACTGGCAAAAACAAGCTCCTGAGATATCCACTGTCCCGCACAAGTCGCACACACGTCATCCACAATCCATCCACAAACAGGTTCGGATCTGTGGCCGGCGAGTCGAGTCGCCGACGAAGCACCAGGCCGATTTTCTGTGTCAGGGATGCGGTGACTGTGACAGGACGATGACGCATCGTCGTCAGCCCCCAACTGATCAACTCACGACTTCACGACACAGAATCATACTGTTCGCGCCATGAACCTTGGCTACTTTCGAGGCACCTGATTTGCTTTCTTATAAGACGGGTTTTGCATCACACAATCTGGCGAACATGATCTTCTGATGACCTCAAATTTTATCCACAGAATCCTCAAGTCGCTGCAAGGTTCAGTGGTGACCGAATCAACTGTCAGCCCACCGGCTGTGGATAATGTGTTGGACGCGCAATTGGAACAGGCACTACCTGAACGCCGGCTGGATGCCAGATTCGCGGTGAGGACACCCTGTCTGTACGAATTGAAGGAAGAACCGCGTCGTACGCCACCGATGATTCCCGGCAAGGCTCATTCATTGAATGTCAGTTCCAGTGGCGTCCTCTTGCTACTGGGTCAACAACCACAGAGGGGGCAGGTCCTGAGCCTTCACAATCCCGCGCTCCAGTCGCAACAAGGGATCAGCCTGTTTGAGGTCCGGTGGACTGCCTCACTGCCGCTCGGAGCTCACCAGGGGTGCTACCTGGTGGGTTGCCATTTGGCCTTCGGGCACTTCCCCTTCTTTCTCGTGCAACGGCAATATCTGCACCGGGATATTTCGAGCCTTTCCCTCTAGCCCGGACTATTCATGAACACCCGCTGCGTCGTCCGATCCTCTCGCCCGGCGGGGCTTTTCTCGTTCGGCCTCCTCAACGGACTGAACGTACGCCTGCGTCGGCCTCACCTGCGAGAAGCCCCGGCGAGCGTCGGTCTCGAACGCCTCGCGGGGGCATTCATGAATAATCCGGGCTAGACCATCGCCCCGTACCGTTTCTCTGGATGACGGAAGCTGCGGCTGTTCGCACCCTCACACTCATTCGCACGGCTCTTCATTCAGAGCGGTGACACGAAGCGCATCGTACAGGACTTGAAAATCTGCCGGAGGGTTCGCGGTAAATTCACAATAGGCCTCGGTGAGAGGGTGCGCAAATCCAAGCTTCCGCGCATGGAGCATCACTCGCGGCACCGGCGATCCAGTCGAAGGGCCACTGCTGATTGCCCCATACATCGAATCTCCGAGAATTGGGTGGCCGATGGCCTGAAGATGGGCGCGTATCTGATGGGTACGGCCTGTGCGTGGGATCAGGACCACATGCGCTGCGACGGTACCGAATGGCCGCTCGACCCGATACCCCGTGACGGCGGCTTTGGCAAACTGCGTGTCCGCAGACGCTCGTTTGAGGTCTCTCCGATCCGGCCCGATGGCAAGTTCGATCAAGCCTTGGCAGGGTTCGGGGACGCCATGTACCAGGGCTTCGTATTGTCTGGTGATCGCATGTTGTTCGAATTGCCCGGCGAGCCGGCCATGCGCTTCCCTGGTTTTTGCCACGACCATGACCCCCGAGGTGTCTTTGTCCAGACGGTGGACTAATCCTCGCATGGCCACGGCTCCTGTCCGTCCGGCATGATCCAGGAGGGCGTTCAGCAACGTGTCGTTCCAATGACCTGGACCGGGATGCGCCGCCACGCCCGCCGGTTTGTTGACGACCAGGCAAGCCGAATCCTCGAACAGAATGTCGAGCGCCGTAGGCTGTCCATCAACCAGTAGCGGCGCCGCCTTCGGCCTGTCGAGGCTCACCACATCGCCCGGTTTTATTTTCTGACTCGCTCTGGCTGATCGATGGTTGACGCGTACCCGGCCGGCCGAAATCAGACGTTGCACGGCCGAGCGGGAGAGTTTCGGCTCCCGGTTGACGAGGAACAGGTCCAACCGTTTCGGCTGTTCCCCCGTTGAAATGAGGAAATCGGTTTGCATTGCGGCGTTACGCTACGGCAGCGTCACCTGAGAATGCAATCGATGAGGGCGAGGCCGATTGCCTCTCAATGACATTCGGCCTATGCTGAACGTTGCGAGGCCGGGGCGACTTATGGAAGGAGGCTTAGCATGAGAGAGATGAGAGGGACGCTCCCGTTTATCGCGGTGTGCCTGATACTGGTGAGCGGACTCGCAAAGACGGGCCAAGGGGCAGACTTGCCGGGAATCCCCCCTGAGGTAGTCGCAGACTACCTGCATGCAGTGATTGAAGCGGACCGAACGTTTTACACCATCCATGTTGTCGAACGGATGCAGAAACAGGGCGGCACACCTGCATCGGAAACCTGGCGGAAGGACAAGGCTACGTTGCCGCTGCCGGCCCAATTTCTTCGGGAGGCCAGTGAATTGGCGACCTTGACCGGAACCAGGGTGCGCTACCGTCTCATGAGCTTGTGGCCCATCAACCCGCAGAACGCACCGGCAAATGACTCGGAACGCACCAGCCTGGAAATCCTACGGCTCCACCCTGAACGGTCTGTTTCCAGCACCGTCACCATCGGCAGTCAGCCTTATTTTCAAGTCGTCTACGCCGACCACGCTGTCACGCAGGCCTGCATTGCTTGCCACAATGCACACCCGCAAAGCCCGAAACGCGATTTCAAAATCGATGACGTCATGGGCGGGATGGTGATAGAGATTCCGCTGCGCAAAGAGTAAGCTCGGACGTCAGCATCGACATCTTGCAGGCAAGCGGCGCGCCGTGGCAGCAGCCTGAAGAAAGGCCGAGAGCACTGTGGGGCCTGACATGAAGTTTTCCACCTACGACCCGGGCGAATTCTACGACGAGTTGTTCGAAGGGATCGGTCGGCCCCGACGGGGAAGCGCGTTACTGTTGCGGAAATTTGCCTCGCTTCCCGATGGAGAACTCAAAAAGCGCCAGCAAGCAGCGGAGCGCGTCATCCTCAACATGGGAATGACGTTCGGCGTGTATGGCAGCGACGAGGGGCATGAACAGATCTTTCCCTTCGACATCGTACCCCGGATTGTCGAGGCACCGGATTGGGCGCTCATCGACACCGGGCTTCGCCAACGCCTGCGCGCACTGAACCTCTTTCTCGATGATGTGTATCACGCACAGACGATCCTCAAGGATCAGGTCATCCCGAGCGACCTGATCTATTCCAGCAAAGGGTTCCTGCAAGCCTGCTGGGGCCTCAAGCCCCCTCGCGATATCTGGTGCCACATCGCCGGGATCGACCTGGTGCGCATCGGCGACGGCCGATACTACGTCCTTGAGGATAATATGCGTTGCCCGTCCGGGGTGGCCTATGTGCTGGAAGCCCGACAGGTGATGAAACGAACCTTTCCGGAACTGTTTGACGCCTATCGCGTCAGGCCGGTCGACGAATACCCGAGCCGCCTGCTGGAAACCCTCCGATCCCTGTCGGACCTTCCCGATCCGACGATCGTGATTCTGACGCCCGGCAGTTACAATTCCGCTTACTACGAGCACTCGCTGCTTGCCCAAAAAATGGGGGTGGAACTGGTGGAAGCGAGTGACCTCGTCGTCATCGATGGCTCGGTCCACATGCGCACCACGAAGGGCTCCCAACGAGTGGACGTGATCTATCGACGAGTCAATGACGAATATTTGGACCCGTTGGTATTCCGTCCCGATTCTTTGCTGGGGATTCCCGGCGTCATGGAGGCCTATAAGAACGGCCGGGTGGCGATCGCTAATGCGCCCGGCACCGGCGTTGCCGACGATAAGGCGATCTATGCCTACGTCCCCAAGATCATCAACTACTACTTGGCGGAGGAACCGATACTGCCCAACGTGCCCACCTATGTCTGCTGGGAACGTCGGGATCGAGACTACGTGCTTGAACATCTCGATCAGTTGGTGGTCAAAGCGACGAACGAAGCCGGTGGATACGGCATGATGATCGGCCCGCAGGCCTCTCAACAGGAACGAGAAGACTGCGCCCATCGCATCCAGGCCGACCCTCGCAACTACATCGCCCAGCCCACACTCGCGCTCTCCCGATCGCCGACTCTGGTGGAAGACCATATCGAGGGGCGACATGTCGATCTGCGTCCGTACGTCTTGCAGGGAAAAGCTTTCTATGTGTTGCCGGGCGGCATGACTCGCGTGGCGTTGAGAAAGGGGTCGCTGGTCGTTAATTCGTCTCAAGGTGGCGGCAACAAAGATACATGGGTGCTGTCATGAGTCTCGCGCGCGTACGAGCCCCTCGTCCATCGGTCGGCCGGAGGCTCCGCGCACACCCCAATTGGACACCGCGATGCTGAGCAGAGTGGCCAGTTCCATCTATTGGGTGAACCGCCATATCGAGCGGGCGGAAAACTATGCGCGGTTCATTGAGGTCAATCTAAATCTCTCGCTCGATCTCCCTCGTGGTACGGTCGAGCAGTGGGAGCCGCTGGTCGCCACGACCGGCGATCATGAGATCTTTGTCGCGCGCTACGGCAAAGCGACGAAGGAGACCGTGCTCCATTTCCTGGTGGCGGATGCCGAGAATCCGAATTCCATTCTGTCCTGCCTGTTAGGCGCGCGGGAAAATGCGCGCTCGGTCAAGGCAATCATCTCCAGTGAAATGTGGGAGCAGATCAACCGCTTCTACCTGTTGGTCCGGGATGCCGTCACACGCGGGATGTCGCACCATGACCTCCATGCGTTTTTGGCCGAGGTAAAATCCGCGAGTCATCTGCTGTGGGGCATCACGGATGCCACGATGTCCCATGGGGAGGGCTGGCACTTTGCGCGGCTCGGCCGCCTCCTCGAACGAGCGGACAAAACCTCTCGCATTCTCGATGTAAAATATTTCATCCTGTTGCCGACCGCTGATGAAGTCGGCACGCCATTCGACATCATCCAGTGGTCGGACTTATTGAAATCCGCGAGCGCCTTGGAGATGTATTACAAACGGTATGGGCGCATCGCCCCGGATGACGTGGCCGCATTCCTCATCCTTGAACCCACGTTCCCTCGGGCGATCCGCTATTGCCTCATTAAAGCGGAAGACTCCCTGCACGCGATTAGCGGATCTGAACGAGGCTCGTATCAAAACCTGGCCGAAAAACGATTGGGACGCCTGCGCGCCGAACTGGACTTCGTCGACATCGAAGACTGCGTCACGAGGGGACTGCATGAATTTGTCGACCACTTTCAAGCACGGCTCAACCAAGTGGGCGAGGCTATTTTCGAGACGTTCTTTGCGCCTCGCCGGGTTCACCACACAAAGTCCATCACGGAGGGGCAATGACGTTTTGCTTGGGGATGAAGGTAGCGGACGGATTGGTCGGGATCGCCGACACCCGGGTGACGACAGGGGCGGAATGCATCACCGCGGGAAAGGTGTCCATCCATCAACATGGCCGCCATTCGATGTTTCTCATGACGTCGGGGTTACGATCGGTTCGAGACAAAGCCGTCACCTATTTCGATGAAGCCATCGGCGAAAGCGACCAAACGTTCGACAAACTGTTCAAAGCCGTGAATGTGTTTGCCGCACAGATCCGCCGCGTAGCCGAAGAAGATAAAGACGCGTTGCAGAGCGCCGGACTGACGTTCAATCTCCACGCCCTCGTGGGCGGGCAACTGGAAAACGACCTCGCACATAAACTCTACTTGATCTACCCCCAGGGCAATTGGGTTGAAGTCAGTGAAGGCACCCCCTACTGTATCATCGGCGAATCCGGCTACGGGAAGCCGCTCCTCGATCGGGTGCTTCGGTATGACTCCAGCCTGGATGTCGCGCTGAAGGTCGGGTTCCTCGCATTTGATGCCACCCGCACAAGCTCCACCAGCGTCGAATATCCGCTCGATGTCGTGCTGTACCGGCACGACACTTTCGACATTCTCGAACACCGCTTTCGCAAGGATGATCTTGCCGAAATTTCTTCCTGGTGGCAGTCGCGCATTACTGAATCAGTGGAGAAGCTCCCCGCCGCATGGGTCGATCGCTTGTTGGAGTCGCTGCCGAAAACTAGCCGCTCATCGCCTCACAACCCCGGTCATTCAACATCGTAAGGGTGGCACAGGGACCTGCACTAGCGCGGCCGCTAACAGACAATCTGCCCCAATTCCACGTCGCGCTCAACCGCGTCGGCAATCAGGTTCAAGGAAGAGCGCGTGCTTCACATCACGACCTGCTATTACAGCATTCGCGACAGGGTGCCCGGCGATGAAATGGATGGATTTTCCTTCGTGATCACCGATTGCGTCGAGCCCGCGCCAGAAGATGATTAGACAGCGCCTGCATCGAAGCGTAAGATGATGAGTACCGTATGACCTGGTGGGCACGCTGGTTCGTACAGGCAAGGGGACTGGGGCAATGCCTTCGCTACCTTCCCACGCCTTGTTCTTCCTCCAGCCTGGCAACTATCCCTCAGGCTGCCTGATCGATCAGTGCAGTCGCGACGCGCTTTTTCCCTGCACCCGGGTGGATGCTTCTACCGCTCTGCTTTCCGGCTACACTCCTCTCCCCGCCCTCAATTGCCGAACCATCGAAATCCTCGAGGCAACTCACCTGCCCGCGAGTGCAGTCGATGACGCCGACCCACCCGCGGGCGCAACCAGGAGGTTTCTATGACATCCTCCAACAAATCCATGTGGGGAACTATCCTGCTGTCATTCGCGATTGCCGGTGCGACGCTGATCTCGCCCGCGCCTGCCCTTCCCGAGAGCAGTCCGATCAGCCTCCCGATCGAGACGGTGGCCAATTACCTCCACGCCATCATCGAAGCTGACCGGGACGTGTATACGAGGCATGTGGTGGAACGGTTGCAGATGAAAGGGGTGGTTGTCGCCTCGGAAAACTGGGAGCAGAAGAATACGCTGCCCCTACCGGCCCAGTTCCTGATGGAGTCTGGACGGTACATCGCCAAGAAAGGCCTAGGTGTGCAGTACCGGCTCATCAGCCTGTGGCCGATCAATAAGCGCAACACCGCCACGAACGAACTGGAGAAGACGGGGCTCGGAACCATCCTGACGCAACCGACTCGTCCCTACACCGGCTTCATGAAGGTTGGCGAGACGCGTTATTTCCAAGCCGTGTATGCAGATCTCGCAACCACCCAGGCTTGTATCGGCTGCCACAATGCGCATCCAGATAGTCCAAAGCGTGATTTCAAGGTCAATGATGTCATGGGTGCGATTGTGATCACTATACCAGTCGGGCAGTAGCCCTAGGCAAGA
The DNA here is from genome assembly GCA_902500995.1 of uncultured Nitrospira sp. Lineage (GTDB taxonomy): Bacteria > Nitrospirota > Nitrospiria > Nitrospirales > Nitrospiraceae > Nitrospira_A. Next base: position 122,169 of record CABVSR010000001.1, read on the forward strand.
TCATGCCCGGCCGATGAACATGCTGTGGAACGCCGGCGGGTTAGGACTGTGTCCCGCCGGCGAGGAGCGATGCTTCCTGTGCCGCAATGGCCATACGTAGTAGTGCCTGCCGACATCCTCAACGCTCGTTGAGCGAAGCGTGTTCCCCTTCGACTGGTTGTATTGCCATCCCCCTCACACGCAATGGCAGAAGCGATTCCGGCAGGAGGCGATCACGATCTCGGGCTTCACAGAGCTGGGGCGCCGAACGAGTAATTGCCTGGAATTAAGGCTTTGGCACGGAAGGGGCGGACTCGCGTTTCAACCGTTCGATCTCCAAATCCTTCTCGACGAGTTGCTGCTTCATCCGTTCGATTTGCGCCTGAAGTCGATTCACAATGGACGATTGGTCGAGTCTATCGGGTTCAGATGCCCGCCCGTGAGAAGCGTTGGGGTCTGTCGATAGCGGCTGTCCTGATGCCGGCGTCACCCGAAGAGGCGCAGCAGTCGAAGCCGAGCGTCTGACGTATGAAAGAAAGGCTTCATGGTCGAGGACTAATTCACTCGCAGAAGCCCGATGTCCACCGGACCAGTTGGCTTTGCTGCCAAGTCCAAACCGTCGCGGTTCAAACGCCAGGCCCCCTCCACTGCCTTTGATGGAATAGAACGGATTGTTTCGCACGCCTGCGAGATCCACCGAGTTTCCTGCGACGAGCGTCCGGTGATTGGCCACCACCACATGCATTCGATGCGATTCGACGAACAGGCCGCCCGAAGTCACTTCTGTTTCCGCCCCGTGGGGCTGCAAGAGCACAAACGCAATCCACTCCGCGCGTGTTGCCTTCTCGAAGGCTTGCCGGATGGCTGGATGCAGGAGATCAATTTCCTCCGCCGAGAATAACGGCTGCGACGGCTTCACGTTATCCATCAGCCCGACGCGCTCTTCAAGAAAGAGCCCGGCCATTACGGCGGCCAGATCTTCGTCTTTCCAAGAAACCGGATGATCATAGCGAGCGGAGGGACGGTCTTCAGTCTCGAACGAATCGAGCCGGACAAACCAGGCTGGTTCCTGCACTACTACACGACTGGTGAGTACAGGCGCTGAACAACCGGAGAACACACAAAGCAGTACGAAGTGGAGCAGATAATGTTTCGCTACGGTGGGGAACACCTGAATACCCAGACAGGCTGGATCAGCAAGGTGACAAATATTGGATTGCGTGAACGATTCGGAGAGTGCCTAGGCGTGCCCCGTCTTTCTGGCACGATCGGCAATCTTTTTGCGGAGACGCGCCTTCTCGAGGCTGATTTCCGCTTCTCGCACTTCTGAAGGCAGGCCGCCGGCTTGGAGCCGTTGCTCGGCGTTTTCCACTGCCTGTTGCGCACGGCCGACATCGATATCCTCGGCCTTCTCGGCAATCTCGGCCATGACCGTGACCTTGGCCGGCGTCACTTCCGCATAGCCCCACAGGATGGACATGTAGTGCCACACCTCGTGGGACTTATACCGAAGCTCCCCAATACGGAGACTTGAGAGGAGATGGCAATGACCCGGCAAGACACCAAACTCCCCCTCACTCCCCGGAGCGATGACCTCATCGACCTCCTGGCTCAGGAGCAGCTTTTCCGGCGTCACGACTTCTAAAAGAATCTTCCCAGCCATTGTCCTTTTCCTACTCTCACGAAAGGGCTAGCGGTCAGGATGCCCTGTCGTGCGCGCATGGGCCGAGCACCTTCTGAGCGTGCGCGGTCTGCGAGCACAAGGGCACCTGAGCGCTAGACCTTGACGCCCATCTTTTCCGCCTTCGCGACCGCCTCTTCGATGGGGCCTACCATGTAAAAGGCCTGCTCCGGCAGATGGTCGTATTTTCCTTCGAGAATTTCCTTGAAGCTCCGAACGGTGTCCTTGAGCTTCACGTACTTCCCGGGAGCACCGGTGAAGGCTTCAGCCACGTGGAACGGCTGCGACAGGAAGCGCTGAATCTTGCGCGCACGCGCCACGACCATCTTGTCGTCTTCGGACAATTCGTCCATACCCAAGATGGCGATGATGTCCTGCAGGTCCTTGTACCGCTGCAGAACGGACTGCACGCCGCGGGCGACCTTATAATGTTCTTCGCCGATCACCTGCGGATCGAGAATACGCGAGGTCGAATCGAGAGGATCAACCGCCGGATAAATTCCCAACTCCGCCAACTGGCGCGACAACACCGTCGTCGCATCCAGGTGGGCGAACGCCGTAGCCGGCGCCGGGTCGGTCAAGTCGTCGGCCGGCACGTAAATGGCCTGCACCGACGTGATCGATCCTTTTTTCGTCGACGTAATACGTTCCTGAAGCGCGCCCATTTCCGTCGAAAGGTTGGGCTGATAGCCTACCGCCGACGGCATGCGACCGAGCAACGCGGAGACTTCGGATCCGGCTTGCGTGAACCGGAAAATGTTGTCCACGAACAGCAAGACGTCCTGATTCTCTTCATCACGGAAGAATTCCGCCACGGCAAGACCCGTTAGGGCGACTCGGAGACGCGCGCCTGGCGGCTCGTTCATCTGCCCATAAACCAGGGCCGCTTTTGACTTGGTGTGGTCATCGGGATCGATGACCTTTGATTCCTGCATTTCATGCCAGAGGTCGTTGCCTTCGCGCGTCCGCTCGCCGACGCCCGCAAACACCGAGAATCCACCATGGTGGAGCGCAATGTTGTTGATGAGCTCCATGATGATGACCGTCTTGCCGACTCCGGCTCCCCCGAACAGGCCGACCTTACCGCCCTTGCTGTAGGGCTCCAGGAGGTCGACGACCTTGATGCCGGTCTCGAGGACCTCGGTCTTCGTGTCCTGATCTTCCAGTCTCGGCGCAGGGCGATGGATCGGATAGGTCTTGTTGGTCTTGATCGGACCCTTTTCATCGACCGGTTCGCCAAGGACGTTGATCAGTCGCCCCAGCGTTTCTCGGCCGACGGGGACGGCGATGGGCGCACCGGTATCCGTCACGTCCATTCCGCGCGTGAGACCATCGGTCGTTGACATGGCGATACCGCGCACTCGATTTTCTCCCAGGTGAGAGGCCACCTCGAGCGTGATCCGCACCGCGGGCTTTCCTGCCGTCTTGTTTTCTTCTTGCGTCACCTTGAGCGCGTTGTAGATATTCGGCAGGTGACCGGGAGGAAACTCCACATCGACCACGGGGCCGATGACTTGAATGACTTTTCCTGTGCTCATAACGCTCCTCTTGTCGTCACTAATGCAGCCGGCAGCGTACCGTCGTGCAGCATTCCTCAGTCCAGATGTTATTTCAGGGCTTCCGCGCCACCCACAATGTCCATGAGCTCTTTGGTAATGGCCGCTTGGCGGGTCTTGTTGTAATACAGCGTGACTTTCTTGATCAGCTGACCAGCATTCCGTGTCGCACCGTCCATGGCCGCCATTCGTGCGCCGTGCTCGGCCGCAGCCGACTCCAGCAAAATGCGGTAGGTCTGAATCTGAAAGTGCTTCGGCACGAGGGCGCTCAGGAGTTCACCCTCATCAGGCTCATACAGGTAACTACCGCCAAGCGACGACCCTTCGGGAGCCGGGGCGGCGCCGAATTCGACGGCTGCGTCAATGGGGAATAATTTTTCCACAATGACGCGCTGCTGGATCGCGGACTTGAACTCGTTGTACACGACATACAGTTCGTCGAACGTACCCTGGACGAAGTTTTCCGTGAGATCGCCGCCGATATCGAGGGCGTGCTCAAAACTCAGCTTGTCGAAAATGCCGGTCCATTCCTGGCGAATCGTCCATGATCGGCGGCGGAAATAGTCACGGCCTTTTCTCCCGATCAGACTGAGATTGACCGACAGGCCTTGAGCCTCGCATTGCCGGATAAATTCGGCGCTCTTGCGGACGATGTTGCCGTTGAAACCGCCGCAGAGACCGCGGTCGCTCGTGACGACGAGGATTTCGATCTTCTTCCCCTCTCGCTTTTGGAGCAGAGGGTGGGAAGTTCGATTCACGCGCTGGCTGAGATTACTGAGCACGCCGCGCATTTTATGCGCATAGGGTCGTGCAGCCAGAATGCGGTCTTGCGAGCGCTTGAGCTTTGCCGCCGCGACCATTTTCATGGCCTTGGTAATCTTCTGCGTATTTTTGAAAGCGGCGATCTTCCGCCTGAGAGATTGTAAGCTCGGCATAGTGTCCGGAAGTAGATCGATGGAATCGGATGAAGCAGTGAGTGTCAGCTCTAACGAGCCCGCGCATCACTGATCATGCAATCACGAAATCTTACTTGCCTCCATAGCCCATTTTCTGCTTGAACGTCGAAATGATTTCTTTGAGCTTCCCGCCCACCTTGTCATCGATCTTGCCGACCGTGGCGATGTCCTTGCGCATATCCTGATGGTTTTGCGCGACATAGTGCAGCAGGTCTGCCTCGAACTGCAGCACCTTCTCCACAGGCACGTCGTCTAAGAATCCGTTGACTCCCGCATAGATCGACAACACCTGGTCGGCAACCGGCATCGGCTTGTATTGCCCCTGCTTGAGCAATTCCACCATACGGACACCGCGGGCAAGCTGCATTTGGGTTGCCTTATCGAGCTCGCTGCCGAACTGCGAGAAGGCGGCCATTTCACGGTATTGCGCGAGATCCAGCCGCAGCGTACCGGCCACCTGCTTCATCGTCTTGATCTGCGCCGATCCGCCGACGCGGGACACGGACAGACCGACGTTAATCGCCGGGCGAATACCGGAATAGAACAAATCGCTTCCGAGGTAGATCTGCCCGTCGGTGATGGAGATGACGTTGGTCGGAATATAGGCCGACACGTCGCCGGCCTGAGTCTCGATGATCGGAAGCGCCGTGAGACTCCCGCCACCCAACTTATCGCTCAGTTTGGCCGCGCGCTCCAACAGGCGAGAGTGCAAATAAAACACGTCCCCTGGATAGGCCTCGCGACCAGGCGGGCGGCGCAGCAAAAGAGACAGCTGCCGATAGGCGACGGCGTGTTTGGATAAATCGTCATAGACGATCAAGGCGTGTTTCCCGTTGTCACGGAAATATTCCCCGATCGCGGCGCCTGCAAAAGGAGCCAGGAACTGCATCGGCGCAGGGTCGCTGGCCGTGGCCGCCACCACCATGCTGTATTCCATGGCGTGATTTTCTTCGAGTGTCTTCACCACACGCGCGACGGTCGAGCGTTTTTGACCCACGGCGACGTAGATGCAAAACACGCCGAGGCCTTTTTGATTGATGATGGTATCGACGGCGATCGCGGTTTTTCCGGTCTGGCGGTCTCCGATGATCAACTCGCGCTGACCGCGGCCGATGGGGATCATAGCGTCGATGGCCTTGATGCCCGTCTGCAATGGCTCGCGCACCGATTGCCTGGTATTGACGCCAGGCGCCACCACTTCAATGCGGGACGAATGTTGCGAGTTGATCGGGCCCTTCCCGTCGATCGGTTGCCCAATGGCGTTCACCACGCGTCCGACCAGCGCTTCACCCACAGGGATTTCAGCAATGCGACCGGTGCGCTTGACGGGATCGCCTTCCTTGATGCCGGTGTCATCGCCCATCAACACGGCGCCGACATTGTCTTCTTCGAGGTTCAAGGCGATGCCGTACAGTCCGCCGGGGAATTCAAGCATTTCTCCGGCCATGGCGCCGTCGAGCCCGTACACTTTCGCAATACCGTCGCCGACCTGAATCACAGAGCCGGTCTGGCTGACATCGACTTGTTGATCGAACCCCTTGATCTTTTCCTTGATGATGGAGCTGATCTCTTCTGCCTTGATCTGCATGGCTACTCCTTGGTCAACACGCGCTGCATGGCGCTCAGTCGGCCCCGGACCGTGCTGTCTACGACGGTACTACCCAGGCGGATGTGGAGGCCGGCGACATGTTCAGGTTCTGTATGGAAAGTGACGTCGACATCGCGCTTCAGAAGATCGCGCAATCGGGTGGTGATCCGGTTCTGCTCGGTGGCAGGCAGCGCCATGGCGGAAGACACCAGCACTTGCTGCGTCCCCTTCGATTCATCCACCAACTTGGCGAACGCTTCGGCGATGTCGGGGAGGAAATTGACGCGATTCTTTTTTACCAATTGATCGAGGAACCGCTGAACGACCGGAGGGCATCCCAGTTTGGTGGCCACTTCGAGCAGGACGTTGAGCTTGGTGGCTTCGGGGAACATCGGCGAGGCAACGGCATGCCGCAAAGCGGCCGACTGCGTAAAGGCCTCACCCAGTCCATTGAGAGCGAGGCGGGCAGGCTCGATGCTCGACGTATCAAGAAGTTCAAACAGAGCTTTTGCGTATCGACGTGCGACGGCTGTCTTAATCACAATGACTATCCGGTACAGTGAACCGTGTTTTGATCAAACGGGAAGCTCGCGTGCGGTGGGCACGACAAAAAGCGCGCCAAGGTAGCATTCAAACGCGGCCACTGTCAAGGAGGATACCTTTCGGGAGACAGGAGTAACCACTCTTCGTCGTCAGACCGCCGGCATCTACCCGCGTTGAATGATGCCGCCGCCGAGTACACGGTCCCCGCGATAAAACACTGCGGACTGCCCGGGACTCAGTGCCCGTTGCGGCTGATGAAAGTGAATCTGCAGCCCGCCGTTGCCTGACGGCAGCAGCGTCGCCGGTGCCGGAGGGGTGGCATACCGGATTTTTACCTCCACGTCGATCGGCGTATGACCGATGCTCGCATCGAAGAGACGGAGATCGGCCACGGTGCACCCGGACTCTACGAGCTGCTCCTCCGCGCATAACACGACTTCGCCCGATTCAGGAACGACCTTCTGCACGTATAACCTCTGACCGGCGGCAATGCCCAACCCGCGTCTCTGCCCCGGCGTATAAAACGCGATTCCCTCGTGCCGTCCCAACACTTCACCGTCCACGCCGACGAAGGATCCCGGCTGTTTGAGCTCCGGCCGCTCCTGCTCGAGGAAGGTGCGATAGTCGCCCTGGCTCACAAAACAAATCTCCTGGCTTTCCTTGAGTTCCTCGACCGGCAGTCCGAGAGATTCCGCTTCTTTCCATACCTCGCTTTTGTGCATCGCGCCGACCGGGAACAACAGTTGAGGCAACCAATCCGCTTGGATGCGGTAGAGAAAATAGCTTTGGTCTTTGCGCGAATCGAGAGCCCGGTGCAGGGACCAGCCGTCGCCGCATTGCTGCACGCGCGCATAATGTCCCGTCGCCACATAGTCCATGCCCCGCTCGCGCGCCAAGGCGTAGAGCGATCGTAACTTCACCCGTTCATTGCATCGGACACAGGGATTCGGCGTGGTGCCGGAGGCGTATCCATCCACAAAGTCATTGATGACGCCCTGCTCGAAGACTTCTCGGCGATCAACCACCTCGTGGGGAATACCTAGGCGCTGCGCGACAAATTTTGCAATCCCGACCTTGCAGCAGCCGCGCTCTTCCCAGCGCTTGGAAACGGCGACGTCCGCGTCTTCGTGTTCCCAGACTTGGAGCGTGACCCCGTGGACATCATATCCCTGGCGCACGAGCAACGACGCGGCGACGGAGCTGTCCACTCCGCCGCTCATACCCAGCAGAACGGTTTGACGTGCCATATCTGATACCGGAAAAGTATTGAGCCGCGCGGCTACGGCTCTTGGGTTTTCACTTTGCCGCGATGGGCCACGAGGTCGCGCACGCCCGGATCCTGCGGAGAACCGAACTCAGACGTATCGTCCTCGGTCCACTTTTCGGCGCCCATATTGCTCATGCCATGAAAATGCGCGCCTTCCTCGATCACGATGACGGGGCTTTGAATGTCCCCGATAAGGATCCCGGGCTTCTGGATTTCAACCTTCTGCTGAGCCGTAATCGATCCCTTCACGCGCCCGCTGATCTCAACGGACCCCGCGGCGATAATGCCTTTGATCACCGCGCTCTCCCCGACTATCACTGCGCCTCCCGTATGCACCTCCCCCTCGACGCGGCCATCGATACGGACGGTCCCGTCAAAGGTGACGATACCTTTAAAGCTGGTCCCCTTCCCGAGAAAGGTAAACTTGTCGGATTCCGCGACGGATTGTTTTTTGGTCTCACCCCACATCGGCGTCCTCCCTGACACACCCCACGACAGTCATCGGTCGTGGCGACTGAAGATGGAACTCTATTGGCGCCCCTGTCCAGCCATCATAGCCGGCGGCATGCTCGACGAATTCGTGATCAAGCGGCCTAGCTATTGACGAGCTTGACGCCCTGGCCGCGCGACGTGCCTTGCGGCTCGCGGGTTCCTGTCTGGCTCATCTCCAACGTGCCGTTGAACACTACCCCTTCTTCCATCGCGAGCAAGGGCGCCTTGACGCCCGCGTTGACAACCGCCGGCGCGCGCAACTTCACCTTTTCGCGCGCGCTGATATCGCCGGTAATCTTCCCTTTGCACACGACGGTGCCGGCAGTGATCTTCGCGGTGAGGACCGCGTCTTCACCGACCAGGAGAACCCCTTCGGTATGAATCTCGCCGTCCAAATTGCCGTCGATACGCACGGTGCCGTTGTAGGTAATGACGCCTTTGAAACTCACACCCTTCCCGACAAACGCGTTGATTTCTTCATTGCCTTCACGGGGCGCTGTCGCTTCCAAGTTTTCCATCTCGTTTCCCTCACTTTGTCCTGCCTGGCGCTTTCCTTCTGGCTTGTCCTTGATCCACATTGGTCATACCTCCAAACAAATACCGCCCTACGCTCAGCGACCTGACGGGAGCTCGCCCGTCCAGGTCCATGACTGAGATAAATTCCGTCGGCATTGTACTCCGGTCACTCCGCAAAAATCTGCCCTGAAAATACTAGCGCTATCCGTTCAGTAACCGCTCGACCACCCCGTCTAGTTCTTCCGGCGAGAAATAGTGAATGACGATCTTCCCTCCACGGCGGCCCTTCTGCACATCTACCCTGGTACCGAGGCGTTTCTGCAGCCGCTCCTCAAGGTCTGAACGCAGCGGCGCTCGCACCGGCCGCTTCCCCCTCTTCTTGGCCTCTGCATGGCTCTGAACCAATTCCTCCGCTTCTCGCACCGACAATTGACCGCTCACGATTTGCGTCGCCGCACTGACTTGCGCAGCCGGCGTCATCAGGCCGAGAATCACCTTTGCGTGTCCCGTGGATAATTGATCCGTTTCAATCATGTGCTGGACTTCGGCAGGCAGTGAGGTCAAGCGCAACATATTGGCCACCGACGAACGGTCGCAGGCCACCTTTTGCGCGATCGCCTCTTGCGTGAGGCCGAACTCGTTGAGCATGCGTTGATAGGCTCGAGCGGTCTCCATAGGGTTCAGATCATCCCGCTGAAGGTTCTCGACCAGCGCCAGGACCATCGACTCCTGATCCGAGACGTTTCGGATAAGAGCTGGAATCTTCTGCATTCCCGCTAACTTAGCAGCGCGCAAGCGCCTCTCACCGGCGATCAACTCGTACATTCCATCGCCCTTGCGACGAACGAGAATCGGTTGAAGCAGGCCATTTTGCTTAAGCGAAGCGGTGAGTTCGGCGAGCTCGACTTCGGAGAACTGCTGCCGGGGTTGAAAACGGTTAGGGACAACAGCCTCGAGGCGCAACTCTTGGACATCTCCACGCTCGGGGTCGGCCGTGCTCCGGCCAGTGGGCAACAACGCGTCGAGACCTCTACCGAGGGCTTTTTTCTCCATGGACCACAAACTCCTTCGCTAGGGACAGATAGGCCTGGGCACCCGATGATGCCATGTTGTAGAGTAACGCCGGGCGACCGTAACTCGGAGCCTCGGCGAGGGTTACGTTGCGCGGGATCATGGTTTGGTAGACGGTGTCGCCGAAATGACCCCGAATCTGCTCGACGACTTGTCGCGCCAGCGAATTACGGGCGTCATACATCGTCAATACGATGCCCTCAATTTCCAAATTGGGATTCAATGACTGCTTCAGGCGCTCGATGCTTTCCATCAGCCGCCCAAGCCCTTCCATCGCGTAATATTCACATTGCACCGGTATCAGGACAGAATGCGCGGCGACCATGGCATTGATGGTAAGAAGCCCGAGGGCAGGGGGGCAATCCAGCAGAATCGTGTCGTAGCGGTCGGCCACTTCGCCTAACGCTTCCTTGAGACGCTGCTCCCGGTCATCCATATTCACGAGTTCAACCTCAGCGCCTGCCAAGTGCGAATTAGCCGGGACCAATGATAGGCCATTGACAGCAGTCGGCATCGTGAGAGAGGCCAGACTTTCTTTCACGATCATGGCGTTGTAAATCGTTTTTCCAAGCGACATGGCATCGACACCCAGCCCACTCGTGGCGTTCCCCTGAGGATCAATATCCACGAGCAACACTGAGCCACCTTCAATGGCCAGCGCTGCGGCCAAGTTCACTGAAGTGGTGGTTTTGCCGACTCCGCCCTTTTGGTTTGCGACAGCAATAATTCGCGCCATGTGTCTTTAGCCCCCTAACACACTGTTCGTTGACTCGGCTGTTCCACGTGGAACATTGGTTTCGCTCGATGCTCTCGAAAATATCGAAAGGACGCGATGACCATAATTGGATGGAAGCTCATACTCAACTTCTTGCGCCAAAGCAAGGCCGGAAAATGCAAAGTCCCTTGGAACCGGCTCGGCGCGGTACAAAATCACTTTCCCACTTGGCTTAAGCAAACTCGCCAGTGACTGCCCGTCCTTATCCACCTTTAACGCTCGCACCACGATGTAATCGAACAGAGGACGATTCACTCGACTCGCATAGGGCTCCAATTTGGCAGAGACAACGGTGACCCGCCGTAAGCCCAGCGATCCCACGACGTACCTCAAAAACGAGCCTTTTTTCTCATTCGGCTCGAGAAGTTCCAGCGCCAAGTCCGGCAGTATTAACTTGAGGGGAAGCCCAGGAAATCCCGCACCGGCCCCTATATCAAGAACGTATCTTTCGCCATATTTATCAATGACCTTAATTCCAGCGAGAGAATCAATGAAATGCTTCGCGATGATCTCATCCTCGTCAGCAAGCGAGGTCAGATTAATCGCCTGATTCCACGTTTTTAGTGCGCATAGATATTCATAGAACTGGGGCAAACAAGAATCAGGAAGAGGGACAGCGAGCGCTGAAGCCAACCTGCGAAAGGTATCTTCGAATCGAAGGAAGGAATCTTGTTCCACGTGGAACAATTACGCGAAACCCATCCATGGGTCAAGAATGTTTATGAGGGCAGGATCAATTTTAGAAAACAAAGTCGTGGCAGGAATGAGTTAGAGAGTGGATCAGTCTTCAAGCCGAGGCTGTCGCCTGTGGCGCTCAACCGCAACCAGCAAGAGGGAAATTGCGGCTGGCGTCACACCGGATATCCGTGAGGCCTGCCCAATGGAAGCCGGTTTCACCCGTTTGAGTTTTTCCCTGACCTCTGTCGAAAACCCTGACACTTCGTCATAGTCAAAACTTCCAGGGATCATACGGTGCTCGAATTTTTGCGATCGCTGGATCTGTTGATGCTGCCGTTTGATATACCCCTCGTACTTCACTTCGAGCTGGACAGCCTCCATGATTTCGGGATCTTCGATCTCTGATCCTCCAAAAACGGAGCGAATTTTCTCATAGGTCGCGTCCTGACGCCGGAGAATCTCGGCTAAAGACTGCGTGGGGGCGACGGCCCCTACCTCGAAATCCTCGAGCAACTCCCTGATTTCTGGCGTGAGCTTAGGTCTGGTTTCCTTGAGCCGCTGCACCTCGCGTTCAATTGAGATGCGCTTCGCTTGAAACTTCTCATGGATGTCATTCGGAACGAGTCCGATTCGATGGCCGATATCCATGAGGCGAAGATCGGCATTGTCGTGGCGCAGCAAGAGCCGATACTCCGCCCGCGAAGTAAACATACGATACGGCTCTCGCGCATCCTTGGTGATTAAATCATCGATCAAGACCCCGATGTAGGCTTGCGAACGGTCGAGCACGAGCGGGTCTTCCCCTCGCAGTTTCAACGCGGCGTTGATTCCGGCCATGATTCCCTGCGCCCCGGCTTCTTCATACCCGGATGTCCCATTGATCTGTCCTGCATGATACAGCCCTTTCACGAGCTTGGTTTCCAACGAGTTATGTAATTGGCGCGGCGGAAAATAGTCATATTCGACCGCGTATCCCGGCTTGAGAATTCGGGCTTGCTCCAGTCCAGGAATGGTCTTGAGTAGGGCTGCTTGCACATCAACAGGAAGACTGGTGGAAATACCGTTCGGGTAGAACTCGTTCGTGTCCAGCCCCTCAGGTTCGATGAAGATTTGATGCCGGTCCTTATCAGCAAATTTGATGACTTTATCCTCAATCGACGGACAATACCGAGGACCGACCCCGTCGATCACACCACTGAACAATGGCGATCTATCGATATTTTTAGCAATAATATCATGCGTTTGTGAATTTGTGTGAGTCAGGTGGCAGGGGACCTGCGGTAAGGGAATCCGGGTGGTGCGGTACGAAAAGGGCGGAGGCGGATCATCACCGGGCTGGAGCTCCATGACAGAAAAATTAATGGTGTCTCGCTCGAGCCTGGGCGGGGTTCCGGTTTTCAGACGACCAACCTCGAACCCAAAATCGCGCATGCAATCAGAGAGGTGTTCAGCCGACGACTCCCCGGCCCGCCCCGCCGGAAAGTGACTCAATCCGATGTGGATGAGGCCCTTCAAAAACGTACCGGAGGTGAGCACGACGGCACGAGCTTCAATGGGCGTTCCTGAATCGGTCACAATACCGGTGACTGTCCCGCCCTGCGTCAGGATACGGTCGACCGTTCCGCCGCGGATCTGAAGGCCCGGCTGTGCGCGCAGCGTCTCCTGCATCACCCGGCGATAGATCTTCTTATCGCATTGGGCGCGTAAGGCGCGAACTGCCGGCCCTTTACTGGTGTTGATCATACGGAACTGAATCCCCGCCTGATCGGTATTCCGGCCCATTTCTCCGCCTAAGGCATCAATTTCTTTGACCAGATGCCCTTTGGCGATTCCACCGATGGCAGGATTACAGGACATCTGGGCAATCCGGTCGGGATCCATCGTGAGCAGCAGCGTGCGCGCGCCCATGCGAGCTGCAGCCAAGGCCGCTTCGCAGCCCGCATGCCCTCCCCCCACCACGACCACATCGCACTGCTCTCTCATGCCTGGTACCCTTTCATTTCCCGATACAAAACTCGGAAAAAATGCGCTCCAGAATTTCGTCGGTCGTAATGACGCCCGTAATTTCTCCCAAGGCATCCGCCGCAATGCGGAGATCTACCGCGATCAATTCTCCCGCACGGCCGGCGTCAACCGAGCGCAGGGCCTGATCAACACTTTGCGCGGCCCGCTCAAGCGCTGACACGTGGCGCAGGTTTGTCACCATCACGCCTTCGTGTGATTCTAAACTGCCAGGCACCAGCCAGCTACGAATCGCCTTGCGCAATTCATCCAACCCCGTCTGCAGGGTGGCGGAAATCTCGATCACATCGCCATGGCCGGGAGCGGCCTGATCCAGCGCGTCTCTCGACAACCGGCGTGGCAGGTCACATTTATTGATGACCAGCAACGCGCTCACGGCTTCCGGTTGGGAAAGGAGGTCGCCATCGCTCTCCGACAGGGGCTGGGAACCATCTAGGAGGATCAGGGCAAGATCGGCCTCGGTCCAGGCCAGTCTGCTCCGGCGAATGCCTTCGACTTCTACCGGATCATCTGTTGTCCGAATCCCCGCCGTATCGAGCAATCGCACGGGGATGCCATCGATGCTGACCGATTCCTCCAGCAGATCTCGAGTGGTGCCCGGAATCGATGTCACGATGGCCCGATCGCTCCTCAGGAAGGCGTTCATCAAGCTGGACTTGCCGACATTTGGCCGTCCCAGAATCGCCACCGCCGCCCCTTCTCTCCAGATGCGGCCGTCATGCGCAGATCGCAGCAATTGCCCCAACTTGTGCAGAATGGCATCGAGCAGTCGCAGCAGTTCGTCCTGGCGGACAAACGAAATATCTTCCTCCGCAAAATCCAGAGCGGCCTCGATGTGCGCCAAGGCCACAACCAATTGTGAACGGATCTCCTCCACCAGACGGGACAACTCGCCCCGTCGCTGGGACTGGGCAAGAACGAGGCTGCGCTCGGTCTTCGCGCGAATGGTATCGAGCACCGCCTCGGCTTGCGCAAGATCAAGCCGCCCGTTGAGAAAGGCGCGTTGGGTGAATTCACCGGGGGCCGCAAGCCTCGCTCCCGCCGAGAGGAGCCCCCGGCACAATTGATCGAGAATGACCGGACCGCCGTGGCATTGGATCTCCACCACGTCTTCCCCGGTATACGAATGTGGGGCTTTCATCCAAACGACGAGCGCCTCATCGATCACACTCGGCGCGTGAGTGTTGCGCCTGCCGGCGGCAGGCCCGTTCGGGTCGTCCGCACAGAGGTCGGCGAGCGTGAGCTGATGCGTCCGAAGCGCGCGAAGGGATCGGCCCGACCGGAGGCGCGCCACATGAGAGGCCACGTCAAGCGCGCGAAGGCCGCTGATGCGGAGGATGCCGATGCCCCCTTCGCCGGGAGGCGTGGCGATGGCACAGATGGTATCGTCTAGCGCGCCAGACATGACGCACCCAGTGAGGTGATATTATTCGGCGGATGAGGTGGTTCGCCGCTTGCCGCTGCTCTTCTGTTCTTTCGATTCTTCGATAGCCACCGCTTCACCATCCGCTGACGGGGCCTGCCATTTTTTCCCGAACAACCGCTCAGTCACGACTTGCTGAGTAATCGTGAGGGTGTTGTTCGTCAGCCAGTACAGCACCAGGCCTGCCGGGAAGTTAACGAACAGGAAAGTCATGAAGACCGGCAGGAACAACATAATCTTGGCTTGAGTCGGATCCATCGTCGTTGGCGTAATCTTCTGCTGAATGACCATGGTGGCGCCCATGATGATCGGCAGGACGTAATAGGGATCCTGCACGGAAAGATCCTTGATCCAGAGCATGAACGGGGCCTGCCGGAGGTCGATCGTCATATAGAGGATGTTAAACAGCGCAACAAAAACAGGCATCTGCAGCACCATCGGCAGGCACCCGCCGACCGGATTCACCCGATGATCCTTATACAGTTTGATCAATTCCTTGTTCAGCCGCTCGCGGTCATCCTTGAACTTATTCTGAATCGCCAGGACCTTCGGCTGAATAACCTGCATCTGCTTCATCGACTTATAACTTTTATACTGGAGCGGCACGAACATCAGCTTGATCAGCATGGTCAAGAGGATGATCGTCACGCCATAGTTGTGCGTAAATTCGTAGAGGAAGCGCAGGACGTAAAAAATGGGCTTGGCGACAGCCTTCACCAGCCCCCAGCTGCCGAACACAAACCAGCCGAAGTCGATCGTATCTTCCAGGCCCGCATTCAATCCCTTGAGGGTGTCGTATTCCTTGGGCCCGGCATAGAGCTGCATCGCCATGGCCGAGCCGGCCGTTGGCGCTGGGAAGCGCACACCGGCGGAGACCAGCTTGTCGCCTTCTTTCTTCGCGAGGGCCGCGACAGCATTTTGTGGCATCAGCACGCTGAGAAAATACTTATCCTGGATCGCCGACCACTTCACGTTCCCTTTGCGCTCCGCCTCGCCGTCCGGCGTTTCCTTCAAGACCTTGTCATCGACCAGGGACGCGGACCCCATCAGGCCGATAAACCCTTCTCCCCATTCCACGATGCCGAAATTGGTCCCGAGCGTCACATCCACCGGCGTCGTCAGGCCTTGGGTGAGAACCGCAATGTCAACCACATAGGATCCGTGATGGAAAGTCAGTGCTTTCTCAATATCCACATTCCGCTGGGCGTCGTGGTAACGGAAGGTCAGGTGGCCGACGGGATGGGCACTATCGAGATGGGAGAAGTCCTGCGTGACCTGATAGAGGGAGGAGCCGAGGTCGGAGGTGAGAGATGCATCGTTCGTGATCAGACTGAGGGGCCCCTTGAACCGTCCCCCCGCATAGACGAGCTGTACCGGCACAGGTCCCTGCTCGGTCGCGGTGGTATAACGTTTCAGCTCCCATGACTTGATCACCCCTCCACGGTTGCTGAACTTGGCCCGGAATAAATCCGTCTCCACCTCAACCGTCTGCTCTTCTGAAGACGCTCCCGTCCTGACGTCGGATGCAGCAGACTGGGGAGGGGAACTCGAAGCGGAAGGGGCAGGACTCGCTGGCGGAGTAGAGGTGTGTTCAGATCCCCCCGACGGTTTTTCTGCAGCCGGACTTTTGGCCGTGGTTGCAACTTGTACTGGCTCCGACGGCGGCAGCAATCCCATGCCTTTGAGCAAATAGTCATAACCGATAATGACAGCCAGGGAAACGATGAGGAAAATAACGACGCGTTTTTCCATGAAATTTAGGGGCTGAGCGACGCTAAGAGGTTATTGGCACCACGATCACCGTACTGGATCCACTCCGCCTGGATGGAATGGGTGGCACTTCAGGAGGCGCCGGCCAGCCATGATTCCACCCTTCAGCACCCCATAACGATCAATGGCGTCCTGCGCATAGACCGAACAGGTCGGGTGAAAGCGGCAGGCCGGCCCCAGCATGGGCGACACACAAGCCCGATAGACGGTCAGAAGGCCGATACACACATATCTCACAACGAGGGCTCCCCAAAACGAGCCAACCGCTGTCTTCGCAATGTGTTGCGCCATACGGTTTGCAGCTCCACGAACGGTACATTCAGGCAGTCTCGCTTGGGGAACACCAGAAAGGCGTGCCCCGCGATCAACGTCGGCCGAACGGCGCGGCCCAATTCTCGAAACAGCCGCTTCGCCCGATTTCGACGCACCGCCGTCCCAAATCGCCTGCCGATCACAATCCCCATCATGGCATCCTGTGACATCATGCCGGGACAAATCTGGAGATTGAATAATCCTACAGAAACACGCCGTCCGCTTTTCTTGATCAGCTGGATATCCCGGCTACGCGTCAAGAAAAACGGCGCAGATACCCGCCCTGCCGTCATAACCGACCTGCCTGCGGATTACCGGGTTCGACCGCGCTTCATCGAATCAACGCCGCGAAGACACCTCGTTACCACCCCTGCTCTTCCATGACCAGGCTCAGACGACAGTACTCACCCGAGGTGACAACCTACCACCTGGATGTTTGCCTACATGCAGATTGCCTAGCGGCAGGAAAGAATCAGACGGTGAGGCGAGCGCGGCCCTTGGCTCGACGACGAGCAATCACTTTGCGGCCGTTCTTAGTGCTCATGCGCTTCCGAAATCCATGTTCCCGCTTGCGCTTGAGATTCGAGGGTTGTTTAAAAGTGAACGACATGACGCACTCCTTCTCGAGAGATCATTTTCCAGTGAAGAGGCCGCATTATAGGGGCGCGACCGGAGGCTGTCAATGAATCTGCATCCAGTCCATCGCCCCGATTGCTTCCAAGTAGGAGCCGAACTCCAGGCCCCTCACGTCTCCCTCGCATGCGCAGACAGCTGACCGCCATCGATTCTTGAGGCGCTCTTGTCCGATTGCGGCAAAGATGCCACAGCAAGCAGTCGGCTCTACAACTGAATCAGCAGTGTAACTGTTTGTTCTCACGACACATTCACTCATTTGCCGCAAAATGAAATTCCTGGCACCTACATTGCGTAGCAAACTACTGGTTTCATGCGATCAGTGGGCCTTCTCACAGAATTCAGGAGGAGGATGCGGCAGGCCTTCATACGCGACGCGGCCGGGCGAGAGTCCGGAGATTACACGCTACGGGCAAAAGGCGGGAAGAACTCGCGAGATCGCCATCCGCCGGATAGAATACGAACATCATGAGTCGCCTGAGTCAAATCTGCCGCCTGTTCACCACCTTCACGCTTACCGGCCTGCTGTCGATGAGCATGGGGGGGTGCGTCGAAACGGTCCCTGAGGAATTGGTAGAAGCCATCGAGAGTATCGATCGTGACCTGGGCACACTGCGAGCCACAGATATCACCCCCGAAGCCTATTCCAGGTTCTCCCGCCAATGGAATGCCTTACGAAGCCGCGTCAATTCCGAGGAGAATATTGTCCGGTGGCCCTGGGAGGACAATGAGCTGGAAACCGACCTGGAAGCCCTTCAGGTGGAAGGCACACAGCTTGTCAGCGAGGTGAATGCCCGCATTCAAGCTCAGCGCACGACTGCCGAAACGAAGTTAGCCAGAATCGAACAACGGCTGCGCCTCCTGAACACCCGCGTAGGGGACATCGGCAGCCGCACGGTGCTGGGTGAGCATCCAGTGGAAACCGAAGTACATGTCAAGCAAGCCCGGTTATTTCTCGAGCAAGGACAATTTGAACATTCGATCCAAGCCTCTGAGCGGGCGGGAAAGGTCTTGCTGACTCAAACCGCACTGCTCACGAACGAATTGGGTCGATATGCAGACGACGATCTCATCTCAGCGTGGCGGGAATCTGCGCAGCGGACCATCGACTGGTCTCGGGCGCACCGGGCTCAAGCCATCGTCGTCAGCAAGGCCGACCGTGTCCTCACCCTGTATAAAAATGGCCGAAAGGTGCTCACCTATCCGATTCGTTTAGGCTCACGAGGCATCCGGGCAAAACAGCACTATGGCGATGGCGCAACCCCGGAAGGTGAATATCGCATTCAACGCAAGCGCGGGCCCGGACAAACTCCTTACTTCCGGGCTCTGATCCTTGACTACCCCAATGTCGACGATAGACGCCGATTTGAGCAAGCGCAGAAGGCAGGGCTGATCCCCAAGAGCCAACATATGCCGGGGCTCATTCAACTGCATGGCGTCGCGCAGGGCATTTCGGATCAACCATACGGCAGCATCGTGCTCGACAACCCGCAGATAGCCCGGCTGTTTGAGCAGGTGGCCGTAGGGACACCGGTCACTATCGTCGGCGCCTTGGAATCCCAAAATTCCATTTCGCTTGTTCTGGCCGACTTGGGCGATCAGGAAGAAGAGACCTGACCTCCGATCCCGACGAGTGCTCCCACCCTCTCCCCGTTTGCCTTTTCACCATCTCGAACCTAAGATAGCAAATCAGCCGACGTGCATTGTCGTTCCTCCACCTATGGAAGAGAGCGTGTTATGCCGATCCGCCCCAGAGTCCCGTCGCTTCTGGACAACCAGACCCTTTCAACCACTTTCGATGACCTGGTCAGCAGCCGCGCCGTTGAACGCACGTGGATACGCGATCATACCCTCTGGAAATCGAACCCGACTGAAATCGACAATCGGCTGGGCTGGCTGACGGTCCTCGACCACATGCAGGACGGACTTTCCGACCTGCGGAGCTTCGCCCAAGCCGCGCGAGAAGCCCGCACGACCGACGTGGTGCTGCTGGGGATGGGGGGCAGCAGTTTGGGGCCGGAAGTCTTGCGTTGCACCTTCGGCTCCTCGAAGGGCGCACCTCGACTCTGGGTCTTGGACTCCACCGTACCGGGGTGGGTCCGGCAGGTGACTGATGCGATTCAACCGGCTCGGACGATCTTTCTGGTCGCGAGCAAGTCGGGTGGAACGATCGAAGTCATGTCCCTGTTCGCCCATTTCTGGAAACTGGTTCATCAGACGAAGGGTCATCGCGGCGGGGCACAGTTTGTCGCCATTACGGATCCTGGAACCGGCCTCGAACAACTTGCGCGAGAGCGCGGATTCTGGCGCACCTTTACCAACCAGCCTGACATCGGCGGACGCTATTCCGTGTTGTCGTATTTTGGACTGGTCCCCGCTGCCCTGCTTGGGCTGGACGTGGGAAAACTCCTCAGTCGCGCATTCGCCATGCGGGAAGCCTGCCGCGATACGGTGCCGAAAGAAAATCCGGGAGCCGCGCTGGGAGGCCTGATGGCGGCCATGGCCCAAAGCGGGCGAGACAAGATCACCCTGCTCACCTCTCCCGCGCTGACCTCCTTTGGACTCTGGGTGGAGCAATTGCTCGCCGAAAGCACCGGGAAAGAAGGAACCGGCCTCATCCCCGTGGCAGGAGAGCCCCTGGCCTCGCCGGCCGCTTACGGATCGGATCGGCTCTTTATTTCCCTCCGCTTGAGAGGCGATCGTAATGCGTCCTTGGACCGGACCGTTTCCGCCCTCCAGCGAGCAGGCCATCCCGTGTATCCCTTATCCCTGAAGGATCGCTACGACCTGGGCGGCGAATTTTTCCGCTGGGAGTTTGCTACGGCCATTGCAGGCCATGCCCTCGGCATCCACCCGTTCGATCAACCGAATGTCCAGGAAAGCAAAGACAACACGGGCCGCGTCCTGAAAGAAGTCGAAACCCGGGGAACATTGCCTTCCCTCCCGGTGGTGCCATCCAAACAGGCTTTGGCCCAACTCCTCGAACAAACCGCACCGAATCGCTACGTCGCCATTTTGGCCTACACCACTCCCAGCACTCAGTTCGAAGCCGCATTACGCGCCCTACGCAAGGCCATCATGGTGCGCTACCGCCTGGCCACGACGGCAGGATACGGCCCACGCTATCTGCACTCAACGGGACAACTTCATAAGGGTGGACCGAACAGCGGATTGTTTCTCGAATTGGTCGATACGATGAAGCCGGATCTCGCAGTCCCGGAGAAGTTTTATACCTTCGGCACCCTGGCTCAAGCCCAGGCCATTGGTGACTTGCAGTCGCTCCAGACGCACCAGCGTCCCGCCGTCCGGATTGCTCTCGGATCGAATCCCATCCGTACCATCCGCAGCCTGGTGACCTTCCTCACACCGCCCAAGACCACGGTCCGGAGATCCGTTCCGAAGAAGCTGGCTGCGGCAACCCGTCGCGGCCGCCGGTAACATGCCACGAGCGCCGGAACTTCACATCTTCGCAGATGCGCAAGCACTGGTCCGCGCTGCCGCCACGCTCTTTGTCCGAATCGGGCAAGAGGCGATGAGAGAACGCGGGCGCTTCCTCGTGGCTCTTTCCGGTGGTAACACTCCCAAGTCGCTCTATGCGGTCCTGACGAGCCAGGAGTTCGCGCCACAACTCGACTGGAGCAACGTGCACTTCCTGTTCGGCGACGAGCGCGCAGTTCCCCCGACGCATAGCGACAGTAATTTTGCTCTGGCCAATACGATGCTATTCACCCCGCTGAATATCCCACCAGCGAACATTCACCGGATGCGCGGGGAAGACTCGCCTGAAACCGCCGCCAGTCACTACGAGAGTATTTTGCGGGGGCTGACGGCTACCAGCTCCGGACAATGGCCGATGCTGGACCTCGTCCTCCTCGGCATGGGAGAGGATGGTCACACAGCGTCGCTCTTCCCCGGCACGCCAGCCCTGAGGGAACAGAGGCGTTGGGTCGTTCCCGGCTTGTCGCCGCAAGGCACGCGATCCCGCATCACCCTCACCCTAGGTGTGATCAATCATGCGAGTGTGATACTGTTCCTCGTGACCGGAGGGAATAAGGCTACCGTCGTACGTCGCGTCATCGAAAGTCGTGCCGACGCCGCTGATTTCTACCCGGCAGCGCAGGTCCGTCCGGAAACGGGACGCTTATTGTGGTACCTAGACCGAGCCGCGGCGTCCGAGATGACTGTGGCGACAGATGAATTGTCATCATAAGGGAACCCATGATTCTGGCAGGAGATATCGGCGGGACGAAGACCAATTTGGCGCTCTTTGAGTGGACCACCGGACGAATCGAGCCGGTGCGCGAGGACAGTTTTCATAGTGCGGATTATCCAGCGCTGGAAGACATCGTCGACGAGTTCCTCAACGTCCCGATGCCCACACTCGCGACTGAGCATGTGGATTTGGAGGAATCTCTCGATGCCGGCAGCGATGGGCCGACCGAAGCCGTCGTCATGCCTCCTGAGCCCATCAAGTTGACCGCGGCCTGTTTTGGCGTGGCAGGACCGGTCATCGACAACCGTTGCCGAACGACCAATTTACCCTGGTTCATTGACGGAGCCGCCCTGGCCGAACGCTTCGTCATCCCCCACGTGCGCTTGCTGAACGATCTTGAAGCCACCGCGCATGGCCTCCTCCATCTCACCGCCGATGAAGTCGTGGTGCTCAACGCGGGCACGCCGCCGAAGAACAAACAAGCTCTCGCCCTCATCGCGGCGGGGACCGGCCTCGGTGAATGTCTGCTGTACTGGGACGGCTCCCGGTATCGCCCCATGCCCTCGGAAGGCGGCCATACGGACTTTGCGCCGAACAGTGACAGCGAGATCGAGCTGCTCCGCCATCTGCGCGGGAGTTATCTCCATGTCAGTTACGAACGCATTGTGTCGGGACCCGGCCTCCATGCGATCTACGAGTATTTGCGCGACACTAAGAAAAATGAGCCGACCTGGCTGGCCGAGAAAATCAAAGCCGGCAATCCGGCGGCTGAGATCGCCGAAGCCGGACTCAAGGGCCAGGCAGAAATCGCCACCCAGGCGCTGGAGTTGTTCGCCTCCATCTATGGAGCAGAAGCGGGCAATCTGGCGTTGAAAGCCCTCACGCTCGACGGAGTCTACGTCGCCGGAGGCATTGCGCCTAAGCTCCTGAAGAAACTGCAAGACGGCTCATTCATGCGCGGCTTCACCAACAAAGGCCGCTACAAACGTCTCATGAACCAGATTCCCGTGAAGGTCGTGATGAACGATAAGACCGCCTTGCTCGGCGCCGCCTCCGTGGCGGCACAACTCATACCCACTCCGTCATTATGAAAACATCTTCTGACCTCGATTCCGAAAAGCGCCAGGCTGCGCTGAAGGCGACTGAATTTGTCCACGACGGCATGATCGTCGGGCTGGGAACCGGGACGACGTCGAAGCACCTCATTATCGCGCTCGGGGAACGGGTGCGCGCGGGGCTCAAGATTCACGCCGTCCCCACCTCTCATGATACCGCCGCCCTCGCGAGGCATTCCGGCATTCCGCTCATCGAATCGGACAATGCCTGGATGATCGATCTCGCAATCGATGGAGCCGACCAGGTCGATCCCGCTTTCAACCTCGTGAAAGGCGGCGGGGGCGCCTTACTGAAAGAAAAAATCGTGGCGGCCGCCGCGAAACAATTCATCGTCATGGTCGACCACACGAAACTCGTGCCGGCGCTCGGCGGGAGCTTCCCCCTCCCCATTGAAGTCGTACCGTTCGGATGGGGCAGCACGGCACGTCACATCGAAACCGCATCGGGTGGCAAAGCCGTGTTACGCCAGCGCGACGGGAACGTCTTTCAAACCGAAGCCGGGCATGTCATTCTCGATCTGCACATGCCGAACATCGATGACCCAGCCGCACTCGAAATTGAACTGAACCAGATTCCGGGCATCGTCGAAACCGGTCTCTTTATCGGGCGGACCAGCATTCTGATCGTCGGCAACGGACGACGCGCCGACGTCACGCATGCCCGGGGGTCATGAACAAGCCACCGGGCGACCCGCCGGTGACTCGCCGGCAGGCAGCGGCTCTGGTCGCGCGCGCCGCCGCCCATGCGGTCCTGTGGCTGGGCGCCGGGCAAGGTGCGGTGTCACTGTTTCTCGCCACCCCGGCCCGGAGCGCAAACAATCCATCGCACAACCAACGGCAGCACACACACATGACGACATCATCCGTAACGTCTTCCGATCCCTATCGACTCCCACGCCACGTCATCCCCACCCACTATGACCTGCGGATCGAACCGGATCTCCAATCCCATTCGTTCACAGGACACGAACTGATCACGCTGACCGTCACCGAACTCACCAGCGAGCTGCTGTTAAACGCGGCGGAGCTGGAGGTCTCGTCCGCAACAGTGTCTGGCGAAGGACAAGCGCCGCGCACCGGAACCGTGCGGATGGACGATGAACATCAACGATGCCACATCACCTTCTCCTCCATCATCCATCCCGGCACGTGGCAGTTGAGTCTCGCATTTCGCGGAACATTGAATGACAAGCTGCGCGGCTTTTACCGCAGCAGTTACAAGGATGACCGGGGTATCGCCCATTCCCTCGCCGCGACGCAGTTTGAAGCCACCGATGCACGGCGGGCCTTTCCTTGTTGGGACGAGCCCCAGTTCAAAGCAGTGTTCGCCGTGACCTTAGCCATCGATCCCGCGCTGACCGCCATCTCCAATACTCGGATCGTCGACGACCGGGTCGAAGGCGGCAAACGAATCGTTCGATTTGCGGAATCCATCAAGATGTCCACCTATCTGGTGGCGTTCATCGTCGGCGAACTGGTCTCTACGCCTCCCATCATGGCCCGACAGACGGCGGTGCGCCTCTGGTGCGTGCCCGGCAAACAGCACCTGACGCCGTTCGGGCATGAGATTGCGGTCTATTCACTCAATTATCTGGCCGACTACTACGATATTCCCTATCCAGGCGACAAGCTTGACCTGATCGCCATTCCCGATTTCGCGTCCGGCGCGATGGAAAATCTCGGCGCGATCACCTTCCGTGAAACCGCCCTCCTTCTTGACCAACGCACTGCCACACATGCGGAGCAGGGACGGATTGCGGATGTCGTGGCCCATGAAAACGCCCATATGTGGTTCGGCGACCTGGTCACCATGGCCTGGTGGAACGGGCTCTGGCTCAATGAAGCCTTCGCCACATTCATGGAAATGCTGGTCGTCGATGCCTGGAAACCGGAGTGGGAACGCTGGACAGCTTTCGGCATGGCGCGCGCCGCCGCGCTATCGGTCGATGGGCTGCTCAGCACACGCCCGATTGAGTTTCCCGTACGCGCGCCGAAGGAAGCCGAAGCCATGTTCGATGTGCTGACTTACGAGAAAGGCGCATCCGTCCTTCGCATGCTGGAACAACATATAGGCCCGTCCGTATTCCGGGACGGCGTTCGACTCTATTTGAAGGCCCATGCCTATGGGAATGCCGAGACGACGGACCTCTGGGTCGCTCTCGGACAAGCAGCGAAACAGAATGTCCCGGCCCTCATGACTGAATGGATTTTTTCACCCGGGTATCCCTTGCTCTCACTAGCCATTGAATCGCCCTCCACCTTGACGCTCTCACAACGCCGGTTCACCTATGCCGGCGATGCATCGGCAACCGTATCCGGAGCGGCGGCGCCACGCTGGCAGGTGCCGGTGCAATTGCGCATTACCACCAGCAGAGGGACGGAAACCAGACGAGTGCTGCTCAGCGAGCGCGAACAGCAGATCAGCCTGCCGGAAGGCTGGACTTCAGTGCTGGCCAACGACGGGGGCCACGGGTTTTATCGCGTCCGGTACAGTGCCGAGTTGCTCGGCAGATTGCAGCAGGATGGGCTGAATCAGTTGGCTGCGGTGGAACGATTCAATCTGTTGAACGATACGTGGGCCGCCACCCTGGCCGGCATGGTATCGCCCGCCGACTACCTGGCCTTGACCGAACATTTTCGCGGCGAAGAAGACCCGCATGTCTGGGCCGTGATGTTGGGCTCGTTCTCCACGATCAATCATCTCCTGGACGAACGCGACCGGCCGTTGCTCGCGGCGTTGATACGCGATCGGGTCGCGCCCATCTTTCATCAACTTGGATGGTCGCCGCGCGCCGAGGAGCGCGATCTCGTCAAAGAACTGCGCGGCGACATCATTCGCGCGTTCGGCACGTTGGGACGCGACGAGACCGTTCAAGCACAGGCGCAAGAAGCCTACACCGCCCTTCAGCAACAGTCCCGCCCCATCGACCCCAACGTGATTCCGGCACTGGTCTCCATTCTGGCCTTTACCGGTGATGAGGTTCGCTACGAGGAATTTTCCGGCCGATTCCGCCAGGCCACCACCCCGCAAGAAGAGCGCCGCTACCTCTTTTCTCTCGCCGCATTCCGAAAACCGGAGCTGCTGGAGCGTACGTTGTCGAAGACCTTGACCGAGGAGATCCGCACCCAAGATGCGCCCTTCCTCGTCAGCAGCCTGCTCCACAATGTCTACATCCGCGAGAAGGCCTGGGAATTTGTGAAGACCAATTGGGAGCGCATGGACAAGCTGTTTCCCAAGAGCGGATTGCGGAGAATGTGCGGGGGCATCACCGGACTGTCAACCCCGGAATTGGAGCGCGACGTTCGCGACTTCTTTGCATCGCGTAAGATCGACCTCGGCGGAAAAACGCTGGAGCAATACTTGGAACAGCTGCATATCGCCGTACAATTTCGCGAACGGGATCGGGAAGCGATTCGCGCCCTGTTGGCAAGGAAGATGACCTGACAAACCGGATCGTTTCGGTAAGCGTGAGTCATTCGTGCCGGAGCACGGTCAACGGGGGCTGGCCGAGAATACGGTAGGTGCTCAGGAATCCCACGAGAAGCGTCAGCAGAACGGTGCAGCCCAATCCGGTGGCGAGCAAGGGCCACTCCAACGACCAAGGCAGATCCAAAATATATCGCAGAATCGCCCACGAGAAGACACTGGCCAGGGCGACGCCGATCACACCCGCCACGCATCCCAACAACGCATATTCCGCTGCAAACGATCTGGCAATCAGACCGCGGGTGGCGCCCAGCGCCTTGAGAATCACCGCCTCATAGAGACGACGATACCGAGTGGCCGCAAGGGCCGCCGCCATCACCAGCGCGCCGGTCATCAGGCAAAACAGCGCGACGCCTCGAATCGCCAGCGACAACCGATCGAGGACGCGGGCAAAACTGTCCAAAACTTCACCGATGTTGATGGCGGTCACATTGGGAAAGGCCGCAACCACGGCCGATTGGAAGGCCACTTCATCCTGAGGTGGAACTCGAACCGTGGCGACATAGGTCATCGGTGCCGCATCTAAGGCGCCCGGGGAGAAGATCATGTAAAAATTCGTGGAAAAGTTCCCCCACTCGACCTTTCTAATACTGCTCACCTCGGCTTGCACAATCGTCCCTTGAATGTTCAGGTCCAGCAGACTGCCGATGTCGAGATCCAGATGTTTGGCGGCTTCCTCTTCAACGGACACCTGCGGTCTCCGGAACACTTGCCCCGGTTTCCACCAGGCCCCTTTGACGATCGTATTGTCCTTCGGAACATGATCGAGAAACGTCAGCACGTATTCGCGATTCGCATACCAGTTTTTGCGCTTGTCGTCCTTCGATTGATTCGACGGCTCCTCCAGTTGGGCGTCGCGTTCGTCGGTGACGAGCCGCCCGTTGATGGTATGGATCCGCGAACGCACCAAGGGAGTCAGGTCGGGAGCGAAATCGCCGGTCCGCCGGTGCACCAGCTCGCCGAAGGCGCTCGCCTGATCTGGTTGAATATCGATAAAAAAGAAGGTGGGTGAATCGGACGGCCGGTTTTCACCCACCTGCCGCACAAGCGCCTGCTGAAGCAACGCGATCGCAAGGATCACCATGACCCCTACGCCGATCGACACCATCACGCCCAAGGTTTGCCCGCCCGGCCGGTGAAGGTTGCCGAGCGCCTGCCGTAACGACAGGGCCCGCGGCACCGGCAGTGCCCGTAATCCACGCAACAACCAGTGAGCCGCTCCGGCCAGAATCGCGATGGCCATCAGCAGCCCGCCGATAAACAGGCCGCCGATCGTCAGAGATCCGGCCTGCCACATCGACAGCCCTGCCAGCCCGATTCCGATGCCTGCCGCCGTAGCGCTGCGAAGCGGATCCGCCGTGATCCATCGTACAGCGCGGGCGCCTAAAGAAGTCTTCCGCCGCCCCAACGGCGCTTCCCCACGTTCGATTTCACGCCGGAAGATGGCCGCCGGTTTGATGTCCCGAATAGTCAGCAGGGGCCAGAGACTGAACAGCAACGTCGTCAGGATGCCCAAGCCCAGCCCTTTGCCAACCGGAATCATTGCCCCCAACGAAAGCATCGACGTAAACTCGACCTGCTGCAGCACGTCGGTCGCCAGCAACGCAGAGACCGCTTGCGGGAGAATCGATTGCAGCGCGATGCCGATTCCGATTCCCGCCACACTGCCCAGCAGGCCCAAGCCGAGCGCCTGGCCCAGATAGGAAGCGATGATGGTCGCGGTATCCGCTCCCACCGTTTTCAGAATGGCGATGGACGGCAGCTTCTCCCGCACGAAGGCATGGACAGACAAGGCCACACCGATCCCCCCGACAAACAACGCCGTCAGGCCGACAAGTCCCAGATATCGCGCGAGTTGATCGAGGAACTGCTTGAGCTGTGGTTGGGCATCCCGATAGGAAGACACCCGAGCGGACTCGGCGGTAAGACGCCCCCGCAGCTCATGGATGAGAGGCGACAGAGCCATCGATGCAGGAAGTTTTAACAGATGCCGTTCGCGCATTCGGCTCCCCGGCTTGATGAGATCGGCGGCGGCCAGCCCTTCCTGCGAAATCAATACCCGCGGACCGAGGCTGAACATGTTGGCCATGCGATCCGGCTCCGTATGGATCACCCCCGCGATGCGGAAGGTCGCCTGCCCGATCTTGATCGCATCCCCCAATCGTAAGCCCAGCCGGATCAGCAACGCCTCCTGCACCACCGCACCATGGCACAGGTCGTGACAGGGCTCAGCTGCCAGGTGCAGCAATTCCATCAACGGGCGATCCGGTTCGACCCTCACCACGCCATACAAGGGATACCGCGATTCGACCGCCTTCAATTCGACGAGCTGTGTGACGTCCACTCCGCCCGGGGGCCGGTTGACAGGCGCCACCATCGCCACCAACTCGCTCACGCGCGTCGCAATAATCCCTCGCCCGGCCACATCCGCCAGCACGGCGGCGCCCGGCCCCTCAAGCGTTCTGGACAGGCGGATTTCCAGATCGCCCCCCAGTAATCCCCGCGCCTCTTTGAGCACCGCGCGTTCGACATTGGCCGAAAACAACGACACTCCGACAACCGCGCCGACACCCAATGCGATGCAGGCGAGAAAATAGACAAAATGCCGCCAGGAGGATCGCAATTCCCGCCAGGCCAGAATGAACCAGAACGGCATCATATCTGGCCGCCGGATCCGTTGCCGTCATTGGAGGTGAGCTGATCAGAGCCGATGCGGCCGTCTCGCAGGGTAATCACCCGTTCCATCGAGGCCGCCAGCTGCTGATCGTGAGTGACCAGCACGAGCGTGGTACCGGCATCCCGATGCAAGGCCATGATGAGCTGGATCACCTGCTGGCCGGTCTGGGAATCCAGGTTGCCGGTGGGCTCATCGGCCAACAGAATCGGCGGCCGGCAGGCAAAGGCGCGCGCCACGGCAACCCGTTGCTGTTCCCCGCCGGAGAGCTGAACCGGATAGTGCGAGATCCGGTGCCCCAACCCCACGGCCTGCAACAGTTCGGTGGCGCGTCGGCGGGCGTGACTGTCGCCCGTGAGTTCCAGGGGAATCGACACATTCTCTAACGCGGTTAACGTAGGAATCAGGTGAAACGATTGGAAAATATACCCGACGTTCGCCAGACGCAGGCGCGCCATCGCCTTTTCTCCGAGCTGCGTAATTTCTCGACCATCGAGCCAGATGGACCCCGAAGTCGGCCGGTCCAGCCCCGCGATCAAGCCCAGGAGGGTAGACTTTCCACTTCCGGACGGCCCGACAATCGCCACGGTTTGTTTGTCGGGGATCTCGAGCGTGACATCCTGAAGAATGGTAACCGTCTGGCCACCGCCCAGCAGTTGCATCGTCACCTGCTGAGTCGCAATCATCGTCATGTTGTTTCGTTCAGCCCCATTTTCAAAACAGTTTTCATATTATACTGTACACATGGCGACCTGCTCCGGCCTTCTACAACTTACCTCGCGGCTGTTGATAGGCGGCTTCATGGCACTGCTGCTGAGCGGGTTTGTCGGCTGCGAGCAATCTTCTTCTTCCAGCTCGCCAACCACGTCCGTGCCCCCTGGTCTTTCCAGACCTCAGCCATCCAACGGGGACTCATCCGCAGAAGATCCACCTGCTGCAGCGGCGATTCGGAAATCCGACCACCGGCCGAAAATCGTCGCGTTCGGCGATAGTCTGACAGCCGGACTGGGCGTCTCCCCGGAACAGACCTATCCCGCGCAACTTCAGAAACGGCTCGATGCGCTCGGCCACCAATATCAGGTGCTCAATGCAGGGGTCAGCGGGGACACCTCCGCAGGCGGACTGCGTCGAGTCGCCTGGGTGCTCGCCGGAAAACCGTCTC
The DNA here is from genome assembly GCA_902500995.1 of uncultured Nitrospira sp. Classification (GTDB taxonomy): domain Bacteria; phylum Nitrospirota; class Nitrospiria; order Nitrospirales; family Nitrospiraceae; genus Nitrospira_A. The sequence continues at coordinate 152,082 of CABVSR010000001.1, forward strand.
TGGTGATTCTTGAATTAGGCGGCAATGACGGATTGCGCGGCCTGAGCCTGGAGGAAACGCGTTCGCACCTGGATGCGATGATCACACGGTTCAAAGAGGCCGGGGTGCAGGTGATTCTGGCCGGCATGAAGCTGCCGCCGAATTATGGACAGGACTATACGACCAAGTTTGAATCGATGTATCGAGACTTGGCGAGGGCCTATTCGCTCCCGCTGATTCCATTTCTACTGGAAGGCGTCGGCGGTGAACAGAAGCTCAACCAAGCCGATGGCATCCATCCCACCGGGGAAGGCTATCGGATTGTGGTTCAAAACGTCTTGCAGACGCTGCTTCCGCTCTTGGACACCGGCGCGTCTGCCAAGCCGGAGACCAAAAAGAAGGCGTGAAATAGCCTCCCGCGTCCACCACCGGGAACCATTTCACGCCGATCAATCCGGATGAGCTGCTTAGCTCTTCTTGAAGAAGGTGTCGTAAACCCCGAATGCCAAGATGAGAGCAATCAAGGTGTAGTAGAGACCCGTGATGCCGCTGTAGTCCGGCGGGCCTTCACTGACGTTGGCAAATGCATGGGTCGCCTGAAGCGTCCCGATTCCACCCAAGACTCCTGCTATCAGCTTCTTCATGATCTCCCCCTTGTAATCAAGGAATGCCCAAAGAGGGCCGCATTGTACTGAAGGGACGAGGGATGACGCAAGAGGGGAGAAGAAAGAAGGCGTCGACTGAAATTTGGAGCGGACCGCGTCTCGGGGGAGCTTGAAGGCGAGTGTCTATACCTTTCCCAGGGCTTTCAGCATCGTCGACACATCTCGGCAGGTATCGGAGAGCCCCTCCAATCGACGCCCTTTTTCAGCCAAGAGACTCGCCATAGCCCTGACCTCGGTTTCGAACTGTTCGACATGCCGGGACAGATCGTTCGACTTGGCCAGCGACGCCTTCTGCTGCTCCACTTCCCGTTGGAGATCCCGGCAAATCCCCTGCAACGACTTGGCTTCCTTCACCGAGGCCTCCAGATCCTGCGTCAGGCGCGCAACCACCGCTTCACGCTGACGAATGTCGGTGTCGAGCTCGATTTGCGCGACTTCGCTTTCCCGCCGGCGCTCATCCAGCTGCTGAATGATCCGGGTCCAGGTGGAGACCAAGCCCGGTTCGATATCGGGCTGGGCAGGCACCGGCTGGCCCGATTCGATGGCGTGAACCACTCGTTGCATCCAATCGCTGAACTGATTCAATTCGCTCAGTTTCACATCGCCGGCCGGGACTGGTTTCGGGGGTGCCTTCTCGGCTTCAAGGCGAGGAGCCGCAGGCCGCGCCCGGGGAACCACTCGAGCCTTCGACCAACGCTGATATTCAAGCAGCGCGGCCACACCGTGCCGGCAGATGGGCTGCTCATGTAATGTGCAGGAACATTTGGACTCCAAGTGGCCGTTATGGAGACGGATGGTCTGCTCGTACAATCCGGAATTGCCCATGACCGACGAGGTGAACTCGGTATCCGACGCGTCAGTCAGCTGCACCCGGCGTTCCGTCTGATATTGCTTCCCGATTTGGAACGTTTTGGGCTCCACAATGGAGCTGATCATGTCCGCCTCCAGCAAACTGAGGCGATCCGCCGAACATGCGATTTTCCCCCGCATAGTGCCACCTGTGGAATGGTTGGATCCCGTGAGTCGCTCCTGCAACTTGCCGAATGATCGCCTGAAAGTCATGAAAAGGGTACCCCTGAGGTCCATCACCGGGCACGAGGTCCGGTGTACGGCAGGTTCCCTCAGACGACCGCCACGATGGCGGGGGCCCCTGCAGGGGTCGAAACAATTCGGCAGGGCCGCGCTGACTCGACCGCTCACTGTCTTATCGGCACCGTCGAGGAGCCCCTTGAGACCCCGGCGGCGTCAACCACACAAAATCCGCAATGCCTTCCTGCATGGTCTGATACAGGTCGGCGACCCGTTCCGGCTCGAAGGTGGCCAGATAGATCGTCACGTCCTTGAGAGGCTCCTGAAGCCGTCGAGCGACGCGATTCGGCACCGGCAGCCGGTATTGAACGTGCCCGCCGCCGGTGTAACTCACCACTGGCCCTTGCGCCGGATCAGCGGCGGCGCGGATCCGATTCACCGCCGCCGTGACGGTCTTAGCCATGCCCTCGTCCCTCACCATCGAGGCGTCATACATGGTCTGGTAATCTTCCGGTGCCCCGCCGCCGTGGCAGGCCTGGAGTTGCGAGAGAATACGGGTGCGATAGGCCGGATCATCGACGATGGTTTCCTGCTCCATGCCCCACTGGCGCCACTCTGGTTGGTCTTTCGCCTGACCGAGCCCCAATTTGACGACCTGGCGAATCAATGGTTTGGGTGGATTCATGGCCAGCACCGTCAGACGGTGATCCTTGGCAAACTGCACCAGAGGATCGTAATCCTCAAAAGCTCCGCCCCAGCTTTGCTTCCATCCCACGCGCTCCAGAAATTCCGCGCGAGCCTGATCCTTCGATAGGAGGTACTGGTCCAGGGCCGGCTGGCCTTCCCAGCCGAACATCTCCATCCCGACCACCGGCCGGCGCCCTCGGTTGACGAGAGACTGGAGCACGGTCAGCGCAGCCTCGATGTGCGACCGGTTGTGATGTTCTTCTCCAAGATAGATGACGTCATATCCGGCCAACTCCTGTAACCAGTCACCCATGACAAGCGGACGGCCCGTCTTGGCGTTGAGTACCTGCCCCACCCGCCATTCATCCCACACGCGTGCCGAGAGCGTGGGCACAGGCTCGTTTGAATGGCAGCCCCAGAGAGCAAGCGTCAACGCAAGCATGAAAATGGCGGAACCGAGACGGTTCCATCTGTCGCGCGAAGGCTGAGGTGATGTACGCATATCGTCTACCTAACATACGCCTCAGGCCGCCGCAAGACGCTGCAACTTGACTCCATTGCGACCGGCCCGATACTCTGCGCGACGCAATCAAACGGTCGATCAACCCCGAACCGCACGCGGACCTCGAACCTCCTGACTGATGCCTGTTGATGCCGACAGCCTGGCCGCATTCCGGAAACAGGTGACGTCCGCCAGATCGCTCGATGCACGGGGTTGGGATGCCTCCCGGCGCCTGTTGAGTGCCACAGCCTGGCCCGCGACACGGCAGGCCCTCATCGATGCGATTGAGACCTCTTCCACACCGGACAGGATCAAGCAGGACCTCCTCGCAGCCTTGCCCGCCGATCTCTCGACCGGCGATCGCGCCTCCGCCGCCGACCTGCTCAAGCAACTCACCGGTCTCCCGCTCACAAAAGCTCTGCGCGCCTTATGCGTTTTTTTTGAGCTGCGAGGAACATCCACAGCCAAATGGCCCCTGCCGACCGTCCTGCCGGACATGGTCGGCCGGTTCATTCAAGAGCATCACAATCCCTTCGATCTGCTGTTGGAAGAGCTGCCCGCCTCGGTATTGGATCTGGGGGCGGGAGATCTATCCTTTGCCGAAGAACTGGCGACCCGGTACGAACCTTTGCTGGCTGTGCAACAGAGGCCGCTCATGCTCCACTGCCTTGACCGGCTCGATCCGTCATCGCAACTCGGGGGGCCATTACATGCCCCGCCGCCTCGCCTCCAGCGCCTGCGCAGCAAGCCAGGCCTCCGGTTCCGCTTTTATGGCGACCAGGACATGTTTGCGCTCGATGCTTTGGAACGAGACCAGCGCCTCGCCGCCCGCTACCTCATCGTCACCTGCTGGGCCCCGGCGACCCCGACCTTTGCGTATGAACCGACCCGCCTGTCCTCTCGCTGCCTGGCCGACGAGCTACGGCGGACCAAAGGCGAATCTCGCCGGATCCGGCACGGGAACGAAGCCGCCCTTGAGGTGCACCATGCCGGACGAAACCTGCTGTTTCCACCATGGAAATTCGACATTCGCGGCCCGCTCGCCCTGCTGGAATTGATGGCCCGCCGCGGAGCGCTGTGTCTGTTGGGGGCCGTGGACTCTCAGGTCTTTTGGGAAATCCTCTCGCAGTTGATCGATGACCCGCGCGTCAGACCTGCAGATGTCGTGTTGTCCGCCCAGACACTTCCTGAGGTGTTCGGGGAGATCCACAGCCGACTGTCGGTCCTCCCGGTCGGCGACTCCTGCTTCCTCTCGGACCTGGCGCCGCTGCGAAGGAATTTTCCATCGGTCCTTCGCACACCATCCAGGCAGGCTGCCCGCTATCGATTCCGGCAGGTCAAGATTCAGCGGGGTGCGTTATTCGAAGGCATCCCTGCCAGCAGCACGGCCAGACGCTTCCAAGGCATGTCGGAAGAAACTCCCCCCTGGTTCCTGACGCTCGTGCCAGAGCCCTTCCCGGGCGCGTGACGGCTCGAGGACAGCTTTGCGCTCCCGACCACAGTGGGTTCGACTCCCGTCCACCGTCTGAAAACCCGTATAAATTGACGGTCCCCGGACCCTTTGTTAGACTTCGGCATACGTGCCATGTGCCCTTCATAAACCCCCTTCACCGATAAGCCCATCGTGAATTCTTTTCAATCTATCCAATTGTTACGGGACAATATCGCGCAGGTCATTAAGGGGAAGCCGCGAGCCATTGAACTGGCCGTCGTCTGCCTGCTGGCGCGCGGACACCTGCTGATCGAAGACGTCCCCGGAGTCGGGAAAACGACGCTGGCCCACAGCTTGGCCCGTTCGCTGGACTGCTCATTTAAGCGCATCCAGTTCACGAGTGACCTGCTGCCATCCGACATTGTCGGGATCTCCGTGTTCAATCGTCAAAAACAGGCTTTCGAGTTCATGCCTGGGCCACTGTTTGCCAACATCGTGCTGGCCGATGAGATCAATCGCACCACCCCTAAAACACAAAGCAGTTTGCTCGAGGCGATGAGCGAAGCCCAGATTTCCGTGGACAACCAAACCTATCCACTCCAGCAGCCGTTCATGGTGATTGCCACACAAAACCCCGCCGAGTATCACGGCACCTTTCCGCTTCCGGAATCGCAGCTGGATCGATTTTTGATGCGGCTCTGCATCGGCTATCCGACGCCGGAGGAGGAAAAGAAAGTGCTGGACCGGCCGCAATTGCTGCATCCGGCCGACGAAATTGAGCCGGTGCTCAATGCGCAGCATATCCTGGATCTGCAGGCCCAAGCCGACAAAGTCAAAATGGAAGACAGTTTGATGGATTATCTGCTGGCCATCGTGTTGGCCACCAGACAACATGCCCTGCTGTCATTGGGGGTGAGCACGCGGGGTGCGCTTGCGCTCTGCAAAGCCGCCAAGGCCCTCGCCCTCGCCCGGGACCGGGCCTATTGTTTGCCTGAGGACATCAAAGAACTCGCGCCGGTCGTCCTGTCGCATCGCGTCATGCTGAGCCGCTCCCAGGGGACGCGCACGAAGAGCGTCGAGCATACGGAACGCGTCATTCTCGACATTCTAGAAAGTATTCCTGTTCCAGTGTGATTCTGCCCGGGCGCGGGAGGTGACGACCTGACGACCTCCCCGCGAAACCGCGCGCGGGACGGGCCACCAGCAGGGCATCCATGACCCTCCCCACCTTGCTCCACCGACTTTCCCGACATCGCACCATCCGTGTCACCACGGAAGGGGGCCGCTTCCTTTTATTGACCCTGGCCGTGGGAGTCGCCGCCGTGAATACAGGGAACAACCTGTTCTACCTGTTGCTGGCCATGATGCTCAGCCTCATCGTCTTGTCCGGCTTGTTGTCGGAACAATCCGTGCGGCAGCTGGAATTTCACCGGCATCTCCCGGACACGCTGTTTGCGAATCAACCGGCCACCGCCACGCTGTGGATTGCCAACCGCAAATCACATCTTCCCAGCGTCTCCTTGCGACTCCATGACGTGGTCGCCGGCCAGGATCATGACCGCAGCATTCACCTCACGCACCTCGCGCCCGGTGCGTCGACGCTGCGCCCGTATACGCTGCGCATCCGGCGGCGAGGACGCTATCAGCTCGATGGCATCCGGGTGGTCACACCGTTTCCTTTCGGGCTGTTTCAGAAGAAAGCGTTCTATGAGCAGGCGGCAAGCGTGCTCGTCTGCCCCGGACTCCTGGCTCTGCCCCCAATGCTCATCCAGGACCTGACGGCCGCCGGCCACGATCACGCAGTATCGCGGCGCGGTCCCGGACATTCTCTCTACAATTTGCGGGAGTTTCGTCCCGGCGATGATTCGCGCGCCATCCATTGGATGACGACGGCGCGAACGGCCAAACTCATGCTCAAGGAGACCGAAGCCGAGGATCAACGCCTGATCACGCTCGCCGTCTTTACGGTCGCCCCGGATGAAGACGAGGAAACCTTCGAACAAGCGCTCTCCATCGCCGCCTCGCTGATTGATCGATTCCTGAACGACGGACTGCGGGTGCGCGTGCTCCTCGGGGACCACCAGGAACTCCAAGCAGACGGCAACGAGACTCCACTTCATCTGTTCCATGCCCTGGCGCTTTGTGAACGGCGTCCCGTGACGGACAAGACAGCCGCTCAGCACGCGCTCGTTCACGCGCTCCGACGGTCGCAGGATGGGCCGACTGTCCTGCTTTCAGCCTGGGCGGACCCGCCCCTCCGCGAGATGTTTCCCGCGGTTGACCGGATCCTGACCCCTCAGACACATAAGGATCTCTTCGATGCCGCTGGATCAAGCCTTCCGGCTTAGCTCAGTTCTGCTGGCGGCAACCGGGTTCGCAAGCCTGACGCTCGCCATTGCCCTGCCCTTGTGGCTTCTGGTCCTGGCGGCGTCGGCCTTCGCCATCGCATTGCTGCGCGCCTACTGCTCGGATGGGCTCTCTGGCATCATCGGTCGCCTCCGGTTCTCCGCGCTGACCTGGAACATCTTTCTTCTGCTCGCGTTCGCGGGATTCTGGATTGATCTCCTGCTCGTCTCACAAGAGATCCTTCCGGCGGGCATTCACTTTCTCGTGCTGCTCCTGGTGAACAAACTCTCCAATCTCGATCAACGGCGCGACTTTCTCCATCTGTATGCCATCAGCCTGATCACGCTCCTCGCGTCCGCGGCGTTGACGACGCACATCTGGTACGCCCCGTTTTTCCTGATCTACCTGGTCATCGGTGTGTGGACCCTGCTCCTCTATCATTTATTGCAGGAACAGGAAGAACGGGCTGCACCGGGCGTTACCCACCAGGTGCCGTCCTCGCTGCCGCTACCACAGCTCACGGCGCGTTTCTTCTGGACGACCAATGCGATGGCGGCGGGCGCATTCGGCCTTACACTGTTGTTCTTTTTTCTGATTCCAAGAGTCGGGGTGGGGTTCTTTCAAAACGATCGCGGAGAACATCTGCGGACGACGGGATTTTCTGAGCATGTCGATCTGGGAGTCATGGGGCCGGTCAAGCAAGACCCGAGCATCGTCATGCGAGTTGAACTGCCCGATCGCAAGGCCCATGAATCCGAGCGAGAGCCGTTGTACCTTCGCGGGGTCGCCTACAATCGATATGATGGCAAATCCTGGAGCAACAGCCTGCCGCACCGCCGCATGCTGACGGAACTTCCCGAAGGAACCTTCACCGTCCGCACGGCCGGGCCACAATCACCGGCAGCGGCTCGGCCGCTCAAACAAGACATTCTCCTGGAGCCGCTCGACACGACGGTCCTCTTCGGCACCCCCTTGCCTACGTCGGTCAAAGGGCACTTCCTCTCCGTTCAATCAGATCTCATGGGCTCACTCTACCTGCCGTTTCCTCTCCATACGCGCAGCCAATATACGGTCTATTCCTCGGCGCCCAGGGTGACCGCAGCGGAGAAGCAGGCTGCGGCGCTGGTTTACCCCGACCTGATTCTCCAGCACTATCTCCAGGTGCCTGCCGTCAATGAGCAGATCTCTGAGTTAGCACGCCGGATTACCAGCTCTGCGACCAGCATCGCTCAAGCTGTCGCCCTGGTTCGGAACCATCTGCTGACCCAGTATCGCTACAGCCTGGATGTGCCCTCTCTCGAATCGTCGCATCCACTCGAGGATTTTCTATTGACGCGAAAAACCGGCTATTGCGAGCACTACGCAACGGCCATGGTAGTCATGCTTCGCACCGTGGGAGTTCCCGCCCGGCTGGTGACCGGATTTCTTGCGACCGAATGGAACGAGTTCGGCGGCTACTACACAGTTCGTCAACGAGATGCCCACGCGTGGGTGGAAGTGTATTTTCCACAGTCCGGCTGGATAACCATGGATCCCACCCCGCCTTCTCCGGATGCAGCCGCCGCCACCTGGTGGGGGCCGGCCAATAGCGCGATGGATTCGATGCGGCTCAAATGGGATCGTCTGTTCGTCCACTACAGCGCACATGATCAGTTCACCGTGGTGCAAGGGCTCCGAGAGGGCGGGGAGGTTGTACGGGCAGGCCTCTCAGAAACGCTGAGCGCCCTGTCGGCGCAGGGTGTCGCAATTGCAGGTCGTATGGTGAGCCGCTTGACTCCGTCCGGTGTGCCGCAGGAGGCGATCGGTCTTCTCCTGGCGTTGGCCGCGATGTATGGAGCCATGTTGATCCTGCGGCGGTTTCGCAGTAGAACCACAGTTCATCGCGCGCTTTCAACGCAGCAGCAGATCGTCATGCGGCTATACGGGAACATGCTCCAGTGCTGCGCGCAGCGAGGCATGACGAAATCAGCCAGCACCACCTCGCTGGAATTTCTCACCCACATTCGGGCGCAGTGGAGCGAAGCCGGTCCCATCGTCGATTCTCTGACACAGCTGTACGCGCGAGTTCGATTCGGCCACGAGCCCGTCACCGAATCGGAACTGGCTGGAGCGGAAGCCCAGCTGCGAACACTCCGCCTGCTGAGGCGTTCAATCCCTGACTCGCAGCAACCCTCGCGCTGACGGTGCATGCGTACATCGCGCGCTCGCGCACCAGAACATCTGGCGCCAGGCGAAGGAGCAGGGAAACAGGGCTCTTTGCTGCCATCAACCACGCCTTCCAGCAACCGCTTTCTCCGCATCTTTGTATCCGGAATAGGATCGCTGGCTGCAGCCCCGATCAGACAGGAGCGCGCACGCGCCACAAGGAACAATCCCCATGCGCTTCAACCACCTATAAACGGTCTATGGATAGGAAAATGAGAAACCGGCTTGAGTAGAAGTGCTTGAGAAAGTTGGAGCGGGAAACGGGATTTGAACCCGCGACCCTCGCCTTGGCAAGGCGATGCTCTACCACTGAGCTATTCCCGCATCCGACCGTCAGAAGAAGCGGGATTCTACCGACGAGATGTCAAGACTGTCAAGCGAGCGTGCGCAAATATCATGGTGTCGCGATCGAACTCCTCCACGAAGAACAGGGTTCCATCGCAACGGCCATCACACCGATTGCCCTTCTTCTTCCGGAGTTCTGTCCGTTCGGCTCAGGCCTGCGTGCTTCTTCTGTCCACTTGACGGACTTGAGAGGCTTGAGTACAGTGAGTGTCATGTGGCTTTTCGCTCTTCTCTTCAATGAGGTAACCCTAGCGTGACCTCCCGCCCGCAGCAGTCGATCCCCTTTGCAGCGCAAGCCGTTTCATTCGACGAGTATCTCGCATCAGGCAAGATCCCCGAGGGACTGCTTGTCAGCGAGTACGTAGAGCAGCAGTTTGTCGAGAGACTGGTGCACTACGTACTCAGTGTTCCAGCGGGCAGTTACTCGATGGCCCAGCTCAGCCGGCTCCTCGAGCAGTTGGATCCTCGCGCCCAGGTCTTTTTCTTCAAGCGACTGAAAGAGAACAGCCCGGACAGCCTCAAGGATTTTGCCCCCCTGTATTACGGGTTCATGAACGAGTTTCACTCCCTCCTGTTCACCTAGTCGCGATTCGGTAAAAAAATTCCTTGTCGCCCCCCTAATCTCAGGTATAATCACGAGAACCTCTTAATGAGCCAAGGAGCACTATGAATCCCACGTTACAACGCGCTGTTACGAGTTTTTATAATCTGGTGTACGAAGCCCAGACGTTTGCCACGACCATGTCTCGGATCGATACCGCTGAGCAGGAACATTATGCCGGGCGGATTGAAGGCCTCAATTGGGTACTGGATCGCTGCCAGGAACTTGAGGACATGGATACCAACATCACGCCCACGACGCTGCAGCGCGTCCTGACGGAAGTGAAGTCAGACTTGGATCATGAGCTCTCCGTACAGCGTCGGGAAAAAGGCCGGCGGGCAGACGGGCGCGAGGAGGCCCTGACCTTCGTCGCAGACTACTTGTCCAGCCTGATCACGGCCACTGAAATCGAGTCCGCGAAAACCTCCGTGTAACCGCCTGTCGATTGTCTCCAGGCTTATTCTTCGTTATGGCCTCCTCCGAGGGCGACTATGGCCCGTGAGTGGATCATCTTCGCCATTTGTCTCGGCTTGGGAGGCCATATTGCCCTCGCCGTCGTGTTGCACGCGCCGGAGATGTGGCCGTGGAGCAAAGCCTGGCTTTACGGGCTGCTTTCGGGCCTGGCCCTTTACGTAGTGGTACAGGTTAGCCGCTCACTCTGGTGGGTGTTTCGCGGAAGAACCAGCGAAGAGCCCGACGCCCCTGAAGACCAGCGCATTCGCTGATCCTTCCTTCACGAACACCCCGCGCCGCCCGTTGCGCCCTCCACCGCTTCTCAGTAGAATAGCCTGCATGCACTCTCGCTCGAATAAGCCTTCCCCACCCGGGTGGCCTCCGCGTGCGGCGCAACCACGGACCACAGCCTCGTCTCACGGCCAGCGGCCAGTTGATCAATACGATTCGTTTCACGCATCCCTGCTCTACTGCGGCGTCTGCCGCCAAGCCACACCGACCCGCCAGCGGCTCCTTCTCGTGTTACCCACCGGCAACTTATACGAGTATCTGTGCGCTCAATGTGGAAGTTCCACCGGTTCGAAGACGGAGAGCGCTTCAGGAGACAGCGGCCTTTTAGCCCCGTAAGTGTGCGACGCACGTGCGGTCACGCTCCCGCGCGGGAATCCGGGCAAAAGGGCATCCATGACAGGAATGGAGACCGGCGTCGCCGCTTCCTGCGGGACCATCCATTCAGTTGATTAGCGTAGACTGTGAACCTGAGAGGGTTCGAGGCAGGAACACTAGGCCAGCTGGTCGAGAGGAATGCCTTCATCGATCAACATCACGGGAATATCTTCTCGCACCGGGTAGAGAATCTTATTGTCCGATCGCACGAGCCCGCCATCGAGCTTTTCCGTGACAGACTTTTGCGCCTTGTTCTTTAAGACGCCGCGTTCGATCGCGCCGTTCACTTTTTGAATCAACTGATCGTCGGCCAGCGCGACCGCCAGCTTGGTTTCAGGACAGCACAGAATGGCCAACAAGTCTTTGTCCAAATTCACTTTTTTTTGAACGGCGTCGCTCACGATCACTCTCACAATCTCACCCGTGAGGGTGGCCAAAGGTTACCCGAAACATAGTCCAAATTGTTTGGCAGATCAAGAAGATACCAAAACTGTTGTTCATCTGGTATCGTAACTGACCGGCTACCCCTCTCGCGCACCAAACACCAGGATCCAGCGTGACATCTTCTCATCGACTTGGACGCATATTTTTCACCGGGCTGCTCCTGCTGGTTCCGGCGTGGGCGACGTTTTTGATCCTGGCCGCGCTATTCGACACGCTGGATTCGCTCTTGCTCGATCTCATCGGCCGGCAGATTCAGCCCTATGCGCCCGGATTGGGCATTATCCTACTGGTCGGCATGGTGCTCATCGTCGGAGCCGTTGCCACCCAGGTGATCGGTCAGCGATTCGTTCGATGGGCCGAAACAACCCTCGAAGGCATTCCGCTGATCCGGAGTATTTACCTGACCTTGAAGAGCATGACCGATCTCCTGAACTACCGCGCGCGCTTCGGACAAAGCACGGTCGTCGCCTTCCCTTTCCCTCGCGACGGGCTCTGGGCGCTCGGCTTCGTCATGGGCTCACCACCGCCGGCACTACAGATCGCGCCCGCCGTCGAATTGGTGATGGTCTTCGTGCCGACTGCCATCCACCCCTTCACGGGGTATCTGGCCATGATCCCGAAAAGCCAGTTGCAACCGTTGAATCTGTTGCCGGAAGAAGCCCTCAAGCTGGAATTCTCTGCCGGACTGTATCGTCCTTTACAGGGGTGGCTCACCGCGCCGGCGGCGAAGTCGTCATGAAGCCCATCAATCAGCTGCGCATACGCCAGGCCACCTTGCAGGACCTGGATGTCCTCACGAGATTCAGCGCCGCCATGGCCCTGGAGACCGAAGGACGAAGACTGGACCTTTCACGTCTGCGATCAGGCACTCAGGCCGTCCTCGACTGCCCGGAACGCGGACAATATTACGTCACAGACTTGCACCGGAACGATCCGGCCGATACAGTGACAGTAGGGCAGCTGCTCATCACCTATGAATGGAGCGATTGGCGTAATGCCCAATTCTGGTGGATCCAGAGCGTCTACGTCGAGCCCACGTGGCGCCGCCAAGGCGTCTATCGGGCCATGCATCACACCGTGATGGCGCTGGCGCAATCGCGCGCCGACGTCTGCGGCGTCCGTTTATATGTGGAGGACGACAACAGCATCGCCAAAGACGTGTACGGGCGGGTCGGGCTCAGCCCCTCTTCCTATCAGATTTACGAGTCTGATTTCGTCCTTCCCAAATCTTCTTCCCCCGTGCAGAGCTCATAGCCGGCCTGGTGGACTGTCTACACAAGGAGGATCGCACATGCGACGAGCGGGTTTATTGTTGATGATGCTGCTGATGCTGAATGCCTGCGCATTCAGCCGAGGCACCCTCGGTGATGAAATCAAGACGGACACCGTCAATTCGATCAAGAAGGGCACGACGACACGGGCGGAGGTGCTGGCGCATCTCGGCGCTCCGGACCGTCTGCTGCAATTGAACGGACGCGACCTGTTTCAATACTACCGCTATGATGCCAAGGTCGGCAGCCTGCTCCTGATCTTGGTGAACTTCTCCCGCGTGTCGGTCAAGAGCGACGACCTGTTCGTCATCATTAATCGCGAAGGCATCGTGGAAGAAGTGATCGCGTCGAAACGCACCGAAAATCTGGAATTCAGATTCTGGCCCTTCGGAGACTGATACCGTGTGGCACAAGATCGTTTCACTTCCACTTCTTTTTACGGCGATGGTGCTGCCGTCGTTGTCCGGCTGCAACGTCGCCCGTCTGACCATTAACACTCCGCTGACGGCCGACGCTGTGGGCTTCATTACCGAAGGGAAGACCACGCTGGCAGATGTCGTCGAGAAACTGGGAGCGCCGGATTCCATCACGGACACCGAGGTCGGAGCCCTGGTGACGTACCGGTTTCTCAACGCGAAGTACTCCCGCGTGAATTTCGGATGGCTGGCAAAACCTTGGTCGCCGGTGGACCCGGATCTGGTCTTCTCGCGTTCGGGGATGGGAACGGACGCCTTCGAGCTCCTCTGTGACACCAACTGGGTGGTGACGCATCAGGCATTTGTACGGCATCGTCCAGAGCCGCCCTTTACGCCGTATCCCTTTTAGCTCCGACCACGCTCACCGTTCGCGAATTGCCGCTTTGCACGCATCTCGCTATAATGCCGCCCATGGGCGCAGGTTCCTCCGACGAGTCAGCCAGCCGACAGACTCCCATCACGTCTTCCTCCTATATCCCAGCCGATCGCGACATCGAATTTCTCCAGCGCGATGAGTTGCGCCCGCTCCGTCTCGGCCTGGAATTGCTGAAGCCGGAATTGATTCAGACGGAGCAGGGGATCCGGTCGACGATTGTCGTCTTCGGCAGCGCGCGGCTGGTCGAACCCGCCCGCGCCCGGCTCGCCCTGGAAGTCGCCACAGCCGAACTGAAATCCGCCCCCCAGGATCCTTGGCGACAGCGACAGGTCACGCTGGCAGAACGCCGGGTGGCGATGGCGCACTACTATGACATCGCTCGCGAATTCGGCCGCCTCGTGTCTGCGACCTGCCAGATCGACGGGCAGTGCGATTACGTCATCGTGACCGGCGGAGGACCCGGCATCATGGAGGCCGCCAATCGAGGAGCGGCGGATGCGGGGGCCAAATCGATGGGACTCAACATCACGCTCCCGCACGAACAACAACCGAACGCCTACATCACCCCGGACCTGTGTTTTCAATTTCGCTATTTCGCCTTGCGAAAAATGCATTTTCTCCTCCGCGCGCGGGCGCTCGTGGTGTTTCCCGGCGGGTTCGGCACACTCGACGAACTGTTTGAAACCCTCACGCTTCTGCAGACGGGGAAAACGCGTAACCTGACGATCGTGCTCATCGGGCAAGCCTACTGGGAGCGACTGATCAACTGGTCCATGTTGGTGGAGGAAGGCCTCATCGGTCCGCACGATCTCTCGCTTTTTCATTTTGCGGAAACGGCTCAACAGGCGTGGGACCTGATCAGCCGGATGCATGGAGGCCCGGCCGCCCGATGAAGCTCTCCTTCCATGGCGCCGCGCGATCAGTCACCGGCAGTCGCCATCTGCTGGAAATGCCCGGTAGCCAAGTCCTGCTCGACTGCGGGCTGTTCCAGGGTCCACGGCAGGAGGCTGATCGGCAGAATCGGTTCTTAGGCTTTGATCCGCGCGCAATCCAGGCCGTTCTTTTGTCACATGCGCATATCGACCATTCCGGTGCGCTCCCCGTGCTCGGCCAACACCGGTTTCGCGGAGATGTGCACATGACCCGCGCCACCGCGGATCTCACCGCCGTGATGCTGGAGGACTCGGCTCGGTTGCAGGAAAACGATTGCGCCTATCTGAATCGGAAGGAGAATCGTCGCGGGCAGAAATGCCTGAAACCGTTCTACGACGCGCGCGAGGCGCGCGCCATTATCCGCCGTTTCGTGGGCGCTCGTTACGAAGACAAGGTCAAGGTCACCCCTCGACTCACGGCCACCTTCCATGATGTGGGGCACATCCTAGGATCTGCCGCCATTCGTCTCAAGTACACCGCGCGCGGGAACAGCACCACCATCCTGTTCTCCGGCGATCTCGGGCGATCGCGCATGCCGATCCTCCGCGACCCCACGCCGCCGCCGAGTTGTGATGTATTGATCATTGAATCGACGTACGGCGATCGCCTCCACGAAGACGCCGGCGACGCGCTGACCAAGAGAGCCCAACAACTCGTTGCGCACGCCAAGGCGCATCACAGCAAGATCATCGTACCCGCATTCGCGCTGGGGCGGACGCAAGATCTCGTCATGCGAATCAAACGATTGGTGGCCGAGGGACAGATCGACCCGCTGCCCATTTACATCGATTCTCCCCTGGCGGCAAAAGTCACAGAGGTATTTCGCAAGCATCCGGAATGCTACGACGAAGAGACCTATCGCACCTTTACCTCCGAGGGAGATCCCTTTGCCGCCCGGTATATCCGCTATGTCTCCTCAGCGGATGAAAGCAAGCGTCTCAATAACATGAAGGGACCCTGCGTCATCATTGCCTCGTCGGGCATGTGCGAAGGTGGGCGTGTGGTCCATCACCTCAAACATGCCATCCAGGATGAAGCCAATATCATCGCCATCGTAGGGTTTCAGGCCGAGCACACGCTGGGACGCAGACTGGTCGAAGGGTGGGATGTGGTGCCGCTGTTCGGCATGCCCACAGCGCGGCGCGCTCAGGTGGTGGTGTTTAACGGCTTGTCGGCCCATGCGGATCGGAACGATCTGCTCGCCTATGTCAGAGCCATCTCTCCGGCTCCTCAGCACATTTTCGTGGTCCACGGGGAAGAAAAACAGGCGCTGTCACTGGGGGCGGCCATCCAGGCGGAATGTCCGCGGGCATCGATTGTCGTGCCCCACAGGGAGAGCAGTTATGAGATCTAGCGTCGACCCTTCTCTTTAGCGCTGGTGAGGCATGGAGGCTGTCGTTAGCATGAGCTTTATACACACCGGTTCCCGTTGGATCATCGCCTGCCTCTTCGTCAGCCTAACCGCCTCCGTCTCCCCCGGCTGGTGCGCGGAGACGGCAACCGATCCGGCTGAACAGACGCGGGTCCGCGCACGCGCGCTCGGCTTAAGGCTCGGGCAATTGGAGCCTGGCCCGCTGAATGCCATTACCGATGTGCCCGGCGTGAAAGTGGGTCAGGTGACGTTGATGCGCGGGGACGGTCCTCTGGTTCCAGGACAGGGGCCGGTCCGAACCGGCGTCACAGTCATCGTGCCACGGGAGGATGTGTGGCAGAAGAAAGTCCCCGCTGGCGCTTTCGTGTTGAACGGCACGGGAGAAATGACGGGGCTGGCGTGGGTGGCCGAATCGGGATTTCTCGAATACCCCATTGCCTTGACCAATACGCTCAATGTCCCGCGCGTGGCGAACGGCGTCATCAGCTGGATGCTCCGCCGCTATCCGGCGATCGGCATCACCGACGACACCCTCACCCCCGTCGTGGCGGAATGTGATGACGGACGGCTGAACGACATCCAGGGTCGCCATGTCTCTGAAGCGGACGTCATGCAGGCCTTGGACGAGGCGACTTCCGGACCCGTTTCCGAAGGAACCGTCGGAGCAGGCACCGGGATGATCTCCTATGGATTCAAGGGCGGCATCGGGACGTCGTCCAGGCGTCTGCCGGCCGCTGCCGGAGGGTTTACGGTCGGAGTATTGGTCAACGCCAACCACGGTCGCCGCCCGGAACTCATCATGGGCGGAGTGCCGGTCGGACAACGGTATGACGCCACGCCGATACAATCCAGCGGGAGGCCGGATCCGAATCCGGAACGCCTGCATGCGTCGCGTGAAGGAGCCAGCGGGAATGCCGAGGGGTCGATCATCGTCATCATCGCCACGGACGCTCCATTGGATAGCCGGCAACTGACTCGACTCGGAAAGCGAGCGGCCTTGGGGCTCGCCAGGACCGGCTCGACCGCGCGCCACGGAAGCGGCGATTTCATGCTGGCCTTCTCCACCGGCAATATCATTCCCCATTATCCGGCCGAGCCAACCTTTTCACTCACGCATCTGGCCGACACCCATCTCAATGCCGTCATCACCGCTACGGTCGAGGCCACGGAAGAAGCGATCCTCAACGCCCTGACAAGCGCGACCAGCGTCACGGGACGCGATGGATTCCGGGCCGAAGCCATTTCGATTCCGCGCCTCCGCGCGCTGCTCCCTTCCGACCTGACCAGCGGGCAGTGACCGGCTCGCGGCGCCTTGCTTTTACAGGGCCTCACGGCTATTCTCCTGCCTTGTCTGATTCGGATTCGGAGGGCTATGGCTGACTATTCCATGGGAGGCGGCCTCACGCTTCTCACCGCGCTCGAAAAAAGCGACAAGTTTGCGGAATTTTTGAAGACGAGAATGGCGCAAGCCCTGGAAGCACAAGATCCGACCGAACTTCACTATCTACTCGCACAGCTGGATGATTTTCATTCGTACATGTGGCGCTATTATAAAAAACTCGCCACCGAACGACCGGAACGCATGAATCCGGGCGTCTGACCGCCCGGCGACACAGACCGCCAACTGTATCAGCAGGGACTTTCGGTGATTACGACTCCCTCGTCAACGCTGCGATTTGCCTCCGCCCTCACGCGCCAATCTGAGGCACGGCTGGCGGCCGATGACTTGATCAGGTCCATCCGCGAACAATTGGGCTCCTCGCGAGTCGATGTGGCCTTCCTGTTTATTTCGGCTCAGCATGCAGACCAGGCCGAGGCGCTTTCACGAGCCCTTCGCACGGCACTGGGCACGGTGACACTCGTCGGGTGCACGGGTGAAGGGATTATCGGCACGGGACGCGAAATTGAGTCGGGTCCTGCCGCCACGCTCTGGGCGGCTCACCTGCCCGGTGTCCTCGTGCAACCGCTGCGGCTGTCTTTTTCAAGTGTCCATGACCAATTTTCACTCCGCGATTGGCCCGATCTGGATCATGCCGGGGGTTCAGAGCCGGTCATGATGCTGTTCGCCGATCCCTTCTCCACCCCCATGCAGGACGTCTTGGCCGTCATCGAGGAGCAGTATCCCGGTACGCGCACGCTGGGCGGATTGGCTGGAGGAGGTCAGGACCTCGGTGAAAATCGACTCTTCCTCGAGGATCAGGTCTACCGCGACGGATTGGTCGGCATGGCGCTCTCCGGCAATATCGCGGTTCGCTCGGTCATTTCACAAGGCTGCCGTCCCATCGGCGACCGCTTCATCGTCACCAAGGCGGAGCACAACGTCATCCAGGAGCTGGGAGGCATCCCTGCCTTGCAGTGCTTGCAGACCGTATTTGAACACCTGAGCAGCGACGAACGTGCCCAGGCACAACGGGCGCTGCATATCGGCATCGCGATGGACGAGCACCGGGCACAATTCACCCGCGGCGATTTTTTGATCCGCAATCTGCTCGGGGCAGACCAACAGACCGGCGCCATCGTCATCGGAGATGTCGTCCAGGAAGGCCAGACCGTGCAGTTCCAAGTCCGGGATGCCCATTCCGCGGATGAAGATCTTCATGCCTTACTCGCCGCGCCTTCTCGCGAAGTCCCATCACAACCACTCGGCGCGCTGCTGTTCAGCTGTTGCGGACGCGGCAAAGGGCTCTTTGGCATTCCAGATCACGACGCCTCCGTGCTGGGCCAGCAACTAGGCGCCATCCCGCTGGCCGGGTTTTTTGCGCAAGGGGAAGTGGGGCCGGTCGGGGGGCGAAATTTTCTCCATGGCTATACGGCCAGCATTGCCATTTTCTCCCAGCCCGAACGAGGGCATCACGCGCGCCTGAACCAGTGAATGGCTCCGCCGGTGAGTTGGGTTCGATTCACGCAAGGAGCTGAAAGGAACAGATGACAACTCGCTTCTGGTGGACGACTTGGGGTATCGTGGGGCTCGTTTTCATGACAATAGGGAGGCCAATGATGGCACAGAGCGAACAGCCAGGTTCAGCGGCGGAAGTCACGACCGCATCCGGGCTCAAATACGTCGATGTGGTCGTAGGAACGGGCCGCGAAGCCGCCGCGGGCAATCTGGCGACGGTGCACTATTCCGGCTGGCTCACGAACGGCAAGAAGTTCGACAGCTCCGTCGATCGCCGCGATCCGTTCTCCTTTCCCATCGGCGCAGGCCAGGTCATTCGGGGATGGGACGAAGGGGTGGCCGGCATGAAGGTTGGCGGAAAACGGAAGTTGACGATTCCGCCGGAACTCGGGTATGGATCGCGCGGCGCCGGCGGAGTGATCCCCCCGAATGCAACCTTGGTGTTCGACGTAGAATTACTCGAGGTTCGATAGGTTTCGCACTCACCCGATGAAACACACGCCGCTGATAGACGCGCACCGCAAGGCTCAAGGCAAACTGGTCGATTTCGCCGGATGGGAGATGCCCATTCAATATTCTGGCGTCGTCGATGAGTACCAAACGGTCCGGCGCCATGCAGGACTATTCGATGTCAGCCACATGGGGCGCATCCGTGTCGCCGGACCAGGTTCATTGGCGTTTTTGCAACGCGTCACGACGAATGATGTGTCCAAACTGTCGGTTCGCCAGTCCCAGTACTCCATGGTTTGCGCGCCGGACGGAGGCATCAAGGACGACATCTTCATTTATCACGTCAAACCCTACGAATTTCTGGTCTGCGTGAATGCGTCCAACCGTGAAAAGATCGTCGCCTGGTTTCACCAGAAGGTAGCGCAGGCGCAGGGATGCACGGTCCGGGACCAGTCAACGGCCCTCGCCCAACTGGCGATTCAAGGCCCCGCCTCGCGCGACATTCTTACCGCCGCCGGTCTGACCGATCTCCAACAACTCAAAGCCCGTCACTGCCTGGAAGCCCCAGTCTGCGGCCATCCGACCCTCGTGACACGAACCGGCTATACCGGCGAGTTGGGCTACGAATTGTATCTTCCGGCCGAAGGCGCCATGACGATATGGAACCATCTCCTTGAAGCCGGACAGCCCTTAGGGTTGAAGCCCGCAGGTCTGGGCGCGCGTGATTTACTGCGGCTCGAAATGGCTTATTTACTCTACGGGAATGACATGGATGAACACACGACACCCATCGAAGCCGGCGCGGATTGGGTCGTGAAGTTCGAGAAGGGGGATTTTATCGGCCGCGCGACGTTGCATGCGCAGCACAGCGACGGACCATCACGGCGCCTCATCGCCTTTGAGCTCATCGAAAAGGCCGTGCCCCGGCATGGCTTTAAGATCCTCAGCCCGCAGGCCCCACACGCAGAGATCGGCGAGGTCACCAGCGGAAATCTGTCGCCCATGCTGCAAAAAGGCATCGGCATGGGATACGTGACACCGGCTGCATCTCAACCGGGATCGTCCATCTTGATCGATATCAGAGGAAAGGCCTGCCCCGCCGTCGTCGTGAAACCGCCTTTCTACAAAAAAAATCCCGGCGCGTCGTAACCACTGCCCATGGTCAAACCGATCTACAAAGGCACGGTCGTCACCCTCAACGTCGATACCGTGCGCCTGCCCAACGGACACACGATCGACCTGGAGGTCATACGCCACCCAGGCGCATCCGCCGTCGTACCGTTGAAGGAGGATGGGACCGTCGTACTGATCCGCCAATTCCGCCACGCGGCAGACGGGTTCATTTACGAAATCCCTGCCGGCAAACTGCATCCGAAAGAAGATCCCTTAAACTGTGCCGCGCGCGAACTGGAGGAGGAGATCGGCTACAAGGCCGGCCGGTTCGAGCTGCTGTCCAGTATCTTCACGGCCCCGGGGTTTGCGGATGAAGTCATCCACGTCTATCTGGCGACAGAGCTGACGCATGGGACCCAGAATTTGGATCAGGACGAAATCCTGGAAGTGGTGGAGATGCCGTTGAAAGAAGCCATTGTCAAAATTGAAGACGGCACGATCCGGGACGCAAAAACCATTGTCGGGTTACAAGCGGTGTATATTCGGCAGGTGGGGCACCGTTAAACGACGAAGAGGCCTCCCACCACTCGGATGGGAGACCTCTTCAGCCAGCTAGCCTCGCCAAAAAACGGGTGACTCTTAGTGGCCGCCCTTCTTCTCTTCCTTCTTCTTGTCGTCGCCGAACACGGTCTGGGACAGGTGTCCACCCTTCTTCTCTTCCTTCTTCTTGTCATCGCCGAAGAGGGTCTGGGAGAAGTGGCCGCCCTTCTTCTCTTCCTTCTTCTTGTCGTCGCCAGCGAACGAAGGCGCGCTGAACGCCACCAACAACGCTGCCGCCATGACCGTCAACATCATCTTCTTCATACTGACTACCTCCTGTTAGATTTGAAGTTACCGACCACCGACGGATCTTCGGTATAGCAAGGTTCTTGCCGTTTGCAGGCAGGATGTAACCCGTTGTTTTTCTGGACAGCGATTATTCATAAGCACCGAACGGCTCATGAAGCAACAATCCATTCTGTGGCAGAATAGCCTGATCTAGACTAAACCGCCTCATTCGACGGCTCGGAATCCAGCCGGTAGAGGTCATGCGCGCCCTCAAGAGACATTCCCGCAAGGAACCGCTTCATAGGATGCCATTGCCGGCCTCCCTGCCCGACCGTCTTGCACCGGATCTCAACATCTTATTTGTCGGCATCAATCCAGGTCTACGCTCAGCCGCCCTGGGCCACCACTACGCCGGCCATTCAAACCGTTTTTGGAAACTCCTCTATGACGCGGCCCTGGTGCCTGAACCCTTGACCTACCGTGACGACGAACGCCTTCTCGAGTGGGGACTCGGACTGACCAACCTTGTCGCCCGCCCGACCGCAGGAATGGAAAGCCTCACGGTCGAGGATTATGCGAGAGGCCGGTCGGCGTTGATAGAAACTATTCGCCGATGCCGTCCGCGCGTGGTGGCGCTCCTGGGAATCACCCTCTATCCGATCCTGTTTCCTGTTGAGACGCGCCAAAAAGGTCGGAAGCCGGGCCTCCAACCGGTGACGCTGTACGATTCCCGTATCGTGCTGCTTCCGAATCCGAGTGGACGCAATGCCAGCTATTCCTATCCATCCCTCGTGAACGCATTTCGCGCGCTTGCGCCTTGGGCCGGGACTTTTCCGGAGTAGCTCCCGGCACATGTTGCCGCGTGCGAGAGTCTGGCATTCAACCGGACAACTGCTGTACCATTCACCGTTTGCCTTGATCCACCCCACATCGCTGGTGCTCATGAAATATCCACTGTTCACAGTATCACTCACGCTTGCGCTGACCGCTCTCGCCGGACAGGCCTTTGCCGGCACGCTGGTGCAACGACTCACCGTCGAGGCCATGCAGGAATGCTCGCTGGGGCGGCAGGCCCAAAGCCGTACAGATCGGATTCAACATTTCGCGGCAGGGCAAGCCTTCGGCGAGCAGGCTGTCGCGGCAGATGAATCTTCTCCCGATGCCCATTTTGCCTTGTTCTGCAATCTCGGCGAGCAATTGCGGGTGGATGGCGAAAGCCTCTCGTCACTGTTCGGGTTCCGCCGAATGATGAAGGAATTGAATCGTACCCTGGAGCTGGCACCCGATCATGTGGACGCACTATCGGCCAAAGGGACGGTGCTGGTTCGTGTCCCGGGCTTCCTGGGGGGCGACAAGGAGAAAGGCGAGCGGCTGCTGCGTGACGTCATTGCTCGGGAACCAGCCGCCGTCAACGCACGATTGAGCCTGGCCAAGAGTTACTGCGCGGGCGGGCGACATGAAGAAGCCGTGGCGATGGCGACCAAGGCGCTGGATCTGGCCCAAACACTCGAGCGCATCGACTTCATCCCGGAAGCGCGGCAGGTGCTCGCACAACTGCGGGCTCAATCCGCTAAAGGAAATTAATGACGCGTCGGCACGCGTCTGACTCCGGTTCTCCGGAGCCGGTCGATGTCAGCCCGGGTGGGCATCGCCGCCTGCGCCCCAAGTCCCGTTGTGGCCAAGGCTCCGGCAGCCGCAGCCATCTCCACCGAGACCTCGATCGGCAGCCCTTCGGCCATGGCACAGGCTAACGCCCCGTTGAAGGCGTCTCCGGCACCGGTCGAATCGATCGCCTCCACGCTAAAGGCCGGGACATGAATCGCCTCCTTGCCGCGTGAGACAACCGCTCCCTCCGCACCATGAGTGAGGACCACCGTTCCCACACCTTCACGCGCTAGCAGCCTTGCCGCTTCGGCCGAGTCTGTGGCCCCGGTCAACATGCAGGCCTCGCGCTCATTCGGCGTCAGAATATCCACCATCCTCAAGAATTCCGGCGGCAGCACAGAGGCTGGAGCCGGGTTGAGAATCGTCAACAGACCATGGTGCTTAGCTAGCCGTAGACATACTTGAACCGTCTCGAGCGGAATTTCCATTTGGACCAGGAGCACTCGCGCAGCGGAGAACAGTCCGGCATGTTGCCGCACATCCGCCGCTGTGAGATGGAGATTGCTCCCCGGTACCACGACAATCTGATTATCGCCGGCTGCGTCGACCAGAATCATCGCGACCCCGGTCTGTGCTGCAGCATCGCGGAGAAGCACGATTCGCGACAAGCCCTGCGTGGCCAGGTGCTGTGCGATCAGGTCACCGTTGGAGTCGCTTCCCACTCTACTGAGAAAGGCGACCTGTGCCCCGGCTCGCGCGGCCGCGACAGCTTGATTCGCACCCTTGCCGCCGAACGATTGCACGATCCCGTGGCCGAGCAGCGTCTCTCCACGCTGTGGTAGCCGATCGACGGTCACCGTGAAATCGATATTGCTGGACCCGACGACTACGACCATGGGCACAATCGGCTGCGAATCAGGCTTAATGCCCGCTCGGCATCGACATCGACGGCCACCTGCATATTCGGATTCGACTTTTCCTCCGGCCTGCGCTGCCGCCGGTCTGCGACGGTGGCTCCGCGGGACACCCGCCCCACGACTTCCACTTCGACATGCAACGGCTCTGTCCTGAGCAACGACGATTCGATGGCGGCAAGGACAGCCGTCGGGTCATGAAAGTACAGCTGCCCGTGACCTTCAACCTGCTCGGCAAAATCAAAGGCTTTGGTGGTCATATCCGCTACGAGACGGCAACGCGGATCACGCGATGAAGAGGTCCAGGTCTTGAGGACCTCGCGGGTCACGCCGACACGGGTGGTGACGTCCAGCGGCACTAAGGTTAAGGGAAGCCCCGCGTGAAAGACTCGATGGGCGGCATGGGGATCGACATACATATTGAACTCGGCCACGGGCGACACGTTGCCGGGCACACCGATCGCGCCCCCCATGACAATCACCGAGCGAAACTTTTGGACGGTGAGCGGATTCACTTTGAGCGCCACGGCCACATTCGTCAGCGGCCCTAAGGTGATCAAGGTGATCTCGTCCTGATAGCGCCGTACACATTCGTTCCACACCTCCTGCGCCGTCGAAAGCAGCGGGGGCAGCCGGACAGCGGGATACCGCATCGCGCCTTCTGCCGTCAGCACAAGATCAAGTTCACCCAGCCCATCACTGCCATGCACGTGGACAGCCGTTTCCAGGTCTTCTTCCAACGGGCGGGCGGCCCCCTGTCCCACCAGCAATCCCGGCGGAGGGTTGAGATGATGAAGCAGACGGAACAGATTTTTCGTGCCCTGCCCAACCGGCACATTGCCGCAGACGGTGGTGATGCCCACCACGTCCAGCTGCGGTGACGCCAGGGCCAGCAGAAGAGCCAACGCGTCATCGACCCCGGGGTCGGTATCAATGATGACTTTTGTCGGAGCAGTATGCTGCATGCCTGAATGGTGCTGCCGCGAGCCAGAGGGGCGGTGGCCCATCTTCGCCGCGCCCGATCACTGCGACCTATAACGCTGTGTCACGCCCTGAAACCGGCTCGCCGAAACGCGTGGATTGTCCGAGTTGTTCCAAGACGGAATGGACGAGCGACATGGCCTCCGGGGGCCCCATGACAAAATAAATCACCGCCCTGTCGCCGGCTGCCGTGACTGCCAACGCACGGCCGGCCATCTCTTCGCCCTCGTACGATTGCGCGATCCACTCCTCGGTCTCTACTTGAGCGCCGGCCGGGATAAACGAGAGGCCATGTAATAGCGAGAGCGGCTCACGGAGTTGATCACGAAGCGCCTCTCGCGTCACCCCGGTGAGGGGAAACATCATCCCCAGTTGCTTGCCTTCCTCGGGCACAAGAAAAGGCATCTCGGCATCGTCGGGGCAATTGCTCTGCCAACCATCGGGAACAACAAACGACCAGTCGGTGCCGGGGATTCTCAGCCTTGTGCCGGGGCGATAGGTCATCCCGGAGACCACATCAAGAGGACGATCTTCGGCGTGACTCTCCGCAATACCCGCGGATTCAGCGGCAGCCTGCACGGCCAGGGAAACGAGTGGGGTAAGCAGCAGACAACCAAGCGCGATCTGGGCGGCCACATGCCACTGCCGCAAACGGCGCGCGGCGCCCCCTCCGACAGCGACGAGCGCAGGTCGACTAGGAGGCGGCATCCACCGGCGGGCAGGTGCAAAAGAGGTGGCGGTCGCCATAGGCTTCATCGATCCGGCCCACACTCGGCCAAAATTTGTTCTCACGCACCCATGAAGCAGGAAACGCCGCCTCCTCGCGCGAGTAAGGCTTCGTCCATTCCGAGGCGGTGACAGCCAGTGCCGTGTGAGGAGCATTTTTCAGCACGTTTCCCGCGCGCGGCTGACGACCTTCGGCAATGGCCTGGATTTCGCCGCGGATCGCGATCAACGCGTCGCATAACCGATCCAACTCGCCTTTCACTTCGCTCTCGGTCGGTTCGATCATCAAGGTGCCGGCCACCGGAAAGGACACGGTCGGCGCATGGAATCCATAGTCCATCAGGCGCTTGGCCACATCCATCGCTTCGACCCCGCTGCTGTCCTTGAGCGGCCGCAGATCCAGAATGAACTCATGCGCCACGAAGCCGCGGGCGCCGCTATACAAAACGGGGTAATATTTTTCCAACCGTCTGGCCATATAGTTGGCGTTGAGAATGGCCACTTGTGTCGCCTTGGTCAACCCTTGCCGTCCCATCAGCGCGATATAGACCCACGAAATCGTCAGAATGCTGGGACTGCCGTAGGGAGCCGCCGACACCGGCCCGATCGACTGCGGTCCGCCGAGTTTCGTGACCGGATGTCCTGGCATGAACGGAGTCAAGTGGCGGGCGACACCGATCGGTCCCATTCCGGGCCCGCCGCCGCCGTGAGGGATGCAAAAGGTTTTATGGAGATTCAGATGGCAGACGTCGGCGCCCAGATCAGCCGGCCGGCAGAGGCCGACTTGCGCATTCATGTTGGCGCCGTCCATGTAGACCTGCCCGCCATGGGTATGCACGATCTGGCACATGCGGCGAATCCCTTCCTCGAACACCCCGTGAGTAGAAGGATAGGTCACCATGAGCGCCGCCAAACGACCACGATGCTGCGTCGCCTTGGCCTCAAGGTCCCCGAGATCCACATTGCCGCGCTGATCGCAGGCGACTGGAACCACCGTCATGCCGCACATCGAGGCGCTGGCCGGGTTGGTTCCATGCGCTGAGACCGGAATCAAACACACATCGCGTTGCGTTTCCCCTCGATGCCGGTGGTAGGCCCGGATCACCATCAAGCCGGCATATTCGCCCTGTGACCCGGCGTTGGGCTGCAACGAGATGGCGGCGAACCCGGTGAGTTCCGCCAGCCACGACTCAAGCTGCTGGAACAAGGCCTGGTATCCCTGCACCTGATCGTCGGGAGCGAAGGGATGCAGCCGCCCGAACTCCGGCCAGGTCACGGGCAACATTTCCGACGTGGCGTTCAGCTTCATCGTGCAGGAGCCGAGGGGAATCATCGAATGCACCAGCGAGAGGTCGCGTGATTGCAGCCGGTGGATATACCGCAACAACTCATGTTCGGCGTGATAGCGGTGAAACACCGGATGTGTCAGATACGGGCTCGTGCGCGCAAGCCCCGCCGGATACCGCCCGTCCACCGATTCGAGCAGCGCCCGCAGCTCTTCCGCGGGAATCTCCTGACCGGCGAAGAGCGCCAGCAGCTGCCGCACTTCCTCCACGTCGCTCCATTCGTCCAGCGACAAGCCCAGGCTATGATCATCGTACCGGCGGAGATTGATCTTCTGTTGGCGGGCCCGGTTGACGATCGTGTCCGATTGCGCCGGCGAGAGGGGAACCCGCAGCGTATCGAAGACCGGCTCCAGCCCGACTGCGCAGCCGTGCCGGCGCAACCCTTCGGCCAATGCCATCGTGAGGCCGTGAATGCGTGCCGCAATCCGCTTGAGCCCGGCAGGACCGTGATACACGGCATACATTCCCGCCATGACCGCCAGCAACACTTGCGCCGTGCAGATATTGCTGGTCGCCTTCTCCCGGCGGATATGCTGCTCTCTCGTTTGCAGGGATAGGCGATAGGCCGTACGTCCGGTGGCGTCTTTCGACACGCCGACGATCCGGCCCGGCATCTGCCGCCGGAATTCTTCCCTCGTGGCCATGAAGGCCGCGTGCGGCCCACCAAACCCCAACGGCACGCCGAACCGCTGACTGGATCCGACGGCGACATCCGCACCGAACTCACCCGGCGGGCGCAGCAGCGTCAACGCGAGCAGATCCGTCGCCACGACCACGTAGACCCCGGCGGCATGCGCCCGCGTAATGAATTCGCTGTAATCTCCTACGTAGCCGTCCGTCGAAGGATATTGGAGCAACATCCCGAAGAAGTCGCCTGATGACAAATCCAACGACTGAATGGCGCCCACCTGTAGGACGATTCCCAGCGGTTCCGCGCGAGTCTGCACCACCGCAATCGTCTGCGGGTGGCACGTTTCAGACACAAAGAACTTGGTTCGTTCGTGACCGGCGGCGCGGGAAATCGCCGCGCACATGGTCATCGCTTCGGCTGCCGCAGTGGCCTCATCGAGCAGGGAGGCGTTCGCGAGGGGCAATCCCGTCAAATCGGCCACCATGGTCTGAAAATTGACCAGCGCTTCGAGGCGGCCTTGCGCGATCTCAGCTTGATAAGGGGTGTATTGCGTATACCAGCCGGGACCCTCGAGGATATTGCGCTGAATCACCGGCGGGGTGATGCAATCGTAGTAGCCCATACCGATCAAGGAACGCCAGACCTGGTTCTTCCCGGCGAGTCCGCGTAATTCCGCTAGAACCTCCTGCTCGCCGCGCGGGGACGGGACCGCCAGCGAAGCCTGCAGACGAATATCCGAGGGCACCGTCGATTCAATGAGCGATTCCAGCGAGGGCAGATTCAAGGTCTCCAACATCGCCTGGATCTCGGATTCGCTCGGACCGATATGGCGGGGCGCAAACGTATCGTTCGATTCAAGAAAATGAGGCTCTGGCATGGGGGTGAAATCCTGCTATAAGGTGGCGCACTCGTTGATTCGAGGCAGCCTGGGTACCCTATCACGCAGCACAGCGTTTTCCAAGCGTTCAGCGGGCATCTTCCCTCGCTTGTTTTCCAAATTTCCATAGCGTAATAGTGAGATTGACCCTCTGCCCAGCGCAGGATCGACAGCGCACGACAAGGATCGGGACAAGAAGATCTCATGATGACACATGACATTCTGGTAGTCGGGGCAGGACTCGCCGGCATGCGGGCCGCCATCGCCGTGCCCCAAGACCTCAATGTGGCGCTGCTTTCGAAGGTGCACCCAGTCCGCAGCCATTCTGTCGCAGCCCAGGGAGGCATCAATGCGGCCATCGGGGCAGACGATTCCTGGGAAGCCCACGCGTACGACACGGCCAAGGGGGGGCTCTATCTGGGGGATCAGGACGCCATCGAAGCCATGTGCAAAGAAGCGCCGCAGGACATTTTAGAGCTGGAGCGCATGGGCGTGATTTTCAGCCGTACCCCGGAAGGACGTATCGCGCAGCGACCGTTCGGAGGAGCCGGATATCCCCGGACCTGTTACGCAGCCGACCGTACCGGCCATGCTTTGTTGCATGCCATGTATGAACAACTGATGAAACGCCGTTGCAAGGTGTATGAGGAATGGTACGTCACCGCTTTGCTGGTGGAGCAGGGGCGCTGCTGCGGGGTGGTCGCCTGGGACCTGATCCAGGGCGGATTGCACACGTTACGCGCAAAAGCCGTCATTCTGGCGACCGGCGGGAGCGGGCGAGTCTTTTCCACCAGCACCAATGCCGTGATTAACACCGGAGACGGCATGGCCTTGGCCTATCGCGCAGGGGTCGCGCTCGAGGACATGGAATTCGTCCAATTTCATCCGACCACGTTGAAAGACACCGGCATTCTGATTACCGAAGGCGCGCGCGGGGAGGGCGGATATCTCCTCAACACGCTCGGCGAGCGGTTCATGAAACGTTATGCGCCGGAACAAATGGAACTGGCGACGCGCTCCACGGTCTCTCTCGCCATCGGGCAGGAGATTCAAGAAGGGCGAGGAGTCGACGGCTGCGTCCTGCTTGACCTGCGGCATCTCGGCCGCGCTAAAATTCTGGAACGGCTGCCGCAAATTCGAGAGCTGGCAATGGAGTTCGCGGGTCTCGATCCGATCGAAACACCGATTCCCATTCGCCCTGGTGCCCACTACCAGATGGGCGGCGTCCGAACCAATGCCTGGGGAGAGACCGACCTGCCCGGACTTTTCGCCGCCGGCGAATGCGCCTGCGTCAGCGTGCACGGGGCCAACCGCCTGGGAGGCAACTCCTTGCTGGAAACCATTGTCTTTGGACGCCGGACCGGCATCAAGGCCGCGGAATCGATCCGCGATGCTGAGCTGCCGCCGGTCTCCGGTGCCATTCTTGAATGCGAAGAACAGCGCATCAGCACGCTTTTGAGCCACCCCGGGCCCGAACGGGCATGGCAGATACGGGACGACCTCGGCAAGACCATGAGCCTGAACCTCGGCATCTTCCGCACGAAGTCCTCCATCCAGGAAGCGCTCAATGCGCTTCAGGCCTTGAAGCGTCGCGCGCAGCACCTGTGCGTACAGGACAAGGGACGCATCTTCAATACCGACCTGATTCATGCGCTGGAGCTGCAGTGCCTGCTCGAGATCGCCGAAACGATCGTCGTGGGCGCCTTGGGACGAGAAGAAAGCCGCGGGGCTCACTACCGGGGCGATTTCCCGGCGCGAAACGACAAGGACTGGCTTCGCCATTCACTCAGCCACCGCCGCCCGGAAGGCCCTCAACTGACCTACGCCCCTGTGACCATTACGCGATTCCCTCCTGCCTGATGCTCCGATTGCCGAACCCAATCTCATCCGACGCTCCGCAACTCCCCTTCGCATGACCACTGCCCTTTCCGCTCCGTGCGGCTGGTTGCGCTCCTCCCGTTTTGCGCTATGCTTTTCAATAATCACCGATCACCCACTGACGGGACCGTCCACAACGCGCCCGGGCGAAGGGTCGTAAGGCAGCATGACTACCGTTCACCCCGGCGCAGCCGCACCTGCATTCCCCGTACTGACTCCCTCGGACCTTGCCCGGACCGTCATCTGCCCCTTTTGCCGGGCGATCACCTCCTGCGCCCCGGAAGCCGGTGTCCCGTTGCATCAAATAGCCTGCCCTTCGTGCCGGGCCAACCTCCTGCTCCTCAACCCCGCAGCGCGGCCGACCGATGAAGACAGGAACAACCGCGCATCGGAGGGCGATCTACCGATCGATCTCTCGCGACGGCTCACGGGACTTGCTGTAGCTGTCCTAGCCTGTGTGTTGAACTATGTGTTGTTAGCGGGAATGGCCTCCTGGATGCTCGGACAAATAAAAACCACCCACGATCCTTACGAGATCGATGCCTTGGTCCTTTCCCCGCTGATTTTGAGGGCCAATGGCTGGACGCCGCTCCATTTCGCAGCGGCGCGTGGCGACCTGGCCTCGACCGCGGCGCTCCTGGCTGAGAGACAGGCGGTGGATCAACGCAACGGCCACGGGCGGACGGCACTTTCTGAAGCGGCCAGGCGAGGGCACACCGATGTGGTCAGGGTGTTGCTGCAGCATGGGGCCAATCCCAACGCCAAGGGAAAGCAAGGCTTGACCCCGCTGCTGGTCGCGGCTGAACAGGGCCATGCCGACACCATTGAGGCGCTCCTTTCAAACGGCGCGGAACTCAGAGCCGCCTGTACCTGCGGTGACTCTGCGCTTCACCGAGCAGTCCGGCGAGGACAGCTCACTGCCGCGCAGACCCTGCTCGAAGCAGGCATTCCGGTCAACCAGAAGAGTCACGGCGAGACCGCGCTGGAGATCGCGCTCCACGAGGAGGATCACGAACTGGCTGCGCTGTTGCGCGCGCATGGAGGCAGGGAATTTTCGGAAGCGAAGTCACGCCGCGCCCAAGGCATCGCATTTCAAAAACAAGGCCGGATCGATCAGGCTCTCTTGGCTTATGCCGAGGCGCTGAACCTGGACCCGGATGATGACGAAGCCTACTACGGCCGCGGAACCGCATTACTCGACAAACAGGAACCCGATGAAGCGCTCATCGCCTTTCACGCCACCATCCGCCTGAATCCGACCTCCATCAATGCCTACAGTGCGGCGGCGTCCGTGTACAATGCGCGGCGGCAGTGGGACCAGGCCCTGGCCCTTTGGGATCAGCTTCTCGCGCAACAACCACAAAACGGGCGAGCCCACTTTGAACGCGCCGTCGTGAAGCGAGGGAAAGGCGACAGCGCAGGATTCCTGCAGGGGTTGCAGCAAGCCTGCACCCTGGGCCATCGGGCTGCCTGCTGAAGCATGACCAACGCGGCTCTGCATGACGACACCAGCGCCGCGCGCGTCACCTGCCACCGTTGCCGCAGCCACTACCGGGTCCGCGCCGTAGCGCAGCTGACGCCGGCGTCGCGAAGCATCTGCCC
Organism: uncultured Nitrospira sp.; assembly: GCA_902500995.1. Lineage (GTDB taxonomy): Bacteria > Nitrospirota > Nitrospiria > Nitrospirales > Nitrospiraceae > Nitrospira_A. The sequence goes on from CABVSR010000001.1 coordinate 183,711, forward strand.
GACCTGCTGCGCTCGATTTGCGGTAGTCGAGCCGATCTCGTCAGTCTTCGCCGACACGGCGCCGACCGCACAAGACCTCCATCCTGCAGCTGCTGATCAAGCGTCCCCATCCAGCGCACCAGCCTTCACGTCTTCACCCCTGCGCGGATCTTTTCATGGAATGGGCGGCACTCTCCTCGGCATGCATGTCGTGAACGCCTGCCTGACCCTGGTGACGTTGGGCGGGTATCACTTTTGGGGCAAGGCGAAAATCCGTCGATACCTGTTCGGCCATACCTCGTTCGCAGGCGACCGGTTCGCGTATCACGGGACAGGGAAGGAACTGTATCAGGGATTTCTGAAGGCCATGCTGGTCTTCGGTATCCCCTATTTTTTGCTGAGCGCAGCGCACACCTTTCTGGATCTTCCCGGGTGGATCGATGTGCCGGCGCAAGGGCTGGCCGGCCTGGTGTTGTTTCTCTATGTGCCGGTCGCCATCGTCAATGCGCGCCGGTATCGATGTACACGCACCTCCTGGCGAGGCATCCGCTTTTCATTTCGCGGGCGCACCGCCGATTTCCTGAAACTCTATTGCCGGGGATGGTTCTTCACGGTCCTGACCCTGGGCACCTACTACCCCTATTTCCACACCCAACGCCAGGCGTTTCTGCATTCCCACACCTTTTTTGGCAATCAGCGCTTCCGGTTCACCGGCCACGGCTCCGGGGTGATGATCCCTTTTGCCGTCACCCTGTTTGCCACCTATGCTGTCCTGGGCCTGTGCGGGTTCGCCCTGGCCCTGCAATTGACGAATGCGGGACTGGCGCTGCTGCTGATTCCCATTGTGCTCGGACCGCTGTGGATCTGGCTGCGGGGACAACAGCAGCGCTATGTCTGGAATCACACCTCGTTCGGAGCAGCCCGGTTCTCCTCCGATATCACCTGGCAACGGCTATTCACCTTGTACCTCGGCAACCTCGGACTTCTCCTCGTCACCTTGGGATGGGCCTGGCCCTGGGTCACGGTGCGCAACGCCCGCTTCTTCTCCGCGACCTTGTCATTACATGGACCGGCGGATCTCGATCGCGTGTTGCAAGATACCACCGAAGCCTCGGTCACCGGCGAAGGGTTATCTAACCTCCTCGACACCGGCTTCGATATGGATGCGTGATCATGGCCACCGGCCGAACCGCTCACTATCTCGACGGCCGCACGGCCACGCGGCATCGTGTTAGCCTCACCATAAGTCCTGCCGCATTGCAGATCGCCATGCCCGACGGGAGCGGCAAAGAGTGGCCCTATAACCGGATCCGGCAAACCCAAGGCACGTACCGCGGCGAGCCAGTGCGTTTGGAATTCGGCCCTGAACCGGCAGAAGTTCTGGTTATCGAAGATCTGGCATTATTGTCCGACATCCATGCGGCAGCCCCCGCGCTTGCACAACACTTCCACAATCCTGCAAGGCGCAAGGCCCGGTTCGTATGGACAGTCTGCACGGGCTTGGGGGTCGTGCTCATACTCACCGGCTTGTACCGCTGGGGGATTCCTGGTCTCGCCGCCGCAGCGACGCCATACGTGCCGGCGATGTGGGAAGAATCGCTGGGCCGGCGGATCGTGGACCACCTCGCTCCGGAAACGCAGCAATGCCGGGATCCGGAGCGGCTTCACAAAATCAACCAGATCGTGCAAACATTGGCGGCGACCCAACCCACGGCTCCCTACCGGATTACAGTCTCCGTGGTAGACAATCCCGCCATGAATGCCTTTGCCGCTCCGGGCGGGCACGTGGTGATTTTGCGCGGCCTATTGGAACAGACCACCGGTCCGGAACAACTTGCCGGGGTCCTGGCGCACGAACTGCAACATGTCTATCAACGGCATACCACTCGAGCCATTCTCGAACAGACCGCCGGCACCCTGCTGCTGACTGCTGTATCGGGAGATCTGTCCGGTGGACTGGCCTGGGGATTGGAAGGGGCACGGACGATGGGGGCATTGCACTACAGCCGCTTGCACGAAGAAGAAGCCGATCTCGGAGGCCTCCGCATGATGCAGGCTGCGCAGCTCGATCCCGCCGCCATGATCGCCTTCTACGAAACGCTGCAGCAGGCGGAGCAGGACCATGCCGGAGCACCTGACTTTCTTTCCACTCACCCCGACATGGGCCGGCGGTTGGCCACCCTGACCTCGCTGGCCGGCCCCGCGCCGGCTGACGCGCGCCGCTTGCTTCCCGGCGAAGACTGGTCGGACATTCGCTCCCTCTGTCGCCTGCAGGCCGCCAGACGTTCCGGCCCGGACTCAGCAGATCTGCCCTGACACCACGTTTGACCTCATCACAGCCCCGCCGCCTCTGCTATAATCCACCACCTGTGGGCATGATGACCTATGCGTGTGCTTGTCGTTGAAGATGAAACCAAGGTGGGCTCCTTCATCAAGCGGGCCCTTGAGGAGGAGAGTTACGCCGTCGACCTCTGTGAAGACGGCGCGCAGGGCCTCGACTTAGGCCTGACCGGCAGCTACGACCTCATCATGATCGACCTCATGCTGCCGGGCTTACCCGGCATGGAAGTGCTGACCCGCCTCCGCAAAGAAAAAATTCAGACGCCGGTCTTAATTCTGACGGCGCAGTCGAAAGTCGATCAACGCGTCAAGGGGCTGGATGCGGGGGCGGATGACTACCTCACCAAACCGTTCGCGATCGACGAATTGCTCGCCCGCGTCCGGGCCCTCTTGCGACGGGGCACGGCCGAATCGTCCGGCACACTCCAGGTCGATGATCTCATCCTCAACCCCGCCACGCGAGAAGTCACCCGGGGAGGTCAACGGATCGATCTCACCGTCAAAGAATATGCCCTGCTGGAATATTTCATGCGGCATGCCGGCCGGGTGTTGACCCGCCCGATGATTTCCGACCATGTCTGGAATCAAGATTTCGACACGTTCACCAATGTCATCGACGTCTACGTGAATTATTTGCGGAACAAGATCGATCGCGGACGGGCCCGAAAATTGATTCATACGATACGAGGGAGTGGGTATATGCTCAAGGTCGACTGATGCCGCTGCGAGTCCGGCTCACGCTCTGGTACGGAACGGCGCTGGCCCTGATCCTGTTGACGTTCTCCGTGGTGCTCTACACCATCACGGCCCGCGGCCTCCGCGACCAGGTCGATGAGTCATTGCAGGAAACCGCCTCGGCCGCCGTACGTTCGCTGGAGACCCGCGGCTTCCTTCCCCTCATCGATGAAGATGCCCTGTTGAGCCAATTCCCGGAACTCACCCGCATCGACAAATTCTTTCAGATCTTCAGCCCCACCGGCACCATCACCATCCGCTCCCCGAATATCCGGCAACACGACGTACCCTTGAGCCGGCCGGCCCTGGAAGCCGCCTTCACCGGCAGCACGGTCTTCGAATCGGCGAGATACCCCAACGAACCGCCGCTGCGCCTGGTATCGGTTCCCATTATCTATCGCGGCTCGCTGCTATATATCGTGCAGGTCGGCACGACTATGGAAGGCGTCGAAGAAACCCTCCGGCGCTTCCTCCTCGTACTGCTCGTCATGGCGCCGATTGCGCTCGTCGTGTCGCTGGTCGGAGGATGGTTTCTCGCCGGGCGCGCCCTGCGCCCGGTCGATTCCATTACCGTGGCAGCGCAGCGGATCGCCGCAGGCGATTTGACGCAACGGCTGCATTCCGAACGTTCGACCGATGAAATCGGGCGCCTGACCGATACGTTCAACAATATGATCGCGCGGCTGGAAACGTCCTTCGCGCAAATCCGGCAATTCAGCAGCGATGCCTCCCACGAACTGCGCACGCCGCTGACGGTCATGAAGGGCGAGAGTGAGTTGGTCCTGCGCCGCCCCCGGCCCGTCGAGGACTACATCGCCGTGCTTGAAAGTAATCTGGAGGAAATCGACCGCATGTCCCGCATCGTCGAGGAATTGCTCTTCCTCTCGCGGGCGGACATGGGGCAGGTGAAAACAGAATGCGAGCCGGTCCGGCTGGAGGCCTTAGTAGAGGACATTCAACGCCAGGCCTGCCTCCTGGGCCAGGAACGGGAAGTGGATGTCAGCATGGGCACGATTCAACCGGCGACCGTGCGGGGAGACGAACTTCGCCTGCGGGAGCTCATCCTCAACATCGTCGACAACGCGGTGAAGTATTCGCATCCCAAGGGCAAGGTCGAAATCGACTTGCGGGTGGAGGGCGCCACCGCGCGCCTCGCCGTGCGCGATTACGGGATCGGCATTCCGCAGGACGCGCACAAACAGATTTTTGACCGCTTTTTCCGCACCGACGATGCCCGGGCCCATACCAAAAAAGGGACCGGCCTCGGCCTGGCCATCTGCGCCTGGATTGCGGAAGCCCACCATGGGCACATCGAGGTCCACAGCGAGGTCGGCAAAGGATCGACCTTCACGCTTGTCCTGCCATTGGCTGCGCCGGCAGCTTAACGAGTTCTAATTCCTCGTTAATAGTGTTCTCATCCAGGACTGTTACCTTCCAAAAGACTGTTGCGTGCAGGAACGATTTCTCCCGCGCGCAGAGGCCACCGTCTTTTAGGAGGAACCCCTATGCAACGACCCACACCGTCACTCAGTGTATTAGCCGGTATTGCCGCCGTCAGCGCGGGGTTGATCTGGAGCTATACTCCGCTGTTACCGTCTCACGCCTCGAATCCTGCGCCGGCTGCTGACGCACGTCCGATGGCGCCGGCCAGCGCCTTACCCGCCGCCGGCTTCGCAGATGTGGCCAAGACGGTCACGCCGGCCGTCGTCAACATCACCACCAGCGGCGCGGAGGAAGTGTCCGACCACGCCCGTCCGCGCGGCAAAATGGAAGACTTTTTCGGTTCTCCGTTCGGGCCGCGCCGGTTCGGACCGCCGATGGAGCCTCGGGAACGCCGGGGCGGCGGCCAGGGGTCGGGCGTGATCGTCACTCAGGATGGGTATGTGCTGACCAACAACCACGTGGTCGCAGGCGCGAAAACGGTGACTGTCACGCTGCCCGACAAACAGGAGTTCAAGGGGAGAATCGTCGGCACTGATCCGAAGAGCGACCTTGCCGTCGTGAAGATCGACGGTTCTCAGCTCCCGACGATTCCCTGGGGCGACTCCGGCCGCCTGCAGGTCGGCGAATATGTGCTGGCGATCGGAAATCCGTTCGGCCTGAATTCCACCGTAACCCTGGGCATCGTCAGCGCGCTGGGGCGCGGCCACATGGGGATCACGCAGTATGAAGATTTCATCCAAACCGATGCCGCCATCAACCCGGGCAACAGCGGCGGCGCGCTCGTCAACACCAAAGGGGAGTTGGTCGGCATCAACACGGCCATCTTTTCTCAAACCGGCGGGTATCAAGGCGTCGGCTTCGCCGTCTCGACCGGCATGAGCAAGCCGATCTATGAAAGCCTGGTGAAGACCGGCAAGGTGGTGCGCGGCTACCTAGGCATCGGCATTCAGGACCTGAACCATGAGCTCGCGAAATCCTTCGGCGCGAAGGGGAGCAAGGGCGCGGTCGTGACCGATGTGAAGGAGGAGGGCCCGGCGGACAAGGCCGGGATCAAGCAGGGCGATGTCATCCTCTCCTTTGAAGGCATCCCGGTCGAGGATGCCGTCACCCTGCAGCGGGCCGTCACCCGTAGCGCGGTCGGCAGCAAAGCCACGGTGAAAGTGCTGCGAGACGGCCAGGAAAAGGACGTGGCCGTCACCCTGGCCGAACTGCCGGACAACCAGCAGGTCGCCAAAGCTGAAGCCGACCTGTCGGACCAGCCGCTGGCAGGCCTCGCCGTGCAGGACCTTGATCGGGAAACCGCGCAGGAACTCGGTCTCAAGGGCAAGCTTCAAGGCGTTGTGGTCACCGCCGTTGATCCGGACAGCGAGGCGGAACGGGCGGGATTGATGCCGGGTGACGTCATCCGGGAAATCAACCGCAAGCCCGTGACTTCGATGAAGGAGTTCGACCGGGCCGCATCGAATCTCAAGAAAGGGCAAACCGTTCTGGTCTTGATCAACCGGCGCGGAGCCTCCCTCTACCTGAGCGCAAAAATCTGAGCGTGAGGGGAGCAACGGGCGGGTTGCCGGTGAACAGCAGTTTACCGGTAGCCCGCCCCGTTTTTTTTGGGCATGAGCAGCCCGGAAGAGGAGGAAGTGTCTCGCCTATTGGCTCGGCCGGCAGGCTCGGCCATGAGATCGTACCCGGCGACATCGGTCACGGTGACCGGAATGAATTCGCCCGGCTTGGCGACGCCGCGCTCGCAATACACCACCCCGTCGATCTCGGGCGCCAGACCTTGATGCCTCGCTTCCAGTAACCGGTCCGATTCCTCAGAAATCCCATCCACCAACACGTCAAGCGTGCGGCCGACGTACTCGCGATTTTTGGATTCTGAAATCGATTCTTGCAGGGCGAGGAGCTCATTGCGCCGTTCTTCCATCACCGCGTGATCCACTTTTCGATCGAGATCCACGGCCGAGGTGCCTTCCTCGTCGGAATACAAAAACACCGCCACGCGATCGAATTCCATGTCGAGGATGAACTGCTTCAATTCTTCGAAGTGCGCATCGGTTTCACCCGGGAACCCGACGATAAACGCCGTTCGAAAAAACACGCCCGGAATTCTGGCCCGGATGCGTTCCACCAGTTTCGTGAGGTACATGCGGTCACCCAGCCGGTGCATGCGTTTCAGCATGCCGTCGCTGATATGCTGGAGCGGCATGTCGAGATACTTGGTGATGCGCGCCTCGCCGGCATAGAGATCCAGCAACTCATCCGTGACCTGTTGCGGATACAAATAGAACGGCCGGATCCACCGCACATCCTCCACCGTGACCAATTCACGCAACAGCGCCGTGAGCCCATGTTTGAGCCCAAGATCGACCCCGTAGTTGATGGTGTCCTGAGAAATGAGGTTGAGTTCCTTGACCCCGTCCTGGACCAGCCGCCTCGCTTCTTCCACGATCGAGTCGATCGGGCGGCTCCGCTGCTTGCCGCGCATGATCGGGATCGCACAGAAGGCACAGTTGCGATTGCAGCCTTCGGCAATTTTTACATAGGCGCTGTGGGCGGTACCCAGGCGAACGCGCGGCGTGTCGGCATCATAGAGATACGGCGGCTGCCCCAACCACAGCCGTTGCTGGCGCTTTTTTGGCGCCAAGAGGCTGCGGCAAATGTCTGCAATCCGCCCGAATTCGCCGGTTCCTACCACACCGTCCAACTCAGGCAGTTCCTTCAAGAGCTCGCCCTGATAACGCTGCGCCAGACAGCCAGCCGCGATCAAGACCCGGCAGGAACCCGACTTCTTAAGACGGCCGTGTTCGATAATGCTGTTGATGGATTCCTGCTTGGCTTCTTCGATAAAGCCGCAGGTATTGATGATCACCACTTCGGCGGCGCGCGCATCGCCGGTCAGTTGGAATCCATCGGCCACCAAGGTGCCGAGCATGACCTCGGAATCCACCTGGTTTTTTGAACAGCCCAGATTCACAAAGCCGATCGTGGGTTTCTGACGTTTCGCCCGCGAGGGAGTAATCAAGGATGAAGCCATAACCAGGCAGTCTACGAGACGGCAGAAAAGTCTGTCAAACCAGCGCCCTTGCTATTCGTGCTCTCGCTACCCTAGATTGAGCGGATGATCCGGACCTTTCAAGGCATCAAGCCCACCATCCCACAATCCTGTTTCATCGAGGAGACGGCCGTCGTGATCGGCGACGTGGTGATGGGCGAAGACTGCAGCGCCTGGTTTCACGCCGTCATCCGGGGAGATGTGAATCACATCCGCATCGGCCATCGGACCAACGTGCAGGACCTCTGCATGTTGCACGTCACGCATGACACGCACCCGCTCATCATCGGCGACGACGTGACCATCGGGCACCATGTGGTGCTGCACGGCTGCACCATTCAGAATCGGGTGCTGGTCGGGATGGGAGCCATCATCATGGACGGCGCGGTCATCGGGGAAGACTCGGTCGTCGGTGCCGGCGCCTTGGTCACAGAAAACACCATCGTTCCCCCGAAGAGTCTCATCCTGGGATCACCGGCCAAGGTCAAACGTCCGGTGACCGACCAGGAACTGGCCTGGATACGGGAGTCGGCCCAAAACTACATTCGATATGCTCGCCAATACCTTTCAGGGCCCGATAAGCCGCGCCCGGGTTTTTGGGTCTGACCGGCGACCCAGTCGCACCGTGACCCGGATTCATCCAATTCGCATCAGGCAGATAGGGTCGCCGACGGTCGGTGACGCAAACGTGTGCGGGTCAATCTTGTAGGGAATGCCTCGCCGATGGCACCACTCGGCAATCCACACCGCTTCTTCCACCGTCGTGGTGACCAGGCCCGGTATCGTCAGTCGTCCCAGGCAACGCTCGACCAATCTGGCAACCGCGCGTTGTTGCGTGACAAACTTTTTCGCGTTGAACGTGACAGGGTTGGCTCGCCCATAGGACAACACCGATAACTCCGGAAATCGTTCAGGATCATTCAGCACGCTGACCAGCCACAGATGATCGACCCCCTGTTTCACCGAGCCCGCATCGTGATGCTGAAACCGAAGTGGGAGCGCGGCGCAGGCACGATTGAGGATCTGGACTTCCTTCTCCCGCAAGTTACAGGCCGTCACGCGCCGATTCAGTTCAAGAATTTCCATCACCAGCGGTGAAATCTCCGCGACGCCAGCCCCCACATACAAACTGGTGCCGCCTGGCTTGAGCCGGGCCTTCAGCGCCGTGGCCACCTTCGCCCCGAGACGCTGGCAGGGCCCACGTTTCGCGGCCCAAAATTCATCGCCGCCTTCGTCGCAATAAATCGGTCCTAGTCGCCTATAGTCGAGGCGCGCGAAAATCTCCTTGATTGCCCGCCTGGTGGCGGGGCCTAGCATGACCGGCTTACGCGCCATGGTCTCCCTTGCCGGCAGGCTCGCCGAGGAGCTGGCTTCCCGCTGACATGTCTATTGATCCGGATGTACTCATGAAGCAACGAAGAAGGTGGACCTGTGGCTGGACCGCTGACTACGCGACGATCTCGGTGCCGATACCCTTGTGGGTGAAAATTTCGAGCAGAATGGCGTGGGGCACGCGCCCGTCGACGATATGCGCTTTCCCGACACCACCGGCCAGCGCATCCAGACAGGCATGCACCTTGGGCAACATGCCTTCGCTAATCGTGCCGCGTTTCACCATCCGCTGCACGTCCTTGCGTGAGACCGTTGACAAATGGCGGCCATTGGCATCCCGAATCCCCTTCACATCGGTCAACATCACCAGTTTTTCCGCTTTGAGCGCCGCGGCGATCGCGCCAGCGACAAGGTCTGCGTTGATGTTGTACGTATTCCCTTCCCGATCCGTGCCGATGGGTGCAATCACCGGGATGTAATGATCTTCCTGGAGCTTCAGCAGCAAGGTGGGGTCAATGGACTTCACGTCACCCACAAACCCGAAATCGTCGTCCCTGTCTTGAACGTCGATGTCCTTTTCGATGCTCTCGGCCCATGCCTTCGCCGTCAACGGTTTGGTCAACATCAACCCGCCGTCCTTGCCGCTGAGCCCCACGGCCTGGCCGCCATGCCGGTTCAGCAAATCGACGATTTCCATGTTGATGCGGCCCGCGAGCACCATCTCGACAATTTCCATGGTGGCCGCGTCGGTCACCCGCACGCCATGCTTGAACTTCGCTTCCATGCCCAACCGGTCTAACATCTGATCGATTTGCGGGCCGCCGCCATGTACCACAACCGGATTCAAGCCGACGTACTTCAGCAACACGACATTCTGCGCGAACCGGGCTTTCAGCGAGGCATCCGTCATCGCATGCCCGCCGTACTTGATGACGACGGTCTTGCCCTTAAAGGTCCGGATGTAGGGCAACGCCTCAATCAGGACATCGGCTTTCTTAATCAGTTTGTTCATGCGTCACTCCTCGCGCTGCCTGGCCGGACTTACAGAATATAGCGGCTCAGGTCCTGATCTTTCACAATGTTCAGCAGCCGTTCCCGCACATACCCGTCATCCACGATCACCGTCTTGTGCGACAATTCGGACCCCTCGAACGAGACCTGTTCCAGCAACCGCTCCATGATGGTAAACAGCCGTCGGGCGCCGATGTTTTCCGTCCGCTCGTTGACCTGCACCGCTGTCGCGGCAATTTCCGCCAACCCATCCTCGGTAAACTCCACGGTGAGCCCTTCAGTCGCCATCAGCGCATGATACTGCCGCACTAATGCGCCCCGCGGTTCGGTCAGGATGCGCACGAAATCTTCCTTGGTGAGCGGCGCCAGCTCGACCCGGATGGGAAAACGGCCTTGAAGTTCGGGAATCAGGTCCGACGGTTTGGCCACATGAAACGCCCCCGCGGCGATAAAAAGGATATGATCCGTCTGCACGGCGCCGTGTTTCGTGCTCACCGTAGAACCTTCCACGATCGGCAGCAGATCGCGTTGCACCCCTTCGCGGGACACATCCGGTCCCATGGCGCGTTCGCGGCCGGCGATTTTGTCGATCTCGTCCAGAAAGACGATGCCGGTCTGCTCGACTTTGGTGATGGCCTCCCGCACGACCACGTCCATATCGATCAGTTTCTGCGCTTCCTCCTGAGTCAGATGCTTCAGGGCATCCGGGACTTTCATCACCCGTTTCTTTTTCTTCCCCTGGAACATGCCGCCCAGCATATCGCGAAGATTGCCTTCGAGTTCTTCCATTCCGCCCGCGTTCGAGATCATCCCGAGCGGGAGGGCCCGTTCCTTCACCTCGACTTCTACCGACCGCTGATCCAGCTTGCCCTCGCGCAGTTGCAAGCGCAGCTTCGAGCGCGTCGCGTCAGGCGACTCTGCCGGCTCTATCGTGTCCCCGCGCGATCCGGAATGGTCGAATCCTGGCGGAACTGACCGCGATGGCGCGCCGGGCAAGAGCAAATCGAGCAGGCGTTCCTCTCCCAGCCGCGACGCCTTCTCTTGCACGTCTTCCAAATGTTTCGTCTTCACCAGACTGATCGCCTGTTCCGTGAGATCACGAATGATGGATTCCACGTCACGGCCGACGTACCCGACTTCGGTAAACTTCGAGGCCTCCACTTTGATAAACGGCGCTTCGGCCAGTTTCGCCAAGCGCCTAGCGATTTCCGTTTTCCCGACGCCGGTGGGGCCGATCATGATGATGTTCTTCGGCATGACCTCATCACGCAACTCAGGAGCCAGTTGCTGGCGGCGCCACCGGTTGCGCAAGGCGATCGCGACCATCCGCTTGGCATCCTGTTGGCCGATCACGTACCGATCCAACGCTTCAACGATCTGCCGGGGCGTCAGACTATTCACATTGAGGGATCGGGACGTGGATTCGGTGGTCATGACAGGGCTGATCCTAACGCGTGAGCGATTCGACCACAATCTGTTGGTTGGTATAAATGTCGATTCCGCCGGCAATCATCAGCGATTCCTTGACGATCTGTTCCGCAACCAGTTCGGAGTGCGCCAGCAAGGCTCGCGCCGACGCCAATGCATAGGGTCCTCCCGAACCAATGGCCAAAATGCCGTCCTCCGGTTCGACCACATCTCCGGTGCCGGAAATGATAAAGGAGTGATCCAGATCGGCGACCGCCAACAACGCCTCCAGACGTCGCAGAACCCGATCCGTCCGCCAGTCTTTCGCCAGCTCCACGGCGGCCCTCGTCAGGTTGCCGCGGTACTCCGCCAGCTTGGCCTCGAATTTTTCAAACAGCGTGAAGGCATCGGCCGTGGCGCCGGCAAATCCGGACAAGACCGTGTCGTTATGCATGCGTCGCATCTTTTTGGCGTTATGCTTCATGACGGTGGTGCCGACAGTCACCTGCCCGTCACACCCCATCGTCACCTGATTACCCCGTCTGACACACAACACCGTGGTCGATCGAATCTTCATCGGGAGCCCTTCTGCTTGTTCATGTCTCCAGCTTCCCCGGCCGTGCCGGCACGAGGGTGGGTGCGATCGTATATCGCGAGTAGCTGGTCTGTCGCAAGATGGGTATATTTTTGAGTCGTACTGAGAGACACATGCCCCAACATCTCTTGAATGGCGCGCAGGTCGGCGCCTTCATCCAACAGATGTGTCGCAAAGGAATGACGCAGGGTGTGGGGATGTATCGCTCCGCCGCTCAGCTGTCTTGAATATTTGGCGACAATGCGGGCAATCGTTCTGGTGGTCAACCGCCCGCCCCGGCGATTTCGGAAGACAGGCCCGGCATCCTGTGAACCGCCTGCGGACGCTCCTAAGACGCTGGTCACGGGAGCCTGGGCCTGGTAGGCATCGATGGCTTCGAGGGCGAGCGGACTCAAGGGAATCATGCGCTCCTTCTGCCCCTTGCCACGAACCAGCACGACACCGTCGTTGCGACGAATGTCCTCACGATTCATCCCGACCAATTCACTGACCCGTGCCCCTGTTGAATACAAGGTTTCGAGAATGGCACGATCGCGCAACCCGTCCCGCGCTTCTCCGGCGGGAAATTCCATCAATGCCCCGGCATCATCTTTCGTGAGCACCTGTGGAAGATGTTTGGGCAACTTCGGCGCGCGCACCTCTTCTGCCGGATTGGCACCCAGGCGGCCCGTGTGAATCAGATAACGAAAGAAACTTCGCAGGCAGGCCAATTTTCTCGCCAGAGATGTTTTCTTCTCTCCGAGGCGATCACGCGAGGCGAGGAAATCCCGTATCAGGCCCGCATCGATCGATTCGACCGCCGGCACTCGGTGAGGCTTCAGCGCGGCCAGGGCAAAGGCGCGGAACTGGGCCAGGTCGGACGTATACGCGCGGATGGTTTGCGGAGAAGCGCCTTCCTGAACAGCCAACCTGTCTAGGAAAGCCCGGATTGCGCGATCCATGCGTCAAAATCCTCAACCGCTCGTTGCTGGATGAGACGCCGCTTCTGATCCTTGTCGCGCGTCTTGGCGGTGACCGGCGGAAAGAGTCCGAAATTGGTATTCATCGGCTGAAAATGCGCCGGATCACTTTTGGTGATGTGCGCCATCAGGCAGCCATGGGCGCTGGTCGGTGGCGGTGTGACGAGCGGTTGACCGGCCAGACCTCGCGCCGCATTGATGCCGGCGATCCCCCCCATCGCCGCCGACTCCGTATATCCTTCGACACCGACCAGCTGGCCGGCGAAAAAGACCGTGCCGCGGCTCTTGAGCTGGAGGGTCTCACGGAGGAGTTGCGGAGAATTGATAAACGTGTTGCGATGCAGACTGCCAAACCGCAAAAACTCAGCCTGTTCCAGCCCAGGAATCATCCGGAATACGCGCCGCTGCTCGGGATAGGTGAGCTTGGTCTGAAAGCCGACCATGTTGTAGCAGGTGCCGTGCGCATTTTCGGTCCGGAGCTGGACGACGGCATAGGGACGCACGCCGGTTGTGGGATGCTCGAGCCCAACCGGTTTCAGCGGGCCATACTGCATGGTCTGCCGCCCCCGCTCGGCCATGACCTCGATGGGAATACAGCTCTCGAAGTACGCGACTTTTTCAAACTCTTTGGGCTGAACCTTTTCGGCCGCCATCATCGCGTCGTACAACGCATCATAGGCAGCTTTATCCATAGGGCAGTTCAGGTAATCCGCGCCCCCCTTCCCATACCGCGATGCGCGATACACGATGTCCATGTTGATGGAATCCGCATCGATGATGGGCGAGATCGCATCGAAAAAATAGAGGTGCCGTTCGTGAGTGAGTTCGCTGATGGCCTTCGACAGTTTTTCCGACGTTAACGGGCCGGTGGCAATGATGGTGACGGCATCCGATGGAATCTCGGTCACTTCTTCTCGAATGATCCGGATATTGGGGTGTCCTTCCAACGCTTGCGTGATGACGCGCGCGAAGATGTCCCGATCTACCGCCAGTGCCGAGCCGGCCGGCACGCGCGCCTCCTCTGCCGCGCGAATGACGAGTGAATTGAGGCGGCGCATCTCGCTCTTGAGAATACCGGGCGCATTGAGCGGGTCCATCGAACCGAGTGAGTTTGAACAGACGAGCTCGGCCAGATCACCCGTTTTATGCGCCTTCGTCGTCTCCTTCGGACGCATCTCATAGAGCGTGACCTTGGCTCCACGACTGGCCGCCTGCCAGGCCGCCTCCGAACCGGCCAAACCGCCCCCGATGATGACGATATCTTCGCGCATGAATGGGAAACCTTTGAAAAGATGGAAGGAAGGCTCATTGTAAGAATGGCGTTTTCTCGATGTCAAGAAATCGGACGCTGATTCACTCTCATTGCCTCAGTTCGCGACCGCTCTGTGCGGGCTGCGTCCGGCCCCATGATCGTCATGTGATTTGTTGCTCCTGTTTGCTGGACCATGGTAGACTCGCTTCCGGCCCGGGCGATTAGCTCAGTGGGAGAGCGCTTCCTTCACACGGAAGAGGCCACAGGTTCGATACCTGTATCGCCCACCATTTTTTCAACAACTTCCACGACAGCACTCTCTGACACGCGCAACACTGTGGTCATTTTTGTGTCACGGTGTGACCGTCGGTCCAGAATCTCCACTCCATTTCGCAGGCTTTCCGGGTAATGATGCGCATAGCGTTGCGTCATGAGCGGCGACTTGTACCCGAGGAGCCGTTGCACTTTGTAGAGATCCACTCCCGCCTGGACCAGCCGCGTCGCAAAGGTGTGAGTGAATTCAACGAAACATTCAGGCTCGAAATGCGAGACCATGTTCATCGAGGAAAATGGCGGTCTCAAACATATAGCAGATTGATGCTATGGTGGGAGTGCCTTCCATTTTTTTCACACCATGATTTTACCTGTGCCCTTGCCTTTATAATTCTCATAGTCTGTGATTGAAAATGGAGTGTTCATCCGTATCTGAGGCTGAGGCTGACACCTGGCCACCGTAAGAAGGACGATACTTAGAAAACCAATCCATCGGGGTCTCGCAGCATAGGTATGCCTAGGTACCAAAGAGTTCGTGAACACGATTTTCCAAGCGATATTTTTCGAATTCATACGAGTGCGCAAGGCGACCTGACAACCTCGGTGTGCATGTCGGGTCCGTATACATATAGATGTGCAAACGACCGCTGGAGCGTTGTTGGGCAAGAGTGGCGAGTTCCTCCATCTTGAGCATCCATACTCGCCTTGAAGAAAGGTCAACGAGCGCGACTAACTGCGCCGGATTATTCTCCTCGATCCACCAATCCAGCACCATCTTTCCTTTTCCACCGCCTGGTTTCGCCTTAAGGTTGGACTTGATCTGAATGGTCAGCGGCGCATGCTGTTTAGGGGAGTATGCCACGAGGTCTACTCCCACGTCGGTGCATAAAGCCGCCGATTCGACGCCGCACAGAAGCAACTCATATTGAACGAGCAATTCCCCGCACCGGCCAATTTGAGCCGTTGATAAGGGCACTATTTACGCCATCCCTTGCTAGAGGTCGCACTGCCGAATGAGGTCTTGTGCGCCTTGTTCATAGGGATTCGGCCCTCATGGGATCGGCTCCGCTTTCTCACTTGATCCTAGCCCTGAATGGCCCTGAGATTGCGTCGATGAAATGTGACGCACAATTCCTCGCTCATCAAAAATGACCGTGAAAGTATTCACGTTGGATGTTGCGCCGCCAGCAAAGAGCCCCACAATCGGGATAAACGTCGCGCCATCGACTTCCACATTCATATGGGAGTAACTCCAAATCTCCATAATGGTTCCAGGCTGAGATGGCGGCAACCCGGGAATGGTCACATAGCTACCAGATTGGCGGCTGAGGCTGTTCGGCTTTCCGAGGATCCGTTTCACGTCCTCCGTTGTGGACGAGTTGAGTATGACTTGAGACGTACGACCTTCATCCACAACGGAAGGGTTGCCACTACTCACGCAGCTTGATACGAGCAAAAGAGACGCTATGTACTGAATGGGGAATCGACGGAAGGGGCGAAACGAGAAGAGCATAAGCGCCTCGCAGGGTGGCCCATTTTAGGCGCGAGGGGTCGGATTCGCAATGGCACGTAGCAGGAATGTCGAGCCGCCAAAAACTCCAAAGGTGTCGGGAGGCATTTCGATCACCTGCTCCTTTTCTGACGTCGCCTGTTTCGCCTTTAGTCCGCGCAACAGCTCATAGTGTGATGATCGAGAAGGCGAGCCGCTCATGTTCGGGGAGGTAGGTCAGCACCCGTTGCAGGACAAGGGGATGTTATTTGAGGAGTTCAGAGAGAATATCAGTATCGACCAGGACGGCGGGTTGAGGCATTAGGCTACCGGTTCAGAGCGATGGCTTCCACCTGCGCAATGTCTTCCGAGGTGAACTCCTGATAGACCAGTGCAGCACGCCGCAAAATCTCCTCGGCACTGACCGCCATCTAGGTGTCCACCGTGACCTGCACTCCGCATCGTCCGCGAGCGCTAAGGGTTCCAATAGCTGTGAGACTCCTTCATGGTAGCGGGCTTGATCGTTCGTCGCATTGTGAAGCCTCCCGCCGTTCTCTCCCAGTCCACTTCACGCGAGCCGTCTCGGTCGAGGCCACTCTATTCAAACAGCCCTAAAACCCTACTACTTGTTGCAGCGCCATTCGTGTCGCGCGGTATGCCCAAGGGCAATCTGCTGACCATCACCGCTGCGTGAGCAGGCGGGCAAACTCGGCGGCTGAAATGTCCGGCACACCGCTGTAGTGTGAGGCCTCGAAATCCTTATCTCCGGTGACGAAGTATTTGGGCGGGGGTGTGGTCGCCATGAGATCGAGGAACGGTCGATCATGCGCGTCACGCAACGGAGTATTCGTGGGATGAGGATCGACGAACTGCACTTCAGCTTGGATGGTCGCCAGAAAGCTCGTGATATCCACCCCGGCGCGAGTAAACGCTCGCTGGAGTTTGGGCCGCCGAAGGACGGCCTCCAGTTCCGCGAAGGTCTCAGGGCTCATGACGGGGATGAGGCGACGCTGTAGGACGGCTTGAACGATCCGTGCAGGAGGCCCTGCGGAGGACAACAGACCGGACACGAAGATATTCGTATCAAGAACGACGCGCACGCTCGCGCCGAACCGCTTCTACCTCAGCGGCAATTTGTTCAGGGGTGATGTTTAGCTCGCGTGTGGCCCGGCGCACCTTGCTCACCATGCGAGCCAGCTTCTTCCGACTGGCTGCTCTGGCCGGAGACTCCAAAATCAGCACGTCGGAGTCCCGGTGTGCCACCACAGCTTTCCCCCACCCCTTCATCCAGGAGGAGGGAATCACCACGCCTTCTTTGGTGTACTTCACGGCTTTCATCGGTAACGCATCCAGTATGCCCGCAGGCAGTATACCATGGTGCTAATGCTCTGTAGTCAGCGGTCGGCGATTTTGCGAGCCGCTCGACTGTCGTTGTCGCGTTCACTCTCTGAGCACCCGCTTGTGATCGGCCCCGCTGAACCACTTCCTTTCAGCGTCGCCCGCTGGTTAACGATCTTGTCGTCCGAGGTCATTTCACTGTGGTCATTTTTGTGTCAGAAACCATCGAAAACCTCAAAATGTCCTGTACACAGTCGAAGCAATAGAACGCTCTTAAAGACCTGATTTGTAAAGCTTTTGTGGGGAAACCATTGCAACAGCGAACATTGTGAAAATCTAGCTTTTCGCCTTCACACGGAAGAGGCCACAGGTTCGATACCTGTATCGCCCACCATCCACCTTTCAATCACCTCCAAGCCAAATAACTCATGCCACCGGTGAATCTGTCTCGCCCTTCTTGGTAAGGCCGGGGCAGGTACCTAACTGGACAGAATGCAGACCCTGCGCTAGACTTTTCTCACAAGGAACAGACTTCCTGTCTTGAGGATGTTCCGACTAGAAGAAAGAGAGGCATGGTATGCGCGGGACTTTGGCCACAATCATGTTGGGATTGCTCCTGACCACGGGCTGCTCCACCACCAATCAAGTGGCGACACAGGATCAAAACTACAACGCGCCGCTCAGCATCTATAGCGCGATGGACAGTACGTCACTGGTCTATTCCGATCCCATGGCCGCCTCACAAGCCAACGACCATCCGTACCGGTGGCTGGGCTTTGTGCTCCACCCCGTCGGTCACCTCGTGGACTACACCGTGAACCGGCCACTGTATGCCATTGCGAGACATGCGCCCTACCTCTTCGGCTACACAGCTGAAGATTCGATGATCGACTCGCAACGCCGGTAACTCTTGCTTGGTACCTCGCCGACGGGGATTCTCCATCCTCGGCGGCGGGGGCTCGCGTCGCTGATCCCCCCTCCAGTCGCATCTCGATACCCATTCAGGTATGCTCTGCTCCTCAATCGTCTCTGGCATTGACCCGGGGTATCGAATCCGGCCATGCATCGTCGGCTCCCATTGCTGCTCGCACTCTCTGCCGTTTGTGTCTTGCTGACAGGCTGCGAGACTCCCCCGCCGGCACGCGCGCCGCTGCCACCCTCAGAAAGCGATCTCGACCTGCTGCGAGCCACGAAACTCTGTGATAGCCGTCAGGTATTTCTGGAGCGCCATCCTGGCGTCGTGCCTCAGACCCGAAGCTGGGGCAGCGGGCAAGAACTCCTCATCCCGGCTGAGAAGAGCCTTTCCAAAGGGGATGAGTCGTACTTCTTCGATGAAGACGGGACCTTGGTTGGAACACTCTTCATATTTCGTTCCGGGCTCGACTTAGATCCGTACAGAACGCTCCGCTATACGCTCTCCCAGCTGAAACCCAGCCTGGAATTCTACCTGACCGTCGCTCAATTGGCGGATCGCCAGAATATGGCCTTCAGTACCCTCTATGATACGGGAGATGAAAAAACCACCACACGGTACCTTGTGCTGGGCGACAGGAAGGCTCCGCGACTCCTTGCCGCATCATTTTCGATCGACCCCTACGTCACGCTCTTCTCTCCTTACCGGAAAGAGTTTCTCGATCGGCTGCGGGATACCGGGCAACAGAAGGGAGGCCAGCACCTCGACAAGCAAGGAGCGGAAGATAAGGAGCCCTTCGCCTCACTGCAGCAGTTCGCCCGAGGCCAAACCGCCCAACTCGCCTACTGCGGCACAAAAAATCAGACCATTGCGCTCGACGCGTATCAGAAGGCAAGCGCGTCAGGATTCACCAGCCAGGTCTGGCAAGCAGAACTCCACCATCGCCTCGGAGTATCCTGGGAAGCCGCCGGTGATCTGGAAAAAGCCAAGCGGGAACTGCTGGCGTCACTGGCGCTCCGGCCGAATTCCCCGGAAGTCATCAACAATCTAGGATATGTGTACGGCAAACTGGGGCAGAAGCAGAATGCGCTCGCGTCGTTCGAAAAGGCCGTCCTGATGCGCCCGAATTATGCGATTGCCCGCTTTAATCTGGCCGAAGCCATTGCGGACGCAAACCCCAAACGCGCCATTACGGAATACGAGACGTATCTCGCCCTCACTGAAGGAATCCCCGAGGAGGCTGATCGCGGGGCCCTTGCGCAAACGCGCGTTAAAGCCTTGAAGCATGAGTAACGGAAGGTGGCTCTGCAAGTACCGGGATAGCAACAGCGATGGGGGAGGGACAGAACCGACGTTACCGGGGAGACTTCTCCGCTTCTTCCTGACTTGTCTTGCACTCGATGCACAGCGTCGTGACGGGACGAGCCTTCAGCCGCTTGTAGGGAATATCGCCGCGGCAGCCTTCGCAAATGCCATAGGTGTGCGTCGCCAGCCGCCCTAAGGCTTCATCGATTTTCTTGAGCAGTCTTCGCTCTCGCTCGCGGATACGAAATGAGAAATGCTGATCGGCTTCTGCGGACGCCTGATCACTCACATCGGGAAAGACTTCCAGACCGGTAGGATTCGTCAGGACCACCCCGGCTTCCGCAAGAATAGCCGCGCGCTGGCCTTCCAGGTCTTTCTGAATGTCAGGGTACTTAACCCCGTTCGCCTTCGCAGGTTTCTTTCGGGCGGAAGTGGATTTTTTCGCCGAAGTCTTCATCGATTACTCGGTAGTACGAGGCCGGTATCGCCGCCAGACCATCCAACGAATGTCGACTATAGCAGCAGCGAATCGGAGGGGTCAATCGGTTCGTCATGGAGCGGGATGAGGCTCTGGCCTTGGTCCCGACAGAAAACTCAGGTCGGCCCAGACGGCCCCAATCACAGGTCTCTTCGACCTTCGATTGATTTCACCAACGTGACCTCGTCGGCATACTCGATATCCATTCCGACGGGAATTCCATAGGCAATGCGGGTCACGCGGACATGGTGGGGCTTTAACAGTCGCGTCAGGTAAATCGCCGTCGCCTCGCCTTCGATCGTCGGATTGGTGGCCACAATGACTTCCTCCACCCCTCCGGCCTTCACCCGCTCAAGTAATTCCTCCGCGCGAATATCCGCCGGCCCCACACCATCCAGCGGCGACAAGACCCCGAGCAGGACATGGTACAGACCTCGGTATCCACCGGCGCGCTCGATCGCATACAATGTGCTCGGTTCCTCCACGACGAGAATCTTGCTGCGATCCCGCTTGGGATCCCGGCAGAACTCGCACAGCTCGCCTTCGGCGATATTGCGACACTGGCGGCAAAACGAAAGGCCATCCTTCACCGCCTGAATCGCTTCGGCCAGCCGCAGAGCATCCTCGCGCTCCGCTTTGAGAAGATGAAAGGCCAGCCGCTGCGCGCTTTTCTGGCCGATCCCGGGCAAACGCACCAATTCGCGAACCAATTTAGCCAGCAGTCCCTGTTGATCAATACTCATACGGCAGCGTTAGATCCCCGTCCCATCGACCGGCATCGCGAGCCTCCAGCCGTCAGCACGCCGGAGGCCGGCCGCATCAGAACAGGCCGGGGATCTTCATTCCCCCCGTGACGGCTTTCATCTCTTCGGCCATCATGTCACGTGCCTTCTTCAATGCATCGTTGCCGGCCGCCACAACCAGATCCTGCAGCATGTCGACATCGCCGGACTTGACCACTTCCGGATCGATCTTCACGCTCAACAGATCCATTGCGCCGTTCACCGTCACAGTCACAATGCCCCCGCCCGCGGTTCCGGAAGCCGTCTTGGCCGCAGCCTGCTCCTGCACTTTCGCCATTTGTTCCTGCATGGCCTGCGCTTGCTTCAAAATGTTGGACATATTTCCGAACGGACTTTTCATTCCTGTACCTCCTGTGCGGGAGTCGTCGTGCGGACCTCGGCCAACTCTCCGCCGAACATTTCCAACGCTTGTTTCACGAGCGGATGCGCCTTCGCCTGTTGCGTCAGGATCACGCGCTGCTCCTGCTCCTTTGCGACCCGTAGCTGCTTCATTGTCGGAGCGGCCTCCGGATCCTGTTCCGCCACTTCGACAATTCGAACCCGTAACGCACTTCCGTAGAGCCGTGCTCCCAGCGCTGCCAGTGCCTGCAGATTGTCTTCCTTCTCCAGCATCGCCCGCGCCACGGACGCCTGCTTGGTAAACCCCAACGTGACCAGTCCGCCCTCGATCTTCACCACCCGACCCATTTCCAGGAACGGCGCGATATTGGGATGCTGACCGGCAACAGCTTCCTGGAACTCCTCCCAATTGACCTCTGCGGCACATGCGGAGGGAGCGGCGGGAGACAGGGTCTCAGTGTTTGGTGCCGGCTCGAGCGGAACCTTCGGGATCGCAGGAGCCTTCACGGGAGGAGCGGAAGGGGCGACCGTCGGAACCGGAGCAGCCTCGCTTGGACCAAGCGCCTTTTCCCTCGCCTCCGTGTGGGTCTTCGTCGTGTCCCGCTTCGGCGGTTTGGGCGGCACCACCCTCTCCGACGGGGACGCTGATACGCGGGCTCCCGCTCCATGTTCCACCGGTGAGGTCCGCGCCTGTACGTTTAATCCCGGGGAGCCCGCCGGACTCTCCATTGCGCGCAGCAGACGGGTGGCCCGAACAGCCGCCGTTTCGAGGATAAACCGCGGATGAGCGCTCATCCGCAAATGATCTTCCGCCGCCGCCCACATCCGAAACAATTCTTGTAGCTGCTCGACGGTGAACGGTTCCGCATCCCGAGCCAGCAGCGTCACATCTTCATCGGTCGCCTCGATCAACCCTCGCAACTCGGGGCCGGGGGGCACCACAGCCGCCACCAGCATATTGCGCACATACTCCACCAGTTCGGCGCAATAGGCGCGGAGGTCGTGACCTTGATCTAACAGGCCGGCGATGACCTGCAAGGCCTTGGCGCTGTTCTGCTCGATCACGGCTTCGACCATCGCCCGCACCCGCTCCTGCGGAACCGCACCGAGCAAGGTCTCAAGGTCCTGATGGCGAACCGCCTTGCCGCCGAACGCAATGACTTGATCCAGCAAACTGAGTCCGTCGCGCATGCTGCCTTCACTGGCGCGCGCCAGGGCCATCAGACTGCGGTCTTCGATGGTCAATCCATCCTCGTCGGCCACATGTCGCAGCCGCCGCGCAATCTCGGCCTTTGAGATCCGGCGAAAGTTGTAATGCTGGCAGCGGGAGAGAATCGTCGCGGGGATCTTATGAATTTCCGTGGTCGCGAAGATGAACACCACATGAGAAGGAGGCTCTTCCAGAGTTTTCAGCAACGCGTTGAATGCCGAATTGGAGAGCATATGCACTTCGTCGATGATGTAGACCCGGTACTGTCCCCGAAACGGCGCAAATTTGACGTTCTCGCGAATTTCCCGCACATCGTCCACGCTGGTGTTTGACGCGCCGTCGATTTCGACCACATCCACCGAAGTTCCTTGCGCAATCTCCTGGCAATTCGCGCAGGTGTTACACGGTGTGCTTGTCGGCCCCTGCTCGCAATTCAGCGCTTTCGCCAAGATCCGCGCGACCGTCGTTTTTCCCACGCCGCGCGTGCCGGAAAAGAGAAAGGCGTGCGCGATCCGCTTGGTGGCGATCGAGTTCATCAGCGTCTGCACGACGTGTGATTGCCCGATGACATCATCAAACGTCCCGGGCCGGTATTTTCTTGCGGAGACTTGGTAATCCATCGGGATGGACCGCTCCTCGTGGATCGGAATCGCGTCCCTCATGCGGACGCTTCACGAATGACGCATCTCGAAAGACGTCATCAATGGAAGTGGGGCCAGGTGATCCTGCGGCACACAGAACGAACCGCTTACCGTTGCTTCCTTCCGGACCTGGCGGGGTTCACAGGGTTCTGTTGCACAGGGCCCGGCCCCGAGGATTTCGTGGTCCGGCAGGGATGAAAGGCAAGGGGATGCGCCTTAAACGGCGTACCCTGTCATACCCTTTCATGTCATGCCTGACGCGACACGTCTTCAACTGATGGCGGGGAGGGTGGGCATTCGAAGTCGCGCTTACGCGCTCCTACTGAGGGGGCCGGCCCCCTCGTGTCTCCCCCCGCAGGGGAGTGTCTCCCCCGCGATCCCCCTCGTTCGAATCCCACCCGCATTCCCTCTCGGTGGCAATTCCAGCTCACACACGTTCCTAGCCTTGCACGGGTTGTTGATGGCGGAGAGGGTGGGATTCGAACCCACGGTCCCGTTGCCGAGACGCATGCTTTCCAAGCATGTCGATTCGTCCACTCTCGCACCTCTCCACGATCGGACGACTGCAAGGGGTGGCATCTTATCACGCAGGTTGGTGGGCGGCAAGGCAAGGGGGCATCCATCCAGGTCATATCTCATCCCCAAGCAGCGGGAATCCCTGGCCCAGGCGAAATCCTCCCGACGCGATCGCGCGCGATCCGTGAGCGGTCTGCCACCATTGACCCCTTTCGCGCGCATTCCTATACTGCGGGACAATTTCAGCGGAGGTATGTGATGAAAATTCTGGTCGGGATCAGTGCCGTGATCCTGCTCCTTTTGATCCTGATCATCGCACTGCCTTTTCTCATTGACTTGAATAAGTATCAGGACCGGTATCGCCCTTTGATTGAGGAGGCCCTGAACCGAAAAGTCGAACTGCAGGACATCCGCCTGACGATTTGGCCGCGCATCGGCGCGCGCATCGGCGGGTTCGTTGTCCAGGATGATCCGGCGTTCCGCTCGGGTCCTTTCGCCTCCCTCGCGTCGCTGGATGTCGGCGTCAAGCTGCTGCCGCTGCTGAAAGCCAGGGTCGAGGTGGAAGAGATCACCCTGCGCGATCCGGTTATCCTGGTCCTGAAAAATTCACAAGGCCAGCTCAACATCTCCACCATCGGCGCCAAACCAGCCGGCCCCCCCGCGCCGACGAAACCGGAGGCGCCGGCACAGCCGGCCGGCAGTCCGCTTCAGGCCCTGGCGCTCTTCGCCGTAGACCGCGTGTCCATCGATGGCGGGAAATTAACCTATCGTGACGAATCGACCGTGCAGCCCACCGAATACACGGTCAATCAGCTCGAATTTTTGCTCACCTCCGTCCACCTCGGCGACAGTCCCACTGTGCATCTGGGAGCAACCGTCCTGCCCTATAACCTCCCTGTGCGTCTCGATGGGACGTTCGGACCGCTCGTGGAAACACTGGATGTCAAATCATTCGCATTTAACCTGGGCCTGGGCAAGGTGGCAGTGGGGCTCAAGGGACGCGCCATCGGCGGGAACCTCGATGCCACGGTCAATGCGCTACAGATCGACACGGCGGATCTGCCCGTCGCCTTGCCGCTGACGAAGCCCGTCCAGATCAAAGATCTGCATCTCACGCTTCATGCCTTGTACCCGCTCCAGCCCGACGTGCCTCCCGCCAATCAGGTGGACCTGACTGATCTCGGCTTCAGCCTGGTCATGGGCGGCTCAACCATCAACATCAAGGGTACGGCAACGAAAGGCCTGGCCACGTTTACCGCGGCCTCGGCCAGCATCAATTCCTCCGACCTTCCTGTGGCCGTCCCCCTGGCCAAACCAGTCGAGGTGAAAGACCTGCATGTCAACGTCCGCGCGAAATATCCGCCTAAGGAAGGGGCCGCCCCGCTCGATCTCGCAGAGGTGCCGAATCTTGGCCTGACCATCGCCTTGGGCAGCTCACGGGTGGAGGTGAAAGGCTCGGTCGTCGGCGGGTTGGCGAAAGTGACGGCCACCTCAAAACTCGTGAATACCGCCGATCTGCCCGTCGCCCTGCCGCTGAAAAAGCCTGTGGAGATCAAAGACCTTCAGGTCGCGGCCGAAATGAAAGGGCAAGAGGCGCGACTCACCACGCTCACGCTGCAAGTCTTCGGGGGCTTCCTCCGCGGCCAGGGCACGCTTGGGCTCGGCACTTCGGCTCCGCCGTTCACGGGCACCGTTTCGCTCCAAGGCCTACAAGTCGGACCGGCGCTGGAGGCGGCCGGTACAGACCACGTGTCCCTGAGCGGCACGGCCAACGCGGAGCTGGCGCTGAGCGGGCGCGGGTTTACCCGTCCCGACCTGGTGAAGGCTCTGGCGGGAACCGGCCGCATGTCCGTGAAAGAGGGCAAAATCGAAGGCATCAATTTGCTGCAACAGGCCGCGATGTTGCTGAAAGTGGTCGGGGTGTCCCTGGACAATGTCAAAGCCACGGCATTCTCCACGATCGAAAGCGACCTGGTCATCAAACAAGGCTTGATCGGCCTGCAGCGCCTGCTGATCGATAGCCATGATTTTCAGGCGACCGGCGGCGGCACGATCGGTCTCGATCAATCCCTCGACATGAAACTGAATTTGAACCTCTCGCAGACTTTGAGTCAGAAAATAGTCGCCGGGTCGCCCATTGCCAAGGTGGCCATGAGCAATGGACGTCTCTCACTTCCACTGCTGATCACCGGCAGCACGCAAGCCCCTTCCTACGGGCTCGACACGAAAATGTTCGCCGGCAAAGTCAAAGAACAGGTGAAGGAAAAGGTCAAGGGAGCGGTAGGCGATCTCTTGAAAGGGTCCGCCAAGCCGGAAGACCTCAAGCAACAGGGCAAGGACCTTCTGAAGGGATTGTTCGGCCGATAGGACGGGGCGGAGGAGACATGTCGCTTGCTAATGTGATTACCCAATACATCGTGCAGTACGGATTTCGCATCCTGGGAGCGATCCTCGTTATTCTTGCCTCCCTCTTCGTGGCCAATTCGGTGGGGCGCCTCTTCGAGCGATGGCTTAATGAACAGGATCTGGAGCCGCCCCTCCGGCTGTTGCTCCTGCGACTCGTCAAAACCCTGCTGGTCCTGCTCGGCCTGCTCATCGCGCTGGATCAACTCGGCGTGCAAATCGCCCCGCTGGTGGCAGGCCTCGGCGTGGCGGGCCTTGGCATGGGACTGGCCTTGCAGGGCGTGCTCAGCAATGTCGTGGCAGGGCTCTCGATCATCTTCACGAAGCCCTACCGGGTCGGCGAACATGTGTCGTTGCTGGGCGTCCATGGCGATGTCGCAAAAATCGATATCTTCACCACCACGCTCCTGCACCCCGACCATTCCAGGATCGTCATCCCCAACCGGAAAGTCGTCGGGGAGATTCTGCACAACTTCGGCACCATTCGACAGTTGGACCTGTCCATCGGCGTGTCCTACCACACCGACATCGACACCACCCTCCGTGTGCTGCGCGAACTGATCGCCAGGCATCCGAAGGTGCTACAGGATCCCGCCCCGATCATCGGGATTGCCGCCTTCGCCGACTCCTCCATTACCCTGTCCATTCGGCCCTGGGTCCCTGTCGCTGCCGTCGGATCTGCGCAAATTGAGCTCAACCAGGCCATCATCCAGCGATTCCGCGCCGATGGCGTGGACATTCCCTTTCCACAACGTGAGGTGCGCCTGCTTAATCCCTCCTGAATCAGCCCCGTACGCGCCCCTTCCCGGCCCTAATCCCACCCCTCGGCAGGGCCCTGTGCGACTTGTTGCACCTTCGTAAACATGCTACTGTAGCAGCCTTTCGTTGACGGACGACCGCGGCCCAGGAGAGCACACCATGAGCAGGCACACGGATCTCGATCGCACCCGACATGCGGAACGAACACCCGGCACGGTCACCGAGCCTGAGTCGGACCCCGCTCTCGCCGATGATCCAACCGCCGGCAACAATCTCGATAAGATCCGCGACATTCTCTTCGGCGCCCAAGTCCGCGACCACGAGCGCCGGTTTACCAAGCTCGAAACGCAGCTGCTTGCAGAGGCGGCTCAACTGCGGCAAGACCTCAAGGAACGCTTCGCCGCACTGGAACAGTACATTCGCACGGAAGTCGAGCAGGTGACGGGACGTTTGAGCACCGAAGAGCAGGGCCGCACGAGCGCCGTCGGCGCGCTGACGACGGAGTTGCACACCCTCGCCGGAGTCCTCCAGCAGACGGCCGGGCAGCTCCGGGAGCAGAGCGAGCAGGCGTACCGCGATCTGCGAGACCAGCTGCAGCATCGGGCAGCCTCCATCACAGATGAATTCACGCAACACCAGGCAACCCTGTCTGCCAGGCTCGAACAGGCTGTGCAACAACTCTCGCATCAAAAAACCGACCGGGCAGCGCTGGCCACTTTGCTTCACGAACTTTCGCAGAGGCTCTCCGATGACCAGCCTCCTCAACAGGCATAATCCTTCCTCCATGCCGGGACCGTCACGGCTTGCCCTCCTCGCACTGAGGCGCATCAGGTCTTCACCCATGTCCTCTGCTACGCAGCGCTCTCATGGCCACGAACAAGAGAACCGGTATGGCACAGTCCTCTAAAGCCGGCACGACGCCGGACGACCTCGACTATGCCGAACTGCGCAATCTTCTCCTAGCGCCGGAACAGACGCGCCTCGAACAGCTCAAAGAGCGGGTCGAGCACATCGACCTCAATGCGCACAACCTCAGCCGGGTTCTTCCCGATGCCATCGCGCTGCGCGGAGAGAACGATCAGCAATTGACGCATGTTCTGACCCCGCATGTGTCGGAGGCACTGGGCGTGTCCGTGCGGAGACAGCCCCAGATGATCGTGGAAGCCATCGCTCCAATCATGATGCCGGCCATTCGTCAGGCCATCGCCAATGCCTTGCGAAGCATGGTGCAGTCCCTCAATCAAACCATCGAACACAGTCTGTCGATCCAGAGTGTGAGATGGAGAATCGAAGCTCTGCGCACCGGCAAACCGTTCGCAGAAATTGTCCTGCTGCATACCTTGCGGTATCGGGTCGAACAGGTGTTCCTCATCCACGCACAGACCGGACTGCTGCTGGCGCATGCGGCCGGCGACTCAGTGGCCGTGCAGGATCAAACCCTGGTCTCCGGCATGTTGTCGGCCATCCGCAGTTTTGTGCAGGACTCGTTCGGCGGCACCCCGGACGAGGCGCTGAATACCTTGCAGGTCGGTGAGCTCACGGTCTGGATCGAGCAGGGGCCGGTCGCCATACTCGCCGCGGTGATTCGCGGCACCCCGCCGGAAAGCCTTCGCGTACAGCTGCAGGATACACTCGATCGGATTCACGCCGAACGGTCGGAGGCCTTGACCCGCTTCACAGGAGATGCCGCCGCGTTTTCCAGCGTCACCCCTCTTCTGGAAGAATGTTTGCGGGCGCAGTTCGAATCGCCCCGGCGCGGAGTCGCCCCGATGACCTGGCTGCTGGCACTGGCCGCTCTCCTTGCGATGGCCTGGTGGGGTTTCTCCGCCTACCAGGAACGCCAGCGATGGCAGACCTACCTCACCCGCGTGGCGGCGGAGCCTGGCCTTGTCGTGACGGCCTCTGAAACGGAAGGCAGCCGCTACCGCCTCAGCGGGCTTCGCGACCCGCTGGCCGCCGATCCGGCTGTCCTTCTTCAGGAGACTGGCATCGACGCCGGTCGAGTGGAGGCAAAGTGGCAACCATATTATGCGCTCGACGCGGCATTCATTCTGAAGCGAGCGGGCTTCGTCCTTGCGCCGCCGTCCACCGCGCGCTTGTCCCTGGACGGGAAGGGCCTGGCGGTCGAAGGCACGGCCCCGGCGGATTGGATCAGGCAAAGCCGCATCCTCGCACGCACCTTGCCCGGCATAGATAAGTATGACGATCAACGCCTCGTGAGCCGGTCTCTAGGTGAGCTGCGGCGGCAGTTGACCGAGGCCTCGATACTCTTTGAACCGGGAAGCAGCCGCCTCGCATCGCCGGACCAACTTCATACTGTCCGCCGCATCTCCGAGATGCTTCGGCAGCTGGACGACATGGCCCGCGTTGCCGGCGCGGGAGCGACGGTGTCCATTGTCGGCCAAACCGACGTCCTGGGAGGAGCGGACACCAACCGCCGCCTCAGCGAGCATCGCGCCCAAGCGGTCCTCGACGCCATTCAGCCCGCATCCTTTCCCGCGCTCATGTTTGAGACCAAAGGCATCCCCTCGTCGGCTGAACAGGAGGGACCCACCGGGGCCGGCGCTTCGCAGCAGCATCGGCGAGCCTCGTTGGACGTTGCCATTCAGCCTGCGCGGTGAGAGACTTCCAGCATGATTGAAAAAAAGATCTGCATGCTGGGCGCCTTTGCCGTGGGGAAAACCAGCCTGGTTCGGCGTTTTGTCAGCAGCTGCTTTTCCGAACAGTACCAAACAACCATCGGAGTCACGGTCGACAAGAAATCGATGACTGTCGATGGCACACCCCTCACCATGGTCTTGTGGGATTTGTATGGAGAGGACGAGTTCCAGAAGCTGCGCCCCTCCTACCTGCGGGGTTCGGCGGGGTATCTCCTGGTGCTTGACGGCACAAGGCGCGCGACGCTGGACATCGCCTTGGGCATTCAGGAACGCGCAACCGACATCCTCGGTCCCGTCCCGTTTGTCGTCCTGATCAATAAGCACGATCGGAGGACGGACTGGGACATCACGGATCAAGACCTGACGCAGCTGGCGCAGCGTGGATGGTCGTGTCTGATGAGTAGCGCCAAAACCGGTCAGGGCGTGGAAGACGCCTTCGCCACCTTGGCCCGCGCCATGTTGGTTCCCTCACAGGCTCCATCTTCAGGCGGGAAGACGCATGGCTCCTGATACGTCATCGCGCGCGCAAGACGTGCTTTGCTCCACACTGTTGCAACGATTCCACTTCGTCATCCTGGAGCATATGGCCGGGACGCAATTTCGCATCCTCGGCCATCCGCCATCCTGGCTGTTTCGCCTCTATCCGGAGGCTGAAGGCACCCTGAAGCTCTCCGTCGATAGTCGCACGCCGGTGTTGCATAATTTTCTGGCCGATGCGGCAGATGTGTGGGACGCCCATGACGATCGCATCGGACACTCCGGCTTCTGGACAGAACGGACGGTCTTCGAACAGCCCTGGCACTTCGAAGCGTTGGCGTTACGCGTCGAAGCCCGTCGCTTGTTGGTCGTGCAGCACAATAGGACAGCCTATGAACAACAAGCTTCCACGCTCCAGCAGGCGCGGGATCAGGCACTCCAACAGCATGAGCAGGAGCGCGGACACCAGCGCACCAGGCATCGTCTCAACAGGCAGCTCGTGGACATGGAGCGATCGCGGGACGACGTGGCGGCCATCTTACAGGAGCTTGGGCTGGCTACGGTGCTGATCGACCGGGAAGGGCTGGTTCGGTTTGTGAGCGCCTCCGCAGCCGGCCTCCTGGAGTTACCCTCACCCGCCCTCGACCAGGGACTGCGGTGGGACAGCCTGCTCCCGCTCACGAAAGCCGACCGGCTGGCGCTGCAAGCGCTGCTTGATCAACCGCTGGCACAACGGGAACGAGTCCGCTGCCACCTTGAAACGCCGGCAGGGCGGCGTCTGTGGCTGGAAATCGAACTGCACGACGACCCGCGGGACCAGCGAAGCAAGATTGCGTTTCTCCATGACATGACGGATGTCTATCATCTCCGGCGCCTGCTGGAGCAGAAAGCGCACTATTTCGATCTCATCGGCAAAAGCCGCGGCATGACCGAGGTCTATGAACAGATCCAGGACTTGGCCCGCGTGGATTCCACCGTCCTGATCGAAGGTGAAACCGGCACCGGGAAAGAACTGGTCGCCCGCGCGTTACACCAAGCCAGCGCCCGGCGCACGGGCCCGTTTATCGCCGCCAACTGCGCAGGCTTGACGGATTCGCTGCTCGGCAGTCAACTGTTCGGTCACAAGAAAGGGGCCTTTACCGGCGCCATCGACGACCAGCAGGGACTCTTTGAAGCCGCGCAAGGCGGGGTCCTGTTCCTCGATGAAATCGGTGATATTCCCCATACCGTGCAAACCAATCTGTTGCGCGTGTTGCAGGAGAAGGAAGTGACCCGGCTCGGTGAGACCAGGCCGAGAAAGGTCAACGTTCGCGTTCTGACGGCGACGCATCACAACCTTGCCCAAGACGTGGCCAAGGGAACCTTTCGCGCCGACCTCCTGTACCGGGTTCGAGTCGCTCGCATTCACCTTCCTCCGCTGAAGGACCGGAAAGAGGATATTCCGCTGCTGGTCACCTCATTCCTGGCCGAAGGGCGAGCGAGCATGGGCAAACTCATCCATCGCGCCAGCCCCGGCGCCATGGCAATGCTCATGGAATATCATTGGCCCGGAAATGTACGCGAACTCAAGAGTACGATCGAATGCGCGATGATCCACTGCAAAGGCGACCAGCTCGAGGCCGCGGATCTTCCCCCCGAGCTTCGGCGGCAGCAAGCCGGTCTCCCGTCGGATCCGGTCGCCCCTCACGATGAACGCAGTCGCTTCGTGTCCGCACTCGGGCAGGCGCGGGGAAACCGCACCAAAGCTGCGCGTCTTCTCGGGATGAGTCGCGCAACCTTCTACCGCCGCTTGACCGAACTCGACCTCCCCACCAGCTAGCCCCACAGCCGCACGCTTTCCCCGGCAAGTGTCTCACATCGTTTCCGGTGAGACAATGGAAGACGATGTGATGCGTCTCTTCCTGTCGCCAGGATCCTCTCCATACGCCCAGCCGTGACGTTCTCTCGCAGCGCCCTGATTCGTCTTGACGCATGTTTCTCCGCGTAGGCACGGAGCTTGTAGAAGGAATCGCACAAACCCCTGCGTGCAATTCCGTGGGGATCACCCAGCAGGACTTTCAGAGAGGAGCATGTGAATCAGCGATGGATAAGGTATTCCCATTGTCACACCCGCGGCCGGACCGGCCGACCCGGCGAGAGCAGGAAATTCTGAACTACATTTGGGCCGGGTTGACGAGTCAAGAAATTGCGGCGCGGCTGCAGATCGCGCAGAAAACCGTGGAGTCCCATCGCGCCAACTTGCTCAGAAAGTTCCGGGCGGCGAATGCCGCGCAACTACTCCGCCTGGCCCTGCTTGAAGGGCTGCTCACCGTCCCGTCTGCAGACGGCGCGCCGGACGCCAAGGTAGTGGCGGCGAGCGCAAAGGCGGCGCGGAGACTCAGCAGTATTAAATGAGTGTATGGCCGGCACAGCAAGTGCGTGGCGGGAATGACGACTTGCCCCATGCCGGCGCAGCGCTCCGCCCGCCTCATCCTGACGCATGTTGCATGGACCGCGCTGCGATCTTCTGACCGCGCACGTTCTTCCATGAATCGCGTGCACCATCATGGTTACCGTGTTTCCCCTAGAGCGCGCGTATGCGAATGGAACGGCTCATGCCAGGGAGGTCAGCACCATGGCAGCGCGAGGTGCGTGGGCAGGAGAAAAGTTGATCTGCTACGCAGAATCAATTATACAACGCGCACGTATTTACTCATCGGGCAACCAGGATATCGTTGCCGTTCGCAAGCCCCGGGAGGATCGAATGATGCGACGTGTCGAATGGTTCTTACTTGCCCTGCTCAGCGTGGCGCTCACGGCTCCAGGCGTATGGGCCCAAACACCGACTCCGCCGGAGGCCGCAGCCGCGGCGCCGGCACTCGATTCTGTGACTCTCAAGGACGGTACCGTCATTTACGGGCATGTGCTCGGTATGATCGCCGACGAACTGCATATCAAGACCGCGTTCGGGCCCACCGCCGGCGAGGACATCGTGAAGGTCATGTGGCCG
This sequence comes from uncultured Nitrospira sp., assembly GCA_902500995.1. Classification (GTDB taxonomy): domain Bacteria; phylum Nitrospirota; class Nitrospiria; order Nitrospirales; family Nitrospiraceae; genus Nitrospira_A. Next base: position 216,409 of record CABVSR010000001.1, read on the forward strand.
AACGTGGCAAAACTGGTCGTGAATCGTCCCGTGCCCTTCAGCCTGAAAGAAGGCACCACGGTGGTGGGAACGGCGAAGGCGGGCGAACCCGGCGCGATGGTGTTGCAGGCCGCTCCGATGGGCACCACGATGACCATTCCGCTTGATGCGGTCGTCGGCATGAACCAGCCTGCCGTGATTTATACCGGCGCCCTTCAAGCCGGATTCTCACAAACCACCGGCAACAGCCATCTGCGAAACGCAAGTCTGCTCGGTGAACTGTCCGCCCGCAGTGAATCGCTGCGCCTAACCATCTTAGGGCGGTACATCTATGGCGATAACGCGAATACCCTGATCGTGCGAAACAGCCGCGGCACCATCAAGCTTGACTTCTTTCTCACGAAACGTTTGTATTGGTTCGCGTCGGCCTATTTCGAACAGGACACCTTCCAGGATTTGAAGCTGCGGACCGCTCTCGCCACGGGGCCCGGCTATCAATTCCTCGACCGCGGCGACTTAAGCGGCATCTTGAAAGACATGACCCTCTGGGCGGAAGCCGGCGCCGCGTACTTTAATGAAGATTTCAAGCTCGCCAACGACAAATCCAGCACGCGAGGCCGATGGGCCGTCAAATGGAATTGGCCGTTGTGGGGCGGCGATCAGGTCAGCCTGTATCACTTCCAGGAAGGCTTCCAATCGCTCGCCAATGCCAAAGATCTCTACCTGACCGCCGATACCGGCTTGCGGTTCAAAATATGGGGCGGGCTGGTCAGCGGATTTCAATGGACCATGCGATACAACAAAAATCCGCCTCCGGGCGTTTCGGATACCGATAACCTGTACCTAATCACGCTGGGATACAGCTTCGACACCAGTCGAAAACAGTAAGGTCGGCAATGGAATCGCCGGGCATTCAGCTCACAAGGAGGTGGTTCGATGGGCATGATGAGTGAATTCAAAGAATTTGCCATGAAGGGCAATGTGCTCGACATGGCGGTGGGGGTCATCATCGGAGGGGCGTTCGGGAAGATCGTCTCCTCCGTCGTCAGCGATATTCTCATGCCTCCCATTGGTCTGCTCATGGGGCACATGGATTTTTCCAGCCTCTTTATTCCGTTGACCGAAGAGGGAAAAGGAAAGTCCCTCGCCGCAGCCAAAGCCGCCGGCGCCGCGACGATCAACTACGGGGTTTTTTTGCAGACCCTGCTCGATTTTACGATTCTTGCGTTCGTGATCTTCATGGTGGTGAAACAGATGAACCGCTTTAAAAAAGCCGCACCCCCCGGACCGCCGCCGGCGCCGCCCAAGGAAGAGGTGCTTCTCACGGAGATCCGTGATCTCTTGAAACAGGATCGCCGCTAACCACATCGTGTCCATGATGCCCCGGTGCCGCCCGGCTCGCGCCAGCGGCATCACCGGTTTTGAAGGAGGAAACGCATGAAAGACTCTCGCATTGTCTCTATGCTTTTGAGCGCGGCCCTACTCACGGCGTGCACCACGTCTCCGTCGCCGAATGACACGGCAAGCCGCGCACTGAATGAAATGAAAGCCGTCGCCAAGCCAGCCCCGCCCAAGCCTGATCCGCGGGATCTGCGGATCGCGGAACTCGAACGGCAGAAGGCCGCTCTGGAAGGCGAGCTGGAGCGACTGCGTTCATCGAGTGCCGCCGACTCCAATCAGTCCAAGGCGCGGATCAGTGAACTGGACAATCAACTCAACCAGCGCGACCGGGAACTGGCAGGCCTCCGGAACGCCGCCGGCGAGAAGGATCGGTTGGCAAGCCAATTGTCCGACACAGACCGGCAGTTGTCGGCCAAGGAGCAAGAACTGGCAGCGTTGAGACAGGGCGCGGCCGACAAGGACCGGCTGGCGAGCCAGTTGTCGTCCAAGGAGCAAGAACTGGCGGCCTTGAAACAGGGCGCGGGGGACAAAGACCGGCTGGCCGGAGAGCTGGCGGCCGCGCAAGGTCTGCTCGCCTCGAAGGATCAGGAACTCGCCGGATTGAAATCCAATGCCGGGGATCGCGATCGTCTGTCGTCCGAACTGGCACAGGCCAAACAACGCATCAGCGAATTGGAGCGCCAGCTCCACGGCAAGGACCAGGATCTGGCCGCGCTGAAAACTGCCGCCGCTGACCGTGAGAAACTCTTAGGAGATCTTGCCGCCGCCAAACAACGGGCGTCCGATCTTGAAAACGACATCGCGCGGCGAGACCAGGAAATGGCCGGCCTGAAGGGCGCCCTCGACCAACACAGAACCAGCCTGGCTGAAGCTAAAGACGACCTCTCAAAACTTCTACAGGCGGAAGTCTCGAAAGGTCACGTCACTATGAAACAGCTCGGAGATCAGCTCACGCTCGGTCTCGCCACGACGCTGCTGTTCGACTCCGGAGAAGCGACCCTCAAGCCCGGCGGATCCGATGTGTTGAATCGGATCGGGAGCGTGCTCAAGAACTATCCCGATCGGTCGATTCACGTCGCAGGCCACACGGACAATGTGCCCATCAAGGGAAGACTCGCCAAAACATACCCGACCAATGCCGAGCTCTCACAGGCGCGTGCCGAGAGCGCGCGTCAAGCCTTGACCGAGGGGGGCATGTCCGGTGACAAAGTGGTTGCGAAGGGACATGCCGACAGTCGGCCGATCGCGAGCAATGCGACCGCCGAGGGACGACAGAAAAACCGACGCGTCGAAATCGTGGTCGGCCAGTAGAAGTCGGTCATCAGGCAGTGCACGCCTTGCGTCCACCCCGAGAACGCGCTAGAGTACCGGCGTGTTCTTGGGGCGTGCATGGTTACCCCCATTCGTCGGGCACGCATAGTTCACACCGGCTGATCACTCTCACGTTGATCGGTCCCGACCGTCCGAACGTGATGCCCGCCGGAATATTTCCGTAACGACCATCGCCCCTCCGCGATATCGCCGCCGGTCCCAATGACCAGGGAGAGACCGTATGAGACGAGCTGTTTGGGCGCTCATGGTTCTCGGGGCCCTCGCCTCAGCATGTGAGACTGCTCCCCGACCGCAGCTTCTCGCGCCTGCACCGCCGGCGGGGGATGCAAAACTCCTGGCCCTTCAACAGGAGCGTGAACAGCTCCTGACAACACTCGGTGAATTTCATGACCGCATTCGCGATCTTGAAAGTAAGCTCGGGGATCGCCAGAACCAGCCGGCGGCCGCCTCCTACGACCAGTTGCTCAACGCCAAAGATGCGGAATTGGCCGAACTGCGCCGACTCGCGCCTGAACGAGATAAAGCCGCCAACCACTTGGCCCTGGCCAACAACGAACTCCTGCAGGCCCGCCAACGTATCGGAAGCCTTGAACAACAACTTGCGACGCGAGAAAAGGAGCTGGTCACGCTGCAAACGCGTTCGACCGCCATTTCAGATCTGGAAGCTGCCCGACGTCGAATCATGGAACTGGAAGCGCAGGTCGCCCGGCAGGATCACGATCTTCGCGCAGTACGTTCGGAAAATGCCGAACGAGACAGTCTCGCGGCGCAATTGCAAACCGCCACAGCAACCATTGATTCGTTAAAGGCGCGCATCAGTGCGCTCGATCAGCAGCTCAGAGACCGGGAACAAGCCTTTGAGACGGTTCGCTCGCGCCTGATGGAACGGGACAAGCTCGTGCCACAATATAATGCGATGATCGCCGAAATTTACCAGGCTCGCCACCGCATCGCCGCCCTTGAACAACGTGTGAATGAAAAGGCGCGTGACCTTTCGCCGCGCCAGAAAGGCGGGCAGCCAACCGCATCTCCGCGAGAGACGGAAACGAGGTCCAATAAAAATGCCGCCTCACCCGAAAGGGGCACCGGCCGCACGGGACGCCCGTTACCGACCGATCCTGACCAAGCCTCTGCGCGTGAGGCAAGTTTTGCGGCCATGAAAGAGGAGCTGTTGAAGGTGCTCCCAAGCGAGAGTGGGCAAAAGGCTGTCACGGTCAAACAGGACGGGGACCGCCTGACGATCGCACTGTCCAGCAATTGGCTCTTCGCACCCGGCGACGCCGCATTGACCCCTGAAGGCGTGACTATGCTCAAGCGCATCGGTACCGTGCTGGGACCGCTTTCAGATAAGTTCGTGCAGGTCGCCGGCCACACGGACAATCAAGCGCTGAGCAAAGCGCTTCAGAAAATGTTTCCGGATAATAAGGCGCTGTCCTGGGCTCGGGCTGAAAATGCCCGCCGGGCGTTGGTCAACGGGGGGATGTCCGCCGAACGGACCAAGGCGGTCGGCTTGGCCGACTCAAGACCCCTCGTCTCAAATGCAACTGAGCAAGGCCGCCAGAAAAACCGCCGCCTCGAATTGGTCATCGTGCAGGGCCCTACCGTTGCATCAGGAACGGGTAACACGACTGAAGAACGAAATCGTCTCGCCGCGCTGACCCCCGCTTACTAGGGCGATCAACGCCGACCGGCTTACAACTGGCAGACACCGGCGTGGCCAGCCGCAACCGCATCGCCGGCAACCGTCGTGAGAATCTTGTAGTGCCCCAGTCCAAGCTCCTTGCCATAGGCCTCGCCCACCAGCACATCCTGCACATGTTGATGGTCTGAGGCCCGAAAATACGATCGCCCCTCCTTGAGGCCATCAAATTCATACCCTTCCAATGCCTTGATGAGGGCAGACGCCTCAGTGGTGCCGGCCCGTTGGATCGCTTCCAGAACCTGAGTCATCGCCGCGTATCCGAGATAACAACGCGACGTCGGAGTGTGACTGTATTTATCGACGACGCCTTGGATAAATCGTCTGGATCCGTCGGTATTGATTTTCGGGTCCCAGATCAGGCCCCAGATACCGGCATTGTTGGCATAACCGAGGGGTCGGCCGATCTGTTCGCCGGCAATCATCCCACCGACACCGATTTTGTCCTTCCCCAATTCCATCTTGGTATACGCTTTGAGCGCGTGAACCAAATCCCACCCATAGAGATTGAACAGCACCAGTGTCGGATGTTTGTCCCTGGCCGCCGTCAAGGCCGAGGAGAAATCGGTTGAACCGAACGGCATGACCGTTTCGCCAGCAAACTCTACCCCCTGCGTGAGCGCGGCTGAAGCCATGGCTTGAGCCATGGCTTTTCCATCCAGCGAACCGGTCGTAATCATGTACCAGCGCTTGCCATAGGCTTTGACCAACTGAGGAACGACGGCCTGCGCCAACATGGATGCATTGGGCATGAACACAAAGGTGTGTGAATTACACGCCGCCCCTGTCAATTCAGGCAAATGTGATCCCGTCACCATGAACAGCTTGTTCTGCTTTTTTGCGAACTCAGAAACCACGAGCGCGCAATCGGCATTGAAGGTGCCCATCAAAACATCTACACGATCATCCTGCACGAACTTCGTTGCCGCCTTGAGGGCTGCCTCAGGATTGGACGCATCGTCAGCTTCTACGATCGTCACCGGCCGCCCTAGCACCCCCCCGCGCTTGTTGAACAGATCCACCGCCACATTCGCTCCATGCACATCATGGATGGAAGACGTTTTATAGGGACTCGACAATGGATCCAGGATACCGATTTTGATCGGCTCGTCCGCCAAGGCAGCTGACGGCGTGAAAGGCATTTCGAAGATGCGCCCGGCGAGATCTCCAAAGAGCAAGGCGCCACCGCTCAGAGCGGAGATGTGCAGAAACCGTCGTCGTGAGATAGCGCTCATCATCTGTCCCTCTTTGTTAAGCCAGGCTAGGCCAAGTCTGGTCTGTGTTATTCGCTCTGACGAACTGTCCCCTCCATTGTGACTCTCATAACAGAGTCGCCGCCATTTTCACAGCTTGAAGGATACAATCACCCTTCTGGAGGCAAGTATGCGCAACGAACTGCCTTAACTATACTGATCTTCAGTGTAAACCTGCTTGATTGACCAGAAGACCGCCTCCTTCAATTTCTTAATCTGCGGATCGGGCGGGTCTTTTCTAATCTTCTGTAGTTTTCGGTCAAGTGCGAATAAGGGTTCGACGGACCGGCGATCCGGCACTCGCCCCAAGGCCCAGGCAATTTCCGTTTGCACCGTAATGTCGATCCCAGGAGCGTCCAGCATCTCCAGCAAAGGGGGAACCACTCTTGAGTCGCTATGAATATTACCCAGGTCGCCAAGACCTTTGGCCGCAGCCGCCTGCAAGTCAGGCTGCTTGGAAGACCTCAAAATTTCGATAAGAATGGGAATACCTTCCTTGCCCATGTTGCCTAATGCGACTGCGGCTTGCTTGGCGAGATCTTTGTCTTTCAACGCTTCGGTGAGATGGGGCAAGGCCTCATCTGCAACCATCTCCCCCAGCAGGGAAATAATCTTCAATTTGCGCATCTGACTGGTTTGTGGGGCATCCATCAGTTTGAGCAAGCGATCGGGCTGACCCCATTCCGCTGTGAGGAGAAGGGGGAATTCGTATTGCTCTAAGGCGTTTTGAAGGGCATTCATCGCAACAAGCCCGGGGTCCGGGGCTTGAGCCGATTGCGCGGCCGCGCCGGCGTCCTCAAATTCCGTCCGCACCTCCTTCTGCCATTTGACCTTCATGCCTCCCAAAGCGTAGGTAATCTGACAGGCGGGACCTTTCCAGAGCCGGGATGGCGCATCCGGCAAGTCGTTGTCTCCGCCCGCAGACGCCGTCCCCTCCCACGTTTTCCTTTGCTCGCACTTCACGCGGACCACGACATCGTGCGGTAGGCGGGAATCCGAGACGGCTGAATACCCCAACTCGCCCATGCGCCGCGTTACCACGTTCAAAATTCCGCCGGCGTCCCCCCCCCCTTTATCTGTCAGGGAGAGCGCCTCGACCAACACGATTTGTATCTTTCCTAGTTCCTTCTTCTGCGCCTCAGTAAAATAGTCTCGGTAGGCCCCGACAGAAAGTGGGAGGCCGCACAACAGAATGAGACATCCAATCGTAATAATCTGAGGCCGGCATTTCATCGGGAGCCTCCTTTCTTTGGGCACAGAGCCCGCCTGGGGCTGTAGCGCGACATCCTCGAACGCTCATTATAGCGCTCCTTCACAAGTTCAGTGCCAGGGCCGAACTTGTATCAGTGGAAGCACCGATCGCACGGAGCCTCGACCAGGCAAATTTCTCAGAACGATTCCGCCCTGAACTTCCCCTTGAAGCGACATGTCAAACGCAGGCCCCACCGGCGTATGGGTTGACAGGCAGACACGATCGACGGTACAAAATGTCATTATTCATCCTGCTTTTAGACGTGCGCACACATTCCTTACGCACCATCAGTGAGCAGCCTAGTACTCAGCGTCGCGCGAGAGTGGCGGAACTGGCAGACGCGCGAGACTTAGGATCTCGTGGGTAACCGTGGGGGTTCAAGTCCCCCCTCTCGCACCAACCCCTATACCCTGGCGTGACGCGCCATACATTATCGGATTCGGAGGACGTGAATATACTTATGAAAATGGAAATGACTGAACTCGGCCCCATGAAGCGAGCCCTCAAGATCGAAGTTCCGGCGGACGAAGTGAACTCCCGTTTTGTCCAAGCTTACTCCGAATTGAATCGACAAGTTCGAATCCCAGGCTTCCGCCCGGGAAAGGCACCCCTCCAATTGCTTGAGAAGCGCTATGCCAAAACGGTGGAAGAGGATGTCATTCGCAGTCTGGTGCCGGATTATTATGACCGAGCTATTCGCCAGGCTGGAATAGTTCCTGTTTTAGTAGAAATCCCACCGTTAGAACGGGTCAAAGTTAAGAAAGACTCCCCCTTTAGCTTCACGGCCACCGTTGAAATCAAGCCGACGATTGAGCTTCGGGATTACAAAGCTCCGAATCCGATCTCTCTGAAACAGGACCAGAGAACGGTCACGGATGAACAGGTACAAAAAGCCCTTGAGGTGCTTCGTGAACAGATGGCTCAATTACATCCTGCTCCAGCCGGAACGACCTTGGCCGAGGGGGACTTTGCGGTAGTAGACGTTGAAGGCACATTGGACGGCGCTTCGCTTGATGGGACAACCAAAACGGGGCACCTCCATAAAATGGGGTCTCAGTCTTCCGTGTTGGGAATCGAGATTGAACCACACCTGGTCGGGAAAAAAGACGGTGATGTCATCACCATTCCTCAGGCCTATCCGGCAACCCATCCCGATACGCGTGTGGCGGGGAAAACGGTCAATTTTCGCTGCACCATCAAGTCGATTAAGCGAAAACAACTTCCTCCACTTGATGACGAATTTGCGAAGGATTGTGGCCCCTATCAGTCCCTGCAGGAAATCCGGGAGAAACTGCACGCTGAAATGGATCGTGCCTTGAAAAAGGACATCGAGGATTCCTACAAGGAAACAATCTTAAAGCGACTGGCGGAAACACATCATTTCGATCTTCCCGGAACGCTGGTCGAACGGGAACTCTCTGCTATGGTTCGCCAGCAATTGCAGTCCCGTCAGCGAACAACAGCTGCCGGTGCCGAGACTTCACCCCCCCACACCGACGAAGCCAAACAGCTGCAGGAAGAATACCGCCCGGAGGCGGAGCGGCGTGTGAAGGTAGGGCTGATACTCGAAGCGCTCGCAGCAAAAGAAAACATCACGGTGACAAGCGAGGACCTCAGTAACGAAATTGCGCGACTCGCTGCTGAAGTCAAACTCTCGGTCGAGGAAGTCACCCGAATGATTCAAGCCGGTGGTCAAGATACGCTGAATGATTTGCGATCGCGAATACTGGCTGACAAAGCCTTGGATTTTGTTTACAAGCACGCCATGATTCAGGGCTGAGAGGATGAAATGCCTGACTGGCGGCACGAAAGGTCGGGCGATGGCCGTCAAATCCCGGCGGGATGAGTATGGTAAACTGAAGAGTTTCCACCCGTCAGTTCTCTAGCGGAAAGGATTCAGCCGAATGCTAGTTCCGATTGTTGTCGAACAAACGAACCGTGGTGAGCGGGCCTACGACATTTACTCACGTCTTCTGAAGGACCGCATCATCTTCCTCGGCGCTCCAATTGATGACGTCTTTGCAAACCTGATTATCGCTCAGTTGCTCTTCCTGGAAGCAGAGGATCCTGAAAAGGACATTAACCTCTATATCAATTCCCCCGGTGGAAGCGTGACGGCCGGACTTGGCATCTATGACACCATGCAATATGTCAAGCCATCCATTAATACGATCTGCCTGGGACAGGCGGCGAGCATGGGGGCTTTTCTTTTGACTGCCGGGACGAAGGGCAAACGTTATGCATTGCCTAATGCGCGAGTCATGATTCATCAGCCGATGGGAGGATTTCAGGGCCAGGCGACCGAAATCGACATTCATGCCCGCGAGATTCTCAAAATTCGCGAACGGCTGAACGAAATCATGGCCAAACATACCGGACAGCCGCTGGATAAAATTTCACAGGACACCGAGCGGGACTATTTTATGTCCAGCGAGGAGGCCAAACGCTACGGATTGATCGACGAAGTCATCACACGTCCCCTGAAGAGCCTTAAGCCCCTAGGATCGACGGACTCAGGGAAGGACGGCAGCAAGAGCTAGTTGACCTTTGGTGTACAGGAGGCAGCATGGCTAAACAGGAAAAGATTGATCGGCACTTGCGGTGTTCGTTCTGCGGAAAAAGCCGGGACGAAGTGCGAAAACTCATCGCCGGTCCGACGGTCTACATCTGCGACGAATGCGTAAACCTCTGCAATGACATCATTGCCGAGGACTGGGAAGAAGCCAAAGAAGAAATCTCTTCGAAACTGAAGAAACCGGCTGAAATCAAGCATCATCTTGACCAGTATGTCGTCGGTCAGGATCGCGCGAAACGCATTCTCTCTGTTGCCGTGCACAATCATTACAAACGCATATCCGCCAAAGACAAGGACGTCGACGACGTTGAACTCCAAAAAGGGAACATTCTCGTTGTGGGCCCGACCGGGACAGGAAAAACCCTGCTCGCTCAAACACTGGCTAAGTTTCTTGACGTCCCCTTCACCCTCGCCGATGCGACGACACTCACTGAGGCGGGCTATGTTGGGGAAGATGTAGAAAACATCATCCTCAAGTTGCTCCAAGCTGCCGACTACGATGTCGAGCGCGCGGAACGTGGGATTGTGTATATCGACGAGATCGACAAGATCAGCAGGAAAAGCGATAGTCCGTCTATCACCCGGGACGTTTCTGGCGAGGGCGTGCAACAGGCACTGCTTAAGCTCATCGAAGGAACGGTCGCGAACGTGCCGCCCCAAGGTGGACGTAAACATCCGCATCAAGAATTCATTCAGGTCAATACTTCCAATATCTTGTTCATCTGCGGCGGCGCCTTCGTCGGCTTGGAACATATTATTGAGCAACGCTTGAACCGGAAATCTATGGGCTTCGGAGCCGAAGTCCGGGGGCGCAATGATATTCGATTAGGCGAGCTGCTGCCGCATGTCCAGCCGGAAGATCTCCTGAAATACGGCTTGATTCCGGAGTTTATCGGTCGCTTGCCGGTCGTCGCCACTCTCGATGAACTTGACGAGGAGGCGCTCATTCGTATCCTCACGGAACCTCGAAACGCGCTTACTAAGCAGTATGAAAAATTGCTCTCCTTCGAAAAAGTGAAGCTCCGCTTCACCGAAGGCGCCTTGAGTGCTGTGGCCAGGAAAGCCTTTACCCAGAAAACCGGTGCCCGTGGATTACGTGCAATTCTCGAGGAAGCCATGCTCGACGTGATGTACGATGCCCCTTCGCAGAAGCAAATCAAGGAAGTCGTGATCACCGAGGATGCCATCAGTGGAAAGCATGCGCCCATTCGAATTTTCGAACAGGACAAAGACGTCAAAAGCGCATAACCCTTCGACACACCTCAATTATTTGAATGGTTTCCAAGAAAGGAGAGGGGGCATTAGCCCCCTCTTTTTTTGTGCTTTTCCCTGCCGGGCAGTGACTCCATCCCGTTCAGGCCGCCTGAATCCGCAGGTTTCTATCGACAAGTCAGAGCGATACGCTATACTTGCTCCAGATGCCTTTCCCGGACATTTAGATTTTCTGAAGGGCGGCTCGCGTGAAGTTTCCTGTCGTATCCAGCACAAGGCACAAGGGCAAGACGCTTGAAATTGATCCTTCCAAGGAAGTGATTACCGTGGTGGGCATCAATGGTGAACCAATGGGAAGTCTTGCATGGGATTTTTTGGTCGACCAGATTCTGACCTATCGCAAACCCCAGCAATCCCGTGAGGCCAGGTCCGAACCGCGAATTTCGCTTTCCATTCGCGTCAAATACCACACTCCCGATGGCCTGCAATTCGAAAGTCGAGCAGGCGGAATCGGCGGCGGCGGACTATTCATCGAGAGTGTGTCGCCCCTGGCTGTTGGAACCAAACTCGCCATGGAATTCACATTGCCGGAGGATGCCAACCAGTGGATGCCGGCAAAGGGAGTGATCGCCTGGGTCTGCCCAAAAGCTGATCAGTACACGTTCAGCCCAGGAATGGGCGTACGTTTCACCGAGATTGCATCGGAGACGCGGAGTCGCGTCCTGAATCTCGTCCACTCCGTAAAGGGCATCCCGCAAGGCGAGTCCCACTGAAACTCCTGACAGCCGACCTCATTCCAAATGGTCGATACGCTCTGCACCCGCTGAGACCCCACAATGAAATTCCCCGTCACCGCAACGCGCGAACACCAGGGCAAAACGCTCGGGATTGATTGCGAATTGGAAACGGTATCTGTGTTCGATCAAAAGGGAGAGCGACTAAGCGTTCTCGGCTGGGGTCCACTGATCGACCATCTGCTCTCTCTGGATGAAGATGCCCGCTTTGCACATAATCGATCACACCCACGAGCTCCTCTTGCGATAAAAGTACATTGCGCCACTGACGACGGAAAGCGTTTCGACAGCCTGACCGGCGGGATCGGGGGAGGGGGATTGTTTATAGAAAGCAGTACGCCGTTGGCACCTGGCACCGAACTGACCGTAGAATTTGCCTTACCGGATCGCCCGCAGCAGAAATTTGAAACACGCGCAAAAGTCGCCTGGACGCGGTCAAAGCCTGAGCGTTACCTGCTCTTTCCGGGAATGGGTGTTCAATTCACCCACATCGATCCAGAGGCCCAAGCACGGCTTATTGACCTTGTCGATTCCCTGAATCGAACCCGGACGATGCCGCAATCTGCCGGATAGCCCAACGCGCCCATTCTCGAACGGTCGGATTTACATCCTTCTCAGCAACCGCTGACAACGTACCGAGAGCATCGATACCCCCGACTTTCCCGAGCCGAAAGGCCGCCTCGGCACGTACACCGCCGTCGGCATCGTTTCGCACGAGATGCACGAGACTTGGGACAACTCTCGCGTCTCCCGTTTCACCCAGCACCGCTGCCACCCCTTGACGCACTTGCGCATCGGTATCCCCCAATGCCGATGTGAGCTGGGGTGAGAAAGAAACCACTTCCAGGCTCAGGAGCGCGCGACTTGCGGCAACCCGGACAGCAGCATTCGGATGGTGAAGCGTGCGAAGAATCTGCTTCTCGTGAGCCGCCGAGAGGCGAATCTCGCCGAGAGCCAATGCGGACGCCGCACGAACCGTTTCGGATGCATCCGCCAGGTGCGCAACGAGGGCCGTACCACTCGTTCCGTCATTCATTCGACCCAGGGCAAATGCCGCAGCGGCTCGGACTGAGGGATCCCGGTCCTCCAGTGCCGCAATCAGTCCCGTGCTTGCAGATTGATGACCGATCTTCCCTAGAGCTTCTGCCGCTGTGCGTCGAACCTCGGGGTCAGGATCAGCGAGCAATTCGCTGAGTCTCCTCGAAACCTGTTCCGGACCTGCTGGAGAGACATCGGGATAACAGCCAAACAGCGAGGAGAACAATATCAACGCGCAAAAGAATGCGATGTGACCACCTGCACGCGAGAGGGAACCGGGTTTCATGCGGACATTAGCATTATCAGGATATGCGGCACCGACCGGAATGCGCGTAGAACCAGCAGAGCAGCTTGGCATCAAGATCTATCAATCGGCCGAAGCGAAAAGGCTCCATTCTCGACCCAGGATGTGCCATTCGCTGTCGCACACGAAACTGCGGAGCTTCTAAGAGCGGAACTCTCGTATCAGCTAGATCGGTTTTGCAGGAGCATCCTCGTCCAGCACCGGCGCTTGCCTGGCGGCTTCGATCGACTGTTCCAATTCTTTTTGAGCGGAATCCATTTCTGCCCGAATGGTTCGCATTTGAGGATCGACCGAACTGCGCACATCCGCGACGGCCTGTCGGAACGTGCGTACGGCATCCCCCAGCCCCTCACCCAAACCCTGCATGTCCTGAGGAGAAAGGCCGGCCGGCTGAGGCTGAGCAGCCTTCGCGCGCATGGCGGCCTGCGCGGCCTGTACACGAGCCACCGCATCTTTGTTGACAATGGCAGAGGGCCGCTTGGCTACGGGTTTAGCCTGAGCCGAAGCAGGCAGAGGGGGATATTGGCCTCGCATCACCGGTGCCGGAGCCGCCATACGATCTTCCATGGTTGGAGGTTGATGACCTTGCGCCACCGCCGGCTCGGCAGCAACTTGGCCTGCCGCTACTTGAGCCACCCTGGGTTTAGACGGCTGAGCAGCCTGAGGGCCCTGGGGTGCAGCCGCAGCCATTAAGGCTGCTGTCGTACCGGGCGTTAATTCGGGACCGGGAATGTAGGGAGCGGTGGCGGTCAGTACCGTAGCCGGCTGCGCGACCGGCGAGGGTTGATTTCCCTGGGCATCTTGAGCTGCCGGCTGAGCTGCCGCCTGAGAAGCGCTGCTCGGAGAATCGCTCTGCTCAGCGGTGGCGTCAGCAGGCGGGATGTCGTTCACTTCTTTCTTAAATCCTCTAAGAGCTTTGCCAACCCCTTCCCCGATCTGCGGAAGCTTCCCCGCCCCAAAGATAATCAGGACGATAACCAGGATGATAATCAGTTCGGAGAATCCCATCGTGCCAAACATGTTTGGTATCCTTCCTGGACAAATAAATACGATCAGGCTCCAGACCGTTTCGGCCGTTCAAATCTCACGATAGCCGCCCGATACAAAGACTGTCAAGAAAGGGCAGGGCCTGGCTGGGAACAAGACCAGACTTCACGCGGGAGGGACGGAAATCGCAACAAGTTCGGTTTGGACCGGTTGCCCGTAGACGACCGCCTCGTGGGCCGAAAGATACACATCCAGCTCACTTCGAATACCAAAGTCCTCCGGCAAATAAATTCCCGGTTCAATGGAAAAACAGGTGCCCGGCAACAGCCGGCGGCCATCCTGCGTTTCCAGGTTGTCGATATTCGCGCCGTTGCCGTGCACCTCTTCCCCTATGGAATGCCCGGTCCGGTGAACGAAATACTCGCCGTAGCCGGCCTCCTGAATGACCTTCCGGCACACATCGTCAACCTCCCAGCCATACGGAAATTCGCCATCCCGCACACGCGTTTTCACAAAGGCCACGGCCGCATCCCTCGCCTGCCGGACGATCTGGAAGACAGCCTGCTGTGTGACCGGCACAACCTCTCCGACAAAACCCGTCCACGTGATGTCGGCATAGACGGCCCGCGGCTCTGGCTGTTTGGCCCAGAGGTCGATCAGAACGAGATCTCCTTGCTTGATGGGCTCAGAGCCCTCGGCGGAAGGTCCATAGTGAGGATCTGCGCTATGGGCGTTCACAGCGGCAATAGGTGGACTCGATGTCACCAGACCGCGGGCCTGCATCCGGGAAAGAATGTATTGCTGGACGCGATATTCAGTGAGCACGTGACCTGCGGCCAGAGAGGTCCCGATAAACCCGAACGTCTCGTCCACGATCGCCCGCAGCCCGCTGGCAGCCACTTGATGCGAGGCCAACTGCGCTTCATCCCACACGGCTTCGAATTGTTGGACCAGATCCGCAGAGGTGACCACCTCCAAACCCCAGCTGCGCAGGAGCTCCAACGTCCCGGCATCCACTCGAGAGAGATACGGAATCGCATTCATCGGCGAATATTGCATGGCAATCCGTTTGGCCGATTGCAGGAGGGCTCTGAGCGCCGCCTGCTGCTCTCGCCAGGAGACGTAGAACCGCACCTCGCCGGGCAACCCGTCCAGCACATGCGGCTCGATGCGATGCTGTAACTTTACGGGCGTCCCTATCGCCGGAATCCAGTAGTACCAGCGGCGCGTCACATGGATCGAGGGATCCAATAACAACACCCGATAGGCAATCGGATCGAGATGGCGAAAGTCATAGAAGAGCCAGCCATCAATGCCCGGTTGCTCTCGGATGGCCTGTTGAATCCGGTCGACCCGGGCAATGAAGCGGGAGGAAATGTCCATAACCGCATCATAACGTGATTCGGAAATCGAAACCAATCCAAAGCGGCCGGCAACCATGCGATGCTCTTCGCTCTTTGGAATGATACAATGCTCCCGGCCAGCTATGAACATTCCTTCCACAACCGATCCCGCTCAGTACCGCGTCACATTTTTTTTCGGCCCCGAACCGGTGGACGATCGGCCCGATGTGCTGCGCTGCGTGTTTAATGTCAAGAAACGCAGCTGGAAAGGCGGGGTGCAGGTCGGCATCGAGATCACCCAAGCTGATCTCGAGCAGGCTCGCCGGGACATTGGTTTTTCGACGTGGATGAGGAATCAGTTGCAGCACTGCGGCGAAGAACAGCAAGAGGCGGTGTCTCTCCGGGCTGATGAGCTGTTCATCCAGTCCGTCTGCTCCTGCATGCTCAACCTCGCCCTCCGCGCAGGCATCGAGCAGGCCAACCAAGTGATCGCCGCGGCCGCGTTCGCCGGCGAACTCCGGGACATCATCCGCGAGCAGCCCAAGTTGGTGACGGAACCCATTCGCCTGGAATTAGACCTGGGGGAGATCACGGATATCTGACGAGCGGCCAACAGCGGCTGCAAACGCGGAAGGGGTTTGAAAACGGGGATGAATTTGTTATAACGACAACGGAGTACTCGTAATCGTAGACAGTCCATCGGCACTCATCTTCTATTTTCCACCGGCAGCATCTCAGCACGAAGGAGGCACTCAACGTGAACGTCTCTGTCCATCTGTCCTTTAAAAGACGCCGCAGCCTCTGGTCGAATGCCTTGGTTCTTGGCCTGGTGACGATGTGCTCCCTCGCCATCCTCATCGTGCCGGTCGCGGCTCAAGAATCGGGGAGTGCTTCCAACGTCCCCGCCTCCGATGCCAGCCCGTCAGGTGTCGGCATTCAAGCAGGATCCGCGCTGGCAACGATCATCTATTTCCCGCTCAAACTGGCGTTTGCCATCGGAGGAGGAGTGGTCGGCGGGTTGGCCTACGGGTTCTCCGGCGGAAGCGAACAAACGGCAAAAAATATCTGGGTTCCCAGCATGTACGGCACCTACATCATCACGCCTGACCATCTGAAGGGGGATAAACCGATCCGCTTTCTTGGTGTGTCCTCGAGCGAACCAGCGCGGGAAGCCGGGGACTATACACCTCAAGAACCCTTGCCGCTTCCCCTGGAACCGATTCGATAGCATGAAACCCGTCATCGGAGTCACGCCCGACTTCAATGCCGGTGATCGTCAGGAATGGGGCGGCAAAGAGCCCACCTATTTTCTCCGGGCTCGGTATGTTCGCGCCATCGAAGAACTGGGCGGGGTGCCGCTTATTCTGCCTCTGGTGGCGGATCGCGCGGCACGTCGCCGCCTCCTCCGAAGCATCGATGGCCTGCTTCTGACCGGCAGCGGTCCCGACCTAGACCCCTCGCTCTACGGAGAGCGGAAACAGTACACCTTTCCGATTGTCGCCCCGCGGCGCTCCAGCTTCGAATTGGATCTCGTCCGGCTGGCCGCGCGGACCCAGCTCCCGACCCTGGCCATTTGCGGCGGCATGCAAACGATGAATGTCGCGTTCGGCGGAACGCTCTACCAGGATATTCCCGCTCAGGTTCCCGATGTGCTCCAGCATCGGCAGACAGCCCCCGCCATTCATCTCTCTCACAGTGTTTCAATCACCCCCGACACGCTCCTCGATCGCATCGTCAAGCGCGAGCGCATGAAAGTGAACAGCTCCCATCACCAATCGGTGAAAGAAGTGGGGCGCGCGTTGACGGCCAGTGCCACCGCGCCCGATGGCATCGTCGAGGCAATCGAACATCCCGACCACCCGTTTTTTCTCGGCTTGCAATGGCATCCCGAGTTTTTATTCGATCGCCATCAATCGCACCGGCGACTTTTTCAGGCCTTCTTACGGGCCGCCTCACGACGCCCGGCGCCGCGACCCTCGCCTCCGCAACGCGGGACCAACACATGACAGCGTATGCATTCAACCATGAGAGCGGACATGGACGTGACGTCACCGCAGAGAGGACATGGCGTGGGCAATCCGCTGTTTCGCACCAAATCGATCGAACGAATCCTCGCTGATTCCGACGCCCCCGAACATCGCCTGAAACGGAGCCTGACCGCCTGGGACCTGACGGGGCTTGGCATCGGCGCGATCATCGGGACCGGCATCTTCGTGCTAATCGGCACCGCGATCGTAGGCGATGCGCACCGGCCCGGAGCCGGGCCGGGGATCGTCCTGTCGTTCATTCTCTCCGGCATCACCTGCGCGCTCGCCGCTCTCTGTTATGCGGAGTTTGCGGCCATGATCCCGGTCGCGGGCAGCGCCTATACCTACTCGTACGCCACCCTGGGAGAATTCCTCGCCTGGCTGACGGGCTGGAATCTGATTCTCGAATACGGCGTGGCCTGCGTCGCGGTCGCCATCGGATGGTCCGGCTATTTCAACAATATTCTGAAACTCTGCGGCTTCGAGCTCCCCTATTGGGCCACGCATCCCCCCGGTGCAGACGGAGGGATTGCGAACATCCCGGCCGCGGTGATCGTCCTGCTGGTCACGGGCATCTTAATCGTCGGCGTGAAGGAAAGCGCCCGAGCCACCTGCGGCATCGTTCTCATCAAGCTGGCCGTCATCGTCTTTTTCATCGCGGTCGGCACCTCGTCCGTCGACATGGCCAATTGGTCGCCGTTCATGCCGTTCGGATTTGCCGGGGTGGGTGCGGCGGCAGCCATCGTGTTTTTTGCCTACATCGGGTTTGATGCGGTCTCCACCACCGCCGAGGAGGCGAAAAATCCCCAACGCGATCTTCCGATCGGGATCTTCGCGTCGCTGGGCATTTGCACCTTGTTGTATATTGCCGTGGCGGCCGTCTTAACCGGCTTGGTGCCCTTTTCCCGAATCGATATCCATGCACCGGTGGCAGAAGGGTTGCGGGTGGCCGGGTTCAAGTGGGGAGCCGCGATCGTGGCGGTCGGAGCGGTGGCGGGGATCACCAGCGTGCTGGTGGTGATGATGCTGGGCCAGATCCGTGTATTTTTCGCCATGTCCCGAGATGGACTGCTCGGGCCCTGGTTGTCAGGTGTGCATCCGAAATTTCGCACGCCTCACCATGCGACCTATTTGACCGGCATTGCCGTGGCCATCATGGCGGCCTTGATTCCCATCGGCGAAGCAGCCGACATGACGAACATCGGAACGCTATTCGCCTTCGTTCTCGTCTGTATCGGGATCATGGTGCTGCGTTATACCAATCCGAACCATCCCCGGCCCTTTCGCATGCCCTTCATGCCGGTCATCCCTCTCTTGGGCATCTCGGCCTGCCTCGGCCTCATGTATTTCCTGCCCTGGCTGACCTGGATTCGCTTTTTCGTCTGGACGATCATCGGCATCGTCGTCTATGCCACCTACGGCATACGCCGGAGCAAACTCGCCCTGAGTCCGGCCGGTGAACAAGCCACTAGCCCAAAACGGACCTAACAAGGCTGTTCCAATAATTCGACGGTGGAATAACTACGATGAAGCTTCGGTAGGAGCGACAGGGGCAACTTTTGGAGCGGCGGCCACAGGGGCCGCAGCGGGCGTAGCAGGTTTCGACGCAGCCGGTGCCGGTGCAGCAGGAGCGGCGGCCGAGGTGCCGGAAGCCGCCGGGGCGGGCGCACCAGCCGCAGGAGCGGCCGCAGGCTTCGGGGGAGCCGCGGGTTTGGGAGGAGCGGGTCTTTCCGGCTTGATTCCCCCTTCCCATGAGGGGCCTGAATACATATCAGCAGCCAACCCCTTGCCCTTCCATTTTTCTTCGAAATCCGCGGCAGCTTTGTTGGGGGTTTCGCCGGCCCCTATCACGTCATTCCACGGATAAGCGCGCGGGCCGATCTGGCATCCCGTTTCCGTACGCCTCAAATACAAGGCAATAGGATTACCCCGGTAGGGGCCGAGATAGATATGCACTGATCCCACATATTCAAGCAATGTGGCCACCATGCCTCCAAGAAGACGTGCATGATGCCATAAGAGGCACGGAGAGGGCAAGAAGGACCTAGTACCCCCCTGCTATTCGGTCCAGACTCAATCGTGAGCGGCTGGACGTTCGGTCGAAGGGCGCGAGCGAAGCAAGTACAGTCCTCCGATGAGGAGGATGATGACGAGCACGTTCAATCCCACGTCCATGAGGTATTGCTGAAAAAGCTCGTGTCTGGTCTCTTTGGCGACCGCCTCGAGTTGATAGGAGAGTTCCGCGCTGGCGGTCAACAGCCTCCGCGTACAGGCAATGATGCCCACGGACAGGTATGGCTCTAATTCCAGCACCTCTGTCTGAAGAAATCGCACCACCGTGCGAAACAGTTCCAGGAGAATGATCACCAGGAGAAGATCGTTCAATAACTTGAGGGCGGCGGGCAGGAGCGCGAGCTGACCAGGTCGAGCCAGGAAGATGTACCAGGCATGGACGAAAATAATCAGGCAGAGGGCGAGCAGGCTAAACCCGGCGGCGACGTACCCCAAGCGGTCCAGCTGGTCCATGAAACCAAGCCACCAGCGCAGACTAGGCCGATGAAACTTTTCCTCCGACCCCGGCATATTGGGTGCGGGCCTCACGCCTGGCCTGCCGGACCGGTCGGCAGCGGGCCCTCGTCTTCGCGAGGTTGGCCGAACCGTAACCCGTGCACCGCCCCGGAGGTAATGAGATGACCGCAACAGTCGATCCCTTGCAGCCCGGCGCCGCCATCCATCACCATGAGGCGAAGGCCGCAGGAATCAGGAAACTGCCGCTTTTCCTCCAACATCGCACCCGGAAGCAACGCCCCCCGTTTCCGGCCTCTCGACGACATGATCTCCGGCACAAGATCGTCTTCAGTCAATTCATGTCCACAGCAGAAGATCTTCTGAAAGCCCTCACCGCCGCCGGTACACTTGACCACTAACCCGCAGGAATCCGGAAATCGTTTCCGCTCGTCGAGAATGTCACCTTTCTTGATGGCCATGGCCCCTCGATATGATGAGTTGATGAGAGCTGAGCACACCCGGGACTAGTCAATCAGAACCTGGAAGGAAAAACCAGCGCGCAGGTTCGTGCCTCAGACATGCGTGACCGGTGACTCGAATGGTGCCGCCGCCTGAACGGTTTCCGGCCCCTTCAACGAGGGAAGACGGGCATAGGTTTTATGCCATGAGTCCAGCAACACCTTGTGAGTCCGGCACCCGACCACCAGTCGTGCATCGGAAATCGTCACCGGCTTGTACGGGTGAAGAAATCTCGCCTTGAGCCGCGCCACGCGAGCCAGCGACTGCTCCAGTCGTTCCGGCGTAATCCGGCCGTCTTGCACCGCGCGCTCCATCGCCTGCATGGCCGTCATGACCCGATCCTGGTCCTGGCAGATCAACAGGACATCACAGCCGGCCACGAAGGCTCGGACAGCCGCTTCCCCGATCCCGTCATGATCGATAATGGCATGCATCTCCAAATCGTCGGTGAACACGACCCCGTCGTAACGAAACTCTTCGCGCAGCAACCGCTGAATCACGGCCGGGGAGAGGGTCGCGGGCGCATCGGGATCCAAGGCCCGATACACCACATGGGCGGTCATGAGACTGGCGACTCCCTGCCGGATCGCCTGCTGGAACGGGGGGAACTCCGTCTCGCGCAACCGTTGCACGCCTGCGTCCACCACGGGCAGTTCCTTGTGCGAATCCGTCGCCGTATCACCATGGCCGGGAAAGTGTTTCCCGCAGGCCACCACCATGTTGTCCTGCAATCCGCCGATCGTGGCCAGCCCCATTTCACCGACGAGGTCTGGCTCGGCGCCGAACGCCCGGTCGCCGATCACCGGATTGGCGGGGTTACTGTTCACGTCCAGCACCGGGGCCATGTTCATATTGATGCCCACTGCCCGCAACTCTTTGGCGATGGTGGCGGCAGCCGAATAGGCCAGCTCACTGGAATTACACTGTCCAAGCTGACCGCAAGGGGGAAAGATCGTAAATTCGGCAGGCAAACGGGAGACCCGGCCGCCTTCCTGATCAATCGCAATCAACAGCGGCGAAGCCGGCGAGAGCTTCTGGAGCCCATTGGTGAGATCGACGATCTGCTGCATTGATTCGAGATTGCGTCGAAAAAAAATCACGCCGCCCGGCTTGTAGGCCGTGAGAAACGAGGCCAGCTCCTTGCTGACCGTTGTCCCGGTAAACCCCATCATGAAGAGCTGGCCGATGCGCTCGCGTAATGTCATAACCCCCTAGGATGACGGTCTAGAGTGAGTAGCAGCTCAAACCCCGGCTGACTTCGCGTCATGCACCAGTTGCCGCTAGGGCAAGGTTCGGTCGAGCAGAAATTGGATGAGCAGCCGCGTGCCGATTCCAGTCGGGCCCTTCGGGAGATAGGCTCGCTCACGTTCGCTCCAATCGGTGCTGGCGATGTCCAGATGGATCCAGGGGCAGTCCCCCACAAACTTGCTCAGGAACAGCGCCGCAGTGATCATGCCTCCGCCCCGGCCGCCGATGTTCCGCATATCTGCCACATCGCTACGTAGCTGTTCGAAGTACTCCTCCCAGAGCGGCATCTCCCACACCCGCTCGCCCGCCCGCAGCCCTGCATTCCGGATATGCTCTTTCAACGGATCGTTGTTGCCGAACATGCCGATCGCAAATTGGCCGAGCGCGACGACACAGGCGCCGGTCAAGGTCGCGATGTCGATCAGTACCGCCGGTTTGTAGCGGGTGGCATAGGCCAGGGCATCCGAGAGAATCAAACGGCCCTCAGCGTCGGTGTTTTGGACCTCGACGGTCTTTCCGGAGAGCGTCTTGACGACATCGCCCGGACGCATCGCGCGGCCGCCAGGCATATTTTCGGCCACCGGCAAGATACTGACCAGATGCAACGGCAGCTTCAGCCGTGCCGCAGCCCGCATTGTAGCCAGCACCTCGGCGCCGCCCGTCATGTCGGCCTTCATATGTTCCATATTCTCGGCCGGCTTGAGCGAAATACCGCCGGTGTCGAAGGTAATCGTTTTGCCGACCATGACCACCGGGGGATCGCCCTTCTTCGCCTTCGCGCCCTTGTACTCCAGAATGATGAACTTGGGCGGCTCGTGGCTGCCCTTGGCCACCCCGAGCAACGCGCCCATGCCCAGCTGTTCCATATCTTTTTGCTCAAGCACCTTGAGCTTGACCCCGGGTTCCTTGGCGACCGCCTTGGCCTCCTGCACGATGCGGCTCGGCGTCATGACATTGGCCGGATGGTTACATAAATCACGCACCAGGACCGTGGCCTCCGCCGTCGCCGTGCCGCGCCGGATGCCTTCCGTGATCTGCGCCAGCAGCGAACCTTGCGCGACGTAGATCGTCAGCCGTTCGACTTCCACCGGTGTGTTTCCGTTCGGGCTCCGGTATGCCGTAAATTGATAATTGCCGAGGATGGCGCCTTCGGCCATGGCCTGCGCGACGTCCTGAACAGGAATGTCCTCCAGTACCGCACCCGGCAGAACCACGCCGAATGAGGACACTTTGGCTTGGCGCACGCGTTTGACCGCCGCGCCTAAGGCCTGGCGGAACGCATCCAGGCGCAAGTCCTTTTCCTTTCCCAAGCCGGCCAGCAGCAGGCGCTTCGCCTTGGCTTTGCCTTGCGTATGCACCAGGAGCCCTTCGCCGAGCTTCCCTTCAAACTCACCGCGCTGGATCAAGGCGGCGAGTTGTCCGCCCAGTTGTGTGTTGATGGCGGCAGCCTCCGGCGAAAGGTCGGACGCGCCCTCGCAGCTGAGCAACACCAGCACCTCGGCGCCCTCATGTTCCGCCCGCCCAACCTGTGCCTGCACGTGGATCTTCTTCATCAATCCTCCCCTGGTTCTTGCCGTTCGCTGATCACCATCTGCCGAGTCGGCCCCACAGGCCGCGCTCAAACCCCGCGCATCGCGGGCGCCCAAATATGTTTATGCATCTGCAACTGGAACCTGACCGGCAATCTGTCGGCCAGAACCCATTCCGCCAACTGCCGCGCATCCATTTCGCCGAACACCGGGCTCACCAGCACCGCGCAACGCGCCGCCAGATTCCGGCTGCGTACGACCTCGCGCGCCCATTCGTAGTCGGCCCGATCCTTGATGACAAATTTCACTTCATCTCCAGACGCCAGCCGGTCGAGATTCGGCCAATACATGCGCTCGGCCATCCCGCTTCCGGGACATTTCACGTCGAGCACCACGTGGACTCGGCGATCCACCCCAGCGGTATCGATGGCCCCGCTGGTTTCCAGCAGCACCTCGAAACCTTCGTCGCAGAGCCTGGTCAGCAGTGGGTGCACTGCCGGCTGGCTGAGGGGCTCGCCTCCTGTCACTTCAACCAGCTGGCAGCCGAACGCGCGCACCTGCGCCACCACGTCATCCTGGCTCATATCCCGCCCGCCGTAGAATGCATAGGCGGTGTCACACCAGGTGCAGCGCAACGGACATCCCGTCAACCGAATGAACACACAGGGCCGACCGGCGTGCGTGGACTCGCCCTGGATACTGTGGAACATTTCGGTAATCTTGAGCATCGTGGATCGATGGGACGAGTCGGCGGGTGACGGGTGACCGGCGAAACGCGTCATGTCCATGTGGTCGTCGGCCATCCATTCCGCTGGGCGATGCGGTCCATACCTCGAATAGGGTTCACGACCAACGGGTGCCCCACCATCTCCAGCAACTCGACATCGCCTGGACTATCGCCGTAGGCAAACGACTGTGCCAGATCAATCCCGGACTCCCGCGTCAGCCGGACAATCAGTTCTCGCTTCCCGGGACCATAGGGAAGAGGCGCGCAGACGTGACCGGTAAACTGTTGTTCCTGTTGTTCAAGCCTGGCGGCCAACAACGTCCGCACCTCCAGCAACGCGGCCAGCGGAGCGATGAGGAAATCGAGCGAACCGGTTACCAACACGATATGGTGCCCGGCGCGGCGGTGCTCATCCATGCGAGACAACCCCTGGGCGGATAGGCGCGGGCACAATTCGGTGCGGCAAAATTCTTCCGCCAGCGTCTCCACCTCAGCGGCAACTTTGCCGGCCAGGTAGAGCTTGCGTTCCCGCAATGGATGCAATGAGACCGGAGGAGCGCAGCGCAACACCCAGTGAATACTGTCCCGGACCTCACGCCAGCCAACGAGTCCCCGCTTCCAGAGAAACCGAAAAAACCGCACTTCGCTGGCTTGGCCGGGAAGCAAGGTGTTATCGACATCAAACAGCGCGGCAATGTCCGTCTGCCGACCGGTATCTGAAATATGTGGGGCTGAGAGAGGCGTCATCTCGACCGTTGGCCCGCGGATCGCTGTGATGGGAAGGGATGTGCGACGTGTTCGCGCGGCACGCGTCAGATTCTACCGGACAACTAGTTGATTGACAAGCATTTTGGACCACTTCTATAATGCGCTTCCTCTGAAGCCTGGCGCCTGCGTAGCGAGAACGCGTGTTTCACCGCCGTCTCGCCTTTCGCGTACCTCGCTTTATGTTTCGACAGAGAGACCCGGTTGCCGAAGTGGTGGAATGGCAGACACGCACGTTTGAGGGGCGTGTGGCGCAAGCCGTGCGGGTTCAAGTCCCGCCTTCGGCACCAAACTCAGCGGTCCCGGGACGGATATCCCACTGATCGCATCGTATCGCTAAAAGGGATCCAGCCCGCTTCAGCCGGTCGTTCTTTCCTGCCCACGACGCGCCTGCACCCATTCAATCATACGGTTCTCCCTTCGAATGCCAGAGGCGCAGCACGCCGATGCAGGCAGCCGTCACGCAGATAAACGGCCCTACCATCCTAGGGCCTAATGCCGTTGCAAAATATCACTCATCGCTCACCGTAAGATCGGGCTTGGTGGTATGATGCCGATCTTACGTAGTCGTGCTCTATCTGATGTCAATCGGAACCGGCACCACCTGAGCGGGACGAACGTCTCGCTGAGGCGGCCTTGCTGACGAATCAGCCCCTCAGCGCAGATGAAGGAGTAACCTGTGAGCGCCCAAGACCTGGCTGCGGCCTTTTTTTCCTCGGGAGATTTCCGGTCGATGGAGGCCGTTGTCCGGACCCTGTCGGGTCAGGCATCGATCGGCATCTTCCTTACGGATAGGGATGGACGCACCCTGTATCTCAATGAACGCCTCCGCCGCATGGCCGGAATTCCCCCGGTATCGTCGCCCGGTGCATGTTGGCTCGCTGCGCTGGCCCCTGAAGACCAGGATCTGATTGCCACCGAATGGTCCGCGGCCACCGCCCAAGGTCGGAGCTTTTCGCGTGAATTTCGCTTTCAAAGGCCGGATGGGTCGCTGCGTTGGGTCATGGCCGAAGCGTTTCCCTTGCAGGCACAAGGAGATCATTCCAGCGGGTACGTGGGCATGATTCGCGATATCACCCCTCGCCACCTCGCGCTGGAGGCCTTGCATGCCGCCGAAGATCGCTACCGGAGCCTGGCCGCGCTCTCGCCCCACGCGGTGTTGGTCTACGCGAACAAGACGATTCTATTCCTGAATGAGGCGGGCATGAGGCTCTTTACGTTTCCGGTTACGCCCTCGGTTGAAGGGCGCTCGCTGTCGGACTGCTTCCCGAAAGAGTTTCTGCAGGATCTCCCTCTGGCCAATCCCGGCCATGGAACCGAATCGGTCACGCCCGTGGAACGACCCTTCGATCGGCCGGATGGAACCCGCCTCACTGTGGAATTGATGGCATGCCAGGTGGTCTTCGATGGCCAGACTGCCGTGCAAGTGCTGGCCACGGACATCACGGCACAAAAGGATGCCGCTGCACAGCTGCGTCGCGCGCACAAAATGGCCGCCGTGGCAACCCTGGCAGGCGGCATCGCGCATGAGTTCAATAATTGCCTGACAGCCATCATGGGATTTTCCGATCTGGCGCTGCCGTTACTGGTGCCTGATAGCCGGGTACATGGTCATGTGCAGCAAGTGGTCCAAGCCTCGAAACGAGCCCGAGACCTCGTGACGCAAATGCTCATGTTCGGCCGCCAGGCCGAAGGCGTCAAGCAACCGGTGTCCCTGGATATCCTTCTCAAGGAAACGTTGCGAATCATGAAGGGCACGCTCCCGGACAACTTGAGCCTTCGCGAATGGATTGCCGGCGGCATCCATCCCATTTATGCCGACCCGACTCAGATTCACCAGGTTTGCCTGAAGCTCCTGGACCATGCCCTGTTGGCCATGAAACCAGACGGCGGAATTCTCGAAGTGCGCCTCGACAATATCCACCTGACCCAATCGGCGAACGAACGGGATCTTCCGCTGCCCTCCGGCCACTATGTGTGTCTCACGGTGTCTGACACGGGCGAAGAGGTGAGCGCCCAAGACCATCGGCGGAAATCGGGACCCCTCTACGCCACTCTCCCGGAAGGTACCCAGGCCGGGATGACACTCGCCGGGGTGCAACGGATCGTGAGCGACCATCGCGGAACCCTCCGGTCTACCAGCACATCCGGTCAGGGTACGACCACAGAAGTCTACTTGCCTGCCATCTTTCCCTCCGGCTCTCTGAGCGCCTCCGACTCACCCGGAGCTGGAACATCGGGAATCACCGGACAGAAGGAATTTCTTGCCGAGCATGACAAAGAGCGATAGATTCGCGAGTGAGGGGAGAGCGACCGATGAACATTCTGAACCGGCCGTTTGTCACCGCCGCGCCGCGTGAACTCTGACAGCCATTCGTAGAACTCCAACGAGGAATGTTATGCCATCGGTCTTGATTGTGGACGACGAAGAAGCGATTCGCCGGCTTATCCGCAGCACGCTCGAACAGGCAGGGTATCGCGTCCAAGAGGCAGCTGACGGCAAGGAGGGTCTGTCGCACTATCGTCAATCCCCGGCAGATCTGGTGATTATGGATATTCTCATGCCGGACCAGGACGGCTTGGAGAGCATTTTGACCCTGCGGCGCGAATTTCCGGACGCCAAAATCATGGCGATCACCGGCGGCAGCGACATGATCGGCATTCTCAATTTCCTGGATGTCGCGCGCATGCTCGGCGCGCGCCGCACGCTTCAGAAACCCTTCGAAATGCAACAACTGCTGGACGCCGTCCAAACTGAGATTGCGGGCTGACCGCCGCCGTCCCTGTTCCTTCCCTGATCCACCCGTCATTGACTTCCAGCCGATCGATCCGCACACTACGCCCGCTGTGTTTCACTTGGACCCAAGGGCGACACCTGGATCATGACGTCGAGTCCCCAACTACACGCGTTCCTGGGCGGCCTTGTCGTCGCCGGGGGAGTCTTCGTCATGTGGGATCAGGCAGGGATCGTCTGGACGCTGCTTATCGCCGCGGCGGCGACCGGATTTCTCCTCTGGCAAGGACGCAGCGTCGGAGCGGTGTGGGCCTGGACGACATTGGGGTTGGGCATTGAAAGCATGACCTGGCCGGTTGTCACCATGGCGCGGATCCGGATGGAAGCGACTCAGCCGACCGAGGAACAGATGGAAACCATTCTGAATGCCGTGCTCTTCGGCCTCTTCACCTCCGTGTTCTGGGTCACATTCGCCTTCGGCCTCTTCAAGCGCCTGCGGGCGCAGGCCGCTCCGGCACCTCCGATCCAGGAAGGGAGATCGTCCCCGCCAAGAGGCAAGAAAAAGCGCGCCCGCGCCTGATTCGCATCACGCCATCGACACCGGATCGACGTCAATGTCATACCGGAGGCCGCCCCGTCGAGACTCCCGTTCAAGCCCCTCGCGCGTTCGCGCCGCTATCTCCTTACCCGCCTCGAGCGCCGCAGATTTGACCAGGATCTGCCAGCAATACCGGCCTCGCGTCATGACATGCGGCGCGGGAGATGGCCCAAGGATGAGGATCTGTTTCGAGAGCGGTTCCGGCTCGGCCGAACCCATCGCCGTAGTTTCATGTTGATTTACCCCCGCACCCCTCCTTCCAGTAGCAGCCACTTGCGCTCGCAGCATAGTCACCCAGCGACCGGCGGCCTGAGCCACCACCGATTCCACCGTCCCGGACACATCCAGCCGAACCAGATGGGTCCAGGGCGGATAGTGAAGCATCTTCCGGAACACGTGTTCCTGCTGCACAAACAGGTCTTCGTCGCCTGAGACCACGGCCGTGATCGCATGATGATCTGCAAACCGCGTCTGTATGAGGAGCCGGCCACCGGCACATCCGGGTCGAGCGAGATCGGCTGCATCCAGAAGAGCGTGGTACATCCGTTCTGCAGAACGGAAATCCGGAATATGCAGACCGGCATCCGCATCAGGCAAGGCGACGAATGCCGCCCCCGGTTGAAGGCCAAGGCGGAATATCATCTGCGTACCGATCACGATATCAAGTTCCCCGGCGGCCAAAAGCCGATGAAACGCCCGCGCATCGGACGGGCGACGAATTGTTTCCCCGTCCACACGCGCGACGCGCGCCTGTGGAAACACCCGTCGAACGGCCTCTTCGATACGCTCCGTCCCTGATC
The DNA here is from genome assembly GCA_902500995.1 of uncultured Nitrospira sp. GTDB lineage: Bacteria > Nitrospirota > Nitrospiria > Nitrospirales > Nitrospiraceae > Nitrospira_A. The sequence goes on from CABVSR010000001.1 coordinate 245,033, forward strand.
CCACCGGTTCCAATTTCAGCGACTGACACCGGGGACACTGTTCGGGCACGGGTTTGGTGCGGTCACAGTAATGGCATCGCACATGATTGCTGCGCCTGAAAAAGGTCAGCGCGACACTGCAGGCATCGCATTGCGGCATCGCCCCGCAATCCGCGCAATGCAGGACCGTCGCAAACCCTTTGCGATTCAAGTAGAGGATCGACAAGGCCTGTTGCCCCAAGGCCTCACGAATGCCTTCAATCAAGGGAGGCGACAAGAGGGCGCCGCCCGAAGACTCTCTGGGATAGTCTTTCATATCGATGACATCCACGTTCGGGGCCTGGTACGGGTCTCGGTACACACAACGCGTCATTCGTCCTTCCTGCACCGCCGACAGGCTTTCGAGGGACGGATGGTTCGAGGCCAGCACCAACAGCGCGCGGGCGCAGGAAGCACGCTGGCGCGCAACTTCTCGCGCATGATAGCGGGGGACTTGTTCTTCCTTGAGAGACGCATCATCCTCTCCTTCCACCCACACGAGGCCCAGCCGTTCCAGGGGCGAAAACGCCGCCATGCGGGTACCAATGAGGACCATGGCCGAACCCCCTTGCGCCGCCTGCCAGGCCTCCGCGCGTTCCTGTACGGACAGGCCACTGTGCAAGAGCACCGGCCGTATGCCGACCGTCGCCAGGGCTCCGGCCAATCGGCAGGCATGCTCAACATCACCGGTAAGAATCAGCGCTTGCTTCCCGCGACGAATGGTAGCTTGGGCAGCCCGAGCCAAGCACCACAGGCGCGTACGCTGATTTCCCTGAAGGAGCAGGGGGACGACAGCTTCCTGCTCGAGTGTCCGTTCCAGCAAATCCGGCCACGCCTGCGCTTCAGGTGGAGGATCTTCGAGAACGGCAGGCTCGGCCTCCACCCCGATTGGAAGTGCGCCGCCCGGCGCTGAACTCTCCTGCTTGTGGAGACGGATGGTTTTTGAGACAACCGGCTGTTCATGACGACCCACCAGCCCTTTTTGAAGCAGTGCCTGCAAGGCGAGCTTCCGGCGGGATGTGTCGCCCTTGAGAAGAGTCGCCGCCATGATGCCTTTGGGACGTCTGCGTAAGCGCGTGAGCAGCTCTGTTTCAGCGGCACTCAAGGCGCCGACAGGCGAGGGGCTCGCGAGACTAAGTTCCGTCGCCACATATCGAGACGGCAATCGCCTCACCCGATCATCCGGTGGAAGCACGAGCTTGACACATTGCCCCCAGGGTGCGGCGTAGCGGTCGGCAACCCAGTGACTGAGCTCAATTTGGTCAGCCGTCAACAGGTGGCCCAGCGATGCCGCGCCAAGTGAACGGATAGCCTTGAGGTCCTTGGCCGGCGCGCCAGGAGGCAGTCGGTGATGGACTGCAATCACGAGACCTTGAAGATCTCGGGAGCCGAACGGCACAAGCACCGACCGCCCAACTACAACACTGCCCTTGAGTTCTGAGGGGATCAAATAGGTAAACGGCCGATGAAGCCGACGTGGCAATACGACGTCAACATACGTCGCAGGAAGCGAAGGGAGCGGCGAGGGGGCCGCTGGCGACCGGAGATCGGGCATGCGGCATTCTAACAACACCGGTCTCGTGCAACAACGAGGACCGGCAGGAGGGACGCGCGGAGGATCAGGTCGGAAAGAAATGCAACCCGGGTGGGATGAGCATCGCGGCACGCGAACCGGAATGACGGTCGGCCTGCATGAACCAGCCGCCGGGTGGACTACGAGCCTGGAGCGGGCGACGGTGGCATTCCGTCGGCAGGACCGGCCGGGCCACGATCAGTCGTCACATCCGATGGAATCGGGGCGGTCGGCGTTTCCGCCACAGCCCCGTCGGCGGGCATCTGCGCCGCATCCACGTGGTGGTAAGTAACCTGTCCCGCCTCCAGCTGCTTTTCAGTGGCTGGTGCGTTCACCGGCTGCGCCGGGGCCGGCTCTTCGACCGATTCAAGCACGATTTCAATGCGGCGGTTTCGTTTGCGTCCTTCTTCGGTTCCGTTGCTGGCCACGGGACGGCTCGCTCCATAGCCCACGGCAGACAACTTCGCCGAATCCATTCCACCCTTCTCGATCAAATACCGCACGATTTCTGCCGCCCGGGCCTTGGATAATTCCCAATTAGTAGGAAAGACGCCTTTCAACGACGGCCCGATTTCCATGTTGTCGGAATGGCCTTCCACACGAACCTGCTGACTGCCGGCCGTCGTCGTCAGATACTCGGTCAGTTTTTCAAGAATGGGGAGTCCTGCGGGTTTCACTTTGATTTCGCCGGACTCATAGTGAAGCTGATCCGCCAAATCATCGAGGTTGAGACTCCGAGCTCCACGGACATGCTCGACGTTCACCTTGCCGGTTGAGCCGGCTTTACCCCCATCAGGGACCAATGCCTCTGCCTTGGACACCATGACAGGCTGCGCGGCTGCCGGTGGAAGCTCGATCTCGGTGCCGTCGGACTGCATGGCTTCGAGGGGCAAGCCTCGCTTGGACCGAAGACGATCTCCGACCAACGCCCGAGCCGAAGCCCTGGACAAGACCGCAGTGGCCGTGTGTGGCTCCGTGGAGAGCACTTTCACTTCGCCGATCTTTCGCTCGGGAAGTCCTCCTCCCGTACGAAATACCTCCATGTAGTCTCCGGACCGGAGGCCATCATCGTGCCCTTTGTCTAGATACACGATATTTCCTTGCGACACGAGGGACATATGTTTGTCTGCCTGCAACTCGACGATCATCCCTTCGACTTGTGGTGCGGCAGAGGCAGACTCGCTGACTTCTTCAGCTGCAGGGGGCATAAAGCGCATGACCGGGTCACCGGGTGACATCGGGGCGTACGACCTGACAACCTGCACGCCCACCAACACGGGGTCCAGCTGAACGACTTTCACAACACCAACCCGGTTGATCACATACCCGAGATACTGTTTGGTGAGGGGATGAAACACTTTCCGGGACCGCCGATACACCGTGTACAGGTCACCGAGCGCCGCCTCTCCGGGATTCTTCAATTTGAGATACAGCGTATCCGTTCCGGACCATCCCAGCATCATGCGGTTGCCGGACAATTGATTGTCGCCGGTCATGACATTAATAACGCCTTCGATCGGCATGTCCTGCCGAATCGACCCGGCGGCATAGGTCAGCGCTGTCTCACCCAGTCGCACGCTTTGCGCGTTCTGAGCGTAAACAGGGCTGGCCATGACGGCCATGACACTGCAGGAGAGGATGATCAGGCTGGCGCGCATAGGTAATGTCCTCATATTGATCACATCTAGGAGGGTTATCTGTAGCAACCTTAGCAAAGAGCAAGGGGTTGTCAAGAATTCGCCCCAGCGCCAGGCTTTGATTCAAGTCGCTCTGGATGTTATCGTGAAGTCGAGACCGCCTTCCGGTCAAGGAACCATGCGGGTGACGTCATGGGAACAGAACAGCGACGCATCAATACTCAAGTGCCCCGTCGAACGAAAGTGCAACCTTCGACACCCATGGCCTCGGAGTGGGATATTGACGGTGAGTCTCGGTCCTCCGGTCTCAAAACGCCGGCAAGCGAGATGAAGCCTGCATCTGCGCACGATCATTCCGTCGCCGGTGCTTCATCGTCATCCTGCACAAAGCCCTCAACGATCCCCGCGGCCAGTCATGACGGCGCTGGCTCCTAACCGCTGGACAGTATTCACATTCTAGGACTATCGGGACTAAAGCCCTAGGTCCTTTGTGCGCTTGCTATTAAAAATAAGCAGGGGCTAAGATTCCGACCTCCTAATTTGCCTTATAAGCCCTCAAACCTGTTGAGGTTCGAGCCAATGGCCGGTTCCGAGCTCCTCTTAGAGTATCTGAGTCGATATTTTCCGGTTTTAGTGTTTGTGTTCATCGCTCTTGCGTTCGGCGCAGGCACCCTGCTGATCAGCTACTTTGTTCAACCGAAATATCCAGAACCTGAAAAGCTTTCTACCTACGAGTGCGGATCCGAGCCCTTTTCCGATGCCAGAATGCCGTTTCCTGTTCGTTACTATATTTTTGCCATGCTGTTCGTGATTTTCGACGTGGAAGTCATCTTTCTCTATCCCTGGGCCATAGTCTTTAACAAGATCGGCCTCATTGGCCTGATCGAGATGTTGATCTTTATCGGTCTTTTCCTCGTCGCCTATGTATACGCCTGGCGAAAAGGAGCGTTGGAATGGGATTGATTCAACTCGGCGGGCACGATAAGGACGGCTCTCCCGATGTCATCACCCTCACGGTTGAAAAAGCCGTGAATTGGGCCAGGAAGGGCTCCCTGTGGCCCATGACGTTCGGACTCGCCTGCTGCGCGATTGAAATGATTGCGGCTGTCTCATCCCGCTACGACATGGATCGTTATGGAGCAGGGGTATTCCGAGCGTCGCCCCGCCAGTCCGATCTCATGATCGTGGCAGGTACCGTCTGCCGGCGCATGGCGCCCGTCATTCGAAAAATTTACGATCAGATGCCTGAACCGAAGTATGTGATTGCCATGGGCTCCTGCGCCACGTCAGGAAATATTTACGATAGTTACAGCGTGGTTCAAGGAGTCGATCGATTCGTGCCGGTCGACATTTATGTGCCGGGATGCCCTCCGACTCCTGAAGCCCTGTTCGATGGCATTCTGAAATTGCAGGAGCGCATTATGCAAAAGCGCGTGTTTCTCTCCCAACCCCAAGAAGTGAAGGACGCGTTGAAGGTCTGACGGGCGGAATCGACTGCATGAGTGAACTAGCCACACGTATCGAAGACACCTTTCCCGGCGCCTGCACAAAAGTGGTGGAATGGCGCGGGGACCTCGCCGTCACGGTGAAGCCGGAATCGCTACGCGATGTGGCCCGGTTTCTGCGGGATGATCCCGCCTTGCGCTTTGATTACATCGTCCATGTCAGCTCCGTCGACTGGCCTGACGACGAAGACCGGTTCGAAGTCGTCTATGAAGTGTACTCGATTCGCACTCGGCAACGGATTCGCCTGAAAACGCGGGTGCCGGAATCGGACTGTATCGTCGATTCCCTGACTGAAATCTGGAAAGGCGCAGACTTCATGGAGCGCGAAGTCTACGACATGATGGGTATCCGGTTCCGGAACCATCCCGATCTTCGCCGGATTCTGATGCCGGACGAGTATGATGAAGGCTATCCGTTGCGCAAAGACTTTCCGCTTCGCGGCAAGGGGTGGCGCGACACGTTCGAATTTTTGGATGAACCGACCCGATAGTCAACGCGCGTTGACACTGAACGACCATGGCACAGTTCGAAGACCAAAGAACCACCGTCTATAAAGTCGACCCCGAGCATCCCGAGAGCGAAACGCTTCCGACGCTGCGGACCGAGGAACTCCTGCTCAATATGGGCCCGCAGCACCCCAGCACGCATGGAGTGCTGAAGGTCATTCTGGAGCTGGAAGGCGAGCGGCTGGTCAAATCAACTCCAGTTATGGGCTTCCTCCATCGCGGCGTGGAAAAACTCGCCGAAGAAGGGACCTATCATCAGTTCATCCCGCACACCGATCGCCTCGATTATGTGTGCGCGATGTACAACAACTTCGCCTATTGCCGGGCGGTTGAAAAATTGATGAACATCACCGTGCCGGATCGCGCGGAATACCTCCGTACGATCGTCGCGGAGATTCAACGTATTATCGGTCACCAGTTCTGGCTGGGTACGCAAGCCCTTGATATCGGCGCGATGACCGTCTTCTTTTATTGCTTCCGGGACAGGGAAATTCTCTTGGATTGGTTTGATGAACTCTGCGGCGCCCGCCTGACAACCAGCTGGTATCGCATCGGCGGCGTGGAACGGGATTTTACTCCATCCCTATTTGCCAAACTGAAACAATTCCTCGACTACTTCCCCCCGAAGATTGACGAATACGTCATCTTTCTCGAGAAAAATCGCATCTGGCTCGCCAGAACCAAAGGGGTGGCGGTTATTTCGGCGGAAGATGCGCTGAGTTTTGGCTTGAGCGGACCCACATTACGAGGTTCCGGCGTGGATTTCGATCTGCGCAAATATGAACCCTATTCCGCCTATCCCAAGTGTGAGTTCAGCGTCCCGGTCGGCAAGAACGGGGATACGTACGATCGGTACTGGATCCGCGTGCAGGAACTTTACGAAAGCGTGAAGATCATCCGCCAATGCCTCGAACAGATCCAGGATGGGCCGATCATGGCGGACGTACCCAGCGTGACCCTTCCGCCAAAAGAACGTGTGTTCACGAACCTGGAGTCCATGATCCAGCAATTCAAACTATTTTCCCAGGGATTTAACGCGCCGCCCGGTGAAATTTACTGTGGCACCGAAGCGCACAAGGGCGAATTAGGTTTCTACATCGTCAGCACGGGTGGCGGGAAGCCGTACCGGCTGAAAATACGCGCTCCCTCGTTTATTCACATGGGGGCCTTCGATCATATGTCGAAAGGCTATATGATCTCTGACGCCGTGACGATTTTCGGTACCTACGACATCGTCATGGGCGAGTGTGACAGATAGCGCAACGCATGAGCGGTGAGTGAAGAATCGTGAATTCTCACACATCGCCAAAACTTATAACTTCGTACTAGGGCGAAAGCATGGGCTTGAAACCAGCGACCAATCCCGACGTTGAAGCCGCGACGATTGAGCTGTCCATTGACGGGCGAACGGTCTCGGCCAAAGACGGCGTCTCGCTTTACGATGTGATCGCCAGCACGGGCAAGATTATTCCCGCCATGTGTTATCACTACACCTTTGACCCTTTCGGGTCGTGCGGGATGTGCCTTGTTATGCAGGAAGGGAAAAAAGCCCCAGTGCGTTCCTGCACCGCCAAGGCCGCAGCCGGCATGGTGATCAGAACCGACGGGGATGACCTGTTCGCCGCTCGAAAGAAAGCGGTCGAAAAACATCTATCGGTCCATCCTTTGGACTGTCCGGTCTGTGACGCGGACGGGCACTGCGAACTCCAGGACATGGCCTTTCAGCATGGCGTCACCAACCTCGCCAATGCCAAGCAAAAGTTCATTCCGGAAGACACGCGCAGCCTCGTGCTGGATTTCAATATGAATCGCTGCATCGCCTGCGCGGAATGCATCAACGTCTGCAAAGACGTCTTGATGATCGACGCGCTGCAGTTCATGAAAAAAGGCGGCTTCAACCAGGTCGTGGCCAAGGGCGACCAGCCACTCGCGTGCGAATTCTGCGGCGATTGCCTGGCTGTCTGTCCTGTCGGGGCGATCACGAACAAATACTCGAAATATTTGTACAAACCCTGGCAGATGAAGAAGACCACGACCACATGCAACTATTGTGGCGACGGCTGCCAAATGCATCTCGAAACGAAGGACACGGAAGTCGTTCGAGTGACGTCGCCGCTTTCCTGGAAGAATAAATGGGGCGATCGGTCGGAGACCGCCAAAGGTCACGGGGGACTGTGCGTTCGCGGCCGATTCGGATTCCAATATATCGATAGTCAACAACGGCTCCGGCAACCCTTGGTCCGCACCGGCGACAACCTGGCTGAAACGCCATGGCTCGACGCCATGCAAACCGTTATCGATCGACTGTCAGACATTCACCGCAAGCACGGACCCGAGTCGATTGCCGGGCTCATCACCGCCCGGTGCACCAACGAAGAACTGTACTTGTTTCAAAAGCTCATGCGCGCAGGCCTCCGCACGAACCAGCTCGACAGTAGCGCCCGGTACGGCCACCTCAACTACGTCCATGCGGTTCGCCATGCCGTGGGCATCGGCCGGCCGCTGAATGACTGGGAAGACCTGACCAAAGCCAAGGCGATCCTCGTGATCGGTTCCAATGTTACGGAAACCAACCCGTTGACCGCCGTCCGCATTAAAGAAGCCATACGTGTGTATCACGCACAAGTGATCGTCGTTGATTCATCCAATACCAATATCGCGCAATTGGCCTCCCATCCGCTGCTGGTGAAGCCCGGCACGGAAGGTCTGTTGATCGACGGTCTCGTCAAAGCCGTCATCGAGCAGGATCTCGTCGATGAGACCAGCACGACAGAACATCCGCAGGCATTTGCTGCCCTGAAACAAGCCGTGGCCCAGGTGTCGCTGGAACAGGTGTCCGGCCAGACCGGCCTGTCCGTCGAACAGATCCGTGAAGTAGCCGCCATCTTCGCGGAAGCCCCGCGCGCCGTGGCTTTGTGCGCAGAAGGTATCGTGCGCCGTAGCAATGGATACCAGAATGTCCTGAAGCTCATCGATCTTGCATGGGTCACCGGCAAATTGGGACAACCAGGATCCGGTGTCACGACCGTCACCGAGGAGGTGAACGAACAGGGCGCCCTCGACATGGGGGTGGCTCCTGAGTTCCTTCCCGGGCAGGCTCGCTTCGATGATCCTGGCGCACGTGAGCGGTTTGGAAAGGCGTGGGAGGTCACCCTTCCAACTATCGGCACCGGCGCCAATCTTCTGGAGATTTTCACCCGCATTCACAAGGGTCAGATCAAGGCCCTCTACGTCATCGGCGAGAATCCGCTGGCGACCTTACCGGCCTCCATGGACGTGAAAGGCGCCCTCGGCAAGCTGCAACTTCTGATCGTTCAGGATCCGTTTCTGACCGAAACAGGCCGTATGGCCCATGTCGTGCTCCCGGCGGCCACCTATGCGGAAAAGGATGGAACGTTCACCAACTTGGAAGGAAAAGTCCTGCGCGTCCGACAGGCGATTGATCAAGTCGGAGAAAGCCTGCCGGACTGGCATATCATGACGGCCTTGGCCAACGGCCTGGGTTACGAATGGCCCTATCAGTCTCCGCAGGATGTGCAGAACGAAATCATGAAGTTGCTCCCCGGTTACTACAATCTCGGTCAGCCGCGCCGCATCTCTCCCTCAGCCGATGCGTACCTGTCGAACGGGTATACCGGAGAGGTCGTGAATCGATATCGCCGGCAGGCTGCGGATGAGGACCGCTCTCGCCCATTTACCTTGGTGATGGGCCAGGTTCTCTACCATTCCGGGAAATTGTCCACGCAGGCGTCGGGGCTCATCAACATTGAGCCGAACAATGGTCGTATCCGCATGAACCCGGCTGATGTGGAGAAACTCGGCCTCACGGAACAATCCACGGTTCGCCTGACCTCGCAACAAGGCTCCGTGCAGGCCGGAGTGAAAGCAGACCCTGATGTGCAAGTGGGATCATGCTTCTTCCCCGAACATTTTAATGAGCCTCCGATAAAAGATTTAATGACGATCGAAGCTGATACTGTAACGGGCGTGCCGTATTTCAAATCGGCGCGCGTAAAGATTGAAAAGGTCGGAGCGTAAGAGTAAGCTCGTCCGTCTTTTTGATGTCGTCAAAGGTGGTGGGTATGAGTGTCGGGGCCCTGACCAAAAAAGTTCTGCAGGCGGCGTTGTTCTACGAAATCTGGGACGCCATGAAGGTCACCTTCAAGCACATGTTTCATCGGCCCATTACGTTTCAATATCCTCGCGAGCAACGCACGATTCCAGACGGTCACCGGGGCGCCCTCGGGCTCCTTCGCTATAGCGATGGGCGTGATCGCTGCGTGGGATGCGATCTCTGTGAAGCAGCCTGCCCATCCCGTTGCATCAAGGTAATCAGCCAGGAGGATCCCGAACGACCGCTGCAGCGTTTTGCCAGCGAGTTTTATATCGACATCACCAAATGCGTCTTTTGCGGATACTGTGTCGAAGCCTGTCCGGTGAACGCCTTGGCGATGACGAAAATGTATGAATACTCTACCCACGACAAGCGAACCCTCCTCTTCGATAAAAAGCGGCTCTATGAGGTCGGCGAACGCCACCTTGAGGACGCCAAGAAATATCTGTACACCCATAACCAAGAAAAAAATTCGGACGAAAGCCGAGAGTATCGTTACTACTTTCCGCAGTCCGTCCTGAAACCTACACAGTCACAACCCAAACATTTGAGCTGAATCGTACCGTTATGGCCTTTGTGTTTTTCGCGTATTTCGCAGTGGTTAGTATTGTCGCCGGCATTCTCACTGTGTCATTGAAGAATCCCGTGCAATGCGGCCTGGCGCTTCTCGCACTACTGCTCCACGTGTCAGGGCTGTTCGTGATGCTGAACGCCGAATTCTTGTGGGCCGTTCAGGTCATCGTGTACGCGGGCGCCATCCTGGTTCTCTATCTATTCGTGCTCATGCTGCTGAACCTCAAAACCGACGACCGCTACTTCCATGCCCGAACCCCGTATCTGCTGGCGCCGGCCGTGGTCGGCCTAATCTACCTATTGTTCCTATTGATGCGTTCGCCGTTCAGCGGATCTCGAGGTGATGCCTCGACAGCCGCCGTCCTGCTCAACGGGGACGCGCATGCCGTCGGCATCAAGATGTTCAGTGATTATTTGCTCCAGTTTGAAATTATCGGTGTGTTCCTGACGGGCGCGATCGTCGGCGCGATCGTTCTTGCCAAAGCGCCCAGATCCATCGAAACAAGGCGGGACGCATGATTCCGTTATCCGCTTACGTGGCAGTCAGCGCCATCCTGTTTACAACTGGATTGCTCGGTGTCCTGATCCGCCGCAATTTTATTATCGTCCTCATGTCCGTCGAAATCATGCTGAACGCGGCCACCATCAATCTGGTCGCCTTTTCTCATTACCTGGAATCCATGCAGGGTCAGATCGTGGCGTTGTTTATCATCGCCATCGCAGCGGGAGAGGCGGCCATCGGGCTGGCCATCATCATCGTCGTATTCCGCGGAAAAATCTCGACCAATGTCGACGAAATGAACCTATTGAAGTGGTAACGTGTCCGACTCCATCGACCTGATCGTAAAATTAATTCCCTTGTTTCCGTTGATGGCCGTCGTGATCAACGGCCTCTTCGGGCATCGCTATTCCCACGACCTGGCGCACCGGTTTGCCTGGGGCTCGGTCCTGATGTCGTTCCTCTGCGTGCTGGCGGTCTTCACGGAAACCTTGCGGACCGGAGCGGCGCGTGAAGTCATCGCCTACAAATGGATTTTCGGCGGCGATCTCACCATCAATCTCGCCTATCTCATCGACCCTCTGACCTGCATCATGCTCCTGGTCATTACCGGAGTCGGGTTTCTCATCCACGTGTACTCCGTGGGATACATGCACGGAGAAGCGGGGTTCACGCGGTTTTTCGTGTACATGAACCTCTTCATGGTGTCGATGCTTCTGCTGGTGATGGGCAACAACTATGTTGTGCTCTTCATCGGATGGGAAGGTGTCGGCCTCTGTTCGTATCTCTTGATCGGCTACTACTATGACAAGGTGTCGGCGGCCAAGGCTGCGACCAAGGCGTTCGTGGTCAATCGCATCGGTGATGCCGGATTTTTGTTGGCCATTTTCCTGGTGTTTGTGAACTTCCGGACACTCGATTACACCCAGGTGATGCAGAATGCGGCGCAACTGTCCCCTGAAATGGCCACGGCGATCGCCTTATGCCTGCTTGTCGGAGCGGTCGGAAAGTCAGCCCAGCTCCCGCTGTACACCTGGCTCCCCGACGCGATGGAAGGCCCGACCCCTGTCAGTGCGCTTATCCATGCGGCCACCATGGTCACGGCCGGCGTCTACATGATCGTTCGCAACCATGCCATTTTCGACCTCGCTCCTGTCGCGATGACGACGGTCGCCTGGATCGGCGGATTGACAGCCCTCTTCGCAGCCACGATCGGACTGGTCCAGACGGATATCAAGCGAGTGTTGGCCTATTCCACCGTGAGCCAACTCGGATACATGTTCCTGGGCTGCGGCCTCGGGGCGTACACAGCCGCGGTGTTCCATCTCATGACCCATGCCTTCTTCAAAGCCCTCCTCTTCCTGTCAGCCGGGTCGGTCATCCACGCGCTCTCCGGCGAGCAGGACATCCGCAAGATGGGCGCCTTGAAGTCAAAAATTCCATGGACCCACACGTTGTTCCTCATCGGTACGATCGCGATCGCAGGGATTCCGCCACTCGCGGGATTCTGGAGCAAAGATGAAATCATGGGCCATGCCTTCGTGCATCACCATTATCTGCTCTATGGCATGGCAGCGATCGGCGCATTCCTGACCTCGTTTTATATGTTCCGACTGACGTACCTGACATTCTATGGAACCTCGCGCCTCGACCATCATACGGCCGAGCATGTGCACGAATCCCCCATGGTCATGATCGGCCCGCTCGTCGTGCTGGCTACGCTGTCCGTCATCGGCGGAATCCCCGGCGTCCCTCCGGAAAACGGCTGGTTCCACCATTTCCTCCATTCCGTCGCAGGAGTTGCGGGAGCAGAACACGCGACCCCTCCAGCCTTGATGTTCGGACTGATGGGGACGGCTACGGTCATTGCACTGCTCGGGTGGGGCCTCGCGCATTACTTTTACAGCGGGCCATCATCCGCGGCGGCGGCACTCTCCGACCGTCTGCCCGGCCTGTACACCACGCTGCTCAATAAATACTACGTCGACGAGCTCTACGACCGGCTGTTTGTCGAACCGACGAAACAGTTGGGAAGGCTCTGCGATTGGTTTGACCGAACCATCATTGACGGGCTGGTCCGGGGTATTGATCGAGGAACGGACCTGAGCTCTGCGGCCATTACCTGGACCGAAAAACATGTGGTCTACGCAGGCTTGAATATTATCGGCTATGCAAACCATCTGTTGGCCCGCTCCTGGCGACGTCTCCAGACCGGCATGGTTCACCAGTATGCCGCCATCATCGTGGCCGGACTCTTTATTCTCGTGCACCTCATACTGTTGATTTGGACGGGAGCCGGCTCCGCCGGTTATTCCGCACGTTGACGCAGCCGATGGCCTAGACACACGATGCTTGAAGAATTTAGCTTTGGCTTCCCGATCCTCTCGTACTTAATCTTCCTCCCCCTTGTGGGAGCCGCCGTTCTTTGGCTGATCGATGACGAGGATCTGCTTAAATCCACCACACTTGGCATCACCCTCGTGGAACTCGCCCTGGCCTGCCTGGTGTTGGTGCGGTTCGTACCGGACTCGGCGGCCATGCAGTTCGCTGAGCACGCTCGATGGCTGCCCGCGCTCGGCATCGGATACCACCTTGCGGTCGACGGCATCAGCGTGCTCTTCGTGGGACTGACCGCATTCCTTACCGTGCTGGTCGTCATCTACTCCTGGGATACGGTGCGCAATCAGGTGCGCCTCTATTTCATGGCCCTCCTGGCGCTCGAAACCACCACGATTGGAATTTTCGTCTCGATCGATCTGATCCTCTTCTTCGTGTTCTGGGAGCTCATGCTCATTCCCAGCTACTTCCTCATCAAGCTTTGGGGTGGAGGGGCCGACCGCCATTACGCCGCCCTCAAGTACGTGCTCTATACACTACTAGGCAGCGTCTTCATGTTGGTCGGCATCGCCCTGCTGGATATCAACTATCACCAGTGGGCCGTGACGCATCACGTCGACCACGTCTATTCATTCGACCTATTGGAATTGCTTTCCGTCCCGATTCCACTCTCTCAGCAAATCCTGATCTTCTGGCTCATGTTCATGGGATTCGCCTTTAAGGCACCCGTATTTCCATTCCACACCTGGCTTCCTGATGCCCTCGTCGAAGGTCCGATCGGCATGGCCGTCATGTTGGCCGGCATGAAGTTGGGCACCTATGGATTCCTCCGATTCGTGTTCCCATTGGTGCCCGATGCATCAAAAAGCGAAGGAGTCGTTGCCATCGTCATGGTATTGGCGCTGTCCGCCATTCTCTATGGCGCGGTCGTGGCGCTGGTCCAATCGGATTTCAAACGATTGCTGGCATTTAGCAGCATCAGCCACCTCGGGTTTGTCGTGGTGGGATTGTTCGCCTTGAACTTCCAGGGTCTGCAGGGAAGCCTGCTGACGATGATTAACCTGGGCTTTAGTACGGCGGGACTCTTTTTCATGGCGGGATTCTTATCGACTCGCCAGCAAAGTTCGCACTTGTCCTCTTTTGGAGGTTTCGCGAAACAGGCGCCGCTCCTGGCCACCTTCCTCCTCTTGATCGGCATGGCCTCCATCGGACTGCCGGGAACCAATGGCTTCGTCGGTGAATTCTTAATTCTACTAGGCGCTTTCAAAGCCAAATGGTGGTTTGGAGCCGTTGCGGTGCTCGGCGTGATCTTCGGAGCTGCCTATTTTCTGTGGTATTACGAGCGCGCGATGCTTGGGCCGCTCAATAAACACATCTCTGCGGCCGTCAAGGATCTCCACATGCGAGAAATCACCATTGCGCTCTCGCTGTCGATTATGATTCTGTGGATCGGCCTCTATCCTTCGCCATTCCTGAGAATGATGAATGGATCCATTCAGGCCCTTGTCGACCGGCTGGATCGCGCGAAAGTGGCCTCGGTAGACACGGTTCTCCAGGTGCCGGCGAAGTAAGATCATGGCTGAATACACGCTGCTCATCATTCTCTTTGCCCCGTTTCTCGGCGCGCTGGCGCTGATTTTTGTCTCCAATCGGCAAGTCTCGCTGGTGCGCGGAATTGCAGCCGGATCCGCATTCGTCTCGCTCGCCGCATCCGTGTATCTTTTCTACGCCTATGATTCAGTGAAGGGCGGGTATCAGTTCATCCAACGCATCGAGTGGTCTCGCCAGCTGGGCATTTCCCTCCATCTCGGCGTAGACGGCATCGGCACACCGTTGGTCCTTGCGTCAGGCATCCTCTTATTCGCCGGCATCTTCGTCTCCTGGCACATCAAAGACCGGATGAAAGAGTTTTATATCTGGATCTTGATCCTCGCCGCCGCGACGATCGGCGTCTTCATGTCGCTCGACCTCTTCTTCCTGTACTTCTTCTATGAAATGTCCGTCATCCCCATGTATCTGCTCTTGGGGATGTGGGGCAGCCATACCAAGAAATACCTCGAAATGACGGATCCCGAAGGGCTGAAACAGCGGGACTCCGTTGGCTTCATTTTCAACTTCGGCGCGAACAGTAAAGAATACGCGGCCATGAAACTGGTGCTGTTTCTGTCGGCCTTTGCCGTGGCCGCCTTGATGGGGATTCTGCTCATTTACAAATTCTCCGGGCTCAATACTTTCGATATCCTCGTGTTGCGAGAGAAAGCCCATTTTTCGGGCCCCTTAGCTACGCTCATCTGGTTGCTGATTTTTTTCGGTTTTGCGTCGATCGCGCCGATCTGGCCGTTGCATTCCTGGTCGCCGGTCGGTCACGCGGCGGCGCCGGCCGCCACCAGCATGTTGCACGCCGGTGTCTTGATGAAACTCGGGCACTTTTCCATCATTCGCGTGGCATTCGAAATCCTCCCGGAGACGACCCGTGAGCTGATGCCCATCGCCGCGGTGCTGTGCATCTTCAGCATCATTTATGGCGGCCTCGTCGCGTACTATGCCAAAGACACGAAGTACGTCATCGGGTATTCCAGCTCCAGCCACATGGGGTATGTGTTTCTGGGCATGGCGGCCTTGGATTACATCAGTCTCAGCGGCGCCGTGATTTATATGTTCGCCCACGCCATGGCCACCGGCATGCTATTCGCCATGGCCGGATGGGTCTACGATCAAACGCACACGCGGGACATCCCGTCTCTCGGCGGCCTGTCGAACCGGATGCCATTTATCTCCGCAGCTTTTGTCATCGGGTGTATGGCTTCGATTGGAATGCCCGGCACGGTCAACTTTATCGCCGAGGTCATGATCATCGTCGGCAGCTGGAATAAATATCCGTTCCAGGTCGTGGTGGCGGTACTGGGGATCGTGTTAACCATGGCCTATCTCTTCAAGATGATGCGCGGGCTCTTCTATGGTTCGATGGCGGAAAAGTACAGCCACTCGCACGATGCCGTGGCCGTGGTCGACCGCATGCCCTTGCTCATTATGATCACGGTCAGCATCAGCTTCGGCATTTTCCCGGGACACCTCTACTCCGTCGTCCGATCAGGAGTCGACCCGCTGATCGCGCGCATCACCAAAGTGGTTCCGGTCGCCGAACTGCCGATGAATATTCCACAAGCCGGCTCGCCCACCATGCCCCTGCCTGCGTCCCGTGAGGCGATTGCGAAGGTGACCTCGCGATGACTTTTTCCCTGACACTTTCAGCCAGCGATCTTCTCCTCCTGTTGCCCGAGTTGTTCCTGACCCTCTGGCTCTGTGTCGTGCTGGCGGTCGATTTTTCGTTCAAACGCGTCGTGCAGGAACAGTTGGCCTACCTGACCATCCTCGGCCTGCTCGTGACCCTGGCCTGCCTCGCATGGTTCGACATGAGCGGCATTACCGGGACCCTGTTCGGGAAGATGTTCGTCGTGGATCGAATGGCCATCTTTTTCAAAGCCATGATCCTTCTGGCAACGGTTCTGGTCATTCTCCTCTCGATCGACTATGTGCATCGGTTCTCCCTCTTCCGAGGCGAGTATTATTTCCTCGTCGCGATGTCGGCATTGGGCATGATGTTCATGGCTTCGGCCAACGACCTCCTCTCGCTGTTTGTCACACTGGAATTCGCCACCTTCGGCTTCTACGTCCTCGTGTCGTACCTCCGCGACGACATGGCCTCCAACGAGGCAGGCCTCAAGTTCTTCATCCTGGGCGTTTTTGCGGCGGGCTTGCTGGCGTACGGTATCAGCCTTGTGTACGGCGAAACAGGCAAACTCGTCTTTTCCGATATGAGCGGCGCCACCCCGACCACCGGACTGGTCATCGGCTTTCTGCTGATCTTTGCGGCATTGGGGTTCAAGATCGGCGCCGTCCCCTTCCATTCATGGATCCCGGATACGTACCATGGCGCGCCGACCCCGGTCACCGCCTTCCTGTCCATCGCACCGAAAGTCGCCGCCTTCGCGCTCCTGCTCCGGCTGTTCCTCGTGGCGTTGGCAACGTTCAAACCTGCCTGGGCCTTACTCATCGTCGCCGCTTCCATCCTGTCGATGACGTACGGCAATATCGTGGCCATCGCCCAGCGAAACATTAAGCGTCTTTTGGCCTATTCCGGTATCGCTCAGGTCGGCAACGTCTTGATCGGTCTGGCGGCGGGAACCAAAATGGGGAGCGACTCGATTCTGTTCTACCTCCTGACCTATCTCTTCGCGAACCTGGGAGCCTTCGCGGTCATCATGGCGATCAGCAATTCGGTGGGAAGCGATGAAATCGAGGACTATCGCGGGCTCAACCGCCGCTCGCCGTTTCTGGCGTTTGCCATGTTGATTTTTCTGCTTTCCCTAGCCGGAGTTCCTCCACTCGCGGGCTTTATCGGGAAACTCTACATTTTCGTCGCCGCGATTAAAGAAGGCCTCTACGTCCTGATTACCGTCGGCCTCGTCAACATCGTCGTCTCGATGTATTACTATTTGATCGTCGTCAAAAAGATGTACATCAACGAGCCGCTCGATTCCTCTCCCATCAAAACCACCGGTCCCTTGCGAGCGGTCATCTATGTCGGGCTGGCCGGCACGCTCGTGATCGGCATCTATCCGCAACCGTTCCTTGATTGGGCCGTGGCAGCCACGCTGATGTTTTCCAATCTCGTGGGGCCGGCCGCAGCCATCACCCCGCCGGTCACCCCGTTCGGCGGCTGAGGATCAGCCGGGATCGCGCGGCTCGGCTTCCATCAATTCTCTTCGCCTCTCAACACCTTCTGCTACAATAGGCGCTGCGGTCTGCCGGCTGCATCCACATCTTGGCACAGTTCTCGTAGGCCTCAGTCCGCCGATCAGCGGAGCTTATCTTGGACATGGACGAATCGAACCGCCATCCACCCGCCGACGTCGGGCTTGATTCCCCGTTACCTGCCTCGACGCAGGCGGACGCGACTCCACACCGAGCGTCGTTCCTCACGCCGTTGTTTCAGACGTTTCAGAAGCGATCGATCGAGCAGCGTGTGCTGGCCGGATTCGGGCTCGTCTTCGCCGGCATCCTGGTCATCTCCGCCATTTCCTACCGCAACATGACGGTGCTCATCCGTAACGGCCACTTGGACCAGCGGAGTCACGAGTTCATTCAATTTCTCGGGGCCACCGGGGAGGCCATCGACGACGCGGAGAATGGGCACCGCCGCTTCCTCGTCACCGGAGATGAGAGTTATCTGGCCTCCTATCACAGCCTGCGTGAACGGACTCCGGAATATATCCGGTATCTGCGGGAACTCACCGATCCGGACAGCCCGCAGCGCGCCCATGTGAGCGAGCTCGAGCAATTGATCAATCAACAATTGCAGGAGGAACGGGCCGCGATCGAACTACGCGCCAAGACCGGCTTTGACTCGGTGCGAGGGATGGCGCTCACGGGGGTCGCGAAGGCCGCACTTGAGGGAGCCCGCCGGTTGCAGGCCCAAATGGATCAGGAAGAAACCAAAGCCCTCGCACAACGGGTTTTTGAATCCACCACGACAACCCGTTCCAGCATCATTCTCCTGACCATCGGAGCCTTGTTGCTGTTCGTACTCCTCGCGGCGGTGTACTACTTGATCCGCCACGACATTACCGAGCGCCGCCGCATTGCCGACGAGCTCCAGCGCCGGGGAGAACTCCTTGAAGCCGCCAATAAGGAGCTGGAAGCGTTCAGCTACTCCGTGTCGCACGACTTGCGCGCGCCGCTCCGGCATATAGACGGCTATGCATCGCTCCTGGCCAAAGCCGCATCGATCTCGCTCGATGACAAGGCGAAGCGTTACCTGCAGACCATTTCGGAATCGGCCACACGGATGGGGCAACTCATCGACGATCTGCTGGTGTTTTCGCGGATGGGACGGCAGGAAATGTTGCGCGGGACCGTCAATCTGAATCAATTGATCGCATCGCTGCGGCACGATCTTCGACATGACTTGCAAGATCGCGCCATCTCATGGACAATCGCTCAACTCCCGAATGTCACGGGAGATGCCGCCATGCTGCGGCAGGTCTTTATGAATCTCATTGCGAACGCCATTAAGTTCACCGGGACCAGGCCGCAGGCGACGATCGAAATCGGCTGTCTGGACAACGGGCCGGATGAGGCAGTGTTATTCGTACGCGATAATGGGGTAGGATTCGATATGCGCTACGCCAACAAGCTCTTCGGAGTGTTTCAACGGCTCCATCGAGCGGATGAGTTCGAAGGCACCGGCATTGGCCTGGCCAATGTCAGGCGGATTATCCATCGGCATGGGGGGAAAACCTGGGCGGAAGGTGTGCTCGGTGAAGGCGCCACCTTTTACGTCAGTCTCCCGAGAGTGAGGCCCTCGGCATGACCGTCTCCAAACCCATTTTGCTTGCTGAAGACAACCCGCGCGACGCCGAACTGGCGCTCGCCGCCATGGAAGAGCATCATCTGGCCGACAAAGTCATTCTCTGCCATGACGGCGCGGAGGTGCTGGACTATCTGTATTGCCGGGGCCATTTCAAAACGCGGCTGCAAGGCAATCCGGCCGTCGTCCTGCTCGATCTAAAAATGCCCAAGGTCGATGGCTTGGAGGTCTTGCGCACGATCAAGAACGACGCGGCACTGAGGCCCATCCCCGTGGTTATGCTCACATCCTCCCGGGAAGAACGGGATCTGGCCGAAAGTTATGCCCTTGGTGCCAATGCCTATGTCGTCAAGCCCGTGGAATTTCATCAATTCCTGAAGGCGGTCAAAGAGCTGGGCGTGTTCTGGGGGATGATCAACGAACCGCCGCCCGAAGGAGCCAGCCGGACAACCGGCCGTTCCACCTAACTCCCGACCTCGATACAGACGATGACTCAGCCCCTGCGATTCATCCATCTTGAGAGCAACCCGGCAGACGCCAGGTTGATCGCCTCCACGCTCCGGGAGGCCGGCATACCGTGCCAGCCGAAACCCGTTCAGACACGCGACGAATTTCTCGCGGCCCTCCGGCAGGAAGGGTTCAGCCTCATTCTCGCCGACACCGCCGTGCCCGACATGGATGGCGCGTCCGCGCTGAGCCTCGCCAGGACACTGCATCCGGACATCCCCTTCCTTTTCGTCTCGGCCACGCAAGGCGAAGAGTTCGCCATCGACATGATGCAGCGAGGGGCCACCGATTACATCTTCAAGCAACGCCTGGGCAGGCTGGTGCCGTCCGTGAAGCGAACCCTCCGGGAACTGGACGAGCGCCTTGAACGCAGACGGGCCGAAGACGCGTTACGCATGAGCGAAAAGCAGTTTCGCCAGGCGCAGAAAATGGAAGCCGTCGGCCGCCTTGCAGGAGGGCTCGCGCACGACTTCAACAATCTCCTGACGGTCATCATGGGACATAGCCATGTCTTGCTGGGGGAATTGCCGGCGGGCAACCCGATTCGCGCAAAAATCGAAGAGATGCAAAAAGCGGGAGAGAGGGCTGCGAGCCTGATTCGCCAACTCATGGCCTTCAGCCGCAAGCAACCGGTAGAGCCCCAGGTGCTACCGGTCAATTCGATCCTGGTGAATGTGGAGAGCATGCTTCGCCGCCTGATCGGTGAAGATATCCAGCTGGTCATCCGGCCCGATCCTCACCACGGTCATGTGAAGGCCGATCCGGGGCAACTGGAACAGGTCTTGATGAACCTGGTCGTGAACGCCCGCGATGCCATGCCGAACGGGGGCTTGCTCGCCATCGAGGCATCGCAAACGGAACTCGCGCGCACCCCCATGCATCATCTCCACCCGTTGCCGTTGGGACAGTATGTCAAATTGACCGTCACCGACACCGGATGCGGCATGGATGCGGACGTGCTCGCCCATTTATTCGAGCCGTTTTTTACGACAAAGGAAGAACACAAAGGGACCGGGCTCGGCTTGTCGACCGTATTCGGAATCGTCACGACCTGCGGGGGCGGAATCGATGTCTGGAGCCAACTCGGACACGGGACCACCTTCGATCTGTATTTCCCGCGCGCCAATCCGCAGACCACGGCTACACGCGCCGAGAAACCTCAGGGCCGGTCCCGCGAGGGATCCGAAACGATTCTCCTGGTTGAAGACGACGGCGGCGTGCGCGACCTGATTCGTCATGAATTGGTCAAGACAGGGTATCAGGTGATCGAAGCGAAAAATGGCGTGGAAGCTTGTCTGACCGCCACGCAACAGAGCTATCACGTCGATCTCCTGCTGACCGACGTGGTGATGCCCGGCATGAACGGCCGCGAACTCGCGCAACACCTCTCGGTGATCAAGCCGAACTTACGGGTGCTGTTCATGTCGGGCTACTTGGACGATATTTGCGTCAATTGCGGCATGGATCCCCATCGGACCACGTTCT
Organism: uncultured Nitrospira sp.; assembly: GCA_902500995.1. Taxonomy (GTDB): domain Bacteria; phylum Nitrospirota; class Nitrospiria; order Nitrospirales; family Nitrospiraceae; genus Nitrospira_A. Next base: position 266,158 of record CABVSR010000001.1, read on the forward strand.
TACAAAAACCGTTCACCCCGGACATTCTGCTGCGAACCGTGCGCGCCCTGCTTGATTCCTCCTCGCCGCCGACGGGACAGCCCCACCAGCCTCCCTCTCCGTCAGACCAAGCCCCGCGAACCGCGCGCGCCTCCTGAAGACTCCGCCAGCCCGATTTCCCTGACGGATTTGACCCCTGTGCCCATCCTTTTTATACTGAACCTGCGCGAGACGGTTCATGCCGTCATGGCCCGCTCGACACCGTAGAAGACCGCGTGCTTCGATGATCACTCATCACCGATACTCGTCACGACTACTTCGCCGGCTGATCCTGGTATGCGCCTGCCTCCAAGCGGTTTGCCTCCAGGCAGGGCTTCAGGCAGCACCGGCTTCAGCTGAACCGGTCCCCTGGGAACGACTCACCGCAGGCATGCAGGTGGCGCTGTGGAATCCTTTGGAAGCCTGTCCTCTGGTGCCCTCACTGCTGATGCTGCAGGTCGATCCGGAACGATATCGATTTTCCATCTATCAATTCCGCGATGAAGGCCTGCGGGCGCCGATCTCGATTCACGACTGGCAGCGGCGGACCGATGCCTATGTGGTATTCAACGCGGGATTGTTTCGCGAAGATTATTCATACCTGGGCGTGCTCTTGAAGGAAGGGCGATCGCTCGGCAGCAAGAAACATCATTCCTGGCAGGGGTTATTCGCGGCAGAGCCCACCGACGGCAGGCTCCGCAAGGCGCGCGTGTTGGACCTGGCCTTCGAAGGGTTCACCGAAGATGCCCCGTTGTACCGGGAAGCCGCACAGTCGCTCATGTTATTCGACCGAACCGGCAAACTGCGCGTCCGGGATAGCGGGAAACGCGCGTTTCAAACCGTGGTGGCGGAAGACGGGCAGGGAACCATTGTGGTGATCAAGACCGTGGATGTCGTGTCGCTCCACCATCTCGCCGACTGTTTACATCGGCAGGTGCCCGCTCTGCAGCAGGCGATGGCCATGGATGGAGGCGCATCTTCCGATGTCATTGCCAGCCCCGATCTGCTCCACGCCGCCCAGGAAACCTCGTCGCAGGCCGGATGGCGATCGATGCTGGCAGGCAACGTGGGTGTGCATATCCCGCTTCCGACGGTGATAGGGATCAGTCCACGCACCCCTGCGCGCGGGGCGCCGCCACATGATCCGTCACCGCCGACTCGCGGGCGCTGACTTATCGGCCGGGGGAAACCGGAAAGCCGGCTTCGGTCCAGGCATTCATGCTGCCCACGACATTGTAAACATGCGTGTAACCCAAATCTGCCAGCGTCTCCGCGGCAATGTTGCTGCGATGACCGGACTGACAATAGACGACGATATGGTCATCCGTCTTCGCACCCAGTTCCCGGTGGCGGGCTTTGATCTCCCGAAAGTCGATGTTCAGATCGGTGCCGGGGATCATTCCTGACGCATGCTCTTCCGGGGAACGCACATCGACAAGGACAAACCCCTTGGCATTCGTCGAGGACGCCTTCACAAGGCCGGCACGCAATTGCTGCACGCTCAGGACATAGGAATGGTGCGCAACGGCTGAGGAAGGGCCATCGAGCAGAAACCCGCACAGACAGACCGCGCACATGATAGACCTCAGATATCTCATGGCCATCTCTCCTTTTCGCAAAGCCGGAATAGGTCGGTGACACATGCTGTATGATAAAAGCCCGATGAAAAGTTGGTCAAGCAAGACAGTGCTGGCTGCCTCCTTGTTGCTGGCAAGCTGCGGCGAAGGGGCCCTCCTGGTGAAGGACAGCGCCGATGGAGGGGTAGTCGCATACCCGTATCGCGCCGAGCAAGGCAATCTGCTCTCGTCGTTCCGGAAAGAAGCCGTGCGCTTGATGCAAGAGAAATGTCCGGGAGGGTATGCGATCGTTCGAGAAGGGGAAACGAAGGGTCGCCTGCGCCAAGCCAGTCCTGTCGCCGGATCGAGCGACATTGTAGAAGAGCGGAGGTGGGGCATTCAGTTCCAATGCAAGGAATCAGAGAGGGATCGGACCTCCCTTCATCAGATCCTCGATCGTTAAGAGACTGATCACCTTCACCCCTGTCTGTTCGATTCGGGCGCGGCCTTCCTGCTCCTTTCGATCGACAATGACCAATGCATCGGTCACCGTCAACCCTGCATCCCGCGCTGCCGTGATGGCCTTGAGCACGGACCCTCCGCTGGTTAACACGTCATCAACGATGAGTGCGCGATCGCCCTTCTGGACAACCCCTTCCACCAATCGACCCAGCCCGTGGTCTTTGGCCTGTTTCCGCACAAAAAAGGTCCGCCACTCGCGGCGGGGAGAGGCTGAATAGGCATAGTCCGAAATGGACGTCGCAATCGAGATCGCCCCGATCTCCAGTCCTCCGAGACAATCCACCTGAAGATCGCAGATCACCTCCCAGGCCTTTCGCGCGACCAGATGCCGGGCGTGGGGAAACGCCATCAAGGTCCGGCAATCGACATAAAACGGACTCATCAGTCCGGAGGCTAGCTTAAAGCCGCCTTTCGGGTCCCATTTGAACGCCTGCGTCTTGTGAAACGCAGCGATAAGGTCGTCTTTCAGCATGTAGGTCTGCTCCCTTCAAGGCCTGGTCACCACGTCTGTCGGGTCATCCGTAACGGCGGACGATTGTACACCGGCCAGGACGCAGATGAAACGGTGATTCACCTACGCGAGAAACCTGTCTGCCGCGTTCCTACCTAGCAACCACGTTCAGAATACCACTGAGCCGGTTCGATACCACTCAAGAAAACCGGCGAACCTGTTCGGCCAAGGTGCCCGCAACCAATCCCAAATCAAACGGCCAGGCATACCGGAGTTCGACCCCCGGATAGTGCGGCCGCAGATGTTCGAGAATCTCCGGAATCTCGATTTCCGAGTGCGACCCGCCCGGCGTAAACATCGTGGTGGCGACGGTAATGTGAGTCGCCCCCTGCTTGGCCAGCTGCTCGACGGATTCCTCCAGCCTCGGCGCACAAAACTCGTTATAGGCCACCGCAAACAGAACGTCTCCAAGCGTGGCGCGCAATTGCGCAGCCACCGCTTCGAGCCCGGCCTGATAGGGATCCGTCTCTGCATTCCTCGGCCAGTGGCGAATCTTGGCGTCCAATTCCATCTCTTCTGCCGACGCCGGTTGCTTCGCCGCGCGACGCTGCGCCTCCAGCCGTTTCAATTTCGTCACCATGTCCGGCGGACACCCCTTGGGAATGCCGCCGTGTCCCACCAGAATCACACCTTTCCGGACTGTTGCCATCTCCGCATGCCTCCATGAAATGTGACACCCACTCGACCCTACTGCGCATCGCTTCCAATTAAGAATTCCTGCAGATTCGTCTTTCCATACCGGCTGGCCGGGTACACCCGCCTGATCAACGCCGCCGCCATCGCCATGGTCTTCTTCACCGCCGGCGTTTTCTCGGGATCCGTCGCGGGCAGGAGCCGAACCGTGATGGCCGCTTCATGCTGTTTCAATTGGATAAAAAAACTCTGCGCCGTCCCTTGCTCGATGGCGACCGCATCCAGCAGGGCCTCGCGGCCGCTCTTGGCCAGGTAGCAATCCTGGATCTTGAGGATCTCCTGTCCGTCCCGTTGAAGCATGGGCGTAAAGGCCTGATAGAGCGCATGCAGGTCACCGGCTCCATCGACAACAACATGCGGCATACTGTCCTTTCTATACGTGATTCCGCAGCATCAGCTCCTTAGGATGCGGATTCAGGTACACCTGGTCGCGAATGTACTCAACCTCGAAGAGCTGCACGTAATGTTTGATCAAGGTGATCGGCACGATCAACGGCGTGAGACCTTGGTGGTAATCTCCGATCACTCCCAGTAGCTCGGCCTTTTCCTGCGCATCCAGCCGCTCCTTGAAATGCCCGAGGATATGGTGCAGCACATTGACATGTTTGCGGACCGTGGCCCGGACCGCCAGCGCCTGCATGAACAGTTCGCCGTACTGCAGCGCCAGATCTCTGGGGCGAAACTCACTCACCCTGGCGACCAAGCGGCCGAGCTGGCGATAGTGGGGCGCGCTATGCGCCAGCAACAAATACTTATGGACGGTATGAAACCGCACCACCGCTTGCCGCGAGGCGCCGCTGTTCATCAGATCCTGCCAGCGACGGTAGCAGAACACCCGCTCGATAAAATTTTCCCGCAACAGCGGATCACAGAGCCGGCCTTCTTCTTCCACCGGGATCAGCGGGAAGCGGCCGATGAACGCCCCTGCGAAGAGTCCCACGCCTTTGCGACCCGGCATGCCGTGCTCGTTGTAGGTACGCACTCGCTCGACTCCGCAACTGGGCGAATCCTTTTTAAACACGAAGCCGGACAAGTCAGCGCCGGCCAGATCGTTCAGGCGCATGGCCGCCATGACTTCCAGCGCGCGGGTGTGATCCCGGCCACTCTTGATGGCCACCAATCGCGGCTGCTGGGGAGTCCCAACCAACCGCATGGCTTCCCTCGGCGTGCCTAATCCGGCCTCGACTTCAGGACACACGGGGACCCACTCGACATACCGTCCCAACACATCGGTCAAAAATACATCCCGTTTGTGGCCGCCATCGAAACGGACCTCCTCGCCCAGCAGGCACCGGCTGATGCCGAGACGGAGCGCCGAAGCCGTCACGTGGACACCCGCTGTTTACCCAGATCCAAATACTCTTGGCGCGCCTGCCGGTGATCGACAATCGGCTCCGGATAATCCGATCCGATGCGGCATCCGGCACGGATCTGTTCTTCCTCGGGCATCAACTGCGGCTCATGAATCCATTTGGTCGGCACCCCCGCCAATTCCGGCACGTACTCACGCAGATACGCTCCCTCGGGATCGAATTTTTCGCTCTGGAGAGTGGGATTGAAGATGCGGTATCCCTGCATCGCGTCGGTTCCCGTCGAGGCGCACCACTGCCAGTTTCCGTTGTTGGCCGCCAGATCGCCATCGACCAGATGCTGCATAAAATAGCGCTCGCCGCTCTGCCAGTCGATGCGGAGGTCCTTCACCAGAAACGACGCCACCACCATGCGCACACGGTTATGCATCCAGCCCGTCTGGTTCAGCTGGCGCATGCCGGCGTCCACGATCGGATATCCCGTACGCCCCTCGCACCAAGCGGCAAATAACCGATCGCGCTCCGGGCCAGCAGGCCGCGGGGCGGGGAGCCCTGGCTTGGCTTTAAACGGCCCCTCGGCCACATGTGGGAACGCCATCAGCACCTGCTGAAAAAATTCCCGCCAGACCAGCTCATCCATCCAGGTAAAAACATCGGGGCGAGACACCTGACCGCCTGCGGAAAGCATGTTCAATGCGGCATGGATCATCGTCCGCGCGGAGATCGTGCCGAAACGTAGGTGTGGTGAGAGCTTGGATGTGCCGTCTTGCGCGGGAAGATTTCTCCCGCTGACATAACGATGCACCGGCCCTTTCAGGAACCAGTTCAGCCTGGCTCGCCCCGCGCGTTCGCCGGGCTCAATCCACATCGGCACCGAGTCATATCCCAACTGCATGGCGGTGGGCCAAGCCGGGACCTTCAACGCCGGAGAAGCCGAGGGAATCGGTGGAATCGCAAGCAGGGATGGCGCGGCAGACCTCCATTGCGTCCACCAGCGATCGCGATAGGCACTGTACCGTTGAAAGGGATCACCGGTCATGCCTCGCACCTCTTCGGCTTCGAACACGACATGGTCTTTGAAGGTTCTCACGAGACGCCCTTGCTCGGCAAACCGCTGCATCACCGTACGGTCCCGTGTCACCGCCGAGGGCTCGTAGTCACGGTTCCAATAAACGGCATCGACCCCGAACTCCTGTACCGCTCGCAGCAGCGAGTCGATCGGCTCCCCTCTCCGCCAGACCAGCGTTACACCCTGCTGAGCCAGTGAGCGGCGCAAGTCGTCCAGGCAGCCCACCATAAACCCGACACAGGCGGACCCGAACAGATGCTCGCGCAACAAGGGCTCGTCAAACACAAACAGCGGCACAATCTCCTTGCATTCCTTGCAGGCCGCCGACAGGGCAGGGTTGTCATGGAGCCGCAGGTCGCGGCGAAACCAGACCAGCCCCTTCATAAGTGAACCTCGCCGGACGAAGAGGCGAGCCGAGCCGCGGGCGGTACCGGATCAGCAAACAACACCCGGCGCCAGGCCACATAACAGAGGAACAAGGCGGTGGTGGCCATAAAGCCCGTGCGCAGCGGATGAAACCCGAATTGCCATTGATTCATCAGTTCGCTGGCGAGTCCGAATCCTCCGTAGGCCATGACCAATCCCCAGGCCCATGGACGCAAGAACACAAACCCGTAGCCGATCAGAAAATGCGCGGCTGGGGAATGCAACTTCACCACATAGGCCATCGGACCGGCAATCGTCACGCCGAAGAGTTTGAGGCCATAGGCAGGAAACCATTCAATGATCAGCATATCCAGGAGCCCCACCAGCACAAAGAGCGCCCCGAATAATTGAATATCGACGCCGCGTCGCTTGGTCTGCTGAATCATCTTGCTGCCCTCCTTCCCTGGACGCATCGCGCCGTCACGTCTGTCGCATCAGCGCAGCCAGGCGTCGGGAAACGCCTGCCACCAAGACGTGGGACGCGCCTGTCGCCACTGGGTCTGTTCCAGCCAAAGACGATCGGATACCGGCTTATTGAGCCGCACCGCCATCGCGGCGCTGATATCCGACTGCTGGCGGACGCTGGTTTGGATCATTTCTTTCGCCATCCGCGCGAGACCGCCCGGTGGATCGACGAGATCTTCGGTATGCCGATACGCCAGGTTCAGGTACAGCTGCTCCACCGCCATCCAGCTTTCATCCTTGCTCAGTTGTTCAAGGTACCCGTCGATGGCCTGGTAGACATAGGTCAGCCGAAGGTAGGCTTCGGCAGACGGGTGCTCCTGGATGGCCTGCTCACAGCTCTCCAACGCGCGCCGGTAATCGCCTGCCAGTAGATACAAGCCAGTTTTTTCGTCCCGCGCCATGGCCGATTCCGGCGCAGGACGCGCCTGCACGTCGGTGAGCAGCAGTCCCGGGAAGAGGATGAGGCAGGCAAGAAAGGCCGGTAGTCGTTTCACACATCACCTACTTGGCTGGGCCGCCATGTGACCCCATTTGACCTTTGTAGAGGGTCTGACCGGCAACTCGCGTGACCGCCACTTCCCGCATCGCGCTCTCTGCCTTCACGCCCAACTTCACCACGGTTCCGGGTTCGCCCCTGACCATCAGCGCAACCTGCTCATAGGTCTTACCGGTCACTGGCGTGCCATCGACCGTGGTGATTTCATCTCCTTGCTTGAGCCCGGCCTTTTCCGCCGGACCATCCGGCAAGACCTGCGCGATGTACAACACCGCCGTCTCGCCCACTCGCTCCGCCCCCACATGTAACGACACGCCGATCACGCCATCTGGAATCGGGACCTCCAGCCCAAACGATCCTCCCTGCGCCCCGGACTTTTCATGCCCCTCCGCCGCCCAGGCCCTACCGGTAGCATCAGGCCCCTGCGTCACACAGAGACTGAAGAACCCGACCGCGACCCACGCCGCCAAAGATCTGTGTCTATGCATCGTCATCGTGCCTCTCCCTTCGTCACCACGCCCGTTGTTCATGCCAGACCCACCAAGCAAAGTCCTCCGAGGAGCACCAACGAATTCAAGTACAAGGACCGTTGATGCAAGCGCTCCCACGATGCTTTCAAGACCGGATCGACAGTACCGCGCACTTCCTGCTCTTTGAGCTGATCTCTCATCGCGTTGCTCTGAGGCGTCAATGGCGACCGGCAATAGGATTCCGCCAGGAAAATAGTCAGCCAGATGACGCCCGCCGTCGACAAGGCGGGACTGGCTCCCCGGAAGATGAGCAGCGCGGTCACCGATAGCAGACCACCGGCGGCCGCACCCATCCCGAGGAGATAATAAGCAGGAAACAACTGTCGCACGACCTTGCCGAACTGCTCCGGCGCCAGTTGTTTGGCCAGAATCGGCGCCACGACAAACGACAGCAGGACCACCTTGCCGACGAGGACCGCGATCACCAGTGCGTGCAGATACTCCATGATCGATTCGACGAGGCTCATGCCCGGCTCTCCTTCTTCACGATCGCTCGCAAGGCCGGCTCCAGGGACGGATATCGAAAGTCATAGCCTCCTGTTTTCGCCTTGACCGGACCGACACGTTGACCGGTGGTCATCAAGGTCCCCAATTCCCCGAGCGCCAGACGTAACGCCAGGCCCGGAACCGGGAGCCACGATGGTCGGTGAAGCACCTTTCCCAAGGTGTCGCAGAACACGTTCATGGTCACGGGCTCGGGCGCGACCGCGTTGACAGGTCCGGAAAGATCCGCCACGTCAATCGCCCATTGAATCAAGCCGACGAGATCCGCGCGATGGATCCAGGATATCCACTGAGTACCGGGCAAGACCGGCCCCCCCGCGAAGAGGTGAAACGGCAGCATCATTTTGGGCAAGGCCCCGCCATCGCGTTCCAGAACCATCCCGAATCGCATCAGCACGACACGCGTACCCAACCGACTGGCCAGCAGGGCTTCCGCTTCCCAAGCCGCGGACAGTTCCGCGAGAAACCCTTCGCCGAGCGGGGATCGCTCATCCACGAGCCGATCATCTTGGGCTCCGTAGTACCCGATCCCGGAGGCGCTGATGAGCAGGGGAAGCGGCTGAGAACGGTTCGCCGCCGCCTCGACCAGCAGTCTGGTGGCGAGAGTTCGGCTTTCGACCAGGATTCGCTTTCGGGCATTCGTCCATCGCCCCTCTCCGATCGGCTCACCCGCCAGGTTGACCACGGCATCCGCCGCAGCAATCGTTTCTTGCCAGGGCCCCGATGATCGCGCATCCCACTCGACATATCGTACCGGCCCGAGGCCCGGACGCGGCTTGCGGCTCAACACCGCAACGTCGTGTCCCGCTCGCGCCAACTCTGCCACTAGTGCATGGCCGATAAAGCCCGTTCCACCGGTCACGACAATGTTCATCTCATGGTCCTCCGCAGTCGCCGGGCACTACGCGTGACGGTCGTCTCCGGTCGTGGAATCTTTCCCGTCGTCTGTCTCCGCTTCGCCATGCGACGACTTCTTCGAGGCGCTGCCGTTGGAAATGGCCGTCACGCGCTGGCTGAACTTGCGCTCCTTCGTACCGTACAGCAAGTTCGGCGGCGGGCTGTGCCGGTTTTTGAGGATGACGGGATCGAGCACTTCGCCGCACAGGGCGCAATGCCACGCCGTAATATCGATCTGGCCTGTGTCATCCAGCAAATCAATGTAGTGCTGCGTCAATAATAACCCGCCGCACCGCGGACAAACATGGTTGCCCGGTTGCGGAGGTGAAAAGGATTCTGGTGTCCCATGTGTTTCCATTGGAACCCCCGGCTTCGAGACAATAAACCTCCGCATGTGATCTGCCTGATTCGACTGGCCTGCGGGAGAGGACCGATCCACGATACTACCGGACACGAACCTGCCCTCTGCTCCCGCGACGCGCGAGTACGTAGCCAGGACGACGCAGCCCCGCATACAGCAGCCCCCCCACGCCGGCTGCCACGATCGTCATTCCATAGACCATGCCCTGAATCATGCCTGCCTCCTCCATCCTGCGCCCCGTCGGAGCGCTCCTGTCTGTCTGCGTTGGTGGTTCGCTGAGGGGACAGGTACCTCCGAAGGAAGTACCCATCCACCTCAGCGGGAGGCCGCGTGCGGAGTCGCGGTACCTCCATCACCACCCACTGTTCTGCCGGCCGCCGCTCTCGCCGTTCCCATCGCTTATTTGACCACCGGCTCAGCGTCACCATCCGGTCGACCCTGACCATCGACGCTCCGTGCACAGCGAAACCCTGTCCCGTGCGTCTGGAGCGCAAATCCTCCTCGTCCCCGCGCCGTTGCCGTGATGTCGGACTGAGGGCTATGCCAGGATCCTCCTCGAATCACGCGGACGATGCCCTTGTCAGGTCCTTGCGGATTTTTTGCCGGGGCATTGGCGTAATAGTCCGGGTCATACCAGTCCTGCACCCATTCCCGGGCGTTGCCCGACATATCCTTGATCCCGTACGGAGAGTCACCGGAGGGCAAGGAGCCCACGGCATGCAGAGTCTTGTCGTCGAGCCACTCGCGATCGTAATTGGCCCGTTTCGGAGTCGGCGCATCTTCGCCCCAGGGAAAGGTCCGGCCATCGCTGCCACGCGCGGCCTTTTCCCATTCAGCCTCCGTGGGGAGGCGTTTCTTGGCCCAAGCGCAATAGGCTTTAGCGTCGTACCATGTGACCTGGACCACCGGGAGCTGTTCGATGCCCTTCACCGACAGCAGGACGCCGGTCCCATAGGGATTGGGCGGACTTCGGTGCCCCGTCGTTGCGACAAACGTCATGTACCGTTCGTTGGTGACCTCCACCGTGTCGATGGCGAATGCGTCAACATGAACGGTGCGTTGCGGCCATTCATCAGCCCTTCCTTTCGGGCTCTGAGTACCCATGAGAAAAGGTCCGGCCGGAACGCTCACCATGGGAACCGGATCCAACTCTTTGACAGCCGGCGCTGCAAACACAGAAGATAGAGCGAGCGTCCAGCCGGCCGCCACCAACAGGCCCGCACATCCCCAGATGGAACATCCCCTGGTCAACCCTTGTGTCATTGCTTCTGCTCCTTGCTCCCCGCGATCGCCTGGTCCGTGTGAGTTTTGATCTGCCCGACGAGCTGTTCCACCGCTCCTGCGTCACCACGGTCGGCGGCTTCCTGCGCCTGTGTCACGAGGGTTCTTGCTTCATGCAAATGTTGTTCGATTTGTGCTTGCAGATCGGGAGACGCCACGGTTCCTCCCAGCGCCGCGCGATGATAGACCTCCCAGGCATGGTCAACGCTGTGTTCGGCCTCATGCACCAATTGCACTTTTTCTGGATGACTGTGGCGGCTGGCATCGATCGGACCGGCCTGGAGATCCGTCGCGGACAGCAGCGCCGCCAACCCGCCCAGGACTATGATTGTGATCATGTACCTCATGCCTCTGCCTCCTCCCCACCTTACTGTCGTTTCAGCGATTGTTCGATGAGGGGTCGCAGCTCCAGCAATTCGACATTCATTGGATCCAGTGCCAGCCCCCGGGCGACGGCCTGTTGCGCCTCCGTGAACCGCTCTCGCCCCATCTCCACCAACGCCGTGATATAGCTGTCCCGGATGCGCTGTTCCCAATCCGCGGGCGCCGCTTTGGCGCATCGAAACCCGAGCCCGACGCCGTAGCTGTTGTTCAGCGGGTGATTCCAGAACCGATGGGTCGAGCGGATCGTCCCTTCCGGCGCGATCCATGAACCACCGCGAATCACGCGCTTCTCACCCACGGTCAACCGATCGGCATAGGTCCCGGTGCCGCCGATCCAGAGAGGCTTCTCCGGGCCGGCAGGATTGACCATGGTTTCCAGTCTCCCGTAATACTTCGGGTCATACCAGTCAGCTACCCACTCGAAGACATTGCCGGCCATGTTGTAGACGCCGTAGTAGCTGGCGCCTTCCGGAAGGGCATCGACGGGCAAGGTCGCCTGATGGTGCCGATCGTAATTGGCTTTGTTCGAATCGAAGTCATTGCCCCACGGATAGAGGTTGCCCTGTGGGCCGCGCGCCGCCTTTTCCCACTCCGCCTCCGTCGGCAGTCGTTTGCCTCTATACTCACAATAGGTCTTGGCGTCGATCCAATTGACACCCACCACCGGCTGTTGCGGCTTGTTCAAACGCGGGTCATCCCAATAGGCCGGAGCAGGATGACCGGTCGCTTTGATAAATTCGCCGTAGTCCTTATTGGACACTTCGTACTTGTCGAGGAGGTATGAGTCCAGAAACACGGTGTGCGCCGGCCCCTCGTCGTGGAACGCCTCCGCCGACCACGGCATGTTCATGCGTTTGTCGTAGAGGGTCTGGCGCCGCGCCGGGGCAGGCGGCTCCACTCGATCCAGGCCCATGACGGAAGGTCCTTGCCCCACATACACCATGTCTTTCGGAATTTCAGCCTGACTGATGCCTGCCGTGGCCATCAAGAGAACGCCCATGGCTAGTGCCGTCCTGAATGCAGTGCCCATGACTGTCATGCCGTACCTCCTCCTGCTCGGGGTCCGACAGGGAGGTGGTGAGTCATCCCACCTCCTCCGCGGCCAGCAATTATTTCTTCATCGTCTTTTGAATGAGCTCACGAGTCGCCAAATACTCCTTGTTGTTCGGATCCGCGGCCAATGCTTTCTCAATGGAGGCCATGGCATCCGCGTTCTTCTCGGCACCCATACCGACGAGGGCTTGGATGAACGCATCACGTCCGGCTTGCACGGCTTCCTCGGAGACCGCGTTGACCGACTTCGCGCAACGGAAACCCAGACCCACGCCGTAGGAATTGTTTTCCGGCTGATTCCAGAAGCGATGGCTGGTGTGCAATGACGTTTCCGGTGCCAGCCAGGACCCGCCGCGTAAGACCTTAACCGGGCCTTGATTGGCAAAGTTGTAGCCTTTCTCGGCGCCCTTCGGATTCAACGCGTTGCTGGTCCGGTAATATTTCGGGTCGTACCAGTCATCCACCCACTCGAACACGTTTCCGGCCATGTTGTAGACGCCATACCCGCTGACACCTTCAGGATACGCGTCCACCGGCATGGTTCGGCCGACGTTCTGCCCGTAGTTGGCTTTCTTGGGATCAAGGTGATGTCCCCAGGGATAATGGTTGTCGCCCTCCGGTCCCTTGGCAGCCTTTTCCCACTCAGCTTCGGTGGGGAGCCGCTTCCCTTCCCATTTGCAAAAGGCATTGGCATCGGTCCAGCTGACCCCGACCACCGGCTGCTCAGGCTTGCTGAGGCGAGGATCGTCCCAGTAGGCCGGAGCCGGATGACCGGTGGCCCGCATGAACTCCTTGTAGCGCGCATTCGAGGTTTCATATTTGTCGATCAAATAGGCGTCGAGAACCACTTGGTGCTTCACCTCATCTGAATGCTCATGACTTCCCATGGTGAATTCACCTTTGGGGATCTGCACCATATCCTTATTGCCTGCATCCGCCGCTAAGGCCAGGGACGTGACTCCCGCCAGCAGCGCCATTCCCATTCCTGCCTGAAAAGTTACCTGTCTCCGCATGTGAAACCTCCTTGGTTATTGACCAGTCGCTTCGATGAACAATGAGGGCTGCTACATGGAAGGCTGTCTGTGAGCAGCCTGGTTCAGCGTATTGATGTCTTGGCCCGCGCCGGCTCGTTGCTGCAGATGGCGATTCCAGCGTATGACCGGATCGACCACGTCACCGCATTGCACGCATCGCCGGGTGGGACAATCGAGCCCGGATTTCACGCTCAGGAGATCAGTGCAAAAATCGCGAACCATCAACCCGCCGCAGCGTGTGCAATCCGAGTCTTGAGGGATGGATAAATGGTCCGGAACTCGGTTCTGCCCTTCATGTCCTAGTAATGGATGTGTGGTGGCCATGATCACTCCTGCTTATTTATGTCCAATGTTTGCAGCGACTATGTCTAATGTTTAATCCATTTTGTCCAATGTGTCAAGAGTTATTTGAGTAAATATTTGACAAACATTGGACATCACTCTATACTTCAGAACAGAACAATGAATACCCACAGAATTCATAGGGTTGCGAGGCTGACCGGCCTGAGTCGGGACGTGATTCGGGTCTGGGAGCGGCGATTCGACCTCTTAAAACCAACCCGCGGTGCGAACCGGTATCGCAATTATTCAGACGAGGATGTCGCCTTGCTGCGTTATCTCAAACAGCAATTGGATGGCGGCGCGTCGATCGGCGATCTCGCGCGCGTGGGGCGGGAAGAATTGATTAGTCGTATGCGAGCCGCCGCGCCGCGTGCAGCCGCGGTGGACAACACCTTCGACCGATTATTACGAGAATTACTCTTGGCGCTCGAACCGCTTGATCGCGTGATGTTCGAAAAGAGACTGAACGGCGCGGTGGCCGTGGTGCCGTTTGAGGAGGCCCTCCACGGGATTTTACTTCCGCTTCAAGAACGGGTGGGACACCTGTGGCATAGCGGGCGCATCACGGAGGCGGTGGAGCATTACGTCACGGGCCAAATTAAACAGAAGCTGTATGCCGCCATGAACCAACTGCCGGTGGCTGAATTCGGAGCCACCGTGGTGGTCGCCTGCCCGCCGGGAGAAGAGCACGATCTGGCCGCGCTGGCTGTCGCCTATCGCTGCCGCGTTCGGGGCTGCCGTGTCTATTACCTGGGCGCCAATGTCCCGGTGCTGTCATTAAGCAAACTCTGCCGCGAAGTGGCTCCCGATCTCACGATCCTCTCGATCACCATCGCTCTTCCGGATGCTCTCGCGACCGAACTCGTTCAGGCACTGATACATGATGTCGCCCCGGTTTCAAAAATTCTGGCCGGCGGCCGGGGAACGCTGGCGATGCGTCAACATTTCGCGGATGCAGGGATCGATTTGCTGGACACATTCGGCGAATTGGACGAGGCGTTAGAGCGATTCACCCGCCGCTTTCCGATTCCCGGATAACGAAGGGTCCCACCGATGGTTCGTTACCCGCTCACCGTGTTTTATGACGGCGCCTGCCCGCTCTGCTCGCGCGAGATGGCTTTGATGAAACGGCTCGACCGGAAACAGAGGCTGCGTCTTTGTGATTTCTCCTCCCCCGACTTTCACGACACAGTTATCAAAATCCCTGTGTCGAAGCTCAGCGCCGTCATTCATGCACGTTGGAACGATGGAACGATCATCACCGGTATCGACGTATTCCGCGCCATCTGGCAGATCGTGGGTCTCGGAATTCTTGCGCGGATGAGCAGGCTGCCTTTGATTGAGACGCTGGTGGTCAAAGCCTATGCCTGGTTTGCGAGACACAGACTCTGGCTCACCGGTCGCCAAGTCGCCTGCTTGGATCAATGCCGGAACGGGTCGGCGGCCAGAAACACGCCGCCGGCTGCATAGTCTCTACCAGCCCGACGTGACACCCCAATCACACAGCGCCTGCGGTCTATCTCCGCCATCACACGTTGGGCCGACGCATAACCCGCGGCCGGCCTGCGTGGAGAGCGCGAGCGCATTCGGGCACGCTTTGGCGCCCCGGAACGAACGCCTGCGTATAAAAACGACCGGCGGTTACGCGCTCCTGAAAGAACTGATGATGGATCGGACAGTGGGCAGCAGGAAGAACGACAGCAACCCACCGACCGTGAGCGCCAGCAAGAACAGGAGAAAAGAGAGGCTGAGCCTGATCATGACGCGAATGCAGTAGAACAACAGAACCAGGCCAATGAGGAGGGCAATGAGAGAGGATATCTCCATGTGCATGAAAAATAATTTACGCGCTTGGAGGGACTAGTTCAAGTCGCGAGATGACTGCGCCTTGATGTTCATACCTCAGTAGGACCGCACCAGCCGTGACAGACAGCGCCACGCGGCCCTCCAACTCTTCCCTTCACCGAGGCTCAGCTTGAGCCCTTGCAGCAGAACAGTCCGCCCTTCCCGGCGCAACCCGCGCTTGATGAAATATTTTCCCTGATCTGCAAGATAAAAGGCTTTTTCTCGTTGGAGATAACGTCGCTTTGCAGGGTCGTGGCTGAAACGCGCCATGAGTTTGTCGATGAGCAAGGGACGATGACCCAGGGCGATGTCGGCCGCTTTGATTTCGCGATTACGGTGATAGGTTAACGGTTCGGCAATGCCGACTATCGTCGTGGCCGCGCCGAGCCTGGTCCACAACTCATGATCATCCATGCCGGCACTATTGAACTGCTCGTCGAATCCCCCCACCACGTCAAGTACCGTTCTGCGAATAAGCGTTGCTGATGGGGTCGGAACAAAACCTTGGACGAACAATCGAGCGAATTCTTGTTGCGGCTGATAGGCCGGTCCGATTTGGTTCAGAGGATGGCCGGCACGATCGATGTGTGCGACATCCGTGACCACCATACCCACGGCGGGCTGCTCCTCAAGGACGGCCACTTGTTTCGCCAGCTTTTCAGGCTTCCACAAATCGTCATGATCCATGAGCGCGATGTAGCGGCCGCCCGAGGCAGCAATCCCGCGATTTCTGGCATGCGCTACTCCGCCGTTGGACTGTCGGATATAGCGTAGACGATCACGATAGGCACGGAGCAGGTCCCCCGACCCGTCCGTCGAACCGTCATCGATGACCACGATCTCGTAATCGTGATAGGACTGGGCGAAGACGCTCTCGACGGTGTCTCTGATGACATCCCGCGCGTTATACAGCGGTATGATGACGCTGACTGCCGGCTCAGCCATCCGTTACGGTTTGACCGCCTCCAACACGACCGTCATTTCTTCGCACACGTTCCAGAAGTAGCGACGACTACGCTTCTGAAAATAGGCCGGTAGATACTTAAATGGTTTCCGCATCGCGAATTCGATCGACACGGTTCGAAAGTTCGTAGGCAACCCGTAGTAATTCGGCGATTTGAAATATTCGAAACTCTCTTCCGTCATAAACCGGACATGCGTGGGATCGATAAACGCTTTGCGAGAGGTGTAATACGGCGTTTTGATATAGACCCGCGCTCCGGGCGCGCACACGCGATAGAGGTCGACCATGAACGTGATCAAGTCGCGCATGTGCTCGACGGAGTGAATCGAGTAGGCGGCGGCAATACTACTCTCTTGGAAGGGAAGCCCCCGCTCGAAATCACACACTACATTGACGCCCGGTAGCGCCCGTTGATCCACGCCTACCGTGCCGATTTGCTTGAGCGAGCCGCAGCCAATGTCAAGCACGATACCCCGCTGATGAGCGTCAGCGACCTCGGGCGGGATGGGTCGACCGAGCCAAAACCGTTCAGTCACTTCAGAAGCCATTGAAACGGAATCACCAGGCCCATGGCGGAGAATAACTCAAAGACCGTAAGATCAGCCTCAGATTGGCCTCGGGTCGAATGAGTTGTGATGGTGCCGAAGCCGGGAGTTGAACCCGGATACCCTTACGGGCGCTGGTACCTGAAACCAGTGCGTCTGCCAGTTCCGCCACTTCGGCCTTGATGAATGCCTGAGGAAGAGAGGGGGATTATCGCTGATCGGTCCCAACCCGTCAAGGTGAGCGAGGGGAAAATCTGCAAGGGGCCGGGCCCAGCGAGACTCACACGACCTGAGAGAGGCCGCGCTCAAGGTTCCATGCGCCTTGCGACGTCACTTCCCGCAGATCACCGCTGAGCACAATGCGTTCGCGCACGAGTCCCGCCGCGGCCAGGAGAAACGGGCTCGGAATACGGGGAGCGTCCTCGGCAATCAGCACATCGAACCGCACCTTTTGAAACAGCGGATCCGCCGCCACTCGCGCCGCGGTTGTGATGATCACCCGCCGGTTCTGCACGAACGCCTGCCGGTTTGTGTTTTCTTCGGCCGCCAGCAGCTCGCGGATTTTTTTCGTGCCGCCCAAATGAAGGACATCTTCTTTCAGTTCCGCGAATTCCGGCTTGAGTTCTTTGGGCACCGTCGCTTCGGGAATCAGTTCCGCGATCCGCTGCTTGGCGATATCGACTTCTTTGCGAAGCCCGGCGCTGTACCGCTCATAGATCACTTTGTATTCGCGTAACGAGTCGACGTTCTTTCCCATGGCCTGCATGGACAGACGTTTCCAAATCGGCAACTGTTCGTACTGCGCCAGAGTGGCGTCGATGTCCTTGATCTTCCCCTGGTAGTCGCTCAACTGTGTCACCAAGCGCCATTCCAGGAGGCGCACCTCGTCTAAATCCTTTTGCTTCTGAGCCTTGTAGGCGAGGATCGGGGTGAGTTCGCGAAACCGATCGTATTTTTTGCGGAGCGCCGCCTTATCGGACCGGGATTTCGCGTAGAACTGATGCATCTGCGCCTCGAATCCGAGATCGGGAAGCGGAATGCCGCCGCTTTCCTTGCTGGTGGCCACTTCGTACCGACTCAACCAGCTCTTGAACGTCAGCCCGGCGGCCTTCATGGCCCGCGCAGCGACCATGGTGATCACATCGGCATTCTGGTGATCCGGCGTGACGAGGAGAATGCGCTTGTTGGCTCGTATCAACTCCACGACCAGCGTCGCCACCTTCTGCCGGCGCGCGGTGGCATCGTCCTGCCAGAGAGGAGTCAGTACGGAGGTGGGGATCACGGCTGCCAGAGCAGCCCGGTCTCCGGATTGTCCTGCTTCGAGAATAGGCAGAAGCCGTTCCGCCGGCCCAAGGGTATACGAAGTGCCCGCCTTGCTCATTTCGGCTAATCGACGACTGGTCGTCAGCGCCAACCCGCTCGAGTCCGGCACCAGCGTGGCCTGCGGAACCGCCTCGCCGATCGCGTCGAATAATTGGAGCACCAGACGCTCGCCCTCCTGGAACAAGACGAGGCCTTCGGTCGGTTCCGTCTCCTCGCCCAGCAACAGCGTCGCCGCGAGGTCGGCGCCGACCCGCACGTCAGGCGGAAGGAAGAATTCGTACAGATGCAGAGTCCCGATAGTCTGGAGCAGCCGCCCCCGTACCAGTGCGACCGCCTGATCGCTCCCCTGACGTCCAGCCTGGGCGGCGTCACGTTCAAGCGTGACAGCCAGGTGATCAAGGAGATCCGTCAACGTGCCTGGCATGGCGGTCATGATGCGTTTCGCTCCTGGATTTTCGCCGGGGCGCATCCGCGAGAGGATGGGCCGTGAAAGCGGGAGCGTATCTTAAAGAGTCAGGAAAGATCCTGTCCAGCAGCGTGCAGCGATTTCGAATGCCGCACTGCCGTTTGAGCGCGCGCGAACGAGCGCCATGCGCTCAACGGCTGCCTGTCTGCCGGTTCCGGGACCGCGAAGAAAACCCTGCCAGCGACTCCGGATCAATTGACTTTTGCACAGCCCGCCAGTATGCTTTTTCCCTTTCCAACAGAAGGAGTTGCAGTATGAAAGTGATTCTCCAGGAAACACTCGAAGGCGTGGGCGACCTCGGCGATCTGTTAGACGTCTCCAACGGATTTGCCCGGAACTATCTGTTGCCGCGCAAGAAGGCCGTTGAGGCGAACAGCCGGAATATCAAAGAATTCGAACATGCCAAGCGCGCAGCCGCGGAGAAGGCCAAGAAAGAAAAACAAGAGATCGAAGCGCATGGCAAGAAGATTTCTGCCGTGTCGATCACCATTGCCGCGCAGGTCGGCAAGGATGACAAGATGTTCGGCTCTGTGACCGCCAAGGATATCGCGGAAGGTCTGACCGAGCAGGGATTTACTGTGGATCGTCGCAAGATCCAGTTGGCCCAACCGATCAAGGAACTAGGTACCTTCGCCATCGCGATCAAGTTGCCGCGCGAAGTGACCGCCACGATTGCGGTCCACGTGGTCAAGAAACAGGAAGAGACGGAAGCAGCCGAGGAGGCCGCTCCCACGGCCTAGCTCGCGCGATCACGCGTGGTCGCCGCTGGATCAGAGGCCGGAGGCCACGCCCGGAGGAAGCATGCAGGATTTGATCGGTTCGTTGGACGCGCTGAAATCGACCGACCCCCAAACGTATGAGGCCATCGTCGCCGAAGAGCAGCGGCAGCGCGATAAGTTGCTGCTGATCGCATCGGAGAATTTTGCCAGTCCCGCCGTCTTGGCCGCCCAGGGCAGCGTGATGACCAATAAGTATGCCGAAGGGTATCCGGGCAAACGGTATTATGGCGGGTGTCAGCACGTGGACACGGTTGAAAGCCTCGCCATCGACCGCGCCAAACAGATCTTCGGAGCCGAACACGTCAACGTGCAGCCCCACTCGGGATCGCAGGCCAATATGGCGGCCTATCTCGCAGTGCTCAAGCCCGGCGACACCATCCTCGGATTGGATCTCGCCCAAGGGGGACACCTCACCCACGGCAGCAAGGTGAATTTTTCCGGGATCATTTTCCGCGCCTTTTCCTACGGCGTCGATCGCCAGACCGAAACGATCGATTACGCGGCGGTCCGCAAGATCGCGGAAGAATGCCGCCCACGCATGTTGGTGGTGGGTGCCAGCGCCTATGCCCGGACGCTCGACTTCGCCAAGTTCCAGGAGATCGCGAAGGCAGTCGGCGCCTACCTGTTAGTGGACATCGCACATATTGCCGGGTTGATCGCCGCAGACCTGCATCCCAACCCCGTTCCTTATGCCGATTTCGTCACCACGACAACCCACAAGACCCTCCGTGGCCCTCGCGGCGGCGTCACGATGTGCAAAGCCGAGCATGCCAAGGCTGTCGATAAGATTATTTTTCCGGGCTTGCAAGGGGGCCCGCTCATGCATGTGATTGCCGCGAAGGCCGTCGCTTTCAAGGAAGCGATGTCTCCGGCCTTCAAGCGGTACCAGCAGCAAGTGCTGGCCAACGCCCGTACGTTGGCGCAAGGACTGGTCGACCGCGGCTACAAGATCGTGTCGGGAGGGACTGACACGCATTTGATGTTGGTGAATCTGACCAACAAGGGCATCACCGGCAAAGAAGCCGACGCCGCCCTGGACGCCGCCGGCATCATCGTCAATAAAAACGCCATTCCCTACGATGAAAAACCACCGGCCGTGGCCAGTGGCATCCGGATCGGCAGCCCCATTGTGTCCACGCGCGGCATGCGCGAAGCGGAGATGCGGGAGATTGTGGCCTTGATCGACCGTGTCCTCCAGCATCCCCAGGACCAGCAGGTGCAGGCCGAGGTGCGGGCGCAGGCCAAAACATTGTGCAACCGTTTCCCCATTTTTCATGCCTACGATTCGTCTCCCGCTTAGGCAGGACGGCCGCCCGTGAAATGTCCTTTCTGCGACGATGTCGAGGACAAAGTCGTCGATTCGCGGATGGCCAAAGAGGGTGAGGTCATCCGCCGCCGGCGTGAATGCCTCTCGTGCAAGCGCCGTTACACGACCTACGAACGCGTCGAGGAAACCATGCCCGCCGTCGTCAAAAAAGACGGACGCCGGGAACCCTTCGATCGCAGCAAGATTGTGTCAGGACTCAAGAAGGCCTGTGAAAAGCGGCCGATCAGCACCGCGACCATCGAAACCGTCACTGATCGCATCGAAAAACGCATTCAGGACATGGGCGAAACCGAAATCGTGAGCACCGCCGTCGGCGAAGAAGTCATGAAAGAGCTGTCTCAACTCGATCAGGTCGCCTACGTGCGGTTCGCCTCGGTCTACCGGGAATTTAAAGACATCGATCAGTTCATGGATGAAATCAAGTCCCTGGCCCAGCAGCGCCGGGAGCGTTAGGCCCTCCCCTTCTCCTCGCTGTTCCGGATCAGAGTCCGCGTTGATAGCCCCAGGCAGGATGGATGGCAACAGAGGAGAACCGCCGTCCTTCGGAACGTCTGACTGATATGGCGACCACCAAACCCGCACGAGAACGACGCACAGCTCGACGCCCCACCAAACGGCGATCGCCGGGAGCGACGCATGTCGTCATCATCGGCGCGGGCCGCGGCGGCACGGCCTTGATGGAGATTTTCGCCAACGACCCGCTGGTGCGCATCGTCGGCGTGGCCGATATCAGCCCGGAAGCGCCGGGCCTCGGGCTTGCCAAACGGCTGCATATCCGCGTCACCCGCAGCTACCGGCACTTGCTCAAAATGGGCCCCGTCGATCTGGTAATCGATGTGTCGGGCAATCCGGAAGTGGGCGAATACCTTCAAGACATTCGGCGCATGGGCATCTCGGTGATCGGAGGAGCCAGCGCCAAATTCATGTGGCAGCTGATCGAAGCGCGCATCCGCGCCACGGCCGACATTGAGAAAGCCTTGAACAAGTACCAGTCGTTGTACCGCCTCTACGTAAAAGAAACCGGCGCGGCGGTGACGGAAGAACGCACTCGCATCGCCTGCGAAATCCACGACGGCCTGGTGCAAAGCCTCGCCGGCGTCAATTTCAAACTGGAACTGTCCCAAGAGCTGCTGCTCAAAAATCCTCAGGCCAGCCTCGCCACCATCCGGGAGTCGAAGGCGCAACTGAAGCTGGCCATTCAAGAAGCCCGACAGGTCATTTTTAATCTCCGGCCGCTCCAGTACGATAAAATGGAGCTCATCCCGGCACTTACGAACTATCTCAAATCTTACGAAACTCAATACCATATCAAGACGGCCTTTTCCGTGGCCGGAGACGAAACGATCCTGTTCCCGCGCACAAAGATTTTTCTCTTCCGGATCGTCCAGGAAGCGCTGAGCAACGTCCAGAAGCACGCCAAGGCGGGTCGCGTCTCGGTCCAACTCGATATCCGAGTGGACCTGTTGCAAGTCACCATTTCCGATAACGGAGTCGGGTTCGACATGGATGCAGTGCTTCGCGATCCTGAGAAGTGGGACCACTTCGGTATTCGTGGCATCTTGGAACGAGCTCGACTGGTGGGCGGGGAAGCCACGATCGATTCGAAGAAGGGACGCGGCACGCGGATCGTGTTGCGCATCCCGCTAGCCGACAAGGAGACGATTCGCCATGGAAAAAATTAAGGTCCTGATTGCTGACGACCACCGCGTAGTGCGTGAAGGCCTGGCGGCCATCCTGAAGACGAAGGACGACATCAATGTCGTCGGGGAAGCGCAAGACGGCGTCGAGGCCGTGGAAAAAACCAAGACCTTGATGCCGGATGTGATTCTCATGGATGTCAGCATGCCGCGGATGGGCGGGATCGAGGCCACCAGGCAAATCAAACGCGAGTTTCCTCACATGGGGATTGTCGCGCTGACGATGTACGAAGAGCAGCAGTATATTTTCGATCTCGTACGCGCCGGGGCAACAGGCTATTTGCTCAAAGACTCCGAATCCTCCCAGATCGTGGCGGCCATCCGCGCCATTTATCGGGGCGAATCGCTCATCCATCCATCAGTCGCCAGTAAGATTCTGGCCGAGTTCTCCCTCATGTCTCAGAAAAAAGGGAAAAAGCCGGCTTGGGTTGAACATGATCTGACCGAACGGGAAATCACCGTGTTGCGGCTGGTCGCGGACGGAAAAACCAATAAGGAAATCGCCAACAGCCTGGATCTCAGCGAAAAGACGGTGAAAAACCATGTGCGGAATATCTTCCATAAACTTCAGGTCTACGACCGGACGCAAGCCGCAATCCTCGCCATCCGGAAAGGCCTCATCGAACTCGAACCGAGACCATAGAGGAATGATCCGAGGATGATCCAGGACACAGCGCTTGGCTTCACCCTTTTCCGCGATAAGTCGAATAACCCATTGAAAATCAGCCGCTTCAGAGTCGTATTCGTTTTATCAAAAGATACAATTGTGTGGAATTAGTCACAGTCAGCCAGCTAGAATAGAAATTATCAACTCATAAAAAACAACGACTTGCGTTGTAGCATCAATTGGCACAAGCATTGCTATGTTATTCGCGGAATTTACGAAGGAGGCGTTGTGCGGTTTCAGCAAACGATCGGCTCACCAGTATCCTGCTCAGGTGTTGGGCTTCATTCTGGCCATCCGGTCACGCTGACCCTTCGTCCGGCCCCTCCGAATACGGGTATCGTTTTTGTGTATCGTCAGGGATCGGAAGAAACCCTTCTCCCCGCCGCCATTTCGAACAAAGTGCCGACCGAACTCTGCACGGCCATCAGCGTCAACGGTCGGCAAGTCAAGACGATCGAACATCTTCTCTCCGCGCTCGTCGGCATGGAAATCGATAATGTGTATGCGGAAGTCGACGCGGGAGAAGTTCCGGTTTTGGATGGCAGCGCGAGCCCCTTCGTGCGGCTGATTCGCTCGGCCGGCGTGATTCCCCAAACCCGCCGCCAATCCTATGTCAAAATCACGCAACCGATTGAAGTGACCGACGGGTCGAAGCGCGTGAGAATCGAACCGTCGTCGACACCCAAGATTACCTATTCTATTCACTATGACCACCCGTTGATTCAGACCCAGTCCTATACCTATACCTGCTCCGCCCAGGCGTTCGAACAGGATATCGCCACGGCCCGGACATTCGGCTTTTTACATGAGGTCGAAGCGCTGTGGTCTCGCGGACTCGGCAAAGGCGGCACCTTGGACAACACGGTTGTGCTCTCCAAGGAAGGCGTGGTGAATGAATCGGGCCTCCGATTTCCCAATGAGTTCGTGCGGCATAAGGTATTGGATCTGATTGGAGATATCGCACTGCTGGGGTTCCCGTTTATCGGACACATCGTGGCCGAACGGTCAGGTCACGCCATGCACACGAAGCTCGTCGAACAAATCCTCCTCCAGCGCGACAAGTGGGCGCTGATCACGGGGGAACATGCGGTTGCCGCAACGGAATCGCGCCCTTCCCTCGGTCTGCTTCGTCCCGCGCCCTCTCTCGCGATCTAACTTCTCGGCACCAACGGGCTGACTTGTGACCCGATCCCATCAAGGAGATCGGGCATTCTGCTTGCGCGCATAAAAAAACGCCGGGGGCAAGTGGCCTTACCCCCGGCGTGTAAATCCTGGTAGGGACTTACTTCTTCTTCGCGGTCTTCTTCGCTGGTTTCTTCGCTGCCTTCTTCGTTGCCAAGACTCTCACCTCCCTTCACACATTAAAGTTGATATGAACTTCTTCGGCCCACTTACACTACCGCTGTTAATTCCTGCTGTGTCGTCACTGCAAACGTATTCGGCCCGACTTTTTGGAATCGCTTATCCCGCTTCAACGAGGTGGCCACGGAGGTTAACGGCGTTTTCCCCTTGATCTGCAAACCACCCTCAAGCAAACGCTGCAACAGTTCTTTCGCATGCATCGGCCGGCTGGCTTCCTTGAGAATCTGATAGGCCGCTTCGGGCACACTTTTTCCTACATACTTGCTTTTACCCAGCAAGATCTCTCGCGACTGATCCGTGACGTCGGTGACGGGCAGCGGGCGAATACCTTTTTCGTCGGTGATAATCTGACTGGAAAGGCTGGCCAGCTTGGCCTTATCGGCTTCCACGCGATAGAGCGTTTCAGCCAGCTCCAGGTACTTCTTGATCATGGCGATTTCATCGTCGAGCCGACGTCGCTTTTTCTCAAGTTCCTGATAGCGATTCCGGTAGGCGCTGATCCGCTGTTCAAGACCCACCAGGATGTCGGTCAATTCTTCCACAAGCAAGACCTCAATAAAGCATACTTGCTTTATAGCAAGTGAATCAAAATCTGTCAAGTAACTGATAACAACTATTTGTTCGCGCATGTCGCCTATACAAGCAGAATGCACTCAATGCCTAGCCAAGCCTTGTTCCGCAAGAACAAGCTTTTCTAATGTTGTTGTTTTTCCATTACTTATGATGCTCTTGCGGAAATGGCCGGCACATTTTGGCCCGCTTTTCAGCAGTCATGGTAGGATACGGACCATATGCGTAGCATGCATGAACTCACATCAGAAGAACGCGCCAGCTATCTTGCCACGGCCATCCAGGCCGCAGAAGCAGCCGGTGCTATACTGCTCGATCATGCGCGATCAGGCTTCAGGATCGATCACAAGGCCGCGATCAACCTCGTCACCGATGCAGATAGACAGGCCGAGGAGAGCATCGTCCGCACGATTCGATCGGCCCATCCCGCACACCGGATTCTGGCCGAGGAACGCGGACGTGACGGGGCCAGGGAATCGCCATACCAATGGATCGTGGATCCGCTGGACGGCACCACCAACTTTGCGCATGGGTTTCCCTTCTACTCGGTCTCGATCGGGCTGGAATATCAGGGTGACTGTGTCCTAGGCGTCGTGCTGGACCCGACGCGCCGGGAGTTATTCACCGCCGTAGTGGGGGAAGGAGCGGTCCTCAACGGTGAACGCCTTCATGTGTCGGCCAGTGCCTCTCTCGATCATTCTTTGCTCGTGACCGGATTTGCGTATGACATTCGCGAAACGACGAATAACAATTTCGACCATTTCTCCCGCATTTCCCTCCTCGCCCAGGGCGTGCGGCGCACCGGATCAGCCGCACTGGATCTCTGTTATGTCGCCGCGGGGCGGTTTGACGGATATTGGGAAGTGAAACTCAGCCCCTGGGACATGGCGGCAGGCATCGTCCTGGTGCGTGAGGCGGGGGGGCTGGTTTCCGGTTTTCGGAAAGACACATTCTCGCTGTACGGGCAAGAACTCGTGGCCACCAATGGCCGCATTCACGATCAGCTGCTCGACGTGATCCATCAACGCTCCGGCAATCCGTAATCTCCACACGCAGTCCATCTGGATTCACGGCGGGTGATCGGCCATCCTCGTCGTTCCTGCCATGTACAGTGCGATTGTTGATGCGGTATCATGCCCTCTCATTTACTCGGCCAAAGGAGTGCATGCAGCATGGCAAGCCAAGTCCCTCCGCAGAAACCAGCCCCTTCCCCCGCCGGTTCCCAAGATGTGTGGGACGTCGAGCTTCTCCACGTGCATGTCTCGCGCAAGGGACAACTCGTCAACGCCGAATGGGCGCTGCATCCGCAGATCAAATCCGATTTGAGCGCGGACGAATGGAAAGAACTCGGCGAATTGATGAGCAAGGTCACCGCCATCGTCGGGCATCGTTTTTCCCAGGTGCTGGGCGAGGCCGAACCGATGCCACCCGGAAACGCGTAGAGAATCCTTTCCCACCGGCACACACAGAGTCTGAACGTGCGCCCGACCTACAGTCGGGTGCCATCAACCTATTCAACCAGCGAGGGAATCATGGACTGCTACTACCATTCGAAGGATCTCGGGAAATTCGGAGAGATGGGCAAAGGCAACCCGGTCTTGTGGGAAAAGTTCATGAGCTATTACAGCGCCGTTTTTGCGGAAGGGGCCCTCACGGAACGGGAGAAGGCGCTGATTGCGCTCGGGGTGGCTCAAGCGGTGCAATGTCCTTACTGTATCGATGCCTACACGCAAGCTTGCCTGGAGAAGGGATCGAACATGGAGGAAATGACGGAAGCCGTCCACGTGGCCTGCGCGATCCGCGGCGGCGCCTCGCTGGTGCACGGCGTCCAGATGCGAAACGTCGCGGAGAAGTTATCGATGTAGGGGAGAGGAGCAGGATGGAGGGCGTACGCCTCAGTGGTATGGATGCTCGGGGATGGCGAGCGTAAAATATTTCCCCCGCTCTTCGTACAGAATGCGACGGCTCGTCAGGATGCTCAGCGCCTCGGTCAGATCCTCTTCCGGGCAGACGATATCCCGCTTCGCCTCGCTCAAGGCCGCGCGAATCTGATCGCGACTCTTCGCGGCCTCGTTACACACTTCGATAATGGCCGCCGCAGGCCAGTCGTACCGGTGCCTCGTCGGCATTTGCGGATCACGGCCATCATAGATCGTCACGTACTCCATGGCCTTGGAGTAATATAAAAACGGACGGTCGTCGCTGCGCGCCAACCGCTGCCATTCTTCCACCAGGCCGATCAGTTCCTGATAGAGTTGCGGATCGACGGGCCAGTCGTCGAGTTCATATTCAAAATCGTAGGCGATCTTCCGCAGATCGACGCGCGCCGCATCATACACATACTCATAGGCTGTGCCCGGACCTGTAATACGCACTCCGTATTCATGCGGCTTCGTAAAATACGGACTGAACCGCTGCAACCAGAATTTCCCGGTCGCTTCCGGCGCCTGCAGATGGAAGAGAGACGGCAGCAGATCGATCTGCCGGCGGTAGTCCTCATTGGTTTCGCCGGGAAATCCGAGCAGAATATTCCAGGAGACCGCGACCCGGTAATACCCACTCCACTTGAGGCAGATGATGTTCTGCATGGGTGTCACGCCCTTGTCCATCGCTTTGAGTTGCGACAGACTGAGGCTTTCCAGGCCCGGCTGCATGCACTTCACGCCGCCCATGGCCAGCGTCCGGATCTGGCTCTTCTGCAGATTGCTCTTGGTCTCGATAAACACATCCAGGTCGCAATGCTCGGCGGCGAACCGCCCGAACAGGTTGTCGACATATTTCATGTCGATGATGTTATCCACCAGCCGGAAGCGGGTCGTATCGTAGCGGCTTGAGAGGTACGCCATCTCTTGCGCCACTTGCGCCGCGGATTTTGCCCGGAACTTCATGCTCTGCGCATTGAGCCCGCAAAAGGTGCAATGGTGCTTCTCACCCCACCAGCAACCGCGGGAGCCCTCGTACAGGAGAATCCGGTCCAGGCCGCGTGAGGCCTCGGTGCCGAGTTCCGCCAGCAAATGATAATAGTCGTCATAGTCCGGCGGACCGGCCTGGGCAAACTCCGTGAAGAGGGCCGTATTCGGCTCGAGCCTGATCTCGCCCTGTTCCCGGTACATGACACCTTTCGGGCAGGGCCCGGACGCTCCACCCAATACGTAGTCGACCAGGGCCGGGAACGTCACCTCGCCTTCGCCGGGGACGACATGATCGATGAACGGAAACGCCCGGAAATATTCCACCCCCATTTCACCGTCGAAGTTCGCGCCACCGAAGACGATGGTCACCTCCGGGTACAGATCCTTGATCAACTTGGCCATCGTGAGGCTGGCCACATTTTGATCAAAGGTGGACGTAAACCCGACGAGCTTGTATTGGCCCCAATCGATCCCTGTCATCGCGGCGGTCAGGAATTGCGGGGCCGCGCGCGACGCCATGTCTTCGAACAACGAGACCGGCTGTCCGCTCTCCCGGGCAATCTGCTCGAAGACCGGCTTGAACACGCGCGGATACTCCGCCCGCCTGGGATTGTCGCGAAACAGCAGATAAGAAAATAGCCACTCACCGAACAACCCCCGCTTTTCGCAAATCGATTCGTAGAGCGGAACGCCGATCTTGTGGGCGAACCGGACATTGAGATGATGGCAATCGACGGCGACGCCCCGGGCTTTCAACAACGCAGACAGCGTCCCCAGTTGAATAGACGGATACTTCGAAAAACTGAAGGGCATGTTGACGAGCGCCACCCTGGCCCTGTCACTCATGAAGCACCTCGATGATCGTCGCGTCGTGCATCGCCACGATTACCCGGCGACGGCGCGGAACGGCTCGAACTCACGATCGGCCTTTGCGGCCAAATAAAAATCGCTCTCGGTCAGGCCATTGATCTTATGCGTCCAAATCTCCACCCTGCACTTCCCCCAGGCCACATGCAAATCCGGATGATGCCCTTCGGCCTCCGCCACCGCGCCCACTTTGTTGGCGAACGCAAGCGATTGCGCAAAGTCCTTGAATGTATAGAGCCGTTCGAGATGTCCTTCTTTCGTCACGGCCCACCCTCGTCCCAGCTCCGCCAACAAAGCCTGTATACGATCGGCGGGGAGGGGAGGGACCCCGCCCCGGCAGGGAATACACTTGTTATCAGCTAAACTCATGTCCAACTCCTTCGCAGACGAACTTCGCCGTCAGCGCCGCAAGAAAAAGCCATTCTACGAGCCGCTTGTTCTGTCTCGCAACAGCGTTACCGTCCGGATGGCTGCACAGCCCGGGACTGGCCCGTCGCGGCATGCCCTCGTTCGAAAAATAGCCCGCGATTGATATCGCCCACGCTGACCATGCCCACTAACGTTCCTTTCTCGACGACCGGAACCCGGCGAAAATTCTTGACGCCCATATAGGACGCCGCCTCCAGCACCGGCGTGCGCGGAGACACCGTCAGGGGATTCAAGCTCATCACTTCTTCGACGCGCTGCGAGAGGACATCGGCATACCCTTCCTCCATCTCCACGAAATCACGGCTGTGCACGTTGTCATGAATGTATTCGCCGTAATTGGGATAGAGCGGGATCAGCACGTCGCGCAGCGTCACCATGCCGATCAAGACGTCGCCGTCCTCCACCACAGGAATGGCGCCGCAATGGCGGCTGAGCATTTTGGTGACCACGGATCGGACGGATTCATTGCGCGTCGCCGTCACCACACCGGTGGACATCACTTCCTCAACAAGCATGGCAGCCTCCTTTTTCAGCAAGGGTGGTTCGCGGAGCGATCACCCAGAGGGATGTTCATGTTGCCGCCTTCGGCCTCTCTATCCGGCTCACCTCCTGCTTGGCACGATCATCCTGCGGCTTCCGACCATCCAACCTCTGCATTCCGCCTTTGCAGAGCTTGACAAAATATGGTAGGGAAGTGCGGTTAGAAAAGAAACCCCCTCTCGATCCCGTCATACACGAGCGGGGAGGACCGTTCAGGCCTTCTCACGCGAGGTCGCTATCGATCCCGTCCTTCGCATCGGTCATCGCGGAGCCGCCGGCCACGCTCCCGAAAATACTCTCGCCGCCATCTGGAAAGCCCGATCATTTCATGCCGATTTCGTCGAGATCGATCTGCGAGAAACCAGCGACGGCCATCTCGTGTTGCTCCATGACGAGACCATCGATCGCACCACCAACAAATCCGGGAACGTGGCCGAGATGTCGCTGGAGCAAGTTCAACGGCTGGACGCAGGCAATTGGCAGCGCATTCCCACGTTGGAGGAAGCGCTGGACATCTGCGGTAGGGCGATCGGCGTCATTCTCGAATTAAAAGTCGAGGGCATCGGCAATGAGGCCTGCGCGATCGTGAAACGGACAGGTTTCTCGAATTCGCTTCTCTATGCCTCGTTTCTGATGACAGAACTCCATCGCGTGCGGCAGGCCGATGCCGCAGCACAGCTCATGGTATTGCACCATCGCCACCTCCCGCTGGACCCCGTCGCCGAAGTGGTGGCTCTCGACGCCTCTCACGTCGGTTTGCACTATTCGACGCTCACCCCGCCGCTGCTCCAGACCTACCACAACTTGGGGCGAAAGGTCTTCGTCTACACCGTCAACGATCCGAAGGACATCCGGCGCATGCGCGAGATGGGCGTGGACGGCATTGTGTCAGACTATCCGGATCGCATCTGACTGCACTCCTGAGCGGCCCGCCGGCCACGTTCAGGCGCGATCGATCGAACGGATGCGGTGCTGCTTTTCCACAATCAATCGATGCCGTACCAACAGTGCTGTGCAACAGTGAAGTGAACGCCAGCGTGACCGGGCAGAAGGGGACGAAGAGGCGCTGGAACTTTATGGAGATGAAAATGCCACGGGCGACCCTACACTACGGTGGGAGGTCGCCCGTGGATGGCGCTTGGGACGCCTACAGTCATATAGGTTGTCTGATCGACAAGACCCGTTCGAGAAGACGGATGATCAGGATGTTCGTCGGGGGATCGTTTGTCCCAGGATTCCGGTGTGCCTCGCGCTTGTTCTCAATCCTTCTTGTTGCGGCTACTGGTATCCTTTGAATCGGATAGTGCCATGAGGCACAAGCCAGAAGAAGGATCGGTCAGCACGACCGACGATCAGCCCGTCCTCGACTCTGCGGGCCGTTTTAGTCCGGCGGCGTAAGTTCTTCCATACGTGAACCTCCCCGATTGAGGAGTGGCGAGGTCTCCCGAACAGGCGCGCACTGCTCATCGCCTCGTCACGGTTATCACCGACCGTGAAACTTACAATTTCCCATTTACGCTCCTTAGAAAACTCTGTCAACAGGAAATTCGGCCCTAGTAACTTTTCTCCATCCGTCCGATCCGATTCGAGAGTGCTGATACGACACGGGCCCCCGTGTCTGACAGGAGCCCGCGCGTGGCGCTTAGGACGCCGATCACTTGTTGTGCCTGTAGCGGCCCGGACGAGACCGGCCGAGTTGGTCAGCAGCAGAAGTATCTCGCCGGAGGACTCGCAGTCACGCCGGTGCGGGTGACGCATCGCATCGTCAGCCAGTCCTCGACTCGGAGGCATGACGCCTGGAGGCGCGTTCGCGCATCATAAAATGCCTTGCGGCATATGCGAGAGAGAACCGGTTGGCAAAAACCGACGAGGTACCTGCCTTCAGCTCGGCAGGCCGTTCAGGCCAGGTGGAGTTGTTTCAGTCATCGTCCACCCTCCTCTCTGTTGCGGGAATGTGTGGAAGATCTAGATGGCAGCCGCGCGGTCTGTCCGGTCTTCCACGTGAACATGGAATTCGGGCCGCACTGTCTATCTACGCCTCTGAAAAAATCTTGTCAACCAGGGAAATGCCCGGGGCCCGCTCCATTATCGGAGCTCGCGGCGCCCCTCCCGTGCTCCACTGGCCCCACCCTGGTTCGAGCCACCGCCGGACTCGGGCGTCAACACTTTCATATCTTGCTTCTTGTAATGAGCCGGCGGCGCGAACAAGGTGTCATCGAGACGTTTCTTCTCGACCTTCACGGCTTCCCAGCGCACGTCTTCCTTCCCCTGGCCATTGCGGGAGACCCCCTTGACCGGAAACCCTCCGTCCTTGAACATCTCCTGTATGCGCGCAGGCAGCAGCGCCGCACTTCCCGCCTGCACTCCCATCAGTGCCGACATGGCGACGCTCGTAATGCCGCGTGCCATGCAGACTTCCCCGGTACTCCCGTCGGTTTTGTCGGTGGTCCGATAGACCTCGCAGGTGTGCCCGGCCACGTTCTCGCTGCTACCGGTCTTCTTGACCAGCATGTCCTCCATGGCGTCGGGCGCGGCCGTCGAGCTGTCTGCGAGAGGGATCTCCAGATAGATCTTGTCGTCATGCTGAAGACTATACATCACCTTCTTCTTGGCATCGAAGATCATAGCGCTTTTCTCCGCGTCCTGACCGGCCTCCTCGAAGCGCAGCCTGTCGCCCTTCAGGTACCAAACCTGCTGGGTCGTCGTCCCGTCGCTGGTTTCCTTCATGACAATCATGCCCTCGAACTCCCCGGCTGCCGCGACACTCGCCAGCAACAGGCTTCCACACAGTCCCGCCATCACAACGCGCATGTTCAGCTCCTTTCCATGCAGCATCGAACTATTGCCCACCCTGCGGTTGCGCCTGCTGCTTTTTCATCGCTTCGCCGAACTGCTGCATCAGCTCCTTCAGATCCGTCTGCTGGCCGTCGCCGCCGGGATCCTTGCCGGTCTTGCCCCGTGCAGCTTTTCGCTTCTTCATCTCCTCGATCATTTTGGAGAGATCGGCCCCGCCTTTTTTGTTGGGCTCCCCCAGAGTCTTCAGCCGCTCTTGCAGGGCCGACATGTCCTGTCTGGCCCAGTCGGCAGGAAAAGCGAAGAGACTCGCATCCAGACCTTTCTTATCGATACGGACCACTTCCATGCGCACGGACTCCTTCCCCGCCTCATCGAACTGGATGCTCCGAAGACCGAACCCTCCTTCCTCGACCAGCTGCTTCACCCAAGCTGGCTGGGAGGATCGTCGTATCTCCTTCGGATCAATCCAGAACGTGGCGGCCTTCCCGAATCCTTTTGCCACACAGAGGTCGCTCTTCACGCGAGACTGTTCCTTGTCGATGACCCGCCACACCTCGCAGGTATAGCCTGCGATCTTGTCCGTCTGACCTGTTCGCTCGATGCGTTGCGCGTCAAGCGCGTCCTGAAGGGACTCACCGCGCTCGCTCTTCAGACTGAATTCCATATACGACTTCTGCCCCGGCAGGCTCATCTGCATCGTCTTGGTCCCGGCATCAAACAGTATCACCTGTGTCTGACCGTCTGTCCGCGCGATTTCCATCCGTCCCTTGTCGCCTTTGAGATACCAATCCATGGCGCTCGATGTGCCGGTCTCCCGATGGCTGGTTTTCATATGGAGGACACCTTCAAACTCTCCCGCGAGAGCCGGGCATGACATGAGGGTGAGGACGAGACCGAGCACGATAGCCGGTGTCATTCGCATACTCGATGCTCCTGGTGAAGGGTGACGTACGATTCAGGCGCGCAGTGTAGCCGAGACCCGCCGCCGATGCCAGATGCGCCGCAGGAGAAGTCGGCATCACTCGATGGTGAGCTGATCGAACCGGATCCCTTCGGGAGCCGGCGGAGTCGAGAGGTTCATCGCGGCGAGCGCCTGCACCACCACCTCGGCGACCACAAGATTCCGATACCATTTCCGATTCGCGGGCACAATATACCAGGGAGCCCGCTCGGTGCTGGTCGCGCCCATGAGGTCCTCAAAGGCCGCCATGTACTCGTCCCACAGCTTACGCTCTTCCAGATCACCCTCGTTGAATTTCCAGCGTTTCTCCGGATGGCGGATGCGTTCGGTCAGGCGCTCTTTTTGCTCGTCTTTGGAAATGTGCAGGAACAGTTTGACGATCGCCGTGCCGTTCTCGATCAACAAGTCCTCGAATTCATTGATCTGATTGAATCGCTGCGTGACGACTTGTTTCGATACCAGACCATGCACGCGCGTGATCAACACGTCTTCATACTGCGACCGGTTGAAAATGCCGATGTGCCCTTTGGGCGGCACTTCCTGATGAATCCGCCACAGGAAATCCTGCTCCAGCTCCTTGTCGCTCGGCGCCTTAAAGGAGGCCACGCGGCATCCCTGCGGGTTGATGCCGGACATGACATGCTTGATCGTGCCGTCCTTTCCGCTCGTGTCCATGCCCTGAAGAATGATCAGCAAGGCCCGCGTGCGGTTGGCGTAGAGGCGTTCCTGCAACTGATCGAGCCTGGTGATGAGTTCGGCAGTGGCGGATTTGGCTTTGGCCTTCCCGGCCTCATTCTTTTTGTAGGATCCGGTGTCGCCGGGATCGAACCGCTTGAGTGACGGGCGGCAACCGGGCTTGATGCGATACCGATTCATGTCGTCCCTACTGCAAGGATGTTTCGAAGATGTCCCAGGAAACACGGATGGGAGAGGAAAAAAGTTTCTTATGGCCCTCCATTGATTGAAGAGGGCGCAGCCTTATGTAATAAACAGTCAGTCATTCAATCAAGGAGGCATCAGTCATGCTCAAGGAAGTAAGCGGAGACATCCTGTTATCCACTGCCGGGGCGATCGCGCATGGGATTGCGCCACACGACAATTTCAAGCAGGGCTTGGCCTTGTCGCTCCGCGAGCAGTGGCCGGGCATGTACAAAGACTTTCGCCATTACTGCCAGACCTACAACCCCAAACCGGGCGGCGCCTGGTCGTGGAAGGGCCCGAACTCCCCCGTCATCATCAATTTATTCACGCAGGAGCCGCCGGCCGGCGACCAGGATCGTCCCGGAAAGGCCACGCTGCCCAACGTCAATCATGCGCTGCAGGCGCTGAAAAAGGAACTCGAGGCCCATCAGGTGAAGAGTGTGGCGCTGCCTCGCCTGGCAACAGGCGTGGGCGGGCTGGAGTGGGAAAAGGTCTATCCCTTGCTCCAACAGGCGTTGAAAGAACTCCACATTCCCGTCTACGTGTATGGGCTGTACAAGAAGGGGGTCGCTGCGCAAGAGGCCTAGCAGGAAGTTGAAACTGTCCGCCGGCTTTGTTCTCGCGTCGTTCAGAGGCTCAACGTACTCGGAGTACGCTTCGCCTCTTCGCTTGCCGCGGCCGCGCTGGACGGCCATTTTGAACATCCTGTGCGCGGACTCTTGGTGATCTCACAGGGTGCAGCCTTGGTCTCCAGGGACGTCCCAATAGTTTTTCAACAGCCTGCTAGGCCGAGACCGCCCGGGCGCGCGCCTCGATGAGATACTTGAGCAGCTGCCCGATCTGCGACTGCCGCGTGAGAAACCACTGCGCGGCCGTCGCCGCCTTTTTCCCGACGCGCACCGACACAATACGCTCGTCGGGCAGCGAGAAGACATCCTCATCCGTATCGTCATCCCCGACATAGAGCGCGGCGGAGGTCTGCAGCTGATGCATCAACTCCAGCATGGCCGTTCCCTTGTGGAGGTTGCCGGAGGGAATGGCGTTCACCACCGCCTTTCCCATTACCAGGCGGGGCGCCGGCAGCAGGGTCGACACGGCGTGAAAAATGGCTTCCCGCGCGGCCGACGGCGAACAGGCCTGCCGATAGTGAAACGTGAGCGAATAGGTCTTATCTTCCACCACCACGCCGGCTCGCGTCAGGGCATGATGATCTTTTGCCACGGCCTTGAGCCACGCTCGACAACAGTCCTCCGCCTGCTGCATGACGCGCCCCGACGCAGGCAACCCCTCCAGGCCGTGGTTGCCGATGAGATGGGCGGAAATTCCCTTGACGCGGGGACCGAGGTCCGCCAGGGAACGGCCGGAAATCACGGCCGTCGGCGCGACGACGGACAGGGCCTGCAGGACCTCTCGCGTGGCTTCCGTCAGGCCGGCGGCATGCCGATCCTGAACGATGCGCGCGAGCGTGCCGTCAAAATCGAAGGCAAATAACGATCCGCCCTGACCAGCGAGCCGGTCGAGCAGACGCTTCCCCTGAACGCTGAACACATCCTGCATCGGCGCGACTATCGCCCCCGTCCCGAGGCCTGTCCCACCTGCTTCATCACGCGAATGCGACGGCGCATCCTGGCCGCATCCATCAGCATGCGGCCGGCCCACCGGTACACGTTAAATTCCTGGATCAACCCGCGCATGCTCCGCATGCGGGCGCGCTGCTCCTTCGGCGTCATCGACAGCGCCATGTGCAGCGCCGCCGCGCATTGATCGATATCATAGGGATTCACCACCAGCGCTTCAGGCAGCTCCTGAGCCGCGCCGGTAAACTGGCTGAGGATCAGGACCCCTTGCTCATCGTCCCGCGCCGCGATGAATTCCTTGGCCACCAGGTTCATGCCGTCGTGCAGACTCGTGACGAAGCAGAGGTCGGACGCGCGATAATATTCATACACATCCGGCGGCTCGTGATGCTTGACCTTCAACACGATCGGCTCATACCCTTCGCGGCCAAACCGTTTGTTGATGCGTTCCGCCAGCGCATAGACCTGGTCGTGAAAATGTTGATATTGATCGATGATCGTCCGGCTCGGCGCCGCGATCTGAATGAACGAAAACTTGCCGACCCATTCCGGCTGCAGTTCGAACAATCGTTCGACCGCGAGAAACCGTTCGATGATGCCCTTCGTGTAATCCAATCGATCGACGCCGATACCGACCAGCCGATCAGGCCCCATGGCATGACGCTCGCGAATGTGCACCCGGCAGTCCGGCACGGGCCGCTGGTTTTCCAGCCAGCGAGACGGCCATTCGATGGAAATCGGGTAGGGGTTCACCGCCGTCAGGCGTCCGCCGTACGACACGGTCGAGGAATCGCGGTCGATCCGCGCTTCCAGGATGCGATCGATACAGGCCAGGAAATGGTTGCCGTGCTCGCGCGTGTGAAAGCCGACGATACTGCTGCCGAGCAACCCTTCCAGGATTTCCTGCCGCCACGGGCAAATGCCGTAACTTTCGGAGTTGGGCCAAGGAATATGCCAGAACATGATGATGGTGGCATTGGGTAATTTCTCCCGCACCATCTTCGGCAGCAGCGCAAAGTGGTAATCCTGCACCAGAATGACCGGATCATCGGTCTTGGCCTCTTCAATCACCGCCTTCGCGAACCGCTCGTTGACCGCTACATACTGCTCCCAGTCGGACGTCCGGAACGTGGGGCGAACATGCGCGTTGTGGCACAGCGGCCACAGCCCTTCATTGGAAAAGCCATAATAAAATCCGGACTCCTCATCCGGCGACAGCCAGATCCGGCGAATATCGTAGGAAGGGTGATCCGGCGGCACACGCACATGGTCCCGATTGTCCACCACCTCTTTGTCGGCGGACCCGTTGCCGTGAGCAATCCATACTCCCGAGCAGGCTCGCATGACCGGCTCCAGGGCTGAGACCAACCCGCTGGCCGGCACCTGCACCTCGACTTTTTGTCCTCGCCGGTTGTGAATGTACGGCTGCCGGTTCGACACAATGAGAATTTCATCGCCCGACAGATGTTCGTGAAGAATCGTCTTCAGGCTGGCGGGGCTCCACGTAATCTGGCTTTCATCCCGCATGCGGCGATCGGCTTCGAGCTCTCTGACCAGCGCATGGAGATCTTGCGCGACCGGATGCAGTTCCGGCGAATGGGCCTGGCTGGATTCCGCCGGCAGCCCTTTGCTGGTCAACATCGCCCGCACACCCGCCACCCACCCCCGCCAGCTGAGTTGCGCCACCAGCACGGTGACGGCCGAAATCAGCCCGGCCAGGCCGACGAACAAATAAAAGATGTACCACTTGGTGTCGGTACTGCGCTGGTGCACGAAACTCATGTCGTGGACCAGCATCAACCGGCCCTGCACTTTGCCGGCCGACTGAATCGTGGCCACGACGACGTGCAGCGGCCCCTGGGCGAAGTCCACGACTTCCGACGAGCCGGGCGCCAGGTGCGCCAGGCTTTCGCATGACAACTGATCGGGATAGGTCAGGGTTTGATAGATCAACCGCTGCTGCGTATCGCAAAAGCCCAGGGCGTACAACCGTTCATCCTGAATGACTTTATGGAAGTAGGCGAAAATTTTCGTGCGCGACCGGGACATCACGAGGTCTGCCAGCGGCACCTCCATCGTGCTGGCCAGCAACTTGGACCGGCTTTCAAGGTCGCGCGTAAACCATTTCAGCGTGAGGGAGTCGACGAGCGGCACGACGCTGTAAGCAACGACGCCAAGGACCAGCAAGAGGGGAAGGATAAACCGGAGGGACAGGCGCATGTTTTCTCCCGCAGTTTACTTTGCGACCAAAATCTCTTATGGTCTGGAGGCATGTACCACTATGGCCTCATCGGCAACTGCCACATCTCCGCGCACATTCATGAAAGCGGGTCGGTCGATTGGCTTTGCCTGCCCAGACCGGACAGTGAACCGGTATTTGGACGAATGCTCGATCCGGAGGGAGGGCACTTTTCCATATCAAGCCCTACCAGCTCCGCACAAGTCAAGACAACGCAGCGCTACCTCCCTAATACAAATATCCTGGTCACGGAGGTGTCCACGTCCAAAGGCGACACCTTTCGCATCACCGATTTCTGCCCCCGCTTCGAACAATACGGCCGCCTCTATCGCCCCGCGGCGCTCTTTCGCATCGTCGAGCCGCTGGCGGGCACGCCCGCCATCCGCGTCAGCTGTCGCCCGGTCGCGGGGTGGGGGAAAGAACTGGCCCGCGGCATGCGCGGCAACAGTCACGTCCGCTACGACATCCGCGGAGAATACCTTCGGCTGTTGACCAACATGCCGCTGACCTATCTCTACGAGGAGCGCCCCTTCGCCTTGACGGAGAAAACGTACTTCGCCCTGACCTGGGGCTTGGGTATCGAGGACGATCTCGCCAAGGTCAGCCATGAATTCCTCGACCAGACGGCCCGCTACTGGCGCATGTGGGTGAAGCACTGTTCGATTCCGGTGTTGCACCAGGAAGAAGTCATCCGTTCCGCTCTGGCGCTCAAACTCCACTGCTACGAGGACACCGGCGCCATCCTGGCCGCCCTGACCACTAGCCTTCCCGAGGAGCCGGGCGGCCCGCGCAACTGGGACTATCGCTATTGCTGGTTGAGGGACGCCTACTTTTCCCTCACCGCCTTCCACAACCTCGGGCACTTCGAAGAAATGGAAGGATTCCTCAAATTTCTCCTCAACATCGCCTACACCCATGAACATTCCCGGGAACGGCTCGCCCCCGTCTACACGCTGAGCCAGGATCTGCCGCTGCCGGAAACCGAACATGCGAACTGGGGCGGGTTCTCGGGCAGCGCGCCGGTGCGCAACAACAACCAAGCGGCGGAGCATATCCAAAACGACGTCTACGGCGAGCTGGTGCTGGCGCTGACGCCGATTTTCACCGACAACCGCTTTTACGACTTGCGCACGAAAGATCAGGAACAGCTCGTAGCCAACCTGGCCCGGCTCTGCGACCGGACCATCGCGCAACCTGACGCGGGGCTCTGGGAAATTCGCAACGGCTGGCAGGAACACTCGTTTTCAAACTTGATGTGCTGGGCCGGACTCGACCGGGCGCATCGCATGCACAAGGCAGGATTTCTCCCGTCGCTGACGTTCGACCTCGACGCGGCGAGGGCGCGGGCGGCGCAAGCGCTCTTGAACGCCACGAAAGACGGCTCGTTG
Organism: uncultured Nitrospira sp.; assembly: GCA_902500995.1. GTDB lineage: Bacteria > Nitrospirota > Nitrospiria > Nitrospirales > Nitrospiraceae > Nitrospira_A. The sequence continues at coordinate 305,785 of CABVSR010000001.1, forward strand.
CGCAATGGCCCGAAAGACGACACCTACGATGCCTCGCTGGCGCAAGCAGCGATACTCGGCTTTCCCAACCGCGAGGTGTGCGAAGCGACCATGGAAAGCATCGCCCGGTCACTGGCCGTTCAAACGGGAGGAAAAGAAACCGGGTTTTATTTCCGGTATCTGCGCAGCGACGATTTCGGACGGCCCCAATCCAGTTTCGTGATTTGCTCGTTCTGGGTCGTTCAAGGCCTGGCGCGGCTCGGACGGCTGGCGGAAGCGCAGCAGATCATGGCTCAGGTTCTCACCGGCGCAAACCATCTCGGACTCTTCTCCGAACATTTCGTCCCGGAAACCCGCACCCAGCTCGGCAATTTTCCTCAGGCCTACTCCCACGTCGGGCTGATCAACGCGGCGTTCGCCGTGAGCCCATCCTGGACGACGGTGCTCTGACGCCCACCCCTGCGCAACCTGAGGGACAGTTCGCATTGGCCGAGCGGTGTCCGGCGACCTTGGTCGCCTGCTCAAACGATGTCCGGCACGATCCTTAGTACTGCTTGAGGTTCAACAGGCACCCCGAGGCCGTGCGACAAGCCCCGGGGCAAAAAGAAGGCGCGAGGCCGCGGCGACGTTCAGCACCGGCGACTCGCGCTTCTACTACTGGGCAGGGCCGACGACTCGGATGGTGCCGGGCTCGATCTTCATCCCGCCTGGATCGGCCGATCGCATACGCGCATTGTAGCTAATGACAATGGGCTTGCCGAAGCACAAGCTGACGCTCTTGCTCGGATCCAATTCCGTCAACTCGCGCACTCCACCCATCATCCCCGAGAAGCCTCGGTCGCAGGACATCATGTCTGCGTTCAAGCCCGGGATATCGATCAACACAGGGAGCGTCCGGTGGTTCACGAACCGAACTTCGTCACCGACGTGCACGGTCAGGTCCGCCGGCGCGAGACTGTTCTCAAATTTGACCTCATGGATCACCGCCGTCCTCGACGTCTGCGGTAAACTCGTACAACCGGCCACAAGGGCCATCGAAACCGCCGCACACAATAGTGCTCTCATTCCTCTCCTCCTTTTATGAATGGTGGGTCGCGCGCCATCCTGGGATCGCGCGAGCGCGTAAGGGCTTACGCTGATTTCTCTACTGTATATATAACAGGACTCTTGCCCTTGCCGCCATGCCGCCCGAGCAGTTCCACGTATTCGCTGCTCGGAATTATCCTACCATCGCCATTGCACGGCAGTGGTGATCCATAGTCCGGTTCGTTGATCTTATTTTTCGGCGAGGAGGAAATCGGCAGCCGGATCATTCTCGCATCCGGCCGACTCCCGGACACTACTCACGCCTTCTTGAGCAAATACACACGCTCCGTGGCAGGGCAGCGTCCCTTGAGCCCCCCAGGGACATCGAGGCTGGTGAGGACGGTGATGGCGTAGCGCCGACCGTAGTGCTGCCGGATTTCCTCCTCAGTTACTGAAAAGGGCGGGCCTTCCATGGCGTGCTGATCGTATTCAAACGAGATGAGTAGTTGCGGCGCCTGCGCAGTGAGCGTCGTAAGGTGTGCTGCATACCGAGCACGCATGTCCTGTGGCAAGGCGACCAAGGCCGCCCGGTCATAAATGGCATCGACTGGACCCAGCAACTCAGGCGTCACCTGGAAGATATCGCCCATGAAGATGTCGAGTTGAGGGGCACGGTAGTGATCGAGTGCGCCGACTCTCGTAATCGTCGGAGTGACACCGAGCTCCGCGAACAATTGTTCGATCGCCACGGCGCTCAATTCCGCCCCGGCTACACGATAGCCGCGAGACAGTAACCACCCGATGTCGAGGGTCTTCCCGCAGAGCGGCAGGAACAGACGGCCGCCGTTCCTCAACGACAGCTCATCGATATAATTCACCAGCAATGGATTCGCTTCGTTCTTATGAAAACCGATTTCATTGCTCGCCCACCGGTCATGCCAAAATTTTGCGTCCATATCTTCCGACCTCCATAAAAGGTGCTACGACAACGAAGCCATCTTACGACAGGACAGGACCTGGGGGAACGCGCAGCGGTTGCATGGTGTGCGGGCATATCCTGCCATCTCAGGGAGGGAAGGTTGGGACGGACTCAAAGGAGCCTGCTCGATGATGCCCTGGCACCATGGGGGGTTGGAGCGCCCTGCGTGCGGGAAGTCTGCATGCAGCACTTCAAACGTGTGACGCGTTCAGGCAAGAAAAAAGGGCTCGGATAGTCTCCGAGCCCTTGAGTTTGGTGGAGGCGAGGGGAGTTGAACCCCTGTCCGAAGATCGTCGGCACATCGCG
>CABVSR010000002.1 GCA_902500995.1 uncultured Nitrospira sp.
GGTTCGTCGTACATGGTTTCAAACATGTCGTCGATGAGTTGCTGAAACGCCGCCTTTTTTATTTCGCTTGGGGATACCGACAGCGCCTGCTGCCGGAGAATCGGATTCCCCAGTTTACTGATTGCCAATATGGCCATGATCCACCTTTGTCTCCACCACTACGCGATCGGCTCGGGCCGCGCCGTTATCACCTGCGTATGTTCCTACCACGGCTTTTTGATGGTGCGCAACCACCTCTTGTCACCCTACTGTCACCCGGCTTGTTTGCGGCTCTTGGGATCAGGAATTTCAAAGGTCTCCTTGGATTGATTCCACCATTCGATCCATTCCTGAGCCCAGTTCTGGCGGTCCTGCTTGTTGGATGCATCCCAATCGTGGAACTCGGTCTCGTGCCGCGTCAGCATCCACAAGGACTGGACGGCCGACATCGCCACGAATTTTTCCTCGTCCCCCAGCAAATCGATGAGCGGTTGAATCACCTCTTTGCGGCGCACGTACCGCGCTTCGAAGGCCGCCGCCTTGCGGATGACTGAATTCGGATCCTTGGCCATGGTTTCGATCGCGGGGGGAGCCAGCTGGGGATCCAGTCGCACGGCCACCCGCAGCGCATGCTCGCGGATACGCGGAATTTCGGTGGCCAATTTGGCCGCTTCCAGGAGGGCGGGCGTCGCGGCCGGCGCCTTGATCATCGACAGGGTCTCAATGGCATTGTACCGCAAGCGGGGACCGGACATCGTGAGCGCCTTGGTCAGCACCGGTATTGCGGGCTCGCCCAGGTGGACAAATTCTCCCATGGCCCAGAACTCCTGCTTTCCTTCTAAGAGCGGCAACAGGGATTCCGCCCGCTGGAGTTCTTCCGGAGTCAGAGCCTTCGTGTTCGGCGCCACCGAGACATCGGGAACCGGTTCCAGCTTGGGCGGCGCCTCATACGGCATTTGCACCGGCCAGACCGCGCCGGCAGTCCAACCCGCCTCCGGGATCAGACCGATCAAGCCCAGAACCATCAGACCCCGCCCCACGATTTGCCGCATCGTTTGCCGCCCCGCTCCCACCATGGTCATATTCCTCTCACACGCATGATCGTTAATTAATAAGGAGCCGCCGGATTCTGCCCGGCTTCCGGTGGCCGCTCCGGCGTCGTGCGCCGGTGGACCACCTCGTACAGCACCGGCAGCACAACGAGGATCAGTGCCGCCGCGGTCAACATCCCGCCCACGACGACCCGCGCCAGGGGCTGCTGCGCCTGGGAACCGATTCCCGTCGCCAATGCGGCCGGCAGCAACCCGATGGCGGCCGCCAGCGTGGCCATCAGAATGGGACGCATTTGAACATCCGCGCCCTTCAGGATGGCCTCACGCAATTCCAAGCCGTTGCGCCGAAAATCCTCAATACGGGAGATTAACAGGACTCCGCCGAGAATCGCTACTCCCAGGGTCGAAATCACCCCCACGGCCGCGGAGATGCTGAAATGTGTTCCCGTGAAGACGAGTGAAAAAATCCCGCCGATCAGCGCGAAGGGCACGGTGACCAGAACGAGCAAAGCGTTGGTAAGTGAATTGAAGGTCGTATAGAGGAGAAAGAGAATGATCATGAGGCTGACCGGGACAATCATCGTCAGGCGTTGTTGCTCCGCCTTCAATTGATCATACTGGCCTGCCCACTCGATCCGGTACCGCTCCGGCAGCGAGACGGCCTGGGCCATTTTCGCCTGCGCTTCCTTCACGGTGCTTTCCAGATCGCGCTCGCGCACGCTGAACTTGATGGGAATGTACCGCTCATTGTTCTCGCGATAGATGATGAACGCCCCCGTCTGCGTCTTGATCGTGGCGACCTGTTTCAGAGGAATCCTCGCGCCATCCGGCGTGTTGACCAGAATGTTGCCGATCGTCTCGGCATCGCGCCGGAACTCCGGCAGAAACCGGACGACCAGATCGAACAGCCGCTCGCCTTCGAACACCTGCGTCACCGCCTGGCCCCCCACCGCCGCCTGCACGACCGCGTTGACGTCGGAGACACGCAGCCCATAACGTGCGCTGGCCTCGCGATCGACCTGGATCAACAGATTGGGCTGGCCCACCAGGCGGAAAATGCCCAGATCTTTGACCCCCTGCACACTCTTCATGACCGATTCGATCTCGCCCGCCTTCGCTTCCATCAACTTCAGGTCGGTGCCGAACAGCTTGATGGAGTTCTCCCCTTTCACGCCGGACATCGCTTCTTCCACGTTGTCTTGGATCACCTGGGAGAAATTGAAAATAATGCCGGGAATGACCTTGAGCCGTTCTTCGATCTCCTCCACCAGTCGGTCCTTGGTCAGGCCGGGCCGCCAGTCCTTGTGCGGCTTCAGATTGGCGAGGAATTCCGCGTTGAAAAAACTGGTGGGATCGGTGCCATCATCGGGCCTCCCGAGCTGCGACACGATCGTCACGACTTCCGGCGATTTCCTGAACATCTGCCGGATCTCGCCGGTCAATCGGGCCGCTTCGTCGAAGGATATATCCACCGGCATCGTGGCGCGCACCCACAGGTTCCCTTCCTCCAACGCCGGCATGAACTCCCCGCCGATGAATTGCAGGGCGCCGAACGCGCCCACCAACAGCAGCACCGAGGCCCCGATCACTTTCACATTATGGGCCAGGGCCCACCGCAAGACGGCGAGATAGGTCCGCCGGATCGCGCTGACGAATCGCGTGTCTTGTTCCGTGACGACCCCGGTCAAGAGCAGCGAGCAGAGCACGGGAGCCAGCGTAAAGGCCATGAGCAACGCCCCGAACAGGGCGAATCCGTAGGTGATCGACATGGGCGCGAAGATTTTCCCCGGCACGCCGGTCATCGTGAACAGCGGAATGAAGGCGACGACGATGATGGCGGTGGAAAAGAAAATCGGCTGCCCGACCTGGCGGGCGGCGCGCACGATCTGCTGCGGCACGGTCAATCCCAGCCGGCGATCATGCCCCAGATGGAAAAAGATGCTCTCGACCATGACCAGCGTCGCATCGACGATGATCCCGAAATCGATGGCGCCCAGGGAAATCAGGTTGGCGGACTGGCCGATCATCACCATCATCGTAAAGGTGAACAGGAGCGACATCGGAATGGTCAGCGCCACGATCAGCGAGGCACGCAGATGGCCGAGAAACACGAACAGGATGACAAACACGAGCACCATGCCGCTGATTAGAATATCCGTGACGGTTTCGACCGTCGTATGGATCAGGGCCGTCCGATCGTAGAACGTCTTGATCTTCACCCCTTCCGGCAGCTTCCACTTGTTCAACTCCTCGACCTTGTCCCGCACGCGCTCCAATACGGAGAGCGCCTTGTACCCGCGCTGGAGCAGGATGACGCCTTCGACCACGTCGTCATTGTCGTCGATGCCCACCTTGCCGAGGCGCACGCGATGACCCACCGACACCGTTCCCAGCGTCTTGACGAAAATCGGGGTGCCTTCCTTTTCGGCGACCATCACGTTCTCGATATCCGCCAGGCCGTTGATCAGCCCGAGGCCGCGGATGTTGTAATTTTGCGCGCCGACCGTGAGGTAATTGCCGCCCACATTGGCATTGCTGTTGGTCAAGGCTTCCATCACCTGGGCGAGGCTGACCTGGTAGCTGATGAGTTTTCCCGGATCGATATCGACGTGATATTCCTGTGTCGTGCCGCCGAAGGCCGTCACATCGATGATGCCGGGCACCCGCCGGAATTCCCGCCGCACCTGCCAGTCTTGAATGGTCTTGAGATCGGTCAGGCTGGCTTTCCCGTCACTCTCCAATTGATAGCGGTAAATTTCGGCGATGGCCCACCAGGGCGACAAGGCGGGTTGCACATTTTGCGGCAGGCTCAGCGTCGAGAGGCGGTTGACGACTTCCTGGCGGTCGAAGAAGTACTGGGTGTTGAAATCGAAATAGATTTTGATATCGCTCAATCCGAAAATGGACAGCGAGCGGATATCGGTGAGACCCGGCATCCCGTTGAGCGCGACTTCGATGGGGATCGTGATCTGGCGTTCGATTTCTTCCGCCGACCAGCCGGGAAACTGGGTAATCACCTCGACCATGGGCGGCGAGGGATCGGGATAGGCGACGATGTCCAGTTGCTGGAAGGCGTACAATCCGCCGAAGAGGAGCGTGAATCCGAGCGCACAGACCAGAAACCGCTGCACGAGGGACAGTTCGACGATTCGGACCATCATGCGGCTTCTGAATGCCCTTGCCGAAAGCCGCGCATGACCACCGGCTTCATCATCCCTTCACCTCCTGCCCCTTGACCAGCACCGCCCCTTTCGTGACGATGCGCTGCCCCGAGCTCAGACCTTCCAGAACCCGGACCTGCCCGCTCGAGACATTCGAGACCATCACTTCCTGTTTCAGGTAGCGATCAGCCCCCTCCACCACATACACGAAATGCTTCCCGTCGATTTCGACCACTGCTTCTTTGGGGATCGTCAAAAACGGCGTGGCATCTCCGATATCTAATCTCAGCCGCGCGAACATCTCGGGTTTCAGCCGCTGATCCCGGTTGTCGACCCAGGCGCGCACCTTGATGGTGCGGGTGTTCGGATCGACCACATCGCCGATCGACGCGACCACGGACGCAAAATCGGTCCCCGGGTAGGCCTCCACATTGATGCGCCCCACCTGGCTGACCTTGACCAGGGCCAGGTCCCGTTCGTACACATCCGCCACGACTTGCAGGCGGTCCAAATCGGCGACCGTGAACAGCACCTGCCCGACATCACCGCCGACGGATTGCCCCGGCGTCACGGCCCGTTCCACCACCGTACCCGTCAGAGGACTTTTCATCTCGAAGCGTGAGGTGATGCGCTGCTGCGCGAGGGGCTTTTCCAGCTCGCCGGCAGGAATGCGCAAGGAGAGCAACCGCTCCTTGGCCCGCCTGAATTCAGCCCGCGCCTTGATCAGATCGTTTTCGGCCTGTTTGAGATCCTTCAACGCCAAGGCCTTCGTGGCATACAGTTCCTTCGCAAGTTCCTGGGCGCGGGTGGAATACTCCAACTCGGACGCCTCCTTGACAAACTCCGAGTAGGCCGCGGTGATGTCCGAACTGTCGATCACCAACAGGGTCGCCCCCGCTTCCACCCGGTCGCCCAATTTGGCGCGCACTTCCACCACGCGGCCCTGCAACGGCGAGGAAATTTTGGAATAGCGGTCTTCGCCGTAGGCCACCTTGCCGACAAGCACCAGTTCAGGCTGGACCGGCTTGAAGTCCACGACGGCCGTTTCGATTTGGCCGGTGGATGGCGCGGTGGTTGATGCAGTGCCTCGTTCGGTCGAGGCGGCAGGCGCTGCCGGCGCAGGATCTTGCGTCTGACTACAAGCGCCGGCCAGGAGGGCGGCGGTCAAGCCTAACGCTGGGATGGCGCCGGAGGTCATGAGGCAATCTCCTGCCCGACGGAACTTTCCAATTGGAACAGGTTGCGCTGATAGGAAAACAGCGCCTCGATAAAATTCTGTTGGATCGTGCGGGAGGTACGCGCGGCATCGAGGAGATCCAGAATCGTGGCGCCTCCCCGTTCATAGGCGCGCTCCACGATGGTGAACGTCGAACGGGCATCTTCCAACACGCCCGCCAAATAGGCTTCCACCAGGCGGCGGCTCTGCAGCAGGTTGCGATACGCCACATCCACCTGATTCTCGACTTGATTGACCGTGCGGTCCAGTTCCGCCTGGGCCGACTGCACACCCACTTCAGCTTGCACGATGCCGCCCTGGTTGCGATTGAACAGCGGCAGAGGCACCCCGAGGTTCAAAATGCCCATCTGCTGGTTGTCGGGGCCGCGCGAGCCTTGTACCGCATACCCCGCGCCGATCGTCACATCCGGGACCCGAAACGCCTTGGCCAGTTTTAAGTCCGCTTCACGCTGCGCCACCACCGCCCGCCGGCTCCTGATGTCGGGGCGCACATCCAGGGCCAGGGAGCGCAGTTTTCCCATGTCCGGATCCACCCGGCGGTAGTCCATCTCCGTGGTCAGTTCCAGTTTCGAGGCCGGTGACAGGCGGAGCAGCTGGCGCAAGTCCGCCCGGGCCGACTCCCCTTCCTGAATCGATTCGATCACCTGGGATTGGAAATCGACGACCTGCAACCGGATGCGGATCAGGTCCACCTCGGCAATGTAGCCCTTCTTGAAGCGAATCGTATTGACGTCCAGGATACGCGCGAAACGATCCCGGTTCTCCTCCGCCAGGGCCAGTCGGCGTTGCGCGACCAGCACCCGGTAATAGGCATCCTTAATGGTGAATCCCAACAGACGCACGGCATCTTCGAAGTCCGCCTCCGCCGACTGCACGCCAAAGCCGGCGCTTTCGATGCGATAGCCGCGTTTGCCGGCCAGCTCGAACAGTTGTTGCACCTGCATCGTGAAGGCGCCGGTTTTCGCCAGCGTATTACCTTGAGTAAACGAGGCCACATTCCCGAATTGCGCGACCGGATTGGGGAACAACCGCGCCGTAATCTGCTGCCCCTTGCTGTACTCGATCCCGTAGCGGGCAATGAGCAAATCCAGGTTCTGCTTGAGGAACAGCGCAATCGCTTCCGTCAGATTCAGGCGCACGACCGGCGGCGCGAAGACGCCGGAAGGAATCGGAGCGGGGGCGGCCACTGACTCCGCGGCCTCCGCCCATCCGCTGCCGATGAGGATGATCCCCAGCAAGGCCATCATCCACCGGGCGCAAACTTGCCAAAACCGTAGGCGGGCACAACCGGCGAATCCGTCTTGGTGATGGGACATGTCGTTACACATGGTGCGGGAATATCGACCAACCGAGGACAGGGCAGGCATTATACTGATTTTTCGGGGCATATCAAACAGGGAGACGCGCGCCGTTCACTGCATTTTCAACTCTGTCCAGGCCCGGTCATACAACCGGATTCCCTTCCCCACGTCGCGCATCCATTCCAATCGCGCCAGCTGGTCGAGGGGCGGATAGACGGCCGGGTTATCCCTCGTCGAGGCCGCCACCATTTCCCGGGCGAGCCGGGAAGCGGAGGCGAAACGCAGGCGCTCAGACGTGCGGGCGGCCACCGCCGGCTCCATCAAGTAATTAATGAACCGCATCGCCAGGCGCTTCTGGGGCGCGGTGCGGAGCACCACGAGGCAATCCGCCCAGATGGTGGCGCCTTCCTTCGGAACGACATACCGGATCGAAGGGCGATCGGCCATGGCGCGGGCGACCGGCCCTCCCCACCCTTGCGCCAGAACCACTTCGCCGGATGCGAGCAGTTGATCGTAATGGTCGCTCGTATACGTTTTCACCAGCGGCTTTTGGCGCAGCAATCGCTCCTTTGCCGCCTCAATCACCTGGGGGTCCGTGCTGTTCATCGACTGCCCCATCGACCGCAAGACCGCGCCGAATACTTCCCGCTGGTCGTTCAACATGCTGATGCGGCCCTTGTACCGCGGGTCCCAGAGGATCGACCAACTGTCTGGCGGCGTCTCGATGATGCGGGAGTCGTAACCGATCCCGACCGTCCCCCAGAGATAGGGCACGGAATAGCGGCGCTCCGGGTCAAACGGCAGGGATTGCAAATGCGGCTCCAACGTTGAAGCGTTGGACAATTCCGTCCGGTCCAGTTCGGTCAGCAGTCCTTGCTGGATCATGATCGCCACCATGAAATCCGAGGGGACCGCCACATCGTAGCCGGTGGCGCCGCTTTGCAGCTTCGCCAGCAATTCCTCATTGCTGCTAAACGTATCGATCACGACCTTGACCTGCTCGCGCCGTTCAAATTCCCGGATGATCTCCGGCCCCACATAGTCCGACCAGGTGAAGTAGTGCAGCACAGGCCTGGTCCCGGTCGCGTCATCGCCCGAGCCTTGCCCGCAGGCCGTGAGCCCTCCGGCCAGCCAGAGCCAGCACAGGCACAGGGCGATGGGTCTGATCACCGGCCTCACTTACACCTCGCGGCGTTGCAGATACAGCGAACCGGCGACCCCGATCATGGAGACCACCAGCAGCAAGGCGGACAGCGCATTGATTTCGGGCGTCACGCCGGATTTGATCATCGAATAGACTTTCAACGGCAGGGTCGTCGCGCCGGGGCCTGCCGTAAAGAATGTCACCAGAAAGTCATCGAGCGACACCGTGAACGCGACCAGCACCGCCCCCCAGATGGCCGGCCGCAGGAGCGGCAGCGTCACGTATCGGAACACCTGCCAGGCATCGGCTCCCAGATCGGCTGCCGCTTCGCGCAGCATCGGGTCGAGTTTGCGCAGACGCGTGCGGATCATGATCGTCACGAGCGGGATATTGAACGCAATGTGCCCGAGGATCACCGTCGTGAGACCGAGCGGCATGCGGAGCATCACAAACAGCAGCATCAGCGCCACGCCCATCATCACTTCGGGAATCACGAGCGGCAACACCAGCCCGCCTTCGAGAATCTGTTGCCGGCGGTGCGGCATCTGCTCCATGCCGAGCGCCAGCAGCCCGCCGAGAGCGGTCGCGCCGACCGTCGACACCAGCGCGATCAGCAGACTGTTCCAGGTGGCGGCGAGCAGGGCCTCGTCCTGCAGAAGCGCCCCGTACCATTTCAACGTTGCTCCTCGCCATGTCATGGACAGATGGGCCGCGTTAAAGGAGTACAGCACCAGGACGAGAATCGGCCCGTACAGAAACAGCATCGCCGCAACGCTGACGGCATTGAGTCCTGCCGATCGCCGTTTCACCGGCCCTCCGATGAACCGTCTGCACCACCGGCCTGGCGGTAATACAGCACCACCGCCGCCATGACGATCGCCATCAACACGAAGGAGACGGCCGACCCCAGCGGCCAGTCGCGCACCACGAGATATTCGTGTTGAATCAAGTTGCCGATCATCATGCTGCGCGCGCCGCCCAATAGATCCGGGGTGATGAAGGAGCCGATCGACGGAATAAACACCAGGATGCAGCCGCCGACGATGCCCGGCATCGTGAGCGGCACCACCACTCGCGTCCACACCGCCCAGCGGGAGGCGTAGAGATCCCAGGCCGCTTCAACCAGGGCAGGATCCAATCGCTCCACCGCCACATAAAGCGGCAACACCATGAACGGGAGATAGCCGTACACCAGGCCGATGACCACCGCTGCCGGGGTATAGAGCAATTCCAGCGGCTCGCTGATCAATCCGAGTGCCAGCAGCAGATGATTGGCCAGGCCGTCCTGCCGCAAGATGATCATCCAAGCGTAGGTCCGCACGAGAAAGTTGGTCCAGAAGGGAAGCATGACCAGGAGCAGCCACAGTGGTTGCCAACGGGCCGGGCTGCGCGCAATGACATAGGCCAGAGGGAAACCCACAACAAAGCAGATGGCGGTCGTGAGCGTGGCGTACCACAGAGACTGGCCGAGGATTTTGCCGTAGAGCGGATGCAGCAGATCGAGATAGTTCGCCCAGGTGAACTCCCACAGGATGCCGCCATAGGTGCCGCGCGAGGCAAAGCTGATGGCCAACACCAACAGGAGGGGAACGAGAAAGAACAGGGTCATCCAGAGCAGGCCTGGGAGAGCCAACCAGAAGGGACGGCAGGAAGCTTGCGCCGCGGCGGATGCGCGAGAGGATTCCTCAGACGGCATGGTCACTCAACAAACACTCGCCCGGCATCCAGAGCCCAATGGAGAAAGACAGGATCGCCCGGCGCAAACGTTGAGGACCTTGCTCCGGTGGCCCTGGCTTCCCAGCGGCTCTCGCGGCCTACGCGAATCAGATATTTCGTCTCGCTGCCTGCAAAGAACACCTTCTCGACGACACCGGGCAGCACCGGATCTTCCGTGATCGGCCGGTCGCGCGAGATGCGAAGGTGTTCCGGCCGGAGCGACCAGGTGGCGGGACGACCCACTGACCCGTCGAGATGGAACGGCACAGGAAATCCCGGCAGCTCGCTATCGGCCGGCTGAAAGAAGTACGCATCTCCCTCGGCATCAGCCAATCGCCCCGGTAATTCATTCGACACCCCCAGGAATCGCGACACAAACAGCGTGCGCGGGTTCTCATACACTTCGCGGGGCGTGCCCACTTGCCACATCCGCCCCTGATGCATGACGGCGATGCGATCGGACATCATCATCGCCTCTTCCTGATGATGGGTGACGCAGACACAGGTCAGCCCGGCCTGCTCCTGAATCGACTTCAATTCGACCTGCATCGCCTGCCGTAATTGTTGATCGAGCGCTGCCAGCGGTTCATCGAGCAACACCACCGCCGGTTTGTTGACCAGCGCACGGGCCAAGGCCACGCGCTGCTGCTCGCCGCCGGACAATTGAGCCGGCTTTCGCGCCTCCTTGCCGGTCAGCTTGACCATCGCCAGGACCTGCCGGACCTGTTCATCGATGAGCGCGGCAGCCACCCGCCGCATTTTGAGGCCGAAGGCGACATTCTCACACACCGTCAAATGGGGAAACAGCGCGTAGGATTGAAATACCAGGTTGACGGGACGGCGGTTGGGCGGCACACCGAGCATCGAGCATCCGTCGATCAGCACGTCGCCATCGTCCGGCTCTTCGAAGCCGGCGAGGATGCGCAAGACCGACGTTTTTCCGGCGCCGCTCGGCCCAAGGATGGAAAAAAACTCACCTCGCCGCACCTGAAAGCTGACGTGATCCACGGCCGCGACGGAGCCGTGGCGCCGCACGATGGCGCGAATGTCGAGCGTGGGAGATGTTGCCGGATGGGAATCGCCGGACGCAATGACAGGAGAGGTGGAAAAGGTGGCCATCGAGGGCTGGGTCAGACCGCCGCGTCGACGGTCACGGCTCAATGCTCCAAATCGACTTTGGAACTGACGTCGCGCAGATGCTTCCGCACGCGCACGCGATGTTCATGTTTCCGCAGCAGCTCGCGGCGGATGACGTCGCGATCTTCCGCCACGATGCGCACGAGCCGGTCGTTATCCTCGGCGTGATTCCGCACCAGTTCGGACAAGCGCTGCACCTGGCGCTCCAGTCGCTCCAGCCGCCAGACCATTTCCATCATGGGATTGGCCGGCTCGATCACCGGCTTGATGACCGCCGGACGGGCATTCTGCTTCTTCATGTCCGCTCCTTCTCTTCAGCCCGACTTGCTGTCGGGATCACGCGTTGAATCGTAGTATCATCCGAGTCGGAGTTGAAGTCAATCATTCTGCATCCTTTCTATTCACCTGTCGTCCTGCTACAATCGGCGCATCTATGGCGAAGATCTTCACGATGGTGCTGGCCGGCGGAAAAGGCGAACGCCTGTATCCCCTCACCGACCAGCGCGCCAAACCGGCGGTCCCGTTCGGCGGGAAATATCGCATCATCGATTTCACCTTGAGCAACTGCCTGAACTCCGGGCTCCGGCAGATTGCCGTGCTCATTCAATACAAGTCGCATTCCCTCGACCGCCATATCCGGACGGGATGGAACATCCTCAATCCCGAGCTCGGCGAATACATCGTGTCGGTGCCGCCGCAGCAGCGCATCAGCGAGGAATGGTATCGAGGCACCGCCGATGCGGTGTTCCAAAATCTCTTCCTGCTGGATAACGACCATCCCGAATTCCTGCTCGTCTTGGCCGGCGATCACATCTACAAGATGAATTACGCCGACATGTACAACCTCATGATCGAAAAGCAGGCCGATGCGATCGTCGGCGCGATTGAAACGCCGCTGGCGGATGCCCACCGGTTCGGTGTGATCGCGGTGGATGAAGACCGGCGTATTTTGAGCTTCGACGAAAAGCCCGAGAAGCCGATGCACATTCCCGGAGATCCGGCCCAGGCGTTCGTCTCCATGGGCATCTATCTCTTCCGGACCGATGTCGTGCGCGAACAATTGATCCGCGATGCCAAGGAAGGCACCAAACACGATTTCGGCAAGAACATCATTCCGCGCATGATCAAGGAATGCCGGGTCTATGCCTTCAAATTCCAGGACGAAAACAAGAAGGCCGTGAAGTACTGGCGAGACATCGGCACCCTCGACGCCTATTGGGAAGCCAACATGGATCTCGTGTCGGTCGATCCGCAGTTCAATCTCTACGACCAGCATTGGCCGATCCGCACCTACCAGGGACAATTTCCTCCCGCCAAGTTCGTCTTCGCGCAGGATTTTCAGGGCGGGCGCATGGGAGTCGCCTTGGATTCGATCGTCTGCGGCGGCTGCATCATCTCCGGCGGGCGCGTACAAAACTCCGTGCTGTCGCCGCACGTGCGCGTGCACGATCATGCCGACGTACGCGAATCCGTCGTGATGGAAAACGTCGTCATCGGCGAACAGGCCCGCATCCGGCGCGCGATCATCGACAAGGACGTCGTGATCCCGCCGAAAACCGTGATCGGCTTCGACCCGGCGGCGGATCGTCAACGGTTCAAAGTCACCGATTCCGGATTGGTGGTCATCTCAAAGGGAATGAAATTGCATGCCGCCGTCGATCCATCCGGTTGATCTGGTCGCGACCCTCCGCCAACGACACCTCACTCCTGCGATCATCTTTCTGACCTCGAGACGGGCCTGCGACGAAGCGATGCAATCCTTCGAGCGCAGCCAGGTCACTCTGCCGACGGCGCAACGCGAGCAGATCGCGCGGGTGCTGGCGCAAGTCACCGAGCAGTTTCCCAGCATTGCGGAACACCCGCTGATGGAGACGGTCCAACGCATCGGGGTCGCCGCGCACCATGCCGGGCACCTCCCGTCCTGGAAAATCGCCGTCGAAGAATTGATGCGCACCGGATCGTTGGACGCCGTGTTTGCCACGACCACACTGGCGGCCGGCGTGGACTTTCCCGCTCGCACGGTGGTGGTCACGCAGTCCAGCATCCGGAAGGCGCGCGATTTCACCGATCTCACCGCGAGCGAAATTCAACAGTTGGCCGGCCGCGCCGGTCGCCGCGGCAAAGACCTGGTCGGGTTCGCGGTCATCACCCCGTCTCCCTATATCGACCTCACGGTGTTGACCAAAGGCCTCACGGGCCAACCGGAGCCGATCCACAGCCAATTCGTGATTACGTATCCGATGGTCTTGAACCTGCTCAAGGCGCACCCGCGCGAACAGATTCAATCCATCCTGGCCAAAAGCTTCGCCCAGTTCCAATTGAACCAGCGGACGGCGGTGCTCGAAACCAAACTCGACAGCCTGCGCGCCGAGATGGAGCCGTTCGGACCGCGCGTCTGCTCCGACTGGATCACACAGTGGCAGGTCTTCGAACAGGCCCGCAAACGAAAAAAACCCCGCAGCCCCTTCACCCGGCAGGAATCGCCCGATGTCGCCGCGCGCCTGCACTTCCTGACGCCCGGACGAGTCGTGGGTGTCACCCGTGGACGCGGCATCATCCTGCGCCAGTACCGCAGCAAGGGCCAACATGCGCCCATGGTCACCCTCCTGCGGGAAGGCGGATCCTTGAACGAATGTCCGGCCTCGATCGTGACCCAGGTCTTCGATCGCACGTTCGACTGCGAAGAAACCTCCTCCTACCCTTGGTGCACACCGGAGACGGTGGATCAACTGACGCATCACCTGGCAGAACTTCCGCCACGGTTGCCGATCCTGCCGATTCTCACGCATCAGCACGAGGATGCCCCGATCGACAGTTCCATCGTTCAAACCTTGGGCGACTTTGCCTGCCCGACCTGCCCGTCGCGCCAGGCCTGCCAGCGCGATTTTCCGCGCGCCTCGCGCGTGCGCCAGGAGATCCAACGCCATATCAAATCGATTCAAGCCCTCCAGACCAGTTTGTGGCACCGGTTTCAGGAACGGATCGACGTCCTGGAACGCTTCGGCTACCTCAACGCCAACGCGCAACTCACCGCCGACGGCGAATGGGCGCGGCTGATCCGTATCGATCACTCGCTGCTCATCACCGAACTGATCCGGGCGGAAGCCTTCGGCGCAATCGATCCGCCGCTATTGGCCGCCGTCATGGCCAGCATCGCGCACGACGACGATCGCCCCGGCTCATTTCCGCGCGGGAGCGCCGGCCTCGTCACACTGCTGTTCCAAGTGCGAAAGCTGGCGGAGAGTCTGGCGCCTCACGAAGCGCCGCCGATGTTGCGGGCCGACGTCGCGGCGCTCACCGAACGCTGGGTTGCGGACCAGACGCTGACCTGGATCGGCCTGGCCCGTCTGACGACCATGGCGGAAGGCGACATGTTCCGGCTCTTCGCGCGCACGATCGAATTCTTGTCTCAGTTGAAGACGCTGAAGGCCACCCATCCCTCGCTGGCGGAATCGGCCGAGAAGGCCATCGCCGCAATGCGCCGGGGCGTGCTGGAGGAACTGCCGTGAGTGCGTCGTTCGTCTTTCGTCGTTCGTCTCTCGTCGGTCGTTTCACGCTTCACGCTTCACGAGAGACGCTTCACGATTCCCGTTTCACGTTTTACCTTTCACGCTTCGAGGCTCTATGACCACCAATGAACTCGAGCACCTCCTGATGCAACAGCCGGTCTCCCTGCTCCACCGCCTGGCTCGAGGGCGGATCAGCCGGCATTTCCGCTCGGGGAAACGGAAGTTGGTCGACTTGCTCCTTCAAGCCTCCGCTGAAAACCGCCCCGGACTGGAATCCGACCTGCAGGCCCTGATTGAACAGCAGGCACAACGACCGCAACCGCAGCCTGCGGTACAGAAGGCAAGACCTGCCCCGGCCGGTTCCCGGCAGGCCGCTCCGGCCCCATCGCGCCATCACAGGCATGAGGAGCATGGCCATCACGAGCCGCCGGTTTCACTGCACGAATGGCTGTCAGGAATCGGTGTGCCGCCGCCGCAACCGTTTGTTCCGGATGCCTGGCAGGTGGACGCGCTGGCCAAACTCGCGGAGACCGATGTGGTCGTCAGCGTGCCGACAGGGAGCGGTAAGACCTATGTGGCGATCGAGGCGACCGCTCGCGCCATGCGCGAAAATCGAACCGTCATTTACACGTCGCCGCTGAAAGCGCTCTCCAACACGAAATTCACCGAGTTCTCGCGCGTGTTCGGACCCGGGCAGGTGGGCATTCTGACCGGCGACCGCCGCGAGCATGCCCAAGCCCCGTTGCTGATCATGACGACGGAAATCTTGCGCAATCTGCTGTATGACGCAGCCGGCGGTGAGATCGATGTGCGGTTGGACACCTTGGGGCTGGTGATTATGGATGAGTCCCAGTATCTGGCGGATCCGGAGCGCGGGGTCGTCTGGGAAGAAACATTGATCTTCTGCCCTTCGCAGGCCCGCCTGCTGCTATTGTCGGCCTCCATCGGCAATCCGCAGGACATTGCAGACTGGTTGACGGCCATTCGCCCGACCCCCTGCTCCCTGATCCGCCACACCAAACGCTCGGTCCCGCTGAGGGCCGGTTATCTGCATCCGAACGAAAAGCTCACGCCGCTCTTTCGAACCGCCGGCATTCCCTACGGTCAGCCTCATCTGCTGCACCCGGAAGCCAAACGGCTCTTCATGGAATATGAGGAAGAGACCGGGCAGGCACGATCACGGTGAAACGTGAAGCGTCTCTCGGGAAGCGTGAAGCGTTTTCCGTGAAGCGTCTCTCGGGAAGCGTGAAGCGTAAGACGAACGACGAGAGACGAACGACGAGAGACGAGAGACGAACGCTGCCGCCGCTGGCTAGAAGGTATAGCTGAGCCCGACTGTGGGTCCGTGCCGCAGGGTTTGGAACTCCGTCAAGGGCGCCGTCGCCACAGACCCATCTGCGCCATAGAGTTTCCACTGATCGTTGACGACCACGCGATTCCACCAGATGCGATACCCTCCGGTGAGGTACAGCCGTTCCCAGAGTCTCACGCGCAGATTAAAATCCGACGTGGTGCCGATGCCGAGACCGGTCATTCGAAAACTGGGGTCTTGCGCGAGATCGGCACGGAGGTGATGCACGTCCTCATTGTTCAAATAGGACACCAGCAGCGCCACCTTCGCTTCGAGGCTCACGCGCGGATCAAGCTTATATTCCACCTCCCCGCCGACACGCCCCGACAACCAGGTCATGGTATTCGAAATCACGGACTGATTGCGGAATCCGACTGTGCCGGCCGGAGAACATCGGAATTCCGAGCTGGGCGAGGAAGCCGTCGTGCATTCCGCTTGAGTCACCCCGGTAGACACGTGCCGCTCCCGCCAATACTGCAACCCCGCGAATAGGCCCACACTGCCCTTGTTCTCCTTAAAAGTATGTGCCGTGACGCCGAGATCGCCGTTGATGTACCAAAGGTTGTCACCGCCGATGTCGCTGTAGGTCCGCGAGAACCGGTGCTCCCCGCTGGCGGTGGCGCCTTGGGCCGCGGCTCCCTGCGCGCTTAAGAAGTCGTCATCCGTGAGACGGCCTCCGCCGATGGCGCCGTAGCCGAAGGCGCCGCGGAAGAAGATCTTGCTCTTGAGCTGCACCCGGGCGGTGATCTCCGTTACATTCGTGCCGGTATCCTTATATTTCAACTTCGAACTGGGATTTCCCAGATTGGCGTCCAGGCCGGACGCATTGTGGCTCCATACCGTTTCCCCTTGGCTGAACCATTCCGAAATTTTGAAATCGACCTGCGCGATCGAGGAAGACGGCGCCACGGGAACCTCACCCCAGGCCCAACCCGGCAGCGAACAGGCCAGACAGGCGGATACTGCGCAGAGCAAGCATCGCAACTGGTTCATAGGTGGTACGCTCCCTTTGCCGTCCGGGCCGACGACCTGTCCGCATGACCGCGAGACTACGTATCCAGGCCGGAACAGCGCGCCCACTGATACCGTACCTGCCGTGCATGGTCAACAACTTTCTCGGCCCGGGCCGATCTAGTGGCCTGCCCCTCCTGATGAGTCCATCCGTGGCTGACGGGAGGGCCTCGTCTTCCGCAAACGGGCGTGTCGATTTGGTACAGCTGAGTGCCGCGGCCCTACAGGCGGAAAAAATTTCCTAGAGCATTTCTACGGGAAACGCTCCCCAGCAATTTACGTGAGGCACATGAAATTTTTGCTTGCCTATTCGCCTGTGTTCCGTTAGGGTCGGCTCTGAAAGAAATCCTGACGGGATTCTCACCGAACTCCGCTGAGCGATTCCCGACAATCAACTAAGAAGAACGCCGAAGCAATCTGTTGTGGCACGCCTGTTGCTCACGAACGATTGTTTCCTTTTTTCATTTCAGGACGATCACCTAAGGGAGAATTGGCTATGACGGCACAGGTTCGCACAGCAATTCAGCAATCACCACGCCTCATGCGGAGACATGCGGGGGGACATCTTGTTGTCTTGATGCTGATCTTGTGGCTGTGCGACCTGGTGGGAAGTGGCCATGCGCTGGCGCAAATCGTCAGCACACCCAGCGCACTGTCGCTGACAGTCCCGAGAGGAGGCACGGTTTCCGGAACAGTCAGCCTGAGGAAATCGAGCAGCGCTCAACATAGCTACCTCATCAGCACGAACCAGGGATGGATCTGGCTCAACCCCGCTTATGGGAGCACGCAGACGATTACTACTGAAACGGATTCCCTCACCGTCACGGTCAATACTTCGGCCATGGGTCTCGGGGTGGGCACCTATTCCGGAGTCGTGTATATCGGCGAATCGGGGCCCGGCGTGTCGACGCTCCTGCGTATTCCCGTGACCACCACCGTCACGGCTGCCGGCAGCACGCCGCCGCCACCGCCGCCGCCCGCGTCCACTCCACCTCCGCCCCCCTCAGCGACACCGCCCCCGCCACCCCCGGCGGCGACTCCGCCGCCACCACCCGCAGCGACTCCTCCGCCACCGCCGCCTACTGGATCGCTGTCGCCCATGTTGAAAGCGTTCCCCTCTGCGCTTTCTCTCACCGCCGCAAAGGGAGGAACGGCCTCCGCCGTGTTCAATTTGCAGAAATCCAGTGCACAGGCAAGCACCTATAGCATCAGCGCAAACCAGGCATGGACCAGTATGAGTCCGCCCTACGGCAGCACTCATACCATCACCACGGAAATCGATCCCGTTACGGTGTCGGTGAATACGGGGACCATGAATGTGGGCAGCTACACCGGCGTCGTCTATATCGTGGAGAGTGGTCCCAATGGATCGCAGACCTTGCGCATTCCCGTATCGCTCACCGTTCTCCCGGCCGGCAGCGCCACGCCGCCACCACCGCCTTCACCGACAGGCGGCGCCACTTCTCCCCCGCCCCCGCCACCGTCCGGCGGCTCCACCGGCACGGTCACGATTATGTGGAATGCCAACACGGAGGCGGACCTGCAAGGTTATCGCGTGTATGTCGGGACCAGGTCCGGCGCCCGCACCCAGGCCTTTGATGTCGGGAACGTGACGTCGACGCGACTCACGCTGCCGTTAGGGTCCACCTATTTCTTTGTCGTGACGGCCTACGACAGAAGCGGCAACGAAAGTTCTCCATCGGGAGAGCTGAGCCGGAGCCTGTTCTAGCAATTATGTCTACATGACAGGCTTGACCGCCCTTCCCTCAAGCCTGTATAACGGGCCCTGTGCTTGTGAGCCCGCTCCGAAGAACCTCTCTTCGAGCGGGCTCACAAGTGTAAGAAGCGCCCGTAGCTCAATGGATAGAGCATCTGACTACGGATCAGAAGGTTACAGGTTCAAGTCCTGTCGGGCGCACCATAGCCCCAGTCGCTTACGAGACGATTGCGGCTTCAAGATACGCATGTAGACCATAGTGAGGTTTACCATCTTCACCCGCCTCCCCCACCTGTCTCACAACCCCCTTGCGATCGTGGATCGGGCCGTTCGGTTGATACCAAGCTATGATCTCATCGGAGATACTCGACAGCACGCAAATACATCCCGCCCTACGTTGATCCCGTCGCGACGACGCACTCGCTCGAGGATCAGCGAGTGACCTCGCTTGCCAACAGGCGAGAACGCGCTACACTTGAGGCATGCTTGCGCCTGAATTCATCGTCTTTGCCACCTTGTTCACCATTCCAATTATCTGGACGGTGTTAAAGGTCCTCGTCAACCATCTGCTCGATTCGGACCTTCCTCCTCCCACGACCGAGGAGGAAGCGGTCAGAGAACACCACCGCAAAGTCGCCTAGAGCCGGCACCCCGGCAATGGGTTCAGCGCACCTTCTGCCGACATCCGCCCGCAAGTTTGCACCACGCTCGCTCTGCACCACACTCTTTGGTCGCGTCCGCCCGGCCACCTCGACAGGTGAAGCCGAACTCCCAGAAGTTCCCCCGAACCGGACAACTTCTTCCTCTACGGCCTTCTTCTTAGACCTGAAAAAATGGCCCGCAAACTTCGGCTCGCCGCTGAACTAGGGCCATGCCTAGTTTGAGGATCGCCGCATCCTGCTAGGCTGAACTCACGCGCAGCACAAAGGACGGACAACAGCGGAAACGCTTACGACACACTCAACAACCATTCACAAACAGGCTTGCAACAGACAGGCTTAAAGGAGGTCGCACATGCATACGGACGATTCTTCCAACTGGTCGGCATTTATGGCGGGTGCATTCATCGGCGCAGGGATCGCGCTTCTCCTCGCACCGCAGTCAGGAAACGAACTGCGCTCAACCCTGCGTGATTACGCGTCCAGGGCCAAGGACGAGCTCGATGAGGCAACCGAGCAGGGACGAGCAGCCTGGGATTCCGCCATGGAGCGAGGTCAGGAATATGTGGAAGGCGGCAAACAAACCTTGCGGAAGGCCGGGCGCGCCGCACGGGAATTCGTGGATGAAACGATCCAGACGGCTCAGAACAGCGCGGAAGAAGCGGCCTCGCGGCGCGGTTGAACGCGCGCACTGTGTCCAGGGCACGTGTCAGCTAACCCTATCGAAAGAAGGATACCGACATTATGACCAGACAGCTGACCCATTTCATGTGCGCGCTCGCGATGATCACGCTGGTGGGTTGCCAGTCCACCACGGGTAAGACAGCGGGACAAACCATCGACGACGCCTCGATCACGACTGCCGTGCAAGCAAAACTGTCCTCTGACCGGCTCTCGAACTTTTCACGCATCGATGTCGATACGGAACGGGGCGTCGTGACCCTGAACGGGGTCGTGAAATCGGCCGAGCAAAAAATGCGCGTGGTCGAGCTGGCTCGCGGAGTGGCCGGCGTGCGCACGGTCAACAGCAATCTCCAAATTCAAGCGCCATAACCAGGAGTCACACCAAGCGGGGGCGGTGGCGACGGAGAAGCCACCGCCCGGTGTCAGGTTGAGGAGGCTTATCATGACGCGTCATGTCTCACATTCATTCCGTATTCTTTTGCCGGCTTTGCTGCTCGCCGGCTGCAGTCATTCCATACCGACATCGACCTCCAAACCGGTGCCGCCTCCTCTCACGAGCGCCGTGCCCACATTTCCCGCGCAGACCAAAGACGACTCACGGGCGCCCATGTCGCATATACCGGTACAGATCAAGACTGATCTCACGCCCATTCAGGCAGCAATCCGAAATGCCATTCCAGAGAAAATTACCGAAGCCGGACATCCGCTGGGGCAAGAGTTTCGTTGGACCTTCGTTCGGAACGGGCCCCCGGATGTCCACATTCAAGATGGACTGGTGGCCATCCACGCGGAGTACAAGGGCGACATTGAGTCTCGCGGAAGCGCGCGGGCCTGTCGGCTCGATCCGCTCTACGCCACGATCGACGCATCGGGAAAGTTGACGCTGATTCAAAACGGTGACGCGCTGGCCTTCGGGTTCGAGCCGACCCAGACCTCTGTGCGGACGAAGCCCGATAGTGATGCCCGCTGCAATATGTTTAATGCCCCGGTGTCGGAACAGATCCCCGATTTGTTCGGCCTGCCGGAGATCAAGACGGCTCTGGCGGAAGCGGTGCACCCGCAGGGCTTCGGAATCCCGCTGCAGCGGATCTGGGATGATCTGGGAGGCCCGATGTCCATGCCGGTTGCGTCCTTGAACACCCGTGCCTGCATGTACGGCAATCCCCGGGAAATGATTCTGGGAGGACAGAAAGGGACAGCCCAGGAAACGGTGATATCCGGCACGGCCAAAGAGATGCCCTTTATCACCTACGAAGCGACCTGCACGGAAGCCGCTCCTACCGTCGCTCTGGTCAATTCTGGCTCGTTCCCGGCCGACAATAAACCGTACACGCTAGTGGCGAGGATCCCGCTCTCTTATCAGCAGATCTCGCATCAATTGCAGAGCAAACTGTTTCATCAGTCACTCCCCCTCGACAACGTTTCGGAAACGGCGGTCATCGAGCGCGTCTCGGCCTCAGATGCGAATGGCCGCGCGCTGGTGACGATCGAGATGGCGGGAGATCTCAAAGGCACGATCTACTACTGGGGCACTCCTCATCTGGAAGAAGGCGGTCGCACCATCTCGGTTCCCGACCTCCAGATGGCCAACGAATCCAAATCTGCCATCGATTCCATCCGGATCGGCTACTGGCAGCTCGTGGACCGAGAGCTGAACAACAAACTGCGGCAGGCCATGGCGGTGGACATTTCTCCGCAAGTGGATCGGCTCAAACAGACGGTCACAGGAACGCACCGATCGGGCGGCACCACGATGGACATCCTGATCACCCGCCAGCAGCCCGATCATGTGCGATCCACCCCGCAGGGGCTGACCGCCACCATCATGCTGGAGGGAACGGCCAACGCCACGGGCCAGATTACTCTTGAGGAACAGAGCCCGCGTGCTCAGCTCCGGGAGCAGGGCCGGTAGAGCGGCCGACACTCCCGACAGGTCGCGCGGAGGCGGATCTATGGAACAGAGACCGACCCTGCAAGAGTCCGCGGACATCATCAAAGTGATGAAGACTGAGCATCGCCACATTCTCGCCTTGTTCCACCTCTACCTCGCGACGGAGGAAGATTCCCGCCGGCCGATCGTCGATCAGATCCTCGATCGGCTGGGGGAACATTTCGACTGGGAGGAACGGCTGTTCCGCGATGACAGCCGTATGAAAGACCGCGGCAGGCCTGTGATCCAGAGCATCCTGCTCGACCATGAGGAAGTGAAGGCGATGATGCATGAGATGCGCCATGCGGAAAGCGACGACGACGAATCAATGGATCAGTTTTTTGAGGATATGATGCAGACCGTCCGCGTCCATTTTCATACTGAAGAACGCGATCTCATACCCATGCTCGATGCGATGACCACAGCACCTGGCGGATAAGTATCCTTTCCAACCCTCAATGGAGCCACGGCACGTGAACCGCTCAACCTTGCGTTTGGCCGTCGTCGGTCTCGGACATATCGCGCAAATGGCTGTCTTGCCCGCCTTTGCCCATGCGGCACCCGCCGCCACACTCACAGCGCTGGTCTCCGACGACCCGGTGAAACGCCGCCTCCTGGGCAAGCGGTATGGCGTGGCGCATACCTATGCCTATAAAGACTACGACGCCTGTCTGCGGAGCGGAGAAATCGATGCCGTGTACATCGCGCTCCCCAATAACCTCCACTGCGACTACGCGGTCCGCGCGGCGCAAGCCGGCATCCATGTTCTCTGTGAAAAACCCATGGCCGTGACCGCGGCCGAATGCCGGCGGATGGCGCGCGCCGCCGAGCAGCATCGGGTAAAATTGATGATCGCCTATCGCCTGCATTTCGACCCCTGCAACCTGTTCACGATCAATCTGGTGCATTCAGGAAAACTGGGCGAGCCGCGGCTCTTTCACTCCCTCTTTACCCAGCAGGTTCGGGCGGGCGATATCCGATTGAGAGAACGACTGGGGGGCGGCCCCTTATACGACATCGGCGTCTATTGCATCAACGCCGCCCGCTACCTCTTCCGGGATGAGCCGACCGAAGTCACCGCCCTCATGGGTCACGGCCCGGATCGCCGCTTTCAATCCGTCGAAGAGTCTGCCGGTGCCATCATGCGGTTTTCCCGCGATCGTTTGGCCACCTTCACCTGCAGCTTCGGCGCAGCGGATGCCGCGACCTATGAAATTGTGGGTACCAAAGGCAAAGTGCGCGTCGAGCCGGCCTATGAATATGTGGGCGGCCTGAAAGCGTCAATTACCATCGGGGGGCGAACGAGCGTGCGCGCCTTCAAGCCCGGCGATCAATTCGCGCCGCAGTTGATCTACTTCGCTCGCTGCGTGAAGCAAGATCGCCAGCCGGAGCCGAACGGAACAGAAGGGCTGCTCGATGTGCAGATAATAGAAGCCCTGTATCGGTCCGCTCAGCGCCGGCGTCCCCTCACTCTCCGGTTGCCGGCTAAACGTGTCCGGCCCGATCTCAGTCTCAAGATGCATCGGCCCCCGGTCTCCAAACCTCAAGGGGTGCGTACGGAGTCCCCGACACTGTGACTCCGCCGTTTCCGCTCGGGTGACAGGCCGGGCCTGACTAGGGCTCTGCCCAGTTCAAAGCCCATCGTCGCCACGTTTAGTCTGGAGCACATGCAGGTGATGCAGCACCGCAGATTTCTTTTGATGACGAAGGAGGGACGATGGAACAGGATCTGAGGAATATGGAAGATCGGGCCAAACATGCCGCCTCCGCGGTGCAGGATTCCCTCCACGACGCCGCCGCCTCCGCAGAACAGATGGCCAAGCGCGCCGGAGACGCAGTGGAATCAGCCGCCGACCGTGTACGCGAATACCTGCCGGAAGAGGGCTCGGCCGCGGAGGCGGCGGATGCCGTCGCCCGTAAGGTGAAGGACGCCTCCCTGTACTTCCAAGAACAGGGGTTCAGCGGGGTCGTCGAAGACCTTGAAGTGTTGATCAGGCGGTACCCCATCCAGGCGCTGCTATTTGGATTGGGCTGCGGCTATCTGCTTTCCCGCGTGAGGACTGATTAACCTGAGAGGATACCGGCATGGAAAATCCCCATCCCATTTCAATCGCGTCTCTCGTGACCGGGCTGGTTGAAGATCTCCGACGTCTGTTCGCGCAGGAGGTCCAGCTGGCCCGGCACGAGATGCAGCAGGAGTTCGGCAAGATCGCAAAAGGAGCCGTTCACGCCGGTCTCGCGATCGTGCTGGCGATGATCGCCGCGCTATTCCTCCTGATGATGCTGGTCCATTTGCTCCATTTTTACAGCGGCCTACCCCTGTGGGCCTGCTACGGCATCATCGGGTTGCTCTCCGCCGCAGGAGGGGCCGTATTCATCGCCCGTCTGGTTTCGATCGGGTCATCCCTCCGGCTGTGGCCGTTCCGTACCGTTCACTCAATAAAGGAAGATGCCAAATGGATCAAAGAACAGCTGCTATCGACCAGGACGTAAAAGATATTCTGGAAACTCGGTTGGATATCGCGGAGAAGCTCGAGTTGCTGGAGCAACGGATCAAGGACACGGCGGAGGGAGCCACGATGAAATTTTCGCGCTTGATCGATGAAGGATCCCGGAGTGTCACGCAGTCGGTGGATAAACTCAAAACCGCGCTGGATCCTGTGCATAAAGTCGATGCCTATCCCTGGCTCATGCTCGGCGGCGCCATCTGCGCAGGCTTCGCGATCGGGCTCATCGAAGCGCGCACGCGGCAACGGAGCGGCGTCTATCCCTATTATCCGCCTGGCGCTCGCGCATCCCGGATCATGCCGCAATCCGAGGGGCAGGCCAAACGGGAGTCGCGCCGCGCCGACGGGATCTATGATTATTATCCCGATCCATCTCACAGGGCTCGTCAGACAGACACACGAAGCGGGCCGAGCATCTGGGAGACGATGAGTCGCGAATTAGGCGCGGAGACCGACCAGGCCAAGGCCGCCTTGATCCAGGCGGGCCGCTCTCTGATGGTGGAATTCGCCAACAAGCTGATCCCCGAACTCGCGCGATCGCTGGGTGTGCAGCTGCCCTCCCAAGGAACGCGGGCCAGGGACAGCGGTGAGAGGGCGTCGTATACAGAATCGGCCACGGGCGGCTCCCGGTCCTCCGCCGGCACGGCGTCACGCTACCGGTAAGGCAGAGGAGTCCGCGTGTCGGCATCGCTGACCAGCACATCACCGCGATGGAATCCCTGGAAGCTCGGAGGCTTGGGATGGAAAGAGCTCGGGCATCGGCTGTGGATCGACAGTCAGAAGGATGAAATTCTCGGCCGTGCCGCTCAATTGGCCTATTATTTCCTCCTGGCTCTCTTCCCCGCCCTGCTATTTCTCACCGCGCTGCTGGGTCTCTTTCCGCTTGAACGGGTGCTGCCGGAGCTGATGGCCTACTTGCGGACGGTCTTGCCCGCGGATGCCTTGTCATTGCTGCAAAAATATCTCGATAACGTGGTGACCGGCACCGGCAGCGACATCCTGTCGCTGGGCCTCCTCGGAGCACTGTGGGCGTCATCAAGCGGCGTGACGGCAATTATGGAATCGCTGAATGTGGTGTACGGCGCCGAAGAGAGCCGCCCCTTTTGGAAAGTTCGTCTCGTCGCCGCCCTGCTGACGATCGGGCTCGCGGCGTTCATCATCGTCTCCATTACGCTGATCCTCTATGGCGAACGCATCGGCGAGTGGATTGCCGATATCGTGGGACTGGGATGGTTATTCCTGCTGGCGTGGAACGTCCTGCAATGGCCTGTCGCATTTGCGCTGATGCTGTTGGCACTCGCGATCGTCTATGCCGTCTGTCCCGACGTCGAGCATGATTGGCGGTGGGTGACACCGGGATCTGTCGTGGCCGTCGTGTTGTGGATGGGTCTATCCCTGGGGTTTAAAGCCTACGTCGATCATTTCGGCAATTACAATGCGGCCTACGGGTCTATCGCCGGAGTCATCGTGCTGATGTTGTGGCTGTATCTGACGGGCGTGGTGATCTTGCTCGGCGGCGAAATTAACGCGCAGATCGAACGTGCGGCTATGGCCTTGCGATCGTCTCCCGCACGGTCTGCCTAGAAGCTCGTGCCGGTCCTCGTCCGGTCCCATGCTGAGAGACAATAAGGAGCGAGCGTGCCATGACCCCGGGATACGGCGAGACCCTCAAAGAAGCACCACCGCACGTGGCGGTTCCCGATGAACCTGCTGCCTCGCCGGCCGATCGCCATTTGTGGGAAATCACTCCGATACGCGACCTGCTCTGGTTGGGCGGCATCCTGTTTGTGCTGTGGTTCGGGTATTATCTGCGCGGCGTCTTTACGCCTGTCCTGATTGCACTGCTCCTGGCCTATCTGGTCAATCCACTCGTCAGACGCGCGGAGACAAGCTGGCATGTTCCACGGCCCGTGACGGTTTCCGTCATCTTGCTCGTTTCGGCGCTGGTGTTCGGCGGGCTCGTCACCTGGCTGGGCCCCTTGCTTGCCGAACAGGTGCAATCCTTCGCCGAGCGTGTGCCGGGATATCTTCAGAGCATCGCCAAACAATATCATGTGACCCTGGGAGACTTCTCCGGCCCCCTGTCATCGATCGCCACTAATCTGCGCGACGATCCCCTGGCCATGCTGAAACCGATTTTCTCCGGCACCGGGCAAGCCTTCGGTGTCCTGGGCGCCGTGATCGGCACCACGGCCGACGTGACACTGGCGCTGGTCTTGGTCCCGATTTATTTCTTTTTCTTCGCCTGGCAGTTCGATCGCTCACTCACACAGCTCCGGCGATATATCCCGGCGGACTACCGCCCGCGCGCGCGCCATATCGTGCGCAGGATGGATCAGGCCGTCAGCGGGTTCTTCCGGGGAAGGTTGACGATTGCCCTCGCCTGTGTCGTGCTGTACTCGGCGGGATGGGCGCTGACCGGAGTCCGGTACTGGTTCATCCTCGGTCTTATCACCGGCGTCCTTACCATCATTCCCTACGCCTCCTTGGTCGGCTGGCCGCTCGCGATTCTGCTGAAATATCTCGACGGATTTACGTCCGGGGCAGGCGCTTTCGACATGATGACGGTCGTCGTCTGGCCCTCCGTCGCGTACCTCGTGGTGCAATTCATCGAGAGCTGGTTGCTCACCCCCTGGGTGCAAAGCCAGTCCATGGAAATGAGCGCCGTGACCGTCTTGATCGTGGTGTTCATCGGCGGTGCGTTGGGCGGGTTTTATGGCCTGCTCCTGGCGATTCCGGTCGCCGCCTGTCTCAATATCCTGCTGCAGGAGCTGGTGCTGCCCCGGCTCGAACGGAAAGCGGCGCTTTCTTCTCGCCCCATCCCTGAAAGGACGTATGAATGACGACCACGGTGGCGGATCTTCTGGTTCAGCGGCTGATCGACTGGGGTGTCGATACTATTTTCAGTTTGCCGGGCGACGGCATCAACGGGATCTACGAAGCGTTGAGAACCAGGCAGGATCGGATCGCCCTGATCCTGGTCCGGCACGAAGAATCGGCCGCGCTCGCCGCCTGCGGCTATGCCAAATTCACCAGACGGTTAGGCGTCTGCCTGGCGACATCCGGTCCGGGGGGCATCCACCTCCTCAACGGCTTGTACGATGCGAAATGCGACGGGCAGCCCGTGCTCGCCATCACCGGGCATACGTACCACGATTTGATCGGCACCCACTATCAACAGGATGTGGACCTGGACCGGCTCTGTGGAGATGTCGCCGCCTATAGCCAGAGAGTCATGAGTCCGACTCATGTCGGTAACGTCGTAGATGAAGCGATCAAGACGGCCATTTCACGGCGGACGGTGGCCCATATCACCATTCCAAAAGACATTCAGGATTGGAGCGTCGAACAGCAGGCCTCTAAGGCCAACGTTCCCGGTCATAGCGGCGATCTGTACAGCGATCCGCTACCCCTCCCCTCGCGATCGCTGATCGAAAAGGCCGCGGCGGTCATCAACGCCGGGACAAAAATCGCCATCCTGGCAGGCCGGGGTTGTTTGGGCGCGAAAGCCGAAGTGTTGCAGCTGGCCGATTTGCTCGGCGCGCCGATCGTCAAGCCACTCCTCGGTAAGGCTGTCGTCCCGGACGATCACCCCTTGACCACCGGCGGCATCGGCCTCCTCGGCACGGCTCCTTCGCAGGAAGTGCTCGAAACCTGCGACACCCTCATTATCGCCGGCACGAGCTTTCCGTATTTGGAGTTTTATCCTAAACCGGGCCAGGCGCGTGCCGTGCAAATCGATTTGGATGCGGCGCGGATCGGCTTGCGGTATCCCGTCGAGGTGGGGCTCGTCGGACATTGCTGGGATGTCCTCCGCGCTTTGTTGCCGCTCCTGGAGAAGAAAGCTGATCGGACGTTCCTCGGCGCCGCGCAAGCCAGGATGCGACAGTGGAATGACCTCATGGAGGAACGTGGCACGCGGATGGACGCCCCGCTCAAGCCCCAGGTCGTCGTCCGCACGGTCAATGAGTTCCTCGCGGATGACGCCATCATCTGCTGCGACACAGGCACGGTCACCACCTGGGCGGCCCGGCATATCACCATCAAAGGCAACATGGAGTTTTCGGCCTCCGGCACCCTGGCTTCGATGGGAAACGGACTTCCCTACAGTCTCGGCGCAGGCATCGCCTATCCCGGGCGTCAGATCGTCTGTCTCGCGGGAGACGGAGGGTACACCATGCTGATGGGAGAAATGGCTACACTCGTGCGCTATGGCCTGCGCGTGAAAATCATCGTGCTGAAGAATAATCTTCTCGGCATGATCAAGTGGGAGCAGCTTGCGTTCGAAGGCAACCCGCAATACGGCGTGGACCTCCACCCGATCGACTTTGCGCTGTTTGCCAAGGCCTGCGGCGCCGCGGGCTTCACTGTGGATGATCCGCGCCAGGTCCGCGACGTCCTGCGGGAAGCCTTCGCGATCCCGGGCCCGGCGCTGGTTGAAGCCGTGATCGATCCGCTGGAACCTCCGCTGCCCGGCAAAATCACCACGGAACAGGCCTGGCAATTTGCGAAGGCGCTGGCCAGGGGCCAGGAGGACCGGTGGAGCATTCTCAAAACGTTGGTCGAGAGTAAAATCCGGCAGGTAGTGTGAGGGGAAGCACCGCGATTACTGTTCACCTAACAGAAGGAACTTCTATGGAACCGATCGGCCGCCGAAGGTGGGTGATAGCGGAGGGATATATTCCGTCTCAAAGCCATGGGCCGGAGCCGCAGATGACGAGCCACGAGACTGTCTGCATTCTCAACTCATCCGATCAAGATGCGACCGTCCATATCACCATCTTCTATGCGGACCGCGAACCGGTAGGGCCCTATATCGTTCAGGTTCCCGCCCGTCGAACCAGGCATGTCCGATTCAATGATCTGAGCGACCCCGCTCCCATACCCCGGGATACGGACTATGCCAGCCTCATCGACTCAAACGTGCGCATCGTCGTGCAACATACCAGGCTCGACTCGCGCCAGGCTGAAAACGCCCTCTTCAGCACCATGGCTTTCCCCGTCTAATCGCATCTAGCAGGATGTTGAAAAAGTCCGCCAGCTTTGTTCTCGCGTCGTTCAGAGGCTCAACGTACTCGGAGTACGCTTCGCCGCTTCACTTGCTGCGGCCGCGCTGGACGGCCATTTTGAACATCCTGTGCGCGGACGGTGCGTGTTCTCAGACGGTGGAGACTTGCTCTCTAGCGACCTTCCAAGTAGTTTTTCAACAGCCTGGTGGTCGGGCTTCCAATCATACGACGCTTCTCGCTGCGAGCCGGAACTTCACATGCCGCAAGACGCGCGGCAGGCGATCACACAATTACGCCGCCCGCACGACCTCGTTCTGAACCGGCGCCGTCTGCGCGGCACGATTCCGGAGAATCACTTCGTCCGTGATGTCGCCACACTGCACGCACCGCATGGCCATGAACCAATATCCGCCCAAACTTTCACCGATATCCATGCAGCGTTCATCGACCAGGAATCCTCCACAGCGGAGGCAATGGCACTGGTCGCTCTGCAGTGGAGCGGGAATGTGTCTGGTTCGTCCATTGAGAGGCAGGGTTCTCGTCGTGGCGTTCATACGGTGCTCCTTTCATGTGATCCGTTTTGTTCGGCGGACGGTCCACCGATTGTTATGATCACTGATAACAGTCCCGTACGATTCACTCTACTAGCACTCCCCCCAGGTGGCCTAGCAAAGCACCCTGGCGAATAATTATCGCTCCGCAATGAGTTTGCGCAGCATCAGCTTTGTGATGCGTTGCCGCCTCGTGAAATATTGTTTCCACGGATCCTGCCGCAAGTGCTCTAGCCTCTCCGAAATATTCTCGACGGTAAAATAATCGGAGCGCCTGTCGTTCGACAATTCGTCCCACGCCAGCGGCACCGATACAGGCGCTCCAGACCTGGCCCTCGTCGAATAGGCCGCCACCGCCGTGGCCCCTCTGCCATTGCGCAGGTAATCGATGAAGATCTTGCCCTTGCGTTTCTGTTTGGACATGGTGGCGAGGAATCGCTCCGGGATGGCGCGGGAGAGATGATCCGCCACGGCCTTGGAGAAGGTCTTGACCTCGTCCCACGTATGTGCGCGCTGCAGCGGCACCACGACGTGCAGTCCCTTGCCGCCGGTCGTCTTGACGAACGAGACCAGCTCCAACTCCTCGAGCAGAGTGCGTGTCAGCTGCGCGCCTTCGATGACCAAGGGCCATTCCACCGCCGGATCGGGATCGAGGTCCAGAATCATGCGGTCCGGCTTTTCGAGTTGGTCGCGCTTCGCCCCCCACGTATGCAACTCCAAGACGCCCATTTGCACCAAGCCCACCAGCGCCGGAAGGGAATCGGCAACCATGTACCAGGACGAGGACCCGTTCTCCTCAGGAATCTCCACCCGCCCGACGACTTTGGGAATATGATCCCCGGCATGCTTCTGGTAAAAACACTCTTTCTTATATCCCTCCGGGCAGCGGACGAGCGTCAGAGGCCGATCCTCGAGATGCGGCAGAATCCACTCGCTCACGGCCTCGTAATAACGCGCGAGCGCGAGCTTGGTGAGGCCTTGTTCCGGAAACAGCACCCGATCCGGATGGCTCAACGTGACGCCGCTGACGACGGCCTCGCCGTCGGATGACTGCACGCGGGCCTTGTATGCTTTCTGCTTGGCTTTCTTGCGGCCGACATGAGACGTCCGGCCCTGTGCCTCAGCCTCTGTGGCGGCGGAAGCCGGCAAGGCCCGTTCATGCACGATCGTCCGGGGATCCTTATCTTCACGCAAACCTTGAAACGACGCCTGGCGCAGCTGCCCCTCCTGAGTCCACTCGGCGAAGGCCACTTCGGCAACCAGCGCAGGCTTGACCCAGTGCACCCCCCGCGCCTCGCTCCCCCTGGGCGGATTGACGAAGGCAGGCTGCTTCTGCTCGAGCTTCTTCAATCGCGCGTGTAGCTCCTTAAGAGAGCGGTCGGTAAATCCGGTTCCCGTGCGCCCAGCAAATTGGAGCCGCCCCTGATGGTCATAGACGCCGAGCAGCAGGGCCCCGAACGCGCTGCGTGAGCCGGATGGGTCGGTAAATCCGCCGATCACGAATTCCTGCCGGCGCCCGCACTTCACTTTCACCCAATTTCGATTTCTGCCGGCGAGATAGGGCGCCTCGGCCCGTTTCGCGATCAATCCTTCCATGCCGCTCCGGCAGGCTTCGGCAAAGGCCACGTCTCCTCGGCCGGAAATGTGATCGCTGTACTGAATCACGGATGACGCAGGGCGATCCTTCAGCAGCGCGGCAAGCAGGCGTTTGCGTTCGCGCAAAGCAACTTCCCGCAAATCGAATCCGTCCAGATACAAAAGATCGAAGACGTAATACATCAAATTGCTGTCTGAACGCGCGTCGAACGCGTTTTGCAATCGCTGGAAGCTGATGCGGCCGTCCGGCAACAGCGCCACCACCTCGCCGTCCAGCCAGGCGGTACGGCAAGGCAGCTCCGCAGTCGCCGCCGCAATGTGCGGCAACTTGGCCGTCCAATCGTGGCCGTTTCTGGTGAGGAGTCTGGTCTGGCCGTCCTGCAGGCGGCACAAGATCCGGTACCCGTCATACTTCAATTCATGGACCCAGTCGTCGCCCTCTGGAGAAGCCGTCACCAGGGTAGCCAGTTGCGGGGCGATCCAGTCCTCCTGGGACGCTTTGCGGGCACCGGCGGCGGGGGATCTCGCCGCAGGGCGAGACGCGCGCGGCTTGAGCTTGGAGGTCGTCGTCGTGGTTCGATTGGAATGCCAAACGGCAGGATCATCGGATGCGATTTGTTCGAGGTTCTTGCCACTTGCGACACTGGCCGTCAAACGGTCGGTCACGTCGCTTTGCCTGCCCTTTCGCGCCTCTCCGTCCTGTTCCTTGATCAGCAGCCAGTTTTCCTTCCCCGCCTCCTGGCGGCCGCCCATCCGAACCAGGTTCCAAACCCCATGGAGCTTTTCGCCGTGCAGAGTAAATTTCAGACGCCCGCGGCGATACTCCTTTTCCGCATCGCCGATCGGCTCCCAGTAGCCACGATCCCAGAGCAGGACCGTGCCGGCGCCATATTGTTTGGGAGGAATGATGCCTTCGAACGAGGCGTAATCGAGCGGATGGTCCTCGACATGGACCGCCAGCCGTTTCTGCGCAGGATCCAAACTCGGGCCTTTCGGAACCGCCCAGCTCTTCAACGTGCCGCCCAATTCGAGGCGAAAGTCGTAATGCAACCGGCTCGCGGCGTGTTTTTGAATCACAAAACGCAAGCGGGGCCCGGCAGGTATCTCCTTGCCCCGTGGTTCAGGGGTCTGTCGGAAGTTTCGTTTCTTCCAATACTGGCTGAGTCCCATGCTGTCCCCGCTCCGGCGTCAGAGACGCAGTTACTTTTGGAATTGAGGCGGGACGCCGGCAGGCGGCGCTCCACCCGAACCGGCTCCTCCTCCACCTCCCCCGTAATAAAATGGACCGTAGAAGGGATAGCCGTAATAGGGATAGCCCCCGTACCATCCGCCTAATCCTCCATAGGGTCCCCAATAGGAATAGGGGTACGCGTACATTGAACGACCATAGGGGTAGGCAAAGGGGGCGGCGCTGATCGGCGGATCGACTTCATCCCAATCAACGATGTGCTTCGCCTGGATCACGGGAAAGGTATAGTCCCCGTCGTCCACCCTACGCGTGACCGGCTCGGTGACTTCACCGACGATCGTTAGGGGCGTTCCCGCATCGACCACGGCGGGATCCAGAAATTCCCCTCGCTTCACCGCCAGGAATCGGCCCTGGGATTTGCTGCGGTCGCCGGTCGGCGCCGCGCCCGATCCGGTCGGGATTTGCAGCACTTCAATTTCCGTTCGATCTTTCGCCCGCTTGCTCTTCAGAACAATTCCGCTGAGCATGACCACCTTGCCTTGGAAGCCCGCCGGATTCGCCTTCAGTTCACGGAAGCTAATGCTGGGATCAATCTGCTGTTGAACGTGGTCGGGCAAAATTTTATCCAGCAAGTCGCGCCCGGATTGATGCGCGCTTTGCGCGCAGCCGGACAGCTGGCCGCATAACAGGGCTGCAAAGAGCCATCGCTGTACCAGTCGCTTAGAAATGGTACGACACTCCGAGCATGAGGTGTTGCGCATTGTAGTCGCCGTTGAATCCTTGTCCCTGGGGGAACGCGCCGGTGAACTCGAATGTCGCCTGGGAATATTTGTATTCAGTAAACACCGCCACATAGGGCGTCACGAAGGCCCTGATCCCCGCAAGCAGGTTCAAGCCCGAGGCGACATCCGTATCTCCCCTCGTGGTGGCCGAATCTCCGATCCGGCCGATCATCGCCGCCGCTCCAATGCCGGCGTAGGGCTGAAACGTGACCCCAGGATATCGCACGAGAAGATTCACGCCGACATTCGTCACCCGCATGTGGACACCGGGCACATTCGGCCTGGTAGCGGTCGGGGGCAACTCCTTGATGTGGGGTGAACTGTGAAACACATCCAACTCGATACCGAACCACCCGTTTCCTGGATACCTTCCCAGCTTCAGGCCATAGGCCAGGCTGTTTTTGAGGTCAAAGTCTATCGCCCGGGACCCTTCTAAGCTGCCCGTACCACGAATATCGCTGAGCTGATCGGCAAAGTTCGGGCCGAATTGCCCCGCCACATACCATTCGGCTGCGACCGGCACCGCCCAAAGCCAGCTTGCGAGAAACAGACAATTCGCAACGATCATGCGCCGCAGAAACTCAGCCAGGCCCGGCAACTCCGCCATGCTCCTTATCCTTCACAAAAGTAGATCGGCCTCCACTCTACAAGACCGCCTACATCGGAGTACCTGGCTGAAACCCTAGTCACGCGTCACGATGTTCAGAGTGATTCCTAGTGGCGCTTTGTTCGAAAGCCGGTACGTTCTCACCAAAGGAGTGCAGCCACCAGATCGAGGGTTCGCGACCGAGCAACGAGAAGTGCCCATGGCTTTACAACCTGAGCATCAGCGCCTGGAATCGCTCCACCCGACTCTTGCGCGAACGTGGCGCCGGATCAGCACCAACTTTTGGTTCCTTCCGTCGATGCTGACCGTCGCGGCGCTGGTGATCGCTCCCACCTTGGTGCAACTGGACGAACACCTGCAAGCGACCGGACAATCCACGGACTGGTTGGATTGGGTCTATGGGGGAGGGCTACCGGGGGCGCGGCGGCTCCTTTCTGCCATTGCGACGGCCATGATGGCCATTGCGACGGTGATGTTTTCTGGCCAAACCACCGCGCTGACCTTCATCGGCCAGGAGTACGGCTCCTGGCTCCTACGCAACTTTCTCGCGGACCGGCGCAACCAACTCGCGTTCGGCTCGTACATTTCCACCTTTGTCTATGCGTTGATGGTCTTACGCACGATCCACAAGGACCCGGACGGCGCTCCTGTTCCACACCTGGCCCTGTCATTTGCGATTGTTCTGGCGATGGCGGGTTTGGGCCTGCTGATCTATTCCATGTATCACATATCGCGCTTCCTGCAATCCTCCACCATCATCAACTATGCCGCGAAAGACCTTGCGGACACGATCCGCAGGCTCACCCTCCCGGCGGGCAGCAAAACCTCGCATGTTCCTGCTTGGCCTGCTCCGGACTGCAGGGGGCTGCCGGTGCCGGCGCCCGCCGATGGCTATACTCAATACGTGAACGAAAGCCGGCTTGTGGACCTGTGCCGGAAGGGCGAGGGACGCGTCATTCTAGAGAGGCAAGTCGGTGAGTTCGTCATCGTCGGAGCGCCGCTTGCGGTCCTATTCGTGCAGACTGCTCCCGATCCCTCGCTCGTGGCCGAGATCGCGGCGGCCATCGTGCTCGGGGAGCAACCCAGTATCGAACAGGATCTTCGATATGCCTTTAACCAACTCGTCCAAGTCGCCCTTCGCGCCTCTTCCACAGACCGTAATGATGTCTTGACGGCCACCATGTGCGTGGATCGCATGGGAGCAGCCTTGTGCATGCTGGCCCGGCGCGATCCTGCTCACGACGTGCGGTGCGATGCAGCCGGGGCTCCGCGGGTGTTGACTAGGGGCATGAATTTCTCCGACGCGGTGGACTGGTGCATCAGCCCGTTCCGGGAATCGCGCGAGCCGAGCATCCCCTTGCTCATTCATATCCTGGAGAGCCTGCCGGTCGTCGGAGCGTGCGTGCGGCGTGAAGAGGATCGCCAGGCTCTGCGGCGGGAAGCGCAATCTGTCGCGGAAACGGCGGCCGCAGAGGCGACGACCGAGTCATCATGTGAGCGCATCAACCAGGCGTATCAAAACGTATCCCGGGCTCTGGGAGGTTCACCGAGCGACCTTTCGCCGCGCCGGCTCAAAGAAGATCGTGCAGCCAGGCGGTGACGTGGCTACGCATAGGAAACGGCCATCATGGAGCAGCGACCATCCCCCGCAACATCTTTGCATTCTTGATCGCATAACCGGCCTGATCGTTATCGAAATACAGGTAGACGTCCTTGCCGCAACCGGTCCACTGCCGGATCCGCCGGCACCAGGTCTTCAGCGTAGAGGCCGGGTAATCGCCCTGATACTTGCTGCCGGGTCCATGGAGCCGCACATACACGAAATCGGCCGTCACTTCGATGGGCGTGACAGAGCCGCCCAACTCAAACAGGCAGAAGGCGACGTTATGCTGCCGCAGCAGCCGGTAGACCTCGGTCCTGTGCCAGGTCACGTCACGGCATTCGATCGCATACCGGTGCTTGGGCGGGAGCGCCTCAAGGAAGAGGCTCAGCCGTTCGGGGTTGCACCGCCAGTGAGGCGGCAATTGAAAAAGAATCGGACCCAGCTTCCGGCCGAGGCGGCCGGCAGCGCTCAACAATCGTTCCAGCGGCGGACCGGCATCGAGGAGTTTTTTTTGATGGGTGAGGTAGCGGCTGGCCTTGACGGCAAAACAAAAACCTTTCGGCGTCGACTGTGCCCAAGACTCGAACGTCGTCGATGCGGGCAGGCGATAAAAACTGTTGTTGATCTCGACCGTGTTCAAATCACGCGCATAGTAGTCCAGCATCGCGCGCGGCGGCACGCTGGGCGGATAATAGGGCCCGCGCCAATGTGCATAGTGCCATCCCGACGTGCCGATACGCGCCTCCGCCACGATTCGTCACGCCCCCTCCTTGATGGCTCGCGTGTTCCGATAGGCCCGTAAGACTTCGCCCACGCTCCAGGCTTGCGCAATGCAGCCCCGCGGATGATACGGCGGTTCCGCATCGAAAATTTCGCTCACCGTCCCGATGCCGTCATCGAGCAGGTGGGAACGGAATCCGTCCAACATGCTCCGCGCCTCGGACCGGTCTTTGTAAACCTTGAGCCAGGCGTCGATGAAGGGTCCGATCAGCCAGGCCCAGACGGTGCCTTGATGGTAGGCCGCATCCCGCGCGCGCAGATCGCCGAAATACATCGGCTTGTAGTCGGGATGCTCGCGAGACAAGCTCCGCAGGCCCACCGGAGTCAGCAGACGATCCTTCACCAGGTCCACCACGCTTCGCCACCGGGCTTCCCGGAGGACGGGATGCGGCAGCGCGATGGAAAAAATCTGATTCGGCCGGAACGCGGAATCATCGCCTCGTTCCCCGTCGATCACGTCAGACAAACATCCTTCAGCGTCCATCCAAAACCGTTTGTTAAACGACTCCTCCGCCTGATCCGCCAACTCGCTCCAGCGGGACGGCGACCGGCCGACAAGGCTGGCCCATTCCTCCATACAGCGGAGAGCGTTGTACCAGAGCGCCTGAATCTCCACTGGTTTTCCCCGGCGCGGTGTCACGACCCAGCCGTCCACCAAGGCATCCATCCAGGTGAGCTGATATCCCTCCGCCGCCGCCCTCAGAAGACCGTCTTTCGGATCGACACCGATGCCGAAGTGTGTGCCCCGGATATGATGCTCCAGGATGGACGTGAGCACCGGCAGCAAGGCCAGCAGCGTCTCCCGATCGCCTGTCACCCGTTCGTACCGATGGAGCGCGTGAACAAACCAGAGCGTGGCATCCGCCGTGTGGTAGAGCGCCATCCGCTCCCCTTCCGGAAAGAGGTTCGGGATCAGGCCATCCTTCACGTAATTGGCAAAGGTGCGGAGAATCGAGCGGGCCTCCCGATGCCGGCCGGTGCAAAGAGTGAGACCTTCCAAACTGATCATCGTGTCCCGGCCCCAATCCGTAAACCAATGGTATCCGGCAATGATCGTGCGCGCCTCACTGCCTGACGCCCTGGCCAGTGCCTGTTCTTCCAAGCGGGATCCGGGGGCCACGACAAACTGATCCGCCGCCAAGGTCAACCAGCGTTCGATCTCCTCGTCCTGATCGCCCCCGGTGAGAGACAGCAAGGTGTCGAGCCGTTTCGCCTCGGCTTCGAAGATGGCTGCAGGCTCAAACTCGAGCAGCTCCCAGGGCTCGGTACTGGCCACGAAGGCGACGGGCCGGCCTTGCGCCAGGTCCGCAGTGAAGCAGCCAGGGCTTGCGAGACTCTCGATATGCTCCGATCCTCGATCGCGATCCACGCGATAGGACATGCCGGTGCTCAATTCATAATCCGCGACAAACAAGCCGCCCTGGGGCCGCAGGCACAGTCTCAACGGCGGTGCCCCTTCGCAGAGATGCATATCGTACCGGCCGTTGACGACCGTCAGTGGAAACGGAGGGCGCTTGGCGTCATGCAATCGCGCATCCAACATCCGGAACGTCACAAACGGACGGAGACGGAGGCCGACCGCGTCGCCTTCCACCAGACGATATTCGACGTAGACCGAATTGTGTCCATAAGGCATGATCACGCGTTTTTCCAGCCGGCGACCCTTCAGGCGAAAACGCCACACCGGTGTCTGCCGTTCGCGTCTGAATCCATCGAAGACCGGAAGGAAGTCGCCCTCAAGACGCCCATCCGAAAACTCCACGCCGCTCAACCGCAAGGCTTCTCCGTCGACCAGCACGTCATCGTCCAGGCGAGGCATCATGACGGTGCGTCCCCAGGGAGCAGGCAGATCCGGGACGAACAGACCATGGTATCGCCTGGTGGGCGCGCACAGCAGGCTCTGCGAGGCGTAGCCGCCGAGCCCGTTCGTCACCAACCATTCCCTGGCGAGCAAGGCGTTACGATCGCGCAGGCGCTCGGGCGGCACCGTGAGCACCATGGCGTCGGTCTGTGCCGTACTCATCGCTGCTCCTGCCGGTTCGGGCTCGCCTTTACCGTTGTCTCCGGGCTCTCCACAGGAGTTTCCTCGCGGGCGGCGTACAGGAAGGCAGCACCGCCGGGGATCCGCCATCCGCTGTCCGTCAGGGGTTCGATCACGCCCGGCCCGCCGTAGAGCGGGTCGTCGCTCGACCAGCGAAACGACCAGGCATGCCCGGCCGGCGGCGCGAGCAACGGTTCCGGAGCCGGACGAAAATCCAGGTCCGGACCGAGGTTCACGATCAACAATCGATCACGTCTCTGAGCTCCGGCATAGCGCAGGACAAACGCCGAGGGTCCGATGACGGCGCCATCCACCAGATCGCGCCGCTGTTGCGTGATCACCTCGTCCTCCCGGCGCAGTCGCAGCAGATCTCGATGGAAGGCCACCGTGCCGGCATGGCGGTCCCGTTCCGCCCAGTCCAGCTTCGATCGCTCGAACACGGACGGCGCACAAGGATCAGCCATCGCATCCTGCGCGGCAGGCGCGGCATAACTGGGAAATTGGGCGAGAAATTGTTTCCGGCCCTGTTGAATGTCCGTGGCCAATTGGCCCGGCGGAAAATCGGTAAAGAAGAGAAATGGAGAGGAAGCCCCGAATTCCTGCCCCATGAACAAGAGCGGAGTTTCCGGGGCCAGGAGGAGCAGCGCCGTCAAGGCCCGGTACACAGAAGGGCCCACCTTGTGGTGCAAGCGATCGCCCCACAATTGGTTCGCAATTTGGTCATGATTCTGGAGAAAAAAGACAAACCCTTCGGCGGCTTCGTCCGAGACTACCGTACCCCGCGGTTTCCCCTGCCATTGATACCGCTGGCCCTGATAAAGGAACCCTCGTTTCACGCAGGAAACAAACTCCTGCGCGCTCCCGCGATAATCGGTGTAGTAGCCTTCACTGCGCCCGGTGGCCGCGACGCGCACCGCATGATGAAAGTCTTCGCTCCACACACCATCCAATCCCCAACCGCCCTGCGCGACCGGCCGAATGGTTTGCACCCATTGCGCTTCACATTCGGCGATCAGGATGATGGGTCGGCTACCGGCTGTGCGCCTGGCTGCTTGAGACAGTTCCGCCACGACATGGAGCGGGCCGGCATCATGAAAGGCATGCACCGCATCCAATCGCAATCCATCGACGTGGTATTCATCGATCCAGTAGCAGGCGTTTTGAATAAAAAACTCCCGCACGGGCCCGGAACCAGGCCCATCGAAATTGATGGCCTGCCCCCACTCATTCGGATACCGGTCGGTGAAATACTCCTCACTGAAAAGCGGCAGATAGTTTCCGTCAGGACCCAGATGGTTATAGACCACATCCAGAATCACGCCGAGCCCGCGCCGGTGCGCTTCATCCACAAAACGTTTGAAGCTGTCCGCGCTGCCGTACACATGCGCCGGCGCGTAGAGACCGACTCCGTCGTAGCCCCAGTTCCAGCGGCCGGGAAATTCGGCTACCGGCATGACTTCCACCACGGTGATCCCGAGGTCTTTCAGAGCATCCAGTTTTGTGACCGCAGCGTCGAAGGTGCCTTCAGGCGTGAACGTGCCGATGTGCAATTCATAGATGACCTGGCCATGCATCCTGATGCCGGGCCAGTGCCGGTCCTGCCAATGATAGGCGCCGGGGTCGACGATGAGTGACGGGCCGTGCGGTCCTTCAGGCTGAAAACGCGAACAGGGGTCGGGATAGGCCTGCCCGCCGTCCAGCCGGTAGCGATAGTGCATGCCGGCGGACGCCTGCGGTATCAATCCGGTCCAATAACCTTCCGCCTGCCTGGTTAATGCATGCTCGGTCCTTTCTGGCTCAAGCACGACATCGACCAGGGCCGCCCGCGGCGCCCAACAACGGAATTGAACGCCGCCCTGTGTGAGCTGTGCTCCCAGCCTTAGACCCTGCTCGCGACCCGTCTCCGTCTCGGCTTCCAACGCCACCTTCCCACTGCCGCTCATTGCGTCCCCCAATGGTCTCAAGCAGTATGCAGTCAGGCACTTTTGCGCCGAGGCGATCGTTCCTTGTCGCGAGCGGCATGTTTGGAGTGGCCGGACCGCTGGACGCTGCGCTTGAGGAGCGCCATCAGATCCACCACCTTGGCGCGACCGGATGGTTCCTTCTCTTCGTCTTTGCCGGGCGCGGACACCACTTCGGTTTTCCCGGCCTTGATCCGTTTCTCAATGAGCCGCATCAAATCTTCATGGTAGGTATCCTTGTAACGCTCGGGTTTCCAGGGCTCGGACATCTCCTCGACCAGCTTCATCGCCATGTCGACTTCGCGAGGTGTCACCTGCGCGGACTTATGATGTTTGGCTGGCAGGTCGAGTTCCTTGCTGGAACGGAGTTCGTTGGCATACCGCAGTGTGTTGAGCACAATCATCTCGCTCCAGGGAATCAGGGCGGCAATATATTGCCTGGTGCGGATCACCACGGTGGCGATGGCGGCCTTGCCGGTCTTTTTCAACGTCTCGCGCAAGAGCGCATACCCCTTCTCCCCATGTTTGTCCGGCGCCAGATAATAAGGCGTCTCAA
The DNA here is from genome assembly GCA_902500995.1 of uncultured Nitrospira sp. Classification (GTDB taxonomy): domain Bacteria; phylum Nitrospirota; class Nitrospiria; order Nitrospirales; family Nitrospiraceae; genus Nitrospira_A. The sequence continues at coordinate 40,771 of CABVSR010000002.1, forward strand.
ATGACGTCGGGGCGATATCCTCCGCCCGCACGAAATTCACGATGTCGATCGTCTGCGTGGCCTCCACATTGGCTCGTTTGAAATCTTCATCGGTGAGCACGACATAGCGGTGTTTGTCGTACTCGTATCCTTTCACGATCTGATCCCAGGTGACTTCCTTGCCCGTCTCTTTGTTGTAGCGCTTGAACCCGACCGGTTTCATATCGCGGCGGTCCAAGAGGGTGAGGTCGAAACTGTTCCGGTTTTCGGCTGAATACAACACTACCGGAATATTGACGAGGCCGAAGCTGATGGATCCCTTCCATAACGAGCGTGCCATGCGGTCACCTTCCGGATCTGAAACTATCGTGAGGGATTTCTATCGGAGCGTGGACACAAGCGACGCAGAGGCGAGCGCAATTGAGGCAGGCCACCGGTTCTCCACAGTGATCGCACACAAGCAACATCGCCGCCCCTATTTTGTGACACCCATCCACCCGGCAGGTCGGATCGGCGCAGAAGCTGCAATCGTAAGGACAAACCATTGAGTGGATTTCAGCTTGTCGTCCCGGAGAACTGTGTCAAGCCGGATCATCCTCCGACTCCCACAAGGGGACAACTAGGCCCCTCCCTAGCTCTCATTTCGTTCGCACCCCGGTAGGCTTTGCAGGTGCATCATATGGACACCTCCGTGACAACGCTGCCGTAAGGAGCCCGCTCATGAACAAAGAACCTGGACAAACCGTGTCTCCCTGGATGTCGCAAGAGGTCCCCCCGTTACCGAGCATGTCCACGGGGGCGCATGCCGATGTCTGCGTCGTCGGCGCGGGGATCGCCGGCGTCACGACGGCCTATTGCCTGATGAAGGAAGGCCGATCCGTGATCCTGCTGGATGACAGCCAGCCGGGGCGCGGCATGACGGAACGCACGACGGCGCATCTCTCCAATGCGATCGACGCGGGGTATACAGAAATCGAGCGATTGCACGGGCTGCAAGGCGCGCGTCTGGCGGCGAACAGTCACACGGCGGCCATCGATTGGATTGAAAAGACCGCCCACGAAGCCGGCATTGACTGCGACTTTCTCCGCCTGGACGGCTACCTCTGCGCGGCGTCTCCGGATGATGCCCAACGGATCAAGGATGAATGGGCGGCGGCTTTGAGGGCAGGGCTTGCCGATGTCGAACCGGTTGACCGACTTCCCGGTCCCCTCACCCAGAACGGTCCCTGCTTGAGATTTCCCCGCCAGGCGCAATTTCACCCGATGAAGTATCTGGCCGGCCTGGTGAAAGCCATTGCGCAAGGTAAATGCCGCGCCTTCAGTGGATCACATGTCACCAAGGTGGAAAGCGGCAAACAAGTCCGCGTGGAAACGAGTCAGGGATGCGTCGTCACGGCGGACGCCGTCGTCGTGGCCACCAATACGCCCATCAACAACATGGTGACCATCCACACCAAACAGGCCGCCTACATCACCTATGTCATCAGCGCGACCATCCCGGCCGGCGCGGTGGAACAGGCCTTGTGGTGGGACACGCAGGACCCCTATCACTATGTGCGAACCCAACGCCGGTCGTTGCCCGGTGGCGGCGAGGAATTACTCCTCATTGTCGGCGGGGAAGACCATAAGGCCGGCCAGGCCGACGATGCCGAATTCCGTTACGGCCGGCTTGAAGCCTGGGCGCGCGCGCAATTTCCCGCCATGGGCGGCGTAACCCACCGCTGGTCGGGGCAAGTGATGGAGTCGGTCGATGGCTTGGCGTTTATCGGCAAGAATCCCGGCGATGAGAATGTTTACATTGCGACGGGTGACTGCGGCATGGGCATGACGCACGGAACCATTGCCGGCCTGCTTCTGACCGATCTCATCAAGGGCCGCGACTCACCCTGGTCGTCGCTGTATAACCCTTCGCGCCATCCGGTGAAGGCCATGGGAGAATTCGTGCGCGAATCCCTGAACGTGGTCGCGCAATATACCGACTGGGTCACCAAAGGCGATGTCGCACGCGCGGAAGATATTCCCAACGGAGAAGGCGCGGTGCTGAGAGACGGCCTCACCAAAATCGCCGCCTATCGCGACGCCGACGGCGTGCTGCATACCTGTTCCGCGGTCTGTCCGCATCTCAACTGCATTGTATCCTGGAACCATTCCGAGCACACGTGGGATTGCCCCTGCCATGGATCACGTTTCGATAAATTCGGTCAGGTCCTCAACGGGCCCGCGATTACCGACCTCACCCGACTGAATACGTAAACGATCAGAACCGCACCTGTGCCGTACGAAGTAGTACGAAATACATTCAGGAACTAGGACTCTTGCTAGCGGCGCCGTCTGCGCGAGCCTCTCCATAATGACCTCATACTTACATCCATGTTTAACGATGGGGAGGTGACTATGCGAAGGACGATGATGCTGGCGGCCGGTCTCATGCTGATGGTGACGGGATGCTCGAACTTGCCCGCGGTGACCCGGACGGGAGACGTGAAGGACATTTTTATCAGGACTAATTTGGAGCCGGTCGAGCAGACCGCCGCGGCAGGAGACGAAGTGCGTTGGATCAATAAGAGAAACGGTCCGGTCCGTATCGTCTTCCTTCAACCTGTGGATGAAGCCATGAGTTGCAATAACGGATTCAGCCGCGGCTTCATGAGTCTCTTCCGCCGGGCCGGCACCGCTTCGCTCGATCCCAACGAAACGGCCAGCGTGTGCATGAAAGAGCCCGGCTTCTACCGTTATACCGTACGCATGGAATCGGCCACTCCGAGCGGTGAGATCAACTCCTCGGGTGTGCTGCGGATCGGAAACGTGGGCGCGCGGCAATAGGCGCGCCCTCACAATCGGTACAGCACATATTTCTCGCACGAGAGGTGCAGCATGAAACCGTGGAAACCATTGCTGATCGCCGGCGTAATCCTTCCTCTGTTCGCGGTCGCTGGCTGTAACCAGTACCGTGTCATTCCGGCGCAATATGAAAGTCAGGTGAACAAGGATTTGACCTTGGCGGACGCGAAGAAGCATACGACCAATGCGCAAGGACAAATGGTGGTGTGGGGTGGAGAAATTCTGAAATCGACGCGCCATCCAAAGGAAACCCGGATCGAAGTGTTGCAACTTCCGCTGAATGACGATTTGATTCCGGCCGGGGAACGTGTCGAATCCTCCGGCCGGTTCGTGGCGGTCGACAACCAGGGTGAAATTATCGACCCAGCCGTAGTGCCCGAAGGAACACGCGTCACGATCGTCGGCCAACTTCGACCGTCCGGCGCCGTTTCCAGTGATCCGCTTGTCCAGGACGCTCCGGTCATTGCCATCAGAGACATGACCGTGTGGAACAAGGAGATGACCCGTGCCTGGCCCTATTATCCGTATCATGGTCCTTACTACGGCGGGTACTACTACGGCTATCGACCCTATGTGTTCTGGGACGGGGCCCGCGTGCCGGGTAGTTGAGAGGCAACAGCCGGAGCAAGAGGGAGCGGCAAAAGTGACCACACAGAGGTGAGGACCGGACGATGAGACAGAGGCTGCGTGCGTTCGCCATGGGAGCAACTTTATTGACGGCCACCGCCTGCGGGACATATGAGGTGATCCCTTCTCATCTGGAAGACAAGGTCCGCATGGACCTCTCATTCGACCAAGTCGCGCAGAACCCCGGCGCCCACGAAGGCGACCTGGTCATGTGGGGAGGGAAAGTCCTGGCGGTCAACCGGATCGAGGGCAAGACGAGAATCGAGATGCTGCATCTTCCCTTGGACGGCGTGCACTGCCCGATCGACGCGCCGACCGCCTCCCGGGGCCGATACATAGCCGTGGACACAGGGCACGAAATCGAATCCCCGGCGTCCTTGCCCAAGGACACGCTGGTGACCGTTATCGGGGAGGTGCGTGGTGTGATCAACGCCCCTCTCGACCAGGGGCAATACGCTTATCCGCGCATCGCCATCAGGGACATGACGGCTTGGGAGAGACAGACCGGCATTCGGCATTCTCCGCCGGGAGCGCAAATGCACGGGTACCGGCCCTTTGTCTTTTGGGATAGCCGGCGAGTCGTCGGCCGGGACAAATGACCGGGCAGGTGGGAACATGATGCGCTACTTGGCGTTGGCCGCGGATTATGACGGCACATTGGCGTCGGATGGAGCCGTCTATCCGGAGACCGTCGCCGCGTTGGAGCGGCTGGTGGCGTCCGGACGGAAGCTCATCCTGGTCACAGGCCGGATTCTCCCGGAGTTGTTGGAGATTTTCCCGCACATTTCGCTGTGCGAATTGGTCGTCGCGGAAAACGGGGGACTCCTCTACCGGCCGGCGACCAAAGAGATCACCCTGCTGGCCGCCGCACCGCGGCCGGCGTTTCTGGAAGAGGTGCAACGCCGGGGGGTACAGCATCTCAGTCTCGGGCACATCATCGTCGCCACGCGAGTGCCCTACGAAACCGTCATCCTCGACATCATTCGCGATCTGGGCCTTGAGCTCCGCATTATTTTCAACAAGGGCGCCGTCATGGTGCTCCCGCACGGCATCAACAAGGCCACGGGGCTGACCGCCGCGCTGGCCCGTCTGGAACTCTCCCCTCACAACTGCGTCGCGGTCGGAGACGGAGAAAACGACCATGCCATGCTGGCCCTATCAGAATTTGCCGTGGCGGTCAGCAATGCCGTCCCGATGTTGAAAGAAACCGCGGATCGCACGACCATCGCCGATCACGGGCGCGGTGTCATCGAACTCATCGACGATCTCCTCGCGGACGACCTGGCGGCGGCGGAACAGAAGATTTCGAGACACGGACTGCTGCTGGGCCGGCGATCCAACGGCGAGGAGGTCACGCTCCCCTTCGGGCGGCGGAATCTGCTGGTGGCCGGCACGTCCGGAAGCGGTAAGTCCACGCTTGCCACCGGGCTGCTTGAGCGGCTGGGCGAACAGGGGTATCAACTCTGCGTCATCGACCCGGAGGGAGACTACGACAATGTGCCGCAGGCCGTGATCCTCGGCACCGCGCAGAACGGTCCCAGCCTGAACGAAATCCTGACGGCCCTGGCTAACCCGCAAACCCACGTCGTGGTCAATCTGGTCGGTCTGCCGCTACACGATCGTCCGGCGTTTTTTCTGGGACTGCTCCACAAGATCCTCGAACTCCGCGCCGCCGGCGGGCGGCCTCACTGGATTCTGATCGATGAAACGCATCATTTGCTGCCGCGAGACGGCAACCCCACGGCACCCGGTCTGGCGCAAGATTCATCCGGTCTGATCTACGTCACCGTGCATCCCGATCAAATCGACCCGCCGATTTTGAAGACCGTGGATCTGGTCTTTGCGCTCGGCCAGTCGCCGGGAGAAACCATCGCAAACTTTTGCCGCGCGGTCGGCCGGGACATTCCTCCCCTGCCGTCCGCCGATCTTGAACGCGGCCAGACCCTTATGTGGGAGACCAATTCGGGGAGTGGTCCCGAGGTGCTGGAGATCGCCGCCAGCACGAGCGAACGCCGACGGCACAAACGGAAGTATGCGGAAGGCGAGCTGCCTCCCGATCGCAGTTTCTACTTTAAAGGCCCGGCAGGGCAATTAAACCTGCGGGCTCAAAACCTGCTCCTCTTCATGCAACTCGGAGAAGGGGTCGATGAAAAAACCTGGCAGCACCACCTGGAAGCCCATGATTACTCCGCTTGGATCAGCGAGATGATCAAGGACGAATCGCTGGCGCAGATCGTCAGGGAGATCGAGTCTCGGCCGGGGCTCCCCGCCGCTGAGAGCCGGAGACTCATCCGCTCCGCCATTGAAGAACAGTACACGGTGCCCGCCGGGGGCATCGAACCCTCTTCCACCTAGCCCGGACTATTCATGAACACCTGCTGCGTCGTCCGATCCTCTCGCCCGGCGGGGCTTTTCTCGTTCGGCCTCCTCAACGGACTGAAAGTACGCCTGCGTCGGCCTCACCTGCGAGAAGCCCCGGCGGGCTTCGGTCTCGAACGCCTCGCGGAGGCATTCATAAATAATCCGGGCTAGAGACTACGTACCTGCCGGCTGAAGAGGTCGCCTCAAGGGCTTCTCCTAGTGGCGCGAGCCGACATTCCACTGCATCGTGAAATCAGCAGCGCACATTTCCTTCCGTCCGGGAATGTCCGCTCTGTCGGAAGGCGGGAGGCGTCGAATCTGTTCGGCGCTTCTGCCTTCCGATTAACTCCACATCGATCACACGAAGGAGAGTCACCATGCCGATCATACTTTGGTTGTTGGGCGTGCCGATGAGTCTGGTTTTGCTGCTGTGGCTGTTCGGGGTCGTGCACTTCTAGCAGGATGTCGGAAAAAGTCCGCCAGCGGCGTTTTCGACACCCGTGAAGCGTGAATCGTGAAGCGTGTCTCGTCAGAAGCCGCAACCCGACTGTCACGAGAGACGAACGACGTTTCACGAACAACGGGTATGAGGACGGCCTTTTTACGCATCCTGCCAGCTATTCTTACGCGAGACGGCCCCTGTGTGACACGCGACGTATGACGCAATTACCGAGTTTTTCCGCAGCCTGCTGAGTCAGGAGCGCGCCAGTGCGTGCAGATCGTCGATCACTTTTTGGATCGACCGCAGGGCATAACGTCGCTGAACCGGGGTCAGCATGCGATCCAGCTCGAGAACCAGGCGAGTGAGAGCGGCGCGCATGTCTGCCGTCATACTGAGATAGGCGGCAGGCGTCGACTGATCGGGGTGCACGAAGATCTTCCTGAGCGTGCCTACCATCTGATCCGGCGGCAGGGGGCTGCGGAGCAGCGCGAGAAGTTCTTCGTGGCGCTGGCGTCGATAACCCCACCAGACCGGCTGACTGTCCGGAAGGGCGAGAATCAACTCGCGCAGCCGGCTCGATTGTTCCCTGCTGAGAGAGCCCAGCCAATCTTCCGCGAGCGATAGTCCTTTTTTTGTGCGTTCCTCGAGGCGCAAGGCTGCCGGCCCCTGGATCTGGCGCTCCGCCTGCGCTTCTTCGGTGCGGAACACCCGCTCAAGATAGCGAATCTGCTTATCCTTCAAGAGGGCGATCAACTGGCTCCCTTCCGGGATCGCCCGCTCGAACAGATCCGCGCGAAAGTGGTCGTAGGAGGCAAACGTCCATTCCACATCGGCCGGCGTCAAACCCCGGCCGACACGAGACTGAACATCTATCAAAAACTGTTCGTACTGCGGGAGCGCTTCGAGCCGATGCCGTAACAGCAAGGGCTGCAGCCTGGCATTCACGATCCCGCGCTGGTTCGACGTGAGATCGAGATAGTGATCCAACTGCCTGCTGATAAGCCAGTCGGCATGGCGATATCCAAATGAGAGCGCGCAGCCGCTGACTATCATGGCGAGCGCGACCATCAAGCCTGTGAGCCGGCGTGGAACCGGCTCGCGCGTCTTCATCCTCTGCCATCCATTCATCCCCGGTCACCTTCCTGTCTTTATCAATAACTAGCCGCGGGCTGCGCGCATACTGGGGCTTTCCCGAGTACGGAGATCGGGCTGCGCTCAGTACTGTTGCCATGACAGGCCCTGCACGACGACACCGTTTCATCATATCAAAGGAGGACTCCGATGAAGACCTTGATGCACTCACTGTTGGCCCTCGCGATGCTTTCGCTGGCAGCCTGCTCGAGTTCACCGACCGCGACGAAGACACGATCCGAAATGGAGGCGGGGACAAAGACGGGCATGGTGAAGAACATCGTCATCAACGAGCGAATCACTCCCGATGCCCTGACGGTGAGGGCGGGAGACGAAGTCCGCTGGATCAATCAACGGCAGGATTCCATCACCGTCACGATCGACGGCCCGCTGGAACACAATGTGTCCTGCCGGAACGGTTTCTCCAAGGCCATGGGAATGGGCGTGGATAATTCGACCACGCTGGCGAGCAATGAAACCGCCGGCCTCTGCTTCAGCCGCGTCGGCACTGTGAAGTATTCGGTGAGGCCGTCGGGCGATGTGAGGACCACCATGGCGGATACCCATGGCTCCATCACTGTGCAGTAGTTTGAGAGGTTGACCTGTGACGTGGGGTGCGATCTCCGATGAAGACCCGGAGATCGCACCCCACAGTGTAAGAAGAGGCCCGCCTAGGCCAGCGTCCGGACCGACGGTTCCCGCGCAAAAAACCGTTTCGCCGCCGCCTCCACAAACGCACTGCTGAGATCCGTCACTCCTTCGTCGGGCACCACTCCTGCTTTATCCAGCAAGGCTTGTGCTGCCTCGGAGTGGCCGATCGCCTTCAAATGGCCGAAGGCGTCCATCACGAACTGTACCGCCGCCCCCTCTTTGAGCAACATCTCCGTACCGGCAGCCGACAGGATCACAGCCACCGCATCGAACAATTGCGACGGTGACGCGGCCAGTTGGCCGTCGGCCTTTAGCTCTTTGCCGTTATCTAATTTCGTTCCGCGCAGCTTGGGCGCCACGAGGAAGACCGTGCCACCCGCCTTTTCGACCTGCTTAATCATCCGCTCGATGGCGACCGCATTCGATCCTTGAGCAAAGAGCAGACCGACTTTGCGTCCCTTCAACGTGGCCAGCATGTTTTTCTGAATCGAGAGCGCGGGGCTCGGCTTCATGTCGATCGGTTCTTTGGCCGCGCGGAGCTTTTCCGGTAGCGCGATGCCGAGACCGCCGGCGACTCGTTTGGCCAGCCCTTCATCCACGTTTCGCAGCCGGCCGACCATACGAGCCTGCACGTCGTCCAGGCTCACCTTGGCAAGTTCAAAGACAAAGGCCGACGCCAGATGGGCCTGTTCATTGTCCGTGAGAGATTTCCAGAACATGCGGGCCTGGCTGTAGTGGTCCGCAAACAGTTCGGGGCGAACGCGCAGTTTGTCGCCCTGTTCATCCCGGTCGCTTCGCCCGGGTGCGGTGGCGAATCCGGCAGGGGTTTCGCGCGGCCCGCCTTCCTCTCCCTGGGACGCAAGGCTATTGGGCTCATAATTGGCGCGGCCCGTCGGCACCCGCATCTGCATCTGCCCGTCGCGCTGAAAGTTGGCCATGGGACACTTCGGCGCATTGATCGGGAGTTGATGGAAATTGGCGGTCCCCAAACGCGACTTTTGCGTATCGAGATAGGAAAACAACCGGCCTTGCAGCAACGGATCGTTCGAGAAATCGATGCCGGGCACGATGTTGGCCGGACAAAAGGCCACCTGTTCATTTTCCGCAAAATGATTGTCCGGATTCCTGTCCAGCACCAATCGGCCGATGCGGCGCACCGGGACCTGCTCTTCCGGAATGAGCTTCGTGGCATCGAGGACGTCATAGGGCTGTTTGTCCGCGAAGGCCTGGTCGAACGTCTGGATGCCGAGTTCCCATTCAGGAAAATTCCCGGCGTCGATGGCCTCCCGTAAATCGCGCCGGTGGTAATCGTTGTCGGCCGCCTGCAGCTTCAGCGTTTCTTCCCAGACGGTCGATTGCAGACCGAGTTTGGGTTTCCAGTGAAACTTGACGAAAGTCTCTTTCCCCTTCTCGTTGACCAGCTTAAACGTGTGGACGCCGAAGCCCTCCATCATGCGGAACGAGCGCGGGAGCGTGCGATCGGACATGGCCCACATGAGCATATGCGTGCTTTCCGGCATGAGCGACGCCCAGTCCCAGAAGGTATCGTGCGCGCTCGCCGCTTGTGGAAAGCCGCTGTCCGCCTCCATCTTTACGGCATGGACGAGATCGGGGAATTTCATGGCGTCTTGAATGAAGAAGACGGGAATATTGTTGCCGACCAAGTCCCAGTTGCCGGTCTTCGTGTAGAACTTGACGGCAAACCCGCGCACATCGCGGGGCGTGTCCACTGATCCGGCGCCGCCGACCACCGTGGAAAAGCGCACGAAGACGGGCGTCCGTTCCCCCTTGCGTTGGAACAGATCGGCCTTGGTCAACGAGGCGAGAGATTCGTAGACTTCAAAAAATCCATGCGCGGCCGACCCCCGGGCGTGCACAATACGCTCGGGAATGCGCTCGTGATCGAAGTGAAAGATCTTCTCGCGCAGCACGAAGTCTTCCAGCAGCGTCGGCCCTCGCGCACCGCTCTTGAGGCTGTTCTGATTGTCTGAGATCGGAATGCCCTGGTCGGTCGTCAGCAAGGCGTCTTTGCTGCCGCCCCCGGCCTGCTGGTGTGTTTCTCCGCCCGCCCCTTGCAACGTTTTGCCCTTCTGCTTGTCAGCCATGTGGTCTGTTCCTCCCGTGATGAAAATTCCTGCGATGCTTCTCTTGACGATGGCGCCGGTGCGCCTGCGCGCGTCCTCGACGCCCTTGCGCATGCCGAAGCGCTCGGGCAGGCACGACGCGTCATTCCGAGCGCCGGGGGAAGCGGGTCACTGCCACCCACAGCAGCAGCACCGTTCCCCACCAGGGCAGAGCCTGATCCGGCGGTTGGCGGGATGGAGGCAGCGCGGGGCGAGCGGCGGCAGGCTGAGGTCGGGCACGGGCCGGTGCCGGCTCTGTGCCTGCGGCTTTCGATGCATCGGCCACGACGGCCTTTTCCGTAGGGACGATCCGGGTCCCCAACTTGTTGGCGTAAACCTGGGTAAACTCTGCGCCGAACAGGAGAATCTGTGCGGAGTAATAGATCCACACCAGCATGATGACAAGCGAGCCCGCCGACCCGTAGGCCGAACCGACGTCGCTTTTTCCCAGATACAAGCCGATGGCAAACTTCCCGATCGTGAACAGCAAGGCGGTCAGCAGCGCGCCGATCCACACATCGCTCCACGCAATCCTGGCATCCGGAAGCACCTTGAACATCAAGGCAAACAGCCCTGCGATCACGAGCAACGAAATGACCAGTTCCAATCCCTGCAGAACCACCTCGGGCGCCGGCAGCCACCCGCCGTACCACTTGCCGAATGCGGCCAGGGCCGCGCTCAGGACCAGGGACACGAGAAGCAGGAAGCCGGTCCCCAGTACCGCGCTGACCGAAATGAATCGATCGCGAATCACGCCCCAAATACCGCGTCCTTCTTTCGGTTCCACTCCCCACACGGTATTGAGCGAGTCCTGCAACTGGGCGAAGACCCCTGACGCGCCGAGCAGCAGGGTCGCCGCACCCAAGAGCATGGCCACGGTCCCGGTGGTCGGCTGACCGGCATGCTCGATCATTTGCCGGATCGCATCCGCGCTTTGGGGTCCCATCAAATTCGTGGTCTGCTCAAGGATGTGCTTCTGGGTTGCCTCGCGGCCGAATATCACCCCGATGAGCGAGATCAAGACGATCAGCAGAGGCACGAGGGACAGCACGGTGTAGTAGGCCAGTGCCGCCCCGTGGCGCGGGATCTTGTCACGGCTCCATGCCGCGAAGGCTTCCTGCAGCAGGGACCACAAGGTCCGAGGTTGAAGTAACATTTTCCACGTGCGAGTCATGTCGCCTCCCTCATGTTCCCCTGTGCCGGACGTCTGTTCCAGATAATCTCTCAGCGCGACCGGTTCATTTTGACCCAACTCGGTGTGTAAGACTGCCACTGCCGATCATCGTGGCAACACTCGGAATCTCCCTAGGGCCCCCGAAGCCCGGGAGCAATGTTTCGCCAAAACTAGGGAATCGCCTAGTGGCCACCGCGCAGATGCTCTTCTACAGTGCAGATCTAGCCAGTCTACATTTCACCCCGATTGCCAGAGAGGTGTGTCATGAAGTCAGACATGAACAAGCTGATCCCTATCTGCTGCGTGTGTGAAAACGTGCGAGGAGAGTCGCTGTCGCCGGGGGCGGAGCCGGAGTGGGGGCCCCTAAAGGACTATCTCGACAGACACCACCTGACGATCGGGGGCTATCGTCTCACCCACACCTACTGCCCCGCTTGCGCCGGACAGTTCACAAAGCTTGGAAGAACCGCGCGCCCTGCCGTCACCGAGGACTATCCCGAAACCGTCAATAGTGTGACGCCGACGATTCTCGACGCGTTCGATCACATGCAGCAGTGCGATCTGGATATGCTGGTGGAAGCCTGCCCCACCCTCACCTGGAACCAGGTCTTTTCGGAAGTCGACCGTCTCAGCCGCATGGGGCATTTGCGCTTGAGCCACCTCGGTCAAGGCCGCTACAACATCGAACGGCCCCAACCGGTTGCAGTGGGCGTCGGCTCGTAGCCGTCACGCCGCCGCGCGCCGGTGCGGCCCATGGCTTGAAACCGGATCTCTGCCTTCACCGGTAGATGGTCGGAGGCAGTCCGGCTCTCCGCTGTCCGATGGACATGTATCCCGCGGAGAGCCTCCGGAGGAGAGACCCAGATCCGGTCTAAGGCCAACACCGGCCAGACGGCGGGAAAGGTCGGTGGAGAGGCGGGAGAGCCGAAGACATTCCGTAGCACGCGCAGCGATTTTCCCCACACCTGCCACTCATTCAAATCGCCCATGAGAATCGTCAACGTCTCCTTGTCGATCGGGAGACGTTTCAGCAGTCGTGCCGTCTGGAGCGGCCGCTCTTTCGGCCAGAGCCCCAGATGCGTCGCCGCCACTTGGATGGTCGCTCCCTGCCAGTAGATGTCGGCGGCGAGGGCGCCCCGCGGCTCATAGCGCCCGACGGACAGGTCCCACTGCTGCACCTGTTTCACCGGGTAACGCGTCAAGAGGCCGTTGCCGTAGCGACCGGTTTCCGAGGTGCGCACCGGCCCCCCGACCGCGGTCATCCCTAATTTTGCGGCGAGCCAACTCAATAACTGATCGGGATGCCGACCGGGAAAATCCACCTCCTGGAGCGCCACGATGTCCGCGTCCATTTCCTTGATCACCCGGAGGATGCGGTCGGGGTCGTAGCGACCGTCCCGCCCGTATCCGCGATGAATATTGTAGGAGGCCACCCGGAGGCGCATCGGCTGCATCCTCTGCAAGGGAGTTCATGGTTGTGACTTCGCTGAGACCGCGCGGACGGGAGCCGCTGCAGGCTGGCGTGACTGCAATCGCCCCGACACATACCACATTCCCATCCAGGCCGCGGCGACGACGAGTCCGACGGCTGTGAAGGCCTGCCAGCTTGGTTCCCGGATCGCTTCCTCCACGCGGCCGACGAAGGTCGCCATGATGGCGATGCCGGGCAACATTCCCAGCGAGGTCCCCAGGACAAAATTCCTCAGCGAAACAGGCGACGCCCCGGCCACCAGATTGATGATGGAAAATGGGGCGATCGGGAGCAGCCTCACCAAGACCACAGCCCAAAACCCTCGCTCGGCCAGGCGCCGGCTCAGCAGTTCCACTCGGGAGCCCGCCCATCTCCGGATACGGTACGAGCCTAGGGTTCGACCGAGGACGAACAGCGTGGTCGCGCTCATCAGTGACCCGGCCAGCGCGGACAAGGCGCCCAGCCAAGGGCCGAACGCGATGATCGTGGCCGCGAGAAGTACGGTAATCGGCAGGACGAGCAGGCCGCCCACGGTGTATCCCGCCATAACCGCGAGGATCGCCAGCGGACTTTGGCCGAGGGCCTGCGCATGAGTCACCAGGGCTTCGAGATCCAGCAACTGGCCCAGATCCGTCCAGCGCCAGGCAGCGGCGAGCAGCCCCATGGCTGCCAGGACCGACAATCCCACCAGCGCGCGCCGCACGATCTGTGCCCGCTCCCGTTTAAACTCCAACCCGGCGAGGAGATGATCCGGAGCGAGGGGCCGTTCCGGATCCAGCAGCGCATGGTCCGGCATCATCACCTCCGAAGCGCAGGCCGCTTCGAAGCAGCCCTCGGCGAGCGTGCGCTCACCCCCTCGTAACGACTCGATGGCTCCAATAAGCGAACCGCATCGCGTGAGACAGTCCTCGACCCGCTCCGGCGCGACACCGAGATGTTCGGCGAGCAATCCATTGCGGAAGGCCGCAATGGCGGCCTTCACCGGCGCTTGTCCGGAGGCCTCGATGGCGAGGTTGCATTCCGTGTCGAGCCCCATTGAACGATTGGAGACATTCGCCGACCCGATACAGACGAATTCATCATCGACAATCAACAGCTTGCTGTGTACGGCGACGGTCACCGGTCCCTCTTCTCCGGGAACGACCGGAGCATACACACGCAACCGGTGATAATGGTCGGCCACCTCCATTTCGTGCAGCAGCCGGGCCCGCAACCCATCCATCGTCCGGCGTTCCAGCCAGCCGTCGCATTGAAGACGAAGCACCAAGACGACATCCGGTCCCTCGTGCTCCGAGAGCCGTTGCGCCAGAACCCGGCTGATGGCCTGGGCGGTGAAATATTGCGACTCGATGTAGATACAACGGCGCGCCCGTTTGATCGCATGCAGATAGGCCTGTTCGATCTCGCGTCTTTCCTCCAACTCTTCGTACAGAGGCTGGGTGCGCAAAATCCCCACCGGCCATTCCGTCACATCGGGACTGACCGCCGGCGGCCACAGCTCTTCCACGGCACGTTTGGGCGGCGGGGTGAGCCGACGGCCGGTGGCTCGTAACCAGCGGTTCCGCGCGAGTTCTCCCAGCGCCGAGGCGGCCTCTCCGCCGACCATCATCTGCACGTCGTGGAACGGAGGATAGGCTGTGCCGCCCGCATCGACTCGATGGGGATCCTGGGCCAGATGCGCTCTGGTATCCCAGCGCGACTTACTTAGATCCAGCCCGCCGGCGAAGGCGACGGCATCGTCGATCACGACCAATTTTTGATGATGGGACGCGCCGACCGGATGGTGGTCGTCCATGACATAGGACAGGCGGCGATGGTGGCGCCAGCCCGGTTCGGCGGTCGGCATCCACTGCCGCTCCAGCGCATAAATGAGGGCATAGTCCCAGTTGAGCACGTAGACCCGCAGCTTGCGCTTCCGGCGCAACAAGGCCGCGAGAAACGAACCGAGTTTGGCCGGCATCTCCGCCGACGGGCCTTCGCCCCGCACCAACTCAAGCTGAGTATCGATATCCCACCCGACGATCATGATTGTATGTTTCGCGCGCAGGGCCGCGTCGCGAAACGCCTTGAAGTAGGCCTCCCCATCCACCAGGAACGCCGCCCGTTCAGCTCGCTCGACCCGCCAGCAAGTTTGTCCCGGTACCAGAAACGGCGATAGCTGCTCCGTCTGCGGCTGAGGGCCGGCGGGATGCTCAACATCCTTCGCTCGGCTGGGTTCTACTATGGCGCTCTGGCCCGTCTGCATGTGCTCCGTCCTTTCCCTGTGATGCAAACCTACCGAATTTCGGCGTGAGGAACCCAGCTAGTCAGATCCCTAGCTGAACGATCGGCGGCCGTTTCGAGAGGTTTCCCTAGTACGTACCTGCAGGCGGGCACGTTAGTCTACGGATAGGCATTCACAAGGGGGCAACCATGAAAATGTCTACGTCTGTACAGTCGGTCGATCAACACCGCCTGGATTGCATCCAGGCCTGTCTGGATTGCGCGCGGATCTGCAATACCTGCGGCGACGACATGATCGGGATGGAGATGTCGCATGATCAGGAGGCACAGGATCTCATGACGCGCTGCATCCGGCTCTGCCGTGACTGCTCGGATATCTGCATTCTCGCGGCGCAGTGGATGGGACGGAATTCGGCGTTTGCGGTTCGCCTCTGCGCCTTTTGCGCTGAAATGTGCGAACTCTGCGCCGGCGTCTGCGAGCAACATGCCCCGCACCATCCCATGTGCGGAGAATGCGCCAAAGAATGCCGCCGCTGCGCCGAACTCTGTCATAAGATGGTGGTAGAAACGGTGCCGAGTTCGACCGGGGGCACGGCGTAGTTGCTGCCGGTGGTACAGCACTGAAAGGAGCCATGATGATCACATCAATCATCGGAACCGGCATATTGGCTTTCGTCTTGTTCACGCGATGGTCTCCGCTTCAGGTGGACGTTCCTGCACCGGTCCCCAACCCCGGTCCCGGACCGACGGTCCCGCCCAAACCAAGCGATCCTATTCCTGTGCCTCCGACGACGCCCAAATTATCTTCCTCGGCCCTCTGGGCGCATGAAAGGTCATCACCGGTGCCCGTGGCGGACAGGCCATCGATGCAGGAGCCCGTATCTGGGAAACTGCTGTCACTCGATCTGGACAAACGAGAAGGCCGGCTCGGCACGGATCTCGGCCGGGAAGTCCTCTTCCACATCCCCAAGCCTGAATTGTTTGCTCACCTTTCCGTCGGCCAGCGGGTCACCATCAAGCTGGATGCAAGCCAACAGGCCATCGGCGTGATGGAGGCCACGGCGCCGGAACTTCCTCCACCGTCCCAGCCTCAGTAACCTCGGCCTTTCTCTTCGACCGACTAGGGGTTTCACCAGTGGGGCCTCGCCTGCCATTCATGCTACACATGTGGCGCGCCACAGAGGGGCCTGACTTCCCCTGCGCAGTGAATCCTGCTCTTCTCGACGGCCCCAGGACTCCATAGGAGCTTTTCCAGGGGGAGCCTTTTCCCCCCATGATCGGCCGGCCCTCATCGAGCAACACACAACCTGGGACGGGGCAATGAAGGCGACCGACATCTTCAGCTGGCTGACCGGCAGCGAGATGGGGGAGCGAATCCGGGAGTTCGACTGGAGCCAGACCGCGTTAGGGCCGCTCGAACGATGGCCGACCACCCTTTTGTCCACCCTCGGCATTTGTCTCACTGCGCGGTTTCCCCTCGCCACCTATTGGGGACCTCAAGGACGGCTGCTCTACAATGATGCGTGGCGTCCGATTTTGGGAGACAAACATCCCTGGGCGCTCGGTCGTCCGGCCGAAGAAGTGTGGCCGGAAATCTGGGACCGGCTTCAGCCCCTGTTTCACACCGTATTGAACGAAGGGCAGGCGACGTGGAGAAGCGACGAGCTGTTGCCGATGCAGCGGTTCGGCTACACCGAAGAATGTTACTTCGACTATAGCTTCAATCCCATTCGAGGAGAAAGCGGGCAGGTCGAAGGCATCCTGAACATCGTCCAGGAAACCACCTATCGCGTGCTCAACGACCGGCGAGCCACTCTGTTGCGCGAGTTGGCCGCCCTGTCCGGGTCGGCGCAGAACGAAGAGGAAGCCTGCGCCCGCATCCTGCAAGCCCTCGCCACCGACCCGGCAGATGTGCCCTTCGCCCTGCTCTACCAGATTGATCGGGATCAGAGACAAGCGCGGCTGGCCGGTTGCATCGGGCTGGACGAGCCAAGTTGCGCAAGGCGAGACGTTGTGAATCTGTCGGAGGACCATGCGGCAGAAGGTTGGCCGCTTGCCGCCGCCGTTCGTCAGGGCGGTCCCTCCGTGCTGGACGATCTGGCCGATCGTTTCGGGCTCTTGCCGGGCGGCGCCTGGCCCGAACCAGCAAGACAAGGCCTCCTGCTCCCTATCGACACCACCGTCCAAGAAGGCGGAGTCATATTGGTGGCAGGCATCAGCCCCCGCCGCCCGCTCGATGACCACTACCACCATTTCTTCCGGATGCTGGGCTCCCATATGGCCGTCGCCATCAACAACGCCAGGGCCTATCAATCAGAACAACGCCGGGCCGAGGCGCTGGCCGAACTGGACCGGGCCAAGACGACGTTTTTCAGCAACATCAGCCACGAACTTCGCACGCCGTTGACGCTCATGCTCGGGCCGCTGGAGGAGGAACTGCGCCAACGGCCGGACAGTCCCTCGCTCGAAGTCGCCCATCGCAACAGCATGCGCCTCCTCAAACTGGTCAATACCCTGTTGGATTTCTCGCGCATCGAAGCCGGCCGTGCCGAGGCCTGTTATCAACCGACCGATCTCGCCGGCTATAGCGCGGACCTGGCAAGTAGCTTCCGCTCGGCGATTGAAACAGCCGGAGTGACGTTTGTGGTGGATTGTCCCTCCCTGCCGGACGCGGTCTATGTCGATCGCAGCATGTGGGAAAAGATCGTCCTCAACCTGCTCAGCAATGCGTTCAAACACACTTTCCAGGGACAGATCCGGTTGTCCATGCGGCACGACGCCGCGGGAGTGGCACTCATGGTCAGCGACACGGGGGTGGGTATTCCCGAAGAGGCGCTGCCGCTCCTCTTCGAGCGCTTCTATCGCGTAGACAACCGTCGCAGCCGGACGCACGAAGGCAGCGGCATCGGTTTGGCACTGGTCCAGGAAGTCGTGCATCTGCATGGAGGCACGGTCGAGGTCACGAGCCGCCTCTATGAAGGCAGCACATTTACCGTGAGGCTCCCGTGGGGAAAGGGCCACCTGCCTGCCGACCGGATCGATGAAGTCGAGGAGCAGGCCACGCGATCAACGAGTACTGCTGCCTATGTTCAGGAAGCGCTGCATTGGCTTCCTGATCATGCCCGGCTCAAGCCTGCGGCATCCGGCCTATCGGCCGCGTCTCCCCCGTCCGCTCGCGCGAGGGTCCTGATCGCCGACGACAATGCCGACATGCGCCGCTATATCGAGCGCCTGTTGAGCAGCCGGTATGACATCGTCGCGGCGTGCGACGGGCAGGCGGCGCTGGAGGAGATTCGCCGGCACCCGCCGGATCTCGTATTAAGCGACATCATGATGCCGCAGCTCGACGGCATCGGGCTGCTCAACGCGGTGCGGGCCGATCCGGCCCTGCGTAGCCTTCCGGTGATTCTGCTCTCCGCCCGGGCGGGCGAAGAGTCCCGCATCGAAGGGCTGCGGGAAGGCGCCGACGACTATCTCGTCAAACCGTTCAGCGCGCAGGAGTTGACGGCGCGCGTGGCGACCCATCTGGAGCTTTCGCGCATTCGCCGCCAAGCTCAAGCGGACATCACCCGCAGCAAACTCTTCCTGGAGCGGATCGCCGATTCCACGCCCGATCTGCTCTTCGTATTCGACCTGCTCGAGAGACGCGCCCTGTACCTCAATCACGGCGTGAAATCTCTTCTCGGCTACGACCGCGAACATCTCCCGGCAATGCAGGACAACCCGGTTGCCCGCCTCGTACACCCTGAAGACGTGCCGCGCGTCGAGCAGTGGCTGGCCCGGTTTCAATCGGCCGCCGACGGCGAGGTGCTGGAACACCGGCACCGGCTCCGGCATGCCGATGGCACCTATCGCTGGTTTGCGGTCCGCGCCTCCGTCTTCGATCGTACGCCGGAACGCCGGGCAAAAGAGATCATCGGTATCGCCGGAGACACCACCGATCAGATGCGGGCGGAACAACAGATCGCCGCCAGCGAGGCCCGGTTCCGCGCCCTCGTCAGCCAGGCGACCGCCGCAGTCTCGCAGACCGATCTGAGCGGGCGATTTCTCTTCGTCAACCGCCGCTTCTGCGACATTCTGGGTTATGAAGAATCCGAGCTGCTCGGCCTGCGCATGCAGCAGATCACCGAGCCGGAGGACCTGCCCCGTAATCTCACCCTGTTTAACCGCCTCGTGCAAGGCGGCCCCGATTTCGTCATCGAGAAACGCTACCGTCGGAAAGACGGCACTCCCGTCTGGATGAGTGTGAGCGTGGGCGGCGTCCGGGAGGGAGCGGAGCTGCGGCACATTGTCGCCGTCGGCCTCGACATCACGGACCGCAAACGCCAGGAAACCCGATTGCTTGCGCTCACCCGTCGCCAGCAGTTGCTGTACGAGCTGGCGGATGCGGTCAATCGAGCCGAGCCGGTATCGAGCCTATACGAAACGGCCTTGGATGCCATGATCGAAGCGGTGTCTGCCGACCGCGCCTCCGTGCTGCTCTTCGACCAGGATGGCGTCATGCAATTCAAAGCCTGGCGAGGCCTGTCGGACGAATACCGGAAGGCCGTCGAAGGCCATTCACCCTGGTCGGCCGACCAGCGGAATCCTCCTCCGCTGTTTGTTCCGGATCTCGCCGCCTCGGATCTCGAACCCTCGCTGCAGGCGACGATTCACAAGGAAGGCGTCCGGGCATTGGCCTTCATTCCCCTCACCTACGGAGGGCGGCTGCTGGGCAAGTTTATGTTGTATTTCGATCGGCCCCACCGCATGAGCGAGGAGGAAGTCGGGTGGACTCAAGCCCTGGCCGGAACGTTGGCCCTTGGCATCGAACGAGCCAAAGCCGACCGGTTGCTCCGGTCCAGTGAAGAACGGTTGAGACTCGCCATGACCGCCGGCCGGATGGGCGCCTGGGACCTGAATCTGCTCACCGGCGACGCGACCTGGGACGCGCGGCAATCCGAACTGTTCAGCCGGCCCCCCGACCATCCCATACGCCATCTCTCGGAGTTTTACCGCTTGCTCCATCCGGACGACGTGGCACGCGTCCAGGAGGCGGCAGGCCTGGCTCAACAGACCGGTGAATTCACGGCCGAATTCCGCATCCTCACTCCGGATGGCGGCCTGCGCTGGCTTTACGGCCACGGCGCGACCATCACCGATGAACAGGGCCAGGCAGTGCGCATGGTCGGCGTCAACTACGACATCACGGAACGCAAACGCGTCGAAGAAGACCTGCAGCGGTCGGCCGCCGAGCTGGAGCGGCGAGTGATCGAACGCACCGTGGAACTCACCGAGTCGCGCGAACAATTGCGCGCCCTGGCAACCGAACTGAATCTGGCCGGGCAGCGCGAGCGGCAACGATTGGCAACCGAACTGCATGACTACTTGGCCCAGCTCCTCGCGCTCAGCCGTATTCGGCTGACGCAGGCCATGCAACAGCCGCTGCCGCCCGAGCTGGCAAAAACCTTACATGAACTGCAGGACGTGACCACCCAGGCCTTGACCTACACGAGAACGCTGGTCGCCCAATTGAGCCCGCCGGTCCTGAAAGAGTTCGGCTTGCCGGTGGCCTTGGGCTGGTTGGCCGAGCAAATGCTGCAGCGGGATCTCCGGGTCACCCTCCATCTGGGACCGGAACGGCTTCCCCTGCCGGAAGACCAGGCCATGCTGCTGTTTCAATCCGTCCGCGAATTGCTCATGAACGTCGTCAAACATGCCTCGGTGAACGAGGCCGTCATGACCGTGCGCGTCGAGGAAGGATGCCTGAACATCACCGTGGCGGATGAAGGTGTCGGCTTCGCGCAATCGGACCATGCGTCTCTTCGCAAGGACGGGCGCGTGCCGGGATTCGGATTGTTCAGCATCCGTGAGCGTATGCTGGCCATCGGCGGGAGATTTGAATTACACTCACTCCCCGGCAGGGGAACGGAAGCGACGCTGAGAGTGCCGCTCGCCTCCCGGCCCGAGCAGGACCGGATATCTTCGACCTCGCAGGGCGCCGCCATCGAACCAGCGATGTCTTCGTTGGCACGGTCGGCCGGCGATCAGGCCGGGATAAACGGGCATGCTCCCGGCGCCACGAAGCAGATACGGGTGTTGATTGCCGATGACCATGCCATGGTGCGCCAGGGCCTCTGCGGATTGCTTGCCGGCTATGCGGACATCCAGGTCGTGGCGGAAGCGGCCAACGGCAGCGAGGCGCTCGCGCAAGCGCGGCAATGGCGCCCCGACGTCGTGCTCATGGACGTCAACATGCCGGTGATGGACGGGATTCAGGCGACCAGATTGATCAAGGAGATCCTTCCCGCCACCATCGTCATCGGCCTGTCCGTGCAAACGATCGCCCACGTCGGCCATGAAATGAAAGAAGCCGGCGCCGCAGCCTTCTTGAACAAAGAAGCCGCCGTCGAAGATCTCTATCAGACGATCCAGACGGCCAGAAAGGAACTCTTTAACCGCTTATGACGCGATTCCAACAGAAGCCCAATCCGGCCGTGTCCATCGGCATCGGCCTATCGATGGCCGCGCTGCTGCTGGCGGATGTGTATACTCCGCTGGGTATCGCCGTTTGGGTCTTGTACCTCGTGCCGCTGGTGTTGTCGTACCTCACCTGGGGCCCTATGGTGCCGGTAACAATCGGCGCCACGGTTTCGTTCTTCATGTTTTTGGGTTGGTTGATCAGCCCTCCGGGGGTGGACCCGACCCTGTCGTTGGTCAATCGTGGCATGGGCCTGGCCACGGTCTGCGCACTCGCCGTATTCGGATATCAATTCATCACCAGCCGGCTGGCGCTCCGCAAAGAAGAATGGATCCGCGTGGGGCAGACCACGCTCAGCGAACGCATGATGGGCGAACAGGGGCTTTTTGCTCTGGCAGACAACGTGCTGCAGGGACTCGCCCAATACCTGGACGCGCAGGGCGGCGCGATTTTCGTCGCCGAAGGTTCCCGATTTCATCGTCTGGCGGCCTATGGCGTTCCGGAAGGCACCTCCCTCCCCGACCGGTTTCAGACCGGCGAGGGCTTATTGGGCCAGGCGCTTCACACCAAACGGCCCATCGTCGTGCAGGATTTGCCGGAAGGCTATTTCACCGTCGGCTCCGCGCTGGGACGCAGCGCCCCGCGGCACCTGCTGATCGCCCCCATCGGCGTCGACGGCATGATCAACACGGTCCTCGAGCTGGCATTTTTCCATCCGGTACACGATTCGGATCGGGAGCTGATCGATCGGATGGCGGAATCGATCGCGGTGGCAGTGCGATCGGCTCAGTACCGGACCCGTTTGCAGGAGCTGCTCGAAGAAACCCAGCGGCAGGCCGAAGAACTGCAGGTTCAAAGCGAAGAACTGCGGGTCGCCAATGAGGAATTGGAAGAGCAAAGCCGCGCCCTCAAGGAATCGCACGGCCGGCTGGAACAGCAACAGGCCGAGTTGGAACAGACGAATGCGCAATTGGAGGAACAGGCGCAAATCCTGGAAATGCAAAAAGAAGAACTCGGCCAAGCCGCCGTCGTCTCCGAAGAGCAGAAGCGGCAATTGGAGCGGGTCAGCCGTTACAAGTCGGAATTCCTCGCCAACATGTCCCATGAAATGCGGACACCGCTCAATTCCACGCTGATTTTGGCCAAACTGCTGGCCGATAATCCTCGGGGCAACCTGACCGCCGATCAGGTGAAATCGGCGCTCACGATCGAATCGGCCGGCCACGACCTCCTGACCTTGATCGACGATGTGCTGGACCTGGCCAAAGTCGAAGCGGGCCGCATCGAGATCACCCCGGGAGAAATCTCGCTGCAACGCCTGCTCGATAGTCTGCAGGCGCTGTTCCAGCCGCTGGCCGCGCAGAAACAGTTGCACCTTCGTACGAGGCGCGCTCCCGGCACGCCGGCCACTATTCAATCCGACTGGCAGCGGCTCGAGCAGGTGTTGAAGAATCTCCTGTCCAACGCCATCAAATTCACCGAGACGGGCGAGGTGTCGCTGGAGATCTCGATGCGTCCCGACGGCCGTGTCGCCTTTGCCGTGCAGGACACGGGAGTCGGCATCCCCCAGGCCCAGCAAGACTTGATCTTTGAACCCTTCTGCCAAGGGGACGGCACCACCAGCCGGAAATACGGCGGCACCGGTCTGGGATTGTCCATCTCCCGCGAATTCGTCCGCTTGCTGGGAGGAGAGATTCACCTCGCCAGCGCTCCGGGACAAGGCAGCACCTTCACGCTCATCTTGCCGCAAATATTGCCGTCGATTCCTCAGTCGCCTGCGGGGCTCCAGCGCCCCTCGCAAGCCATGCTGGCTCCGGCTATTCCGGCTGCGCGTCCCGTTCATCGCGCGGAGACTCCGGCCATGCAAGCCGATGACGACCGGGACCATCTGATCCCGCATCGCCGGGTTATTCTGATCGTCGAAGACGATGAGTCCTTCGCAAGCGTTCTCACCGACCTGGCCCGCGAACTCAATTTCCAGGTGCTGCGGACCAACACCGCAGCCGATGCCTTTGCGCTGGCCTCGCGTTATCTGCCGAGCGCGGTAATTCTGGATATCGGGCTGCCTGACCATTCCGGCCTGTCGGTCATCGATCGACTGAAAACGGATGTGCGAACCAGGCATATTCCGGTGCATGTGGTCTCGGGGCAGGACCACGAACAGGCCGCCCTGTCATTGGGCGCCGTCGGGTACCTGCTCAAACCAGTTCAACGGGAACAACTGGTGGAGGCCTTCCGCCAATTCGAATCCCGGCTGACAGACAAGCCGCGGCGCGTGTTGATCGTGGAGGACGATCCCACGCAGCGAGAAAGCCTCCGGCTTCTGATCGGCTCGGATGAGGTGGAAACCGTTGGCGCGGAAAGCGTCGCCGAATGCCTGGCCCGCTTGCGGGAACGGACCTTCGACTGCATGGTGCTCGACATCACCCTCCCCGATGCATCGGGCTTCTCGCTGTTGGAAACCCTCAGCCGCGAGGAGCACTTCGCCTTTCCGCCGGTCATCGTCTATACCGGCCGGGACTTGTCCACGGAAGAGGAGCACCGGCTGCGGAAGTATTCGCACTCCATCATCATCAAGGGCGCGAAGTCGCCGGAACGGCTGCTCGACGAGGTGACGCTGTTCCTCCACCAGGTCGTCACCGCGCTGCCCCCGGAGCAGCAGCGCATGCTGGAGAAAGCGCGCAAACGCAACGCCGCCCTGGAAGACCGGCGCGTGTTGATCGTGGAGGACGACGTCCGCAACATTTTTGCCTTGAGCGCCGTGCTGGAGCCCCATGGCGCAAAAATCGAGATTGCCCGTAACGGCCGCGAGTGCCTGACTGTTCTCGAACAATCGAAGCAGGAGGAAAAGCGGCGTATCGATCTCGTGTTGATGGATATCATGATGCCGGAAATGGACGGCCTGACGGCCATGCGCGCGATCCGCGAACAGCCGGAGTGGAAGAAACTTCCCATCATCGCGCTTACGGCCAAGGCCATGAAGAACGATCAGGAGCAGGCGCTGGCCGCCGGCGCGAACGACTATATGGCCAAACCGCTGGACGTGGAACAGTTGCTGTCGCTGGTGCGCGTATGGATGCCGCGATGATGCCTCACACATCGGCCCACATCGAGGATATCGAGGTCCGTCTGTTTCTCGAGGCGATCTACTCGCGCTACCATTACGACTTTCGCGGGTATTCCAGAGCCTCGCTCAAACGCCGCCTGCGCGTCGCCTGCGAGTCCATGGGGTATCCGTCCCTTTCCGCCCTTCAGGGGGAGCTGCTGCATGACGAGACCATTTTCCCTCAACTCATGGGGTACCTGACCGTACAGGTGAGCGACATGTTCCGCGATCCCGCCTATTTTCGCGGCATCCGGGAACAGGTGATTCCGCACCTGAAGACCTATCCATCGTTGAAAGTCTGGGTGGCGGGGTGCAGTTCGGGCGAGGAACTCTACTCCTTCGCGATTCTGTTCCGGGAGGAGGGGCTCGAGGAGAAAACGATGTTTTACGCCACGGACATCAACGGCACGGCCCTCGCCAAGGCCGAAGCGGGAGTGTACGAGCTGGACCGCATCGCCCTGTTCACCAGGAATCACCGGCTGTCCGGCGGAACCGGCTCGTTGTCCGACTACTACCATGCGGCCTACGGCGCCGCCCGGTTCGATCAAACGCTCCGGAAACGGACGGTCTTTTCCGACCACAGTCTGGCGTCGGACTCCGTCTTTGCCGAACTGCATCTGGTGTCCTGCCGCAATGTGCTGATCTATTTCGACCGGCCGCTCCAGGACCGCGCCGTCGGACTCTTCAAGGATGCGCTGGTGCGAAAAGGATTTCTGGGGATCGGCGCCAGAGAAAGTCTACGGTTTAATGCTCACGTCAACGCGTTCGGCGAATTCCTTCCCGCCGAACGCATCTATCAAAAGCGGGGCGAGGCATGAGCGTCACGCGGCACGACATCCCGCTGCCCGGCTGTGAAGCGATCGTGATCGGCGCGTCGGCAGGCGCGCTGGCCGCGCTCACCGAGCTCCTTCCCCCGTTGGCGCCCGATTACCCGGTGCCGATTCTGGTGACGGTGCATGTGCCCCCCGACCATCCCAACGGCATCCCGGCCTTGTTGCAGAGTCGATGCCGGGTCACGGTCAAAGAAGCGGAGGACAAGGAGCCCATCCATCCCGCCACCGTCTACTTCGCTCCACCCGATTACCATCTATTGGTGGAGAAGGACCGGTCCCTGTCCCTGTCGAACGAGGAGCCGGTAAGCTTCGCACGCCCTTCGATCGATGTGCTCTTCGAATCGGCCGCCGATGTGTACGGAAAGGGCTTGCTGGCGCTCGTGCTGACCGGAGCCAATCATGACGGGGCCCAAGGTTCCTGCTCGGTGGCCGATGCCGGCGGCACCGTGCTGGTGCAGACGCCCGACTCAGCCGCGTCTCGCTCGATGCCCGAATCGGCCCTCGCGGCCTGCCCCGCGGCGACGGCCATGAGCCTTTCCGATATGAATCACCTACTGGCTGGAAAACGATCGGGAGAATCATGATGTCGGCAGCCCCCGTTAAACTTCTGCTCGTCGATGATCACGAAGCCAATCTGGTGGCGCTCAGCACCCTCCTGGCTCAGGACGGCGTGGATGTGTTGCAGGCAGGATCGGGCCGGGAAGCCTTGGAGCTTCTGCTCGATCAGGATGTCGCCTTGGCCATCATCGACGTACATATGCCGATCATGGATGGATTCGAGCTCGCAGAGTTGATGCGCGGCTCGCAGCGCACCCAGCACGTGCCCATCATTTTCCTCACCGGCGAATCGCAGGACAACCGGCACCGCTTTCGTGGCTACCAGGCCGGGGCGGTCGATTTTCTGTACAAGCCGATCGAACCGGACGTCCTGCGCAGCAAGACCGCCATCTTCCTGGACCTGTACCGGCAGCGCGAAGAGCTGGCCCGCCAACGAGACCAGTTCCTGACCCTGGCCGAGGAAAAAGCCCGCCTGCTGCGCGAACGGGACGAGGCCGACCGGCGCCTGCGCGACAGCGAATCCAGGTTTCGCATGCTGGCCGACAGCGCGCCCGTGATCATCTGGATGAATGGGCTCGAGGGCCTCGAGTTCGTCAACCAGGCTTGCCTGGAATTTCTCGGGGTAGAGCGGGTGGAGGACGTGAACGGGCTGTCCTGGACGGACGTCGTACATCCCGACGATCAGGCCCAGGCTGCTGAGACCTATCGCCGTGCGGTTTCAGGACATGAACGGTTCGAAGCGTCCTTTCGCTGCCGCCGCCGTGACGGCGTCTACCGCTGGATGCGCACGGTGGGCATGCCGACGCTCTCTCCCGCCGGCGGTCTGCTGGGATACTTGGGGGCAAGTTTCGATCTGACGGAAAGCAAGGAAGCCGAAGAACGGTTGCAGCGTTGGAGCGTGGATCTGGAGCGCGCCGTCAACCAGAAAACCGACGAGCTGCTCCGATCACAAACGCACCTCCGCGCGCTGGCGGCGGAGCTGAATCTGACTGAACAGAGGGAACGCAAGCGGCTGGCCGCGGAACTGCACGATTACCTGGCGCAACTGCTGGTGGTGGTGCGCATGAAATTGCGCCAGGCGATTCCGCTGCTTCCGGGAGATCGCACCACCGACCTGCTGCAGGATGCGGATCATGCCCTCACGCAGTCTCTCGATTACACCCGCTGCCTGGTCGCGGAGTTGACGCCTCCCACCCTCAAGGAGTTCGGCTTTCTGGAATCGCTGACCTGGCTGGCGGCGCAAATGCAGCGGCACGGGCTGCCGGTCGTCATGCAGCCGGCCATGCCGGCGGTGGCGCTTCCGGAGGACCAGGCCGTGCTGATGTTTCAATCGGTGCGCGAGCTGCTGTTCAACGTGCTCAAACATGCGAAAGCACAACAGGCGACCGTCGGCGTCGCGCTCACGGAGCAAGGCTGCGTGGAAGTGGTCGTCTCGGACGATGGCTGCGGGTTTGCCTCCTCTCCGCCGGATCATTCGGAAAGCGGATCGTCCCGCTTCGGCCTGTTCAGCATCCGCGAGCGCATGGCGGCCATGGGCGGCGAACTCCTCATCGAGTCTCAACCCGGTCGCGGCACCACCGCGACCATCAGGGCGCCGTACCGGCAGGCGCCGGTGGAATCTGTCGAACCGTCCCCAGAGCCGGTGACGGACTTGCCCGACGCCATGTCAGGGAAAAGAGAGATGCCGCCTGCCCTCTCTGCGGAGGCCTCCGAACTCATCGGTATCCTCTTGGTCGACGACCATGCCATGGTGCGGCAGGGACTCAGGAGCATGCTGGATGAATACGACGATGTGGCGGTGATCGGGGAAGCGTCAAACGGCAAGGAGGCAGTCGAGTCCGTTGGACAGCTGCGGCCGTCCGTGGTCGTCATGGACATCAACATGCCCCAGGTCAACGGCATCGACGCGACGATCGAGATCAAATCCCGTCACCCCGAGATCGCGGTCATCGGTCTCTCGGTGCAAAACAATCATGAAACCCGCGAGGCGATGCTCCGGGCCGGAGCGACCACGCTGATTTCCAAAGAAGCGGCTGTCGATGAATTATATTTGGCCATCCGGCAGGCGTTGGCCGGCGAGAAGGCCGGTTCCGCCATGCCCGCCGACCGATAACGGAAGTGTGGCTATGGCGGTCACCACATCACGAGGGACCGCCACCGGTGCCCTGCATCGGCCGTGGGAATCGCGATCCGGGCCACTCCACCGGCGATGCTCACTCTCGCCTGAGAGACAAGCGCATCGGTCGGGATGGGGAGATAGCGTTGGACCGTCCCGCAGGCGAGTATGACACCTTGCTGCGCGAACTGTACGGAGACCTGCTCGCTCGGTTCGCCAAGGACCGGCTGAAAGTCCGCATGGACGTACATTGTGCCATCGACCTCAGACACGTTGATGATGGGATGTAGACAGCCAGCAGCGGCGATGGGATATCGGGCCCCATCCGGTGAGCCGTGTGGTTCTCGCCGAGCCGCGCGAGGTGAACGGGGTTCCTGCATGACAGGATCAATGTGATTGACCATATGCGCTCCTTCGTAAGGTAGAGTCTGACTACGAGCTGTGCCCCCAGAATACGCGATTGAGAAAAAGGAGTGACTAGGAGCTTCCCTGGGTTTTGCCTCAAGAGGTGCTAGCAGTTTGCCTAGTTGTGGCACAGCCGGCGGCGAACCTACAGTGGCCTTGGGAGAGGCTGCCGCTCTCCGGCACGGACATTCAGGAACAGACTTATGACGACCCCGGATCAGCCATTCGACTCGGTGCCGGAACGCCCGTTCCCACTGGATTTCATGCTGGCGCACCTCGCCGCCATCGTGGAGAGTTCAGATGATGCCATCATTTCGAAAGATTTGAACGGCATCATCACGAGCTGGAACCGCGGCGCCCAGCATCTCTTCGGCTACACCGCAGAGGAGATGATCGGGCAACCGGTGCAACGGTTGATCCCCGATGATCGACTGAATGAAGAGCCGCGGATCCTGGAACGACTGCGGAAGGGAGAACGCATCGATCATTATGAAACAGTGCGGAAACGCAAAGACGGGACGTTGATCGAAATCTCGCTTTCCGTCTCACCGATTAAAAATCAGGAGGGGCGGATCGTGGGCGCATCGAAAATCGCCCGCGGAGTCTCGGATCTCAAGCAGAGCCAACGGAACCTTGCCAATCTCCTCGAAGCGCTGCCCGCGGCGGTCTATACCATCGATGCCGACGGCCATATCACGCGATACAACCAGGCCGCTGCCGATCTCTGGGGTTGCCGGCCACCCATCGGAGGCACCTGTTGGTCCGGATCCTGGCGACAGTATTGGGCCGACGGGCGGCTCATGCCCCCGGAGGAATGTCCTCTGGCGCAGGCGTTGACGTTCAACCGCCCGGTACGCGGCCTCGAGACCATCATCGAGCGGCCCGACGGCACGCGCCTGCCCGTCGCCTCTCACTCGACCCCGCTCCGCGGCCCGTCGGGGGTCCCCGTGGGAGGGGTGGATATCCTCGTCGATTTGACCGAACAGAAGCGGATCGAGCGGGACATGCAGAACTCCGCCGCCGAACTCGAACGTCGCATCGCCGAACGCACCGGAGAACTATTGCTCTCGCAGGAACGTCTGCGGGCCCTGGCCTCCGACCTCACCCTCACGGAGCAACGTGAACGCCGGCATCTGGCGACCGAATTGCACGACTACCTGGCTCAGCTGGTGGTGGCCAGCCGGATCAGGCTGGCGCAAGTCATCCCGACCATCCACGACAGTTCGGCTTCCGCGGCCCTCACGAAGATCGACGGCATGCTCGATCAGGCCTTGACCTACACCCGTTCGCTGGTCGCCGAACTCAGCCCTCATATTCTGTACCAGTTCGGCTTGGCGCAATCGCTGGTGTGGTTGGGTGAACAGATGAAGCAACATGGCCTCGAAGTGGCCGTGCGCTCGATGGCGCCGGCCTTCACGCTCCCGGACGATCAGGCGGTCCTCTTGTTTCAATCGGTGCGCGAGCTGCTGTTCAATGTCATCAAACATGCCAAAGTCGACCGCGCCGCCATTACGATCAATGTGGATGACGACCGGCGCGAGTTGTGGATTTGCGTGGAAGATGAAGGCGCGGGCTTCGACGTCACCGAACTGGGCATCACCAAGAATACCCGCTGCAAGTTCGGCCTGCTGAGCATCAGGGAGCGGATGGAATTGCTCGGAGGCGAGTGCAACGTGTCGTCCGTCCAAGGCAGCGGCACGGCGGTAACCCTCAGGCTTCGCTTGGCCTCCGGCTCCGTCCAGCCTCCGCTCAAGCGCGCCTCCGAAGCGGCATCGCCGCATCCGCCCTCCAGTGACGCCTTATCGCGCAACATCAAAATCCTTCTGGTCGACGACCATGCCATGGTGCGGCAGGGATTGCGGAGCATTCTGGACGCGTACGAGAATCTCACGGTGGTGGGCGAAGGCGCCGACGGCCAGGACGCCGTCATCATGGCCCGCTCGCTCCATCCCGACGTGGTCATTATGGATGTGAACCTTCCCATCATCGACGGCATCGAAGCCACGCGTATTCTCACGCAGGAGCACGAGGCCATCTCGGTGATCGGGATCTCCGTCCGCAACGATCCTCAAGTCCACGATGCGATGACCCAAGCCGGGGCAGTCGCGTTTCTTCCCAAAGAGTCCGCAGCCGATCAGCTCTACGAAGTCATCCTCCGGCAGTTCCCTGTTCGGGCCTGAAAGCACCGGCTCCCCTCGTGGCTAGGGTATACCCCAGTAGCCAATTCGATCGGCCCGGCCTATGCTGTCGAAGGCTCGGTGTACGATGGCGCCTTGGTGATCACCATGACGAGGTCGCCGCTCGCCCCTGTACCATCTTGCGACATGAGACACGCTCGCAGAGGGTCGGTCGTCGCTCTTGGAAGGCGTTAAGACCCGGAGGCCTGTCGTTTACGCATGACCTCGGTGCTGCTGACTTTGCAACGTCTGGTCCCCTGGGCCACCGGACTCTCTATCGGGGTACCGGTGGCGGCCTTTCTGTATTGGTTCTATAACCCCGCCATACCCGCTGAGTGGCTGCCCTACGCCGGGACGGTGAAACCGGCGACCATGGCTGCGGTCTTTTTTTGCGGCCTGTCCTTGTGGCTGCAGGCCGACGAGCAGCAGGTCACGCAACTGAAACGGAGGACGGGACAGGGCCTTGCCGCTCTCGCCTTTCTTCTGGCAGCGGGGACCATGGCGGAATATTTCTTGTCCATCGATCTGGGTATCGATCTCTGGTTCATCCCCTCGCCCGATTACGCCCTCGACTCCCATCCCGGCCGGATGGCGCCGGCCACGGCCTTCGCCATCCTCATGTTGAGCCTGGCCTTGCTGCGGTTCGATTCGAACCAGAGCGGGCAGGAAGATGCCGGCCATTACCTTGCGCTTCTCGGGGGTACGGTAGGGGCGATCGCGCTTGTGGGATATCTCTATGGCGTGCGGACGCTCTACAAGGTCGGCACGTCGAATTCCATTTCCATCATCAGCGCCGCCCTCCTGCTGACGCTCGGCCTCGGCATCCTCAGCGCCCGGCCCGCCCGCGGGTTCATGTCCACGCTGACCGGCGACGATTTGGGTGCCGTGATGTTGCGGCGCGTTTTGCCGTTCGCCATTGCCCTGCCGATTCTGGCTGGATGGATTCGCATCGCCGCCCAGCGGTCGGGTCACTACGATTTCAATTTCGGCGTGGCGCTGGCTGTGGCCGTGGTCCTGCTGATCATGCTGGCCTTTCTCTGGTATCTGGCCGGTAACCTCAACCGCACCGACGGCCAGAAGAAGCATATCCTGCAGATCTTGCAGCAACGCGAGGCCAGGCATCGACTGGCGCTGAAGGCAGGCCGCATGGGCACATTCCATCAGGATCTCGACCGCCAGACACTGGTATTTTCTCCGGAACTCGAACACATTTTCGGCCTGCCTGCGATGACGTTCGGCAGTACGTTCGCCGCCTTCCAGGACTTGATTCACCCCGAGGACCGGCAGCGAGTGCTGGAGACCATCAACAGAGCCATTCAGAACCGGGGTGCCTATGATCTGGAGTGCCGTATCCTCCGGAAAGCTGCTCCCGGCGAAGCCTGGATCGCGGTCACCGGGCAGGTGCTTCCGGACTCCGCCGGTCATCCCCGGCAAATCACCGGCGTGATGTTCGACATCACGGAACGCAAGGAGGCCGAAACCGCCCTGAAAGAAAGCGAAGAGCGCTTCCGGCATCTCTTTGAACAGGCGTCGGACGGCATCGTGACCGCCGATATGAACGGGCAGTACCTCGATGTGAACAGCCGCGCGTGCCAGATGTTGGGCTACACGCAAGAGGAATTGCTCAGGTTGCGGGTACCCGACCTGCTCGATCCGCAGGACTACCCCCGGCTCAGGGCGATCAAGGCCGATTTGCTTCAGGGACACCGGCATTCAGGCGAGTGGAAACTCCGCAGGAAAGACGGTGGGACCATTTCCGTCGAGATCAGCGCCAGGTTGCAGCCGGACCGGCGCTGGCATGCCATTGTGAGAGACATCACCGAACGTAAACGGGCCGATGCGGGGTTGCGCGAGAGTGAGGCCTACTTTCGCATGCTGGCCGACGCCACGCCGGTATTGGTCTGGAAAGCCGGGACGGACCGGCTCTGTTCCTGGCTCAACCGGTCGTGGCTGGAGTATACGGGACGCCTGCTCGAGGATGAACTGGGAACCGGGAGAACGGACAGTATTCACCCAGAAGACCGGGCCGAGTTCATCAGGGTCTACAATACGCACTTCTCGCAGCAGGCACCGTTCGAATTGGAATACCGCTTGCGCCGTCAGGACGGGACTTACGGCTGGATCCTGGATCGGGGTGTACCGCTTCTCAGCGCCACCGGAGTCTTCAGCGGGTACCTCGGCGCCGCCCTGGACATCACGGACCGGAAGCAGGCCGAAGAACGGCTGCAGCAATGGACCGTGGAACTCGAGAAACGCGTTGATGAGCGGACGCGAGCCCTCATGCATTCGCAAGCGCGCCTGCGCGCCTTGGCCTCCGATCTTAGCGCTACGGAACAGCAGGAGCGCCGGCGGCTGGCGACGGAGCTGCATGACTACTTGGCGCAGTTGCTGGTCGTGGGCCGCATGAAACTCAGCCAGGCCAGGCCGCAAGTCCGAAACACCAAAACAGAACAATTGCTGAGCGAGGCAGACGACATGCTCACGCAGTCGCTCAACTACACCCGATCACTCGTGGCCGAGTTGAGTCCGCAAATCCTCTATCAGTTCGGATTACCTGCCGCGCTCAAATGGCTGGCCGGCCAGATGAACAGGCACGGGCTCTCGGTCGCCATCCATTGCGAGATGGACCAGCTTCCGCTCGCGGAAGAGAGCGCCGTGATTGTCTACCAGAGCGTGCGGGAACTCCTCTTCAACGTCGCGAAACATGCCGGCACGGGAGAAGCAACCATCGCATTGGATCAGGGCCCCGGCGATCAGGTGCGCGTCACCGTATCCGATCAGGGCTGCGGGTTCAATCCGGCCATTCTCGCCGACAGCGATCGGCAACACCCCGGCCGGTTCGGACTCTTCAATGTGCAGGAACGGATGGAGGCCGTCGGCGGCAGCCTGAGACTGACTTCCGCAGAAGGAATCGGCACCACCATCACGCTCAGCGCTCCGCTCAATCCTGCACCCGATACGACTCCGGACTCGAGCCTGGCACATTCAACCTCGCCCGACGCGAATTCCCTGACGCCCTCGTCCCGATTACGCATTCTCTTGGTCGACGACCATGCCATGGTCCGCCAGGGACTCCGAAGCGTCTTGGACAGTTACCCCGATCTTGAAGTAGTGGGTGAAGCAGGAGATGGAGCGGCGGCGATCAGCATTGCCGCCGCCCTGAAACCGGATGTGGTCGTCATGGACATCAACATGCCGATGATCGACGGTATCGAAGCCACCCGCCATATCACCAGCGAGCGACCGGATGTGGTGGTCATCGGGCTGTCGGTTCAAAACGAGCGGCACATCGAGGAAGCGATGCTCAAGGCCGGGGCGGCGGTCTTTGTCACCAAAGAACGCGCCGCCGGCCAATTGTACGACGCCATCGTGAGCACCGTGCGGACGAGACGGTAACCCGCTCGCCCGCGCGATTCATACTGCCGGCGGGCGCCGGCCCATCACCATCCCGATCACCGCCAGAATCAAAAAGATCACGAACAATACATAGGCGATATGCGTCGCCGTGCCCGCGACTCCGCTGACGCCGAGGACGCCTGCAATCAGCCCGATCACTAAAAATGTCACTGCCCAACTCAACATGATGGCACCTCATTTATAGGTGAAACAGGACGCTCATCTGTCGGGAGCCCCCGCAGAATGGTACGCATGCTCCGTACCACAGCCTTTATGCCCGCAGGAGCAATTTCCCGTCGGGGCTGCCGAGTTACGGCAGGCATCGGAACAAAACTCCCGCCCCTTTTCGGCCTCACATGCGCATGAAGGGTGCGCGCATGGTTTTTTTCGTGTCGTTGCCTCCGGCATTGGCCTATCCTTTCCGGCGGCAGGCGCCGCCTTCTTTTGCCCCTCCATTTCGGAACCCTAAAACCACAAGTGGATGCCGACGCCGATCCACTCCACCCGCTGCGTAAACAACTGGCCGTCCGGGCTCGGGCCGGAATAGTACTCGCCCAGCACTTGGAGCTTCCGATCGCCGATCTTAGCGTTCTCGAACTGCAGTCCGGCCATCACCGACTGGGCCACGGACCAATTGGTCCTCGCATGGGTCTGGAAGTCCGCATAGGCCACCGGTCTGACCTTCCCGCCCAGGAACAGCCAAGGACTTTTCCACTCGACTCCGGCTTGAGTCGTTTCACGCCCCAAGGTGCTTGGTTCTTTTCTGACAATCGTCCCGACTCCGCCGTAGACCCGCAACCAGGTCGTCACATCATAGGAGAGCTTGAGATCGATCTCCTCGTAACTCAGATTGATCCGATTGACCTGGGGATTATTCAGGATGAATTCGTCACCCAAGTGCGAACTCTGGTGCCGGATACGCAAGAACCCCGACAGTTTATCGGCGCGATAACTGGTCACGATCCCGATCGTGTAGTCGGCATTGATCAAATCGATGGAACGTTTTTCCGGATCGAACACCCCAAAGACCCCGGCCTGTATACCCAACTCCCATTCGCCGTTGAAGGGAGCGGCATCGCGGTACACGGCGAAGGACTCGCCGAAGGAGCTGGCAAATTCCCGGCTGCCGGATGAGAGGGCATGATAGGCCGCACCGAAATGGGGCCAACGAAGGTCGGCGTGCAACGGATCGACCAGCAAGCCACGGGGGAGAAATTTCGAGTCGGATTCCGGCGTGGCCGCTTGTACGACACCCGCCCCGGGCGCAGGAGCGGGAGCTGGTCCGGTCCGAACTTCGGCCCGCTCGACTCCTGGAATGGCCTCCAACGCGGTGACGATTTTGGCCGGATCTTCGGCCCCCAACCGTTTGGCGTAGACGACCACTCGACCCTGCTCCACCTGCACCACTGCTCCCGAGAGGTGAAACTCATGTTCCAGCAGACCCACCGCGTATCCAGCAATGTATTCGTCGGATGCGGCCGTCGCTAAACCAGGAACTGCGACGAGACACAGCAGCAGCAAGGCCCAAGCAATCTCCGCTCGCCTGCCTTGTCCGGCGTTCCCGTACCACAACCTGTTCCACCCTCCAGCCTCGTCCGCCACGGCTAGAAATGGAAATTGAGGCCAACGGTAATCATGTGGCCGTTGTCCTGAAATTTTTTATCGACGATGTTTTGATCGCGAGATTCGATCTTCTCCAGCCAGATGTAGCGGTACGTGCTATCGATCGACACGTGCTTGTTGAAGAAAAATTGTAGCCCGCCACCAGCGTGTGCGCCGAACCGGTTCTGCGTATCATCGAAGCCGCCAGGTCCTTTGACCGTGGTGTAATACCAGCCTCCGCCGCCCAGCAGGAACGGAGCCAATCTCGTGGTACCGAACGGGTAGATCAGGGCGGACACTTGGACCGGATAGGTATGGACGCGACTATCTCCGATATCGTTGCGCCGATAGTCCGCGGAGCCTTCAAACGCCAGATAACGCCACGGGTGCAGGCGTACCTGCCCGCCCCCGAACCAACGGCTGGAGCCATCCTTGGGATCCACATAGGTCGCGCGACCACCGATCGACAGGAGGCCGATATCGATCTGCTCAAACAGGCCCTTGTCGTCCGCCGCCGAAGCGGAAGGGGCGCTCACGCCGCCGATCATGAGGGCGGATGCGCATAACACGACTGCTCCCCACAACACCCTTGGTTTCATTGTCGGTCTCCTCTGTGAATGTGGCAATGTGGCTGGCTCCTCCGGTTAGGACTGACTCGGCTTGTCGGCGTGGCTTTCAAACCACTCATCGACCCACCGTTTCACTTCCTCCCGGCGATCGCCGTACCGTTCCTGAATCTTGCCTTCCAGGATATCGATTCGCCCTTCGATCAACATCAGATCGTCTTCCGTGAATTCAGCCCACTTCGCCTTGAGTTCGCCTTTGAATTGTTTCCATTTACCTGCGATCTGATCCTGATTCACAACCAAGACCGGCCCGGCTGCTCCTCGCGGAGTCAGTCTGTCGCCTGCCTGTGCCACCGCCGTCATCAGCACCATCCCCATCAGGGGAAGGCCGACTCTCCTCCACTGTATGAGTGCCATCGCCACCTCTCCTTGACATCCTTGGCAGAGGCGTGCCGGCGCGCGGTACCCCACCGGCACGCCCGACCGATTTAGTGATCGATCTTGGTCTGACCGCTCTGAGCGTCAACGTAGACCTTCTGGGTCTTGTTGTTGGAGTCGATGATTTCGACTTCATAGACGGTCCGCCCGTCTTCCTTTCCGATCTCAGCCTCGACGGCCTTACCTGGAACCGCCTTCAGCGCGTGCCTGACGGCGTCTTCCAAGGTGACGGTAGCCGTGGCGGCCAATTGCTTGTTGGTTTCAAACAAGGCCCAGGCCGGGCTTGCCATCACCCCGGACAACAACGCCATCGCAATAATTTTTTTCATCTCGTGTACTCCTTTATAGTGCTGTCAGTAAGCGTCACCGGAATCAGCGGGGAGGTTGAGCCTCTCGGCGCTGGGCTCCCGGTTGGGATTGCCCTTGCCGGGTGTACCAATCATCGGCCCAGCGCATGACTTCGTCTTTTTTATCGCCGTAACGCTCCTGGATGCGTCCGACGAACTTGTCGTAATCCCCTTCGATCTGCTTCAGATCGTCATCCGTAAATTTGCCCCACTGCTTTTTGACTTCGCCTTTGAACTGCACCCATTTTCCTTTGAATTGATCGGTATTCATGACACTCCTCCCTGTTGATGGATGGCCGCCGCGGAAGCCTGCCCGCCTGATACGGCAGCCTCTCCGCGACCACGTTGCCGAACGGCGCTCTTTAATACCCGATGAGAAGGAGACCGGAAGGCAAGACCGTTTTTGCCGCCCCGGTACAGCACCACGCAGTTGTCGTCCTCGTCCGCGCCTTCCGTGAGCGTCACCACGACCTTGGCCTTGACTCCCTGCTCTTTCAGATGTTTCATCTGCGCCTCCCGACGGTGATCTTTATTTGTTATAACTCCCCGGCAGACGATGGATGACTGGACATACCCCTAGTTTTCGCAGCGGTCTGCCGCCACAGATCGTGGCCACTACGTAGATGGATGATTGAGATCAGGACGAAGGAGAGGGTGAAGCCTTACTGCGAGGCCTTAGGCCTCGAGGGACGCGTTGGAACGGCTGAGGATGGCCACCGACCTTGCTTGCGTGGTGTAGCCCTCCCCACCTTTAAACGTGGGAGCCGGGTCGGGAATCGCGGATTGGGCCGTGTCGAGCGTGAGCCTCCAGCAGACGGAGGTTTCAGATGAGGGCAGCAAAAATTCTACGGCTTCATGGTGCGCATTGAGCAGAACCATGAACGTATCATCGACAATCGAGTTGCCGCGGCTGTCTTTCTCTTCGATGGCATCGCCGGCCAGCACGAAGCCGATCGCGCGCAGGTGCCCTTGCGTCCAATCGGCCTCGTCCATCTCTTTACCGTCGGCGCGCAGCCAGACGATATCTTTCACTTCGGATCCGTGGATCTGCCGCCCTTGGAAAAAGCGCCGGCGCCGGAAGACAGGATGGTCCTGGCGCAACGCGATGACTTCGCGGACGAAGCCAAGAAAGGCCCGGTTCTCCGGCGTCAGGGTCCAATCATGCCAACTGAGTTCATTGTCCTGGCAGTAGGCATTATTATTGCCCTGCTGCGTGCGCCCGATCTCATCACCGCCGCACAACATCGGCACACCCTGCGAGAGCAGCAACGTCGCCAGCATGTTGCGTTTCTGTCGGAAGCGCAGGTCGCGCACGGCGCGGTCGTCGGTGGGGCCCTCCACGCCGCAGTTCCAGCTCAGATTATCGTTATGGCCGTCCTGATTGCCCTCGCCGTTCGCTTCATTGTGCTTCTCGTTGTACGACACCAAATCATGAAGGCTGAACCCGTCGTGCGCGGTGATGAAGTTGATGCTGGCGAAGGGCCGACGGCCGCTCATTTCATAGAGGTCGCTGCTGCCGGACAGCCGGTAGGCAAGCTCCGCGACTTGCCCCCCGTCGCCCTTCCAATACCGGCGGATCGTATCGCGGTATTTGCCGTTCCATTCCGCCCAGCCGGCCGGGAAGTTGCCGACCTGATACCCGCCGTCGCCGAGGTCCCATGGTTCTGCGATCAGCTTCACCTGCGACAAGACCGGGTCCTGGTGAATGATGTCGAAAAAGGCGCTCAGTCGATCCACCTCGTGCAGCTCCCTGGCCAAGGTGGAGGCCAGATCGAAGCGAAAACCATCGACATGCATGTCCAGCACCCAGTACCGGAGACTGTCCATGATCAGCTGCAGCGTCCTGGGATGGCGCACATTCAGGCTGTTCCCGCAACCGGTGTAGTCCATGTAGTAGCGGGGGTCGTCCGCCACCAGCCTGTAATAGGCAGCGTTATCGATCCCTCGGAACGACAGGGTCGGTCCGAGATGGTTGCCTTCTGCCGTATGGTTGTAGACGACGTCGAGAATGACCTCGATGCCGGCACTGTGCAACGTCTTGACCATCGTTTTGAATTCTCGCACGTGCCGCCCCCGGACAGGGGACAAGGCGTAACGCATGTCGGGCGCAAAAAAACCGATGGTGTTGTAGCCCCAGTAATTGGTCAGCCCCTGATCGGTCAAATGTTTGTCCTGCACCGCATGGTGCACGGGCAGCAATTCCACCGCCGTTACTCCGAGGCTCTGCAGATATTCGATCACCGCCGGCGTCGAGAGACCCGCATAGGTGCCGCGCAGATGTTCCGGCACGTTGGGATTCCGCGCCGTGAAACCCTTCACATGCACCTCATAAATGACCGTCTTCGACCAGGGCGTGCGGAGCAGATGATCGCCTCCCCAACTGAACGCCTGATCGACGACGACACATTTAGGGGTGTTTTCCGCATTGTCGCGTTCGTCGCGGACCAGATCCGCGTCCGGCTCACCGATCCGGTAGCCGAACATGCTGTCCGACAACCGGATCGTGTCCGCGATCGATTT
The DNA here is from genome assembly GCA_902500995.1 of uncultured Nitrospira sp. Classification (GTDB taxonomy): domain Bacteria; phylum Nitrospirota; class Nitrospiria; order Nitrospirales; family Nitrospiraceae; genus Nitrospira_A. The sequence goes on from CABVSR010000002.1 coordinate 80,318, forward strand.
CGCGTAGGGGTCGATCAGGAGTTTGGCGGGATTGAACCGGTGGCCGGCCGCAGGCTCGTAAGGCCCGTCGACGCGGTAGCCGTAATGGAGGCCGGGGCGCCCCTCCGGCAGGTACACATGCCAGGTTTGATTGGTCCGTTCCTCCAAACGAATCCGATGGGATTCCTTTGTCGCGTCCGGCCCGTCAAAGAGGCACAGTTCCACCGACGTGGCATTCTCAGAAAACAGGGCAAAATTCACCCCTTCCCCATCCCACGTGGCGCCCAGCGGATAGGGTCGGCCCGGCCATACCTTCATGTCATCTCCATTCAGTCAGATCGCGGTACGCGCGTGGTTATGGTCGCGGACGTTACTTCAAGAGACTGACGAGATCCTCGGCATGCTCTTCTTCCTTCATCAAAATGTGCTCGAGCAGCCGCCGCGTCGTGGGGTCGTCACTGCCGACGAAGGCGATCATATCGCGATAACTTTCAATCGCAATCCGCTCCGCCACCAGATCTTCCTTGATCATATCTTCCAGATCGTCACCCTCGACATATTCCGAATGGCTGCGGTCGGACAATCCGTCGGGTGAGAGATTCGGTTCCCCGCCGAGCTGGACGATTCGCTCCGCCAGTTCATCGGCATGGGCCTGTTCCTCGTCGGCATGTTCAAGAAATTCCGCTTTGACGCTTTCCGCGTTCATGCCCTCCGCCATGAAATAATGGCGCCTGTATCGGAGGACACAGACAATTTCCGTTGCCAAGGCTTCATTCAGCAGTTTGACCACGGTATCGCGGTCCGCCTTGTAATCCGCGGTCAGCGCGCCTTCTTCAATGTGCTGGCGAGCGCGTTCCCTGATGGTTTGCACATCCTTGATGATCGATGGCTTCTCTGTTTTCATCTCGACTCCTTTCATGCCGTCAAACGGCCATACTTCGTTCGATTTGCGTTCAATATGAAAGATCTACGCGCCCCTGAGGCCAGGCGGATTCCAGGCCGACGTCCGCCATGGAGTTCTGATCATGTTCCCTCGGAGCGCCGGCCCTTCCCTGCGCTCCGATCGCAACCGCGCAGGCGACGATCGAAATAAACAACCCCACACTTGTTCCAAAGTGCCGTCCAAGGCCATTGTGCGACATCGTCCTGTCTCCTCCTTGACTGGTGCGGATCCCCTGTGCACACAGTAGAAGCTAGGAGGAATGGCACGTACTAGGTAGAACCCTGGCCAGCGGGATGGATTCCCCCGGAGAGATGATGATCAGACTGGAGGGACATAGATTGAAACAATGCCGGCGAGCCGGCCCGTACGATCGAGAACAGGCATCCAATCCATCTCGGCCACTCGCATGAGCGCCTGCGCGTCTGTCAGGAGATCGTCTTCCTGACAATAGGGCACATGATCGCGCATGAGGTCTGCGACGGTGGACACCCTCGGCGTGCCTCCTGAACGCCCCCGTAAGGCGAGATCCCGATCGGTCAGCATGCCGACGAGGCTGGTTCCCTCGAAGACGACGATAACCGGGACATTCATCGCGGCCATCAGCGACATCGCATCGTCGACGCTCGTGTCCGGGGACACGACGGTCAACGCCGAGGACATGACGTGTTTTACCCGACGCACTTCACCGGGCAACACGCCCAGGTCTTCATCGATCCTCGATTCGAGATATAGGTTCGTGCGCGGCCGTGCCAACCGTGCCTCGGCAATCGTTCGCGGCCTATTCACGCAGTTTGAGAGCCTAGTCATTTGTGCCACCTTACTGGCTTCACACCGCCTGAGGCCGGGCCTCATGCACGGTGATCCGAAGCCGTTCATATTGAATGGGCTTGTCGGGGTTTCTGGTGTAGCGCGTACGATCTTCTCCGATCGTGACCATGCTGAGCGGAAGCGTGACATGCTGTTTGTAATGCGGGAAGGCCGTTTCCAGCAGCAAGGTCACGGTCTGCTGGTCACACTCGATGACTTCGGCGTTGAGATCCCGCTCATCCTCGAAATCCACCGTCACTCGCTCCTCAGGATCGATCCACCGCCGAATGCTGGCTGCTTTTTCTACCGATTCCATGGGCTGCCTCCCCTGCCGTTGGCATGCCGACGATCGTCCAGGCGACCATCTTTCACCAGCGACAATGGATTACTCTCATGATTGATGATGCTTGCCCACTAGAACTTTCTCTAGCAGGATCTGAAATGGCCTCGGAGTCCGTTGAGCCGCTTCGCTTCCTGTGACCGCGCTGAACTGCTGTTTGATCCAATGCGCGGGATTCGTCCCGTTCTACGCCGCTCCCCTCACGGCAAGTTGCGGAATGGGGGGCTTGACCGGCTGAGGCGGGATGGGAGGAGGAAACGGATCCGGCGGAAAAGGATTCGGCCCCGGGTCGGGATTCGGATTCGGCTCCGGAACGGGAGCCGGACCCGGGAATGTGGGATCAGCGGAGTCGTACAGGCATCCGTTCATACCTCGCCTCTCTTTCAGCGCGGAACCGCCATCGATGAAAGTCCCGCTTGGATCCGCTCTTCGACGACGTTCCACCCGATGTTGCTGAAGAACGAATCGATGTATTGTTTGCGCTCGCTCGGTTGATAGTCCAAGAGGTAGGCATGTTCCCAGACATCCATCACCAGGATCGGTAAGAAGCCGGCCACGTTGCCATGTTCATGCAACGAGACCCAATGGTTGGAGACGAGCCCCCGCGCCGGATCCACGTTGCAGATCGCCCAGCCCACCCCGCGCATCATGCCGACACTGCAAAAGTCCGCTTTCCAGCGCTCGTAACTGCCGAACGTCCGCTCTACGGCGCGACTGAAGGCCGAGCCGGCGGCGGGCTGATCGTCGCCTCCGCGCCGGAGATTGCCGAAATAATATTCGTGCAGCACCATGCCGTTGAATTCAAAACCCAGCCGGCGGGTCAGTTCGGAGTAGGCCGGCATTTGTTCGTGATCTACCTTGCCCCGTTTCATACATTCAGCCAATTGTTCGCGCAATTCGTTTGCGGCTTTTACGTAGCCTTCGTAGAGCCCGAAGTGCACTCGCAACGTTTCATCGGAAATGCCGGACAAGCCGAACAGATCGTAGGTCTTCGCCTGGTATGGTTGAGTGGCGGACATAAGCAGTCCTTTCAATAAGTAAAGTGATGTTGCGCATGGGTTTTTCAACGTAACTGTTTCAGGGCCTTTCCCCAACTAGGCGATGCCCTGGTACGGTCCTGGGGCACTCTGGGAACAAGCCGGGGGGCTTTCCTAGGCGCGATGTTGACTCCACTCGGCCAGAATGAGCCCACGTGATGCATAGAACCAGCCGCCTGGTCTGGACAAGGGCAGCAGAGAGGATTATTTTGTTGATGAGGGTTGCCCATCACCGTTCATGGAAGGAGCATCGTGGCCAAAGCGCGCATCGTGATCGCCGATGACCATAGTCTGGTCCTGGAAGCCTATCGGCAGTTGTTGGAGCCGGATTTCGATGTGGCCGGCACGGCATCGAACGGGCAGGAACTGCTGAATATTGCGCCTGGGCTCAACCCCGACATCATTCTGCTCGACATCTCGATGCCCACCATGAACGGGCTCGAGGTCACGAAGCAGCTGCGCGCGGCCGTGCCGCATGCCAAGATTATTTTTGTGACCATGATGAGCGAGCCCTTTTATATTTCGCAGGCCTTTCAGATGGGCGCATCAGCCTATGTCTTGAAACAGTCTGCCTCGACAGAATTGCTGTCGGCGCTGAACGCCGCTCTCAAGAACCAACGATATATCTCCCCGCAGCTTTCGCTCGAAGTCCAGGACGCCATCGAGACCCCCTGGGTGAAACCGGAAGGATTTTCCTCCAAACTGACTCCTCGTCAGCAGGAAGTGCTGCAACTGCTGACCAAGGGGATGTCCACGAAGGAAATTGCGCAAACCATGCAGGTCTCCACGAAGGCCGTGGAATTCCACAAGGGCAACATCACGCGCCGGCTGGGTATCCGCACCACGGCGGAGTTGACGCGATTCGCGTTATCGCAAGGATTGACGAAACTGCACGACCAGCATCCCTGATCGCTCAGGACTGGGAGCCGGGCACGGTGGGCTGCTGCGGCATGGCGATGAGCCCGATCGCGATGGCATGTTTGGTGAGTTCGGCGGTGCTGTGAATGCCGAGCTGTTTCATGATGCGGGTTTTGTGAAATTCGACGGTCTTGATGGACACATTGAGGGTGGAAGCGATTTCCTTGGTCGATTGGCCCTCGGCGATCAGCTGCAGGACTTCCCGCTGCCGGCCGCTGAGCGAATCGTTGGACGGCTGCGGTGAACCGGCCGGAGCCGGCGCCACGGGATGGAGCGCTTGGGCCACCAGATTCTCCGCCACGCTGGGCGAGACATAGAGACGCCCTTTCAACACCTCCTTGATCGCAAAGACCAGTTCCTCCGCCACCGATTGTTTCAAGACATATCCGGACACACCGGCGCGAAACGCTTCCGTCACGAAATATTGCTCGCCGTGCATCGTGAGGACGAGCAGCTTCACCTCCGGGACCGATTTCTTAATTTGCCGGCAGGCATCCAGACCGTTCAACAGCGGCAGGGCGATATCCACGATGGCGATATCCGGCTTGTCCTTCTCCACGGCTCGAACGAGCGCGCGCCCGTCAGCGACCCGGCCGCACAACTGAAAATCGTGTTCCAGCAGCTTCTCCACACCTTCCGCCACGAGGGTATGGTCGTCGGCTATGAGTACGCGTGGTTTCATGGGTATGCTCCGGGCTAGTCAAGAAGCCGAGTAGGAGTTGCTGAGGAATCCTACCATTCTCTCCACACGATTACGAGTGGCCTGCGGCTCATAATTCTTTCGACCAGAAAAAAATGATGCCATGACCGCCCTTGGTGGGCGGCGCGCCGCCGGGGTCCCGATAGATGCCGAAATTGTAGGTGTAATTGAGCTCGATCTGCGATTTCCAGGGAGCCCCGGTCACCAACCCTCCTCCCAGGGCAGGCATGGAGTCGGTGATATTTTTCACGGCATTGTTCGAGGTGAACACCGGACGTTCGACCAGTCCCCAGGTCGCCTCCACATAGGGGTAGAGGAAGAAGAGCGCCTCATAACGGTATTGCAGGTTCGCGACGGCATACCGGGTGGGAAATAATTCATTGAAAGCCACACCATGGATCATCGGCAACGAGATCGCCTCCCACTCGTAGCCGGTCGGCCGGCCCGGCAGCCGGAAGGCTGAAAAGCGATCCAGGTCCTTCCCGATTCCCCCATGAAGACTACTCAATAGGCGGTGCTTGTCGCTCTCGATGAACGGCAACCCCGTGGCCAGCAACGCGTAGGCGCTGGCCTGAATGTAGGTCCGTTCCTTCCTGAAATCCGGTGTATTGAACGGGGCCCCGCCCCACTGGTCCCACTTGGCCCGGTGCCCATGCAACAGATCCCCGCCCATGGTGAATCCCTCGTGCGGAAGCTCCATCAGATTTCGTTTGAGCGCGTCCGCCCGGATACGGAAATGGATGCGGCCTTCATAGGTGTCCTTCGGCACGCCGTAGTTCGCCGACGTGTAGCTGGTGCCCTTGAACCAGCGGTACCCGGCTTCGTACGTGAGTGAAATGTTCACTGCGCTGTCCTGCCGGAACGGGCGGACCGGGAGCCGGTAGCCGATTCCGGCCCCGGCAAACGCATAACTCCATTCCAGCTCCGTGCCCCGCTGGCGCTGCCCCTGCACATATTCCGACCGGCCGATGGGCAAAATGAAATTGTCCCACGTGAACAGGAGCGACCAGTTCGGATAGTCTCGCAGCCCGATAGTGTAGTCCACGTCGTTGACGACGCCCGAAAAGGTCCCGCGCAGGCGCCGGTTGTCGTCATCCCAATTCCTCCAGATATATAACGCGCCGAACGGGAGCGCTTCTTGTTGGGCCGGCCCGTTCGGTATCGCCTGAATGCCGAAACTCAGGGCCGTGACGCTCCGCCGGTCCCGGGGCGGCACATAGATTTCCTCCCCGAACAGGGTGGTGCGAAACGGCTCACCCGCAATGGGCGTCGGTTCTTCCGCCCATACGACATGTTGTGGATCGTCAAACCAGGCTTCAGGCAAGGACCATAGGCAGACAAGGCTGATCCACACATAGACAGCCCGTCGAGATGAACTTAGACACATCGATTGAGTGGATCCTGACAGCAAACGTTCACTTCCTTGACGCCGGTATCTTTTTATATGTCACTCCTGACACAAGCCACCCCTAGTGAAACCCCTGGCATCCGATCCGAAAAAACCGAGTTTCTTGCCTTCAAACAAATCCCATGGAGGAGCATAGAAACTGCGGCTTCCCCATGCGGCATGAACCGCGTCTATTGCCGGTACTGGTCTCGCGCGGCACTCTACGAAGTCGAGCTGGCTCTGGTCGATGAGGAAGACAGGCGCAACAGTACCAGGAAAGAGACCCAAAGCCACGACGGCGCATGACGGGCTGAAACCTCGGCTGGTTCAAGGCGGCACTGGCCCGGCTGGTCGGCCGAACCCCGCCGATTACTATGTCTGGTTGATCCGGAAAGATGCTCCAGCCTTCGTCCGTTTCGAAGGGAGTCTGTATGCAGCGGGCCAAGCTGGAGAATGGAACAGGTTTCACCGCGTGTGAAGCAGGCGCTTGTCTCCTTGCCGGAACCCTCTGTCACGGCAGGCCTTGGAGCGAGGCGTCCAGCGCGACGAAGGCCCCTCCATTCCTCGCGATGGCCAAAGCCTCCACCGCCCGCCCGAATCGATTGGTCGTGCCGTTTCCCCTGATCATCAGGCGGTCGCCGAGGCGGAACGCCCCTCGCAGTTGTGGACTGGCATCGAGCGGAAACCGCACTTGGGTCTCATCCGACAGCAACATTCCCTGAACGACTTTTTTCAGAGGATGATAGAAAAACGCGCGGATGGTTCCCGCCGCGCTCATTTCCGTCACGGAAAGCGCCTCCTGCTCGTGCAGGGGAAGGTCCAGGCGCATGGGCACGGCGAACGTGGTGCCTGATGTAAGGTTGGCGATCACATCCGCCTGCACCAGCCGCTCTTCGGTGAAGAGCCGCCCGTATATGCGCACCGCGTCTCCCGGTTTGAAAGAGGTGATGAGTTGATCTGCGGCGCGCGACGTCACGTACAGATGGATTCCGCCGGCGAGGAACAATCCCTCGACCTCGCCGCGCGGATCCAGGATAAACCGCTCCACCGTTCCTTCTGCAGCCGGCGTCGGCCGGCCCTGATCTCCTTGCGCGGCCTCGGCGGCAGCGACCTGTTCGGCGGCCGTGGCAGGCCATGATTCGATCGGCTCCTGCAACAGAGCACTGAGTAACGGTGCAGCAATCACGGCACGCCTGCCGTATAAGCCCTGCTTCATTCCCGCCGCCTGCCGATTCTTCATCGAACTAGCTCCGCTGCCGGCGCTCGGCCGGGCTTTCCCTGCGTGAGAATCCAAATGCCGAATCGATGAGGCAGACGTGGGAAAACGCCTGGGGAAAATTTCCCACCAGCCGCGCATGCTTCACATCATATTCTTCCGACAGCAACCCGACATCGTTGCTCAACCCGATCAGGCGTTCGTACAACCGCCGGGCTTCCTCCTCGCGACCGGAGAGCAACAGATTGTCTACCAGCCAGAACGAACAGGGCAAAAACATCCCCTCGTCGCCGGGCAACCCGTCCAACTGCCCGGAGGGCAGATACCGCATGACCAATCCATCGACGGTCAGCTCCCGTTCGATGGCGCGGAGGGTTCCCTGCACCCGAGGATCGAGCGCCGGCAGGAACCCCACGAGCGGGATCATTAAGAGACTCCCGTCCAGCGACGTCCCGCCGTAATACTGCACGAACGTTTCGCGGCTCGCATCATACCCCTCTCGGCAGACCTGCTCGTGGATGGTCTCGCGAAGGGCACGCCATCGATCCAGCGGGCCGTCCAGACGGCACCGTTCGATCGCCTTCACGGCTCGATCGACCGCGACCCAGGCCATCACCTTGGAATGGGTAAAATGCCGGCGCGGGCCTCGAACCTCCCAGATGCCCTCGTCAGGGCGATCCCAGGCCGATTCGAGAAATTCCATGATGGCATGTTGCACCCGCCAGGAATCTTCATTGGCGGCGAGACCCAATTCCCTGGCCTGGTGCAGGGTGTCCATCATCTCTCCGTAGACGTCCAGCTGAAATTGTTGAGAGGCCGCATTGCCGATCCGCACCGGCACGGAACGCTCGTATCCAGGCAGCCAGGATAACTCCAACTCCGTCAGCCGCCGTTCCCCGCCGATGCCATACATGATCTGCAGGTCGGACGGCTTCCCGGCCACGGCGCGCAGCAACCACTCGCGCCAGGCCTTGGCTTCGCTGCGATATCCGGCCGTCAACAACGAATAGAGCGTGAACGTCGCATCCCGGATCCAGCAGTACCGGTAATCCCAGTTGCGGATGCCCCCCAACAGTTCCGGGAGCGACGTGGTCGGCGCGGCGACCATGCCTCCCGTCGGCGCGTAGGTCAGCGCTTTGAGCGTAATCAGCGAGCGGATGACTGGTTCGCGCCAAGGCCCCTGATAGGTGCATTGCTGCGACCATTTCTTCCACCAGCGCTCGGTCTCAGACAGCGCCCGTTCAGTGATCAGCGGTTTGGGGGCCGGGTCATGTGAGGCTCGCCACGTGAGGGTGAGCGGAATTTCCTGCCCTTCTGTGACGGTAAAGTCGGCGACGGTCGAAAACCCTACGCCTCGCAATTCGAGCTCGGTCTCCAGGTAGACCGAATCAGGACCGGCGACCGCTTTTAGAAAGCGGCGCTGATGGCTGACCCAGGGCACGATCGATCCATAATCGAAACGCAGCGTCAATTCCATTTTCATCCGCACCGTGCCCTTGACTCCCGCGACGATGCGCACCACATTGATGTCGCGATCACGCGGCGGCATAAAATCGAGCACCATGGCCGTGCCGGTCGGCGTGACGTACTGGGTCTCCAGCACGAGGGTGTCGCCCCGGTACTGCCGTCGAATACTGGTGGGATTCTCGTGGGGCGTGATCAGCCACCGGCCGTGGTCCGGCGTGCCGAGCATGGCGGCGAAGCAAGCCGGTGAGTCGAAGCGCGGCAGGCACAGCCAATCGAGGGATCCTTCACGCGAAATCAGCGCCGCCGTCTGGGTGTCGCCGATTATGGCGTAGTCTTCGATTTTCGTCGCAACAGTCATCGGCACCTCTCATGGAGACATGCTATAAGTAGTCTAATGGTGCTCAACTGTACAGAGTGCCACCAGCCTAAACAATCCCACTGACTCGAGGAGGATCTATGCGAAAAATCCTGGCAAAAAAAACCCAGCCCCGCAAAAAAACCGTGGCCCCCAGGAAACGCGGCCAAAAGCGCGACATCGAGCCGGCCGCGCACGTCATCGAACGAAAAACCAAGAAGCGGCCGAAGACATCCACTGCTTCGGCGGCATCCACCAAGGTGAAAACGACGAAGGAGACCAGCACAAAGAAGGTCGCAAAAAAACGTGCGTCCGATGCCGGTCGTCAAGCCAAAAAGGTCGGCCAAGCCGTGGGGAAGGTTCTCGGCCGAGCGATCGGCACCGTCGAGCGGGCGCTCACCAAGGTGATGTCCGCTACTGATAAGAAATAACCTACAGGAACACCTCAGCAGGGATCACTAGGGAGACGCCTAGGACGGATTGTTGCGACCGCCCGCTACAATCACGTTGAGCATGCGGGCAATCATGGCTCGTATTGCGTGGAGGTGATCTCATGGCTCGGAGCGCATATGATCGACGGATCGTGATGATACTTTTTCTCGCAACCGCATCACCCACTCTTGGATTCGCTGCCGATCCTCGTCCCCCGGAGCCGACTCAGGCCCCAGAGACACAACATCCCGCTCCCGCGCCGCCGCCCTCCAAAATCGATCCTGGCATTCAAGTCACGCCGGACATTCCGCCGAATCCCAAATCGATCGTGCCCCCGCCGGTCGTCGACCCAAAGATGGTGATCGATCCGGAACAACCGGGCGGGCCGGCTGATCCGAAATCACCCTCAAAGCCGGACGCCTCGCCGCCACCCGCGCGCTGAGACGTGCACACGCAGTACAAACCGCGCGCCGATCGGGCAAGTATTCTCATGTCCGTTTGATGCGTTCTTTCCAATAAATCAGTCGCGCGCCCGGCTTAAACGTCAGGTAGTACCATATCCACTCGAACATCACCCGGACTCGATTTCGGAAGCCGATCAGAAAAAAGATATGGACGAAACACCAGGCCAGCCAGGCGACGATCCCGGACAGTGACAGGGGTCCGAACTGCGCGACCGCCTTGGCCCTGCCGATCGTCGCCAGAATGCCGCGATCCCGGTATACGAAGGGCGCGCGCCGCTCGGGCGGGACGCCTCGACTGATCATCCCGGCCACGTACCGACCTTCTTGCATGGCGACCGCCGCGAGGCCCGGCAAGGGTTTGCCCTCCGCAGAGGGGCAATGCGCCGCGTCGCCGATCACGAACAGCCATGGATCGCCGCGCAGACTCAGATCCGGTTCGACCATCACGCGCCCCGACGAATCCAAGGGCACCCCGAGTGAGCTCAGGATGGGCGAGGCCACATTGCCGGCGGCCCAGATCACATGGGCGCTCCGGATGAACTCCTCTCCTGCCAGGACGCCTTTTGAGTTCACATCCTGAACCCGGCGGTTCAAGAGCACCGTCACCCCGAGGCGTTCGAGGGAGGCCTGCGCCCGGCGGGACAAGGCGAGAGGGAAGGCTTCGAGGATTCGCGGCCCTCCTTCGATGAGCAGAATGCGGCAAGTCGTTTCTCGAAGGACCGGAAAATCCGGTGTCATCGCCTTTCTGCCGATTTCTGCCAGCGCTCCCGCCAGTTCCACTCCCGTGGGGCCGCCTCCCACGATGACGAAGGTCAGCTCATCGAGGGCATCCGGGGTGCCTTTGACTCGTTCGGCCTTCTCGAAAGCCATGAGCATCCGCTCGCGGATCTCCAACGCATCCGGCAACGTCTTGAGTCCCGGCGCATCCGCTTCCCATGCGGCGTGCCCGAAATACGAATGGCAGGCGCCCGGCGCGAGAATCAACGCGCTGTAGGAGATCGGATCCCCGTCCCGGAGATCGATACGCCGGGCCGCGCGGTGGATCGCCATCACTTCATTCAGCAGGATCCGGACATTGCGTTGGGAGCGAAAGAGGGTGCGCAGCGGCCAGGCGATATCACCGGGAGACAAGGCGGCCGTGGCGACTTGATAAAGTAATGGTTGAAACAGGTGGTGATTCACCCGATCGATGAGGACGACGTCTCGCAGGGTGCCCTGCAAGGCCCGCGCGGCAGCCAACCCGCCGAATCCGCCTCCGACGACGACCACCGGATCCCGGCGATGCTGTTCCACGCTCCTGCTCCTTGACGCTGACGAACAGAGCCCCCGCTTCTCCGCGCATCATTCCGGAGCAGGCAGAGGGTGGCTACTAGGGAGCCGCCTAGTTCTGAATCGTTCACCGGCTCGTTAGGATGACCCTCGCAACAATCCGCATCACATAGAGTGATTCCCCCATGTCGCAACTCATGACTACCCTCCGATTCTCCGTTCGCTGTCCATCCAATTGAGGTCGCCACGCACCGTCACCGGTCGAAAAAAAGGAGCCAGTTGTATGAAGATCGCCCAGGTCGCGCCCCTATGGGAAAGTGTTCCACCGGTTCTCTATGGCGGAACAGAACGCATTGTGTCATGCATCACGGAAGAGTTGGTCCGGCAGGGCCATGAGGTCACGCTCTTTGCCAGCGGCGACTCCACGACGAGCGCACGCCTCATGCCGATGTGCGCCGAGGCGCTCCGCTCCACCACAGTCATCATGAACTATGAGGCTCCCTTGACCGCCATGATCGAAAAGGTATTCAGCTCCGCGCCGGAGTTCGATCTCATCCATTCGCATTTGGAGTTTATTCCGTTTCCTCTCGCCAGGCGGTGCCGCACCCCGATGCTCACCACGCTGCATGCCCGGCTGGACCAGCCTGAGCTGGTTCCCGTCTTCAGAAAATTTGTCGACCTTCCGTTGGTATCCGTGTCCGACGCCCAACGCGAGCCCCTGGCCTGGGCCAACTGGCAGGCCACCATCCATCCTGGCCTGCCGAAACACCTGTATGCACCGCAAGAAGAGCAAGGGCGTTATCTGCTCTTCCTCGGCCGCGTGGCGCCTGAAAAGGGATTGGATCGGGCGATTGAGATCGCCACACGGGTGGAGATGCCGTTGCGCATCGCCGCGAAGATCGACAGGCAACATGCCGCCTATTACAAGTCGGTGATCGAGCCGCTGCTGGATCACCCGCTGGTGGAATTTCTAGGTGAGGTCACTGACATTGAGAAAGAAGATTTGCTGGGCCATGCCTATGCCCTGCTGGCCCCCAATACGTGGCCGGAGCCCTTCGGGCTGGCATTGATAGAGGCGCTGGCCTGCGGGACGCCCGTCATTGGAACTCGCTGCGGCGCCATCCCCGAAATTGTCGAACATGGAGTGACAGGGTTTCTCTGTGACACCCTGGAGGACATGGCACAGTCGATCAGACATGTCCCGTTGCTGGAACGGACCCGATGCCGGCAATCGTTCGAGCTCCGGTTTTCTGCGGAACGGATGGCGCAAAACTATGTAGCGGTCTACGGGAACCTGCTCGGAGTCCCGGCCAAGGCGCCGGTGACGTCTTCGGATCTCGCTTTCGGTCTGACTCCTGCCAAACAGGGCTGAACGTCTCTCCACGCACGAAGGGCAGGCGCTCGTTCGAACGCCTGCCCTTCTCGATCTCAACCTAAACCTGCGCTGTATGTTTAGCGCTTGCTGCTCGGGTTGCCACCTTCAAATCCAGGAGCTTTTCCCGAGGGCATTCCGCTCGTGCCGCTGGGTCCGCCGCCGCCCACCGACTCTTCACCCATGGATCCGGTGGCTTCGGGGCCCTTTTGGCCCGGGACACCGGGGTTCCCCGATACGGTCGGGGCTTCCCGAACCTGTCCCATCTTGTCCTTGTATTCCTGCAGGTCAGGAGACTTATCCTTGCTGCTGCTCATCGGCAAGGCGTTTTGAATCTCCTCTTTCTTCATCGTCAATTGGAGCTTATCGCCCTTCGTTTTGAATTGGCTCCATCTGATCGGCTGCGGCCGTTTGGATTCGTTGGAGACAAACACCACATATTCGATGTCTCCGGTTTTTTCATCCTTCATGACCTGCTGAATTTTGCCGATTTCCTCTCCGCTCACGCTGAAGACCGACGCGTTGAGGTACTTGCTGTCCTTCATTTCCACGAGCTTGCCTTGGCGTACAGGGGTGTCCGCATATTCTTCTGGAATCCCCTGTTTCCCACCCGTCAGATCCGTCTTTTTATCGAACGACGGTGACTCCTTCGGGGTGCTCGTGCCTGCACCTTTTCCCATGGTTGAATCCGGCGCCGGCGCGCCGGAACCAGTAGAGACCTGGCTAAACGCCGGCGTGCCGGCCATCAACGCCAACGCGATCGTTCCCGCATACATTGCCATTCGTCGATTCATATCGATTCTCCTTTTGTGAAATGCATGCACTACACCTGTCTCTGTGATCCTGAATTACCAATAGGGCTTGTATCCATAATAGGTATGCAACCGCTCGGCCCAGGCAGAATCGGCCATGTCGGGCCACCGATCCTTATCAAACCCTTCGGCTTGCTCCAGCCGTTCCCGCGGGACGTTCAGAATAAAGAAATCTCCGCCTGCGGAAATCGAGAGCGCGCCCCATGGCAAGGCGAACAGCTTGTCGCCTAAGCCCATAAAACCGCCGAACGACAGTACGGCGTAGGCGATGCGCCCCTGGTCCAGATCGATCATGAGCGAGTGAATCTCACCCAGATCCTCTCCGGCCGCGTTTTGAACCGCGGTTCCTTCGATGGTCGATGCGGTCAGCAGTCTCCGTCCTATATGTGTAGCCATCTTCTCCTCCTCTGGGGTTAGAAAATCGGATGCGGCCCGTGCCCGCTGCGTCGAGATCACGCCCTCTTTCTTGTAGTGTTAACTCCCGATCTGGATGGGGGCAGCTAGGAATGACCCTAGAAATTCGCCAGGCGAGCGAGCTCCATCAGAAGCAACGATCCAGCAGGGCCACGGGGCAATCACGTAGTAGTGCTTTAACTGGGAGCGTTTGTTTCCCGTTTTCTGTGACCGTTTCGAAACGTTCCCCTGTCAGCAGATTGATGTAGTCCGACCCGGCCTTCCATGACGGCACTGTCAGGCGACTGTCCTGCCAGGGATCGCTGGCCTCCACCAGGCTGCTCGACTCCCCAAGGAATTCTGCGGTCAGGCGGGGCACGACGGTGACGATGGCCTGTTCCTGATGCAAGCGGGCGAAGGCGCAGAGATTCGCCCGACGCGCGCCCTCGCATTCCAGCGGTACATAATCCCCTTCAAGATAGAGCGCTGCATGTTCGCGCCGGTGACGGAGCGCGGTTTGCAAAAGGTATAACTTGATGCGGCCGTCATCCCAGGATTCCATCAGGCGGCGAACCAGGGCGCGTCGATCAGTGACCTCCTCCCCGGTCCCCTGCCGGAAGTCTTGCAGGAGCCTGGCGCGAAGGTCGAAGTCCACGGGCCGTCGATTGTCGGGATCCACCAGACTGAATTCCCATAACTCCGTGCCTTGATAACAATCAGGAATCCCGGGGGCGGTCAGCTTCACCAGCAACTGCGCCAGCGAGTTCTGCATGCCGCACCGCGCCACGAATGCCTGAAAGGGCAGAAACTCTTCCAGAAACGGATTCGAAACGGAGCGATCCAGAATCCCGCGCACAAACCGGCGCACCGCGTCCTCGTAGTCCTCACGAGGATTCACCCACCCCGTGTGCACCTTCGCTTCGCGGATCGATTTGAGCATGTACTGTACGAGACGCTCCTTCAACGTCTCGTACTGCTTGTCATCCACCGGCAACGGAGGCCAGACTCCCACCAACGTTTGATACAGCAGATATTCTTCATTGCGATCCGGAGCGATGAGGTCGTCGACTTTGATCCGGAACCGCCGGTTGTGCTTGCTCCATTGGGCCAGCGCGGCGCGCCACCGTTCAGGGATCTCCGATAACACGTTGATCCTCGCGCGCACATCTTCGCCGCGTTTCGTATCATGCGTGGATGTCGTCAGCATCGTGTGGGGCCAATGCGCCCGCCGTTCCCGGGCGGCCTTGTGAAAGGCCTCGACCGACAGGCCATACTGCGCCGGTTCGCCTCCCACTTCATTGAGCGAGACAAGCCGGTTGTAAATGTAGAACGCCGTGTCCTCGATGCCCTTCGCCGTAACCGGGCTGGTCGTTTGCTGGAACTTCGTCACAAACCGCACTTGATCCGCGTGGGTCAGTTTGACGCGGTCTTCCAGGCGCTTGAAGAGCAGATCCCGGACGAAATCGAAGACCTGGCCGCTCAAGGTCGGATTGCGGCGTTTGGCCCTGGTGACGGCCATCGTGATGTAAGTGCGATCGCGGTCCAGCAACTCTTTCTGCTCGGCCGTGATGTAGGAGCGGTACACGGGGAAGCAGGCGATCAGTTCGGTGATGGCGTGGGTCAAACTGTTCAAGGTGAAGTCCCGGTATTGCCGGTCCTTTTCCGAGAGCAGATTTAACTGGTGCCCCAGCACATTGAGTTCGCTGGACATCGAGGCCCGCATGATCAGCTTTTTCGTGAAATAGACGAGGTCGTCGTAGACGATCCGCTGGCCGACGAATCGCTGATACAGCATCTCCATCGACCGTTCCTTCGCGGAGTGGATGAAGAGTCCGTTGACCAGATTCAAAAAATCGTAGCCGGTCGTGCCGGCGACCGGCCAGGTCGCAGGGAGCGATTCGCCTTTGCCGAGAATTTTCTCCACGACGACGAACAGCGAGGCCGGCTCGCCGGAAGGTGAAGGCGGAAGTTCCCGGGCCGCCCATTCCTGCAATTGAACCAGGTAATGCTCCGGGTCATAGAGTCCATCCACATGGTCGATCCGCAGGCCCGTCGCCACGCCGCGTTTGAGGAGACGGAACACCAGCCGGTGAGATTCGTGAAAGACGCGCGCTTCTTCCGTGCGTATCGCCGCCAATTCGTTGATATCGAAAAATCGCCGGTAGTTGATTTCCTCGGACGCCACTCGCCAGGAAGCCAGCCGGTAACTTTGCTCATCGAGCAGCGCATCCAGTCGGTCGAAGCTGGCTGAATCTCCTTTGACACCGTTGTACCTCTCCACATTGGCCGCCAGATGCAATCGGATCGTTTCATTCCCGGTCACGAGGGCAGCGAGGCGGCGCCTGATGATGCCCGATTCCCGGTACCGCTCGGCGATACGCGCCGGATCGCGCTCGTTTCTGGGCGGGAGATTTCTCAATGCGGTCAGAATACTGAGCAATTCCTGCACATCGCCCTGATCCTGCTCTCCCGCTTGCGCCGTCAAGTCGGCCAGGCGGAACGACAGAATGCCCTCCCAGGATTGAGGCGCGACGGGAAACCGGTGGTCGAAGTAGGTGACGATGAATCCGCCGTCCGCATACAGCAACCGAATGTCCTGATTCTCCAGCACCGCCCCGTACTGTTCCCCCAGGATGGGCAGCAGCACCTTGTCCTCGAGTTCGCGCTTCAGCGGCGACCAATCGATGTCGAATGCCGTCGCATACCGGGAACCGGGACCGTGCTCCAGCACATCCCACCACCAGCGGTTCTCTGTGGATCGAATGCCCATGTGATTGGGCACCACATCCAACAGCAACCCCATGCCGTGCTGGATGAGCGACGCGGCGAAGTCGTCGAAATCCTGCTCCGTCCCCAGCTCGGGGTTGAGACACTCCGGGTCCACGAGATCATACCCGTGCATGCTGCCCGGAACGGCTTTCAGGATCGACGAGACATAACAGTCGGTGATGCCGAGGGCATGGAGATAGGGGACAATTCGAGCGGCGTCGCGAAACGTAAAGGTATGGTTGAGCTGCAGACGGTAAGTCGCAACCGGGATACGCGGCATATCGATGTCAGCCGGCGAGTGCCGCCCTTAATAGGACGGCAGCCGACGCCTCTGCTCCTCTTTCGCCGCCGGAGGTTTGGGAATGACCAGCACGCCCGATTCTTCCCAATCGGATGCCCTGTCTAATCCGTCGTCCCCCGCGCCGAGTTCGGCATGCGCGGGGATGTTATTGTGACGATCGACGACGACGCGCTTCAGCTTGGCGCCGGCTCCGATGTGGGTATGGTCGAAAATGATCGAGTCTTCGATATAGGCGCCGCGTTCGATGCGCACATGGCGTCCGATGATCGAACGCCTGATATCCGCTTCACTCGCGCGGCTTCCTTCTCCAATGAGAGCATGATCGACATAACAATTGACCAGACTCGCCGGAGGACCATAGGAAGGCTCGGTTCTGATCGGCCATTCCTGATTGCGCAAATCGCAGGCAGGCATCTCTCCCAATAAATCCATATTGGCCTGCCAATAGGCCTGCATGGTCCCCACGTCACGCCAATAGCCGGCCTCCTCATGGAAACCGACGCCGGGAACTTCGTTGTCGAGAAAGTTATAGGCCATCACCCGGTCGGTCTTGAGACGGCGGGGCAGAATGTCCCGCCCGAAGTCATGTGATCCCCCGTTTTTCGCGTCTTCCTCCAAGGCCTGCACCAGCACATCGGCGTTAAACAGATAATTGCCCATGGATGAAAGCGCACGCGCTGGGTCGCCGGGCATGGCCTTGGGAACCGGTGGCTTTTCGTCAAATCCCACCACGCGGCTGGTGCGGTCGATTTCGACGATCCCGAAACCCTGCGCATCAGCGAGGGGGACCGGAAGCGTCGCAACCGACACATCCGCTTCCCGATCGAGGTGAAACTGCAACATCTGCCGGATATCCATGCGGTAGATATGGTCCGCGCCGAACACGGCAACGATATCGGGAGCAAAATCGCGGATCAGATTGAGGTTCTGGAACACCGCGTCCGCGGTGCCTTCATACCAGCCCGCCCCGGAGTTCATTTGTGGCGGGACCACCGTGACGAACTGCCGGTCTCCGTCGCCGATTCGCCAGGCCTTCCGGAGATGTTCGATCAAGGATTGCGACCGGTATTGCACCATCACATGCATGCCCAGAATGCCGGAGTTATAAAAATTGCTAAGCACGAAGTCGATGATGCGATAGGTCCCGCCGAAAGGGACAGCCGGTTTACTGCGCGCTTGGGTCAAGGGCATGAGGCGTGTCCCCTTTCCCCCTGCCAGAATCATCGCCAGCACTCGGGGCTGGGTGAACCGTCCTTGTCTCTCCATATTTATCCTCACTGCCGTTATATTTATCCTCACTGCCGTTGATGATGAGTGCCTCGGGCAGAGGCAGCATCACCTTACACAACATCCCTGCGTCGGGGTACTGGACAAACCCCTAGAGCGGCCTTGTTGCAGGCCTTCTCGAAACGTTCAATGTTCCTGTTCGCCCTCGAGAAGGACTCCCGGCAGGAGATCAATCAGCCGCGATGTGCTCGGGCCATCCGGCTCGAACACGTAGTGGCCATGCAGCTGATTAGAGTTTTCCCACCAGGTCGAGGCCGGGCGTCAGCGTGGGCTGCCCCGGTTGCCAGCCGGCGGGACAGGCTTCGCCCTCGCCTTCACGCACTCGTACGGCCGCCTGAAGTTTCCGCAGCGTCTCTGCCATATTCCGACCGATGCTGTTGTCGTGCACCTCACAGGCCCGGAGCACCCCGTCCGGATCGATCACGAACGTTCCTCGAAGGGCGACCCCCTCCTCCTCCAGATACACGCCGAATTGACGGCTCAACGTCCCGGTCACATCGGCGATCAACGGGAATTCGACGGAGCGCACCATCGGGGAGCTGTCATGCCAGGCCTTGTGTACATACACGGAGTCGGTGCTGACGCCGCACACCTGCGCGTCCAGCTTGACGAATTCGGGATAGAGCCGCGCAATGTCCGCCAATTCCGTCGGGCAGACAAAGGTAAAGTCGCCGGGATAGAAGAGGAGAATCAGCCAGCGGCCCCGGAACTCATCCAACACCAGGCTGCGTATTTCTTCCTGATGGTAGGCCTGCACCGTCGCCGGCCCGATCACGCGTCCGATGGCATTCATGGCATCCTTTCTCGATCCGACCGGTGGCCGATCCGGCGACCTTTCGCGTTTATCTGCGATCAGAGGGCCCGCAGAAACGCCACCAACGCGGCTTTTTCGTCGCTGTTCAATTTCAGTCCCCCGACGACATTGAAGAATTCGACGCTATCCTCTAGCGTCGGCAATCGTCCGTCGTGGAAATACGGCGGTGAGTCCTTAATCCCGCGTAAGGCAAACGTCTTGATCGGCCCATCGGCTTCCGCTCCGAACCGTTCCAAAAATAGATCATGCATCATGTGATCAGTGTAGGCCGGCGGTTGGTGGCAGACGGCGCAGCGGGCCTTGCCGAAGAACAGTTCCTCTCCGGCGATTTCTTGCCGATCGGCGCGGGATCGATCCAACCGTCCGGTCATGGGATCCAGTTTCGGTGCCGGAGGAAAATCGATCATGTTTTGGATTTGGGCCATGTGCGCGACCAGCAAACGATCAATGATGTTGACGCCTTTCTTGGCGGCGCGAATGTGGTCGCCGTTGAAATAAGCGGTCCGCTGCTCGAACTCCGTGAAGTCCTCCACCGACCGCAGACTGCGTTTCGATCCATGAATCTGTTGATTGAACATGCCCCGCAAGCTCACCGTATCCAAGCGCAGCCGGTCGAGCTGGGGACGTGTATCAGGATTCAAATGAAATTGGCCCGTGGTATGAAAGTTCACATGGCAGTCCAGACAAGCCACGCCGGCGCTGGGCTTGGGTGACTTGCGATCCGCCGTGAGGTTGAATTCTTCCTGAGGAAACTGCGTCACCAGCATTCTCAGACCATCCAATTGCACCGGGGTGATCAATCCCCGGAAGAGGCGGTCGAAATTTTCCAGGCTCAAGACCTCCCCTTGCGACACGTCGCCCAGTTCAGGATGGGTAGTCAGAAAAATCGGCGGTGGAAACTCCGGGAGAAAACAGGCCGGAAGATCGAAAACGACATCGAAACGTTCCAATCGGGGAAACAGGCGGATTTGCTCGTCGGGAAACACCATGCCTCCAACCTCATGCTTCACATGGGGCAATCGCATGAAACCGGCGGGAAAGGCCTTTTGTTTTCTGATCTCGTCCGCGTCCATCCGAGCAAGTGTGTCCCACGTGACGCCTTCTTTCAGTTGCACGGTGGGGCCGATCGGTTGCGGTTTGCCCTTGGTCATGCGCACCGCCGGGTGCGTTTTGCAGTCCAGTCGGTATCGGTCGTGCAAGAGCTTGGACTGTCTGGCCATCACCTTCGGTTTGTCTTCTATGTCCTTGGCCATGGCCTGCTGTGCCAGGCGCGCGGCCGATCGACCGGGGGGGCCACCGAACAGATCGTAGGAGAAATCGACGCCTTCGAACCCTTTTTCCTTGGTCTTTTCAATGGCGGGATCCACAGGGGGCCGTGACTCGCCCTCTCGATTGGCCTGTACATAGGTCCCTGATACGGCCAGGATCAGCGCCAGCGCAGGCATGTACATCGCGGCCTTCCGAGCGAACCGGCTCGTCTTCTTTGTGTGATTCACGATGACTCTCGCCTCCTGTTGGGTTCGGATTTCCGCTCACCTTCTCGCTCTTACTCCGCGAAAAAAAGTGTACGCAGCCTTATCGCAATCTCCCTACTAGGTAGATCCCTGGATCATGTTCCGGTCCGAGCGGCGATGACAGAAACCAGGGTCTCCCCTAGTGCTCGGCGGGGTGATTGCTCCCTAGGATGAATCCGACAAGCAACGGACCTCGAGCGAAGGGAGCACCCTATGAACTGTGACCGATGCAGCAACTTAATGTTCCCCGTGGCGCTTCAAGATTGGGGCGGAGGCCTCCAGAGTCAGGACGTGGCTGCCTGGCGTTGTTTCGCCTGCGGGGAAATCGTGGATCAGCTCATTTCGGAAAATCGGACACGCGGAGGAGCCGCGACGGAGGAGTGGCGCCGGGGAGGCGCTCGACGGCGAGTCAACGCGATCGGTCTCTTGCGCTAAACAGCCGTAACAGTTCTCGCCTTCCGGGCGCCGGTGTATCGTCCGGCGCCCGTCTTTTTCTTCCCTCTCAAGGACTATTCGGGGTCGGATCGTACCCTTCGAAAGGCTGCCGTCCCATGGTCAGCACCACCGCCACCAGCGCGAGCACGAGCAACAGATAAAAGCCGATGCGGAACGCCTCCGTGTACGGCGTACTGAATAACCCGAATGCATATAGGCCTGTCAGGATCATGCCTATCAGCACAACGGCAACCAGCAGGGTCGTCATGGCATCACCTCCAGCTTGATGGGGGATTGTCCCTCATCCGGATCTCGGATCGGCGGATCGTCAACCGGCGGATCTTCTTGCGGGGGAGGATCGTCCGGCGGCTCTTTCCGGGGCGGCTTTCTTGGGCCTGGTTCTCTGACCGGCGGTCTGGATTTCGCCTTCCTCATAACTGAAAGGTCAGCAAGACTAGTGCCTCCCTGACCAAGCCGGCCATACGTACTCCGTAGCATGGTGTTCCACAAGCGCTGCGTGATCCCTTGCAGAACCGGCAAAGGATGGCCTGTCCTGCAGGGGACAGATTGTCCGCCGCGCAGCGGGCTTCCGGTCCTATCGGCCATCCTTACTCGCGCAAGAGAAACCGCATCTTTCAAGCGTTTTGCAGGACACAGAGACTTGACGTCGAATCCGGCGCGTCTCTTGCTAAGAACAACGTACAAGCAGGTCGATTGCACTGAACGATATATGAAGGAGCCATCATGAACGAGCAGACTCTTCATCTTTTTCAACGGACCAAGAGAATTCGCGTGGCCGCCTGTATCGGCATGACCGCGATGTGTCTCGCAGCCACTGCGCCTATGCCGTCCGCGTCGGCCGCTGAGGGGTCGGGCGGCATGAAACAGTCCACCCTTCGTGATGACGCGGAAGCGCTGTTGAAAGGGAATCGAACGGTGCTCGCCACGGTGCTTGCCGTGACCTCCGACCAGATCAAAGTAGATGTCGGAGAAGTACAGCCTCGTTTCTTGCCGCTCAAGCAGGCACAACAGAAGGGTTTCCCAAAATTGTCTGAAGGCGATGACCTCATCGTCGTCCTGAATGAACAGAATCTTCTGGTGGATTATCACCCGCTGGACGGCGAGTCGAGCGCGCATACGATCATTCGCGGGGAGCTCACGCAAAATCTTCCCGTCGGCCAAGAGACAGCCGTCATTAAATCCGGAGGCAAGGAACAGTCCTTCACCATTCGATCCCAGGCGCGGAGCAAAGTCGCGGCCATTCCGCGCGGAGCGACCGCCGTGTTCCTGATCGATGAGACCAATCAGATTGCCGACGTGAGCCTCTCCCGGAAGCAGGCCGCCGAGCACGCGAATGCCGGGATGTCGCCCATCAAGGGAGCGCACAGGCAGGTTGAAGGAACCGTGGCGACGCCGCTCAAGTCGAATCAGATCACGATTCACACCCGCGAGGGCGGAGACAAGCCCTTTGAGGTGAGGGAGATCCTGCAATCGAAGATGGCCGGGCTCCGCTCCGGAGACGCGGTGGTGTTGCTCGTGGATGGAGACAATAAGGTCATCGACGTGGCGATTCCACCCAAAGGGAAATAGGTGGAATGGGCGGGGTTGCATGGCAAAACACAGATCGGTCATGCAACTCCGTAACCTGCGGCCACCCCGTAGTGGCGAAGTTTGCGCAAGAGCGTCTTGCGGTGGATACCCAGGATTGTCGCGGAGCGTGAAAGGTCTCGCGCATGCGAATCCAGCACGCGGAGGATGTGGGTTCGTTCGAGGTCTTCCAGCGTGACCCACCCTTGCGCGCGAGCCAACCCTTCGGGCATGGCGTCCTTGATGGACGGGGGAAGATCCTCGGGACAGATGACCGAGTAGGGGCTCAAGGTGACGGCCCGCTCAATGGCATGTTCCAGTTCACGGACGTTGCCCGGCCACCAATAGCGGCGAAGGGCCGCCAGCGTGTCAGGCGAGAGCTCAGTGACGGGCGGGACCTTCATGGACCCGTACAGATGAAGAAAGCGTTTCGCCAGCAGCGGGAGATCCTCCAGGCGCTCCCGCAGCGGAGGAATGTCGATCGTGACGACATTCATCCTGTAATAGAGATCTTCTCGAAAGGTCCCGGCCCTGACGAGAGGTTCGAGGGGGAGTTTGGAGGCCGCAATGATCCTGACATCCAAGGCCGTCGACGCGGTGCTGCCGACACGGCGGATTTCTTTTTCCTGGATGACGCGCAGCAGCTTGCCCTGTAGGGCGGGAGAGAGGTCGGCGACTTCGTCCAGAAAGCAGGTGCCGGTATGGGCCTGTTCCAGCAGTCCCTTGCGGGAGGATATGGCTCCGGTAAACGACCCGCGCTCATGCCCGAACAGTTCGGACTCCAATAAACTGTCGGCCAGCGCGCCTCCATCCACGGTGACAAACGGTTTGCAGCACCGAGGTCCGCTGGCATGGATGGCGCGGGCGATGAGTTCCTTACCGGTGCCGCTTTCGCCTTGAAGCAAGACGGAACTATCGGTTTGGGCGACACGGGCAATCGCCTTGTACACTTGCACCATGCTGGGACTGCTGCCCACTAGACTGCCAAATGGAGACGTGTCATCGGGACGGGCGTCGAATGCAGGAACGACTTCTCCGTTCCCCATACGCGCCTGCTCAACCGCGCGCTTGGCGATGGAACGGACCTCTGCTGCGGTGAAGGGTTTGCTCACATAGTCGAATGCCCCGGCCTTCAGGCCCTCGACCGCCGTTCTCAGCGAACCATGTGCGGTCATCAACACGATCGGGGTTGCGGGGCAACGCCCGCGCAGATGGCGCAAATAGGTCAGCTCATCAGTGTGCGGAGGCAGGTCCGTGAGGATGAGATCCACCGATTTTCGTTCGAGGTACCCGCCGGCGTCCTGCGGGTCTCGCACGGAAGAGACGTCGTATCCGTCTTCCGACAAAATCTCTTGCAAATCAGTGACGGCACCCACGTTGCTGTCGACGATGAGAATTCGAGCCTGTGTCATTGTGTGATTCGTCCAATGAGAGAGGGTTTAGTAGCCAATGCCATTGAGAATGTAGACTACCCCTCAGAAAAATCCTCGACACCTGGATGAAACCCTGGTCCTTCCGGAGGCCTGATGCCACTGTCCATACCAACCGCCACACGCAAGCCGGAACGTCCCATATCGTTTCAATGCGTTACGTTTCACCGCGCGGCGGCCGGCATGTCACGCGTTCATCCGGCACCTCCGCGGTCCGGCTCGTGGCCCTTGCCGGCATGCCTGGCGATGGCCCTGATGTTGGTGCTGTCGATTTCCGCCACCGCGCAGTCTCAACAACCTGAACCCATTCCGCCTGCGCCCATCCCCGGTCCTTCCCCAAAACCGCTCCCGCCAGCTCCCATTCCCCCTCCCGCACCCAAGCCTATCCCCCCTGCCCCGCCCCGCTAACCGCGCCTGCTCCAATCCAAGCGATGCAGCCAGCATGTTCTGTGGCACAAACAGGGGATTCTCCTGGGGCCGATCGAGCCTGGCGCCGTGATAGGCATGAGTTGAACGCAGCACATCGCCTGTCATGAAGGGAGCGGGTATGAAGAAATGGCTGGCATCCTTCGCATTGGCGGCTCTGGTTTCCACTGGAAGCCCCGGCTTGTCCCGGGGCCTTGAATTTACTGCCGATCGCGTCACCCACACCGATCGGGGTTTTCACTACACGCGGATTTTCTATCATGACGGGATGTGGCGCCTGGAACACAACGAGCGAGGGCCCGTCAGCGTCACGATCGTCCGGGCTGATCGGAACGAAGTCTGGCATCTGTTGCCCGCAACGCACCATTACAAAACCGTCTCTTACCACAGGGATTACGCCCTCCATCTCGCGACCACGCTCGACAATGAAACGTCCCGCGAAATGATCGGCGTCCAGGATCTGGATGGGCACCCCACCGTGTTGTACGAGGTCATGACCACGTCGCCGGCGGGATTTCGGGAAAGTTATTACCAGTGGATTGCGACCGACATTAATTTTCCGTTGAAACTCGCCAAAAAGAACGGCGACTGGATGGTGCAGTATCGCCACGTTAAGTTGGGCCCGGTCTCGGAGGTATTTTTTCAACTGCCGCACCACTACGTGCCTCTGGATCGCACTCAATTGGACGGCACTCAATAATCTCATTCACTCCGGTTGCCTTCATCCTCGCCCACCGCGGGGGTGAGACCACCGGCGCCTGGCAAGGAGGTTGATCGCATGGCCGGCACGACATCGATACACCGGGCGACAGGAACGGCCGACCACGTGGTGGTCGCGTTGCTGCCAGACATGGGCGCGGCACGACAGGCCCTGGAGGCGCTGCGGGCCCGGGGCATTTCCGATGATCAGATCGGGTTCGCGATGCGCCAAGCGGAGAACGCCTCATCCGATGAGGAGGCCCCCTCGCCCACGTTGCAGGATGCCACGGCAGGCATGGTGGGCGGAGGCATCATCGGCGGATTGGCCGGTCTGTTGACGACAGCCGGGGCCATCGCCGTGCCGGGGCTGGCGCCCTTGCTGGCAGGCGGCTCACTCATCGGCTTGCTCGGCGCAACCGGCGCGTCCGTCGTTGCCGGGAGCGGGCTGGGAGCGGTAGCTGGAGGACTCGTCGGCGCGTTGATCAGTATCAACGTGCCAGAAACGGCGGCCAAACAGTATGAGGACGCGGTTCATCAAGGGCAGATTCTCATCACCGTCAAAACGGATGGCGACCCGGCAGCGATCGAGACGCTGTTGGCCTCACTGGCGGCCACTAGTCCCGATCGGCAACCTCTCACCTGATCACCCGGCCGTCACGCCCGCGCCACGATGCGTGCTCCGAGTACGTTGAGCCTCCGAACGACGCGAGAATAACGCTGATGGACATGTTCAACATCCTGCTAGGGAAAGCACCAGCTCCCTCCGCACCGGCAGTGAGCCATGATGGCTCAACAAGCGACACTGTGCCCTCGCACCTCATCTCTCACAGGGAGCATCGCCGTTCGGCGCTATGGCCACTCAATCACCATCACGATCTCGAAAAAACAATGCTCCGCCGCGCAACCCCGCTCCTTCCAATGGGTCGGCTGGCGCACCGGAACCGCATCATGAACCGATCAGAACGCTGGTGGTGGATATCGGCGGCACAGGCATCAAGGCCATGGTCGTCAATGAAGTCGGAGAGCCGATCGGAGAACGAGTGAGGCTGCCGACGCCGGCGCGGAAGACTCCGCGGAGCGTGCTCAAGACCATCAGCCGCCTGGCCAAACTCTCCGGCCGGTTCCACCGTGTGAGTGTCGGTTTCCCCGGCCAGATTCGAAACGGCGTCATCCTGGACGCGGTCAACCTCGCACCAGCCTGGAAACACTTCAACCTGATCGCCGCGCTTGGCAAAATCATGCGCCGAAAGCCCATTAGAGCCGCCAACGACGCCGATGTTCAAGGATACGGCGCGATCTCCGGAAAGGGCGTCGAACTGGTCCTGACATTGGGCACCGGGGTCGGGTCGTCCCTGTTCGTCGATGGGCGCCTGGTGCCGAATGTGGAGGTGGGGAAAAACCGCCTGCGTGGCTCTGAACTCGAACGCCTGGGGAAAAAATTGTGGAACAATCGTCTGATCAAGGTCATCGCGAAACTCGAACGCATGTTTCACTACGATCGACTGTACATCGGCGGCGGCAATGCCGCGCAGGTCGACATCGGACGGCTCCCGGGAAATGTCACCGTCGTGTCGAACCTGAATGGGCTGCTGGGCGGCATCGCCTTATGGCACGAAGCTGGACATTTTGCTGCGAGCCGGCAGGAGGCCCTGCGCGAGGCGACGAAGCCGTTCCCGCCTGCACCGGCGAGACAGGCCGCACGCCGGAGTCGAGCAGATGAGACCGCCCACCAGGCTGGATAACGCGAGACAACTTGTCCTCACTCAGACAATCAGTCCGCGCCATTGCTCGGCGCTCCGTCGCCCCCTGATCCCGCGCCGAGGAAAACCCGCTGCCAGAGAGGATCGCATCACGGTTCGCAGCCGTATGGCATCACGATGATGTGGTCTCGCATTTGCACAGAGTTCGCTGACACAGCACGGCATTTCCCCTGGGCTTCAACAGACCCGATCTGGAGGGCGATATGGCACATATGCGTGGAGGAATCAGAACGACCCGGTCTCACAGGCGTGAGACGACAGAACAGAATTCGAGGTCCCGCTCGTGGGATGAGGAACGGCAACACGAAGAATATGACCAGAGTCACCGGAACGTCGGAGAGAAGGAGCGTCTTATCTCAGGACTGATCGGAGGGGGCTTGCTCTTGCACAGTCTGAAGCCGCCCTTTTCAGGCTTGAATGCACTTCGAGCAGTGATCGGGCTGGCGCTCGTACAGCGGTCTTTCACTGGTCACTGCGCTGTCTACGGGATGCTGGGAATGGATACGCAGGACCGGGCAGATACCTCTTCGATCGGGCGCTCCAAGGTGCACAGCGACCGGGCGATCAAGATCGAACGATCCATTACGATTCAACGTTCCGCGAAAGACCTCTATGAATTCTGGAGGCAGCTGGACAACCTCCCCACCATCATGAGCCAAGTGCGCAGGGTCGAGCCGATCGACGATCGCCGTTCGCACTGGGTCATCAATACCTTGCCCGGCGCCCCGACCGTGGAATGGGACGCGGAAATCATCAATGACGTCGAGCATGAACGCATCGGGTGGAAAACTTTCGGCGACGCAACGGTCGAACATGCCGGATCGGTGCGATTCACACCGGTGGACGGCGACCGCGAGACCCGGGTGACGGTGACCCTGCAATACGATCCGCCGGCCGGCGCCGTGGGCGCTGCGTTCGCGGAGCTCTTGGGACAGGAACCAGGGCAAAAAATCGCTCGCGATCTCGAACGCTTCAAAGACGCGATGGAGTCACACAGCGCCGCTTCGCGATAGCAAGGCTCGAATGAGCCGGCGAGGAAGAAAGGAGACACCATGGACAGGTGGCGGAAGGGCACCGTGGCATTGATGGTGATGGGCGCCGTGCTGCTTTCAGGATTTCCAGACTTAACGGCGCCGGTCGTCAGCGCCAAGACCACCCCGAAAGCAGAGACTGATACGACGGGTAAATCCGGTACCTCCACCGCGAAGGAAGGCCGGGTCAAAAAGAAACGGCGATCATCCGGCAAGGGGATCGTCGAAGAAAGAGTGGAGAGCAACGCTCATTCGACTCCTCAAGACTCCTCGGAGAACAACTCCGGAACCACCCTAAAATTCGGCTCCGGCGGCGGCGGGGTCTCAGGAGCAACCGGGAAATAACAATCGGAGACGCAACCATGCGTCCGTTTTTAGAAGGAGGCCATATTATGCCTAAACGGAATAGACAGATTCGGCTGTTCGCCACCATGGTCGGACTCGGAATTCTGAGCGCCCCTGTGGTGCAGGCGGAACAGCACCGCGACCTTGTGTCCCATGATCAACGAGAGGCCCAGATTCACAATGCCGACATCACCGGTGGCTTCTACGAAGACCGTTACAAACGCGACAACTGGTACTATGACTTCTATGACAGTCCCGAATATTCCCGCGCCGATTCCTGGTCTGTCGTTCAAGGATCCAACGAGAGCACGGCGGGCCTGGCAGATGCCGCTCATCCTTCCTTCCGGCACTCCCGCTCCCACGCCTCTGACACTCGCGCGACCGGGCAATATGCGGGGGATCCCTGGTTTTATGCGCAGCGGGATCCATTGTATGGCATGCCGGAAACAGGCCCGGATCTATCCAAGGGGAATGTCATCAAAGGCACGATCAACGCCGTCAAGCAGGTCCGCAATCGGACGACGGGCGATCAGAACACCGTCATACTGTTAACCACTCCGGACCGGAAGCAGATGACTGCCGACCTCGGTCCTTCGCGCCGCACGATGGATTTGGCGCTGACGCAGGGGGACCCGATCATGGTCGCCGGCTCCTGGGAAAATATCGGGCCCTATTCCGTGCTGATGGCAGAACAGGTGAAGACCGAAGCCAAACGAGTGACGCTCTTTCGTCCGACCGGAACGATCGGAGGCCACAGGACCGTAGAAGGGCGCATCCAGCAGTTTCGCGATATTCGCGTGACCCGGAATGGAGAAATCCATCGTGCGGCCGCAGTCCAGACACCGGATGGGCGTATGGCCCTGGTGGATCTGGGCTCGGACAACGTGGACCGCACGCCCTTGAGAGCGGCGGCCGGGGATCGCATGACGGCGCAGGGACCGGTGGTCCAGGTGGGCAACTATCCGGTCCTGTGGGCCGACCGTGTGGCCATCAACGATGCCGCACCGGTTGAAGTGACGCGCCCCGCAGGGTCCACCGAGTTTGCACCGGCAGCCGGAACTCCTACGGGAAGCTGCCTGGGAGCAGGATGCGATACTCAGCCCTTACGTCAAGGGCAATCAGAGAGCCACAACAGCAATGCGATGGAGGGTACGACGCGCTGACGCGGCCGGCCAGGCCAGGAAGAAGGAGCAGAGTGCTCCTTCTTCCTGGTGACTGCCTTCAGCCGCTGTATTGGAGTGGGTTTACAATCGAATGGTGATACTGCTGCGCCCGGAAACGGGGTCCAAGCTGGTGACCATCGTCCGGACCCTTCGCTCAACCACGCGTTCAATGCGCTCCATGAGCACATCCTGGCAGGAGGTGAACATCGCTTCGTGCACCTGCCTCAACAGGGCGCGCCCCTCCTCGGACTGAGCCAAGCGGGCTTCAGCGGGCACAGCGCCGTTTCTGGTGATCGTCGCGTTGATGACATCGTCGGAAAGCTGCACCTGTACGTGCGAATAGTTCGACTTCATGAATTCCGTGTGAAAATTCAGGATCGCCATCATCACCGCGTATTCGAGATCGGCTGGACTTCTCGCCTGCCCCATAGGTTATCCCCTCAACCCAGGTCCAGGGCATGGCGAACCCTTCCGGGAGCTCCCGAAATGGGCCTCTCGTCCTTCGCGCGCCGAACTGTCCCTCTGGTCCCGTTGAAACCCCGACCGATCGATCATGACAGCGAGGTGACCACCGCAAGCCGGGCGCGATCTCCACGAGGCTCCGCCCGCTCGCGCCGGTTTTTCAGAATGACCGGATCAACGATGTCTCCGCACATCATGCAGTGCAGCGCCCGGAATCCCTGGCCCGCGGTCTCCAAAACATGATCATAGTCTTCCCGATACATGGGACTGTTGCATCGCAGGCAATTCATCACGCCTCCGTTTGGCTGCTGGTGGTGCGGGAATGCACGAACCGCGTTCATGCACAGACCTTCTGCAAAGGCCGGTCCAGGAATCATCGGGGCGAGACGTCGTCTCCGGTCACGACCGGATGCCCATGAAAACCGGCGGTTATCGCGGATTGCGATAGCGGGGTCTTTGCGTGCCGTGAGAAAAACTCGTTCGGCGGTGGGCAAGCGGTGTGCGCGCGCACCACAGCGGCCGATGATGTGCGCGGGCACTCGAAACGCGTGGGATTACGTGCGAGGTTTTCGGCGGCGGTCCAACATCCAGCGGGTCACACCCAGGTGCTTGGCGGCCAAGGTTTTGTTGCCGCCTGAGCGGGCCAGCACTTCCTCAATGATCCGGTCTTCCAGATCTG
The DNA here is from genome assembly GCA_902500995.1 of uncultured Nitrospira sp. Classification (GTDB taxonomy): domain Bacteria; phylum Nitrospirota; class Nitrospiria; order Nitrospirales; family Nitrospiraceae; genus Nitrospira_A. The sequence goes on from CABVSR010000002.1 coordinate 110,911, forward strand.
CCAGGGTCTGCGCGCCGAGTTGAAAACTGAGATGGACCTGCGCCGGATCGGGCGAAACCGCACCGGGAGCGGAAGCAGCGGCACGGGGCTGTTCCGGCGTCGAGACTGCCTGCTGCACATCTCCAGGAAAGTTGGCGGCTTCGAGAGTCGTTCCTCCACAGAACAACACGGCGCGTTCGATCAAATTGCTGAGCTCCCGCACGTTGCCGGGAAGGTGATACGCGCGGAGCAGGGCTTGCGCGCTGGCCCCCAACGTTCGGACCGGTTTGGTCAAGGCCAAGGCGGAGCGAGTCAGAAACTGTTCCGCCAGGGGGATGATATCCTCCCGTCTTTCGCGGAGCGGCGGGACGACCAGGGTCACGACATTCAACCGGAAGTACAAATCCTCCCGGAACTCTCCCTTGGCGACGGCTTGTTTCAGGTTGCGATTGGTCGCCGCCATCACCCGCACGTCGATGGGAATGTTCGCGGCCCCGCCGACCCTGCGAATCGTGCGTTCTTCCAACACCCGGAGGAGCTTGGCTTGCAACCCGAGCGGCAAGTCGCCGATCTCGTCGAAGAAAACGGTGCCACCCTCGGCCAACTCAAGAAGACCGCATTTTCTTCCGGTCGCTCCGGTAAACGCGCCCTTTTCGTGCCCGAACAACTCGCTCTCGAAGAGGTCCCGAGGGATCGACGGGCAGTCGACCTCTACGCAGGGTTTTCCGGCGCGGGCGCTGTTGTAGTGGATCACCCGGCCCATGTACTGCTTCCCGGTTCCCGTTTCGCCTTGGAGCAACAGCGTGACCCGGTCGTTCTTGATCAGCTCCTGCAGCTGGGCGAGAAAGGTTTTGGTGACGGGGCTGCGGGCAATCACGCGATCGAGGGCGTACCGGGCCGCATCCTGCCCGCTGTGCAACTGCACCTGGCGCTGCAAGGTCAATAATTCCGTCGCCCGACGCAGCGTGTGAAGGAGATCCTCCATGTCGATGCTCTTGGCGACGAAATCAAAGGCGCCCAGCCGCATCGCCTCCACCGCATCTTTCACCGTACCGCGCGCGGTCAGCACAATGACCGGCAGCCCCGGCAACATCTGTTTCACCCGGGCCAGCACATCCAGCCCGGACAGATTCGGCATCACGAGATCCGCAATCAGCACATCCGGCTCAAAAGACCGCAGCAGTCCCAGGGCCTCCTCGCCTGAGCCCGCCGTTTGCACCACATACCCGTGATCGCGGAGGCGCAAGGCAAAGGCTTCACGCACCGACGCCTCATCCTCCAGCAACAAGAGCTGCCATGCCATACTAGATCATCCCGCCTTGGAGGTGAGCGCGACGCATCAGCTGTTTCGCATCCATCGTCGCCCGATTCCTGTTACGCCTCATGCCGGAGGGGCAGCCAGACCTCGACGACCGCCCCCTGCCCGGGCGGGCTTTGAATGACGAGTTGCCCATGGTGGCGCTCGACGATGTCCCTCGTGATGGTCAGTCCGAGCCCTACCCCTTTGGCCTTCCCGTTGGTGAAAAACGGCTCGTAAATCCGCTTCAAATCCTCCTCCGCGATGCCCTTCCCGCCGTCGGCAAACCGCATCAACACACCGGGAATGCGCCGGAGCTCCGGCGCCAGCGTGGCATAGAGAGGGCCGCCGGCGGGCATCGCCTCGATGGCGTTCATCACGATATTGAGGCAGACCTGAAGAATGTGCGCTCTGGAGGCATCGACCGCCGGAAGATCCGGCGCGACGGAGCTTCTGATCAGAATCTGATGCTTCATCAGATTGGGCCGGAGGAGCGTGAAGGTATCGTCCAGGACCGAAGCCAGGTCGCAGGCGGCCATGTCGAAGGGCCTCGGTCGCAACTGGCTGAGGTGGGATTCCAGGAGTTCATCGATCCGCGATGCCTCCCGCGCGATCAACCGGCAACGGTCACGAGCGTCCTGAGGGAGAGACGTTTGCTCCGCCAGATGCGTGGCCAGGCTTCCGAGGCCGATCAGCGGATTTCGCACTTCGTGCAAAATGCCTCCCGCGAGTTGACCGACCAGCTTGACCTGTTCCGTGTGGCGGAGGGCCTCCAGCATCTGTTCGCGTTCACTCACATCGGTCAGAATCGCCATAAAATATTGGGTCGTTCCGTCGGAGGCCTTCACCGGGCTGACACGTTCCCACACCAGAAACTCCGACCCGTCCTTCCGCCGGTTGATGAACCGCTCTACAAACGGATGACCGGCGCTGATCGATTGCCAGAGCCGTTCATAAAACTCGGGCGCATGTTTGCCGGACTTGAGAATCACCGGGCGCTGCCCGAGCGCTTCCTCCCGCGTCCAGCCCGTCATGCGCTCCAGGGCCGGGTTCCAGTCTACGATGGTGCCGGTCGTGTCCGTCATCATCACCCCGTCTTGCGCCGACAGGAACAGGCGATGATAAAAATCCATCTGCGTTTCTTCATGCCGCCGGCGCTCCAGCACCGCCCCGATCGTATTCGCCATCGTACAGAGAAATTCCTGTTCCTTTTGTGTGAACCGGCGAACACGCTTCGAATGGGCCGTCATCACGCCATAGACTCGATCCTCCACCAGCATCGGCACACACATGCCGGCCACCGCGCCATGTTCCGTCAACAGCTTCGATGGAGAAAACCTCGTTTCCCGACGGAGATCGTCGACCACCACCGGAATCCGTTCGTGGATCGCGAACCCGGCCTGCGAATGGGTGCCGCCTTCGATCGTTAATTTTCCGATCAGGTCACCACGCAGCCCGCTTCCGGCCATGATGTAGAGATGGTCGTCCGGCTCGCGGGGCACCAGAATTTTGCACAGCTCCACCTCCAAGGCCGCCGCCGTTTCCTTGACCGCCTCGTTCATCAAGTCCTGAGCCGATATCGCGCTGACACCCAGCGTGCCGATCCGCGCCAGCACCGATTGGAATCGCGCCACCTGCGCCGCATCTTGGGCGAGGAGCACCCGTTCCGTCACGTCCTCCAGCACCATCAAGACGCCGCGGTCCCCGCGATACGGCACCACGTTGAACCGGCAGGCATAATTGAGCGGCCGCCCGTCAGCAGCCATGAGCTGGTATTCCACGTTCTTCCGCGAACCGAGATCGCGCTGGTTCCAGGCGATAGCATCATCCAGCAGCCGCTTCCGTAGCGCCGGCTCGCCGCCTTCCGGCTGAGTCGCATCGCTTTCCACCAATTCGGCGAATTGAGAGTTTTCGAAGATGAGCAGCCCGTTGCACACGAAGCACAGACCGCCGTCAATGCAGTCGCTGAGCCAGGCCAGCACTTCTGCGGCGGCGGGTTCCGACCGGACCGGTCGGGGCAGCTTGGAACGGGTGCGATGGGAGGAGGGCATCAATGTCCTGCTCGTCGGGAGTCTCACATGATCGATGGCGCGCCCGCATGTGCGCGCACCCAGTATACCGAGCAGGCTCTACCCCGTCGAGGCTCGTCTTTCGTCGCTCGTATCTCGTCGCTCGTATTCCCTCTTGCGCTTCACGCTTCACGAGATACGCTTCACGAGACACGCCTTCCGTCTCACGTTTCACGCTTTACGGGACCACGAAATGATCCCGGCGAGTGACCGCGACGTCGCTGACGAACATCGCTCCCGAATGTTTGTGAAACACAGGTCCGAGACCAGCCAGGATCGGCTCGATTCGCTCTTCCGGCACCACGGTGAACACGATCACCTGGCTGCTGGTGTCGTCGAACAGCAGATGGCCTTCATGAAATCCATGATGGCCCTTGCCCGACACGTTGTTGATGATCGTGTACCCGGTCGCGCCGACCCTGTCCAACAGGCTGGTGACGATCTTCAAATGTTCGCCTTCGACCACAATGCGAATCTCTTTCATCGGATGCAGCGTCAGCATACTCCGCCCCCTTCTTCCTAATGATCCTTCCTCTCCTGCTTGAATGATGCCGTCTGGGCCCATGTCTCCTGCGCCGTGCCGACCGCATCCCCGTCTTTCTGAAGCCGGGCCGGTTCGGCGTCGGCCGCAAGATCGGCCGGCAAGGCGTGATGTGACTCCGGCGCGCCGGCCACCGGCTGCCAGCCCCGCATGATGTCATAGTGATAGAACTTCGCTTCGCCCGGCTCGCACACCACCAGAGACACCCATTCATTATCGAAGAGCCGCTCCAGGCCGGGGTGTTTGGCGATCACCGCCTCGACTTGGGTTCTGGGCGCCTCAATCACGGCCAACAATCGCATCGGTTCATGGTAGGGCACAGGGCCGTCCAGCACGGTTTGCGCCGGCAGGCCTAATCGGAGGTCGCCGGTGGCCCCGCTCATGACCCCGACACGCCCGACGATGTTGTGATACACCTTGCTCCCGCTGCCGTACACCTCGTTATCCGCGGTGGAGAAATAGTGCTCCATGTTGATCCATTGGGCCACGATGAGCGGCGCCGTCATGATCGTTTCCAGCAATTTACCCGACTCGTCCTGCCGGTAATCATAGGAGTGCAGAAAAGACCGGCCTTCCAGATTCAACGGGCGCGTCAGCTCCCGCCGTCCGATGATGAGGAGATTGTTTTTGGACAGGCCCCATTCCGGACGCACCTGCGCCCAATCCACACTTCGGCGGCCGGCCCTGGTCAGCGGATCCTTGCGCTTCGATCCCGCGGCAGGCCCCTCTAACGCCAGGCCACGTTCTTGCGCCGACTGCGCGCCCGCCTCCTGGAGGTCATCCAGCAACCGCAGGAGATCCTTGCGGTGCGTCGCCGGCACATCTTCCAAATCCACGATCCTCACATCGTTCCGGGTCGTATCGTGCGCCGCCGCCACAAAATGGGAATCGCCGGGAATGGTGATGCCGCGCCCTTCCAGCACCTTGCGCACAGCCTGATTGTTCGCCATCGCAGCGAAGGCCCGCGCATTTGGCAGGCCGCTGTTTCCTCCGCAAGCGCCGCAATCGAGCGCGGACTCATAGGGATTGTTGTCGGACGTGCTCCCGTGGGAACACATCACGACGAGACGCGCAAACCCCGAGGTGAATCCCATGAGCCGGAGCGCCGCCTCCACGGCATAGGCCTGTTCGGAGACCGAAAAGCCATGCATGGTGATGCGCTGGAGGCGGGACGACATGCCGCGGGGGGTGAGGTTCAGATTGCGCCGGAATCGTTCATACAAGGCGTCCGTTTCCGCGGGTGTCAGGCCGAGGCTTTTCGCCACGTCCCGGCTCTTCTGCTCGTCCTGGTGGTCCATCGCGCCGAGCCGGATGGTCTCAATCAACGCCGGGGTGATGTCGGAGCCAAGGGCGGGGAATTCCCGCCGGAGCGCGGCGCGGATGGCCGCGCGTTGCTCCACCGCCACCATCTCTTCCGCCTCATGCCTCGTCAGCTTGTCGATAGTGAGCGTCGTCGCCAAGGGCGGCAGCCACAGGCTTTTCAGCCAGGCACTCATGCGCTGGTACCACAAGGGGAACAGCGTCTTCCCGAAAAACGGCACGCTGAAAAACCAGCCCAATGCTTCAACCATGACGTAGGGCGTGATGACGTTTTCTTTCAGATCGTGCAGGAGAGTATGGCCGGCGTGGCTGAGCCGCGCAAACAGCCGGTGCCGGCTCGCCGCCGCCCCATGGTAGCTGCGCGGGATCTCGCGGATATGATTCTTGGGTTTCAGCAACACGGGAGCGTGGGTGACAGGATGCTCTTCCCCAAATGCCTGGTATTTGACCGGAATGCCGAAAAACCCCGCCACGCCCAGCGTCTCATACCCCCCGAGCTGTTCAAGGTGCCGGCGGAAAATCTCCGAGCGAACATCGATGCAAAATACCATCTGAGCCAACGGTCGGGACGCGCCGCCGGCAGCCTTCTCATCCGTCTCCCGCAGCTGTTTCGCGACCCCGCTCAATTGTGCGACCACTTCACGGCGGTGGCGGGCTTCCAACGCTTCCAGCCAGCGATGGTTGTGCTGCGCAGGCGGAAAGCCGTCGAGCCAGGTCAACACCGTGACCACATCGGAAGACGGCGTCTGGCTGATCAGTTCCGGATCGGCCCCCATCGCATTCGCGAGTGCCAGCAACCGTCCGGCATCCCGACGCAGGAATTCTTTGGCGCGCCAGTCAGCGCTCTGCTCGAACACCTCCTTGCCCTTCTCGTCCCATTCTGCCGGCTGGGCCGCCCGGTGGTGACGGCTCCAGGCCCGCGCCTCTCGCTCCACGGAAGGAGCCAAGCGGCCTGCCACGACTTGCCGTCTGAGCCAATGCGCATGCGGAAACTGGTCGATATAGCCGCGAACCGCCTCGTAATGGCCCGCAATCCCCAGCAAGTCACGGCACGGCAGCTGCACCAATTCGCGTTCGTAAAACAACCGTACGGCGAGATATTTCACGAGATCGATCGGATAGCGCGCTTGCCAGGGATGATGTTGTTCCTCGGCTCGCCACTTGATGTAACCCGTCCAACCGGGAAGCGCGGACAAGTGCAGGGCAAAGTACGATTCCCAGGCGGACTTGGGAATGCCCAGATCGGCGAGGCAATGCAGGACCGCTTCTTCCGGACGTTCGCCCAAGGCCTCGATCTTCGCTGCCGCATCCTGAATCCCGAGCAGCCGAAGGGCCGCGTCGTAGCGGGCCACGCGTTTCCAGGCGCGATAAAATGTGTGCTCCCGATCCGGCATGACCCAAGAGGCTTCGCCCTCGTCTAAGAAGACCCCGCACCACTTGATCATCTGCTCGTTGATGTCCGCCGCCACGGACGTGCCGAGCGTCCGATCGCACCAGGTCGAGAGCGTCTCATGGGACAACAGGTCCACCGCCTCCCAGGGAACGAGCGGCTCCTCCACGCGGGTGCGGGCAGGCGCGACAGACGGGGTCAGCCAGTCGACGAGCTGGTTCAGCGTCCGATCTCCCGCCTCCCCTGAACCCGGTTGTTCAACCGCCGGCTCGTCCAGCCCATGCACCATGGAATGGCGGAGTAACTCGAGATGCGATAATTCCCGTCCCGCAAACAGGACCTGCCGGTCGCCTGCCAGCGGCGCCAGCACCTGAGTGAGATCCTCTTGGCCGAGACGACCCTGCGCAAAGTAGCGGCGATACTGGGTACCCGGGAGATACCCTCTTCCGCCCAGCAGTTGCTCCCCGCGCTTGACCGCTTGCTCGAAGGGAAGATGCTCCAGACCATGCAGCGGATTGTGGTGGATGAAGGTGCGCATCGGCCAGTACGCGGCAATCGCCTCTCCGGCCAGCTCCACATGGGACCGCAGCTCCATCCGCTGGGCATCTGTGAAGGCGCGTCGTTCAAGTGCCATCCAATGACTCCGTTCCGGCTTCCCGCCCGGCACAACTAGCGTCGAAAGGCCATACGGCCGATCATCCGCATCACGTCCTCGACATAAAGACCGTTGAGAAAGGTCACGTAGGCGCGCGCCCGTAGCGTTTCGATCCAGGGCGGCATGAGCAGCGTGACGCCTTTCGCCTTCCCGTAAATCATGCCCCAGGCGGCGATGATCAAAATCGCCGCGCATCCCACCACCAGATCGAAGAACGAGCGGTTCCACTCCGCAGCGCGCATGAACGCCGCCGCGGTCTCGTGACCGGGATAGAGGAAATGTGTGAAGGCCTCGCCCGCCCACAGGTACGTGAGGCCGATGACCGCGAGCGCGCCGAGCATCGTCAGCGACACGGTCCATGACGCGCCGGTATGCAACCGGTAGAGCGTGAACATCGCTTGCGACGTGGTGACCCACCCGAAGAACAGAAAGATCACGGCGCCCTGCGCATCCTGCAGCGGGATACTGACGACCCCATGCAGGACGAGCAGAATCACGAGCGGCAACACCAAGGTTGCGACCAGGCCCGTCGTCCACGTCATGGGAGAAAAACTCTGGGCCTCATTCGCCTTGGCGGCCGGCGGCAATTTGAACTCCGTCCGCGCCTTATGGATGACGGACCCGGAATTGAGGAACAGGGTGGCCTTGAACAGGCCGTGGGCGCAGAGGTGAAATACTGCCAGGGCGAAGGCGCCCAGCCCGCACTCCATGACCATGTACCCCATCTGCCCCATCGTGGAATAGACGAGGCGGCGCTTCACGCTAGTCTGCGTCAACATCGCGCTGGCGCCGATCAACGCCGTCACGCCACCGATCACAAACAACAGGTGGAGCGTCGCCGGAGCAAAGCTGAACAGCGGCGCCAGGCGATTGACGAGAAAGCCGCCGGCGTTCACGATTCCCGCGTGCATCAAGGCTGAGACCGGTGTCGGCGCCTCGATCGTGCCGATCAGCCAGACATGGAAGGGAAATTGCGCGGATTTCGTCATCACCGAGAGGACCAGCAGCAGGGTTGCAACCAGCGGTACGTCCAGCCCCGACGGCAACCAGGTGACGTCTGCCGATTGGGACGACGGGACCTGCAATCGCGCGAAGAGTTCTGTCAGGTCCAATGTCCCATAGACTGCATAGAGCAGCAGGATCGCGATCGCGAAGGCCGCATCGCCCAAGCCTTGCGTCCGGAAGGTCTTCTTCCCCGCGTCTCTCGCCGCGCGGCTGGCCGGGTTACAGACCAGAAGCGACGACAGCAGCCACGTGACCAGATGCCAGCACACAAACATCCAGAAAAGATTGCCGCTGCTGACCAGGATCAGCAGCACGGAGGTGAGCGCGCCCAGGAACGCAAAATACCGGACATATCCCGCATCGCCGACCATGTAGCGGTCGGAGTAGACATGAATGATCAGGCTGACCGAACTGATGAGGACCATCATGACCGCCGCCAAGCGATCCACCAGGAGTGTATAGGCCAAGGGTCCGGACGATCCGCCCAGAATCGACAGGCGGATCGGATCGCCGTACAGCACCATCACAAACGTCGCCACCGAGGTCAGCGCGGCGCACCAGAGCGTCCCGATGCCAATGCGCGAAATTCGTTCTCCAAGCTCCCGCCGGAATAGGGCGATGAAGAGCGTGCCCAGGAGGGGCGAGAAGATGGTCAACAGAGGAACGATGGCTTCCATCACACGAAGGTCTCCGACATCGGCATACTTTGCGCGGGGTCTTCAGCAAGAACAAGGCCCAGGGAGGAAATACCCCCGGGGAGCCAGGAAATGCAAGAAATCGCGGAATCAGCCCCTCACCGGCTGCTCACGGCAGACGGGTCTATTCTGAAGAACCACGTGCATCGATGCACAGCCGTGCATATACGCACTCTCATAACATGACTCCCACCATCGAAACAAAGGACGCCATGGCCGGAGAAGGATGCGACGCACTGATGATCTGGATGCGCCCGGAACAATCACACCGTTGAGCGCCAACAACAGACGCATGGAATGTGGATGCAGCAGCGCATCGAATCCGCGCGCTGCTTGATGTGGGTGCGGGCCTGTGATAGCGTTCGCGGAGAGGCCCTTGCGTGATGCCCAAGAGACAGCACCGGACAACCAGGTTGAATCATCTCCTGCGTGGATGGGTGGTACTCTGGTTGCTCGCCCTGCCCCTGTTCCACATCCACCCCGAAACGGATCCGCACCATGGAGAAGCCGGTCATGTCCATGCCGTGGCGGTGCATACGGTCTTTTCCGGCGACCTGGAAGGCGAATTCGGCGAACAGCGAGAGGCTCCTGCCGCAACTGACGCCGCCGACGGGCCGGTGGTTTCGGCCGAAGCTCCGCACGCCTGGAACCCCGATCCCGAAGTCACCCTCTCCCTGCTGAACGACGCCACCGACCGCAAGTTGGTCAAGCCGCTGCTGAGTCACATCCTGTTTGTGGCCGATCATCTTCAGCCCGTCCTCGATGTGCATGCCCGTCCCCAAGACGAACTCCGGCCTTCTGCCCCCACGAAGCTCTTGATCCAAGACGTGCCTGCGCGCGCTCCGCCCTCCCCGTTTCTCAGCTAATCATCGGTTCTATCGATAACGACATTGTGATCGTGCTGGTGCCGTCGGCGAGGCCTGTCCCGGGTCTCGTGCCACGACCTGCGCGAAACGGAGGAGGCCTTCGATGATTGCGCCCATGCTCCTTTTTCTTTTCACGGCCTGCCTGTTCAGCTTGCCGGGCGGCCTGGCCCGGGCTGGAGAGACTCGCCCTCAAACCTATGCGCTGGCTGATATTCTCGCGCTCGCTACGCAACACAATCCCGTCCTCGCCGGAGCGGAGGGATGGGTGAAACAAAGTCAGGGGCAACAGATCGCCGCCGGCGCCTATCCGAATCCTTCTCTTACCGGCATTGCCGGACGCGGTGCGATCCAGGATCCCAAGACCGGGGTCCATGTGACCGAACGCACGTTCATCGTGGAACAACCCCTTGAATGGATGGGCAAGCGCCGGGCCCGCCAGGAAGCGGCCGATGCCGGGCTGGCCGGGGCGAACGCCGCTTTGGAGGAAGCCCGGCTCTCGTTGTTCGCCGAGGTGAAAATCGCCTTCTACCAGCTCCTGTTCGGCCAGCGTGATGTCGAACTGTCCGCTCAAAACGTCGCGAATGTGGAAGAGGTCTTGCGAACCGTGCAGGCGCGCGTGGCAGCCGGCGAAGCCACCTCATTCGACAGCTTGAAGGCCGGGGTGGAGGTGCAAAAGGCCAAGAAGGAAGCGGCGCGCGCGAACAATTCCTTGCTGGTCGCCAAGGCGCGGCTCAATACCCTCACCGCCGGATCGCTCGGCAAGGACTTCGCCATTCAAGGCGACTTTGAGAGGCCCACACAGGTCGTCGATGCGGAGAGGTTGGCGTCGCAGGCGTTGGAGCAACACCCTGCCGTCCGGCGCTTGAGCAAACTGGCCGAGCAGGCCGACCATGCGCTGCGTTTTGAGCGCGAAGCCCGCGTGCCCAATGTCAGCGTGATCGGGAGTTATCACCGCGAGGCGGGCGATGAATCGCTCACCGCCGGCCTGGCCGTGCCGCTCCCCCTCTGGTACCGCCGGCAAGGCGAAATCCAATCCGCCTTGGGCGCCAAACATCGCGCGGATGCCGAGCGGGCGCGGGCGCGGCATGAATTGGAACAGGCGGTCACCCAGCATGCGCAGGAAGTGCGCACGGCGCAGGAGCAACTCCACCTATTCGACACCGGGTTGCTGAAGCAGGCGGAGCAGACGCTGGCGATGGCGCGGACGAGCTTCCGGCATGGCGCCGCAAGCCTGCTGGATGTCCTCGATGCGCAACGGGTGTATCGGCAGACTCAGCTGGAATATGCCCAGGTGCGCGCCGACCTCTCCATCGCACTGGCCCGCCTGGAACGGGCACTGGGAACTTCGCGATGAGCGCCGCCGGCAGAGTGAAGGGAGCCGGGCGCGTCAGGATCACGACAGGACCGGCGACGGCCGCACTGGCTTCCGCTCTGTTGTGGATCCTCGCTGGTTGCGGTGACCAGGCTCCCGCGCCTCCGGCATCGACCGCGGCCGGCGAGGCATCGGCAGAGCTCGGTCGCAGCCTCGTCATCCACCCGCCGCCGGCGGTCCAGGCTCGCCTCCGTACCCAGACTGCCGCCCTCCGCGCCGTCCCGCAACTGATCACCGCTCCCGGTGAAGTCGCCCTCGACCTCAAACAGGTGGCCAAGATCACGTCGCGCATCGGCGGACAAATCGAACGCATCCATGTGCAGCTGGGCGATCGCGTCAAAAAGGGGCAGGCGCTGGTGGCCATCGGCAGCCTGCAGCTCGATCAGTTGATCGAAGAGTATCTCGTCGGGAAAGCGCAGGCCGATGTGGCGGAAAACAGCTTCCGGCGCACGGAAAAATTGCGCGCGGACGACATCGTGACGGAGCGCAAACTGATCGAAGACAAAGGCCTGTATCTCGAAACCCAGGCGCGCTACCAGCACATCCGCGAACGGCTCGCCAACCTGGGGATTTCGACTAACGACCTGAAGCAGGGCCCGCACGAGAAAAGCCATCTCTACACCTTGACCGCGCCGATCGCCGGCACGGTCGTCACCCAACATGCGGTGCGCGGCCAGGGTGTCGGTCCCGGCGACGAATTGTTTGAACTCGTCGATACCACCCGGGTGTGGGTGTTTGCCAATCTTCCCATCGAACAGGCCAGACACTTCAAGGAAGGCGATTCCGGCAGCATCACGCCCAAGGGCGGCGATGCCATCGTGGCGCCGATCACCTACCTGTCGCCGGTCGCGGATGAGACCACGCGCACCATTCGCGTGCGTTTGGAAGTCGCCAATGTACAGGGACAGTTGAAACCACGCGAGTATGTCGAAGTCGCACTCAGCTGGTCCGGTCCGCCCGTGATGACCGTTCCCATCACGGCCCTCACCACCATCGACAAGACACGCGGGCTGTTTCTCGAAACCGCGGACGGCTATACGTTCGTGCCTATCGAAGCAGGCCGCGAAGGCGGCGGATGGGCGGAGGTCCGGCAGGGCCTGAAGGAAGGCGACCGCATTGTCACCGACGGCGTGTTCGATCTGAAAAATCTGTTGCTGAAGGAACAGATCGGATCGGGCGAATAAGGCGCGCATGAACCATCTGCTGACGTTTTCGCTCCGCTATCGATTCTTTACCCTCGTGGCCGTCGCCGTCGTCATCGCCTCAGGCCTCTGGTCGTTCGCGCACCTCACGATCGATGCCGTGCCCGACCTCACCCCGGTGCAGGTACAAATTCTCACCCGCGCGCCGGCGCTGGGACCGGTTGAAGTGGAACAATTCGTGACGTTCCCCATCGAAGCGTCGTTGAACGGTCTGCCGGCGCTGCGGGAGCTACGGTCCATCTCACGATACGGCCTGTCCGCCGTCACGGCCATCTTCGACGATCACACCGACATCTATCGAGCCAGGCAGCTCGTCGCGGAACGGCTGGCGCAGGCCATGGAACGTATCCCGGCGGAATACGGCCGCCCGATGATGGGCCCGCTCACGACCGGCCTGGGCGAGGTGTATCAATTTACGGTGCGGGGCGAGGGATTTAGTCCCATGGCTCTGAGAACGCTCCTGCAATGGGACATCGGCATGAAACTGCGCGCCGTGCCCGGCGTGGTGGAAGTCAATATCTGGGGGGGCGAGCCGCAGCAATTCCACGTCATCGTCGATCCGTCGAAACTGCTGGCGTTCAAATTGTCGATGAAGCAGGTGTTCGACGCCTTGCAGCGCAACAACGCCATCGCGGGCGGCGGGTATATCGAACACCAGCGCGAACAACTGTCGATCCGCGGCGAGGCGCTTGCCGCCGGAGTCAGCGATCTGGCTCACATTGTGGTGGCACATGGGCCGGGCGGCGTCCCCGTTTCCATCGCCGACTTGGCCGAAGTCCGGGAGGGGTCGGCGCTCAGAATCGGGGCCGCCACGGCCATGGGCGAGGGCGAAACCGTGATCGGCATGGTGCAGATGCTGGCGGGAGAAAATGCCCAGGAGGTCGTCACCCGCGTGAAGGCACGGCTGCACGCTCTCCAACCGACTCTGCCCGCCGGGGTCACCATCGAACCCTATTACGATCGCACGATCTTCGTCTCGAAGGTCATGCAGACCGTGCGCAACAATCTGCTGGAGGGGGGGCTGCTGGTGATCGCGGTGTTGTTTCTGTTTCTTGGCGACCTGCGCGCAGGGCTCATCGTGGCCGCCGCCATACCCCTGTCGATGCTGATCGCGTTCATCGGCATGATGCAAGCAGGCCTCTCCGGCAATCTCATGAGCCTCGGTGCGATCGATTTCGGGCTCCTCGTGGACGGCTCCGTGGTGATGATCGATAACATCCTCCGGCGATTGGCCGAACAGCACGCGCCGACAAAGGAAGCCCGGTTGAAGCTGGTGTTGGCTGCCGGCAGTGAAGTGCTCCGCCCCATGACCCTCGCGGTCACGATCATCATTCTGGTCTACGTCCCGATCCTGGCGCTCACCGGGATCGAAGGCAAGATGTTCCGCCCGATGGCGATGACGGTCATCATGGCCTTGACCGGGTCTCTCCTCCTCGCGGTCACAGTCACCCCCTTGTTGTCTTTCTGGTTTCTGCGAGCCAGACCAGCCGGCGAGACGACCGCCGTCGTTCGCGGCGCGAGACGGGTCTATGCGCCCTGGCTACGATGGGCCATCGCCCGTCCGGCTTGGCCTGTGTCCATCGCGGTCGGTCTTTTTGCGATCAGCCTCCTCGCGGGAACCAGACTGGGCGTCGAATTCGTCCCGCGCCTGGAAGAAGGGGACCTGGCGGTGCAGGTGTGGCGGTTACCCAGCATCTCATTGAGCGAATCCGTCGCCACCTCGCTGGAGATCGAACGGGTGCTGAGGCGCTTCCCCGAAGTCACCCAGGTGGTCACCCGCACCGGCAGCCCGGAAGTCGCCACCGATGTCATGGGCATCGAACTCTCCGACGTCTTCGTCATTCTCAAACCGCAGCAGGACTGGGTCACGGCCCGGAGCCGCAACGAGTTGATCGACGCGATGAAACAGCAGATCGTCGCGCAGGTGCCGGGCGTCGGGCTCGGATTCACGCAACCGATCGAAATGCGGTTCAACGAATTGATCGCCGGCGTGCGCTCAGACCTGGCCGTCAAAATCTTCGGCCCGGATCTCGACATCCTCAAGCAGCAGGCCGAACGGGCGGCGCGAGCCCTGCAAGGCGTGCCAGGCGCGGCAGACGTCAAGGTCGAGCAGGTCGCCGGCTTGCCCCTCTTGCGCGTCATTGTCGATCGGACTGAAATCGCGCGCTATGGCCTCACGGCCGAAGAAGTGTTGACGCTCATTCAATCTGCGCGGGTCGGGACGGTGGTGGGAACGGTCGTGCAGGGGTCCCGGCGGTTCGAATTGGTCGTGCGACTGGCGGAGCGGGTCTCCCGCGATCCCGGGTCTTTAGGCAGCCTGCTCATCCCCACCATGCACGGAGAATTGGTCCCGCTGTCGCGCGTGACCAGCATCCTCCTGGATTCCGGTCCGGCACAGGTGAGCCGCGAACACGTCGAACGGAGGATCGTGGTCGAGACCAATATTCGGGGGCGTGATCTCGGCGGTTTCATGGCCGACGCGCAGCGCGCCGTTTCCAGGGCGGTCTCGCTGCCCCCCGGTTATGAGCTGATCTGGGGCGGGCAATATGAACATCTGCAAGAAGCCGGTAAACGGCTGGCCATCGTCGTGCCGGTCACGCTGCTGTTGATCCTGGGCATGTTGTCCGTGATCTTCGGCACACTGCGGCCCGCCCTGCTCATCTTTCTCAACGTGCCGCTCGCCCTGTCGGGAGGAATGCTGGCCCTGTGGCTGCGAGGATTGCCGCTCAGCATCTCGGCCATCATCGGATGTATCGCTCTGTTCGGTATTGCCGTCTTGAACGCGGTGGTCTTGGTCAGCCATATACGCCGGCTGGAGGCGGAAGGACAGTCCACGGAGGAAGCGGTCCTCCACGGAGCCATGGATCGCTTGAGGCCGGTGCTGATGACGGCCCTGGTCGCCAGCCTGGGTTTTCTTCCGATGGCCTTGGCCACCAGCATGGGGGCGGAAGTCCAGCGGCCGCTGGCCACGGTCGTCATCGGGGGACTGCTGACCTCGACCGCCCTGACCCTGCTGGTCATTCCGGCCCTGTATGCGCGCCTGGCTCCACCGGCCGCCGGCGGGCCCCATCCCGCCGCGTCCGGGGCGGATGATCGCGCCCTGCATGGATAAACCCCTGTGTCGTCACGGCAATTCAGGCATCTGTGGCATGCGGGGCAGCGCCGGTTCGGACTCTTTTCTGGACAGAGTTTCATCCCGGCGGTAAGCTTTCTCTACAGAGCGAGTGTCTGCCCGCGAACCGACGTCCCGCGCAGGGCTGAACTGAATCCACCACCGGCCTATCTTCCCGAGGAGTAGTTATGGCGACCATCATGGTGATCGACGATGAACCATCCATCCGCGGCCTCCTGCGCGAGGTCCTGGAACGGTCGGGACACAAGGTTGTCGAAGCCAGGGATGGACGCGAAGCGTTGGATCTCTATCAAAAGCAGAAAGCCGATCTGCTGATCATGGACTTGCTGATGCCGGAGGTCGATGGCTTGGAAGCCACGCTGCAGCTCACCCGCGAATACATGGACACCAAAATTATCGCGATGACGGGCGCCCAGGGGGATCGCAACTTCCTGGATATCGCCCGGCTCTTCGGCGCCCACCGGACCTTCGAAAAGCCGTTTGATTTGAAAGAAATGCTGAACGCCGTGGAAGCGGAACTGGCGCAAAAATAACCGCCGGTCCTCACCCTTTCCCCTCACCAGTGAGCAGCAGGAAAAATTACTAGCAACCCCCCGGGCGATTCTGACAGAATCTGCCGTGCGACAGTCACCCATCATCAGGCTCTCGTGCTGGTAACCCCTTCCCTTGTCAAACGTCTCTGGTATGCCTGGGGCATGGTGATTCTGCTCGTGGGCATCCTTCCACTCCATAATTTCGTCGGCCATGCGCATTGGCAGTATATTCGCTGGGTGCCGACGCCCGACCAATTGGGCTCGCCGGAAATCCTGCTCGATCTCGCGGTCGATGCGGTCGCCAACATCCTGCTGTTTCTGCCCTTCGGCCTGCTCTATGCGCTCCGCGGACGGGAAGGCAAACCTGTCTCTTCAAGCAGGCTGATGCTCATGGCCTTTGCGCTGTCCTTCGGGATCGAGTACTACCAGGTCTATTGTCATAATCGCAGCACGTCGCTCCTCGACCTGCTGGACAATGTTCTGGGGGCCTACATCGGGATGAAGGCGGGAGAGGCTTATGTCAGGCGAAGTCTGGCTGGAGTGGCGGAACCGGCCGCATAAGACTATTGCCAGCCTGTCGGATCATACCCCCGATCGCGCAGACATCGATCCACATAGTTCGTGAAGGCCGCGCTGGGAGGCGTTCTCGTGAACAACCCGCGCAAAAACCCCGCGGTGGCCCCGCTGGCTGCGCCCACCATGGCGCCGCGTCCAGGCCGTCCCAGAATCGCCCCGCCCACCGCCCCGGCAGCGGAACCCACTGCCCCTCCGGCCACCGTCCCCGTCGCCACCTGCGCCGTCTTCCCTTCTTTCTGAGTAGCCCCGGCCTCCTCCGCCAGCGCCATACAATACTTGATATCGGCCTGCGCCGCATCGGGACCGACCTGCTGGTAATGTTCGTTGGGATAGAGGATCGGTTTGTGCGCAGCGCAGCCGGCAAACAAGAGACTCAGGACAGCGAGACAAGCGTAATGCCTCATGGCATAGATCTCCTCTGCGGTGACCGCATCACACCCCGGCAGACCGGCTCCATCCGGTGCGGCTATATCCGTCCGCCCAGGTCCTTGCGCTGCAGGGTCCGCATCATCACGGAATCGTTGTAGGCCACCTCGCTGAGCGCATCCATGATGTGTAGCTCCTTGGCAGTCACCAGCTCTTTGGCCTTCGCGTAATTCTTCGCGCTGAAGCGGGCCACAGCCGGTTGACCGTTCACAATCTGGCAGGCCAGGACTTCCCCGCCCGCGACCTCCATGGTGCCCCCTTCTTCGACCAGCTTCTTCGCCTGCGGCACCGTAATCTCGTGCAAGAGGGCAAATTCCTCCAGCCCGCCGGTTTCCACCAGCCGCCCGTCGGGCATAATGCACAGGCGTTTGAAATGGGGAGACCAGTCCTTCCGGAAATCGATGAACTTGATGTCGCCGCCCTTGGCGACGGCGCGGTCGAGTGTGCGGTAATCGAGACCGAGATTTTTCTGCGCGAGTTTGGTCTTCAATTCCTCCGGCAGCGTTCGATAAAAGATTTCTGCTGCGGCATCGGCCAGCGAGACGGCCCTCGCCCTGGCCCATTGCTCGGCCTCCGCGAATTGCATGAGATCGAGTACCCAGGTCTGCTTGGGCGAGGCACCTGTGGCATCCACGCGGCAGGCAAACAGCCCGCGCGTGAGCAAGCCCCCCACCTGCGGATAGACGTAGACGCCGCCGTTGGTCAAGAGTTGAATCATCTGGTCCAGCGGCACGTCGTAACTCTCCGACAAGATCTTCGCATGCGCCGGAAGGTTTTCCGGCAAGGTCATGGCGCAGACCGTCACATTGCCCGGCGCATCGAATTCGGAATAGTCCTCGATCACGTTGTACAGCACCGGCGGCTTCGGCTTCTCGATCTTCTTCTTAATCTTGAACATAATGAACTCGCACCTCGTATCTCGTCGTTCGTCTCTCGTTTAGAACAGATCCTGCGCCATCATTCACGCCCCAAGTGATGATAGGCGGGCAGCGTCATCAACCGCCCGTCGTCCACCGGCCCGCCGATCGTAAAATGATACAGCGATTGCAGCGTCAGGTCCTTGATGCCCACGATCTCATGCACCGGATCGTCGAAAAAACAGCCGATGCCCGTCCCTCGCACTCCGGCGGCTTCCGCTTCCAGATAGAGCACCTGCCCCACCAGCCCCGCTTCCCAGAAAAGGCGTGGATACCACCAAGCCCCGCCCTGCCGCAAGCGCCCCTCGAACTCGGCCAGCATGCCCAGTGCAAACGCGCTGTCGCCGGCTATGTTTTGATGGCAACTGACTTGCGCGGCGACACGTTGCGCATTGCCCTGCAGCAGCCAGTACAAAGGAAGATCGTTCGGGCAGCCGGGCACGGTCGTCCATTCCAAGTCGGGATTCATCGCTCGTTGGAGCAGCGGCTGTTGCTTCGCGTCACGCGCCAGCACGTAGAGGCCCGGCGTCAGGTCTTCCACCCGGTGCACGAACAAGAGCAGATGAATGGCCGGATCCCAGGGCAGGAGGTCCCACGGCATGGGCCGGTGCAGTTGCGGTTCGTGGGCCTGGGGCATCAGCCGGTGGAGGAGGTGAAAAAACGTGGGAGCGGAAATCGATGTGCGCCCGTCGAACGCCACGGCGCTGCGGCGTTGCCTGATGAGAACCGTGGCGTCGCTCGTCGTTCGTGAAGCGTGAAGCGTCTTGGACAGGACCAGGCTCTGAGTAAGCTGAATGGCACGATGTTCCACAGATGTCTTCCAGGAGGCCTCTGCTGCCTCGTCGATCGCGTCCCAGTGCACGCCATGTTCGCGGCTCAATACATTCGCCTGGCCATGCCATGGACCATTCGCCAGTTCCTGCACCAGCTCGAGGTCGAGAGACAAGGGTATTTCGGTTGGCTCTGTGCGCTTCACGGACGACGCTTCACGCTTCACGTCTTCAGCTGCCCAGACCAAGGCCAGACAGTCGGGATGTTCCGGCTCGGCCTCGCCAAAGTCCTCAGCCCGATGGGTACCCAGCAGCCGCGCGACCTGATTTTGATCTGCCCCGTCCAGCAGGACCATCGTCCACCCGAGCGTCGCAGCGGCGATGCGCGCGGAACCGAGGGCGTGGCCGACATCATGATTGCAGTAGCGAAATGCCCGTTCCCCGTACTTCCAGGCTTCCCGCCAATGGACCGAGCTGAGGCCGAAGAGGAAGGCGCCCTCGGGAAACGGCGCGAGCAATCGCTTGATCTTGGCAGGTGGAAAGTCCGCGCGTAACTCCAAGCCATGTTCCTTGGCGGCATAGTGATAGAGACCAGCAGTCAGGCCCGAACCCTCAACCGGTGGGACAAGCACATACCCTTCCGTCGGATGGAGATTGCCGGACGACGGATTGTTGCGCAGCGCCCATTCCGACTCCCCCGCCTTCTTCCACGCCGAAAGCCCCAGCGCCAGTTCGAGAAACCGGGACATCGTCCGGATGGTCAACGGTTGTGCGGCCACTGCGCCCGCCTGATAGAGGGCGTCATAGGCCGGCGATGGCGGATCCTCTTCCGGATGCAGCAACGGCAACCGGATCAGCGGCGCCCCCTCGAACCGCCGGAACGGATCGGGTTGGTTGGCCCAATCCAAAAACCCCAGCGATCGCGCGTAGCGGTTGAAATGATGTTTCGTGCGAAGATGATAGGCGATCACGCGATCGATCGGATCGGCCGAGGGAGCGGTGTCAGGCGCGACGGAAGAGGGGTCGTCGGCGGTCATGCCCGCAGTCTAACGAGGCGGATGACGGAAAGTAAACGCGGGTGAGTTTATTCAGCCTATTGGTTCGAGAGATAGATGCGATTATCCCGAACTCTCGGCAACACTATCGTCCAGACATCCAAAGCCCTTTAACAATTATCTAGATCGAAAAGAGCTCGAAAGCGTATAAAGTGAGCAGTTTCGTTCCTTAGCGCTGCTTTCTCAATGATTATTGTCGCGGGCACTTACCGAGTGACAATTAGACCAAGCGATTAACAACGTACGTCTATGCCGCCTCACAATCCTGATCGTCTTTCACCTCAACTCAGATCCATCGAATTGGAGATTGATACCGCGTATAAGACGAACCCTCTCACAACCCTGAGTTTCGCCACGGCCGCTTGGAACGTATTAGCATTCGGTGAGGATGTATTTCTCAAACACCAACTCGCTGATGAGGAAAATACGATTCATCGAGCAGCAGTTCTCGCCGATACGTTTATAGCCGGCCTCAGCTATCCGCTCTATTGGCTATACTCAAACTGTCCAGCTGGAGGTGATCCACCATCTCATTACGACAATAGCATCTATAGATCTGCATCTGAATTGTTGGAGCTTGGTGGACACTACAAAAATTTTTGCGCTGCGTTTACCTATGCCAGCCGAGGCATGATCGATTTGATAATCGAGAATTCAACATTAATTCCCGTATTTGATTTCTTGGAACAGTCTGAATATGAAGCTTACAATCGCTTAATCAGGCCCTCCGTCACTGATGAACCGATACTAGCAACTGGGGAACTCGCTGAATTGATCCAACTCTCGTTGAGGGTCAACGACGATAGGTTCGCGTACAAGCTAACCCCTAAACTGGTCAAGGCTGCTAAGCAAGTAGTAGGACCCGGACTCAGGAAGCAATTTCTCCTTCCTGACCATTGGCAGTTTTCAGGTTACACCCTGGGGAATTTCCGCCTGGTTACTGAGGCAATCACTGCAATGGCCCTCATTCACTTCTGTGCTCGATATTTTGCTATCACAGCTGGCTGCGAGGCATCAGGATATGGTGATAGCATCTTCACCCCAGGACGAGAGGAACTCCTTTGCAGAACAGCCAATTACTCGGGTGTGGAAGCTACAATCGTGAAGCATATCTTGAATCATCTTACTTATGGAAGTGTACAAAGACCGATGCCAGACCCTGCATTGCAGCCGCTGATCTCCCTCAATCCCGACGTTTTTGCAATTATGCCAAATCTCTGGCTCAACAATTCAGCTGAGCGAAATTTGACAGTTCTACTAAACAGATTGTCAGAAGAAAGAGCCATATATTCATCACTGGTGACCGAAAAAGAAGCGCTGATGAGAAGTAAGTTCGAGATTTCATTAAATCCCAACAGATTAAGGTCAATTAAGGGTGAGATAGCCGGTGCATCCAATCTCCCAGACATTGACCTAGCGATAATCGATGACACGAGCAAGACGTGCGTCCTTTTTGAGCTCAAATGGTTCATAGAACCAGCTGAGGTTAGGGAGGTAATCGAAAAGACGGAAGAGCTCGAGAAGGGAGTGCGACAACTTTTAACTCTAAAGCGTGCATTTGATGAAAACCATCGGCAATTCCTTAATAAGCTTCAAATAGACTCCACGTATAATTTATACCTAGTCCTTGCCTCCGAGAACTGGATAGGTCACGGCAACGTACAGAACCCGACGGTCGCAATAGTCAAATCTTCACACATACTCGAGAAGCTGAAACTTTCTAACAATCTCCGCGAAACGGGGGAATGGCTCCGGACGAGAAAATATTTGCCGATAAGGGGAGTCCATTACGACGTCACGGAAACAAAATTCAGCATCAAAAACTGGACTCTGAATTGGTATGGAATAAAACCTCTCCTCACCGATATATTTCTCCCAACCTGACGCCACACTGAATCACTTCAAAATCAAACTGACGGTGTGCGAAGCGCACCGGTTAGTAGCGCAGATTTAGTCAACTCAGCAGCCTGGCGATGCCGAAGGCCGCGGCTGCCGCGAGCCCGCCCACCAGCACCGTTTGAAGCCCGCCGCGCCAGGGCGGCACCCCGGTCAATCCGCTTTTCACGTAGCCGAACACGAACAGCGCGATGGGAGTGACTGCCACCGACCACCAGAGCGCGGTCGCCACATCCCGGAACCATATGTACGGCAGCAACGGAATCAGGCCCCCGATCACATAGGACAGGGCGATCGTCCAGGCGCTTTTCCGCGCGCGCATGGGGTCCGGCTCTTCCAGCCCCAACTCGAACCGCATCATGAAATCGACCCATCGGCCGGGATCGGCCCGGAGCGAGCCGATCAACGGAGCGATATGTTCGTCGGGCAACCCGTAGCTGCGAAAAATCTCGGCCACCTCCTCGACCTCTTTTTCAGGAAGATGCTCCGTCTCCCGTACTTCCCGCGCGCGCTCCGCCACATAATGCTCATGGTCGGTCTTCGCCGCCAAATAGCCGCCTAATCCCATCGCAATCGAGCCGGCGGCGATTTCCGCCAATCCCGCCGTGACCACCAGAGCGGACGAGGCCACCGCGCCCGACAACCCGGCCGCCAGGGCAAAGGGGACGGTCAATCCATCGGCCATGCCGATCACGATGTCGCGCACCGTGGCCGTCGCCGTGAAATGTGTTTCCGTATGGGGAGTCGCCGGCATAGGGACACCTCCTGATCACGTGGAGGTGTACGCGCCTTCGCGGCACTGGTCAAGCGACGCGCCGTGACCGTACCCGTTACCGAGCACCGGACCGCCGGACGAAATACGAAGCCGGCCGGGGCCTACGCAGGGAGAGGCTGCGAGAGAGGGAGGGTGTTGATCGGATGTCGCGGGCGACGCGGCCCGGGAAGACAGCGCCGCCCGCGAGTCGAGGATGAGATCGATCTAGGCGGCCAAGGCAATCGGGCTGAACAGCTTCACCGTGTCCTGCAATTGGTCCAGCGCCTCCTGCAGCAACATCGGCCGGTCATCGGCGTTAAAACGCGTCGTCTGCAAGGCGATTGCATGGAACGGCAGATCTTTGGGGGCGCGGGCGGGAGCCAATTCAGAATGGTCGGCCACCACGCCGGCCAGATGGACCATCGAGGCATGGAGCGAAAAATCCCCGGCTTCTTCCGGGCACAATTGGTGGCGGATCGCCTGCTCGATCTGAACGGGCATGCCCCAGGAACGAACCAGTTCGGCGCCGACTTCCGTAAAATCACAGCCGAAGTTCGACTGCTCGACTGCGGCTAACGGCTCCCCCAAATTGCCGGCTTCAATCAATGCCGACTGGGCCCGCTCGGGAATCGTCTGGTAAAGCACGAGATGGCCGATGTCCCGCAACAACCCTTCGATAAAGAATCGCTCGCTGTCTTCGATCCCGCAGGCCTTGGCGATCTTGCCCGCCATCAACGCGCAGAGCACGCTTTTTCGCCAATAGGCGGATAAATCCATGATCTGCACGGTCATGCCGCTGAAACTGCGTCCGACCGTCGTCGCCGTGACGAGATCGCGAACGGCCTGCATGCCGAGCAGATTCACGGCGCGCGTCACCGTATCGACCTGTTTGGGAAATCCGTAGAGGGGGCTGTTGACGATCTTGAGCATGCGGGCGGAGATGGCCGGGTCCATCTTGAGCACATGGGCAAGCTCGTCCATGGTGGACTCGGGGTTATCGACGACATCGCGAACACGAAAATAGATTTCCGGCAGAGTAAAGACGTTTGAGCAGGATGCGACGAGTTCTTGCGCCGATGCCATGATGGACGATCCTCCTTGCGAGGCGGTACGCGTGCGACGGGTGGCAACGCCCCCCGGTAATCTGTATCGGTTCCAACCCAACGTTTCTAAAGCCGGGGCCGCGCCCAAGGCTCAGGGGCATGGATAGGGAGAGCCCGGCCTTGCGGCCGATCAGGATTCCGCCGGGCGAGGGTCCGGCCCCTGCCACTGATCGAAGAATTCGCCCCATCCCCTGCCGTTGTCCTGCTCCCCTTGCGCCGCCTCCTGGTGCGAGCCACCGGGATGTTTGCGTTCCCCGGGAGGTGTCGCAAGACCCGTCAGGGAATCCGGTATCGGCCGGACCGGGATCACCGCGAACAGGCTTGCGGCCAGCGCCGTACTGCGCACAGTCCAGGCGACAAACCCGACGGACAGCACCGCGCCTGCTGCGGCGGTAATTCTCGTCATATGCACCTGCCCGGCCGTATTCCCCGTCACCGTCTTCTCCAAGTCCTCGATGATCGCATCCAATTTGGCAAACATCAGGTCGCTCAGCGCTTCCGGTGCGCGCCCTGCTCCCACCGCGTCCGGCTGACTGATCGCGTCGGATGATGTGGCCGGTGACGTGGGAGGCGGTTCATCCTGCCGTCTGCCCTCAAGAACGTCCCGGTGGGGTGAAGCTGCAAGCGACCGCACTGTGTCCGGTCTGAATGGCCCTTCTTGAGGCGTCTGATCCGCGGCACGTGAAATCACGCCATCCGTCGCGGCCGGGGTGAAGGGACCGGCAGCCAAGGGGGAGAGCGGCGCGGCCCGCGGCGTGATGGGGACCAGCGAGGGTGGAAGCCCCGCAGGCCCCCGGCTTTCGGCCACGTCGGTGACGGTCACGTGGAGGGTTTGCGTCACAGTCGCGCCCTGCTGGTCGGTGACGCGGACCTGGACCGTATAGACATGATCTCCGTTCGAGTCCGTGCGCGCGCTGAAGTCCGGCGGTACGATGAAACTCAAGGCACCGGTGGCGGCATCGATGGTGAACAGCGCCTGGTCCACTCCACCGCTGACACTATAGGAAAGCGCTTGCGCGGGCAGATCGGCATCGGTCGCGGCAACGATCGTGACCGCGCTGACATGCTCCGCCACGTTAATCGCGGCGGTGGCGCCGCCGCCGTTGCTGATGATCGTCGGCGCATCGTTCACCGGCGTGATGGTCAGGGTCACGGTCGTGGCTCCCAACGAACCTCCCGCTCCATCGCTGACGGTAAAGGTAAAATTGTCGCTGACCGTTTCCGAGCCGTCGTGCACATACACGAGACGATTGGCGGCGATGTCGGCTTGGGTGAACGAGGTCGCGGACACACCCGGCGCCGTCGTCAGCTCCAACCGGCCATGCGCAGGGCCGGTCCCGATGGCATAGGTCAATTGCGCCGCGCTATGGTCCACGTCCGTCACTGCCAACTCGCTGCCGGCGATCGTATCCCTGCCGCCTTCCGCGCCCGTGCTTCCCGAGTTCACGCTCAGCACGGGCGCGTCATTGACGGCCGTGACATTGACCGTAAGGGTGTTGGGGGTGGCATCGTACAGATTCTGGCTGTCCCGAACGGAGAATGTGAGGCGAGCATACCCTGTCCCGTTCGCATTCGCCGCCGGCGTGAAGACCAGATTGCCCGCCGCCACGTCCGCCACGGAGACCACCTGGCCGGCCGTCACCGCCACGCCGGACAGGGTCAAGGTCCCGGCGGTCGGCAAGGTGGTGATCCGCACGGCGCTGAAGCTGTCGCCGGCGTCCACATCGGTGAAGCCGAAGTTCGCAACGGTCAGTGTATGGGAGGTGTCTTCGTTGATCGTGACCGTCGCATTGGTGCCCGCCGGAGCCTCATTGACGTTCGTCACGGCAATCGTGAAGGTTTCATTGTAGGTGAGGCCGGCCCGATCGGTGACGCGCACCGTCACGTTATGGCTCGTGGCGGCCTCATAGTTCAGCAACGCGCTATTGGCGACCGTAATCACGCCCGTGCTGCTGTTGATCGCAAACCGGCCGCCGGCATTGTTCGTCAAACTATAAGTTCTTGTGTCACCGCTATCCGGGTCCGTCCCGCTGACCGTGCCCACCACCGTCCCGTTCGCCGCGTTCTCCGCCACGGTGCTCGCTGACAGCGCCAGGTCCGTCGGCGCGTCGTTGACGGCCGTGACATTGACCGTGAGGGTGTTGGGGGTGGCATCGTACAGATTCTGGCTGTCCCGGACCGAGAACGTAAGGCGGGCATACCCCGTCCCGTTCGCATTCGACGCCGGCGTGAAGACCAAATTGCCCGCCGCCACGTCCGCCACCGAGACCACTTGGCCGGCCGTCACCGCCGCGCCGGACAGGGTCAAGGTCCCGGCGGTCGGCAAGGTGGTGATCCGCACGGCGCTGAAGCTGTCGCCGGCGTCCACATCGGTGAAGCCGAAGTTCGCAACGGTGAGCGTATGGGAGGTGTCTTCATTGATCGTGACCGTCGCATTGGTGCCCGCCGGGGCCTCATTGACGTTGGTCACGGCAATCGTGAAGGTCTCATTGTAGGTGAGGCCGGCCCGATCGGTGACGCGCACCGTCACGTTGTGGCTCGTGGCGGCCTCGTAGTTCAACAGGGTCCCGTTGGCCACGGTGATCACGCCGGTGCCGCTGTTGATCGCAAATCGGCCGCCGGCATTGTTCGTCAAACTATAGGTTCTCGTGTCACCGCTATCCGGGTCCGTCCCGCTGACCGTGCCCACCGCCGTCCCGTTCGCCGCGTTCTCCACCACCGTGTTCGCCGATAGCGCCAGATCCGTCGGGGCTTCATTGACATTGGTGACGGTGATCGTAAAGGTTTCGTTATAGGTGAGGCCCCCGGCGTCGGTGATACGCACGGTTACGCTGTGCCCGCTAGCCGCCTCATAGTCGAGGAGGCTCCCGTTCGCAACGGTGATGACCCCGGTGCTGCTGTTGATCGCGAAGCGGCCCCCGGCGTTATCGGTCAGGCTGTAGCTTCTGGTGTCGCCGGCATCCGGGTCCGTCCCGCTGACCGTGCCCACCACCGTCCCGTTTGCCGCGTTCTCCGCCACTCTATTGGCAGAGAGGCTGAGATCGGTCGGCGCCTCATTCACATTGCTCAGATTGATGGTAAAGGTCTGGCTCCTGGCAAGTCCGCCCGCGTCCGTTGTGCGAATCGTGATGGTATGGCTTGAGGCCGCGTCGTAATTCAGCAGGCTGCCGTTGGCCACCGTGATCTGCCCTGTCGTGCCGTCGATTGCAAATCGACCGCCGGCATTGTTTGTCAAACTGTACGTATGCCGGTCGCCCGCATCCGGATCGGTCGTGGAGGCGGTCCCGACGACCGTGCCTGTCGGCGAATTTTCTGCGACTGTATTGCCTGATAACGCGATACCGGTCGGCGCCTCATTCACGTTGGTCAGATTGATCGTGAAGGTTTCATTGTAAGTGAGCCCTCCCCGGTCGGTGACGCGCACCGTCACGTTGTGGCTCGGGGCGGCCTCATAGTTCAGCAACGTGCTATTGGCCACGGTAATCACGCCTGTGCTGCTGTTGATCGCGAACCGGCCTCCGGCATTGTCGATGAAACTATAGGACTTCGTGTCACCGCTGTCGGGATCGCTCCCGGTGACCGTGCCCACCACTGTGCCGTTCGCCGCGTTCTCCGCCACGGTGCTCACTGACAAAGCCAGATCCGTGGGCGCATCGTTGACGGCCGTCACGTTCATGGTCAGGGTGTTGGGCGTGGCATCGTACAGATTCTGGCTGTCCCGGACCGAGAACGTAAGGCGGGCATACCCCGTCCCGTTCGCATTCGACGCCGGCGTGAAGACCAAATTGCCCGCCGCCACGTCCGCCACCGAGACCACTTGGCCGGCCGTCACCGCCGCGCCGGACAGGGTCAAGGTCCCGGCGGTCGGCAAGGTGGTGATCCGCACGGCGCTGAAGCTGTCGCCTGCGTCCACATCGGTGAAGCCGAAGTTCGCGACGGTGAGCGTATGGGAGGTATCTTCGTTGATCGTGACCGTCGCATTGGTGCCCGCCGGGGCCTCATTGACGTTCGTCACGGCAATCGTGAAGGTCTCGTCGTAGGTCAGCCCGCTCCGGTCCGTCACCCGCACGGTCACGTCGTGGCTCGTCGCGGCTTCGTAGTTCAACAGGGTCCCGTTGGCCACGGTGATCACGCCCGTCGTCCGGTTGATGGCAAAGCGCCCGCCTGCGTTGTTGGTAAACGTGTAGCTCTTGGTGTCGCCGGCATCCGCGTCGGTCCCGGTGATCGTGCCCACCACCGTCCCGTTCGCCGCGTTCTCCGCCACGGTACTCGCTGACAGCGCCAGATCCGTCGGCGCCTCATTCACATTGTTCACCGTCACGGCGATGGCTTGTGTGTCGCTGCCACCGTTGTTGTCGGATACCCGCACCGTGACGTCGTAGACATTGTTGGCTCCGCTGTCAGTCGGCGCTTCGAAACTCGGCGCGGTCACGAACCTCAGGGCTCCCGTGCTGTTGTCGATCGTGAATTTCGAGGCATCGGCGCCGCCGCTGATCGAATAGCTGAGGGTTTGCCTGGTATCGCCGTCCGTCGCCGTCACCGTGGTGACCGCCGCGATATTTTCATTGATACGAATGGACGCTGTCGCTCCCCCGCCGTTGCTGGTGATCGTGGGGGTGGCTTCGTTCACGTCGCTGACCGTAATCGTGAAGGTCTCGTTGTAGGTCAATCCGCTCGCATCCGTCACCAGCACGGTCACGTCGTGGCTCGTCGCAGCTTCGTGATTCAACAAGCTCCCGTTGGCCACCGTGATCGCGCCCGTGCCGCTGTGGATCGCGAAGCGGCCCCCGGCGCTGTCCGTCAGGGTGTAGGTCTTCGTATCGCCGGTATCAGGGTCCGTCCCGCTGACCGTGCCCACCACCGTGCCGTTCGCGGCGTTTTCCGCCACCGTATTGGCCGAGAGAGTCAAATCTACCGGCGCGTCATTCACCGGATCGACCTGAATGTGCACAGTGGCAATGTTAGAAAGTGTCGATCCGTCGCTGACGCGATACGTAAACGAATCGGTTCCCGAGAAGTCCGCCGCGGGCCTATACGAAAAGCTGCCGTCGGGATTCAGGGTGAATGAGTTCGCATGCGAGGGACCGGTGACCATGACGGCGGTGAGCGCATCGCCGTCTACATCCGCATCGTTTCCCAACACGCCCGGTCCTGTCACCGTGAGGGTATTGTCCTCATTGACGCGGTACGTCGTCCACTCCGGGCTTTGTCCCGGCGATGCGCCGCCCAGTGTGCCGTCGGGGTTTGCGGTCAGGTTGTCGGCGGTGGTTCCGGAGTTCTCGTTGAATTTCCAATAGCCGAGCAATCCGGTTTCCGTTCCACTGAGGGTGCCGCTGCGGTCTGCGGCAATGTCGCCGGCGGTGCGCGCCGTATTCCACACCTGCACCTCGCTGATCTGGCCGGCAAAGTACTGGTTGGCGGGATTGTTTTCGCGCCCGCCGATCCGGAGGGTGTCTTTCGCCGGATGCGCGTCGCCGATCGTGCCTGAACCGGCGAACACCTCGACTGCCACCCCGTCGACATAACTCGTGATCGTGCCGTGATCATACGTCACCGCAATATGCGTCCAGGTATGCTCCGGAATCACCACGCCCGTGTCATGCCAGGCCCAACCGGGATTGGTGTTGGCGAAGGCCCATTTCAGGCTGCCGTCCGCATCGATGCCGACTTCGTACTCCCCTTCCTTGTTGATGATGATTTGCGAGGCTTGCGAGGAGGGTTCCCGGTTGATCCAGGCTTCCATCGTGATGGTATCCGTCACCTCATAGACCGTTCCGCTGCCCATCTCGACGAAATCATCCACCCCATCGAATCGCAGGCCGGCCCGGTCGTCCACCGCGACCGGCGCTTCATTGACGTTCGTCACGGCCACCGTGAAGGTCTCGTCGTAGCTCAATCCGCCCGCATCCGTGACCCGCACGGTCACGTTGTGGCTCGCCGCGGCTTCGTGGTTCAGCAAGCTCCCGTCGGCCACCGTAATCACGCCCGTACCGCTGTGGATCGCGAAGCGCCCCCCGGCGTTGTCCGTCAGGCTGTAGGTCTTCGTGTCGCCGCTGTCGACGTCCGTTCCGCTGACGGTGCCGACCACCGTGCCGTTCGCGGCGTTTTCCGCCACCGTATTGGCCGAGAGAGTCACATCTACCGGCGCGTCGTTCACGGCCGTCACCGTCAACGCGGCCGTATCGGCCGCGTGGCTATAGGCACTCGCGCCGCCACCGATGCCGCCGGCGGTCACCTCGATGTTATCGACGTGCAATCGTCCCATGGCATCGCTTTCGCTGACGAGAAAACGAATCTGCGTGTTGGCATTGGCGTACCCGCTGATATCGATCTTCGCGGTCTGGGCCGACGCATCCGTCGCATTGATCGAAAATTTTTCGACAGTGGTCCAGACCTTGCCGTCATAGACATCCACCGACACGACTCCATTGGTACCCCCGCCATGTTGGCGGATATAGTCGAAGGTCAGCGTGGCTGAGGTGGTTCCGCTGAGATCGACCTGCCGGCTCGCTCCCCCCGACAGGAAGTCCGTTTCGATCTGCAGCGAGTTCCCTTTCAACCCGGCATAACTGTTCACCATGACCATGCCGCTGCCCGTCCCATCCTTTTCTCCGATTTCCTGCCAGGCGCCGCCCCAATTGACCGTGCCGTTGTTGTTGGAATACGAAACCGTATCGAACTGGTCCCGCGCCGTGAAGCTGGTGGCCAGGTTGGCGGTACCGCCGTTGGTTCCGCTCGTCTGGTCCCAGGCATGAAAAGCAATTGCATCGCTGACGGTGCCGTTGAAGTTGGCATTGGCTTGAAAATAGATTCTCGTTCCGGCATCGGCGGCCAGCAGTCTGGCGCTACCGTCACTGACGGCGCCCAGTGCGTTCCAGGTCGCACCGTTGTTCGTGCTAAACCACCAGGTCCCGTTCGTGGTGTTCGCTGCCGTGATCGCAATACCCAGCGCGGCCCCGCCATCGGCATCCGTCACGTTATCGACCTGCCCGGAGGGGGTAGCGAAATCGACGAGCGAGGACACGAGGGTTCCCACCGAACCGGCCGGCGCGCCGGAATCCTCGAGCATCGGATTCAGCGTCGGACTTTTGGTGGCGTCCAACTGCGGCGCCGCCAGCAGTCCCACCCAGTCGCTTTGTTCCTGGACATCGATCGCGATACGGGCTTCGATGGCGCCGGTGCGCACCTCGAGATCCCAATCCCCACCCAGCGACGCATGGCCGGTCAGGTCGCTGCTGGCCTGCACGTCGGCCCCCGTCAGGTCGGCCAGCAGACCGGCGGCCGCCTGCCCGTGGTCCCCTGCGGCAAAATCGCAGCCGTACACCAGAATATCGGCCTGCTCGGAAAGCGCCTCCTGAATCGTGGCCAACTGTTCGGCATACTGCCCGGACATGCTCTCGGCATTCAGCGTTCCGGTGCCCAACTGCAGGGAACCGGCTTCGCCATGGGAAATGATATGAATCGCATCGATCCCGGTGCGGCCAGAGAGGGCCTCGGCCATCTGCGTGACCCCATCCTGCTCGCCGTCCAACATGATCACGTCAATGGACGGGTCCATTCCGGCCAACAGCGTGGCATAATCCGGCACGGTCGGATCGACGAAGACAATCTCCGCCGGAGATTGGCCGGGTAAAAACGCCGTCAAGGCCTCCACCACCTCATGGCCTTCCCCGGAACCGCTCTCGGCGTTTGCCGACTCCCCCTCACCGGAGACCGCCGCATCGGCCTGCTCCTGGGCCACCGCTTCCCCGGCTACTTCCGCCGCCGTGGCCGCCGCAGCCGCATCGAACATTAAGCGTTGTTCAAGGGATAAGAGCGAAGATTTCAACGGACTCGTCGGCAGGACCGTCTCGGGCGCCCGCTGGCTGCCCGGCTCATCGCTTTTTTTCCTGGTCAGGAAGTCGAACCAACCCATGCCGGCCTCTCAAAGGCGCAATAATTCCCAGTCTCTACATCGGTTTGTAGCGGAAAAGTCTGTAGTCCAACAGAAGGGCGGGGAAGATCGTGTGTCAGAACCCGCTCTCTCGTATCACGACGGCCGCCACCCGGTCCCGGATCCGGCCGGCAATGCTGCGAGGTTGGCCCGTGACCACCGCATGTCCACGGACGGCTTGCCGCAGGGGCTCATCCGTATCAAGCACGTCGAACTCCACCCGGTACACGGTCTGTTCCGCCTTGAGTCGTCCCCGGCCATCTTTCCGCACTGGGATGTCTCCCCCGTAGAGGGAGGCGAAGTAGGGTACCGCCAGATCGCGCTCGTCGAGATCCCTGATGGCAAGGACCCGCACTTGTCTTGCGCGCCGCGTCAGATCATCCGGAATGAAACGCGCGTCTTGCCCCGGCGCCAGAAACCGCACCTCCTCGGCGGACACGAGCGTGATCAGATGCGCCCGGCGCGGATCGACGAGGTAGGCAACCGGCAGGTCGGTGTTGATCCAGCGGCCCGGGTAGAGAGACTCGGCGCGATCCACCACGACCCCCGCGATCGGCGCGCGCAACACCAAGTCCTGCTGCCGTTCGAGCACTCCGTTCAACTCCACCTGCCTGGCATGGAGCGCCTCACGGATGACCAAGGTCTGCGCACGATCGTCCGCATTGCCGGCTTGCCGTTGCGTCCGCAAATTGAGCCGCGCCACGTGGATTCCGGCCACGCTGGCCTCCTTGGTCAATTGCGGGCTGTCCATGACGAGGAGCGCCTCCCCCTCCCGCACGACTTGCCCGGGACGAACCTTGACCGAGACGATCCGCCCGGGAGCCGGAGCATAGACCGTGGCATAGGTGGCCGATTGCAGGACCGCAGGAATCGAGACGCGGCCTTCCCAGGGAATGAACAACAATATCAGGCCGGCCGCGAAGATGGCCGTCGTCAAGGCAAACCGGCCGGTCGAGGCATAGATCCGGCGACGGCTCCACCAGACCGTAAGCTCGCGCCAGACGGGAAGGCAGACAAAGAACAGGATTTCGACCAGAAACAATGCGATCCCGAGCAGTTTGAAGAAGTAGTGATACACCATGATCGCGATGCCGGTGAACAGCACGATCCGGTAGCACCAGACGGCCCAGGCATAGGCCACGAGGCTGTTGCGGCGCACCGCGCCGAACATCTCCGGCGGCGCCTCTCCGGGAGCAAAGAGCAATTCCCGCAGGCGCCACTGCCCGAACGCAAACGCCCGATCCTGGAGATTCGGCACACCCAGTCCGTCGGCCAGCAAATAGTAGCCGTCGAATCGCATCAGCGGGTTGAGGTTGACCGACAGGCTCATGATCCAGCTGCTGGTGGCCACCACGAAGGCGAGGCTGCGCAGCGGTCCATCGGGCAGAAACACCCAGAACCAGGTCGCCACGGCCGCCAACCCCAGTTCCGCCAGGATCCCCGCCGCCGCCACGGCCAGGCGCTTCCGCTTGTCGGTCAACCGGTACGCGTCGCTCACATCGGAGTAGAGCACGGGCATCATCACCATGAACGCCACACCGATCGTGGGGACCCGGCAACCGAACCGCGTGGCGGTGTAGGCATGGCCCAGCTCATGGATCACTTTGACGCCGCAGAGCGCGGCCCCGTACATGGCGGCGCCGCGCCAGTTGAAGAAATGTAAGAAGGTCGAGAGGAACGTCTCCCACTGGCGACTCACGAGGAACAGCCCGGCACCCATCAGGCCCGCGAACAGCCAGGCCGCGGCGACGGTATACAGCGGCGCAACCAGAGGGAGCGTCATGCGGAGAAATGCATCCGGGCGGACGAGCGGGATCTTGATGAACAGGTAATGATGGAGCAACCACTGCCACCAGGCCTCATGGCGCGCGGCCTGCTGCTCGACAAAGTCCTTCGTCTGCCCGCTGGCCGATTGCTCGGTCAGGTTGTTGGCGTAGAGAAACCGGACGAAGTCTTCGACATCCTCGACGCGCAGGCGCGAGGTGGTGTCGTGCGCCATCACCTTCACGAGCGACTCGATCGTGCCCGCGCTCCAACGCTCCAGGAGCTGGTAGACCTGCCATTCGATCTGGAAATACTTGTTGCGGACCGGATCGACGATCGTCCAGGTGGGCACGCCTTCAGGTGAGGGTGCCCCGCGAAGAAACTGCAGATTCTTGCGGAGTGGAGGAAGCGGGCGCTCCTTCTGAGACTGGGCGGGGGTGAAGCCGGCCATAGATCACAGTCCTGTCAATTGGCGGAGCGCGGTCAACGGGCGGCGGAACAACAGGAACGCCAGCGGCCCCTGCTCGCCATACACCTTGGCCGATCCCTGCCAGCCGATGCGAATACGAGGATCGGCGCCGGCCAGGTCGGCCATGATCCGATAGGCCAACACATCTCCCGGCAGGACTTCAGCATGGTACCCCGTCTGACTGACCGCGCCCGGAAACGATTCCAGCGGCAGCGCATCAAAAAACGCGACGACTTCCCCGCCTTCCTTGAGCAACAGGGCGTCACTGACCGGCAGATCGATGCGGAGCTCAATGCGGCGGGGATCAGCAATTTCCATGATGCGTTCACCGACCGACACCGGTTTCCCTACCCAGTCGGACTTGTCCGTATACAAGACCAAGCCCGCTTGGGGGGCCCGCACTTCGATCTGCCCGAGCATCTCCCGGGCATAGGCGAGCTCCGTCTCCTTGAGGGCCACGTCCGCCGCCTTCAGCGGCACCTCCGCCTTGCGCGCCGGATCGCCGAATCCCGACCGGATCGACTGGATCTGTTCAGCCTGAGCCACCGCCAGTTGTTGTTCCGTCACCCGGTACTGGTTCCGGATCGTCGTATCGTCGAATCGAAGCAGGACGCGATCCTGCTCCACGATCGTATTCGGCGCGACCAGCATCGCGGCGATCACGCCGTCCATGGGCGCGCTCACCAGGATCGGATCCTTGGCCACGACTTTTACGGGAGCCACCGTGGACAAGCGAACCGGCACACACAGCAGGGCGGCGATTCCCAGGGCCACCAGGAGCCAGGAAGGCCGTTTGATCCTCGTCATCCAGGCGATCCGCCTGGTCTGGACCGCCTTCCAGGCATAGGCGAAACTCCCGGCCAGGCGGCGCACGATCGTCACGTCGTTTTCCTGCCAGGGACTTTCCCGCTCGATCCACATTCCGCCCAGGATGGTTTCGTCGGGATGCTTCAGCGGGCACCAGAGCACATGACCGTGCACGAATTCAGCCCAACCGGCGCGCAACGATTCCGGCAGATGCTCCTGCTCGATCACGATCGCCAGATCACCGGGGTGCGCTTGCCTGACGGCCCGCGCCACCTCCTCCAGCCAGACCATCAGAGGGGCATCCCGATCGATCACCGCCACACTCGACGCCGCGACGGCCCGATAGCTGGTCCCATCCGCATCTCCGGCGCTCAGGAGCACCGCTTGTTCATAGGGCACGAGCCGCCGGGTTTCATTGACGGCGACAAACTGCAACTCCTCCAACGTCGTCGCCGCGCGCACCTGTCCCTCCAGGTGCGTCAACGTCGCCAGGTGGATCAAGGTCGAGATTTCCCGCGCCGTGGGTTCCGTTGTGGTGGTCGCCTGCACGATGACTTCTCCTATGGCCGGCCCGCAGCAAACTGCGCGGACCCGCTCATCCCTGCAAGAATGTCGGCCGGCAGCCGGTCGAAGGTTCCGACGATTTTGATGGTTTGGCTGGCCGGGTCGACGTTGGCGCCGATTTCTTTGATTGAGGCCGGATAGGCCCGCTGGGTTTCATCCACCACAAACATAAACGCCGCCTTCCGTCGCAACCAGGCCAATGCAGACGAAGGCACCACGAGTTCGATTTCCAAACTCGTGTCGTCCAACACGCTCACCAGCTTGTCGTTCGGGAACACATTTTCGTATTCATTGACCATCACGCCGGTGACGCGTCCGGAAAAGGGAGCCGTAATGAGGCAGCCTTTCACGTTCACCTCCGCCACCTTGATGGACGCCGCCGCTTTTTTTTCTTCGGCCTCGGAAACCTCCAGATCCAGCGTGCTGACGGCATTGAGCGTCATGAGCGAGCGGTTGTTCTGCGCAGTTTTCTCCTTCGCCTCGTGCTCCGCTGTCGCGGCAGCCAGTTCGGCCCGGTACTTGTCGCAATCGAGCTGGACCAGCACTTTGCCCTTCTCGAAGCGCTGGCCTTCCTTGAACGGAACTTGGTTGATGCGGCCTTGAACCTGCGCATACAACACGGCCTGGGCCGCCGCTTTCACGATCCCGCGAATCACGCCCTTGTCCACCCGCGCCACCAGCAACGGGTGTTCCCCGCTCGACTCAACGGCTGATGCCGGCAGGGCGATGCACCCCAACGCCAGGAGCGCTATTCCACTACGGAACCACGGCTGTCGCATCGTGCTGCCTTTCTTGAGACGATTCGGAGACGACTTCAGGCATCGGCTCCCAGAGCTGCCGCAATGAGTCCGCCAAACCCGCCAGCGTCTGGTCCGGGTTGGACGGCGGGACAGCTTCTTCTCCGATGGCCGACTGGAGAGTGGCGTAGGCCGTCTCGACGCCAGCTTGGGCCACGTCCACCCGGACTTCCGCCAGGATATGGTTGACCCGTTCACGCAACAAGACCATGTCGCTCGTGCTGTTCGTGACCCTCAGATTCTGAGTGTATTCGACGATGGCCTGCTGGGTTTCCTGATAGGTGCGGGCATTGTTGAACTCGTCTTTCGCCAGGATGAACTGAGCGGCGCCCACATGCACTTCCGTCAACACCGTCATCGTCAGTGCCAGGCTCTGGGCGTCGAGCACGGCCCGCTGCGCTTCGATCGCCTTATACTTCGCCGGGACGCGAAAGACGCCCATGAGGTTCCAACTGACTTGGGCCGCATAGTTCAGCCAGTTTTGATAGAGGAAGAAGGAATTCGAGTTGTAATACCCGCCGAATTGCAGTTTCATGCTGGGGAAGAGTTCCAGAAGCGTGGCCTTGGCTTCTTTCGCATTAATCCGCTTCTGATAATCGATGGTCCGTAACTCCGGGCGTGACAACAGGGCCTGTTGCTCCAGACTGTCCGCATCCAGGCGATCGAGCGCCGGAGAGGCACGACGGGATGGCTGCTGCACTTCGAACGGTACTCCGGGCGGAAGGCCCATCAACGACGCCAACTGGAGTTTGGCCGTGCTGAGTTCCCGGAGCAGCTTTTGCACCTCCCGCTGAATGTTCAGCATGTCTCTCCGGTAGTTCAGCGGCGTGAGCGGCGCCTGGAGCTTGCGATCCACGATCGCCTGGCTCTGACTCAAGGCCTTGTCGACCATGCCGTCGAGCTGCCGGACTTGCGGCAACAACCGTTCGGCGCTGACGGCCCGCCAGTAGGCATTGCGCACATCCTGCAACAGGCGAACGGCAATCCGCCGCCGTTCTTCCTCCGCGATCAACATATTGTCGCCCGCCTGTTTGGCACGGATGTAGGACAGTCCGAAGTCCAGCACGTCCCAACTGAGCGACAGATTCCCGCTGAAGATATTCTTATCCATCGAGGTGAAGGGTTCGAGAATCGGCCGGCCGTCCAGGAGTGATTGAGCGCCGCCGCCGGCAAAATTGTTCCGCCCGTCGAAGCCCGCGTTGACCGCCACTTGCGGCAGCAGGCTGTAGTGCGCCACGTTCAATTGCTGGTGCGCGAGGGCGGCCTGCATGGCCTTGACCCGCGCATCGAGGTTGTAGCGGAGCGCCCGGGCCGTCGCCTCATAGAAATCGACTGGCTTCTCGATCGGCTCCTGCTCCTCAAGAATCGCGCGGAGATCCTGGCTGACGCGCCCTTGAATCTCCTCCTTCGTGACGGGGCTGGGGGTCACCATACAACCGGTCACCATGAACATTGCCGCTGCCATGTACCACACCTGATACACAGTACTGTCGCTCCTATCCCACTGCGCGCGGACGTAGTATTCCGTCTGACAGGACTTCCCTTCAGGTTGTACCATCGGTCACAGTGGAGAGAAACTTAAGCCAACGGACAACAAGGATCAGGCAAACCCCGATAAGAATCACGTATGATCTCAATACGTTCCCATCATGGCCGGTGAAAGCACTCCGGAAAGATATGGAGGTTCGTCATTCGGCCAATGCTGGTGGTTCCACTTAGGCGCGAGCCCTCAGCGGGCGGAAGCTCCTGGCCCCGCCGGACTTCCGCGACTCGACCTGGGACGATCCGGTGAGACAGAACCGGACAGCATTGACCTCCCTTCCGCCGACCCAGTATTCTGCAATGGCTCAAGCCACCTGAGATTCATCACTGTTGAGGACACATGCAATTCGATGCCGCGTTGGCCGCGCAGGACACGTTACGGGAAGCACAATCCGAACTTGGGGACGACTGGGATGACGCGGTCGCCCTGGAAGAGACCTTTTCGTCCAACGCCGGCGCCACCGCCAGGGACGCCTACGAACAGCTGCTCGCCATGGCCGGCCGCCATCCACGGGCGCACCGGTTTCAGGCCTTCTGCATCTACATCACCTGGCAACAAGTCACCGAGGAAACGATCGCCCGCCATTTTGAAACCGGCATGACCCTCGCCGAAACCTACCTGGCCTCGCCGGATGGCAAAGATCCCCGCCACCTAGCCAATATCGCGGAATTGCTCGATTCATTTCGCGCCGGCTTGGGGCTGGACGAAGAAGACGAGATCGTGGTGGAATTCCGGAAAGACACGCCCAAGGGGGGAGACTAACGGGAACCGTGAAGCGTATCTCGTGAAGCGTGAAACGTTTCGGATGGGACGAACGACAGACGAGATACGAGCGACGAACGACGAGATACGAACCACGAGAGACGAGAGACGAACCACGCTTCTGACTCATGGCTGAAAACGATAAACATCGCGCCCGTATTTTTCTGCATCGAGGCGATCTCGTCCAGGCGCGGGCTGCCTGGGAAACCGCGGTCAAGGATGACCGCCGCACGGGAACGCCGCGGGAACTTTCCAACAGCCTGGGCAATCTTGGCAACACCCTGGCTTTGTCGGGCGCCTTCGAGGAAGCCGACGCCTGTTATAAGGAAGTGCTCGCCATTCAACGCAACGAACGGGATCCGCATTCCATCGCCCATACGCTGGTGAATCTGGGCAATCTCTACATCGGCGCCGACAAGCCCGAAAAGGCCCGACCCTACTACCTCGAAGCGCTGGACCTCCTCAAACCGCTCAATGACCATCGCGCGCTGGGCATCCTCTACCACAACCTCGCGCTGGAAGAAGCCCGGCTGCAGCAGTGGGAGGAATCCGTCCGGTTGTTCACCCAGGCGCTGGACTCCCACCGGGTCGTAGGCAACGAAGAGGGACTGGCCGGGACCTACAGCCAAATGGGAAAAATGTTTCTGGATAGTGGGCGATCTGTGGAGGCGGAACGCTGTTTCAACAATGCCACCGAACATTTCATCAAGCTCGGCAACCCCTCCGGCGAAGCCGCGGTACTCCGTGAACTCGCCGACCTCTATGAGCAACGGCAGGATACGATTGCCGCCATCCGTTGCCTGGAACGGCTCCATCACCTGGCGCTCGGCACGGGGCGCGCCCCCTCGGCTGCGGATCGCGATCGCCTGGCACGGCTCCGTTCCGCTCATAGCTGAACTGACAGGGGTGATGGTAAGA
The DNA here is from genome assembly GCA_902500995.1 of uncultured Nitrospira sp. Lineage (GTDB taxonomy): Bacteria > Nitrospirota > Nitrospiria > Nitrospirales > Nitrospiraceae > Nitrospira_A. Next base: position 150,022 of record CABVSR010000002.1, read on the forward strand.
TCCGCTCGTCTCAATCAACCAACGACAGGTCACAAGGAGTCGCATGGATATCAGCGCGTTTCGCCAGATGGTAGAGAAAAATCCCAAAGGATTTCTCGGCCGCTACGGCCTGGGCAATAAGATCTTGCAGGAAGGCGGCAGCCTCGAGGAAGCCGCGGAGCATCTCACGGTGGCCACGCAGTTGGACCCAACTCATGTCGCGTCGCACCTCGCTCTCGGGCGCGCGCTGGTCTCCCTGGGAAAGAAGGACGAGGCCAAACCCGTGTTGAAGGCCGGGATCGATGCCGCCGTCTCGGGTCGATCCAACGGCGGGGTGGATTTAGTGCCGGAACTGCAACAGTTGCTACGGACGCTCGGCTAACGCCGGCTGGAGGCTCTATGACGCTCGACGCAGCCAGACAGCGGATCGAATCCGCGATCACCCAATATGGCCAGCACGCAGCGATGGCGATCGAACTGGTCATCAATGAAGTCCGTTCCGACATGGGCCGTGAGGCCGTGAACGAATTGATCGACGAGTTCGACTTGGAACTGATGTACAACATCGCCCCGATGGAATCCGACTACTCGAATAGCTGAAGCACGATGGAGGGTTCCGATGCGAGCACGGCATTGAGGGTGTGTATTAGCAACCTGCCATGCCGTTGATCTGGTGCTCCATCTCAGGCCATGGCTACGGCCACGCGGCTCAAGTCGTGCCGGTGCTCAATGCGCTGTCGAAGCTGGTGCCCGGCGTCAAGGCACTGCTTCGTACATCGGTTCCAGCCGGGTTCTTCGAGCCTCGTCTGGCCATTCCCTGGGAGCTGAGCCCGGCCCAACAAGATGTCGGATGCATCCAGAACGGGCCGCTGAGCATCGACATCGCCGCTACCTGGGAGGCCCACCGGGCCCTGCACGCCGATTGGGACAACAGGATCCATGCGGAAGCCGCCCTAATCCGCCAGGCCCGCCCCGCCCTGGTGCTGTCCGACATATCGCACCTGGGCATCGCCGCCGGCGCCGCCGCCGGAATCCCGACGATCGGTCTCTGTTCACTCTCCTGGGACCTCGTCCTCGACCCCTTCGTCGATCCTGCCGAACCGGACCACGCGGTGATCCTGCAAGAGATCCGTGACGCCTACGCGCAAGCCGACTGTTTCCTCCGGGTGGCCCCTGGCTTGGAGGTCACCGCCTTCCGCAACCGGCGCGATGTGGGTCCCATCGCGGAACCCACTGCGCCGCAGACCGCCAAACTCCGCCAGGCCATTGGAGCCGGGCCATCCGAGACGGTCATTCTGGTGGGATTCGGCGGTATCGCCCTGCAAGCCCCTCCCTTCAAACAGATGGAGGCGATGCATGGCTTCCGGTTTCTTTTCGATGGCCCTGTGCCGGATGGACTGTCACGGGTCTCGTCGCTTTCGACCGCCGGGCTGCCGTTCAAGCAGGTTCTGGCATCGGTGGACCTGATTCTGACGAAACCGGGATACGGGACCACCGTGGAATCCGTTGCCCTCGGCATCCCGGTCGTCTACGTCCGCCGCTACAATTTCGCGGACGAACCTCCACTCGTGAAGTATCTGCACCGGCACGGGCGCGGCGCAGAACTTTCTCGCGAAGCCTTTGAGCAGGGACAATGGGACCCGGCCATCCGGCAGGCTCTTGCCCAATCTCCCGTCGAACCTCCGCCGCCGCTTTCCGGCGCGCAGGATGCCGCGGACCTCCTACGTACCTATTTCTAAACGGGCGCGGCCAGCCTGCTCCGCGCGGCGCACAAACTCACATCCGATTAGTCGTTTTCCTCGTACAGTGTTATAGTGAGCCCATTCTGATCCCGAGGACCGCCGCCCGCGCCCAGGCCGACTGCATGGAATCCGCCTCCCGACAAGCCGCATCCGCCATCGAACCCAAACTCCTGGCTCGCGTGGCGAAGGGCGATCAACAGGCGTTCGCGCTGCTCTACGATCAATCGTCCACCCTGCTGTTTACCCTGGCCTACCGCATTCTCAACGATCGCGATGAGGCGGCGGAGTTGCTCCAGGATGTCTACCTTGAAGTCTGGCGGAAAATTGCGAAATACGATGTCGGGCGCGGCAGCCCCATAGCCTGGCTGGTGACCCTGACCCGCAGCCGCGCCATCGACCGGCTGCGCTCCCGCGCCTCCCGCGGCCAGCATGTGGTCGCCGATTCGTTCGAGCATCCGCTCGTCTCGGTCACGCCCGACGTCAGCCCCAATCCATACGAGGCCCGGGAAGACACGGAAATGCGGCAATTGATGGCCAAGGCCATCCTCGATCTGCCGCTGCCTCAGCAACAGGCGATCGAAATGGCGTTTTACCAGGGATTGACGCATACGGAGATCGCGGCGAAATTAAATCAGCCGTTGGGCACCGTGAAGACCAGAATCAAACTGGCCATGTCGAAACTCCGCGCGTCCTTGCATGAGACGCTGCCGCAAGGGCACCTGCTATGACACACGAGGAGCTGGAAGACGCGGTTCCCCTCTATGCGATCGGGGCCCTCGAACGATCCGAGCGGCAGGCCATCGAAGCGCATCTTTTGTCGGGATGTGCCGCCTGTCATGCTGCCCTGAAGGATTACCAAACCGTGGCCTCGCTGCTCCCCTTCGGCCTCACCCCCGCCACGCCTCCCAATACGTTGAAGGCCAAAATCCTGATGGCGCCGGCATCGAACTCCAGCCAGGTTGACGCCGAACCGTCCGGCCCGCGCTCAAGCCTGGAACCGGGCGAATGGATGAACCATCTGTTTCCACCCATTACGCCCGCTCGCTCGTTGCCGTTCCGTGTCGCCATGGGATTTGCGGCCGTCGCGCTGGTCCTGGGGGGCGGGTACCTGGCCTGGATGAACTACCAGCAGACGGCCCAACGCTCAGGCGAGATCCAGCAGCTGCAAGCCGCAGTGCAACAGGAAACCTCCCGCGTCACGAATCTGCAAGCGGAATTGCGCCAGCGTGAACAGGCCGTCGATGGGCTCAAGTCTGAATTGGACCAACGCACGACGGAAGTGGCCGAGCTCCGCGATCAACTGCTGCAACGCGAAGCCGAATTGGACGACGCCCACGCGCAGCTTAACCAGCGTGAAACTTCCTTGCAACGGCTCGCCAGGCAAAGCGAAGAATTTGCCACGCTGTTTAAGAATCCCTCGTCGAAGGTCGTGTCCCTCTCCGGCTCCGACATGGCGAAATCGGCGGGGGCGTTTCTGCTGTTCGACCCGGCGACGAAGAAGGCCTGGCTCTATGCGTTCAACCTACCCGCGCTCCCGAGCGGCAAGGTCTATCAACTCTGGGCGATCGATGAGAAACCGGTCAGCGTCGGCCTATTTGGATTGGACGCAGGCCAGAAGGCCCGCATCCTGATGAGGAATATGAGCGAGTTTCCGCGCATGAAGAAGTTCGCCGTGACCATCGAACCGGACGGCGGACGCCCCGAACCGACAGGCGCCATCTACCTGATCGGTCAGATCTAGCAGGATGCGGAAAAAGTCCGCCAGCGGCGTTCTCGCATCACTCACAGGCTCACCGTACGGCACGAGTACGATTCGCCTCTTCGTTCGCTGCGGCCTTGCTGGACGGCCTTTTTGCGCATCCTGCAGGCTAATCTGACGCGAAACGGCCCCTGTGTGAAACGCGACATATGACGCAATAATCGAGTTTTTCCGCAGCCTGCACGTCCCGGCCTCGTTCGGTACGCATCTCCTGCGGTGGCCGGCCCAAACGTGCTAGCATGCCTGCCGTCATCGAAATATTCTCTTCACCTCCGCGACACTGGCACCGGCATGATGCCCCAGCACCACGACCTCGATAAACAGTTCATGCAAGAGGCCCTGACCCTCGCCCGCGAAGCGACACTGATCGGCGAAGTGCCCATCGCCGCCCTGCTCGTCCGCGACGGGATCGTCATCGCCCGGGCGCACAATCGCCGGGAAATCGATCAGGATCCCACTGCGCATGCGGAACTGCTGGCCATCCGTGAAGCAGCCGCCCAGATCCACAGCTGGCGCCTCACCGACAGTACGCTCTATGTCACCCTGGAACCCTGCTGCATGTGCATCGGCGCGATTGTGCTGGCCCGCATTCCGCGTCTCGTGTTCGGCGCACTCGACCCGAAAGCGGGCGCATGCGGCTCGATCATGAACGTTCCCCCCGAGCCGAGACTGAATCACCGGGTGGAGGCGCTGGGCGGAGTCTGCGCGGAAGAAAGCCAGGCCCTGTTGCAGGAGTTTTTTCGTGAGCTGCGAAAAGACACGGCACAGAGGAAGTCGGGTTAGGAAAGTCCGTAGGCCGCCGGTTCGTAGCGCAGCACCGTCCAGTCGTCGCCTTCGACGGCCACCGCTCCCGCCAGCTGCTCGGGCAACGACAAGGTCTGAATGTGCCACCCTTGCTCGAAGGCCCCCGACTCGGTGAGCCGCACCCGGGCACCGGGCGGCGAGGCGTCGAACAGGATTTCGAATCGATCCAGACCGAGCGAGAGTCCGACCCCGCGCCCTTTGAGATAGGCCTCCTTGGCCGTCCACAACTCATAAAACAGGCGTTGTTGCGCCACCCCGTGCAGTTTGGCAATCGCCTGCGATTCCGCCGGGGCAAAGAACCGTTCCGCGAGTTTGAGGCATTCGACCTCCGCCTTACGCGCCTCCACATCGACCCCGATTTCCCGGCCGCGAGCCACCGCCACCAGCGCATAGTCCCCGGAATGGGAGAGGCTGAACCGGATGCCCTCGGACTCACCTGACGAACCGAGGATGGCCGGTTTTCCATGCGGGCCTACCGCGAACCGGATCTCCCCTGGTTCGCTCCGCAGGTACCGTGAGAGCACGAGACGCAGCAATCCATGCGAGAGGATGAAACACCGGCGATCGCGGTTAAACGCAAACCGGGTCGCGCGGGCCCGCTCGTCGTCAGAGAGTTGCGCGGCAAAGGATGCCTGGCGGCCGGCATAGCGGGGCAACTCGCAGAACCAGACATGGACCGCCCGCGGATCAAGAACGGGAAACGAAGGGAGGGCGAACGTGGGATCGGGTGCACGCGACATTATTCGCCTGGCATGAAGGACAACAACTCGATTACGCCGAAGAGCGGGAGACCGGCTTCACGTGAAGCGCGGAGCGCTGCGCGCCTGGAAAGGCGGCGCCGGTGGAAGCCTCGACGATCCTCCCGTCGTCCAGTTTTAACACGCGGTCGCCCACATGGAAATACCGGTCGTCATGCGTCACGACAATGACCCCTTTCCCCCGCGCTCGCAGATCGGGCAACAATTCGCCGTAGAAGACGTCCTTGTATTGAGGATCCTGGTCGGCAGCCCATTCATCGAAGACATAAAACGGCCGGTCTTCCAACATGGCGGTCACGAGGGCGAGTCGCTTCCGCTGCCCCTGCGACAGTTGCACCGTGGAATATTCGCCCTGTTCGATCGTGACTTTGTGATTGATACGGAGCGTCTTCAACCAACCATCCGCCTGCTTGGCGACCAGCGAGGGATCGAGGCCCAGCAACTTCTTGAAGAGATAGAAATCGGAAAAGACCGCCGCAAAATGTTGCCGGAACCAGTCCTGAGTCTCGGGCGTGATCACCTCGCCGTTTAATGTCACCTGTCCTTCTTGCGGCAGATAGAGTCCCGTGAGCACCTTCACGAAGGTGGATTTGCCGCTGCCGTTGCCTCCGATGATGAAAATCAGTTCCCCCGAGCGAATGGAGAGATCCAACGGGCCCAGGCTGAATGACCGTTCATCGTCGCCTTTCGCTTCGTAGGCAAAGACCGCCCGGGAAAATTCCACACAGTGCCTGCCCTGCGCCACAGGCCGCTCCGCTCCGCCTTCCCGCCCGCCCTCATCCAACGCCAACCCCAAGGCCTCGATCTTTTCTACAGCGACCTGCCCGCGACTGAGCGTCGGCACCATCCCCAGCAAACCCCACATCGGGCCGATCATATAGAGCATGGCGAAGGCGTACCCGGTCAGCGATTCACCAGCCAGCGCGAGCCACCGTGGAAAGAGCAACAGGATGACGCCGATCAATCCGTAAAACAGCACCTGGGTCCAGGAATCCGTCACGAGGTACTGTTTGGTCGCGATCAGATTGTGACGACGCAGCGCGTCGGCCGCTTGCCGGATATCCTCTTCGACGAAGGTTTCGCGGCGGCCGCGATGCAGCATCAGTTCCTTCATACCCTCCGTCAAACTGCGGAAATGTTCGAAAAGGACGCCTTTCGAATCGCGCACGGCCAACGACGACTGCAACACCCGCTGATAGAGTTGACGATATCCCAGCAGGCCCAGTACGGCGAGGACGACGACCACAACAAACGCCTGCCACGACAACCAGGCGAGATAGAGCGAGCAGCCGGCCAGAATCGCGACGTTGATGGCCAATCCCGGCAATCCGTTCACCGCCCAGGCCAGGGCATTCGTATCGTCCGTCAGGGTCGCGAGAATCTCGTGCGGGCCGCGACGTTCCAGCGTGCGGTAGGGCGCGCGTACCACTTTCCAGCACAGATCCATGCCCAATTTTAAGATCGTCTTTTGCGCGAAGGATACCAGCAGGAGCTGGGAGAGGTAGTTCGATCCGACTTTCAGCAAAGCCAGCCCGATGAACGCCACCGCCAACAACTCGGAAGTGGCGGCGCCGCCGTTGATGAGTTTGTTGATCACCGCGAGCAAGCCGACACTGGAGAGGCCGGCCAAGAGCCCGGTCAGGACCATGAGGACCATCATCGTCCTGGCGTCCCGCAGCAGGAACAGGAGAAACCGGTACAGTTTGATCATCGCGCAGTCGCTTACGCCGGGTGGAGGCTACTTGGTTGTAGAAGCAGGGTCATGGGTGCCGGATCGAGCCCTATCTTTGCGCATCGAGAAGGCCGCGCCGATCCTTCTCGAATAGGCCGCTGTTCAGGCGAGGCTGCAGCCGCCGGAGGTTACGCGGCCTTCGAGGAGGGGCCATCACCCTGCCCATCGGGCCGTTTCCGGAGCATGGTTTCCGCCTCCTGCCAATAGGCCTGGAGATGCTGCGCCAACTCTTTCACATGCGGCGCCACGAATAGGCGCCCGGAGTCCTCCGCCGGGAGATACACCGTCCGGCTCATTCCCATGGCGCGTTCGCCGAACACCAGCCGCGTATCGTCGCCGGAATTCGTGAGCGGGTGTTTGGAGGCGATCACATTCAATACCTGCCCGCCGAAGGGTTTCAAGACGTACCGCGCTACGGCATGGAACGTAGCGTAGGTGACCTGGTCTTTGTACAAAAATTCGTCCTGATGTTCTGCGGCTTCGGTATGGTGCATGAGATTCCAGATGCGTTTCAACTTGCCCTTCCAAAACGTGGCCCATTCGCGGGCCGGCAACCGGCGCATGAGCCTCAGGTAGGTCGTGACTTTCATCCACACAAACAACAGCGGCCAGAGGAGATACGGCGGGCGGCTCCAGTGATTCCGGTAGGAGCGCGGATGCCAGGATTCCATGACGGCCAGAATGACCTCTTCTCCCTGCGTCGTGAGTTGTTGCGCGATCTCGTACGCGGCGAGCCCGCCGGTGCAGGTGCCGCCGATGAAGTACGGCCCGCGCGGCTGCACCGATCGGATCTCTTCGATGTAATGCGCCGCCATCTCTTCCACGCGCATGAACGGTTTTTCTTTTCCATCCAACCCGCGAGCCTGTAATCCATAGAAGGGTTGATCGTCTCCCAACAGTTTGGCGAGGCGCGCGAACACGAGCACATTGCCGCCGACGCCCGGCACGGCAAACAGAGGTGCCCTTTTCCCCGCCGGTTGAATGGCCACGAGTGACCGCCACCGGACCGTACATCCTTCATCGGCCAGAACATCCGCCAGTTGTTCGATGGTCGGCGCCTGGAACAATACGGCCATCGGCAGGCGCGTCCCGAAGGTCTGCTCGATCGCGCTGAACATTCGTAACGCCAGCAGGGAATACCCGCCCAACACGAAAAAATTATCACGCACCCCGATCGGGGTGATGCCTAAGACCTGCTCCCAAATCGCCACCAACTGCAGCTCGATCCGATTCCTTGGCTCAATCGACTGGCCGCCCTCATGCGCCGGTTCGTCCGAGGGGGCCGGCAAAGCCGCGCGATCCACCTTCCCGTTCGGGGTCAATGGAAACTGGTCGAGAGACACGATGGCCGACGGCACCATATAATCCGGAAGCGTCTCGCGCAACGCCCGGCGAAGGTCGGAAGAATCACAGGCGCTCCCCTCCCTCGGCGCCACATAGGCCACCAGGCGTTTGTCACCCGGAACATCTTCCCGCACGATCACCACCGCCTGCTTCACAGTCGGATCATTCGCCAACACCGACTCGATCTCACCCAACTCGATCCTGAACCCGCGCAACTTGACCTGGTGATCGATGCGGCCGACATACTCGAGCCGCCCGTCAGGCAACCATTTCACCTGATCGCCGGTGCGATAGAATCGCTCCCCCGGCCGGAAGGGGTTGGAAACAAACCGCTCCGCCGTCAGTTGAGGCTGCCCCCTGTACCCCCTGGCGAGCCCCATCCCGCCGATATACAATTCACCCGGTATCCCGACCGGCACGGGCTCGAGATTGGAGTCCAGCACGTAGACTTGCGTGTTGGCAATCGGGCGCCCGAGAGAAACCGTTCGTTCCGCGCTACGCACCCGTTCCAACGTCGACCAGATCGTGGTTTCGGTCGGCCCATACACGTTCCAGAGCGATCCGGCCCTGGTGAGCAGCTCCTGGGCGAGTTCGCGCGGCAGCGCTTCTCCTCCGCAGAGGGCTTTGACGCGGCGTCCCCCTTTCCACCCGAACTGCAGGATCATTCGCCAGGTCGCGGGAGTCGCTTGCAGCATCGTCACCGCGCCATGATCCAACTCCCGTTGTAACCAGGCTCCGTCCATCGCCTGCTGCCGGTTCGCCAAGACAATTTTCGCGCCCGCCAGCAGCGGAAGGTACAGTTCCAGCCCGGCAATATCGAAGGAGAGCGGCGTGAGGGCCATCAGAACATCGCGAGAGGTGATCCCTGGCTCCTGCTGCATCGAGCGCAGAAAATTTACCAGCGCCCGATGTTCGATCTCGACACCCTTCGGTTGGCCGGTCGACCCGGAGGTGAACAAGACATACACGAGGTGTTCCGGTCCGGACAGCGACGAGGGATTCTGGTCTGGTTGTCGCGAAAGGATCGCGGCATCCTGATCCAAGCAGCAGACACGAAGTTGATGCGGCGGCAGCTTGCCGAGCAGGGAGGAATCGGTGATCAGCACTGCCGCATGGCTGGCCTCGATCATCGTGGCCAGCCTTCGTGTGGGTAATCCCGGGATCAGTGGGAGATAGGCGCCGCCTGCCTTCATGACGGCCAGCAGACTGATGAGCAAATCCGGCGAGCGCTCCAAAAAGATCGGCACCACGACATCCGGTCCCACCCCGCACTCACGCAAATGATGCGCGAGCCGATTGGCGCGACCATTCAGTTCAGCATACGACCATTCGCTTCCTTCAAACAGAACAGCCACGGCATCCGGCGTCCGGCTCACTTGAGCTTCGAACAGCTGGTAAAAACAGACCCCCTGATCGACCGGGCGATCCGTGGCATTCCACTCGCGCAACATTCGATGCTGCTCCTGCCCGGTCAGGATCGACAGGCGCGCGAGTTGGGCTTCGGGATGCTCCGCTACGGTTTCCATCAGCTGCCGGTACTGGGAAATCCACCGTTCGGCGGAGGTGCGGTCGAACAAGTCCGTATTGAATTCCAAATAGGCTTTCCGCGACGCGTGCGGATCGATCGACAGCCCCAAATCCAGTTGGGCTGCGCCACGGCTCACTTCATAGGGAGTCCAGGAGAGCTGGTGAAATTCCGTGCGGGCAAAGGGCGTATTGGCAAAGTTGAACAGGACCTGCACGAGCGGCAAGCCGCCCTGACTGCGGTCCGGCCGCAACTCCTCGACCAGTTTCTCGAAAGGAATGTCCTGGTGAGCATAGGCGTCGAGCGACAGATCCCGCACGTTTCGCAGCAACTCCCGGAAGGTGAGCTCACCGGTCACCTCCGTTCGCAACACCAGCGTGTTGACAAAGGTACCGATCAACTCCTCGATTTCCAGCCGGTGACGGTTGGCGATCGGCGTCCCGATCACCAAATCCCTTTGTTGCGTGAGACGATGGAGCAACCCGAAGAAGCCGGCCAGGAACACCATGTAGAGCGTGACCCCTTCGCGCACGCTCAGTTGCTTGAGTCGATTGACCAGCGACCAGGACAGGTCGAGCGAGACATGATCGCCTTTGAAGGAATGCACCGGCAGACGCGGCCGATCGGTGGGCAGGGCCACGACAGGCAAATCGGTCAGCTGTGACTTCCAGTGCGCAAGTTGCTCCTCCAGGACGGTACCGGTCAGCCAGCCCCGTTGCCACTGCGCGAAGTCGGCATATTGGATGGCCAAGTCCGGTTGAACGGCAAACGGCCTGCCCGCGCAGAACGCGTTGTACGACGCGACGAGTTCACGCGCGATGATGCCGTATGACCATTGATCGGAGATGATGTGGTGGGTGTTCAGAATCACCACCTGGTCTTCATCGCCGAGCTGAATCAAGTAGATGCGTAACAGCGGCCCTCGCTCGAGATCGAACGGCCGGCGCGCCTCCGCCGTCGCAAGCTCGAGGGCTCGCGGCTCGCGCAGTTCAGCCGGCACTCCGCGCAGGTCTTCTTCAACCCAGATCGGGTCCAGAACCTCGTGGATGATCTGATGCGGCTGGGCATCCACTTCGGCAAAGGTGGTCCGGAGCGCTTCATGGCGCCGGACCAGCTCCCCCACCGCCCATCGCAGCGCCGGCTTGTTGAGCGGGCCGTGCAACCGGACGCTGGCCGGGATGTTGTACGCGGCCGCCTCCGGGGAGAGTCGGTAGAGAAACCACATCCGTTCCTGTGCGAAGGACAGGGGCAGCGGTGCTCCTCTCCCCACTCGTGTCATCGCCTCGTCGCTCCGCTCATGGAGCGGCTTGCCGGCGGCCTGTGCTTGAGCGATGATCTCGGCCAGCCTGGCGATGGTCGGATGTTCGAAGACCTGCCGTAGCGGCAGCGTGATCCGGAAGAGCGATTGCACCCGCGACACCAGTTGCGTGGCCAGGAGAGAATGCCCGCCCAGTTCAAAGAAGTGGTCGTGCACACCCACATCCTTGAGTTGGAGAATTTCCCCCCAGATATCGGCGAGAACCTGCTCCGTCGGAGTCCGGGGAGCGAGGAACTCGGAGGTCAACTCGACCTTGCTGGCCCGGCTGTCCGCGGCCACTTGCAGCGCCTTTCGGTCCACCTTGCCGTTGACAGTCAAGGGAAGCCTGTCGAGTTCAATGAATGCCGAGGGAATCATGTGTGCGGGCAAATGGCCGCGCAGCTGTTCACGCAACTGCGCCAATCCCAGCCGGGTATTCGGACGCGGAACCATGAACGCCACGATCCGCTTGTCTCCCGGCTGATCTTCACGCACCTCGACCACGGCCCGTTCCAAATCGGGATGCCGGTTCAGGACGGCCTCGATTTCTTCCAGCTCGATCCGATAGCCGCGAATCTTGACCTGGCGGTCGGCACGCCCCCGGTAATCCAACTGTCCGTCCGGCCGCCATCGCACCACGTCGCCGGTGCGATACAGTCGCGCTCCCGGAAGGCGAGAAAAGGGATCGGGGATGAATTTGGCCTCAGTCAGATCGGGCCTTCCCCGGTATCCCCGCGCGACGCCCAGGCCGCCGATATACAGCTCTCCTGCCACACCGACCGGCACCGGCTGTTGGTGTCGATCCAGCACGTAGACGGAGGTCTGTGAAATGGGTCGCCCGATCGGAGGATCGCCGACCGGTTCATCGCCCGCGCCCAGACCGGTCAACTCCGACCAAGTGGCGGCGACGGTGGTTTCGGTGGGCCCGTAAGTATTGATCAATCGTACGTCCGTCCCGATCAACTCCGTCCAACGCTGCACCATTTGCGGGAGCACCCGTTCGCCGCCGATGATGACGGTCTTGACGGAGGGAGGGCAGGCGATCTCTTCCAGCGCCATCCGCGTGACCAGCTCGTGCCAATAGGCCGTGGGCAGATCCAGGATGGTCACGTTCAGGTCCAGGCATCGATCCACAAAACCGGAGACCGAATCCACCATCGTCGCCGTCCGCAGGACCAGCGTCGCGCCGGTGGCCAGGCAGGGAAAGATTTCTTCCGCGGCGGTATCGAAACTCAGCGAGGCGAATTGCAGCACCCGATCCTGCGCGGTCAGGCCGATGATCTTCGTGATGGCTCGCACATAGTTCGCAATCGACCGGTGCTCGATCATCACGCCCTTCGGGTGACCGGTGGACCCTGACGTGTAGATGACATAGGCCAGATTGTCCATCACGTCGGTTCCCGCGATCGGGCTATCGGGGAATCGCTCAATCTGCGCCCATTCGGAGTCGAGGCAAATCGTATGCGGATTGCTGGCAGGCAGCCGGCTTAGCTGATCCTGTTGCGTCACCAAGACCCGCACCTGGCTGTCCCGCAACATATACTCCAGCCGTTCGGCCGGGTAATCGGCGTCCAGCGGCAAGTAGGCGCCGCCTGACTTGAGAATGCCGAGCATGCCCACGATCAGGTTGAGCGAGCGCTCCAGACACAGCCCGACCACGACACCCGGTTCGACGCCTCGACGGCGCAGATAATGAGCGACCCGGTTCGCGCGCGCATCCAATTCCCGATACGAGAGCGACTGTTCGTTCTGTTCGACCGCAACGGCCTCGGGAGTCAGCCGGGCTTGCGCTTCGATCAGACGATGGAGGCAGCGTTCGGATTCTGCCGCGGCGGAGGATTGGCCCCATGCCAAGACGGTCCGCTCTGTTTCCGCTTCGGACATGAGCGGCAGGCAGCTGATCTTGCCGTCCGGATTGTCGACCAATCCCTCCAGGAGTCGCACGAAATGCTCTTGCATGCGCGCGATCCGATCCGCATCGATCAAGGCATCTTTATACTCCACATAGCCGCTTAACCCCTGCTCCGACTCGGCAAGCTCGAGACAGAGATCGAATTGGCCGCTCTGTTGAGGGATGACATAGGTCTCCCATGCGGGCAATTGCTCCACCGAATCTGCCAGGCGCGACTCGTCCATCCGCCTATCGAGTTCCGCCAACAACCTGAACTCTTGCAGCACGAACAGCACCTGCGCCAGGGGCGCCCGTGATCCATGGTGCGCCGGACGTGTATCCGCCACCAACCGCGCGTAGGGATAATCTTGATGGGACAAGGCTTCCAACAGCGTCTGCTTCGTCTGCGCCAGCACCTCACGGCCGGTGGACTCCGGGTCAAGGCTCTCGCGCAACACCAGCATGTTCACAAAATCACCGACCGTGTGCGCGAACCGGGCCCGGCTACGACCGAACACCGGCGTGACCACGGTGCTGTCTTCTTGAGCCGTGTAGCGAGTGAGCAGGATTTGAAGCGCGGTCAGGCAGAGGGCATACAACGTCGTGCCTTCAACGCGGGCCAATTCCTTGAGGCGGCGGGTCAAACCGCTCTCAATGTGGAAGGCGTGCCAGGCATAATGGCTTGGCTCAACCGTTGTCGCGGGCCGGTCGAACAGCATGTCATAATTCGGCAACTCGCCGGCCAGCTTCGCCTTCCAATATTGCCCCAACCGGCGGCCCTCTTCTCCTTCCAGCAGGGTCCGATGCCACTCGATGAATTCACCATAGGCCGCCGGAAGGGCGTGATGGTTTGGCGGAGGCTCAGGCAGGCCCGCCGCTGCGGACCCGTAGCGCCGCTTCACATCCTCGACGAGCTGTGTCATCGACCAGCCGTCCACGACGATATGATGCGCGATCACCAACAACCAGTTCTGCTGCCCGCCATGAAACAGAGATGCTCGCCAGAGGGGGCCTTGCGTGAGCGTAAACGGAACCGCCGCCACCGCGAGAGTTTCCTGCCGTAACCTGGCCCAGTCCCAGGTAGAACTGTCGATCTTGCTCCAACTCAACGGGAGCCGGTCGTGAATCCGTTGGACCGGTCCATCCTGCTTCGCCTCAAACGTGGTGCGGAGCATGGCATGCTGCTCGCCAATCGCTTCAAGCACCTCACGCAACCGGTCTTCATTGACCTCGCGAGGCAGGGGCAACAGTACGGCCACATTCGCCGCAGCACTGGCCGGATCGAGTTGACTCAGGAACCAGAGAGCTGCCTGGTTGTCGGAGAGTGGAAAGACCTGTTCGGCAGGAGCCTTCGCAGGGACGGCCTCGGGCGCGGGCCGCTGTTCGCCGGCCCACTCGCGCTCGATCATTGCCGTCAGATCGGCCGGTGTCGCGCCACCCAGCAGAGCGTGGAGCGAAAGTGCCACGTGACACGATTCTTCCAGGCGATGCAGCACCTCGGCGGCCATCAGTGAATCGAGTCCCAGGAGATGGATCGGCTGATCAACGGTGATGCTATCGGGCAAGCGACCGAGGCGATCCGCCAGCAGTTGCCGCACCATCTGTCCAATGGCCGTTCGACGCGCCTCCTCCGAGAGACCCTGCAGTGCATCGGCGCGCATGAGGACTGGCGGTGGTTGCGTAACGGGAACCGGCGCAACACTTTGTCCGATGATCGACAATCGACCGGCCAGGTACTGCTCGCGACAAACGCGCCGCTGCACCTTGCCGCTCGACGTCTTCGGAAGGCTCCCCGCCTTGATGAACACAATGGTCGAGACATGGAGATCATGCTGCTCGGAGATGGCTGCGCGCATGGCGGCGGCCATTTCCTCGAAGGCAAGAGGCATTGCCTGACGCTCCACTTCCTGAACCAGCACCACTGACTCCTCGCCTGCCTCCTCAACCGTGAACGCCGCCACGCCTCCTGCTCGAAGACCGGCATGACAGGAATCGACCGTGTGTTCGAGATCTTGGGGATAATGATTTCGCCCTCGAACGATCAGCAGATCCTTCAGCCGCCCCGTCACGAACACTTCGCCGTCCTTCACAAACCCGAGGTCGCCGCTTCGTAAAAACGGTCCGTCGCCGGTATCCGCCAGTCTGGCACCAAAGGTGTGCGCGGTTTCTTCGGGATTGTTCCAATACCCTTGCGTAGTGCTGACGCCGGACAGCCAGATTTCCCCGACCTGCTGCAGCGCGCAACGGCACTGCGTTTCAGGATGGGCAATCACCACTCGCGTATCGCCGACCGGCATGCCGCATCCGACCACCCGCCGAACCGGCACGCCCGCTACGCGCACCTCAATGGCCGCTCCCTGTTCCAACGCGGCGGCATCGAGCGCCATCACGGTGGGCAGGACCCCGTCTCGCTTCAGTGAAATGAGGAGCGTGTATTCCGCCATCCCGTACGCGGGGAAGAACGCGTCGCGGCGGAATCCGCTCGGCGCGAAGGCCTCGGCAAACCGTTCGATGGTGTCCGGCGCGATGGGCTCTGCTCCGCAACTCGCCACCTGCCAGCCAGAGAGATCCAACGTGGCACGGTCGTCAGGCGTGATCGTCTCCACGCAGCGGCGATAGGCAAAATTCGGCGCGCCGCTATGCGTGACTCCATACCGTTGGATCGCCTCGAGCCAACGTAACGGACGTTTGAGAAACGTGAGCGGCGACATCAGATACGACGGCCGACCGATCCAGGCCGGCTGAATGATGCCCTTCACCAACCCATAGTCGTGAAAATGCGGCATCCACGACAGCGTCACCGAATGGGCGTCATAGGCACCGGCATCGGTAATGCAGCGGCTTTGGGCGCTCATGTTCCCGTAGCCGACCATGACGCCCTTGGGTGTCGAGGTTGAGCCGGACGTATACTGCAGATACGCCAGGTGCGCGGACTGCGGGCGAACCACAGCACAACGCGACGGATCAGCCGAAAGAAGGTCATCGCCCGGAATCCAATGCTCCAACGGCATCACCGTCTCCTGCGACCGGAGCATCTCGAGAACGTGGGATGTGGTGAGAGCGCCGGCAGCGTCGGCATCTTGAGCGAGGCGTTCGACGCGCGCCATACCGGCCTGGACGCGGAAGGCATCCGGTGGGGGAACCGGGACGGCAATGAGTCCGGCGTAGAGCGCTCCCCAGAAGGCCTGCACAAATTCAAGCCCCGGCGGATAGACCAGAAGGATCCGCTCCCCCGCCGGAAACCGGGCTTGCAGAGAGCCGGCGATCGAACAAGCGCGGGTGAACAGGTCTCGATACGTGAGTACGGCGTCGGCCTTCAGCCCATCCCGTAGATAGACGTTCGCGACGTGGTCAGGCTGGTGCTCAGCCCGCCAACGCAGCACATCAAGAATGGTGTCGCCGGCTGGAATAGTAACCGGTGGATGTCTGACCACAGAATGCTCAACCCCAGTGGGACCGAGAGGCCTGCGGAAAACAGGGGCCGTAGCCCCATCGTGATGTAACCACAAAAAATCCGGTCACACCACTGTCCCCGGCCGCTCTCACGGTACGAGGTGAGTCTACGGCGGAATGAATGCATTACAAAACGGAATCACCTTTTCCCCACTCCTGGGAATTCTCTCGTGACGTCAGAAAGTCCGGCTCAAGCATATGAATTCATTTGAATCTGGCAGCCGTCCACGGTAAGCTGCACGTCTTTGCCTGACCTGGTGCGGAGAGGTGCGAGAGCGGCCGAATCGGACGGTCTCGAAAACCGTTGTCCTGAAAGGGACCGTGGGTTCGAATCCCACCCTCTCCGCCATTCAGAATTGCTCGCCCGGAAACCTCCCATCTCATGACATACGCTCCTGGCAGGTCGAGTACCGAAATCGATTGCGGCATTTGATCTAACTAGGCGGGCTCGCCGCCAAAGTTCATGTGGAGGTGCTGCGATAGCGATCGTGCTCCTTCTCTATGGTGAGAGAGTCGGCGGCGATGTTTGTCTGTCAGCGGAATGGGGGCGTCCCAGTGGAGTTCGGCGCGTGCTTGCTCTCTGAGACGGGACGAGAATTCTGGGATTCCCTGGTCGTCGAAGGTCGCGAGTGCGCAGTCAAATGCGGCGCCCCACTCTGCTGATCCTAATGCTCACGCCCACAAACACGACAGCGGCGCCGCCACCAGGCGGTCGCCGAACGGCACAACATCCGTGCTGTCATAGAGCACGGCACCGAACGCGAAGCGGTCCCCGCAGGCCTCGGCCAGTGCCCGCAGGCCTCCGAAGTCCCCAGCCTTGACGGTGGCACCAGCCTTCACCTCGATGCCTGCAATCATTCCGTCATCGCGCTCCAGGACAATGTCTACCTCACGCATGTCTCGATCCCGGAAGTGAAGAGGCGTGAGTCGAAGATCCGAGGCCGTCACCAGCTTCAGCACCTCCGAGTATACGAAGCTCTCCAGCAGTGAGCCGAACGTGCCGCGATTCGCCTTCACCCGATCGAAGGTAAGTCCACGTGCAGTCGCCAGCAGGCCAGAATCGATGAAGTGCAGCTTGGGCGTCTTCACGATGCGTTTCAAAGCATTGGTGAACCAGGGTTGCACAGTCGTGATCAGGAACACCTGTTCGAGTAGGCCGACATAGCGTTGCCCGGTCTTATGGCTGACATTGATGCTGCCGCCCAACTGCGAGTAGTTGATCAATTGGCCGGAATGCTCAGCTAACAACCGCACGAACTTCGGAAGCTCCGTCAACTTCTCCACATCGGCGATGTCGCGCAGATCTCGAGAGAGGATTGAAGTGAGGTAGGCCCGCGCCCAGTCTCGTCGCCGCCGCTCGCTATTGCGACTGATCACCTCGGGGAAGCCACCAAGCAGGACAAGCTGAAGGAGATCATCGCCGATAATCGCGTCCTTCCGGCTCTGTAGCTTCCCATCGAAGAGGCGTTCCAGAAAACTCGGTGTCCGCCCTTCGATTTCGGCCCGCGCCAGCGGCAGGATTCGGATAGTCTCCATCCGGCCAGCCAAGCTGTCGGCGATCCTCGGCAGTGTGAGAACATTCGCCGAGCCTGTGAGTAGAAACCGGCCCGAACGATAGTCCTCATCGACCGTCTTCTTGATCGCCAGCAGCAGGTCGGGTGCGCGCTGGATCTCGTCGATAATGGCCTTATCTAGGCCTCGAATGAAGCTGGTCGGATCGGAGTGGGCGGCCTCGAGAACAGTCTGATCGTCAAGCGTGATATAGGTTCGACCGGCTTCCCCCATCTTCCGGACGAGAGTGGTCTTGCCGGCGCGGCGCGGTCCCACGATCAGGACGACGGGGGTGTCCGAAAGAGCTTCCTCTGCCCGCTGCTCCACAAAGCGCTCGAACATGCCACCTCCGAATCCCGACCGGTTGGAATTATTGTTGCCGGCTAATTGGAAGTCAATAGTCCGCTGATTGGAAGCGCGTGAACTTAATCCTGGAAGCACGGAGAGGAAAAACCTTCTCAATACCAGGCCCAGCAAAGATGTGTAATCCACTATGCTCAGGATAAATCCGCGCAATGACCACCGAGGTCATGAGCGGCTCCCCCTCCTCTAGTGGTCTATTCGCCTCCGTCCGGCCGGGGTAGTCTCTGGTCCACACAGGAGGGCAGCCAGATGTTTGAACAAACCGACTCCGCGCTGGTGATGACGCTGTTGGCCTTGGGCGGGATCGCGCTGATGGCGGATGAGAAGCTGGGATCAACCTGCCTGCAGATGGTGAAATGGATTCGCGCGCGCGGCAGGCGCTAACCGGCTTTGCGCTTCAACTCCTTGCGTAACTCGACCATCGCCAGGGTATCGCGTTCACAATACCGCAACAACGCCTCCTGAATCTGGGCCTTTTCAATCCAGTCGGTCACGCTAAAGATCATCCGGCTATATTCACAAGCCGCGACGCCCCCATCCCGGATCACCAAGTCGTCATAACTCAGGGACGGCACCACGGCCGGCAAGACGGTTTTGATCGAGTAGCTGCCTTCGAAAGCCGGATGGTAATAGTGGTCCCGGATGACCACATGGAGATCCCACAACCGGGCCACCACCCGCTTCAGATCCTTTCGCAGCGACGGAAAGTCCTCCGCCAGCCGTTCGATCACCGACCGTTCGTAACTCGAGTACACACAAATACTGCCCTCTTGCCCTAGTGACTCCAACAGCGTCACGGCAAGTGCTTCGCGCGGATCCCTTTCGTCCCGGCACAGGAACTCGGCATGCGCCAGCGAGCCGTCCGGTTGCTCAATGTGATTGGACCATTGCGTGGGAATGACCTGGTAGGGCCTCGTATCCACGAATTTCGGCACCGCCGGCATGAAGGTTTCAAAATCCAGATGGTGGACAGGATAGACGATCGTCTCCAACGCCGACCGCAGGCCTTCCCCCACCCATTCTTGGTTGTCTTTCACCCGCCGTTGCACCGGGGTGAGTGGGACCGAATCAGGAATCTCGTCGATCGTCTCGATCCCCGATTCACGCAAGTGCATGACCGTCTTACTGCTGCCGGGCAAGTGATAGATCCAGCGAGCCGGTTTCGTTTCGATGCAATGATTCCAGAAGGGACATTCATAGGGACTTTGACAATGTTCGTCAGGGGTGATGCCCGGAGCCGACATCTCTTCCAACATCGCCTGCATGGCCGCGAGCCGTGCAGGAACCTCCGGCAATCGCGGCCGCACAACCTCCGCTAGTGAACGGACAGAGAACAGCTGGTCAAGATCCAGATGCCGCCCGTCGAACAGGTACTGCGTATTCACATGCATCAGGCAGATGTCCGCCAGCGCATGCCCGAGGCCTTCCAGGACATAACTTTGGATCGTCAAATCGTCCACATGAGTGGCTTTCACCTTGGTCGAGGACTTCACCTCCACGAGGCGCCAGTTGGGCCAGCCGAGTTCGTCCACTCCGACGCGTTCCAGCACGTCGACGCGAATCAAAACCTGGTTGAATTGAAATGCGCCTTCAAAGATGGCAGTCACCGTCGGATCTTGCAGCAGCTCCGCCGTCTCTGACAGAGCCTCTTGCGACTGCCGGTACCCGGCCGTGACGAGGCGGCCGCCGGGGAACCGTTGACGGGCCAGTTCGCCCAGATCCGTGCCCATATCGAGAATCGCCTGGGTGGCCGCATCGGGTTTGGTCGCGAGCCCCGGTGCATGGACCTCCAGATACAGACGTTTGTGACACTGCAGGCCGGAAAGGTATCGCGATTTGGACAGCCGATAGGAGGAGCGGGCGGCGGGCTCGGGTGAGATCAACATAGACTTCTGCAGGCTACCGAAGGGGACTGTAGATTGTCCAGCCCCGTCCGGACCGCGAGATGCTCCACGCAGCGGATCTGGTTCTGTTAGGATGACACCCGCATGGCAAACGGCATCGCACAGATCAGACGCTCCGTCCTCACGCTCGCGCTCCCCGTCACCGTCAGCAGCCTGCTGCAACGGGCTGAAGGTATCGTCGCCGTGTTCCTGGTCGGAGGGTTGGGCGCGGTCCCGATTGCCGCCGTCGGCCTCGGCCAATTGCTGGCCTTCATCGCCACGACCCTGGTCTCCGGTCTCTCGGTCGGATCCAATGTCGTCATGGCCCAGTTGTGGGGCGCTCGCCGGTACGATGATGCAGGCCAGGCCGCGCGCCATTTCCTCGGACTGGCGATTCTGATCTCGCTCGCTCTCTTGACGTTCGGCCTTCTGGTGAATCGGCCGGCCATGGAATTGCTCGGGGCCCAAGCAGACGTGATCCGTCTCGCCCTTCCCTACTCGAACCTCATATTCCTGCTCATTCCCTTTACGATCCTGCTGCAAGTTCTCTCATCGATCCTCCAAGGCACGGGCGACACCAAAACGCCGATGTACGCGATGATCGTGGTGAACCTGCTTCACATCGCAATCGCCTTTCCGCTTATCTACGGTCGCTGGGGATTGCCGGAATTGGGCGTCAACGGCGCGGCCATCGCGGTCGGCATCGCGGAGGCCACCGGATGTGCCTACCTGCTCCTCCATTGCCGTGCGATGCTCCGTCCTTTTCACCGGCTCCGACATGATCTGATTCGCACCATCTGGGGCGTCGGGGCGCCGGTCTCGGGCGAGCGCATCGTGCAGCAAGCCGGCATCCTGCTGTACACGAAGATCGTGTTGATCTATGGAACAGTATCGTATGCGGCCCACCAGGTGGGCCTGTCGATCGAGTCCCTCTCGTTTCTTCCGGGATATGGCTTCGCGATCGCCGCCGCGACCATGGTGGGACAGAGCATCGGCGCGGGAAAATACACCCGGGCCAAACTCGAAAACTGGGAAGCGAACCGGTTGGCGGCCTCCATGATGTCGGGCATGGGAGTGGTCTTTTTCTTCTTCCCCTATGCGCTGCTTCGCGCCTTTACCAGCGATGAAGCGGTCATCGACCTTGGCACCATGTTCTTGAAAATCGTGGCCCTGCTGCAGATTCCGCTCGCGCTCACCATGGTGGTGGCCGGCTCCCTGCGCGGGGCGGGCGACACCCGCTTTATCATGGT
This sequence comes from uncultured Nitrospira sp., assembly GCA_902500995.1. Lineage (GTDB taxonomy): Bacteria > Nitrospirota > Nitrospiria > Nitrospirales > Nitrospiraceae > Nitrospira_A. The sequence goes on from CABVSR010000002.1 coordinate 171,353, forward strand.
CGCGACGATGATCGGCATGTGGGGCGTACGTATCCCCATCGCTGTGGCGGTCGGCTATTGGTTGAACCTGGGAGTGTTCTACGTGTGGCTGGCGATGATCGCCGATTGGACATTGCGTATGGCTTTGATGCTCTGGCGGTATCGTTCGGAGCGTTGGAGAAGCATTCAGGTGCTCCGTTCATCTCTCACTTGAAGTCCTTCAGCCCTGCCCGTCCCCCGCACATTCCGGCGGCCGGACAGACGGCCGAGTATCCTTCCCGGATCCGGCCCGCACTTCGATGCGTCCCACCGCCTTCACATTCGCGCAAAGATCGCCCAGCCCCGGCGTGACCAAGCGATAGGGTCCACCTTTGCCGTCCGGCAGAGGCTGACCGTCGAGCTCATACAGCAACAGGCCGAAGTCCCGCGCCTGCTGCAGAGTCAGGGTCGCGGCATATTTGCCGTCGATGGAGTGAAAGGTCACATGGTCGGCGTCCACCGCCAGCGCTGGAATCTCCAACAGCCCCTGCACGCGAATCGCGCGGCCTCGCATGGATGGCATCATCTGGCTGATGTCGTCCACCCGTTGCTCCTGCGGCAATTGCCCCAACGCGGTTCTGGTCAACGAAACCGGCTGAACGACGGCGCCGTCGATGCGGACGATGCCGTGCCCCGACAGGTCTTTCTCCGTGATCGTCTTCACCATCGCCGTCAGTGCTTCATTGACCGGCGTGTGAATCCCCAGTTCGCGGCCCACCCGCACGATGTAGCCGTTCAAGTAATCGATCTCCGTCGGGCGTCCGGCTTTCCAATCGTCGAACATCGACGTGTGGATGTCGCGCAGCTCTTGCGTCCACTTCACCACCTTCTCGGCCATGTCCGGCGCCAAAGGCACCTTCACCGCCGCGGACACCGCCGCCACTTCGCCGACAATCTGCCGGATCACGCCGGCCATTTCCGGATGGTCAAGCGCCTTCGCCACCTTGTCGTCGATGACGACCGTGAGAGGGTTGAAGACACAATTCCAACACATCTTTTCCCATTTGCTCTTGCGGATATCCTCGCTCAATTGGCAGGAGATGCCCGCCTGCTTGAACACCTCGGCGATCTGGGAGACGCGCTCGCTCTTGTGTCCCATCAGTTCCCCGATCGCCACCCCGCCCCGCTTGTAGTGTTCAATGACGCCGGGCTCGACGATCTTCGAATAGATGAACGCCACACCGCCGACCACACAGTCGCGGTGAAGGCGGGCAATAATGCGATCTTCGGTATCGATGCCGTTCTGCAGCGTGAGGATCACCGTGCGATCCGTCAGCACGGGCTCCAACTGTGTCATGACTTCATCGAGGTCGTAGGCCTTCACGGCCAGGATGATGAGATCGGGTGTGGCAAGTTCTCGGGGATCCGACGCCGCCGGCGGATGGACGGTGAAATTGCCCTTGGCGCTCTTGATCGTCAGCCCATGGCGTTTCACGGCCTCCAGCGTGCGAGGCCTGAGGAGAAAGGAGACATTCGGATTGCTTTTGGCAAGATGCGCCCCAAAAAATCCACCGACCGAACCAGCACCGACCACCAGGACCTGTTTCATGTGAGGCCTCACTCATTGCGTTCAAAAGACGCGTACTATAGCATGCAGCCGCGCGCCTGAAACAGTGATCGACCAGGTTTACAAACATCCTTATCTGGCTTAGATCATCGGCGTGCCCCCTCCCTGCTCTCCCGCTCGAACCATCTATTTAGAGTTGTCTTAACGGCAAACTTTCCACTTTCCAAACTGGAAAAAGAATTACTTCCGCGGACAGTCTAGGTGCCCTCGTGCGGATCACGGAGCAGTTGGAAATCTGGTAAAGAGGTGGGCGTTGTATGGGATGAAATTTCCAGCCAGATGAGCTCTGCAAGGAGTGCTCGAAGTATGGGGAATGGGAGCGGACGTCGGCTATTGCTATGCGGCAACGGAGGAGGCGCGAGTGTCATCAGTTCCACCCAATCGGCATTGTGTACGACGGATGATCGCAAAGCATAGGTTTCTCTGAGTGCTAGGTTGAGCGCACTTCGGTCTAAGGGCAGAACATCAGAAACGCGACATGATTTCCCCATTCTAGGCGAAAGCCATTGGCCTGTGTTGGCATCCATTCCATAAATCCACTGGTCCAAAGACTTGTTCCAGAAGTCATCACCGATTCGACTAGACGCATAGCTTCGAAAAGTCGCTCCCAGTCTGATCTCCTTGTTGGCAATGAGCTTATCCTGGATTGCAAATCTTTGTTCTGCAGTTAAACATTGCTCGGCAAAAACCGTATTCCAAGGACCTGATTCGTCCCAATTGTCCCATCCTGTTACGGGCGAGCCATAACTCCGCGACAGAACCTCGATGCCGGCAACAAGAAGTGTATATGCAGCTCTCGGCTCTCGGTCGAAGACAAGAAGCGCACCATGATATGCCGAAGCTGCGGCACCAATCACATCCTGAGCTTCTGTTGATAGTCCTGCCACGGCCCGGAGGTAGGCGTTAAGCCGTGGCTTGGCATCGGTTAGCAATGGGCCTACGATACCCTGGTCCACAACTTGTGAAACAGAAATAAAATTCACCTGCCCCAATTGGGGAATGTTTATGGGAAAGTCGTTTGGAACGATGACCCTGCGTTCGAGCGCAAGACTTAAGAGGCACGCGATATCTGCACCTAGGCGATGTCGTTCGTGGAAATTGGCTCCCTCTCTCGGGACATCGGGCAACCTTATGATTGACCAGGACTCTGGACAAGTTGCTCCGAAAGCATTACCCAGAAGCCCTTGAGGATCTATCGAGAGAAGCCAGTTTTCAACATCAAGCGCATTGAACCCAGGTATAGCTATTCTAAAATAATGGATAGACGGCCCCACCTCATCACGGATTGAGGCAACCCTCTGTAACCAGGCGACGACAGATTTCATAGGCTAAAAAAGGATGTGTAATGCAACACGTCAAAATTGTGGCTCTGCTTATGCAATTGCCGCCTAACCAATTCTATACACCATTTTGTTAATCATGAAACGAGCTAGTAGTGGATACCAGTTTAATAATTTAATGGCATCGTGCATATGAGAAAATCCAGGTGTATCGCTCGTTAATAAGTAATAATTTTATTCCTTGAGTGCATTCCAATCGATGGGAACCGGATCCACACTGGGCCTTGTTCGACACAAGCTCTCCACAGCGCGGTCTGTCGCCGTCTTGACGGGAGCCGGAATTTCCGCCGACAGCGGGGTGCCGACGTTTCGCGGTCCCAACGGACTCTGGCTCAATTTCCGGGCAGAAGATCTCGCCACGCCGGAGGCCTTCGCGCGTGACCCGCGTCTGGTCTGGGAATGGTACAACTGGCGCCGGGAACTTCTCGCGACCAAACGGCCGAACCCGGCCCACGAAGCGGTGGCTGCGATGGAACAGCGGTTCGAACAGTTCTGGCTCATTACCCAGAATGTGGACGGTCTGCACCGCGACGCCGGTTCCCGACAACTGTCAGAAATCCACGGCAACATCTGGATGGTCCGCTGCACCGGCTGCCGACGCATCGTGGAAAATCGAGATGTCCCGATCGCGATTCCGCCCCTGTGCCAATCCTGCGGCGAACTGCTTCGCCCGCACATTGTCTGGTTCGGAGAATCACTGGCGGAGGATGATCTTGAGAGGAGCGCGGCCGCGCTACAGAGCAGCGATGTCTGCCTGATCGTCGGTACGTCCGGTCTGGTCTATCCGGCAGCGGGATTCGGCACCATCGCCAAGCAGGCCGGCGCATATATCGTGGAGATCAATCTCGACTCGACGCCGCACTCCAACCTGGCTGACGCCACCCTGCAAGGCCGCGCGAGAGATCTCGTACCACTGTTACTGGAGACGTGACAAGAGCGGTAGGAGTTCGTTGAGGGTCGTAATCGTCGTTCCGTTCGATGCCCCCGGCGTCGTACCTCTGGCCAGTAGCACACCCGTCAGGCCGACCGCCACCGCGCCCTGCACATCGTCACGTTCGCTATCCCCCACATGCAGCGCGTCTTCCGGGTCCACCGCATGTTTCTCCAGCGCCTGCTCGAAAATTCGGGCGGACGGTTTGGCCGCATGGGCCAAACTGGAAATCGTGATCGTATCGAAGAAGTCCGCGATTCCTAATCCACGCAGCACCGAAAACAGGCGCGAATCAAAATTGGAGATGATCCCCAACTCGTATCCCTGATCCTTGAGCAACTTCAGCACATCAAGCGTCTCCGGAAACAGCCGCCACGAATCCGCTTCGGCAAACCGCGCAAACACTTCCTCAAAAAATTCATCGAACCCCTCGAACATGCCGACGCGGTAGAACACGTTGTGGACGATGTCGAACCACCACAAGCGCTCCGATTGCTTGATCGCAGCCGGTTCCGTCGCAGCGAACACCGGCGGCGGCGCATCCCGAAACGAGCGGGCAAACGCCGCTTTGATCGCGGGCAACGAGTCCGGCGTGTTGCGGAACCCGTGGCGTTCCGCATACTGGAGATAAATTTCGGCCACGGATCCCCGGATGTGAAAGAGGGTCTCGGCTGCGTCGAAAAACACCACCTGGATGCGGCTCGGGCTCATGCTGCTGATTCACTCCTCTGGGTCGGCTCTCGTCCCGCGACCGGTACGGTGGGGCGGATTGTATCAGGATGGGCAAAACCTCCGCCAGCGCAGTCCGCGCCGAAGCCATCGATCATCTCGCCGGCACGAGTCGGATTCAGCCTTTTCTTTGACAGTTCGGAGACCCTTTGTTAGCTTCGCCTCAATGCCACAACGAGGGTGTTTCTGATGGGCTCCACCGTCTTCGTCATCGACAGCAGCCCCGCCGTGCATCGCATCCTAGAACAGCTTTCAACCGCGGATGGCCATTCGGTCACAGGCTTTCACGATGGGCCTTCGGCGCTTGAAGCCGCCCGCTTACAAAGCCCCGCGCTGATCATCGCCGATTACCATCTTGAGAACATTACCTTTTCAGGCTTCTGCAAGGAAATCGGGCGGCACGACAATCTCGCCGAGACGCTGATCGTGTCCATGGTGGATGCCGCCGACCGCCTCGATGAAAACAAATTGCGTTCGCTCGGTGTCCGCGCGTTCCTCAAGAAACCGCTGCAACGCGAACAACTCCTCGACACGATCAACACGATCCTGACCGGCACAGCGGGACGCCCCGGCACAAAACCGGCCAAGTCACGCACATGGCCCCCGGTGTCCACGGGAACCGACGACGAGGAAGAGGGATCACCGCAAGACGCCGCCGATGAAGCCCCTGGCCGGGAGCAGGGAAAGGAGCAGGCAACCATGTCCCCACCACGAACCCAGCCGGTCTCCGCTTCCGGCTCTGCCGCGCATTCGACCGGATCCCAGGGGGAAGATGTGATGAAGGCCATGGTCGATCACCTGGTGCTGTCCACCATGGTGCAGGCAGACACCACCATGGCCGGCCTCCTTCCCGCTGCCGTGGCCAAGGAAGTCGCGAGCCAATTGGGACATGCGCTGGAAAAAGCCGTGCAGACGGAAGTGAGCAAACAGGTTGCGCTCACGCTCGCACCGGAACGCATGCACAACAGTCTGCGCAGCATGCTGCAAGAAGAGTTGAATGGTCAGACCGGACGACAGCTTGCCGGGGTGGAAACGAGCGTCCGCCAGGCCGTTTCAGACCTGGCGCCTGCCTTGGTGGAGCAAGCGGCGGACAAACGGCTCGAAGCGCTCACGGACAGCAGCGTGCAAAAACACCTGCCGGAAGCCCTCCGGGCTCACCTGGACACGATCACCCGGTTGGTCAAAAAGGAAGTCGAGCAGGTGGCCGCGAACTGTGCGCGACAGGCGGCCGAGGACATTGTGCGCGAATTGGCAAAAGACCCGATTCAGCAGGCGGTGCAACGGATCGTTCCAGACGTGGCGGAGACTCAGATCCGGGCCGAGATCACACGATTGAGCTCACCCGGCTAACGCCTGCTCTACCCGCGCTTCACCTTTTTGGCCGCTGCGCGGCGGGTCTTGGCCAGCGCTTTCACGCGCGCCACGTTCTTCCGGTGTTTCTTCCGAACTTTCCGATCCTTCTCACGTCCCCTCGGCATAGTTGCTCCTTCAACGGTAAATCGGCATGTAAGCCGGCGAATTCGACCGACATGGACTGGGCCGCGGGATGTATATCACAGGGCTTCACTCCGCCACAACCTTTTGCGCCGCGATCGGCGCGCCACCGTTGCCTTGAGAGCCCCGGCGGCACATGTTAAGATGTGCCCGCGTCACGCCCAGTGCGCGTTGATACAGGTAGAACCACGGAAGAACATCCCCACAGGATGCTCAAAATGGCCGTCCAGCTAGGCCGTAGCGAGGTCCACGGCGCGAAGAATAATGAGCGCCACATTCGTGGACGCCGGAGAGACGGTGAGCCGGCCGTGTCCTAAGCCAAATCATACTTGGCACGAGGCGAGAACGACGCTGGCGGGCTTTTTCAGCATCCTGTTAAAACCATGTCCACACCACAACTCGACAAGACCTACAGTCCCCATGACGTCGAACAGCGCTGGTACCAGCGCTGGATCGATGCCGGCCTGTTTCACGCCGACCCGACTCATACCGGTCAGCCTTATTCCATGGTGATCCCGCCGCCGAATGTTACGGGCTCCCTGCACGTTGGCCACGCCTTGAACAATACGCTGCAAGACATCCTGATACGCTGGCGCCGCATGCAGGGGCGCAACGTGCTCTGGATGCCGGGGACGGACCATGCTGGAATCGCCACGCAAAATGTCGTGGAACGGCAACTGCAGGCCGAAGGCACGTCCCGGGAAACACTCGGACGCGAAGAATTTCTGAAACGGGTGTGGAGTTGGAAGGAAAAATCCGGCGGGACGATTATCGGCCAGCTCAAGAAACTCGGCGCTTCCTGCGATTGGCAACGGGAGCGGTTTACGATGGATCCCGGTCTGTCGGAAGCCGTCCGCGAGGTCTTCGTTCGCTTGCATCAGGATGGACTGCTGTATCGCGGGGAACGGTTGATTAACTGGTGCCCGCGCTGCCTGACGGCCTTGTCGGATATCGAAGTCGAACACGAAGAGACTACCGGGAAACTGTATACGATCAGGTATGCGCTGGCGGACGATCCGACGCAGGTTCTCCTCGTCGCCACCACTCGTCCCGAGACGCTGCTGGGCGACACGGCGGTGGCCGTGCACCCGGAAGACGAGCGCTTCCGGCATGTGATCGGCAAACGAGTCCGGTTGCCGTTAACCGGTCGTACGATTCCGATCGTCGGCGATTCGATTCTGGTCGATCGTGAATTCGGCACCGGGGCCGTCAAAATCACGCCCGCCCACGACTTTAACGACTTCGAAGCGGGCGAGCGGCACGCACTGAAACGGATCAAGATCCTCGATCTCCATGCCCACCTGCGATTGGCCGATGCCCTGGCCGATGCCGCGGTCGCCGAAGCACTCGAGAATCTCCCTGTGGCGAAGGCTCGCCTCAAGATCGAACAACTCCTTACGGACCAGGGGTATCTGGAAAAATCCGAGCCCCACAAGATGGCGCTCGGCAAATGTTATCGCTGCAAGACGGTGGTCGAACCGTTCCTGTCCGATCAGTGGTTCGTCAAGATCAAGCCGCTGGCCGAACCGGCGATCCAAGCCGTCGAAGAGGGTCGTGTACGGATCATCCCCGAGGCCTGGAAGAACAACTATCTCGGCTGGATGCGCGACATCAAAGACTGGTGCGTCTCGCGGCAGATTTGGTGGGGTCATCAAATTCCCGCCTGGTACTGCGAAACCTGTTCCGGCAACCCTTTCCTGCGGCGAAGTTCGGATGGCGCGCCGCTCATCCCGTCTGACGCCGTGGCGATCGTGGCGAAGATCAAGCCGGATGCCTGTGCTCTGGGGCACCGCGACGCGCTCGTGCAAGATCCGGACGTGCTGGATACCTGGTTCTCCTCCGCCCTCTGGCCCTTTTCCACCCTTGGGTGGCCCAAGCAGACGCCGGAGTTGAAGGCCTTCTACCCGACCTCCACCCTTGTGACCGGCCTCGATATTCTCTTCTTCTGGGTCGCGCGCATGATCATGATGGGCTTGAAGTTCATGGGCGACGTCCCGTTCCGCGATGTGTACATCCATGCGCTGGTGCGTGATGCCGAAGGCCAGAAGATGAGCAAGTCAAAGGGCAATGTCATCGATCCGCTGCATGTGATGGAGCAATACGGCACCGACGCGCTGCGGTTCACGCTGGCGGCCATGGCGTCCCCCGGGCGCGACGTGAAACTGGCCGAAGAACGGATCGAAGGGTACCGGAACTTCACGAACAAAATCTGGAACGCCGCCCGCTTTCTGCTGATGCACCTGGGCAGCGAACGCCTCGCTGTCCCGCCCGCGCAACGATCGTTTCCCGACCGCTGGATTCTCAGTCGCCTGAATGCCGCCATCAGCACCGTCACCCGGGAATTGGAGCAGTACCGGTTCGACCGCGCCTCGAGCGCGATCTATCAATTCATCTGGCACGAGTACTGCGACAAGTACATCGAAATGGTGAAGCCCGCGCTCAAGGACCCGAGCTCGGAACAGGCAAAGATCACCAGGCACACCCTGGCCGAGACCTTCGAAACCATGATGCGATTGTTGCATCCCTTCATGCCCTTCCTGACGGAAGAAATCTGGCAGACGCTCCCGCACGAAGGCACCAGCATCGTCCGCAAGCCCTTTCCGGCCACGAGATCGGATTGGGAGTCACAGGAAGTCGAGCAGGAGTTTGCATGGTTGGACGAATGCCGGGCCCTGATGAACCAGGAACGCGCGATTCTCGGATATGCCGCGGGTAAACGTCTCCATTTCAAGGTGCAAGGAAAAACGGACAGCGCCCGCTCCACCTTCGAAAAACACCAGGCCCTGATTGAATACATGGAAAATGTGGAGCACCTCTCGATCAGCGGCGGCGACGACATTGCTGCCCCACATCTGCTCACCTTGACCAGCGGCTCGACCGAAGTCGGAACCAGCATGGAGGGAGCCGACCTTCACAAAGCCAAGGACAACGTGACCAAGCAAATGGCCATGCTGCAAAAAGAAGTGGCCCGCACTCAGCAAAAATTGGGCAACCCCGACTTCGTCGCGAAAGCTCCACCCGAGGTGCTGGCCGAGCATCATGACCGGCTTGCTCGTGAATCGCGCATGATTGAGTTATTCCAACAGGCGCTCAACCAGATCACCCTTGAACAGACATCCCATCAAACCTCTTAGTCTCCACACCATCCGGAGCGCCGCGCAGACGGCGTTGGCCGAAGACCTCGCCTCCGGCGATGTGACCACCGGCGCGTTATTTCCGGCTGCGCTGCAGGCGACGGCGACCATTGTCGCTCATCAACCGATGACGGTCGCAGGCGTAGCCGTCGCCCGCGAAGTCTTCCTGGCGGTGGATCCCGCCTTGCGCATCACCAATAGCGCCAAGGACGGGGGCGTTGTGAAACCGGACAGCCCGGTGCTGGTTGTACAGGGCGATGTGCGCTCGTTACTGATGGCGGAACGGGTCGCCGTCAATTTTCTCCAGCAACTCTCCGGCATCGCGACACTCACCGCGCAATTTTGCGCGGCGGTCCGTGGATATCGCACCAGGATTCTCGATACGCGCAAGACCACGCCGGGGTTGCGAGCCCTCGAAAAATGGGCGGTGGAGCTGGGAGGCGGCAAGAATCACCGGTTCTCGCTGGGCGATGGTGTGCTCATCAAGGACAACCACCTTGCGGTCCTGCGTTCGACGGGGGTGGATGTGGCCGGAGCCTGCCGGCTGGCACGCGCCGGCGCACCGCATGGCCTGCGTATCGAAGTGGAAGCCAAAACCATGCAGGAAGTGAAAGAAGCACTGGCCGGCAAGGCCGACATCATTCTGCTCGACAATATGTCGCCGGCCCTAGTGCGGCAGGCGGTCGCGCTCATCAAACGACGCGCCCTGGTCGAAGTTTCCGGAGGGATGACCCTGCAGACCGTCGCCGCCATGGCCGAGGCCGGCGCGGATTTCATTTCAGTCGGCGCCTTGACCCATTCCGCTCCCGCTGCCAACCTCAGCATGGATCTCTCAGTACAACGAGGACGCCGTGGGCGGTCCCGCTAGCGATCTGTCTCCCGGCGACCGCTTCGACATTGAACGCCTTCAGGCCTCCCTTCAAACCCGAGCCTTCGGCAGAGTGCTGCACTATAGACCGTCCACCGCTTCCACCAACGCGGACGCCCTCGCCTATCTCCAACAACCGCCCGGAACCGCCGAGCCTCACGGACTCGTGATCCTCACCGACCGTCAAACCGCCGGCCGTGGACGGCGAGGGCGGACCTGGCATTCACCGCCCCAGGGCAACCTCTACCTGTCGGTCGTCGTGGTGCCTCGGCAAGGTGCCAAAGGGATGGTTCCTTGGCTGACGTGGGTTCCCTTGCTCTCCGCCCTGGCCGGAGCCGATTGTCTTTCTGACCAGGCAGGGTTCACTGTGTCCGTAAAATGGCCGAATGATCTGCTGGTGAACGACAAAAAGATCGGCGGGATCCTCTGCGAACAGACCACGACGGCTCAGAACGCCACGGCCATCGTCATCGGGATCGGCCTCAACATCAATGCGGCGCTCGACAGTTTCCCCGAGGGGCTTCGAGCAGGCGCCACCACGCTGGCTACAGAAGCCCAACGACCGTTCGATCGCGTGCCGCTCCTGGCCGACCTGTTGCTTCGACTCGAACAACGGATCGATCGTCTTTTTCTCGATGGCCCCGCCGGCATGGCCAAGGAATTCGCGCAACGTTGCTCGACTGTCGGCCAAACGGTCCGCGTGAGTCTTGAGCAGGACCACTTCGTCGAAGGGATTGCTGAATCCATCGGTCCCGACGGCTGCCTCCGTCTCCGTGTCACATCCGGCACGGCTCAGGTCCAGCCCGGAGCGCTGTTGGAAGTCAGAGGCGCGGAGGTCGTCCATCTGCGGGGGTGCAATCAGAATCCGGCTTGAGGTAGAGTGTCAGTACGATGCTGTTGGCGATCGACATCGGGAATACGAATGTGGTGTGCGGCCTGTTTGAAGGCTCGGCCCTCCGCGGGCATTGGCGCTTGGCCACCGAAGCCCGGCGTACCGACAATGAATACGGCATCCTCCTGTTGAATTTGCTCCAGAAAGCGGGCTTCACTCCCGATCAGATCACCGGTTGCATCCTGTCCAGCGTCGTCCCCGCGCTGACGGGCACCTTCGACTCCGTCGTGCAGACCTATTTCGGTCGCACACCGGTCATCGTGGGGCCTGACACCGACTCCGGCTTGACGCTACGTTATGCGAATCCTAAGGAAATCGGCAGCGACCGCATCGTCAATGCCGCGGCTGCCTATGCGCGGTACCATTCCGATGTCATCATCGTTGACTTCGGCACCGCCACGACCTTCTGCGCCGTGACAAAATCGGCCGAGTACGTGGGCGGCGTCATCGCGCCGGGCTTGGGCATTTCAGCCGATGCTCTGTTTGCCCGTACGGCGAAGCTTCCCAAAGTCGAAATCATCAGGCCCAAAACGGTGATCGGCACCGATACGATCGGCGGCATTCAGAGCGGGCTACTCTTCGGATATGTCGGGCTGGTCGATGGCATCGTCCGGCGCATGGAACGGGAACTCGGCCGCACGTCTATCGTCGTCGCGACCGGCGGCCTGGCGACCGTCATCGCGCAGGAGACGGAAACGATCCAGGACGTGCTCCCCTTCCTCACCCTCGAAGGCTTGGAACTGCTGTATCGCCGAAATCGGCTCGCCTAAGCCCCGGTTTTGCGCATCCCTAATACAACGGAAGTCCTACCGACGCTGAGAACCCGAAAAATCGACACTTTTTTCTTATTCGCCGTTGACTTCCATTCTCCGGTGGCTATCTCACATCCCAGAAAAGGTGGAATCAATGTCTGAAGACGAGAAGAACGTTCACAGTATCGATAACTTAGATAGTTCTGACGAGGCCTCTTCGGCCACGATTGACGGGGCAAGCGATTTACAACAGGCGCTGGATGCAAAGGCCGACGAGTGCAAAGCCGCTCACGAAAAATATTTGCGATTGGCAGCCGAGTTCGACAATTACAAGCGGCTGGCTCAACGCGACCAGCGGGAACAAATCAAGTTCGGCAACGAACAGATTCTTAAGGAGCTGCTCCCCGTGGTCGATAACCTGGAGCGGGCGATCAAGTCCGCCAAGGGAGCTTCTTCCGTTGACGCACTGACAGAAGGCGTCGAGCTGACCCTCAAGCAACTCTTGAGTGCCTTAACAAAGTTCGGTGTGAAAGCCGTTGAGAGCATCGGACAGACCTTTGATCCGTCCACTCAGCAGGCAGTCGCTCAGGTCCCCTCGGACACTGTCCCTGAAAACCATGTTGTGGAAGAGTACCAAAAGGGATACCTCCTCCAGGACCGCATCCTCCGGGCCGCCATGGTCACCGTATCGACCGGAGCGGCGCATTGAGACGTTACGCCGATACGCCGCGCATGTTTTGAGAGAACAGCTGACACGATCGTTCACGTATTGATACTTTTTGCGAAGGAGCCAACCCATGGGCAAAGTGATTGGAATCGACCTCGGCACGACGAACTCCTGCGTCGCCATCATGAGCGGTGGAGACCCGGTAGTCATCGCCAATGCGGAAGGAAGCCGCACCACTCCGTCTGTGGTGGGTATTACGGATAAGAATGAGCGCCTGGTGGGGCAAATCGCCAAGCGGCAGGCGATCACGAATCCTGAAAATACCATCTTCTCCGTCAAGCGATTGATGGGACGGAAATTCAAGAGCAAGGAAGTTCAGGAAGCCATCAAGCGGCTGCCCTACAAGGTGGTGGAGGCAGACAACGGCGATGCGCACGTGGAGTTGCGCGGCAAGCGTTATAGCCCGCCGGAAGTCTCCGCCATGATTTTGCAGAAAATGCGGCAGACGGCTGAAGATTACTTGGGCGAAAAGGTGACGGAAGCCGTCGTGACGGTCCCGGCCTATTTTGATGACAGCCAGCGGCAGGCCACCAAGGACGCCGGGCAGATCGCCGGATTGAATGTCCTGCGTATCATCAACGAACCGACGGCGGCCTCACTCGCCTACGGCCTGGACAAGAAAAAAGATGAGCGCATTGCCGTGTACGACCTGGGCGGCGGCACCTTCGACGTGTCCGTCCTGGAAATCGGCGAAGGTGTGTTCGAAGTCAAGTCCACCAACGGCGACACCTATCTCGGCGGCGACGATTTCGACGAGCGCGTGATGGACTGGCTGGTCGAGGAGTTCAAAAAGGACCAGGGGATCGACCTCCGCAAGGACCGCATGGCCCTTCAACGCCTGAAGGAAGCGGCAGAACGGGCGAAGATCGAACTGTCCTCTTCCCAGGAAAGCGAAATCAACCTGCCGTTTATCACCGCAGACGCCAGCGGTCCGAAGCACATGGTCATCAAACTGACCCGCGCGAAATTGGAGCAGCTGGTTGATGATCTCATTCAAAAGACCATTGAACCCTGCCGCAAGGCGCTGGCTGATGCGGGAGTGAGCGCCAAAGATATTCAGGAAGTCGTGCTGGTCGGCGGCATGACCCGTATGCCCAAGGTCATTCAGGTCGTGAAGGATTTCTTCGGGAAAGAGCCCCATCGCGGCGTAAACCCCGACGAAGTCGTGGCCATCGGGGCGGGCGTCCAGGGCGGTGTGTTGAAGGGTGAGGTCAAGGATGTGCTCCTGCTGGACGTGACCCCGCTGTCGCTCGGTATTGAAACCCTCGGTGGTGTCTTTACCAAATTAATCGAGCGCAATACCACGATTCCGACCAAGAAGAGCCAGGTGTTCTCGACGGCGGCCGACAATCAAACCGCGGTGACCATCCGGGTCTTCCAGGGCGAACGTGAAATGGCGAACGACAACAAGCTGCTGGGGCAGTTTGATCTGGTGGGCATTCCTCCCGCTCCGCGCGGCATGCCGCAGGTGGAAGTCTCCTTCGATATCGATGCCAACGGCATCGTCCACGTCGCCGCCAAAGATCTGGCCACGCAGAAGGAACAATCCATCAAGATCACGGCGTCCAGCGGACTCAGCAAAGAAGAAGTGGATAAACTGGTCAAGGACGCGCAGTCTCATACGGAGGAAGACAAGAAGCGCCGCCGCGCGGCTGAAGCACGCAACCAGGCCGATTCTCTGCTCTACAGCACCGAGAAGAACTTGAGCGAGCATGGCGATAAGATCGGTGAAGACGACAAGACCAAGATCACGGAAGCCATTGCCGGACTCCGTAAAGCCATGGAAGGTGATGATCCCGCCGCCATCGAGTCGGCGACGCAAACATTGACCACGGCTTCCCATAAACTCGCTGAAGAGATGTACAAGAAGGCGTCAGCCTCTGCTGGTCCCGCCGACGCCGGTCCCGCAGCCGGGGATGGTGGAGCGCAGGCCAAGACCGATGAAAAGGTCGTGGACGCGGAATTCGAAGAAGTCGATAAGGATAAGAAGTAAGCTCCTCACTGCATGCGGGACCAGGTTGCACGGAAGGTGACGCCTGGTCCTGCCGCATCTTATAACGGATAATCCTCTCCTGTGGCTAAACGCGATTATTACGACACGCTGGGCATCGAGCGGAACGCGACCGACGACGAAGTCAAAAAGGCTTTCAGAAAACTCGCTCGCCAACATCACCCCGACCTCCATACCTCTCCCGAACAGAAAAAGTCGGCTGAAGAGAAATTCAAAGAGCTGAACGAAGCGTACGAAGTGATCAGCGACCCCGACAAACGGCGCCGGTACGATACGTTCGGCCATGCCGGCGGACCCCAGGGCGCCGAGGGATTCGATTTCGGGGGACAGGGCGGCTTCGGCGATATCTTCAACGATATTTTTGAAGACTTTTTCGGCCAGCCTCGTGGCCGTGCTCGGGCTGAACGCGGGAATGATCTCCAATATAATCTCGAGATCAGCTTTGAAGAGTCGGTGTTCGGGAAAGAAGCGAAACTCAAAATTCCTCGTTGGGAAACCTGCGCCGACTGCAAGGGCACCGGCGCAAAGTCCGCCACGGCGATCAAGATGTGCCCGGCCTGCAAGGGACAGGGACAGTTGCGTTTCCAGCAAGGGTTTTTCAGCGTCAGCCGACCCTGCGGCCAGTGCGAAGGCGTCGGACAGATCATCACCGAACCTTGCCAGGTCTGCAGTGGACGGCAGCGCATCCGTAAGGAACGCATGCTGTCGGTCAACATTCCAGGCGGCATCGAAACCGGCATGCGCCTGCGTCTTGCCAATGAGGGGGAGCATGGCGTGCAAGGCGGCCCGCAGGGAGACCTGTATGTCGCCGTCACGGTCAAACCCCATCCCCACTTCCGCCGCGAAGGACAGGATATAGCCTGTGATCTTCCGATCAATCTCGTGACGGCGATCCTGGGCGGCCGCGTCGAAGTTCCGACGCTCAAAGGCAACACCTTCATGAAAATTCCCGCCGGCACGCAGCCCGATAAGGTATTACGCCTCAAGGGACTCGGGTTCCCGAACCTCAAAGGCGGTCATACCGGGGACCAACTGTTCAATGTTAAAATCGAGATTCCCACCAAGCTGAGCTCCAAGCAGAAAGAACTGCTCGAAGAATTCGCCAGGGAAAGCGGCTACACCAAAGACAGTGAGGGCGAAGGATTCTTAGACAAGATGAAGACGTTTTTCGAATAGACCACGCATCTGCACCTCCCGATCCGCCGTCCGTCATGCCGGCCTTTTTTATTTCCTCCGCTCAGATCCAGGGTACCGAGCTCACCATCACCGGTGAACTCGGCCATCATCTGCGTGCCAGCCTACGCATCAAGCCGGGCGAAATCCTGCGACTCACCGATGAACGTCGCCGGCGTTATCAGGTACGCGTGCGCGCCGTGGCGGCACAGGCATTGACCGCGGAGATTCTGGAATGCAGGCCGGGTCCCGTGGACACTGCGCCGAACCTGCTCTTGGCGCAGGCCCTCCTCAAGGGCGATCATATGGATTGGGTCATCCAGAAGGCGAGCGAGTTGGGCGTGCGCACGATTCTGCCCCTCATCTCGCGGCACGGGATTGTGAGGCCGCAACCGGACAGGGTCGCTGCCCAGGTGGCCCGGTGGCAGCGCATTGCGACCGAAGCCGCGCAACAGTCGGAACAATGGCAGCCGCCACAGGTGTTGGACCCGATGGAATCGCGCCGATTTTTCCCGGCTCACGGGGCCACTGCCGCGCTCTTCTTAGGCGAGCGTCGGGAAGCCATCGGATTGGCACACGTTCCCCTCCCGACTCTTCCTACTGAGTCGCTGGCGCTGATTGTCGGACCTGAAGGAGGATGGGCGGAGGAAGAAGTTTCTCAGGCCATCGAGGCGCAGTGCGTAGCTGTGAGTCTAGGCGAGCACATTCTTCGAGCAGATACCGCGGCAGTGACGGCCCTCAGTATCGTGCAAAGCCGATTGGGACGATTAGGATAGAGAAAAGAGACAGGGCGAGCGCTTACTTCTTTCCCGCACTGATCGAAATAATGGTCCCACCTTCCCCGGCGGCCCATCCGGCCGTCGCTCGGGGGAAACTGAGCGCCATCAAAGAACGTTTCACGGGGCTGTTTTCTTCCACCCAGTTGAAGCCGCCATCGCTGGTGCGCAAAATCTGACCACGTTCCCCGACAATCCACCCCTGCTGCGCATCCGTGAACCGCACCCGAATGAGATCCGTGAGCTTGTTACAGGTCCGCCCACAAGGCAACGTCCGATCGACCCAGTGGGTCCCGCCGTCGGTCGTCTGGAATAGAGCTCCGGCATTGCCGACGGCCCAGCCATTCGCCTCATCCGCGAAGGCCACATCAAAGAAGGTCGCCGAGCTTTGGCTCACCTGCGTCGTCCAGGTTTTTCCGCCGTCCGCCGTCGTCAGAATTGTCCCCAATGCGCCCACCGCAGTGCCCTGCTGTTCGCTGGTCAGCGCAATGGCATACAACGCCGCACTCGTGCCGCTCGCTTGGTCGGTCCAATTCTCTCCGCCGTCCGTGGTTTGCAGAATGTTGCCGTTCCCGCCGACCATCCACCCCTTCGTTGGGGAAGCAAAGGCGATCCCGTAAAGAGGCGCCTGCGTAGACACGACGACGACGCTCCACGTCTCCCCGCCATCCTTGCTGGTTCTGACCGTGCCGTTCGCCCCCACGACCCAGCCGCGCTGTGCATCACGAAAGTACACGGCTGTCAGGAGGGCACTCGTCCCGCTGGTGACTTTTTTCCATTTGCGGCCACCGTCGGTGGTTTTCAAGATCGTTCCACCGGACCCGACGGCCCAACCAAGCTGATGGTCGTAAAAAAACATTCCCAACAGCGTCGCCTCGGACCCGCTCTTCTGCATCGCGACGGTTACCGGGACGTGAGAGGAACCAGCCTCCACCGTACCGACGAACATGAGGGTCATGAGCGAACAGACCACCGCAGCCAAAATACGCAAGATCAAGTGCCTCAATGAAAGTGACTGTTTTCAGGATTCGGATTCCGCCAAAAACTGGCATCCGGCAGTCCGGACGGTTGAATCGTAAAGGTGCCCGCTTCCAGCGTCAGCCATTTCTTGGGCGTGCAACAGGAGCCATCCGGCAACAAATCCCATGACCCGCGCCGTACGACCAATGGCCCCGACGTCAGATCCGGATTGAATTCGCCGAGTTTCCCCACACCATACGAATGGCGATGAGGAATCTTGACCTTGATTTCGGTGTCCGTCCACGATTGGACGATCGCGCCGACCCCGTTGAACAAAACTTCGGTACGCGACACATTCTCTCCCAACTCCGGCGCCACTCGGGCATAGACACTGTCCGTGATGACCTTGCTCGGCTCGGCCGTCTTCAGAAACTTGCCGAAGCCGCTTCCCTTGATGGTGACCACTTCATCGAGTCCTCCGGTGTTCGGGCTGTAGGAGTCGATCTTCGGCGTCACAAGCGTGAAGTCGGCGACCGGTGTTTCCAGCACCTTCTTCTCGGCGCAACAGGTGCCGTCCGGCTTCGGCGTATTGGCGGCGCGTTTCACCACCACCGGACCACTCTTCGCGCTGAAGGGCACCCAGACATCGATGCGGTCATGCCCCCATCGATAGACGATCGCCTGCACGCCACCGATCTCGACGGTGTTTTCGCTCAGCGAAAAATCGATGTAGTTAAACGGTGTAGACCCGGCCTCCGAATAAAATCCGAAATTTTCTCCCGTAATTTTCAACAGCGTGCCGATGGGCGCCTCCGTCGGAGTGAGCGCCGTAGACTTCGGCGTCTGCACGGTATAGGTGCCGATAGCACGTTCCTGCCCGTTGCGCTTCATCACGACCGGGCCGGTTTGAGCGTCGAGCGGCACATGCACCACGATAGTCGTATCCGTCCACTGCGAGACCGTGGCCAAATGGCCACCGAACAGCACGCCATCCTCGGGGTTTCTGGTCGAGCCGAATCCCTTGCCGAACAGGACCACCTTTGTGCCGACTGGTCCACTCATCGGATCGACACGTACCGACGCCAGCACCTTGATCGGCATCGAGTTGCTCACCACCTGTTTGACCGGCGCGCAGCAGGATCCGTCCGGCAACGGATCGGACGAGGCCATGCGAATGACCACCTCCCCCGACTGCACATTACCCGGCAGCTCCACTTCGATCTTGTCGTCACGCCACTTGCGGACACGCACCGTCACGTCGCCGACTGCCACGCTATTGACGCCAAAAATCGTGTTTGGATCGCGCGGCCCGGGCGTGTTGCCGAAATGTTCGCCGGCGATTTCCAGAATCGAGCCCGGTTCCACTTCAGCCGGCGACACCGACTGAATCGCCGGTTGCAATCGCGTGAACGACCCGGCCTTCACACGTTTCTTGCCGATGATGACCTCGACCGGGCCATTCGAAGCCTGTGACGGTACCCGCACTTCGATGAGATCCGGATCCCACCGCTGAATCAACGCCGGCACGCCTTGAAACGTCACCTGATTGAACTTCGTTGATTTGAAGGGACCGAATCCTTTGCCCGTGATCGACAGCGTGGCCCCCGGCACGGCGGCACTGGGATGCAAAGCCGGGGGATCAGTCCGGGCGGCCATGGAATCAACGCAATTCGCCCATAAGGCCAAGCCGAGGATGGCACAAGTCATGTATTTCATGGGATCCACTCCCTACCGATACCCTTTGAGTGAGCCTGACCAGCAGGCCGGGTGAGAATGAAATGATGGTACGCCAGATGAACGCCCCGCACGTGGCACAAAACCCCACGCAACTGAGGCAACGAAGCCGGATGGGGGGTATGACTCAGGGACTATAACAAGCGGTTTTTTTTGAAGTCAAGGCAAGCGGGACCGGCAGAAACGAAATGGCAGGGATGACTGCGTCAGGCTTTCACCTGCACCAGTAATTCGAGTTCGATGGCGGCGTGCAACGGCAGTTCCGCAGCCCCAAGCGCCACACGTGCATGGCGACCGGCTTCACCGAAAATCTGCACCAGCAAATCCGACGCGCCGTTGATCACCGCCGGCTGCTGCACGAATCCGGTGGCGGACGCGACATGACCCACCACGCGCACGATCCGTCGCACACGGTCCAGCGAACCGAGTTCCTGTTTTACGACCGCCAGTGCATTCAGGAGCGCCAGTCGAGCCGCTTCGGCTCCGCGTTCCACCGTCACCTCCTGTCCCAGCTTCCCTGTGATCGCTACCTGTCCGTCACGAAACGGCAAGATGCCGCTCAGATATAACAGATCACCGGCAAGCACAGCCGGGACGTAACTGGCGACAGGTTTCGGCGGAGCCGGAAGCGTGAGACCGAGACTGGTCAGTTTGTCGTCAATCGACACAGGTAGTATCCTTTCTGACGCACTCGCTCGACCGGAGGTGAGCCACATAAGAGTCGGCCGCCCGATTCGCTACGCGTTGCGAATCTCGAACCGTGCCCAGTACCTATACGTCATCAGGGGGCTATTGGGCAAGGTGGAGATCCGTCGTTATAAATCGGAAAAACCGGCGGAAAAGGAGGCGGCCGCTCTCGCCTCGTTTCCATGCGCATCGACAGCCAATCCGATCCTATGATATATATGGCCTATATATCCACGCCGAGGAGGCCTCCATGCCGTCCACGATGGTCCAAGTCCCCATCCTCATGAGTCCCGGCCAGAAACGCCGGCTGGCACAAAAGGCGAAGGCCGCCAATCTCACCATGGCAGAACTGCTGCGAGAAGGCGGCGAGCGGTACGTCCCGGCTGATGATCCGACGCTCCTGGATCACATGGCCAAGCAAGTCATCCGGGAGACGAAGAAAACCATTCGCGCCATCGACAAAACCCTCGCTCTAGTCGCGGAATCGGAAGCGCGCATGCTGGCCCTCTCCAAGTCCCGCAAGAAAGGGTGACGATGGGACTCACCGAACGTGTGTGGGATGCCTTCGCCAACACCATCAAGCTGAACGACAAGGTGGAACAACTCAACACCACGGTCGCCAAGCAGCAGTCGCATATTGAAGACTTGAACGCCCGCGTCATCCGCCTCGAAGCCGCGCTGGAATTCGCCCTCCACGCCCAACGCTCCCGCCGCCTGCCCGCGTCACCGCGCTAGCGGTCGTCCGCATTCCGGCTCATCTAGGCCTGACCACGTTTTTCTTCCCGGTCAGAACACCTGGTTTTCATTCCGTCAAAAGGAGAGCAACGGTGTAAGCTAGCAACAGCCAAGCCGACGTCTCCCCGTCTTGAGTAGCACAAAGATTTAGAGTCCAATCCCTTCACGAAAGGAGATTGGGCATTAACAAGCGGTTTTCAGAGTTCCAAATTTTTGGGTTTTTGCGGGAGGCGGAGGCCGGGTTGCGGTCAAAGATCTGTGTCGCCGACATGGATTCTCTGAAGCCAGCTACTACCTCTGGCAGAGTAGGTTCAGCGGCATGACCGTGCCAGACGCCAAGCAGTTGAAGGCATTGGAGCAGGAGAATGCCCGACTGAAGAAGCTCCTGGCGGAGCCGCTGCTGGAGCAGGTGGTGCCCCAAGAGGTGCTCCGAAAAAAGTGGTAGGCGCACCGGCTCGTCGGGAGGTGGTGCGTGACTGAGCGGTGTGCCTTGGAAGGTGATGGGCATGAGCGCCACCAGCTTGCGGTATCGCCACGCCTCGGATCGAAATGCCGAACTGCGGACCGCCATTGCTACACTGGCCGCTCGCTATCCGCGGTACGGGGCCGGCATGATCTATCTCAAGTTGCGGCAACAGGGGCGCACGGTCAATCACGAACAGATAGACCGAGTCTATGCAGAGGCCCAGTTGCCGCTGCGGCGCCGCACCCGCAAGAAGGTACCAATGGGGGCGCGGCAGCCGCTGGTACGGCCTGACGCGGCGTAGTCTAAGGATCTCGTGTTTGATCGCAGTGCGGAAGGCCGAGTCATCAAGTGTTTTACGATCGTGGATTATGCGACGCATGGGTCGATTGCCATTGTGTCGGCACGCACCCTCAGCGGGACGCATGTGACGCAGATCCTGGATCGGTTGGCGACGCCTCGCGGGGTGCCTCAGGTGATTCGGACTTACAATGGGAAGGAATTCTGTGGTCGGGCCACGCTGACCTGGTCATGCGCACCTGGTGACGCTGCGGCTGATTGAACCAGGCAAGCCCAACCAGAATACCTACATTGAGTCATTTAATGGACGGTTCCGTGATGAGTGCTTGAACAAGCATTGGTTTCTGACGCTCGCCCACGCCCAAGTCATCATTGAAGCGTGGCGGCGTGAGTACAACGAGAACCGGCCGAAGAAAGCGCTGGGTGGACTGACGCCCGCAGCCTATGCGCAGCAATTGGCTAGCAAAGCAGGTACTGTAGTCCCCTGACTCTACACGTGACTGCTACTTAGTATGGTGGGACATCGCCAGGAGGATAAACACGAGGGTTTCAAGCCAGTACGATTTTTTATCGCAGATGTAGGCAAACAATTCCGACGTAAGTCCATTGTATTCGACGACCCTGTTTGACGCATGCCGGTCCTCCTTTCGTGTGTGGTTTCTATAGACGGCTAGGCTTCGCCTCACTACTCAACAAGTCCATGCGGGTATCCGTGTCTCATCCTCTCAGACAGCCGGATGAATTGAATGCCCACTTGCTTTGCGGCCACTCGGCGTACGGCACCCAAGCTGACCCGTCTCGGATGGCGAACTAGCCGCGCTCCGTTAGTTGTTGGACCGAGGGTAGAACCAACCCCTAGACTGCTCTTTCTGTATCCTTTCGTCTGGCCTCTGTATCTCTCCGGATAATTTTAATTGCTCATCGTCACTGAATCTCGCTGATCAGTCCGACTTAGCATAAAATACGTGCATTATAAAATTGGCCAATCACGCCAATTGTGTCTCTTCGCTGGTATCACACCCTACAAGAGCGAGGCCTAAACACTAATTGCACACATCTTGCAGCCTCACTGGTACGCAGGCCTGGCCCAGGAAGGAACTACCTTACGGCGGCTCTCGTATCGACAAGGCAGCTCGCGTTCCATGGCTTTCTCACATGTGTCATCAATAAGGAGGAGATCATGACGTTTCCAGAATCCATCTCAATTTGCATAAAAAAATATGCCGACTTCCACGGCCGGGCGCCAAGATCTGAGTTCTGGTGGTTTTATCTCTTTCAGTTTCTAGTGAGTTTTGGTTTTGGGATAGTGGCGGGATTTGTAGGCAGGATGCTCGGTCTTTCTGAAGACGTCGTCGCGGGCCTCGTAGTCATCCTTTACCTGGCGATCATGTTTCCGGGCCTAGCGGTCACAGCGCGTCGGCTGCACGACGTGAGCCGAAGTGGATGGTGGATGCTGTTCCCGGTGACGATTGTGGGAGCCATTCCTTTCTACTATTGGCTCTGCAAAGCAGGCGACCCTCAAGAGAACCAATACGGAACGGCGGTGTAGGCACTGACCATCCACCCAGCAATACGGGTCTAAAGCTATTGATAGTCTAAGGAGGCATTATGTCAGGCAGACACCATCATCGTGTATTGGCACAAGTCGCCATGTGGATAAGCGTGGTCCTTCTCACCGGCTGTGTCGGGAAGGGTGGAACTATGATCTCATTGAGAACGATTGAACAGATGGCGCCGCCTTCTTCGTCGACTCGGAGTCAACAGATCTACCTCGCAAGTGAAGCGGAGGATGCGCATCCGGGTCGTCCCAATATCGGCGAGGCGACATGGACGTTGTTTTTCTTTCATGTCGACGGCATCCAAGCAAACTCACCCATTACGACCCAAATGACAGCGCTGGCCAAACAAGCCTTCGAAAAGGCCGGCTACCAAGTGCATTCGGTGGCGGCGCGCGACACGTTATCGAGTGGACATCCCGTCGTCCATGTCCGAGTGGATACCTTCTGGTATGACATGTGGAGTTACCCTTGGCCATTTGTTCCCATCTCCGGTCGCACTGTGGTCACCGTATCCGTGAAGCAGCCCGACGGTCGGGAATTGTATGCTCGCCAGTTCCAGGGGAAGGGATGGGAGGCCTGTTGGTTTGGAAGTTGTGCCGATGAGGTGGAATCGGCCGTAGCCGAAAGCCTGACGGGCATCATGAATCAACTCTCACAGTGGGCGTCCGAGGAGGCATTCCGGAAAGTCGTCATGGCGGATGGTACCGAACAGCGCCGAGCTGGGCCGTAATACCGAGTTTCTCGGAGAACAGCGTGATTGGCTGGGCCCTGGGCTGTCGGCTCACAGGGGAGTTGACGCAGCAGGCGTTAGCGCAGGTGCTCAACCGTCGTCATCCGAAACCCGGGCTGCTCCAGCATTGAGATCGCACCCATGATCGGCCACGCACGTCATGTGAGCTTTTGCAGGCACAGACTGGCTGGGTGATTCGCAAATGTCGGCTAGCGGGACTGCAGGGCATCCAGAAAGCTGTCGCCCCAGGGAAGTCTTGTTGCGCCCAAGGCTTCGCCGATGGTCTGGCCGAGGTCGGCGGCTGTTGCCCTGGTCCCGAGGTTCACGCCGCGAGCAAGCCGAGGGCCGGTGATCAAACAAGGGACATATTCGCGAGAGTGTCCGGGGTTCGGTCTGGCGCAGTCGAACCCATGGTCCCCCGTGAGGATGAGGACATCGCCGATCTTGAGACAGTCTTGCAGGTCGCGCAGCCGCCGGTCGACATGTTGCAGCGTCGAGACGGTGTCCTGCAGATCGGGACTCATGATGGGCAGATTCGCGTAGATCAACCCGCGAGGCGCTTTGCTGAACATGGCGATGACTTCGTCCATGACGGCAGGGGCATCAAAAAGTGGCACAGACCTGGTGACGCCGCGCCCGCTGAACAAGTCGCCGACTTTCCCTATCCCGAAAACCAGCTGGCTGGCTTGGCTCAAGTGATCCAGCAGCGTGAGGCCCGGTGCTTCCACGGCAAAATCCCGGCGGCGGTCCGTGACAGAAAATTGCCCCGGCTGCCCGGTAAACGGAAGAGCGACCACGCGAACGATCGGCATGGTTGCCTTGAGCCGCCGTCTGGCTTCGCGCGCCAGGCGATACAATTCCTCCGGCGGGACGATCTGCTCGTGAGCCGCCAGCATAATGGTCCCGGCCGTATCGATCCACGCGATGGGCATGCCTGACTTCTGATGCTGCGCCCCAAACTCGGCGATCGGCTCGAGGCGAACCGTGCGGCAGTTCCCGAGCGTCTTCTGACCCAACGCGGCTTCAAGGCCGGACGCGAGTTCGTGCGTAAAGGTCTCATAAGGCGGCGGGCCGTCTTCGATGACGTACCCGGCCAATTCCCAATGTCCGGCCAGGGAATGTTTGCCCTTGGTCGTAAACCCCAACATGCCGTAGCAGCCCTCGGGCTGCGCAATCGGGCGGATGCCTTGAAACTGGCCGAGGAGGCCGAGACCCAGTTGTTCGAGATTCGGAAGGGCGAGCCCTTTGGAGATGGCCGCCAGCCGCTGCAGCGTATTGCAGCCGGCATCGCCGTACGATTCCGCATCGGGCAGCGCTCCGATGCCACAGCCGTCCAACACCAACAGTACGATTCGAGTCATCATCGGGGCACTATATCAAATCCGTCGAAACGAGCAAGCCAATCTCCATGTCCCGGCACAGCGCGGCACGTTCCACGCACAAGGTGCAAGACGGCTTATCGAACGGCGGCCTGTTCTGCGCGCCATTCACCGATAATTTTCAGACTCGCGCTGGTGCCGATCCGGTCCGCCCCCGCCTCAAGCAAGGCGCGCGTCGACTTCCAGTCTCGAATCCCGCCGGAGGCCTTCACTTTCGCGCGTCCGGCGACAGCCTCTTTCATCATGCGCACATCTTCCGCCGTCGCGCCGGCCTGGTTAAATCCTGTCGAGGTCTTCACGTAGTCCATGCCTGCTTCGACGGCCAGTCGGCACGCCGTAATTTTTTCTTCGCGAGTCAGCAAACAGGTTTCCAGAATGACCTTATGGTTGACGCCCGGCGTGGCCTGCACCACGGCCGCCATATCCTGTCGCACAAAATCATGGTCGCCGGATTTCAGGCGGCTGATGTTGATGACCATGTCCAGCACCCGCGCGCCATGCGCCACCGCCTCGATCGCCTCCGTGACCTTGGCATGGGTCGAGTGCCCACCGAGGGGGAACCCGATCGGAATGCCGACCTGTACCGATGTTCCGGCGACGGCCGCGACTGCCTCATCCACATAACAGGGCGGCACAAAAATCACGACGAATCCCTGCTCCTTCGCCTCGGCACAGAGCCGGAAGACGTCGGCCTTGGTCGCCTCCGGTCGCAACACCGTGTGATCCAATAGACCCGGCAGATTCTCATTCCACGGCACAAGTCCCATGCGCTGATTCCTTTCAGATTGTCAGTCTCAATGGAGGGCTCAATAGTTGTGCGAGCAGCGTCGTGCAAGTGCAGACATCGGCAGATCAGGCACCGCGAAAGGCGAGGCTTCCCCTGGCGCGTTTGCGGAACGGCTGCTTCTGATACTTTTCCACGGCTTGATTATGTTCGGCCAGGGTCGAAGAGAAATGATGAGTTCCATCGTTGCGCGAGACGAAGTAGAGATAGGATGCCTGCGCCGGGAACAGCGCCGCACGAAGCGAGTGGGCCCCGGGGCTGGCAATCGGTCCCGGTGGAAGTCCCTGCACGCGATACGTATTGTACGGGCTCATGACGGACAGGTCGCGCTTGTGGATATTGCCGTCAAAGGCGGGCAGCCCGTAGATCACGGTCGGATCGCTCTGCAAGGGAATCTTCTTTCGCAAGCGGTTGTGAAAGACCGCCGCGATCAATTCACGCTCTTCCTTGGAACCGGTTTCTTTCTCAATGACGGATGCCAGCGTCAGGACTTGATGGAGAGAGAGCTTCATGCGTGCCGCTTGTTCCTGCAAGTCGGCGCTCCACACATGATGCAGGCCGTCGACCATCGCCTTCACGACGTCGCGCGCCTTGGCTTGGCGCGGAAATGAGTAGGTCTCCGGAAATAAGTACCCTTCCAGTGTGTCCGCCTCGACTCCGAGCGTGGCGATGAACGTGCGATCGCGCACCAGCTTGGAGAATTCCTGGACGTCGGTGACCTGCTGTGCCGCGAGGACGTCGGCGATTTGAGCCAGGTTATACCCTTCGGGAATGGTGACCGGATGCAGCACGACCCGACCGGCCAGCAACTTGTTCAGAATGTCTTGCGACGACATCCCGCCGTCCAATTCATATTCGCCGGGGCGAATTTTGCGATCGCTGTCGTGCGACCGGCCCAACAACAGAAAGGCCCAGCGGCTGCGGATCAGCTGCTCGCTCTTCAGCATGCCCGCAACTTGCTGATAGGTACTGCCGTCGGGAATCGTGACGATCTTGGAGGGAGGCTTAGGAATCCCGCTGGCGACGGGAGTTTGTGCCCAGCGCAGGACCAGATACCCCGAGAGCCCCAGGAGTATCACCGTTGCCAGAACCAGTCCCGCAATCAATCGCTTCTGCATCATCGACTCGTGGTTCGTCAAAAGACCAGGGATCGTCCTCGTGTGCATCGCTGACGGCCTTCGGCCGGCCGTCCGATGATGTCTCCAAACTCGCGAGGTAGCTCTGCAAGAGAATCGCCGCAGCGATGCGATCGACGATGCCTTTTCGTTTGCGGCGCCCGACGTCGGCGGCGATCAACAGGTCCTCCGCCGCGCAAGTCGTCATCCGTTCATCCCAGGTCACCACCGGAACCGACAAGGCCGGTTCCAGTAGCTGGATGAATTCCTCGACCAGCTTGGCTGCCGGGCCGCTTTCCCCATCCAATCGGAGCGGCAACCCCACGAGCACTTGGCCGACCTCGTGCTCACGCACCAACTCCTGAATGTGCCTGATGTCGGCCTCGGGATTGCGCCGGTAAAACGTTTCCAGAGGCTGGGCTGTCCACCCGAGCTCATCGCTCAACGCAAAGCCGATCCGTTTGGATCCGTGATCGATCGCGAGAATCCGCCGGCCTTTCATCAGTCTACCCTTCCAAGGCCTTTTGGACCAACCCAAAAACTTTTTCGAGCGCCGTATTGAGCCCCTCCGGATTTTTCCCGCCGGCCTGCGCCATCTCGGGACGACCGCCGCCGGTGCCGCCGACTTCGACCGCCATCTCCTTGATCAATTCGCCTGCCTTGAGACGGCCCACCAGATCCTTCGTCACGACCACCAGCAACGAGACCTTCCCATCGTTGGAGGCTCCAAGGGCCACGACACCACTGCGAAGCTTGTCACGCAATTGATCGGCGAGCGCCCGCATGCCGTTCACATCGAGTCCATCCGTGCGTTGTGTGTGGACTTGCACACCGTTGATTACGCGAGCCTGAGCATCACCGGACGACGTACTCGCCATCTTGAGCTTCACGTCTGCAAGCTCGCGTTCCTTGTCCTTCAACTGCTCGGTCAACTTTCTGGTGCGGGCCACGACCTCCGCGGGCGCAACTTTCAGGAGATCGGACAGCTCGCGCACATCCGCTTCCAGGCGTTTGAGGGAATCCAGCGCTCCACTGCCGGTCAAACACTCGATACGGCGTACGCCGGCCGCCACTCCGGATTCAGAGACAATACGGAATAGCCCGATTTCGCCCGTGCGCCGGCAATGGGTCCCTCCACACAATTCCTTGCTGAAGGTGTCGATCTGCACGACTCGCACCTGGTCGCCATACTTGTCGCCGAAAAACGCCAATGCCCCGCCTGACACCGCATCCTGCACCCCCATCACAGCCGTTTGCACCGGTTGGTCCTGGCGCACCTGCTCATTGACAATCGATTCGATCTCGTCGATGTCACGAGCAGACATGGGCCGGAAGTGGGCAAAGTCGAAACGCAGCCGATTCGGCGCGACCAGCGAGCCGTACTGTTTGACGTGCGGGCCGAGCAGATCACGCAACGCGGCATGCACCAAATGGGTAGCCGTGTGGTTACGCGCGGCATCCTGCCTGGTGCGTGGATTCACTGACAACTGCAGCCGTTCCTCTTCACGAATGTAACCACTTGTCACCACGCCCTTATGGACGATCAACGTCGGGACCGGCCTGGTGGTTTCACGAATCTCCACCCGACCATCGGTGCCGGTCAAGATGCCCTGATCACCGGCCTGCCCGCCCCCTTCGGCATAAAAGGGCGTGACGTCGAGCACGATTTCGATTTCGTCGCCCTCGCGGGCTTCCTTGATCAGGCGATCACCCTTGAGGAGCGCCTGCACCACGCCTTCGGAATCCAACCGGTCATACCCGACAAAGGAGGTGCTGCCGGCACGAGCCGCCACCTCGCTGAGAACCGGCCTCGCCGTTTCACTCTCGAAGCCACCGGTCTTTCTGGCGCGCGTCCGTTGCTCTTCGATCGCGGCTTCAAAGCCGGTTTCGTCGAGGGTCACGCCCTGCTCACGGCAGGCTTCCGCGATGAGATCCATCGGGAACCCGTACGTATCGTATAACTTGAAAATATCCGTTCCTTGAAGCACCTGCTGTCCCGACGTTTTCACCTTCGACAACATGTCGTTCAGGATCGGCAACCCCTGATCGAGCGTGGCGATAAAACGTTCTTCTTCGCCGCGCGTGGCTTCGGCCACCGTACCGGCCGCCGGCCGCAGCTCGTGATAGGCCTCGCCCATGTGGTCGACGACCGTCGCGGTCAGCTCGTGCAAGAACGGCTCGGTGATGCCGAGCAACCGGCCGTGACGGGCCGCGCGCCGAAGGATTCGCCGGAGTACATACCCGCGGCCTTCATTGGAGGGCAACACGCCATCGGCCATCAGGAAGGTAATGGCTCGCAAGTGATCGGCGATGACTCGCATCGAACGATCGGCCTGGTCCGCCGCTCCGTATTCAGCGCCGGCGCGGCGACTGATCGCGGTCAATAACGGCGCGAACAAATCGCTGTCGTAGTTACTGAGCCGTCCCTGCGCGACCGCCGTGAGGCGTTCCAGCCCCATGCCGGTGTCGATGCTCGGCTTCGGGAGCGGATTGAGCGTCCCCGCGCTATCGCGATTGAATTGCATGAACACCAGATTCCAGATCTCAATGACCCGGTCCCCTTCACCATTCGGGGTGTCATCGCCCGGCACCGACGGTCCCTGATCGAAGTGCAGTTCCGAGCAAGGACCGCAGGGACCCGTATCGGCCATCTGCCAAAAGTTGTCCTTCTCGCCGCAACGCACGATGCGGCTCGGAGACACGCCGATCTTACGCCACAACCGATCCGCTTCATCGTCCTCGCGAAAAATCGTAATCCACATCCGGTCTTTCGGCAGGCCGACCACGGACGTCAGAAATTCCCACCCGAACCGGATGGCGTCTTCCTTGAAGTAATCCCCGAAGGAAAAGTTGCCGAGCATTTCAAAAAAGGTGTGGTGGCGCCTGGTGTAGCCGACATTTTCAAGGTCATTGTGCTTGCCGCCGGCGCGCAGGCACTTCTGCACGGTCACGGCGCGCTGATAGGCGCGCGTTTCTTCGCCCAGGAACACCCGTTTGAACTGATTCATCCCCGCGTTCGTAAACAGCAACGTCGGATCGGCCTGGGGAATCAGGGGCGCGCTCGGCACCGCCCGATGGCCCTGCTGTTCAAAGTACCGGATGAAGGCCCGCCGCAGATCGTGTACAGGTTGGCTCATAACTCGTCTAACCCCGTCTCCAAGTCGACTTGCGTGACTTGCTGAATGGTGTCGTCATCAAACCCGCGTTGCCGCAAAAATCTCACCCACTGTGGTGGACGCGTCCTCGCCGTCCGCCCCTCTAACGCCCGGCACGCCAGCTCCTGTTCGGAAATCGACCGGTAGGCACTCTGCAAGGCCCGCTCCGTCACCGCCTCTTCGAAGCCGCGACCGAGGAGTTCGAGCTTCAGCCGATCACGCCCCATCGGGCGCCGTAACAGCCGGGATTCCGCCCAACGAGTGGCATAGGCCTGATCGTTGAGATACCCGCGCCGCTCCAGTTCTCGTACCACTCCCTGTCCCTGGGCCCGGCTGGCCCCTTTTCCCCGGATGTACCGCTCGACCTGAGACGCCGATCGCTCGGCTCGCGCCAGGTACCGGATCGCCATGGTGAGGAAATCCGGCGGCGACTCCCTGCGCCGTCGTCCATCTCGTACAACCGGCATGCCGCTCCCTATGTCGTCACCCTCGCACTATGGCCGCGCTTCTCGTCCTGCCGACTTTCAACCTTGCGTTCAGGTTTCTCGTCTTTGGCCTCTTTGGTCTCGACCTTCTTGTCGGCTCCGCGCAACGGCAAACCGGCCAATTCGCGCACCTTGCCTTCGATCTCCCTGGCAATGGCCGGATTGGTCTTGAGAAAATCGCGGACCGCTTCCCGCCCCTGACCTAACCGTTCGCCCTTATAGGAATACCAGGCACCGGCCTTCTCCACCACGCGCTTTTCCACACCCATATCGACGATCTCACCGGACTTGGAAATCCCCTCGGCAAACATGATGTCGAATTCCGCCTGCCTGAACGGCGGGGCCATCTTGTTCTTGACGACCTTGACCCGGACACGGCTTCCGGTAACATCCTGCCCATCCTTGATCGACTCGATCCGGCGAATGTCGAGGCGCACGGACGAATAGAACTTCAACGCGTTGCCGCCCGTCGTGGTTTCCGGATTCCCGAACATCACCCCGATTTTCATGCGAATCTGGTTGATGAAGATCAAGGTTGTCTGGGATTTGGAGATCGCCGCCGTCAGTTTACGCAAGGCCTGCGACATCAGCCGCGCCTGCAAACCCATATGGGCATCGCCCATTTCGCCTTCGATTTCGGCCCGCGGCACCAGCGCGGCCACGGAGTCGACGACGATCACGTCGATCGCCCCGCTGCGCACGAGGGTTTCCGCGATTTCGAGCGCCTGCTCTCCGGTATCCGGTTGGGAGACGAGCAGGTCATCGGTGTGGACGCCCAACTTTTTGGCATAGGTCAAATCCAGCGCATGTTCGGCATCGATAAAGGCCGCTACCCCACCAGCCTTCTGGGCCTCAGCGATGGCATGCAACGTCAGGGTCGTTTTGCCGGACGACTCCGGACCAAAAATCTCAATGACGCGGCCGCGCGGAAATCCTCCTACACCCAGCGCAATATCCAACCCCAAGGAACCGCTTGAAATCGCCGGCACGTCGGCCGGTCGATCCTCGGTCCCCAACTTCATCACCGCGCCCTTGCCGTATTGTTTTTCAATCTGAGCCAGGGCCAGGTCCAACGCGCGCTTTTTCTCGTCTTTTTCAGCCATTCCAAACTCCTTCTCGCGACTTGACTCGTGAAGTGTGCCTGTCTCGCATGCCGGAGGAGACAACGCACCAGCCGGCTATGAGTTGACGATGCGCCAACCGGACCAGACTCGGACCAGGAACGCAGATAGAACAGCGGATTATACCGGACTACGAACAAAGAAGCCTAGCCCAAGACCTAGGCGGAAGTATCCACCGGCATCCCGATGCATCGTCGAAGTTTTTTTAAAAGTCAGCCGGCCTGTCAAAAATCCGTGCCTTGTCAGAACTACCATCATGCACGCTATGAGTCGCAGGCCAGGAACCGCTGCTGGGTCAGAACCGGGCACCAGGGGTATCGCAACCGTAAGTATATGAAAAATAGCCGGAGCGAGAAAACGAGACCAATATCTGCTTGGTCTACCTCCGCCTGAAACACTCGCCTCTCAGGACCAGAGATAGGCAATCACCGCTGGCACTAAGATTGCTCCTTTCCTCCATCATGCGGGCCGTACATCTCGAACGATAGAGGAGGAGCCCATGTCGCTGGAGTCGAGAAAGAGCGCAGCCGATAGCCAAGATCTGACTGTGAACGAAGGATCGAATCAGGGCAGGCGTGATCTGACGTACGATCAGAAAAAGGCCGCTGAAGCCGCCTTTCGCGGCGAACCCTTTAACCCGGCCTGGTCTATAGCTGCAGCCACTGTGTATGAGGGAATCGTCTCCGCCATGTGCCGCATGCAAGTCGCTGCACTGAGCAGCCCTGCTGTAGAAGCCCCCGAGGAATGTCTTACCAGATAATGAGACGATCGCTCGGCATTAACTGACGAGTATCCCGGCTACTCCGCTGGAGCCAGCGGGCAGGCCCACAGGGTTGAATAGACGGGACCAGCCGGTCGCAATTCACTGCGCATCATGACGAGCGCTGTAATGGGTAACATGCCGATCGTGATTGGTTGATCCACCGCTCCGCTTTGGGCCAGTGCTTGTCCGACCTGCCGCTCTCCGTCTTTGATTCGCGCCAGTGTGAGATGCGGAGTAAACGGCCGCCCTTCCGCCGCCAGCCCCGCCGCCTTGCACGCGTCCTCTACCGCCCGGTACAAAGCCTGCAGCCGTTCTGCCTCGCGCCCCTGCTCCCAACTTTCCAGCGGCCCGGCCCAGAGCACCCGCGGCTGCTGAAGTCTCGGAAACGCGCCCAGCCGAGAAAACGGAATCTGGATCACTCGATGCCCGGCTGCCGCCTCCGAAACCACTGAATGGAGAGAGTCGATCACGTCCTCCGGCGTCTCACCGAAAAATCTGACGGTCAAATGCATGGAGGTTGGCTGCACCCAACTGATGCGCGCCTGCCGGCCGGCGGCTCCCTCAAGTCGCCGTTTGAGATCCTGCTGAACCGCCGACAAGGCTGCGCGAAATTCCGGGGGTAATTGGACGGCTAGGAAGGCCCTGATCACCCGCCACCTGTCTTGATCAACCAGCGACGCAGCAGATCCAGCGCGGCCTGCGAGGAGCGCTGCTTGATAACGCTGCGGTCGCCGCCGTGAAAACGAAACTCTTTCGTGAACGCGTCCTTCGGCCCGCCGTCGAGCCCGACATAGACCAGTCCCACCGGCTTGGTGTCGGTGCCCCCCCCTGGACCGGCAATGCCGGTCACACTCAATCCGACCGACACGCCGCTGCGTTCACGGATGCCCCGCGCCATGGCTGCCGCCACTTCGGCACTGACGGCGCCATGCCGGGCGAGGAGATCCGGAGAGACTCCCAATAAGTCTACTTTCGCACGGTTGCTGTAACTGATGATTCCTCGATCCACGTAGGAAGACGATCCGGGCACCTGAGTCAGTCGGTGACCGATCAGTCCGCCCGTGCAGGATTCAGCCAAGGCCAGGGTCATCTGTCGGTCGGTCAGTAACCGGCCGACCACCGATTCCATCGTGTCCTGCTCCTCCCCGTACACAATGTCCCCAAGCCTGACCCTGGCTTCGTCACACAACCGCTCGATGGTCATAACCCCTGAGTCCTTGCCCGGCCCGGTCAGCGACACCATGACCTCCATCGGAGAGGCATAAATCCCAAGTTGGATCACCGACCCCTGCGGGAGTAATCCTTCCAGCCTCTGATCGACGATTGACTCCGGCACGCCGGAGGTATGCAGGACGCGCCGGATCACCGGCGTGGCAGGAATCCTCTTGTGCTTGCCGATCCAGGCCTGCAGGCGCGGCAACACGCCCTCAAGGATCATCGGCTCCATCTCGCGCGGCACTCCCGGCAAGGCCGCCACAAAGACTCCGTTCCAGATCAGGGTAAAGCCTGGCGCCGTTCCTACCGGATTGGCAAGCACCTCCGCCCCAGTGGGAATCATCGCCTGCCGAAACTGCGCCTTCGTGGGAGTTCTGCCCCAGGCAGCGAGTCGGGCAACCATGCCATCCAATGCCGTCTTGCGCCGGCTCAGCCGCACCCCGGCTGCCTGAGCGACTGCCTCGCGGGTCAGGTCGTCGATCGTCGGCCCCAAGCCGCCCGTCATGATCACCACGCGCGCGCGCCGGGCCGCCGTTTTGAGTACCCTCACGATATCAGACAACTCATCGCCGACGATCGACTTGTATCGAAGCTCCACCCCGCAGGCCGCGAGGCGCTCAGCCACAAACAGAGAATTGGTGTCCATCCGGCCACCGAGCAAGAGCTCGGACCCGATGGCGATGGTTTCAGCCGTCCAGGCCTTCGACTGTTTCATGCAGGATCAACCTCTATGCCTGAAAAAACGTTGACAGGATGGTCACGTTATTCGATGTGGGCGAAGTCGAGCTCGAAACGCACTTGCCCGCCGCTGGATGGAAACACCATGAGCGTCGTCTTCGCGTGCGGATCAAGCTCGGCATAGGGGAATTGGGCGATCACCTTCGCGCGATAGGCGGGCTGTTGGGGCCACACGGCCGTGCGGTCGCCCCGGGCGTCAAACCGGACCGAGGATGGTTTGACCGTCCGCCCTGCCTGCTCCAAGACGATGTAACTGTCCGCGGCAAAGTTCACGCGGTCGCCGAACAGCACGACGTTGACCAGGAGATTGCCGTTCGCCATCACCTGCGCGATGTCCTGCTCGGTGGGAGCCAGGGACCGCAACGACAAGTGATTGGCCATCACCAGCAGACTGCCCAACTTGGTCATGATGAACCCGCGCGGGGCCAGGTCATCCTTGGCGCCGAACCACGTATGGAGTTGATCCGGGGATAGTCCCTGAGCGGCGGCGGCTTTTCCCCGTTCCACCGTAGCTTGAATTTGCTCGGGGCCGGGCTCCACTTCGATGGCCAGTGACGCGACAGGCAGGCTCATCGCTGCGGCGACAGCCAGGGACTGGAGGATCCCGGAACCGGCGCACGATCGTCCGATTCGACGCATAGTAGGAGCCAGTACCAGATCGATAGGAGCCTGTCAATTCGCAGCCCGCGCAGGCCGCGCTCGGTTGACAGCCTAGGAGACGAAATGCTAAAGAGCTAACTCTTATTCTTTTACATTATCAAGAAGTTGCCTGGAGGGTTCCTCATGTCCAGCCCCGAACAAGCGCCCCGCCGTCAGTACGTGAATTTCACCTTCTACAAATTTGATCCGGCATGGCGTCGGCTTCCTGAAGATGAGCGCACGCGCGGAAAACAGGAGTTTCTCCGTGCCGTGGAGGAATACCAGGGCAAAGTGCTCGTCATTGCGTACACGACCGTCGGTATTCGCGGCGACTGCGACCTGATGCTCTGGCGTATCAGCTATGAACTCGAACTGTTCCAGGAAATGAGCACCAAGATCCTGGCGTCCGGATTGGGCAAGTACCTGCTCAACCCCTACTCGTACCTCGCGATCACCAAGCGCTCCATTTACGTCGACAATCACACCCACGAGAATCAGGAAAGCAAACGGCTGACCGTAGTCCCCGGCAAGGCGAAGTACATCTTCGTGTATCCGTTCGTGAAGACCCGCGAATGGTTCCTGCTCACCAAAGCTGCCCGCCAGGGCATGATGGACGAGCATATTGAAGTCGGCCACCGTTTTCCTTCGGTCAAACTCAACACCACCTATTCGTTCGGCCTCGATGATCAGGAATGGGTCGTGGCATTTGAGAGCGACAAGCCGGAAGATTTCCTGGATCTTGTCATGGCATTGCGGGAAACCGAAGGGAGCCGCTATACCCTGCGGGATACCCCGATCTTCACGTGCATTCGCAAGAGCCTGAAAGAAGCGTTGGATACGCTGGGGGGCTAAGATCGATTACAACCTCGGACGGTTTGCACGGCCCTCGATCCCATGATCGAGGGCCGTGCCTTTTCCCCCAGCCTTCTTCCACAGCATCCATGCCAGTCAACGCTCAGACTCGCCTGTCCTCCGATTACCGTGCCGCCTTCTACTCCGCTCTGCTCCCCGGGCTCGGCCATGTGCTCCGCGGAAGGCACTATGCCGGGATATTCTACAGCCTCATCACCATCCTCCTCATCGCCCTGAGTGTGTCCCTCGGTCGCCTCTCCGGCCGAGCGGCGGAAGTGTTCCTCTTTATGCTGTTCGCGCTTCCCTGGTGGGCGCTTCAGAGTTACGATGCCGCACTTGGACCGGCAGCCTCCGGTTCCGATCTCGTCAGAACCAGTCGCCGGGCATGGGCGGAAGGGCATGATATCCGGTTTCTGGGCCTCCTCTTTCTCATCAGCGCCGCCAACGATGCGATCATCATCGCCAAGAACCCCGACTATCTGCTGCCGTTTTTTTGCGCCAAATTGGACGGCGCGGCCGGCTTCGTGACGAAAGCCCTCTCACCGCTGCTCCATACCTGGGTCGGATACGGCTTTGTGCGCGTTAAAAAATGGGCGCTCCTGGTGTATCTGGTCTATGCCGCCTACGGCATAATGAACGCGCTCGTCAATCTCACCTGTTTCGGACCAGGCCGAATCCGCAATACCCTCCTGATCGCCCTTATCGCCTTCACCGCCTACATCTTCTGGCGGCGGCGAAGGTTTGAGCGCTGACCCCTCTTCGTCCAAGGGAACAGTCGCATTTTGACAGTCGGCTCAAGCCTGTGTTACCTGTAAGGGCGATCCCGTTCCACCTCCAGACGGAGCAGCACTTATGGCCGAAAACAACGCGGTCTATGCGATTCGCCATCCCGACGGTTCCGTAACCCTGTACATCGACGAAGAATATGCCCTCGATCGAGGCGTCGATCCGGCCAAGCTGGTGCGGGTCGAAATCCCGCGCGAATTGTTCGTCAGCGGCAGCATCCAGAACATTCGAGAATACGTCGCGGTCCACCTTGAAAACAGTCATCAGGGCACGGCCTGAGCGAACCTTTTACCTCGCAGAGAGGCCACACCATGTCCGCGTTACTCACCCCGGAACTCATTGCCTCCACCATCGAACAATCGCCGATCCAGGGCAGGGTCATGCTCAAGCTGCTGCTCTTGCAGCATTTTGACATCACGCCCGAGGAAATCAGTTACATCGCCGCCGATCGGCCAGACCCCCGCTGCGTGGCCGGCTCCAAGCCGATCCACCAGATGGTCAAACAAGACGCCCTGCGCGATGTGACCAATCGAAGAGACGAGTATCGCCGCCGCGTCCGTTTACGGCGGGAACGACTCTGGCTGCAAATGGAAGCCCTGAAAGGCATGATCGGCCTGGCCGAGAGTATGGTGCGGGCGGCGGCGGACCTCCTGCGCACCCGGCACAAGCTGGATACCGAAGCCCTGAACGCCATTACGCAAGGCGCGCGCGCCGCGGTTCCCAAACCGGCCATCCGATCCCTGAACCGCAGATGGGATGACGACGAGATATCCGCCGAGGCCTATCAGGAAGCCAGGCTCGGCCTGGAAATTCAGGCGCAACTCCGCTTGAGTGAGAAGTACAAGAAACGCCTCGAAGTTTCGGAACGGGAATGGAAATCGATCAATGCCGCGCCCATGCAGGATCACGAAATCGGGCATATCTGGGGCATCCCAGCCGGGAGTTTGGCCGGCAGGAAGGTGAAACATCTTCACCAGTACCTCCACGCCATTCAAACCAACCTGCAAAAGGCATCGGCCCAGGCGGTCCCGGCCACGGCGACCCTCGATCTCTGGAAAGAGACGCTTGCGGTCTTGGGCGAACGGCCGGTGGAACGCTCCATCGCCCTGTATGACGGGCTCGAACGAACGGAAGAAGCCTTGGTCGAAAAGCTTAGAACCTTCGCCTGGGGGACTCTCGGTGAAGATCTGGAAGCGAAATTCTGGTTATCGCTCGTGCATGGCGCCAGTTCCAATGCCGTACATTCCGAAAACACGCGGTCCGTTTTCGGCTTGCAGCGCCTCCTGGCCGTTCTGTCGGAAATTGATTCCAGTCCGGACGCACTGGATGAGGAGTTGCTGGCCCGCACCGCGCCGACCCCCAAAGAGACCCCTCTATTGGCGGATGAGGCAGCTCAACCAACGGCGGAAGAAATGGGGCAAATGCAACAACACGTCCTCAACAGTTTCATCGGGGAGTTACACAACGATCTGCAGCGATAATTCATTGGGGCACCTGAACGGTCGATTCCCGGACAGCGGCGGATTTCCAGCCTGGTAAGATTTCTTTCGTGCCCGGCTTCTCAGCGCGAAGGGGATTTTGTATAATTCAACTAACATGCGGCAAGGTCATCATATGATTGCACCTCGATTCAAGGTTCTGATGCTGGGCATGTTCCTGTTGTCCCTCTCGACTATCCCTGTCGCCTCGATCTCCGCCGCAGCGCTGGTAGAAGTCACCGAACTCCTGGCTCATCCCGATCATTACAACCATCAGGTCGTCACCGTCAGCGGACGTGTGAGCAATTTCCAGCTCGCCACGAATCGTGACGGTCAGCCGGCCTTCGGGTTTCTCTTACAAGATACAGCCGGCACGGTGAAAGTGGTGGGGCTGGGCAAGGCGGATGTCCGGGAAGGCGACTACGTCTTGGTCGAAGGAATTTTCAGCCGCCTGCGGCAGGCCGGTCGCGCCATTGTCTACAACGAAATCAAGGCCACCTCGGTGCAATCCATGGCCAAGATGAATCCCGACCTGGTCGGCTAATCGTCCGTCCTCTCTGCTGGCCCGATTTCCGCCGCAAACCGGCCTATTCCTTTCGCTGGATATCCACTACACGCACATCGAACACCAATGTCTTGCCGGCAAGCGGATGGTTCAGGTCTAAGACAATCACCTCCGGCCTGATCTCCGCCACGTAAGGAAACACGACCCTGCCGTCCGGAGCCGTCGTCTCCAATTTCGTACCGATACGTTGCGCTTCCGACGGGACCCGATTCCGCTGGACTTCGAAAAACCCCTCCGGATGTATCTCGCCATACGCATCCGCCGGCGCCACCCTGATGCGGCGGACAGCGCCAAGCGCCATGCCATCGAGTCCGGCCTCCAGCCCAGTCAACACCTCATTTCGCCCATGGGTATAAACCAGCGGCGCCTCGCCGCCCGCGGTCTCGATGATCTGCCCATCGTCGAGACGAATGCTGTACTCGATGGACACGACATCTCCCGTGCGTACGTGCATGCGTCAGACTCCTTGTGAGACCTGTCCCGCCAGGATGTGCGCGGTGGAACCAGCCGTCCGGTATCGATTATAAACACGCCCCCGCGCGGCCGCCGTCGGCGGTCGTCCATTGCGGCGACGTGAAACGACCCTATCACGCCGGAAGAACGTGGTCATGCAAATAGCAGGAAGATCAAAGGAAGGAAGGGAGCGCCGGCCCAGAATCTACTGAGAGATCATATCGACACAGGCAAGAAGGACCGGGAAAACAGCCACACAGCCTACCAATGCCGGAAGGGACCTGAATCAAGATGCACAAACTTCCCGCGCGGATAGTATCCGACGCCGCCGCATCCAAGGCGGAGGGCCACTTCACGGACAGTCCGTAAGGGCACCCCCGGAATTTGCAGGTCCACCGCCTGTCCCGACACATGGTAACTGTGGCGCGCCGCGCGCGTGCCCATCTTGATGAGCTGTGCGTTATATTCCGGGGAGCGGTAGCCGGACACGATATAGATGTCTCTCCGCCCGCCGATCCGCTGCTGAACGAGATTCACGAATTCGATGAGCTGCACATCCATCGTGGTCGTTTCATTCGTATGGTGACAACGGAGAAAATGATTGAGCTCGTCGAGCGCCGACTGATCGTAGGTACCGCTTTCGGTCCGGTATGTCACCGACAAGCGTTCCTCCGTCTGCAGATTGAATAGAGTGAGACGACCCGCGGGGAGCCGCGACGCGCGCGCCTCTGCAGGGATGACCAGGCGGGTCGCCAACAGCGCCGCGCCTGCCGCGACAGTGCGCAGAAAATCCCGCCTATTCGACAGGGTCAGGCCTCCCGATGACATCGGTTGTGCTCTCAATGCTCCCTCATCGACGCGCGCGGCGTCAGCCCCGGGAACCGCCGCGCCTCCAGAGATCGTTCCATCCCGTATTGGCGAAGCCGCCGGTACAGTGTGGAGCGACTGATGCCCAATTCCTGCGCGGCGCGACTCAGGTTTCCTTGCGACAGCGTGAACGCTTTCATGATCAGATCCGTTTCAATCCGTTGCTGATTGACCTTCAGAGAAATCGAGCCGTCGTCCTGCGGCACCGGCTGGCGAGACAAGTCCAGATCGACGGCGGTGAGATGGGTGCCTTCCGCCATGACCACGGCGCGACCGATCCGGTTGGACAATTCCCGCACATTGCCCGGCCAGGAATAGGCCTGCATCGCCTCCAGCGCTTCACGGGTGAATCCGTACAATGGTTTGTTGTAGTGAGCGGCCGCCTGCCGCAAGAACGCCATGGCGATCAGAGACACATCTTCGCCCCGTTCCCGCAACGGAGGCAGATTGATATGCACCACGGCCAGCCGGTAATACAGGTCCTCCCGGAACGTCCCCTGCTCGATGGCTTCCTTGAGATTCACGTTGGTGGCGGCGATGATCCGGACATTCATTTCGATGGCTTGATGACCGCCGACCCGTTCAAACGTATGGTCCTGGAGAAACCGCAGCAGCTTGACCTGTAACGCGTTGGGCAGTTCGCCGACCTCATCGAGGAACAGCGTTCCTCCCTGGGCAAATTCCACCTTCCCTTTCTTCTGTCCGACGGCGCCCGTAAACGCTCCTCGCTCATATCCGAAGAGTTCGGATTCCAGCAGACTTTCCGGAATGGCTCCGCAGTTGATCGGAATGAACGGGCCCTGCCTCCGCAACCCTCGCGCATGAATGGCGCGCGCCGTCAGTTCCTTGCCCGTGCCGCTTTCGCCGGTGATCAGGATCGGCGCATCGCTTGTCGAGACCTTGCGAATCGCGTCAAAAATCCGGTTGATGCTGGCGCTCATGCCGA
This sequence comes from uncultured Nitrospira sp., assembly GCA_902500995.1. GTDB lineage: Bacteria > Nitrospirota > Nitrospiria > Nitrospirales > Nitrospiraceae > Nitrospira_A. The sequence goes on from CABVSR010000002.1 coordinate 212,274, forward strand.
GCATGCCGCTGAATTCCTCCGGTCCGCCAACCACCGCCGCTCCCCGAGCCTCCTGCTCCAGATCAGCGAGTCGCGCCACCCGTTCAATGCTTTGCTGCAATTGCCCAGCATCTAACGACTTGGGTAACACATCGCAGGCGCCGCACTGCACGGCACGGACCGCCACGCTTCGTTCGGGTCGTCCTGTAAAGGCAATGACTTTTCCCACATACCCGCTCTGCCGCAATTTCTGCAGGATGTTCAAGCCCTCTTCGGCGGACGGCTGCGACGGTGAATCGATATCCAGGAGCATGACCGGGGAGGTCTGTTCGTGGACCGGGAGCAGCGGTTCCGCCCCCCAGGTGGCGGTGGCCACGTCGAATCCGTTCCCCGTCAAGGCCTGCATTGAAGAGACGGTCGATGCATCAGGTCCGACAATCAAGAGGTTATGCTTCGCCATCATTCGGCTCCTTTCGGCTAGGGAGATAATGGGTGCCGATCAGGCAAGCCATCGTCTCACAGGCTACGAGATAAGGGTGCAGCTCACGACCGGCTGGTTCGTCACGAAAGCGGCGATGGAGGGTCGAGCGAGTCGCACATAAACACATCGGCACCGAACGTGCCAACCGGGGATGGACCAGTGACCTGAGGTGAGGGAGCGGTCCGGTCCAGCATGGCAATGATCGGCACTTGCGGGCAGGTCCTTTTCAGATGGGGAACCGCCTTCTGCAAGGGTGTGGCGAAGGAGGACAGCCCCACCACAATCACATCCGGCCTGAGTTCACGGAGGCGATGTTCCAATTGCGGAACAGCGGACGTCATGGTGGCTTGATAGCCGTGGAGCGCGAACCAGTCGGCATACCGGTACCCGCTGGTGACATCTTCGTAAATAACCGCGACCGTCGGCCGCTTTTTTGAAAAAACCGTTTTCCTGCCCGTTGAGTGCATCATGGTTCCCCCCACAGATGACGGGTATCAGGTTGTGGTGTGAACGTGCGCGAGTTGCACCAATCGCTGCTTCATTTTTGGTCCCCACCAGGTGAGGTCCTGCAGCATCGCGGCTTCTCTCGCGGTCAATCTCGTCAGGATATCCGGCCAGCCTTGGCGAAATGACCCGGTTCGGCGGTCCACGGACGAGCGCTCGCCCGCCGTGTGACCTTGCGCCGCGTCAAAAAGGGCCACCAATGTCGTGGTATTGGAAATCCAGGCCCTCTGCATTTGGGTGAGCATAGGCCGGGACTGTGGATGAGGCTATCGAGCCGGTCGCCATTCCTGTGTCACATTTAGACAGTAGATGCCGTCGTGGTTACAACGACAATAAGGACGTCCCGGAGGACCATCAGACGACGAGACCATGCTGGAGAGCATACCGGGTCAGCTCGGCATTATTTTTCAAGTTCATCTTGTCCAGAATCCTCGCCCGATAGGTGCTGATCGTCGTGACGCTGAGGTGGATACTTTCGGCAATGTCGCTGACTGTTTGCCCGGAAGCAATGAGGCACAGCACCTCATACTCGCGATCCGACAAACGCTCATGCGCGAGCTTATCGACCCCGGTTCGCACCGTCAGGGCCAGCGCTTCTCCCACCGAGGCGCTCACATATTGTCCCCCCGCCATGACTTTTTTTGCGGCATGGACCAACTCTTCCGGCGCGCTGGCCTTGGTGAGATAACCCGCGGCTCCGGCTTTAAACATTCGAATGGCATACTGGTCTTCCGGATGCATGCTCAAGATCAGAACCGGCAAGGTGGGCGCCAGCTGTTTCAGCTCCTTCAGGACCTCGGGGCCGCTTCGTCCCGGCATGCTGATGTCCATCACGACCAGGTCAAAGGTCTGTTCGCGAACCTGGTCCAACATCTCCTGGGCGTTGCCGCACTCAGCCATGCTGGCGCCTTCAAATCCTTCTTCAAGGATATCCTTCACCCCGCGCCGGAAGGAGGGATGATCATCCACAACGAGTATTCGCACAGTCGCAGTATTTCGCATCGTTCCCTCCATCATGCCGTATCCCTTTCCTCAGCGAGGCAATTGCAAGGTAATGGTCGTCCCCTGGCCTTCCAGCGTCTCAACCTGCACATCGCCGCCGAGAAGCCCCGCCCGCTCGCGCATTCCCAGCAGACCGAACGATCGGGCATCGGCCAGGCGATCCTGAGGAATGCCCCGCCCGTTGTCCCGAACCTGCAGCAGCAGTCCCAAGTCCTGGTCCTCCAACCGCACATGCACATCCGTCGCCTGGGCATGGCGGGCCACATTCGTCAACGCCTCCTGGCAAATCCGGAACACGGCGGTGGCCTGCTCCGGGTCGACCCGCAAATCCTCGTGGCTGACCGCACAATGGCAGATGATCCCGGTACGGCGTTGAAAATCACGGCATTGCCATTCGATCGCCGCAACTAAGCCCAGATCGTCCAGCACTCCGGGGCGTAACTCCGCGACGATGCGCTGGACCGACGTGATCGTGCTGTCCACCTGCTCTTTCATGCCGCGAATTTTCTCCTCGACCTTGGCCCGGTCGCGCGGGACCAGCCGCTCCCCTAACAGGCCGCCTAACCGAGAGAGATCGATTTTCAGGCAGGTCAAGCCCACCCCCAGTTCGTCGTGCAACTCACGCGCGATACGCCCGCGTTCTTCCTCGCGAATCCCCTCCATCCGTCCGGAGAGTTTGCGCAGTCGGCGGAGAGAATCTTGAAGTTGCGCTTCGGCCCGCTTTCGATCCGTCGTATCCTTGAACACGACCACCGCGCCGACAATGTCGCCCCGTTCCGAAATGGGCGTGCTGACATATTCCACGGAGAAACTCGTCCCATCCCTGCGCCAGAAGGTGCTGTCCACCTGCTCCCGGCTTTCGCCGGCCCGGATCGTTTCCACAATCGGGCAATCGAGCTGGCCCAACGGTTGTTCAGAAAGCTCAGGAGGCACGAGGAGGGCGTGCAAGGATCGGCCGATCATCCCATCCGCCTCCCACCCGAACATCTTCGCCGCAGCCGGGTTCACGAAGGTCAATCGTCCCTCGCGATCCACGCCGAAAATCCCTTCTCCCGCAGAATTCAGCACCACCTGATTGTGATAATGCAGGCGATCCAATTGTTCTTCCGCCGATCGCCGCTCGCTGATGTCGCGCATAATGATCGTAAAGAACAGGTCCGATTTCCCCTTCCAGGAGGTCACGCTCACTTCCAATGGAAACTCGTCCCCCGATTTGCGCCGGCCGACGAGTTCGAGGGTTTTACTCGTCGCGTGCACGCGCTCGAGCACCCGCACTCGCTGGACGTTGCGCTCCAGCTCCTCGTGATAACGCTCCGGAATGATCAGGGTGACAGGCTGTCCGATGATTTCTTCGGCCGAGTAGCCGAACGTCGCTTCCGCGCCCTTGTTCCAAAACGCCACCTTCATGAGCGCGTTGACGAGCACAATGGCATCTTTGGTCGATTGCACGATCGACCGCAGCCGTTCCTCGCTGACACGGAGCGCGTCCTCAATCCGGCGGCGCTCGGTCACATCGCGGATGATCCCCAAGACACCGACGACACGCCCCTGGCGCATCTGCGGCGTGCCGACAAATTCTCCGGTCACGTACCCGCCCTGTTTCGTGCTGATTTGCATCGAGCAGGTCAGCGGCGTGCCGCGCTCAAGAATCGCCTGCAGCACATCCTGGCAAAAGCCCGCATCGTCGGGGTGCAGCAGCGTTGCGAGCGGTTCACCGATCCATTGTGAACGGGACCAATTCGTCACCGTCTCGAAGGCCTGGTTGAGGGACGTCAACGTCAGGTCGGCCGACAGCGTGAATATGATATCCCGCGCGCCTTCCACCAGACTCCGGAATCGATACTCCGATTCAAAGAGGGCGTCCTGCGCGCGTTTGAGCCAGGTAATGTCATGAAAAACCGCGACGCTGCCGCAGAGCAGCCCCGCTTCATCCCTGATCGGCCTGGCATTGATACTGATCCACCGGCCGGGCACAGTCTGGGAAGCCCGCATGTAGACTTCAAGCCAATCGACCTTCTCCCCTCTCAAGGCGCGGGCCAGCGGCCACTCGTCGCGCCTGAACGCCGTCGTGGCGTCGCCATGAAAAAACTCATACCGATCCACCCATTCGATCGGCGGCACGTCTCCGGGAGAAAATCCCAGGATGCTCTCGACAGCCGGGTTGGCGACCACCAGTCTTCCGGCGGCATCGGTCACGACGACTCCGTCTCCCATGCTGCGCAACACCGAATTGACGATTCTGGTTTGTTCGCTTAAGGCTTGTTCGGATCGCGCAAGCGCCTCAGCCCGGTCGCGGAGCGCGCCTTCCGCCTGCACGATTCCCGCCGATTGGGTCCGAACGGCGTCCTCGTAGACACGGAGCAACTGTTCCGCCACCGCCAGGCGGGATTGATGCCGGACGCTGGTCGCAGGCTCAGCAGCGAGTCCGGCTGATGGGCGCGCGTCACGATCCGCCGGAGAGGCCTCGTCAAACGCCAGCAAGGAAGTCTTGAGACTCAGGGCGAGAGATTTACACAGCGCGGCCGTCTCACGCGGCACCGCCGTTCGGGAAAACAAAATCACGGCGAACAAATCGCGCGACGGCAACATGCCGCCGAAACACAACACCGACTTGACGCCGTATTTCCCGACAAATCCCTCCTGCACCGGCACATAGGGACTGCCCGCGGCGTCGGGCACATAAAACACGTTGTAGGTCTTCTCTTCCAGATCGACCAGCCATTCACCATCCGGTCGCACGTCGAACTCCGTGGAGACGCCGAACTGGTGCAGGAGTTGTGAAAACATCGGGAACTGCTTCACAAAATCCGCGCTGACCATGGGGATGACGCGGTAGCGATGCGAACGATCGACTCGATTCCAATCCGGTTCCGCGCCGCTCGAGGCAACCAGCGTGAAGCACCGCAAATCGGGAAACGGCGCGATCCCTCCGAGCTTTTCCTGCACGAGCTGCTGATGTTCGGCGTCCAGGCGGCTATAGGAAATCGTTTTGAAGCAACGGACCAGCACACAGTCGCGTTGTCCGGTTTCGGGATCTCCGAGCGCCTCGAACAGATAGTTCACCGCCTTCGACGCCGCCTCCTGCAACGAGCCGGACTGCTCCCCCAGCTGACGCAGCACGGCCGAACATTCGGTCATCTCCAATAGAGAAAAGCGAGCCAGGCTATACACAGGCGGGCCCTCGAGTGAACGATGGGGATGAGGATCTACGCGCCACTGATTGACGGATGTCGGGAGATGCCGAAACGTGAGGGAAGGCGCGTACCGAGAACTCTGGCCTTCCAAAACGAGGCGCAGAAGCACTCTGAAAACCGAGTCTAGTTAAGGGCACCAGGCTTGTCAAGGCAGACGGAGCGGAGACAGAATCGGCCCTCGCCGAACAGAACCGCTGCGGTCCCGTCTCATCAGGCACTGGCCGGACGGCCGCTATCGCACAGGTGGCGGCAACCCGAGCGCCTGCGACAATAATGCGGCGTCGGAGGCATAGGTCAACCGCCGCAGCGCCTCCAGACGTTCAACCCATTGCACCTCTTCAACTTCTCCGTCCGGCACTCCGGCCTGCTCAAGCGGCGCCATTTTGAACCACACCACCGTCTTGCGGAACCGGCGCCCCTCGCGTTGAAACCAATATTCGGTCGTGGTGAGATCCTCGTCGATGCGGCAACGCCACCCCGTCTCTTCCAGCACTTCCCGCAACGCAGCCTGGGCGGGAGTTTCACCGGCATCGAGCCGCCCTTTCGGGAATGACCAGACCGGCCGACCTTTCATGTCGGACACCCGGATCAGCAGCACGTCCTGCTGCCGCAAGACGACGCCGCCGGCCGACCGAACTAACCCCCCTTCAGCCATGCGGTGTTCCTCTCCTCCGCCGGCCCAGCAATCGGCCATGGTGCGCCGGTTTATGCATGGCGCGAGAGTCCTAAGAACCAAGCAAGAAGCCGATCCTGCGCGGCATCCGGCAACAGCCACTTCAACGCCGCTCTGAGCCGCGCATCCTTTCCCACCAGATATCGGGCTCGCGGGCGCTGGACGGTCAGGGCGCGAGCCACCACCTGGGCAACCGCCTCCGCAGGAATGGCGCGCGCGGCCGCCCCGGCTATCACCTCTTGCATGCGCGAGAGCGGTTGCGCGTAGAGGGCCAGCGACTCGGGCGCAACCCCACCGAGCGTGCGCGTAGCCGACATCGTGGATCGCTCCCAAATCTGTGACTGGATGGCGCCGGGCTCGATCAACGACACCGTGATTCCCCAAGGCGCCAACTCCAGGCGCAAGGCATCACTCATCGCCTCGAGGGCAAACTTCGATCCGCAATAGGCGCCAAGAAACGGTGTGGCCGCCAACCCCGCGATCGAACTGATATTGACGATGCGTCCCCGTGCTCGGCGCAACAACGGCAGAAAGGCCTGAGTAACGGCCAGCGCGCCAATGACATTGACCTCGAATTGTGTCCGGACCTCTTGCAGGGGCAGCAGCTCCAGCGGGCCGGCCATGGAAATCCCGGCATTATTCACGAGGCCGGCCAGGCCGGCCTCCGGCAAGGCGAGAGCCAAGGTCTGGCTCGCGTGGGCGATCGAAGCGGAGTCGGTCACATCCAGCATCAGCACACGAAGACGAGGGGAACTCGAACGAGCCAAGGCTTCGCCGTCCTCCCTGCGCCGGACGCCGGCCCATACCGTGAAACCCAACCCATCGAGATAGCGCGCGCAGGCTGCTCCGATGCCGGTCGATGCGCCCGTAATCACGATGGTTCCTTCCACCGCAAGCTCCTCCTCATTTATGAATAATCCGGGCTAGACCGATGTTCTGGCGAGCGGGCTCGCCGCCTGTACCATGCCCGAGACTAACATGCACGCGGGGTCAGAGGCATCAGCGAGTCCGACAGAAGAACCTTTCAGGGTTTTCAGTAGGGACCGCGCGGAAAAGAACAACATCGCCCTGTTTCCGCTTCCTTGCTCGAGAGGGCGGCGATGGGAATCGACGCGCGGCATCACCACTCGCTGTGCAGACCGGGCGAAATTTGACAATCAGGCATCCTCATCTAGACTTGATTCATGCGCGGACACACATCATTTTCCAGAAGCGGCACAGTGCGTCACCTCGCCGCCTGCGTCGCCGTCGCGCTCCTCGGCTGCCTGGCTCTCCTCCCTGCCACCGCACATGCCGGCCGAACTCTCGTCGTTCCCATCTCCGTCGCAACCTATACAGAAGATCAAATCGGCTTCCCGACGTTCGTCATGAAGTGGGACGAAGGCCGTCAGCCCGATCCGCTGGCCTTGCGATGGGGGCGCAGTCAGGTCCCTGTCCGGGGGACCGGCATGAGCTCGCTTCAGCGAGCGTTTCAGTTCGCCGTCGCACGCGTGGGCTCCACCATTCGCCCGACCGGAACCCTGTCGCTCTATGCCACGTTTACGGGTCCGCTCAGCGAGGGGGGATCAACGGCGGAAGCCGCCCTGGCAATTGGATTCATCGCCCTGCTGAAGGGGGATCAACTGGTCCGAGACATTACGATCACAGGAACGTTGGAAGGTGATGGGCGAATCGGACCGGTGGCTCAGGTCGCAGAAAAAATGAGCGCAGCCGCGAGAGCCGGCTACCACATGTTGCTGGTACCGCGCGGACAGTTTTATGCTCCTCGAATCAATCGAGTCAGCATGACGGCCGAATCCAACGTGCTGGTCCGCGAAGTCGACACGATCGAAGAAGCCTACGAAATCATGACAGGGAAACGACTCTAGCTCGCCTGCCTGCGATCCCTGGCCAGCCGTTCACGCCGATCTCCCCTGCATCCCGGTTGCCCGATTCGAGACTCGCGGATCAGGCGCTACATCCAGTTGTTGATCAAGAGAAAGGCCGCCCAGTAACTGGGATGCGTGTGACCGCGCTGAGAGAGAATTTTTTGCTGCGCCCGCTGCAAGGCCACAGCCTTTGAGATCGCCGGATCCTGCAATTGCCGGTAGAACTCCGACACCAGTTCCGTCGTCGTTTCATCATCCGACGTCCACAAACTCGCCAGCGCCGTCCGTGCCCCCGTCTTCACAGCAACACCCGTCAGCCCCAGCGCCGCTCGATCATCCTCGGCGGCCGTTTCACTCGCACTGAATGTGAGAAGATCCAGCGGCTGTTGGCGGTACTGTTGAAGTCCCACCAACTGCGACAACCGATCCATCGTGATCTTGCCGTCATGCGCCAACACGAACGAATCCTTGGCTTCGTTGTCGATGACCGTGTGAGACGCCACATGGACGATGCCGAGACCTTGATCCTTGATCTCTTCCTCCAACGTCGGCGTGGAGAATTGTTTGTTCATCAGCAGTTTTCCGCCGTACATCGTTCTGATGGCCTGGACTTCGGTTTCCGCGTAGCGCGGCGCCGACTGGCCCTCGACGGACTCGGTCAGGCCGACCGATAGCAGACTGCCCTTGCGGCGTTGCGGCGGTCCCATGTCGGTCAGTGCCAGACTTGGCGTGACAGCCACGGCGAGTGAATCCACGAGAAAATGCCGGCCATCGTGCAGGGCCCCCATCGGAATGGTTCTGAGCGATCCGTCGGCGACCATCACGAGTGTATGGATGCCGGCGCCCTGCAAGTCCTGCTGGACAGGCGCCACCAGCCACCCGTGCAAGGTTTGCGCAGAGGACAGGTAGTTTTGCGACTGCGAATCCTGAACCAGCCGTCTGAACGTACGAATCTCTTTGGTCAGCTTGTCTCCCGCTACGGGGACCCGGACTTGCTTCAGTCCGCTGGCGGTTTCCAGGAGCAGTTCGAGACGATCCGGAAACGCGAGTGGATACAGCACCGCCGTGCCGGAAGGCAATGGACCGGCGCCGCGGTGACTCGCGACCGTCGCGACACAATCGTCCTGGAAATAATCCTGCAGCTCGGCCGCCCGTGAGGTTTCGATCGTCTGTCTCACCTGCACCAGCAACTGTTCATTCTGCTCGGGTGTTTTCGCGGCTGCCGCTCGCCGCAGCAAGACATCTTCATACTCCACAAACAACGGCGCCACGGATTCGTAATAGGAATGGTGCCGCCCCTGGTACCCGACCGAATATTCGTAGTGAATCGGCTTCAGCAGTGTCACGGCGCGCTGATAGGCGGCCAGCGATTCTTCCTCCTTGCCCTCCGCGCGCAACAGTCTTGCCGTTTGCCATTGCCAGCGATACAGCGACTCCGGCGCGTTCACTTTCTGCGCAGCAAACGTCGCCTTTCGCGAATATTCCAACGCTTCGGGATTGCGATGCTCCTGCTCCCGCACCCCACCCAGATACCCCCAGGCATAGGATTCCCCGCGCGCATCACCGGTGCGTCCGGCGACCTCACCCGCCGCGGCAAAGGCCTCCGAGGCTTGCCGCAACAGGCCGGCTGCAGAGCCGACAGAGGCCACGGCTTCCGTCGCCCGGCCCTTCGCCGCATCCGCCTTCTTTGCCTGGCCGGATTTTCCCGTCGTGGCGGCGGATAATTCCTGATATCCAAGGCCGATATTCAACAACCCGGCGGTCTTGGCTTGGCCATCTCCCAGTGACCGCACCTCGGTCCAGGCTTGATCCAGATGGCGATGCGCTTCTCCCAGTTGCTGATTCTGGAGCAAGGCCATCGCGCCATTGATCTGCGCCGTCGCCGCGAGCGCCTCTTGCTTGCTCTCCGCGGCAAGCGCCCGGCTTTCCGCATAGACGTCGATCGCTTCCGCAAACTGGCGGCGGGCGGTCAGGGCATTGCCGAGATCATTCAAGATGCCGGACACCAACACCGGCCTATTCACCTCGCGCGCCAGCGTCAACGCCTTCGTCAGATGCTCGGTCGCTGGCTCGTCTTTGCCGAGCAGGTGGAAGGTATTGCCGAGCTGAGCGAGAATGGTGGCTGTCAGACCTCGTTCACCGGCTTGTTCCGAAAGTTTCAGCGCGCTTTGCAAGGTCCCTTGCGCGCGGCGGATCTGCCCTTCCTGCTGGAGGGCGTGCGCGACATTGATCAAGGCCTGGCTCTGCTCTTTGACCTGGCCGATTTCTTCAAACCCCCGCGCCGCATTCATCCAGTGCGCGGCCGCCTGGCCAAAGGCTCGTTGTTGAAACTGCGTGGTGCCCTGCCGCATTTCTTGCGCCGGGGTCATCGACGTGCCCGAGCCGCCCAACAATTCCAGCGCCATCCCGCTTGTAGGCCAGCCGAATCCGCCGAACGCGAGGACCCCGAGGCTCAGGATGGTCAACGGCGAGGAACGCACCAGCGAGCCAAGCGGACCGGGAGACCCATGCCTCCGCTTCATGCCGCGGCGAATGAGAATGTTACGCATCGTAGGCATGACGTCCTCCTTGGGAAGTTAGCACCCCTGCCATGATTCCATGAGTTGCGCGGTTGTCTGACCCTGACTCTGTGCGGCCGGCGCGGCCGGCGCGCCAGGCTCCATATCGCCGCCGACCTCCTCCAGCACCACCGGTGCCGGCAGGGATCGCCCGGGCTGCGACGGCGTGACGTCCCTCGGAGCCTGCACGAGGCTGCTGAATGCGCCGTCTTTTCGCGCGGCGCAGCGGCTGGTCAGCAAGGGAGCCGGGGGGGCCGGAGCCTGTTGGGGAAGGATCATGGCCGCGCGATTCAAGAACGCCACCGGCTCGACCGGATTCGTCGGATTCACGCTGGCTACATTCGCGGTGGGGAGAGGCGGCAGTCCACCAAGATTGACGCCCACGACCTGGATTTGCGTCACTCGCTGCGTGAACGGGTTCGTCGTCGTGTTAGCCTGCGCTCCCGTCGGCACGGTGACATTCGGGCTCACATCGATGGCGGCGGGAATCACGCCGCCGCCACCCGCGGCGATCAAGGTTCCGGGAAGCGCCTGGATCTGCCCGTTCCCCGCCGCTCCGGAGAACGGGTTTCCGACAAACGCCTGGGCACTCATTTCACCGGCCGAGCTGGTACTGCCGAGCATGACTCGCTGCGCGCTGATTTTCGATCCGTTGATCTGAATGCCTCCGCCCATCAAGCCCAGCACTGCCCCTGTCTGCAGCACCGTCGAAGGAGACGAGAGGATAATCGAACCATACGGGCCCTGGCCGAAAAATCCGAACGATACCGGCGAGCCGACGGAGAGGGTCGAATCAAACGCCAAGAGGCTGCTGTTCGCGGTGAAGATTCCGCCGTCGGCCAAACGCACTTGTTGGGCGGTGCTGAAATAGGCCGACCCGGACACGTTCAACTGCGCCGTCGGGCCGAACACGATGCCCGAAGGATTGATGAAAAACAGGTTCGCGTTGAGCGCTTGAACGGTGCCGTTGATGTTGGAGGGCGACCCTCCGATCACTCGGCCGACGACATTGGAGACTCCGCCGGGGTTCACGAAGGCCGCGACATCTCCCGTTCCGACGGAGAATTGATTGAAGCTATGAAAGAGGTTTGGGCCGCCTCCCGGCCTCGTCCCGCCGGTGATGTTTGTCGTATTACCCGACGTGCTCAGCGTCGTGCCCAGGCCGCCGGGTCCGGAGGGGGTCGCCACGATGTTGGTGGCTTGACCGTAGGCGTTCGACCAGGTGGAGCCCAGAAGCATCAGGAAGGCGAACAATCCACAAATCAACAGCGGCGGCAATCCTGCGGGGCGACATACCATGGTCAATCTCCTCATGTGATCAGAGAGGCGGAGCGGCCTCATCTCATACCCTAAACAGTCCGCAACTTCAACCAGCACAGATCCCTTCCATGCGTGATCTGGAGCGGATGAGAGCCTGCCGATCGGCCCCGGCCATTCACCCCTGGCCTGGTAGGGCACCTTCAGCGAATTCGAACCCCACCGCCGGCTGCCGGCCTGCTGTTAAAACGCCTCGACCACCAGCTGCAGATGGATACCGTGATCCTGCAGGTTGTCGCGATCGGTGTCGTAGCGCTTCAGCTGTTTTCCGTAGTAGAGTTCGAAGTGGCTCCCCCGCCAGAAATTCCAGATGACACCGGCACCGATGCTCGCCAATGTCTTAGGCGGAGTTCCAGGCGTCTGAACCGTCGTCTGCCAGCCGTGTCCCAAATCAAAAAACGGCGCGATAAATACGGAATCCACACCGGCCTTGGTCGTATACACGGGCACCCGCGCCTCGATGGATAACATCGCCGCATTGTCACGGATCAACGTGAACTCCCGGTACCCGCGGACGCTGTAGCGCCCACCGACGGCAATTTGTTCCAGCGGAAACAGGTGATCGTTGGACAGTTGCACGAGGCCTCTGCTGACCAACTGCGTCCGCCATAAGGGCAGTTGGCGGATCCACTGCGCTTCGCCCAACCAGGAGAAGAACCGCGCATCCGGCAAATTCGGGTCGCCATTGGCGGTCGCCCCGATTGCGCCGACGCCGACGGAGAACCGCGATAACAGCGAGATCACCTGTTCGGCAGAGCGCCGGGCATATTCCTGCCCGAAACGCAGGGAGGTGATCCGAAACTTTCCGTTCGGCGCCCCGGTGATGAACTCAAAGGGAGTTCCGCCGAGCGTGCTTTCGTTCGTCGCATGTTCGCCCGTGAGGGAAAAGGCCAGTTCCTGATCGGCCTTCCGAATCACCGGATGCCGGACAGACAGGCCGAAGATCTGCGCCTTGTTCTTGATATCCAACGTATCGAACGGCGATTCCTCCACCCCGAAATCAAAGCGCCGATATTGCAGCGCCACGGTGGTATCGCGAGGGCCGACCGGGATCTCGTAGCGGAAATTGAGCATCGGGTTAACCCCGGCCGAGCGACCGTATTGCAGACTCAGCGTATCACCGAATCCCAGCAGGTTCCGGTGAGCCAGCGTGACGAACCCTTGCTCCGCACCCACGACGGGGGACTGATAGTTATTGAATTCCAACCAGGCTTTTAGCGGATTGGTCTCCTTCACTTTGACATTCAGCGTACTTTCTCCGATGGTCGCCCCCGGCAACAGTTCGGCATTGATCCGTTCGATCCGGGGATTGGCTTGCATCACGCGCAACCGTTCCTGGAGCGCTTCGACATGCAACGGGGGGCCGGCCGCCAGATTCACCCGGCTTTGAAAATACGAGGGGCGGAACCACTTGGTATCCTCGACATTGACCTGCGTAATTTTTCCTTCGATGATCTGCATGGTCAGGGTGCCGTCGGCGACATCCTGCTCCGGGACGACCGCGCCGGACGTCAGATAGCCGTGATTGACGTAGTAATAGGTGAGCGCGAGACGCAAGGATTCGAGATCTTCCGCGGTCAACTCGCGGTTTGTATAGGGAGCGGTGATTTCCGAGAGCTGTTGCGACGTGAAGGCCGTATTGCCCACCAAGCGGATGTCCTTGACCATGATCTTGGGCCCCTTCGCGGCCTGATCGAGCGCGCCGGGGCGTGGCGGCGACGGAAGTTCCAGCGCAGGGGGCTGGGCCGGCGGGGGCACGACGGGCAACTGCGGCGGTTTGGGGGGCAACGGACCGAGCTGCGAGCCGGTCTGCGCATGAGCCGGCAGGACCAGTGCGCCAAGTAAGACCAGCGCCGCCATCCCCGCCATAATTACCCGCCGCGGATCCGACACACTCCGGCTGGTCAGACAGCGAGGCGAACTCTCGCCCGGCTCAGGCCCTGCAACAGCCAGCCCCAACGTTTCCTGTTCCTGCCCCATCGACTTCTTCACACAAGCCATCAAGGCCTCCCCTCTTTCTTGATGACGGGGCACGGCGATTCGTGAATCAGTGCCCGTAAAATCATCTGCTGGCGATCAGTTTTTCTCAGCGACAGCGCTCCTGCGCCCTGCATTCCACACTCCCCAAGCCACCACACACAGTCGCGCGGCGGCCGTCTACCGACCGAGGCGATACGTAGCTGTTTGGAGAGTCAGGCCTGCGAAGGAACTGCTTATAACATGTCTCGCGACAAATTACTCCTGGGCCGCGAAGTTTTTTGCCGGCAGGCCTTGCGATGAATCAGGTTGGCACAGGCGTGGGATGAGCGAAGACCGGTCAGGAAGGATCTGTGCTGGGTGGTTCTACCTAATGCTGTATAGGACAGGATCTGCCGCGTCAGGACAGAGGCGCAGCCGCGAATCCGGCGCCGGGCCAGAGCGCCCCGGCAGGGACCTCTTCCTCGAATCGCGCCGTGAAATGCCGCAACCGGGGGGCTTCGTAGGTCATGACGAGCCCGCCGATCGATTCCCGGCGATGATAGAGATCACGCATCGCTTCCGCCACGAAAGCCAGATGCTGGTTCGTATAGACCCGGCGGGGGATCGCCAATCGAACGAGCTCCAGTTGCGGATAACTCGCCTGCTGAGTCGCCGGATCCCGCTTCCCGTACATCACGGTGCCGATCTCGACCGTGCGAATGCCAAAGTCCCGGTACAAGGCGACGGCCAGGGCCTGCGCCGGAAATTGCGATTGGTGAAGGTGCGGCAGAAACGCTTTGGCATTCACATAGACCGCATGGCCGCCGACCGGCTTGACGATCGGCACGCCGCTGTCTTCGAGCATGGCCCCCAAAGACCGCACCTGGCCTATCCGATAGCGGAGATAGTCCTCGTCGAGCACTTCCTCGAGGCCTCTGGCCATCGCTTCCAGATCACGGCCCGCCAGCCCGCCGTACGTGGGAAATCCCTCGACCAGGATCATCATGTTCGTGATCGCCTGCGCCCAGCTCTCGTGGTTGAGGTTGAGCAATCCGCCGATGTTCACCAAGCCATCCTTTTTGGCCGACATGAGACAGCCATCGCCGAGGCTGAACAGCTCCCTGGCGATGTCCCGGACCGGCCTGTCTGCATACTCCGGTTCACGTTCGCGGATAAAAAAACAATTCTCCGCAAACCGGCAGGCATCGAACAGCAGCGGAATGCCGAAGCGATTCACCACCTGCCTCGTCGCACGAATATTCGCCATCGAGACCGGCTGGCCGCCGGCGCTGTTATTGGTGATGGTGATCATCACGAACGGGATCCGGGCCGGCCCGACCCGCTCGATGGTCTCTTCGAGCCGCGCCACGTCCATGTTGCCCTTGAACGGCAGGTCGCGATGCGGATCGTAGGCCTCTCGGACGACCAGATCCATGGCCTCCGCCTCCTGGTGCTCGACGTTGGCTCTGGTCGTATCGAAATGGATGTTGTTCGGCACGCACATCCCCGGTTTGACGACCGTGGAAAACAGCAGATGTTCCGCCGCCCGGCCCTGATGGGTGGGCATCACATAGCGATAGCCGAAGAGGGACCGTGCGACCGCCTCGAAATGATAGAAATTCTTGCTGCCTGCATAGGACTCGTCGCCGAGCATCATCCCGGCCCATTGGGCATCACTCATGGCGGAGGTGCCGCTGTCCGTGAGCAGATCGATGGACACACTGTCGGCGGGCACATGGAACAGGTTATATCCGGCTTCACGGAGCAGCCGGTCACGCTCGTCGCGGGTGGTGGGTTTGATGGGTTCGACGACCTTGATCCTAAACGGCTCGAATGGGAAGCTCACGGATCGACCTCCTGAAATAGGCCAACTGCTCGTGAAACGGGCCGGCCCCCTGGTAGTCGAATACGTAGCGGGTCATGTCGAACAGCGGCGCCGGATCCAGTTCCCGGATCATCTCCGGCTTCCAGGAAATCTGCAGGCGATTGATCATCGTAATGGGTGTCGGCGTGCCGACCATCCCGAGCGGCACGCTGCCGTAGGTCTGCGAAAAGATCAAAATTTCCCGGTCGAACATCGCGGTATTCATATCTTCGGCCGCGCCGTATTTTCGGAAATCCTCTTCCAGCCGTTGAAAGGCCGGCGAATGAACCAGCGCCTCCCGGAAGGCGTAAAACACCTTCACGCCCGCGCGCCGCTGATCATCCATCACCTGAATGGCATCGGCCACCGTGGCCTCGTGCTGCATCTGTTCCTGCGTCAGGATCAGCAGCCGCCGGATTCGGACATGTCTGCGCGCCGCCGCTTGGTTCGCCAGCAGATAATTGGGATACAGCGCTTCGCCCTTTTTCCAGATATTCCAGCGCTCCATCATGGCATCGACGGATTGTTCCGCCGTCTCCATGAGCCGCACCGCCTCGGCGTTCGCCGCCGCCCCCTCATAGGTCAGGGTTTGCGCCTCCAACTGTTTTAATTCCCGCCCGATGGCTTCCACCTTCTTCGGCAGGTAACGCGGCCGTTTCGGCACATGCAGCATGACATCCACCGCAGTGAGCGCCAGGGTCCAGTATTCCTTTGCCTGTTTCGGGGCCTTGTCCTTCTGCGCGATCAGCAGGAGTTCCACCGGATTTTTATCCAGCAGCTTGGCCATCTTGATGCACAATTCCGGTTTGGGGATCTTCATGCCCCGCCGCATCAGATTGGCTTCCGGCTGCGCGATGCCCAGTTTTTCGGCCAGCGCGTAATCGCTGCTCAACGCATACCGATCCTTGACCGCGTCAAAGTATCTGGCAATTTCCATCATGTCGCTCCCGGCATCTGATCATGCGCTACACCCCTGAGGCTCCCGGGCAACCGGTCATCCGCCATGTCCCGTCGCCTCCCGTCATCCTTGTGCGGAGGCGCCTACCAGGCGCTGCTCGCGCGCGAGCGAATCCTGTTCGATCGCCCGGCACGGAATGATCCCCGCTTCCAGCCAGTCGGCTTGTCCGGACACAATGGATTTTGCCAGAGGGTACAGGCTGGTATCGTCGTCCCACGAAGAAGTCCGTAACGAGAGTAAGGGTTCGGGATTGAATGCGGCGCCGGTGCGCGAACAGAAGTAGCTGACGAGGCTGTGCAGATGCGCCTTGCCCTGCTGCTCCTGCCGTGACTTGTACCATAGCAACGTTTCGACGGCAAAGAGATGCATGGCGGCCGTGACCAGACGCGTCATCAGCCGTTGCTTCCGCGCCAGACCTTGCCTCTCTCGCGCCGCAACCCAAAATGTCGTACGCGCCAGTTCGCGACTTTTTTTCGCCACGAATCCCTCCCACACGGCATCGAATGAACCGGCACCTGCGGCCCCCTGTTCATAGACGGACAGGCCACCGCAGGATCTGGCCGCCGTGTCGGCGAAGAAGGGCATGGCTCCCACCATATCGGCGAGGTGACCATCCAGGAAGGCCTGGCCATGCGTGAAATACTCTGCAAGCCCTTCCCTCCCGATCCACAGGGTGAGGATGCCGTTGCTGCCCTCCCAAATCACGTTGATGAGCGCGTCGCGTATCATCCGTTCGACCGGCACCGGCAGATCTCCATGGAGACGCAAAGAGTCCGGCGTTTCAAAGGCGCGGCCGCCATAAATCCGGAACAGATCGAGTAACGATTCCAGGAGCCATTCCGTCGCGAGGATTTTCGCGGCCGCCGATTCCAAACGCACATCCTGTTTCGTATCGGCCCAGATGCCGGTGATGGCCACGATGGCTTCCAACGCCAGCACGCGCGAGGCCATCAAGACGATCTTGGCCCCGATATCCGTGTGCTCTCCGATGGGACGATCGTATTGCACGCGCTGCTGCGCGCGCCGGCGAGCCAACCAGAGACACTGTTTGAGATTCCCGAGGCAGGCGGCAGGGAGCGTGAGTCGCCCCACGGTCAAGCTTTCCAGGGCGCGCCGCAAGCCCTCGCCCTCCGCCCCCAGCCGGTCCGCCACCGGCACCCACACCTCCCGCAGATGCACCTGGCCGTTATAGATGCCGCGCACGCCCAGAAAGCTGAGACGCGTGCAAGTGCATCCCCGCGCCTGGGTATCGACCACGAAGGCCCCGAATCGCCGGTCCTCCTTAGGGCGGGAGATGTCTCCGGGCGAATCCACAATCTGCGCGATGACGACGAGTAAGGAGGCCAGGAAGGCCTTGTCTCCGCGTGGGGCATTGGTCGTGTAGAGTTTATCGCCGCTCAACCGGTACCCGACCAGGGCGCCCTGTTCATGAACCGGGATCGCATAGGTCTTGAGATCCCAGATATCGCACCCGGCGTCCTTTTCCGTCAGCGCAAATCCGGAAATCTCTCCCCGGGCCAGTCGAGGCAACAATCGTTGTTGTTGTTCCGGATTCCCCACCAGCTTGACCGGCTCGGCGACTCCGATCGAATTGTGCGCCGACAGCAAGACGGTGGTGGCCGCATCATGGCTGCCCAGCAACGTCGCCGCCGCATGATATTCCGATTGCGAAAATCCCAGTCCCCCGTACCGGCGCGGAATCTTAATGCCGAAGGCTCCGATCTCTCTCAACGCGGCGAACACGTCCTCGCCGATCACGCCTTCCCGGTCGATCGCTTCGGGATCGACTTTCTCAATCAACAGGCGGCGGAGGGTGCCGAGAAATTCGCTCGCCGCGTCGCTCCTCGAGGGAAGCGAGGCCTGCGCATACAGGTGCCGGCGAACCTTTCCCTCGAAGAGGCCGGAGAGAAATCCCGTATAGGCCCGCTTGTCGCGAGCCGCTTCCGCCGCCGCGAGCGATCCTTTGAACATACTGCCGGTGTTCGACATAGAGTCCCTTCTGCAGGCGGCCATTACTTGGCTTTGCGCCAAGCGGCGCCGACACCTCCGATGTGCGCGGGCGCGGGCGCGGGTGCGGCCGCGGCCGGCGCGACGCGGGGGACCGAAGCCGATCCGTCACGATCGAGCCGGGCCAGGCGTTGTATGGCGCGCTCCTCGAACCGGGCGCGCGACACGGCCATACCGCGACGGGCGAACTGCGCGGACAAGCCGTCGAATTGATCGCCGACCAAGGCCATGACCGAGACGTATCCGGCGCGCAGGAGATGGATGCGGTCGCGGTAACTCAGAAAACTCCGTTCGAACAGGAGCGCATCTTCTTTCACCGGTGAAATCACCAGAATCTCCTTCGCCGGATAATCGTGCTGGAACCGTTCCAGGGCCTGGGAAAAGCGGGCGTCAAAATTGATTCGCGACGCCTGCTCGCCGATCGACAGAAACCCCCGATCCCGCAACCTCCCTGCGCGGCTGTCGTCACCGGCCGGATCGTCCCGCAGGCCGCGTTGAGGCGGGCGCGCCATGGGATTGATCATGATCATGAAGTCCACCTGCTTGTGCACGGCCACGTCGAAGAACGCCATGCGGCCGATTCCCGCATCGATATAATCACGCCCTTGTATGCGGACCGGGCAGAAGTAAATGGGCACCGCGGAAGAGGCCGTTACCGCGCGGGAGATCGGCACATCCCGCCAGCCTTCGTCCCCGAACATGACACCCTCGCCGGTCTCCAGATCGATGGCCGGGATATAGAGCTCCTTCGACAGACCCGCAAAGGAATTGCTCAGGCCTTTGGTGTGGTAAAGGCCGGCGAGATAGAGGGCAAAGGGCTCGAGCGTATAAATCCCGCTCGGGAGCGCATCCTGGGCCTTGTCGAGCAGATCGATGAGCGTCATCTCGCGGTAATGCCGCACATAATATTTCAGGAGCGGAACCAGCTGGCGGGTCACGCGCCAGAAGGTCTTGAGGCCCTCGCCGATGGCAGGAGAAAACACGTTGCGGTGATCGAAATAATAGGGCCTGGTGCCGGACAGATTCGTATCGAGGATATCGCGCGGCCTCACGCCGTTGGCAATCAAGGACACGGCCGCGGCTCCCGCGCTGACACCGACGTAGAGGTCGAGGTCGTTCATGGTCACGCCGTCCTCGAACAGATCATCCAATGCGGTCAAGGCGCCGATCTCGAAGAGGTAGCCCGTGAAGCCTCCCCCGCCCAACGCCAAGGCCCGCTTGCCGAATGCCGATGCCATGACGCCCTTTCATCGGCCGAGTTGCCTGCGCAGTATTCAACGATCTCTAAATTGCGGCTGGCGTTTCTCCAAAAACGCGGCCAGGCCTTCCCGCTTGTCCTCCGTTTCACAGAGGCCGCCGAACAGCCGCGCTTCCATCGCCAGGCCTTCCGGCAGACTGATCTCTGAACCGCCGCGAACGGCCCGCAACGAGGCGCGCAACGCGGGAAGGCTTTTGGAGGCCATCTTACGAGCGAGGCCTTGAGCCTGGCGCAACAGGTCTTCCGGCGGGATGACTTGCGACACCAACCCAAGCGACTGCGCCTCGGCGGCGGAGATCGGATCGCCGGTCAAGATCAATTCCAACGCGTTCGATTGGCCGATGAGGCGAGGTAACCGTTGCGTCCCGCCGAATCCCGGCATGATGCCCAGATTGATTTCCGGCTGGCCCAGGCGGCTGCCATCCGCCGCAAGCCTGATGTGACAACAGAGGGCCAACTCCAATCCTCCCCCCAGGCAAACGCCGTTGATCGCCGCGATGACCGGCTTCTCCAGCGCTTCGATCCGGTTCAAGATGGCTTGACCTTGCCGCGCAATGGATTCGCCTTCTTCGGAAGACGCAATCGAGGCCAGCAACTTGATGTCGGCCCCCGCCACAAAGAACCGGCCCGTCCCGGTCAACACCACGGCTTTGATCTCATCGTCCGCGGCAAGGACCTCAAAGACCTGGCTGAGTTCGGCCAGCAATTCCGGCGTGAGGGTATTGGCCGGAGGATGGTGAATCGTCACCGTCGCGACGGCGCCGTCACGGTGACAGGCGAGCATCGAACCGGCTGTGATCGTCATAACCACCTCATCTCATGTGAGCGCTCGTTGGGCTGTACGTAAAAAATCCCTGTCCTGCCGCCTGCCCCGTCAATCCGGCATCGACCATGCGACGCAACATGGGCGCAGGCCAGAAGCGCATGCCCACGCGTTCTGTCAGGTCTTCCAATTGCTCCAGCACATGGTCGATGCCGAGCTGATCGGCCAGATGCAGCGGGCCGATCTTGTCGCCCGGAAATCCCGTCCCTGCCGCCATCGCCAGATCGATGTCGCGCGCCGAGGCGATGCCTTCCTGGAGCGCGATCACCGCCTCGTTCACCATGGCCAGGAGCGGGCGCATTCTGGACCAGGTCATCTGATGTTCCTCGTTATGCGGCCCTACCTGAGCTTTCATGTCTTTCAAACGGTGATCCTCATCGCCTGGGTCGGCGCCGCCATAGTCATAAAATCCCTTGCCCGTCTTGATGCCGAGCCGCCCCGCCTTGACGAAGGCCTCGAGCAGCGGAGCCGGCGCCATCCTCGGCCCGTAAGCACGGTACAGAATGCGCCCGACGTCGAGCGCGATATCCAAGCCGACGGTGTCCAACAGCGTGAACGGGCCGACCGGCATACCGAAGGCCACCAGGTCCCGGTCGATGTCTTTGATGGACACATCGCTGTCCTGAAGGCACCAGACCGCTTCATTTAAGTACGGAGAGAGGAGCCGATTGACGAGAAATCCCGCGCACTCCTTCACGATCACCGGCTGTTTCCTGAGGCTTTCCGCGAAGCCGACGGTGTCATCGACCGTCTGCGGATCGGTGCCCAGGCCGGCAATGACCTCCACCAAGGGCATCGCATAGGCTGGATTGAAGAAGTGCAGTCCGATCACCTTGCCCGGGCGCGCCGTGGCAGACCCGAGCGCCGAGATGGAAAGCGCGGAGGTATTACTGGCTAGAATCGCGCTCCGGGAACAGATCCGATCCAGTTCATGAAACACCTGCTGCTTGAGCCGCAACTCTTCCGACACCGCCTCGATGACAAGATCGACCTCCTTGAGCCCCTCCAGATTCGGCGAGGCCGTGACCAACAGCATTTTCTCTTCCAATTGTTCAGGCGTCATTTTGCCCTTCATCACACGGGCCTGATAAATGGCCCGTACCGTTTCCACGCCTCGCCGGGCGAGCGATTCCTCGCGATCCGCGAGCACGACCGGCAGACCGGCAAAACTCACCACTTCCGCAATCTGCGCCCCCATGGTCCCTGCGCCCGCCACTCCCACTTTGTAGATATACATCGCATCCCCACACGTGAGTCTTCCAAGATTCAGCCGTCAGGCTTCAGCGGTCAGGTCTCAGCATTCAAAACTCACCACTTCACACTCACCACTCCATCTTCTGTTTCAGATCTGCTCCACCACCATGGCGGCGCCCTGCCCGCCGCCGACACAGAGGGCCGCCGCCCCCAGCGGGACGCCACGCCGCTGCATTTCGTAGAGGAGCGTGACCACCAATCGCGTGCCGGTCATGCCGACCGGATGACCCAGCGCGATGGCCCCGCCGTTCACGTTGACGAGGTCCCGTTTGAGGCCCAACACACGCTCCACTGCCAGATACTGCGCGGCGAACGCTTCGTTCACTTCAATCAGGCCCAGATCGGCCAGATGGACGCCGGCACGCTTCAGGGCCAGCGGCAGCGCTTCCGCCGGCCCGATGCCCATGCGGGTCGGGTCCACACCGACGAAGGCGTAACTCCTGATGCGGCCGAGCGGGCGCTGTCTCAGATCGCGGGCACGCGCCGCCGACATGACGACGGCGGCGGCGGCGCCGTCATTGAGCGGACAGCTGTTCCCCGCCGTCACGGTCCCGTTTTCCTTAAACAGCGGCGGATACAGCGCCAGCTGCTGTTCGGTCAAGCCGACATTCGGGCCTTCATCCTGGACAATGGCGACCGGGGGGACCTCGCGTCCTGCCACCGACTTCGAAACGGTGATCGGAAAGACCTCGTCCTTGAGCCGCCCTTCCCGCATGGCTTTGAACGCGCGGCGGTGACTCTCCACGGCGAAGCGGTCCTGTTCCTCACGGCTGATACCGAATTCCTCCGCCAGATTTTCCGCCGTCAGCCCCATCAGTTGACCGCAAAAGGCATCCGTCAATCCTTCCCAGATGCTGTCGATCAATTCCGCATGCCGGAGCCGTTTTCCCCACCGCATATCGCGTGAGACAAACGGCGCGCGGCTCATGCTCTCGACTCCTCCGACGACTTGCACATCCGCGTCCTCGCTTTGAATGTTTTGATAGGCGTTCACGAAGGGCTGGAGGCCGGAGGAACAATTTCGCTGCACCGAATAGGCCGGGGTACGGACCGGGAGCCCGGCCATGAGGCCAATCACCCGCGCGACGTTGTAGGCGTCGCTGGTATGCCCGACCGAGCCGATGATCACCTCATCGATGAGTTGAGGATCCACCTGAGCGCGGGCAATGACCTCACGCACGGCCAGTTCACCCATCCTGTGGGGCGTGAGATCTTTGAGCGCGCCGCCGAAGTTGCCGATGGGCGTTCGCGCGCCGGCTGCGATGACGACTTCTCTCACGGCAGACTCCTTCCCGCCTTCACATCGCTTGGCGTGCTGGCTCTGCGCCGCCCGCACTGGGAGCAGCGGTTTCAACGCGCAGCGCTCGTCGCAGCACCTTACCGATGATCGTCCGCGGCAACTCGGCGCGGAATTCGATCGCGACCGGCACCTTGAACCGCGCGAGCGACCGGCTGCAGTGGTCGATCAGCTCCCGCTCCGTCACCGAAGCACCTTCGCAAGCCACGACGAAGGCCTTCACCGCTTCACCGTAGTGGCGATCGGGAATGCCCACCACGACCGCTTCCCGCACCGCCGGATGCTGGTACAGGATTTCTTCCACCTCCCGAGGGTACACGGTCTCGCCCCACGGCTTGATGACATCCTTCTTGCGATCCACGAAAAAGAAAAACCCCTGCTCGTCCCGCCTGACAATGTCCCCCGTATGCAGCCAGCCGTCTCGCAACACGGCTTGCGTGTCCGCTTCTTTGTTCCAATATCCCTGCATCACTTGCGGCCCGCGGACGATGAGTTCGCCGGCCTCTCCTGTACGCACGTCTCTGAGCCGTGTTTCCAGATCGACGATCCTCGCGTCCGTATCCGGAAACGGCAGGCCCATGGAGCCTGGAGGATGCGCCCCTTGGATGGGGTTGCAATGGGTCGTGGGGCCCGCTTCGGTCAGCCCGTAGCCTTCCGAAATAGTCACGCCGGTCAAACGTTCAAACGCTTCCTGGACCTCGGCCGGAAGCGGACTTGCTCCGCAGAGGCAGACGCGAATCGAATGCAGGTCGTACCGGTCGACCTTCGGGCAATCGATCATCATCGAGAACATCATCGGCACACCGGACATGATGGTCACGCGATGCCGCTGGATCGCCTTCACCGCCTCGTCCGCATGAAACCGCGGGAGCAAAATGATCAGCGACCCGGTGGCCACCGCCAGATTCTGGCAGGTATTCAACCCGTAGCAGTGGAAGAAGGGCACGGCGCCGAGAAATATTTCTTTGCCTTCGCGGAAGTTCGAGCACCAGAAGCGGCCTTGCATGGTGTTGACCACCACATTACGATGCGTGAGCATCACCCCCTTGGGCGTCCCTGTCGTGCCGCCGGTGTACTGGATCTGCGCCAGCGCCCCCGGCTCCAAAGTCGGCAGGGATTCAGGCGCCTCTGCTCCCACCGTGCTTGGCTCGAGCAATGCACAAAAGTCGTACACCGGTGGTCGTTTCTCGACCGCGATCCAGCGTTTGGTCCAACGCGCCTTGATCGGATAGAGCCATCGCTTGAGGGGCGGGAGGAAATCTTTGACGCTGGTGACGATGATGCGGCGCGGGGATTGGCTGTGCTCGCGTATGGCGCGGAGGCGAGGATAAAACAGATCCAAGGCGACGATCGTGTCGCTGCCGGAATCGTTCAGTTGACACTGAATTTCCCGTTCGACGTAGAGAGGGTTCGTGGGTGCGACGACGGCTCCGGCCTTCAACACGCCGTAATAGGCGATGACGGCTTGCGGGATATTCGGCAGCATGAGCGCGACCCGATCGCCGGTCTGCACGCCCAGACGCCTCAGCCCCACCGCAAAACGGGTGCTCAGCTCATTGAGTTCCTGAAAGGTGAGACAGGAGCCGTAGAAAAACAGGGCGGGCGAGTCCGGGAATCGGGAAGCAGAGCGGCGCAGAAGATCCGGAATCGTCCATTCCGGATAGTCGAAGGTTGCGGAGACACCGGGATCATACCGGCTGATCCATGGCCGCGACATCTGATCCTCCACCCCTGAACCGATCAGGGAGGTTACCCGCGCAGCTCACTCCCCAGCCCTTGCACCGGTTGCGTCCGCACCTGCGCAGCAACCGGCTGATGTTCGAGCCCCATCCAAAATCCTTCGAGATAGTCCAGCACCGCATGCATGCCGTGACGAAAATCGCCCTTTTCCGACTCCGACATCAGCGAACCAGCGGCACCGTTCGCGCCTTCAACGGCACCGACCGCCTGCTCCATGGCCCGTTCGTGTTCGGACTCAAGTTGGCGATGGAAGACGAAATAGGTCATGTCCATATCTGGGTACCGCGTGCCTTGCAAACGCCTGAGACCCGGAATCAGATGATCCCACATGGTGATGGCCATGTTCTCCAAGCCAAAGGAGGCGCCCAATGCCATCGCATGATTCCCGCTGCTATAGAGATGTTCCATGCCTTCGATATAGGCGCGGGTGGAAGGCCGCATCGGCGTGGTCATGGCGGCGTGAATGTCGATTCCCAGCGATCGCAGAAAGTTTCGATACAACAATTCGTGCCGGTGTTTGACGGAGCCGTCGCCGAGTTCGGAATAGAGCACTCGCGTCAGCTCGTCCGCCACGGCTTCATCTTCGGTGTTGACCAGTTGAGCGGCAAGGATGCGCGGGAAGAATCGCGAGAAGTTATAAAATTCGACCGCGAATTCTCGAAATTCCCGGTCGTTCAGACCACCGGCGGCGAACCGGTCGAGGTAGGAATTATTGATCGCTCCATGTCGCAGCACGTCCGCGCGCACTTGTTCGTAAAACGACATCGTGCACCTCCGCTCTCATCTCGCGGCGCCCTTGCGGGGTCGGCTTCTGCGTGCCTGTGAAAGAAATACTCATCATCATGGTCAGATAATACAAAATCTATATTGAATGATGCAACTATTATGTTGTACAGTGTGCTCATGCGTGACCGAACAGCAGAACCCGTCACTCGGCATCGGTGCAGAATCTCATGATCATGCTGAGGAGGAACCGCCATGAAAGAAGCCATCGGGGTTGACCACATCACCTTATGCGTGAAGAATCTGGCGGCCACTACCTATGTCTTCACGCGCATTCTCGGCTTCGAGGTCATCTGGTCCGCGCAGGACGTGGGGAGTGAGAAATCCAGCATGGACACCGTCGTGGTGCAACGGGGCGAAGCCAAGATCGCCTTGATGCAGGGCAGAAATAAAGAACGCAAATCGCAGATCTGCGAGTTCGTCGAGACCTATGGCGAAGGCGTCCAGCACATCGCTCTGGAGGTCGACGATATCGAAGCCGTGTGCCGTGAATGGGAAACACAAGGCGTCCGGTTTGCCGGCGACATCAAAGACGGGCGAGACGGTTTCGGACCACTACGGCAACGCTTCACCTATCCGTTGTTTCCGGGATGCGGGCTCTTCCTCGAACTCACCCAACGGCAACATGGCCAGGAAGAATCCAAGACCTTTGTCCGCGCGACGGTGGAATCTCTCTATCGCGACATCGAACGGGATCAGATCAAGGGCGTGACACGCACCATCGTCGACTACGACACGCTTCCGCTGCCGTTCGAGGAGGAAGTCGAAGCCGCGTCGCTCCGGCACGCATCATAAACATCGAGCCGCACCTGACCTGTCAGGAGATGTCCGATGTACCTGGTCAAAAAAGGCACCGCTCCCAATCAGGCCCACGTGGGAATCCCGGACGGGCTGCATGAAGAGGAGCATGGCCGCGCCGGATTCAGCGGCCCCGCTTCGCACCTCTATCATCGACACCCGCCGACCGGCTGGAGCCGGATCGAAGGCCCTCTCCGGCCGCGCGCCTTTGCCTGCACGGAATTATCCACCCCCGACCAACAGACAGCCGACCGCCGACCGCTGACGATCTTGGAAAGTCCGGATGCCCGCGTCTTTCTGTCGCGACGAGCGGCCACCATGACGCATTTCGTGCGGAATGCCGACGGAGACGAAATTCTCTTCGTCCATGCCGGCTGCGGAACTTTGGAGACGGATTATGGTTTGCTGCATTATGAGCCGGGCGACTACCTGATCATTCCCAAAGGGACCACCTATCGCATTCATGTCGATCAGACTGCAGAACCAGTCCTATTCCTGATCATTGAAACCCCGCATCCCGTGCAGCTTCCCGATCGAGGCCCCCTCGGCCGGCATGCCCTCTTCGACCCGGGTGTCATCGTGGCGCCCGAACCAGCGGCGCCGCCTCAGGATGCGAACAGCCGGCGTGAATGGGAGGTTCGTATCAAACGCGGCCATGAGGACACGCGCGTCTACTATCCCTTCTATCCGATGGACGTCGCCGGCTGGAAAGGCGACTTGTGGGTGGCCAAATTGAACGTGCAGGATTTTCGCCCTGTCACCAGCCCGCGCTACCATCTTCCCCCTAGCGTGCATGCCACCTTCCAGGCGGGCGGATTGTTGATCTCGACCTTTGCCCCGAGACCGCTGGAGACCGATCCGGACGCCTTGCGCGTGCCCTTCTACCATCGCAACATGGACTACGACGAAGTGCTGTTCTACCACCGGGGAGAATTTTTCAGCCGGGCCGGGATTCAAGCCGGCATGTTGACGCTCCATCCTCAGGGCATTCATCACGGGCCGCAGCCGCAAGCCATCGCCGCCAGCAAAGGGAAGGACCACACCAACGAAGTCGCCGTCATGATCGAATCGCGGCACGCCTTTCAGGTCAGGCCCGAACTCGAATCGGTCGAGCTGAAGGACTACGCCATGAGCTGGAGTCGCCCATGAAACTTGTAAGCTTTGAAGTCCGCACGCCGGTCGGAACCTTCACCAGAATCGGCGCGCTCCACGGGGAATCGATCGTCGATCTGAACATGGCCCACGCCTGCCTACTCGCCGACCACGGCGAGGCACGGCCTCGCCGGCTTGCCGATGCCCAGGTCCCGCCCGCGATGTTGGAGTTTTTGGAGGGCGGTCCCTCCGCCATGGCGGCAGCCCGGCGCGCGCTCGAGTTCGTGACAGAGGTAACGAAGCGCTCGGTGGGGCCCTCAGGTGAAACGGTCATCTATAAACCGGCCGACATTCATATAACCGCGCCCCTTCCCAACCCCGCCTCGCTGCGGGACTTCATCGCCTTCGAAGACCATATCGCCGCGACGTCGAAACGCCGCGGCCAGCCGATCCCTCCTGAATGGTACAAGGCGCCGGTCTATTACAAGGGAAACCACCGCACCATCATCGGGCCGGATCACACACTCCCCTGGCCGCTCAACACCCAGAAGCTGGATTACGAACTGGAGCTGGCCTGCATCATCGGGCGGGGCGGCATCGATGTGGCGGAACGCGACGCAGTTGGTTACATCGCCGGCTATACGATCATGAATGACTTCAGCGCGAGAGACATCCAGTTTCAGGAAATGGCCTGCCGGCTCGGTCCGGCGAAGGGAAAAGATTTTGCCACCGCCATCGGCCCCTGCCTCGTCACACCCGACGAGATCCCGGACCTCGCTTCGCTGGAGATGATCGCGCGGATCAACGGAGAAGTCTGGTCGCGCGGTCGTTTCGGATCGATCCATTGGTCGTTCCTTCAGATGATCGAACATGTGTCGCGAGGAGAAGCCATTTATCCGGGCGACCTGCTGGGATCAGGCACGGTCGGCGGCGGCTGCGGCCTGGAACTCGACCGCTATTTGCAACCGGGCGATTGCATCGAATTGGAAATCCAGCCCATCGGCATTCTCAGAACCACCATTGCCGGCCGGGACGGAACCGCTTGAGAAGGAGGCATAATGCCAGTCGAGACGAACGCTTCGGATGCCGCCATGTTGGAGTTGATAGCCCGGCAGCGGGCGATCTATGAGGGATCGGAAATCGACATCAGGATGGAACACCTCATTCGCGACACGCCCCACCCCACCCTGTCGTCCTGGGATGTTCAGCGCCTGCTGCGCGCCTCTCGCGCCGTCTATTTCGACAGCCATGTCGAGGTCGTGTCGGGCCACCATACCGAGGTGTACCTGCGATTCGAATCCATCGCGCAGTTTCCCGACCTCATCACGATCATTGCGGCCAACATGGCCGAATGGCTCCTCCAAACGTTTCAGGAGCACCCGCCGGCGGGCATCATCACCACCTCATCGGACGCGCGCCTGCTGGCCGAACGAACCTGCGAACTCCTGGGGGCGCACCTTCCGCTGCGCACGGTGCTGACGCCCTTCAACCGGGAGACGGGCAAGATCGGCACGGAGATCGTCAGCGGAACCGTGGAGCCCGGAGAACGATTTCTCTCATTGAACGACGTCACCACGCGCGGCATGTGTGTCAGCAAATTAGGGAAGATCGTCACGGATCGCGGCGGGCAGCTGGCGGGCATGATGGTGTTCGCCAGACGAGACAGCGGGCAATTCCCTTACATGGAGGAGCTGACGGCCACGTACCCGTTCTACTTCGGCGTCGATCTGGACATGCCGCAGTGGGAACCGGCCGATTGTCACGCCTGCCGGGACAACAAGCCGCTGGTGTCCTGGAGGGATCTGCCCGCGCTGTGACGTGATGTGAAGCACCGATCGATTAAGGAGGAAGCCATGAACCAGGCCCCCGTCGCACAGGACATCAAACGCAGCGACCTCCTTGAGATGTACTATTACCTCCGGCTGACGAGAAGCGTGGAGGATCGCATCACCGCCCTCTACCGGCAAGGCCGGATCGTCGGCGGCGTCTACACCAGCCACGGCATGGAAGCCATCGCCGTCGGGTATGCCTCGGCGTTAAATCCGGAAGATGTCATCGCCCCCTTTCATCGTGACATGGGTGCGTTCCTGATCCGCGGCTTTTCTCCCGGTGAAATCATCTCCCAATATCTGGGCAAACAGGCCGGGCCCACCAAGGGCAAAGACGGCAACGTCCATATGGGCGATCTCAAACGCGGAGTCATCGGCTTCGTCAGCCACCTGGCCGACAACATGCCGGTCGCGGCCGGGGCGGCGCTGGCCTTCAAGATCAGAGGAGAATCTCGCGTGGCCTTCGCAGGCACCGGCGACGGCGGCACCAGCCGCGGCGACTTTCACGAGGCCATGAATTTTGCCGCGGTGCGCAAACTGCCCGTCGTCTACTTCTGTACGAACAATCAATACGCCTACTCCACGCCGGTGCGGTATCAAATGGCGATTGCCGATGTGGTTGAACGCGCGAAGGCCTACGGCATGCCGGGGGAGATCGTAGACGGGAATGATGTGGCCGCCGTCTATCTGGCGTCCAAACGGGCTATCGCCAAGGCGCGCTCAGGCGGAGGGCCGACGTTTCTCGAATTCAAAACCATGCGCATGCACGGGCATTCCGAGCATGACGCGGCGACCTACGTTCCACGCGCCCTATTGGAACAATGGAAAGCCAAGGATCCGATCGTGCGGGCCGAACGGCTGCTCGCACAACTCGGATACGGAGACGAGTCGTATTTTCATGAGGTGGGCGAGCGCGCCAAGAAGGAAGTCGAGGCAGGAACGGCATTCGCCGAACAGAGCCCGCTGCCCGAAGGCCCCGAAACCCTGGTCGGTGTGTTCGCCACCGAAAACGAGGTGTTGCCATGACGAGCGCCACCGCCGTGCAAGAAGGCCAGACGACGTATGTTGATGCCATTTCACAAGCCCTCGATGAAGAAATGACCCGTGACGAGCGGGTGTTTCTGATGGGTGAAGACATCGGCGCATACGGCGGCGCGTTCAAGGTCACACAGGGGTTTCTCGAAAAGTACGGCGAATGGCGGGTGCTGGATACGCCGCTCTCGGAATCGGGCTTCGTCGGCGCGGCCATCGGCGCGGCAATGATGGGCTTGCGGCCGGTGGTCGAGATGCAGTTCGCCGACTTTATTTCCTGCGCCTTCGACCAGATCACCGAGGTCGCGGCGAAGAACCACTACCGCTGGGGCGCGGCGGTGCCCCTCGTCATCAGGGCGCCGTTCGGAGGCGGTGTGCACGGAGGTCCGTTTCATTCGGAATGCCCCGAGGGTTGGTTCTTCCATTCGCCCGGCCTCAAGATCGTCGCGCCCTCGACACCTTACGACGCGAAGGGTCTCTTGAAAGCCGCCATCCGCGACCCCAACCCGGTCCTCTATTTTGAACACAAGTTTTTATACCGGCGGATCAAGGCGACGTTGCCGCAGGAGGACTACATTGTTCCGCTCGGGAAAGCCGAGGTGAAACGCGCGGGCCGCGATGTGTCCCTCATCACCTATGGCGCCATGGTCCATCTGGCCTTGGAGGCTGCCGAGCTGCTGCATCAGGAAGGCATCGATCTGGAAGTGGTGGATCTCCGCACCTTGATTCCCCTCGACAAGGAGACGATCTATACCTCGGTGCGCAAAACCAGCAAGGCGATCATCCTCCACGAAGACAACAAGACCGGTGGCATTGGAGCGGAAATTTCCGCGTTACTGACGGAAGACTGTTTCGAGTGTCTGGACGGGCCGATTCTCCGCATCGCCCCGCCCGACACGCCGGTGCCGTTCAGCACGCCGCTGGAAGAGTTCTTTTTGCCCAAAGTCAGCGACATCGTCGCGGGAGCTAAAAAGCTGGCGGCGTATTGAAATGAACAGCCTTCAGCCATCAGGTCTCAGCGTTCAGCGAGAGAAAAGGGATTCTGAAGCTGACTGCTGATCGCTGATTGCTGAATGCTGATAGCTGGAGGTCGAAGTGGCCACCGACATCGTGATGCCCCAACTCGGTGAAAGCATCGCTGAGGGCACCGTCGTCAAATGGTTGATCCAGCCGGGCGGCGCAGTGGAAAAGGATCAACCGCTCCTGGAGGTGGAAACGGAAAAGGTGGCGCTCGATGTGCCGTCTCCGGCCTCGGGAATTCTCGCCGAGGTGAAGGTGCAGGAAGGCGCCACCGTGCCGGTCGGCACGGTACTGGCCAGACTCGAGACTCAACCGGCGGAGGGAGTCATCAATCGTGTCGGCGGAGTGGGTGTGCGGGCCAGGCAAGCCGGAACGCAGGCGGATCAGCATTATTCGCCCGCCGTCAGGCAGCTCGCGCGTGAGCATGGAGTGGACCTGGCCCAAGTCACCGGCACGGGCGAAAGCGGCCGGGTCACGAAAAAAGACCTGTTGGATTATGTCGCTGCGCGGCCGGGGCCGGTTACCGAGCCCCCGCAAACAGCTGCCACGCCACCTGCCGGCGCCGCATCTCGCGGGATAGCGGAAGAAATCGTCCCCTTCACCTCCATGCGGAAGACCATTGCCGAACGCATGCTCCTCAGCCGCCGCACCTCCGCCCATGTGACGACGTTTTTTGAAGCGGACTTTTCCGGAATCGAACGATTTCGAGCCGGGCGCACCTTGACCTATCTGCCCTTCGTGATCAACGCCGTGACTCGCGCCATGAAAGACCTGCCCCTGCTGAATGCCTCGTGGCAAGACCAAGGCCTCGCGATCAAACGAGACATCCACGTCGGCATCGCGGTCGCACTCGACGAGGGCCTCCTGGTTCCAGTCATTCGCCGGGCCGATCAGAAGGGGCTCACGCAGCTGGCGCAGGAAGTCGCAGACCTGGCGGAACGGGCAAGAACCAAACGATTGACCCCGGATGAAGTCAAAGACGGGACCTTCACCATCACCAATCACGGCGGATTCGGCAGCCTGTTCAGCACGCCGATCATCCATCAGCCCCAGGCGGCCATTCTCGGCGTGGGTTCGGTGCAGAAGCGCGCCGTCGTGATCGACGATGCCATTGCCATCCGTCCCATGTGTTACCTGAGTCTTTCCTTCGACCACCGGATCATCGACGGCGCGACCGCCGACCGTTTCCTGGCCAAGGTGAAACAATATCTTCAACAGAGCGACTGGGAGAAATTTCTGTGACCACGAGACACCCTGCCGTCATCGTCAGCGCCGTTCGAACGCCGATGGGCAGCTTCAACGGGCAATTCAGTTCGATCCCGGCAACCAGATTGGGGAGTATCGCCATTGCCGAGGCGCTGAAACGTATTCAAGTTCCAGGGGAGCAGATCGACGAAGTCTTGATGGGCTGCGTGCTCAGCGCCGGACTCGGCCAGGCTCCCGCCAGGCAGGCGGCGATCGGGGCCGGACTGCCGCACCGGGTCGGAGGCGTGACCGTGAACAAGGTCTGCGGCTCCAGTCTGGAGACAGTCATCATGGCATCCAGAGCCATCGCCTTGGGCGACGCGCGCATCATCGTGGCAGGCGGAATGGAAAATATGACCCGGGCGCCGTTTCTGCTGGAGAAAGCCAGGCAAGGGTACCGGCTTGGGCATGGAGAATTGACGGACAGTCTGATCAAAGACGGTCTCTGGGATGTCTACAACCAATTTCACATGGGCAATGCGGGAGAGCTCTGCGCCGCCAGGTACCAGTTTTCCCGGCAGCAGGTCGACGATTTTGCCTTGGAAAGTTACAGCCGCGCGCGAGAGGCCATCTCCGCCGGTTCATTCACCAGGGAGATTGTTCCGGTCGAGGTGCCGCAGAAAAAAGGCGGACCAGTCATGGTGACGGACGATGAGGAACCGAACCGGGTCGATCTCTCAAGGCTGCGGCAGTTGAAACCCGTCTTTCAAGACGACGGGGTCCTGACGGTCGGCAACTCCCCCTCCTGCAATGACGGCGCGGCGGCGCTGGTCATCATGGCCGAAGAGGAGGCGCACCGGCGCGGATTGACGCCCATGGCGCGCATCGTGGGATATGCCGGTGCCGCTCTGGCGCCGGAATGGTTCACGATTGCGCCCGTCGAGGCAATCCGGCGGCTGCTGCAACAGACCGGGCTGGCGATCAACGACATCGACCTGTTCGAAATCAACGAAGCCTTTTCGGCCGTGTCCTTAGCCATTAATCGAGAGCTGGGACTGGACGCGAAGAAGGTCAACGTCCACGGCGGCGCGGTGGCGCTTGGACATCCCATCGGCGCGACCGGCGCGAGGATTCTCACCACGTTGGTGTATGCCATGGAAGCGCGCGATGCCCATCGCGGGCTTGCGAGCCTTTGTATCGGCGGCGGAGAGGCGCTCGCGCTCCTCGTCGAGCGGCCGAAGAAAATGCAGCATCAGTGATGGGACGCCGGTGGAAACAAGCGTGAAATCGCACATGACGATTGACGACATCACAACCATCGGCGTTGTTGGGGCGGGCCAGATGGGGCGCGGGATCACTCAGGTGCTGGCGACCGCAGGCTGGAATGTGCTTCTGGTGGATGTGACGGAAGAAGCGCTCGAGGACGCCACGAAAAAAATCTGGCAGGGCGTCACGAAGGCCGTGGAAAAGGGCGCGCTGCGTGGCGACCAGGCCGGATCCGCCATGGCGATGATCCACCCGATCCGGCACATGCAACGGCTACGAGAGGCACAGGTCGTGATCGAGGCGATCCCGGAAGATCCGGTGATGAAGCGGGCACTCTTCGCGCAATTGGGACAGATCTGCGAGCCCTCGACCCTGCTGGCCAGCAACACCTCCTCGATTTCCATCGCCGGCCTAGGCATGGTATCGGGCCGTCCCGATCGTGTCGTCGGCATCCATTTCATGAACCCCGTGCCGGTCATGCGCTTAGTCGAAGTCGTTCGGGCCATCGGCACCTCCGAACAGACGATGCGCCTGGCGCTCGATGTCGTCCGGCGTGCGGGAAAAACCCCCGTCGTCTGCAAGGATTTTCCCGGCTTCATCGTCAACCGCGTCCTCATTCCCATGATCAACGAAGCCATCTTTGCGCTGGAAGACGGGGTGGCGACGGCGGAAGCGATCGACCTGGCCATGGTGGAAGGTACCAACCATCCGGTCGGGCCGTTGGCGCTGGCCGACCGCATCGGGCTGGATACCGTGCTCGCCATCTGCGAAGTGCTGCATCAGGACCTGGGTGATCAGAAATTTCGCCCCTGCCCCCTCTTGCGCAAGTATGTCGAAGCCGGCTGGCTCGGCAGGAAAAGCGGGCATGGCTTCTATCAATACGGAGATCAGCCGGTCATGCATCTGACCTGACGTTCCTGTTCCCTGCTGGGAGGAACACGTCATGAACGAGAGAAAAGCTCGATTCACCTCCCTCTCCGGTTTGAACATCGAACCGTGCTACGGGCCTGATCATCTCAAGGGCTGGCACGCCGAACAGGACCTGGGCCGACCGGGCGCATTTCCTTACACCCGCGGTTGCTACCCCGGCATGTATCGCAGCCGGGTCTGGACCATGCGGCAATTCGCCGGCTTCGGCTCTGCCGACGACACAAACGCGCGCTTCAAATATTTATTGGATCACGGCCAAACCGGCCTGAGCGTCGCATTTGACCTCCCGACCCTCATGGGTCTCGATGCCGACGATCCGCTGGCTCGCGGTGAGGTGGGACATTGCGGGGTGGCCGTCTCGTCCCTCGCCGACATGGAACGGTTGTTCGACGGCATCCCGCTCGATCAGGTCACGACGTCCATGACGATCAACGGTCCCGCCGCCGTGCTGTTCGCCATGTATCTGGCGGTAGCGGAAAAGCGCGGGATTCCTTTCGACCGGCTGGGCGGCACGATTCAGAACGACATTCTGAAGGAATACATCGCACAGAAGGAATGGCTGTTTCCCCCCGAGCCGCACCTGGCCTTGATTGTCGACACGATCACGTATTGCGCGGCGCATGTGCCGAAATGGCACCCGATCAGCATCAGCGGATATCACATCCGCGAGGCCGGCTCGACGGCGATTCAGGAACTGGCCTTCACGCTGTACAACGGCCTGACCTACGTCGAGGCGGCGGTGAAGTCGGGGCTCGCTGTGGACGCGTTTGCGCCGCAGTTATCGTTCTTCTTCAACGTCCACAATGATTTTTTCGAAGAGATCGCCAAATTTCGCGCCGCCCGGCGTCTCTGGGCTCGCGAGATGGAACGGCGGTACCACCCCCAAAACCCCCGGTCGCTGCAGCTGCGTTGTCACGCCCAAACCGCCGGTTGTTCACTCACGGCCCAGCAGCCGTTGAATAATGTGGTGCGAACCACCCTGCAGGCCCTGGCCGCCGTGCTCGGCGGCACGCAATCGCTCCATACGAATTCGATGGATGAAACGCTGGCCCTGCCGACGGAAGAGGCTGTGAAGCTGGCGCTGCGGACGCAGCAGATCATTGCGGCGGAAAGCGAGACAGTCAATACCGTCGATCCTTTGGGCGGCTCGTACTTTGTCGAGTCGCTGACGAACCGGCTGGAAGAAGGGGCGCGGGAACTGTTTCACAAACTGGATGGCATGGGCGGCATGGTCTCCGCCATCGAGCGCGGGTTTCCGCAGCGGGAGATCCTGGATGCGTCGCAACGGTACCAGCACGAAATTGAACGGCAGCAACGGAGCATCGTTGGAGTGACGGAGCATCGAGAAGATGAGTCCCGTTCCATTCCTATTTTGAAAATCGGACCGGAGGTCGAACAGGAGCAGGTGGCACGCCTGTCCGATCTCCGGAAATCACGCGATCCGTTCAAGATGGCCGGCTCGCTGGAAGAGCTGCAGGAGATGGCGTCCTGTCACCAGAATCTCATGCCGCCGTTGATTGAAGCAGTGAAGGCCAAGGCCACGCTGGGTGAGATTTGCGCCGCCCTGAAGGAAGTGTACGGAACCTATCGGGAGCCGGTGGTGTTGTGAGGCGGCGTCAACAACCAGGGGCCTCTTGGTCGTCGCCGCTGAGGCACATTGAAAGTGAGCCACGGGATTGTAAGACGATCTGTGGGACATGAAACTCGGAGCATTTGACATCTTCCCGGTGACCGACGGCCGATTCCGGCTGGACGGCGGCGCCATGTTCGGTGTTGTGCCGAAAACGCTCTGGCAACGCTGTTGCCCGGCGGATGAACTAAATCGTATTCCGCTCAGCCTGACCTGCCTGCTGATCCGCGCCCACGGGAAACATGTGCTGGTGGACACGGGACTCGGCGACAAGGAAGACGCAAAATTCCATTCGATGTTTGCGGTCGAACGGACACCCACCCTGCCACAATCCCTCCATCGCTTGGGCTTGAGCCCCGACGACATCCATTTCGTGATCAATACGCATCTGCACTTCGACCATGCCGGAGGCAATACGACGATGAACGGGACCGGCGCAGTCACGCCGGCCTTTCCAAAGGCTACCTACTATGTCCAGCAAGGTGAATACGAAGATGCGATGCAGGCCAATGAACGGACCAGGGCCAGTTACCGTCGCGACAATTTCACGCCGGTGGCCGACGCGAATCAATGGGCTTTGCTCCATGGCGAGACGGAGCTGCTGCCGGGGGTGACCGCCGTCGTCACACCCGGCCACACGCGCTGCCATCAAAGCGTCAAAGTGGAATCGGAAGGCCGGGTCGCGTTTTTCCTGGGCGATCTCATTCCCACTGTGTCCCATCTCCCGCTGCCCTACATCATGGGGTACGACCTCAACCCCGTCCAAACACTCGGCAGCAAGCGGCAGGTGCTCGACCGCGCCTGCGAGGAACAGTGGTTGTTGATCTTCGAACATGACCCGCTGGTTCAAGCCGGCTATGTCTCCAAGGATGCGGCCGGCAAATACCTGCTTCAGGAGGTAACGCTATGACCGTCGCGGCAACACCCCTGCGCATTCTAATCGGCAAGGTCGGCTTGGACGGGCATGACCGTGGCGTGAAGCTGGTTGCCCGCGCGCTCCGTGATGCGGGCATCGAAATCATTTACACGGGACTCCATCAGAGTCCTGAGCAGATCGTGGCCACCGCAATCCAGGAGGACGTGCAGGCCATCGGCCTCAGTATCCATTCCGGCGCCCACAACTCGCTCTTCCCCCGCATCCTGGGACTGTTGCGGGAACAGGGCGCGGGAGACATCGTGCTCTTCGGCGGAGGCATCATTCCCGACGAAGACGTGCCGCGGTTGAAAGCGGCGGGCGTGCAGATGTTGTTCCGGCCTGCCACGCCGATGCACGACATCGTAGACTTTGTGAACGGGCTGCGCATCGAACGCTGAGGATTCAACCATGGGTGTGTTGGACACGGCTGTGCGGCGAGACTCGGACGACTTCCGTCGAAACCAGGCTCAATACGAAGGCCTGGTGGCCGATCTCAACAAGCACCTGGCGCTGGTGCGGGCAGGTGGATCGGCGGAGGCCGTCGCGCTGCACAAGCAACGCGGCAAACTGACCGCCCGCGAGCGGATTGCGGCGCTGCTCGATCCCGGCTCGCCCTGGATGGAGCTGAGCCCGCTCGCCGCCTTCGGCCTCTATGATAATCAGGTCCCCTCGGCCGGTCTCATTACCGGCATCGGTTCGGTGTCCGGGCGTTTCTGTGTCATCGCGGCCAATGATGCGACGGTCAAGGGCGGAACCTATTTCCCGATGACCATCACCAAACATCTTCGCGCCCAGGCCATCGCGCTGGAGAACCGGCTGCCGGCAATCTATCTCGTGGATTCCGGCGGTGTGTTTCTCCCGATGCAGGCTGAGGTCTTTGCGGACAAGGACCATTTCGGGCGGATCTTTTTCAATCAAGCGCGTATGTCGGCAGCCGGCATTCCACAGATCGCCTCCGTCATGGGGATGTGCACCGCAGGGGGCGCCTATGTCCCCGCCATGTGTGATGAGAATGTCATCGTGAAGGGAACCGGCACGATTTATCTGGCCGGACCGCCTCTGGTGAAAGCCGCGACCGGCGAGGAAGTCACGGCCGAGGAACTGGGCGGCGCGGACCTGCACACGCGCCTCTCCGGCGTGAGCGACCATCTGGCGGACAACGACCAGGAGGCCTTGGACATCTGCCGTTCGATCATGGCCACATTGGGACGGCGACCGCCGAAGCTCCGCCGCGAGCCGATCGATGAGCCCTTGTACCCCGCCGGCGATCTCTACGGACTCATCCCCGGCAACCCACGGCAAAAATGGGAGGTCCGGGAAGTCATCGCCCGGCTGGTGGACGGCAGCCGATTCGATGAATTCAAGGCGCGATACGGCACGACGCTGGTCTGCGGCTTTGCGCAGTGGATGGGGCACCTGGTCGGAATCGTCGCCAACAACGGCGTGCTGCTCTCGGAGTCGGCCCTCAAAGGCGCGCATTTCGTGCAGCTCTGCGCCCAGCGGCGCCTGCCGCTCATATTTTTGCAAAACATCACCGGCTTCATGGTCGGGAAGGACTATGAGAGCCGGGGCATCATCAAGGACGGCGCTAAGATGGTCCAGGCGGTCTCGACCGCGGAGGTGCCCAAATTCACGATCCTGATCGGCGCCTCCCATGGAGCCGGCAACTATGCCATGTGCGGGCGGGCCTATGCTCCCAGGTTCCTGTTCGCCTGGCCCAACGCCCGCATCTCGGTGATGGGGGCGCAACAGGCGGCGCAGGTGCTGGTCACGGTGAAGGAGCAACAACGGGCGCGGGAAAAGGCGGCCATGGCGGATGACGAACGCCGGCGGATCACCGAGGCCACGCTCCGGCAATATGAGCAGGAAGGCAGCCCTTACTTCGGCAGCGCGCGGCTGTGGGATGACGGAATCCTGGATCCGCTCGACACGCGCCGGGTCTTGGGATTGTGCCTGGATGTTGCAGCGGCTGTGCCCGTGAAGGCGACTCACGCGCCGGTATTTCGGATGTGAACAGCATGAGGAGGTGCGAATGAAGCGATTCTCCACCATCGCACTGGAGCCGATCGGCGACCTTGCGCGTATCACGCTCAACCGCCCCGACCGCCGTAACGCCTTCGATGACCGGATGGTCACGGAGCTCAGAGAAGCCTTCGAAGATCTGGCTCATGATCTGTCGGTCAGGGGTATCGTGCTGGCCGCCGCCGGCCCGGTCTTTTGCGCCGGAGCCGACCTGCAGTGGATGCAGTCCGACCAGCCGGTCTTGGAAACCCCGGCGATGCGTGACGCCCATCACCTGCTGCGGATGTTTCGCGCCATCGATGAAGCTCCCTGTCCCGTGATCGCTCGCGTGCAGGGGTCGGCCTTCGGCGGGGGGCTCGGTCTGCTGGCCGCCTGCGACATCGTGGTAGCGGCGGAAGAAGCGACCTTTACCCTCAGCGAAACCAGGCTCGGCTTGATTCCGGCCGTGATCGCGCCGTTTCTGTTACACACGGCCGGCGAATCCTTCCTCCGGCGATACGGTCTGAGCGGCGAAACCTTCTGCGCCTCCACCGCCCAGCGCTACCATCTGGTCCATGATGTCGTCCCCCTAAGCGGGCTGGATGATCGCATCGGTGAAGTGAGCGACGCGATCATGCGGCTGGCACCCTGTGCCACGAAAGAAAGCAAACAGCTGTTTCGCCGGATGCGCGCCCTCTCCGAGAAGGACCGGTACGCGCTGGGGCCGGAATACAATGCCCGCGTTCGTTGCGCGCCGGAAGCCACCGAAGGACTGCGGGCCTTTATCGAAAAACGGCCGCCCTCGTGGGCCAAACCACGCGACCAGAAGCCGCAGGAGGCGACCACGTCGGACGATGTTGCCCTTCGCCACACATGACCCTCGCCGGGTACCGGTCCGGATCATTGAGGTATCGCCTCGTGACGGGCTGCAACATGAAGCGCAGTTCGTGCCGACGGCGCGGAAGATCGCTCTGATCAATGCGCTCTCGCAGACCGGTGTGGCCGAAATCGAAGCCGGCTCCTTTGTCTCGCCCGCTGCCGTTCCCCAACTGGCGGACTCCGACGAGGTCTTCCGCGCCATCGATCGCGTCCCCGGCGTGACCTATTCCGCCCTGGTTCCGAACGAACGGGGACTTGAGCGGGCACGGGCCGCGGCGGTGCAGAAGATCGCGGTCTTCACGGCAGCCTCGAACAGTTTTACGCGGCGGAACATCAAGGCGACGGTTCACGAATCCCTGGTCCGCTTCAAACCGGTTGTGCAGGGAGCCAAACGCGACGGCATGCTGGTGCGCGGCTACATCTCCACCGCCCTCTGGTGTCCCTATGAGGGTCGCATCGCGCCTGAGCTGGTGCTGGATGTCATGCTGCGGCTGCTGGATCTCGGTGTGGATGACATCTCGCTGGGCGATACGCTCGGCAAGGCTGCGCCCGCCGACATCCGCGCCTTGCTCGATACGGTCATGACGCGCATCGAACCGGTCCGCCTGTCGCTCCATGTCCATGACACGTACGGAATGGCCGTCGCCAATGTCCTGACGGCCTGGGAAGACTATGAGATCACCGCGTTCGATTGTTCGGCCGGCGGCCTGGGGGGCTGTCCCTACGCGCCGGGTGCAGCGGGCAACGTCGCGACGGAAGACGCGGTGTTTGCGTTGAAGGCGTCCGGCGCCCCGGTCGCGGTGGATGAAGGGCTGGTCGTCGGCTGCGCCCATCAGTTGAGCGCCGTGATCGGGCATCCGCCGCACTCGCGGCTCTCGCAGATTCCGCAGGCTCGTATCAGGCAAGCGGCAGTGAAGGTGTGATGTGAAAGAAGCAACCGACATGGCGAAACAGCTCGAAGCCGGTGATGTCAGAGCCGTAGCGCGGGTCATCAGCTGGCTTGAAAACCGGGACCCGGCTGGAGCGGCAGTGCTGGCGCATTGCGCTCCCTCGCCGAAGGGCGCGTTCGTGATCGGCGTCACCGGTTATCCCGGCACGGGAAAAAGCACGTTGATCGATCAGCTCATCATGGCCTATCGCGACCTCGGAGCGAAAGTGGGCGTGCTGGCGGTGGATGTCAGCAGCCCGGTCACGGGCGGGGCCCTGCTCGGCGATCGCATCAGGATGCAGCGGCATGCGGACGATCCGCAGGTCTTCATTCGCAGTATGGCGACGCGCGGCCAGAAGGGCGGGCTCGCGGGAGCGACGCGGCAAGCGGCGCAGGTCTTGGAAGCGGCTGGCTACGGCGTGATTCTGATCGAGACGGTCGGCGTCGGGCAGAATGAATTGGACGTCATGCATGTCGTCCACACCGTGATTGCGGTGGTCGCGCCGGGGCTCGGCGACGACATCCAGGCCATGAAGGCGGGACTCCTGGAGATCGCAGACATCGTCGTCGTGAACAAGGGCGACCGCGACGGCGCGGATACGACCCTGCGGGATCTGCGTGAATGGTGCAAGACGGTGATTCGTACCGTGGCGGTGAAAGGCGAAGGGATCGCGGAACTGATCGCGGTCATTGCCGAACACGAACGGTGGCGGGATCTGGACAGGCCTCAGCTCCACAAACGGAGAGGGCCTTCCCTCGACCGAAGATCGCGAGCGGGATCATCCTCTGGCTGAATTTGACGTGAGGTGGCGCATGTTGGCCGATCGCCTGGCTCGATATACGCAGTCGCTCCGGTTTCAGGATCTGCCCGGCGACGTGGTCCATGAGGTCAAACGGCGCATGCTGGACAGCCTCGGTTGCGCATTCGGCGCCTGGACCGCCACACCCTGCAGAATCGCCCGCGACATGGCGCTTGCCGTAAAGGTTCCCGGCGGGGCGACCGTCTGGGGCACGCAGCACAAGACCCTTCCCGATCTGGCGACCTTCGCCAACGGCGCCATGGTCCGATACCTCGACTTCAACGATACGTACCTGTCGAAAGAACCGGCCCATCCGTCGGACAATCTCGCGGCGGTCCTGGCGGCAGCAGAAACGGCGCATGCTTCCGGCGCGCTGGTGATTCAGGCCCTCACGCTCTCCTATGAAATTCAATGCCGTCTTTGTGATGCCGCGGCCTTGCGGCCCAGGGGCTGGGACCATGTCACCTACGGGCCCATCTCCTCCGCGCTCGGCGTGGCCAAGGTCCTGGCGTTCACCGAGGCGCAGACCCGCCAGGCCGTCAACCTGGCCGGTGTGTCCAACATTGCCCTGCGTCAAACCAGAGTCGGCGACCTGTCGATGTGGAAGGCCTGCGCCTTTTCCAACGCGGCGCGGAACGGCATGTTCGCCGCCCTGCTCGCCCGGCGCGGCATGACCGGCCCGGCCCCGATATTCGAAGGCGAGAAGGGCTTCATGAAACTGGTCTCAGGCTTGTTCGAGCTGCCGATGTTGGGAGGCGAAGCCATGCCCGGCGGAGAGCCGGTGCCCTTCAAAATTCTCAAAACCTGCATCAAACATTTTCCCGTGGAGTACCACGCCCAAAGCGCCGTCGAGGCGGCCCTGGCCTTGCGGGCGGAACTGATCAAGGCAGAAGGCAAAAGCTGGCTCGACAAGCTGGCCGATGTCGAGA
This sequence comes from uncultured Nitrospira sp., assembly GCA_902500995.1. Classification (GTDB taxonomy): domain Bacteria; phylum Nitrospirota; class Nitrospiria; order Nitrospirales; family Nitrospiraceae; genus Nitrospira_A. The sequence goes on from CABVSR010000002.1 coordinate 255,028, forward strand.
TCGGCAGTTACGACGTCGCCATCGAAATTATCGGGCGTGATCCCGAGAAATGGCAGCCCGCGACAAGAGAGACGGCCGATCACAGCTTTCCCTATTGCGTGGCGGTCGCTCTGGTCGATGGCCGCGTGAGCATGAATTCATTCAGCCCGAAACGATTGCGGGACCCGCGTCTCCACGAGCTGATGAAAAAGATCCATGTCGTGAAGCTGCCGGAGCTCGAACAGCGCTATCCGACCACGATGCCGACCCGGCTCACGATCAGGACCTCGCGCGGAGCGACCTATAGCCGGCAGGTGGACCAGCCCCTCGGCCATCCTGGGCACCCCCTCACGGATCAAGAAGTGGAAGACAAACTCCGGCGGCTGGCGTCGAGGCGTGTCGATCGGGTCCGGCTCCAGCGCCTGCTCGATTTTGTGTGGCACCTTGAAAGGCAACCGGACATCGCCGCCTGTATGCCGCTGTTGAGGGTGCAATCGTGACGGACGGTCCATCGACCAGCGGCAAAGGGCGTCGGTTGCGAGAGCTCCTGGCCGCGCGCACGGTAGCCATTCCGGGAGCATGCAATGCGTTGACCGCCATGCAGATCGAACGAGCGGGGTTTGACGCCGTCTACGTATCCGGGGCCGCCCTGTCCGCCTCACGCGGCTTGCCGGACATCGGCCTCATTGCCCTGCCCGAAATGGCTGACGCAGCAGGGACCATCGCGAGGGCCGTCGCCATTCCCACGATCGTCGATGCCGATACAGGATATGGGCCTCCGCTGGTCGTGATGGACGCAGTCCGAGAATTCGAGCATGCCGGAATCGCCGCCATGCAGATCGAAGATCAAGAGCCGGCCAAAAAGTGCGGGCATCTGGCGGGGAAACGTTTGATTCCGGTCGGCGAGATGGTCGCCAAGATCCAGGCCGCCGTGAAGGCGCGGCGGAATCCGGATTTTCTGATCGTGGCGCGCACCGATGCGCGGACCGTCGACGGATTCGAGGCGGCCCTCCAGCGGGCGCGGGCCTATGCTGAAGCCGGCGCCGATCTGCTGTTTCCGGAGGCCCTTCTGTCTGCCGAGGAGTTCGGAGCCTTTTCCCTGTCCATCCGGCAGGCCGGCATTCGTGTGCCGCTGATGGCCAACATGACGGAGTTCGGCCGGTCGCCCTATCTCAGCGTGGATGAGTTTCAAGCTTTGGGGTATCAGGCGGTGCTGTTTCCGGTCAGTACGCTGCGAGTCGCGGCGCGGGCGGTCGAAAAGTTGCTTTCAGAGCTGAAGTTCTTCGGCTCCCAGCGGAACTGGCTCGATCACATGATGACCAGGCAGGAATTGTATGCCTTGCTCGGCTACGAAGACGGCACCGCATCGATACGGAGGCCCTATGAACCAGACCATGCACGAGCAGCCCGCGACGAAGGCCCCGGTGCATCCTGACTACAGCCCCGGCCTGGAGGGCGTGATCGCCGGAGAGTCGGCGATTTGCCAGGTGGATGAGGGAGAAGCGGGCCTGCGATATCGAGGCTATGCGATCGGCGACCTCGCCGAGCGATGCAGTTTTGAAGAGGTGGCCTACCTCCTGCTCTTCGGCCGCCTCCCCACTGGGGCGGAGCTGGCAGAATTCTCCCAATCGTTGCAGCGCCATCGATCGCTCCCCCATCAGGTCCGGCGTTTTATGGACAGCCTGCGCCCCGGCATGCACCAGATGGATGTCTTGCGAACCGGCATTTCTCTCCTGGGCCTCAGCGATCCCGAGGCACAAGACGGGTCCCGCGAGGCGAATCTACGCAAATCGGTGCGATTGCTCGCGCAGATTCCTGAACTGATTGCCGGCAGCTACCAGGTCATGGCTGGTCGGAAACCCATGGAGCCCGATAGGGAGGGAAGTTTTGCGGAGAACCTTCTGAATCTTGTGGCAGGCCGCCGGCAGGACGACCTCGGCGCAGCCATGGCCCAGGCGCTCAATGTGTCACTGATTTTGTATGCGGAACATGAATTCAATGCCTCCACCTTTGCCGCCCGGGTCACCGCCTCCACCCTCACCGACCTGCACGGAGCCGTCACCGCGGCGGTGGCCACGTTGAAAGGTCCGCTGCATGGAGGCGCCAACGAAGCGGTGGCCGCGATGTTGATCGAGATCGGTCGGCCTGAGCATGTGGCCTTCTGGCTGCGCGAGACGCTGGCGCACAAGCGTCGCGTGATGGGATTCGGTCACCGTGTCCTCCGGCAAGGTGATGCCCGGTCGGCCATCATTCAGCGCCACGCCGAGCGTTTGAGCGATCTTTGCGGCGATCGCCACTGGTACCAGATCGCCGCCACACTCGACCGGCTGATGCTGGAACAGAAGGGACTGCGCCCGAATCTCGATTTTTATACGGCCGTGGCGTACCTCCTGATGGGCATCCCCAGTGAATTGTCCACGCCGTTGTTCGTCTGTTCGCGCATCACCGGCTGGTGCGCACATGTCATCGAGCAGCAAGACCACAACCGGTTGATCAGACCACGGGCGCTCTATACGGGCCCCGCACCGAAGGCCTATGACCCTCTTGAGCAACGTACATGATCAGATCGAGCAGGCCCGCGACGCGCCGGGGCAGGCGATGGATCTGCCCTGGGCGTCGTTTGCGGAATTCTTCCGCTCCCGCGTCTACGATGCGCAGCTGGTCACGAAGAACTTCCTCACCTTCTGCGACGATGAACGCCGGTTGCGCCGCACCTACACCTATGCCGAGGTGGGAGCCGTCGTCGAACGCCTGGCCGGCGTTTTCCATTCGAAGTTCGGACTTACCAGGGGTGACCGGGTCGCCACGCTGCTGTTCAACCACGATGTGACGGTACTGGCCTACTTCGCGGCCTGGATGCTGGGGGCCGCAGTCGTGCCGATCAATATCGAGGAACCACCTGAGAAGAAACGCTTCATCCTGGAGCATTCGGAGGTGGCGGCCGTCTTCTGCTGGGAGGACGCCTATGACGAACTGTGCGCCCTCCAATCGGAGATCCCCGCGTTGCGCCACGTCATCGCTCTCGGAGAAACCGGTGTGCTCGACAGCCACAAGAGCGGCACAAAGCCGGCCCGGCACGGGACCGGCGGCTCACCCCGCCTGGCTCCATCCACCTCGCGGCTCGACGACGAGGCGCTGATCGTGTACACGTCCGGCACAACCGGTCCGCCCAAAGGGGTCATCCTCACGATGGCCAATCTGTTGTGGGATGGCGACGCGATCGCCGGCTGGCACGGATTCGGCACCAACGACCGTGTGATGTGCGTCCTGCCCATTCACCATGTCAATGGAATCGTCGTCACGCTGATCACCCCCTTGTACTGCAAGGGCAGCCTGGTGCTGAACCGGCGTTTCAAGACCGATCGCTTCTGGCGGCGGCTGCATGAGGAGCGGGTCACGTCGGCCAGCGTCGTTCCCACGCTGCTCGAATTTCTCCTGGATGCCGATGAAGACCTCTCTCCCTATGACCTGACCCGTTTCGGCGGCCTGATCTGCGGCGCGGGGCCTCTGCTGAAAGATACCGCTGCGCGCTTCGAAGATCGATTCTGCGTCCAAATCCGTCATGGCTACGGCTTGTCCGAAACGACTTGTTATTCCTGTTTTCTGCCGAACGATCTGACGCAGGAGCAACATCGCCACTGGCTCACGGCCCATGAATTCCCTTCCGTCGGAGTGCCGATCCGCCACACGATGATGACGATTCTCGACGAAGGGGGGCATTCTCTGCCGCAGGCCGTCCGCGGAGAGATCGCCATTCGCGGGCGCACCGTCTGTGCCGGGTATTTCAAACGCGACGATGCCAACGAGGCCGCCTTTCAAGGAGGATGGTTCCGGTCAGGCGACGAGGGATTCTATCTGCCCGACGATCGGGGGCGGCCGTTCTTTTTCGTGTCGGGGCGCTTGAAGGAACTGATCATCCGCGGCGGCGTCAACATTTCCCCATTGGAAATCGATGACGTGCTGAAAACGCACCAGGCGGTGAGATTTGCCATGGCCCTGCCGTTCGAGAACCGCTATTACGGCGAAGAAATCGCGGCCTATGTAGTGCCGAAAGATCCGGCTTTCGCCCCGAGCGAAGCCGATCTCCTGGCGCATTGCCGCACACGATTGCCGTTTGCGAAACAGCCGAAGGTCGTGCTGCTGGGTGACGATGTGCCCTATACCTCGACGGGGAAACCTAAGCGGCTGGAGTTGAAAGCCAGGTTGGCAGGCGCCCTGGCGCAGTATCGCGACAGACAGTTCCGCGACCATTGACGGTACGACCGGGTGAGGTCATTCATGAGCACACTCTTCAAAGGCTTCGAACGGATCGAGGACGCGCGCGAACGATTATCCGGGCCGAGTTTTCTCGCCGGCCTGTTTGACGGCAGGCCGGACTTCGAGCTGCTCCTTACGCCTCCCGAGCCTCCCGAGGAACAAGCGGCCGGCGCTGCCTTCTGTAGACAGATCGAGGCCTTTCTGAGGCATGAGGTGGACCCCGATCAAATCGAGCGTGAGGCGAAAATTCCCGACGCAGTGATTCAGGGCCTCTTCAAACTCGGCGCGTTCGGGATGAAGATTCCGAAATCCTACGGCGGGCTGGGCTTCTCGTATACGAACTATGGCCGCGTCCTGACGTTGATGGCGAGTTGGAGCAACATTCTCGCGTTGACGGTCGCCGTGCCACAGTCCATCGGAATTGCCATGCCGATCCTTTTGTTCGGCAACGACAGCCAAAAGCAGCACTATCTTCCCCTGGTGGCGAAGGAAGCCCTCTCTGCCTTCGCCCTCACGGAACCGTTGACCGGCTCCGATGCGGCAAATGTGCGGACGGAGGCAGTCCTCGACGGCAGCGGCAGGCAGTTCCTCGTCAACGGCGAAAAACTCTGGTGCACGAACGGGCCGATCGCGCGTTATGCCACGCTCATCGCCCGTGTTCCGGCGCGGCGGGTGGTTCTGGAGGGACAGACATCCTGGATCCCGGTACCTGAAGGGAAGGGAGCCGACGACCGGGTCCACACCGCCTTCATCCTGGATATGTCCGCGCCGGGTGTGCAGGTTCGTCAACGTTGCCAGTTCGAAGGCTGCCGCGGGATTGAAAACGCCCACATGACGATGCAGCAGGTGCGGGTTCCGGTCGAGAACGTCATCGGTGAGGTGGGAAAAGGGTTGAAATATGCCCTGACGATTCTGAACGTGGGGCGCGGCATCAGCATTCCCGCCATTTGTCTCGGCATGGCGAAGCAGGCCTGGCAACCGACCTTGGATCGCGCGAATGCCCGGGTCACGTTTCACAAACCGCTGGCGGAACGGCAGACCCAGCAGATCCGGCTCGGCGACATGGCCGGTCATCTGTTTGCCATGGAAGCGCTGTCAGTGATGGTCTGGCGGCTGGCCGATCAACATCGACATGACATTCGCATCGAAGCCGCGGTCGCCAAGATTTTCTGCTCCGAACATACGATTCAGTTTTTGCGGGACGCGCAAATTCTGTTCGGCGGCATGGGCTACGAAACCGCTGCCTCCAAGATGGCGCGCGGGGAAGCAGCCTTCGGGATCGAGCAACTCGTGCGGGATGCGGAGATGTACCGGATCGGCGAAGGTGCGACGGACATCTTGCGCCCGTTTATCGTACGCGAAGGTTTGAGTCATCATCTGGATCGTGCCAAGCCGCTGTACTCCGGCGACCTCTCGATACTGGACCAGCTCACACACATGGTGAAGCTCGCGGGCTTCTATGGGCCCTGGTATATGCGGCAGTGGCTGAGACGCCCGCTGCCGGACGATCCGGCCCTTTCGCATCCTCAGGTCAGGCCGGTGTTGCAGTATGTCGAACGCACCAGCCGGCGCCTGGCGAGAGAAACGTTTTATGCCATGGTGCGCTTCCAAGCGGCGTTTCAAGACGAGCAGCGGGTGCAGAACCGGATTGAATCGATCGGTGAAGACCTGCTGGCGTTGGTTGCCACCGTGCTCTACGCCGAACAGCAGACCAGGCTCGAAGGCTGGGCGACCGTGTGGGAACTGGCCGAGGCCTTTGACGTCGCTGCGCGGCAGCGGATCAGCCAACGGCTCCGCGAAATCCGGCACCACCGGGACGGGCTGACAGCCACGACCGGTGTGCAGGCGCTGAAGGGCTACTACCCTGGCCTCTCGTCAGGCATCGTGCATCGCCGGCTGGATGATTACCGGCGCCAAGCCGCGGTATCGGACGCCATCCCCATGGCGATGGCGTCCCAGTCCGTGCGCATGAAAGACCAGCGCCGCATCAATCAATCATGACGACCGCTTGCGACGGTCCATCGGCTCACGCTCAATCCCTCAGCTCTTCCCAAGGCCCAGGCCGGCGATCACTTCGACTTTCAACGGCGGGTTGGCTTCGCCCATGACCAGGGTGCGCATCGGGAAAGGAATTTCAATGTTCTGGGCATCGAAGGCTTGCTTGAGACGGCGGCGATATTCACGCCCAATCTTCCATTGTTCAGCGGGTTTCGTTTTGATTCGTGCCCGGAGCGTCACGGCGCTATCCGCAAAATTTTCAATGCCGACCACTTCGATCGGTTCAATGATCAGCCGGCCCAGTTCCGGGTCTTGGCGCAGTGCTTCCCCGACCGACTGCATGAGCGCCACCACCCGGTCCGTATCCTCCCGATAGGCCACGCCCATATCCAGCACAAACGCCGACCAGTCTTTGGTCATATTGGACAGGGTGGTGATCCCGCCATTGGGAAACACGTGCACCACCCCGGAGAAATCACGCAACGAGATCGTCCTGAACGTAATGGTCTCCACCGCCCCGCCGGTTCCGTTGATCACGGCCACATCACCCAGCCGGATGTGATCTTCCAGAATGATGAAGAACCCGCTGATCAGATCACGCACCAGATTTTGGGCGCCGAAGCCGACAGCCAGACCGAGAATCCCTGCCCCGGCCAGGATCGGCGCGACGTCCAGCCCCACCAACTGCAGCGATTCGATGATGATGATCGCCCAAATCCCCGACAACGCGATGGTCCGGAGAATTCCTGTCAACGTGGCAGCCCGCTTGGAGGCGGTTCCTGATTCCTGATCCTGCTTGTCGCTGGCCACAATCATCACGCGCTCCAGCTGGCGGAGGCCAAGGCGCACGAATCGGATGGCCACGTACCCGATCGCCAAGACCAATCCGATCCGAAGAATGGCGATCCCCACCGTCGCAGACATCGTGAGGAGCCAGGCACCGATCGTGTCCACTGAGATTCCGGTCATCATGCGGGCCTCCAATTTACCAGCGCAACCGGCGCGCCTCTGTCGTCATAACCTTCAGCTTAGCGTCATACCACCCTCGGACGACTCTCTCCAAGCGGTGGGCTGACGGCCATCCGGTTTCGTGAGGCCATCGGTAGACACTTCAGGGGCATTTCAGTTATGATCCGCGTTCCCTTCTTCGCGCAACCAATCGTGCCGTGGCGGTGTAGCTCAGTTGGTAGAGCAGCGGACTCATAAGCCGCGGGTCACCCGTTCAATCCGGGTCACCGCCACCAATCAATTCCCCTGTAGAATCAATCGGCTTATCAGTTTGCTGCTCTACCGCCATCACCCCTGCTAATAGCGGCGGGTACGAAGCGGGTACGATACCCGCCTCGTCCAGCTTATTGACCCATTCTCGGTTTTGACTTGGAAACAGATGCCCATAGGTGTCCATCGTCACCTGGATGCTGCTATGCCCTGCTTGCTCCTGAATGTACTTCGGATGCGCCCCCTGATTGATCAAGAGCGAAACGAACGAATGTCGCAAGTCATGGAAACGAACCGTTCGTATCTCAGCCTTTTCAAGACAGCGGTACCAAGTCCGCCGTAGGTTCCGGTCATCCCATCGTTGCCCTTCAGGAGATAGAAAGACCCATAGGGCCATTTCGGTTCCACTGTTCATCGCTTCCAGTTGTCGGATTTCCTTGAGCCTTCGGAGCTCTTCTTGAAGCTGACGGCTCATGTCTACCCGCCTGATCTTATGTGATTTGGTGGTCGTTTCCTTTCTCATCACAACAGCTCGCCTGACTTCAAGAAAGCCCCCATTGAAGTCGATGTCCCCCCATTGCAGCCCGATAAGCTCCCCCATTCGCAGGCCCGTTCTAGCTGCACAGAGTAAAACGGGAAACAAATGGGGGTAATCATCTTTGGCTGTCTTCAGAAGGGTGACAACTTCCCCTGTAGTCAACGGCTGCAAATGTTGTCTTTTGTCTCCTGAGCCTTTCAGGAGCCGTCCTAAGCGGCTCGCAGGATTAAAGGTCACCAAGCCGTCTTCAATCGCGACGTTATACGCTGCCTTAAGAGGAACCAAGCAGTTCTGAATCGTGCCTTTCGACATGCCTTCTTTACTAAGTCTGGCAATCAGTCGTTTAACCTCTTCCCGCTTCAACTGATGCAGCAAACATTGACCAAAGGCAGGAATAAGGTGTTTTCCTATGGCCCGTGCATACCCTCGATATGTGCTCGGCTTGCAGTGTATCTTGGCATACGTCTCTAACCAGTCTTCAAGATAGGCTTTGACCGTCGGCATTTTCTGATCTGGCTGCGACAGGGCCAGGGGTTCTCCACTCGCCTCTGCCCATTTAATCTTCGCGTCCATCTTCTCAGCGAATTCCTTAGCTTGCTTCTTGTCTCGAAATGACTTTGTGAGCTGACGACCTTGGGAGTACGCGATGACTCGCCAGCCAGGCCGGTCTTTTCTTTTTGTAATCCATGCCCCCATAGCCCCTCCTTTTCTGACTAGCTAGGTTCTAGGCTAGGTTTTCTAGGTTGAATAGTTCGGATTCGATCAAGCCGACTTGCGCCCCATCACCAACTTGATTCGAGACCATTCTGGCTAAGTGCTCAAAGTACGCATAAACCGTCAACGGCGGAACTCCTTCGCCGAGTAAAGCACTCTTAGCCGTCTTCAAATCTTCGTGGGTCAGTGACTCCAGACTGCCTGGGAAATAGCTATTCCAAAACTTCGTGAAATCGACCCGAGTGACCATCTCCTGAGGAGTCTTTGTCATGTTGCCCCCGTTAATAATTGGTCAGCGGAAGTGCTGACGCTCTCAATGCTAGCAATACTATCCGTGATAGTCAATTGATCTTGACACTAAATTATTGCTATGCGAGCATAGGCAACATAACGTTATAGAATAGTGAGTGTATGTCGCAACCTTCTAAGACCGACAAAGAGACAACAGTTTTGTATATCCGCGAAGCCCCGGTATCGCTCGCTAGGAAGCTGCGTGCTGCTGCGGCTTTAGCGGGACACCGAGGCATCCCGGACTATGTGATTGAAGTCCTTACGAAGCACACGGAAGAACTGGAACGGAAAGGGTTTCTGCCAAAGTCGAAGTAGCCCCCCGTAGTTCTGTCAGCGCTTTTCCTACTGCCTTCACCACGGAAATCCAATTCCCCGACCATGATTGCCGAAACAACCGGGCTGAGGGATACCACGGGCTGTCAGTTCGACTCTCAAGCCAGCGCCAATCTGCCTCCGACGGCAGCATGATCCACACAGGTTTGCCCATAGCTCCCGCCAGGTGCGCAACGGCTGTATCCACGGTAATAACCAGATCAAGCCGACTTATTGCATCTGCCGTGTCGGCAAAGTCGTGAAGCTGGGGGTTCAAGTCCTGTATCAACCTTGCAAGTCCAAGTTGGATAATCTCACGTGTCGCCGGGCCAACCTGCAGGCTGTACCAAGAGACTCCTGGTAGTTGCAGCAAAGGCAGCAGATAGGCCAGCGAAAGCGACCGTCGTTGGTCATTCGCATGCTCTGGATTCCCTGCCCACACCAGGCCGACCTTTAGCCCCGCCGTTGCTTTGAGACACACAGATAATTCCATGGGGGACAACAAATACGGTCCTTCAGGAATCGTCTCTAGCGTGGTTCCGAAAAAATACGGCAAACTGAGTATCGAGGCGTGGTAGTCATAGCTCGCCCCGGATAAATCTTCAGGCGTAGTATAGATTCTGGATACACCGCTGACTGTCTTGAACAAACGCCCTAAAACGGGGGGACAAGCAATGACTACAAGTCCCCCGCGTTCGACTACCAGGGGCGCATACCGAATAAATTGGATGTTATCGCCGTAGCCTTGTTCGGCCCACAACAAGACTGTTTTTCCGTCCAGCTTAGATCCATCCCACCGAGGTACAGGCAGGGTCGGGATTCCTTCGGCAGCAAGATAGGACGGGCACTGTAAACGCCATTCAAGTTGCTGAAAGCCCTCCAGTAAGTGCCCATCGGTTAAGAGATCGAATCCTAGGTTTCGGTGTGCGACATATTCCACAGGTTCTAGCTGGCGCATCGCTCCTTGCTGGTTTCTTGATTGCGCCTTGCTCATTCAGTTTCGCCATTCTGAATGCAGAGCTTACTATTCTCATGTTTAAACAATTGGTTATGGCAGAACATGTATGCTAGTTGCCTCAAATTCGTGAAACCCTCCTTTTTGTCGCGGCTTACTGGTGAAGGTGATCCGGCCATCACCCGCAGCCAGGGAATATCCTGAGTATGAAGAGGGAATATTCATGCTTAAAATAGCTTTACTCATGTGGCTATGGATAACTTATGCATGAACTCCTCAGGAGAGCTCTTTTTGTCTATTCTTGAGAATATAAACCTAGCTAAGAGCTAGGCTGCCTTCCCTCGATTGAGATCCGCCAGAACATCATTAACCAGAGCATCTAGGTCTAGCTTAGGGGCCTGTCTCTTAGTCAAATACGCGTCTATGTCCGTTGGCCTGATGAGGACTTTGCCGCGCATGGTGCCTTGGTGCACAGTGAGGCCCCCCGTTATCCACCGTTTAATCGTCTTCTTTGACACGCTGGCGTACTGCGCCGCTCCGGCAATCGACAAATAACCGGGTTGAACTGGCACAAGCTTCATCTGCCCCCCTTGGTTGTGCTGGTTGCTGGGTTAACACATATAATTATGGGGTTGGTTCCTGGTTGGTTGGTGGTTATGCGTGTAATATATACACGCTACAACCAGCAACCGGACCAAGAGAACCACGCGGCCCTACTCTAGCTTTGCCTATCCGGGCCTATAGAGTTTTGCATTCTGTCTTGCTGTACCCACTAGCCTTGCTCTAGATTTTGCTACTAGAGCATCAACAGTGAAACGAACTGTACTTTTGCTCAATCCTGAAGCTTTCTCCAGGGCGGCCTTAGAAACTCCAGCCTCTCCCGTAACCGACGGCTCAGGGGGCAAACTACCTAGTAGGCTATGTATCGTGTCCTCCGATACTTCCACCTTGGATTCCTTGTCTAGGCTGTCGGCCTTTAGCCGGTACACCGCCGGAGCCTCGGGGGGACCTTCTGACTCAATCACGAGTTTAAACGCCTCGGGGGGCGGTCCTAGTTTTGTCTGGATGCTCAGCTTTGCTTCGCCGTATTTCTTTCCCCTTGGCTCTAGGAACAACGAAGTCTGAGACCAGGCACCTAGGACAAACGACCCGTTTAGCTCTTGAGACCCCCGACCATGACGACCATGTCCTTGCCCTTTTCTGAAATGATGAATCACTCGGAAGCTACAGCCGTATTTTCTCGTCAACCCGTCAAAGATGCTGACGAGCTTCGTGGTGTCCCGTGGCGAATAAATATCTAGAGCTGTGACTTTGAAGAGCGCATCAATATAAATGATGCGCGGCCTGAACCTCTCGATGGTCCGCTCTAAGCTCACGACCCACGCCGGATCATCTAAGGAAAACTTAGACCAGGCGGCCACGAGGAACCACGCATCGAGTTCTTGCCTTACGGCTTCGTTGCTCGGATCGAGACCATAGCCCCGGAGAAAGGCATCAATCCGTGTCTTCACAAGCTGGGGCGAATCGTCTTCTTCAATAAACAAAACCCGCTGACGTTCAGGGACTTCAAACTTCGCGCATACTGGCCTCCCGAGGGCTAAGCACAAGGCTTCTTCGAGCGCATACAAGGTCTTCCCTAGCTTCTCCTCGCCAGCAATCCAGCCGTTGGCCTCCGCCGGGAGTAAGTCCCTAATCAATGGCGCAGACACGGGAATCTGCTTCGCGAGAAAGCTCCCGAGTCCTACGGCAAGGGCGCGGGGGGCAATTTGCTGAATCGGCAATGCTCGGAATGCGTCAACCGTATGCACAATTAGGTAGTCATCAAGGCCTACCTTGCCCTGCTCTCCTTGGGGCAGCCTGACGGAAAATACCGTAGCCCCCCGCTGAGCTAACTCATTGGCCAGTGCGATTTCTGCCTGTGCAACTTCTGGCTTCGTTGCCGCGTCCGAATCGAACACTATCGAGACCCTACGCCCTTCCCACCGAATACGATCTAGATCGCTAATGGGAACGCTATTGTTTATAACGCTTTTGTCTTCATGGTCCTTCGTGCGCCAGGACCAGACTCCCGGCAATGCCACACAGAAAAGCCCTTCCTGACATGCCTTTAATGCCTTCTTCTCTCCCTCGGTGATGTACAAATCCTGCGAAACATCCGACAAAGCCCCAGCCGCAAAAATGGGGGGCACGTAGAGCTTGTTTGTGCTTTCTTTAGGGCTTCGATACCGTTTCCCATCTTGTCCACCATCGTCTAATTTGACACGAGCATAGGTTTCATCCTGGACATTGAGGTATGGAATCACCATTCCTATGCTGCGCACCGGAAAACCCAAAAGCTCGCTGACTGCCCCACTCGATGCAGTATGGACTCCGCTTGCCGTAATGGTTTCGTCACTCAAGCCAGAGCTGCGAAGATCTGCCAAATGATGCCCATTTAGTACGCCGATGGTTGCCAACCGCTCCTGCTTGCTCTGCTTCACCTCCATTTCTCCTCCTTATTTCAGTCCTATGAATCTGTCTCTGAGATCACTTTTCTTGAACATATTTGCCCAGGCCTCGACCTCTTCGAGGGTGAATAATACAAAGCCGCCACACCTGCCTTTCGACATCCTCCGATACTGAAGCCCAAGACGGTGCCTCCATGCCGTGATTATCCCAGGCGTCACACTGAACCGCCTCGCAATCTCATCGACTGTAACGAAGTTCATATTTCCTCCCCTTAATGTCGTCTTCTAGTTCGTTTCTTTACCGTGGCTCTTCGAGTTCCAAAACTGGGTGTCGCCGTGTTGCACCCTGGGCATATGCGCGTATCTAAATTAACCTCTGTCTTCTGACACCACGGGCATGTCCGACAGGTCGTCAGGGACCACGGCAGATGCTTGGTCTTAACGCGTTTCATTTAGCGGCCACCCGGCTGCAAACCGAGTCGGATACAGGCGTCTAGGTCTTGTTGCCGTATCCTGGTCATGCGTCCGATCTTCACTCGTTGCAATCCACCTTGACGTAAAAACTTCCAGATAGAGGCCTCGCAACAAGCTAGTTGCACGGCAGCTTCTTTGACTGACACAAGTCTTTCCATCGTGATCCTTTCGTAAGATTGTTTACGCTACAAGCTTTGTCGCCCGCCTGGCTTCATACTGTCGAGCACTTGCCCGGTGGCGCACATCGGCCCCTCCTCGTCCGTCAGTGTGTCCGTACCAGAACGGCTGATTGGCAAGGAATTCCCTAAGCTTCCAGTCGATGTATTCCCGAACTGCTTCAGGGGTCATGCCTTCAAACGCCGGAGACGCAAAGGATTCCTCATAGAGCCGAAGTCTTGTTTCGTCGCTGACCCTTGGAGCCGGTAGCGGGGCCTTGACCCTGCGAAGGCTGAGCTTTTGGCGGGGGCTCTTTACGTCATTCGATCTGTCCGATGTCTGCAAAATCACCTCTTTATTCTCTCTACATTTCAATACGTTACAACGCACCAAATCGCGGCCTTGACCAATACATCAAGGCTTGGGCTTCAGGGTTTCACGGCACACATATGCACACGCTCTAAAGACCTCCTTTCTGCCTATGACATGTACTGACCGAGGATGGGAGCCCAACTGCTGGCGAGACACTGACACACAGGCTAGTCAAGTCACCGACCTGTGTAGCCCTCTATATATAGAAAGATGATATAGGGGCGCGCTTATCTAGACGCAACAACACGTCTTTGAGCTGCAGAATCACATGGTGGATACTGCATCCCACTTTCCAAATGCGGACTTTTCAGACGCGACGGCGCTTGGAGGAATAAACGTCCGCTGAAACTCTATCGTACGGGCTTCATGTAGCTGCGCCTCTTTAGTTCGACGGGCGGCTACAACGTCACATTTGCTTGAGGCGATTCCGATTTCACTGCATGTTGTGCAGATTTTTACGTGGTAGACATACCACGCTTTTCCATGATGAGCCTTTTCGGAGCCAATGCGTTTACGAATCGCTTGAAGCATGCTTTTGATCGTGGACTCTGATTTACGTTCAGCTTTAGCGATTTCATACACAGATAACCCTCTGGATTCTGCATCAAATACGCGCAATTGATCTGTGATCTTATCCTGGCGCTTTCGCTCTTGTTTCCCAGCGGAGGAGGTTTTGGAGCCTGGCATAACCAGCCTGGCTTTTCTCAGTTCATCTTTGATGCAAGCTAGCAAATCGCCATCCACATGGCCAAGGTCCAGCCTTAGGGACAGCGTGCCTGGGGGCGTATCAGTGCAGCCTGCATCAATCAATGTAACGGCGGGAGACATAATGTCCGCAGTACCCCCCCACAGATGTTGCCACTCCTCGACGGTCAAATAATTGAGAGACGAGAGTCGGTCTGTTAATGCCTGTTTGGGTAACTCGATTCGCCATTCATATTCAAAAGCCCCCCACAGAAGAAGGAACGGTTCTTCCCGATGATCGATAGCTTGACTGTGTAGGTCGATACCCATCCGAGCTATTTCCGTTTCAACAAGGTATTCCCCATCCCACACCCCAACAGATAACGGAGGACCTGTTACCCAGGCTCGATACTCCGAACGTAACTGGTTCACCGCTGTCTGAAACTTAGGGTTGCGGAGTAAGCATCGCCAACGATTCCAACGCTCCTGTTTGGTCGCTCTTTCTGCTTGCTCACTTGATCTGCGTGCCATCGTTCTCCTCATCAACAAAGCATAATCAAGCTATATAACTGAGTTTTTCTGATAAGCAAGAGGAGGAATTCCATGGCGCTAAACTCGAAGTCTAGCGTCACACCAATGGATTCATATACTTACAAAGAGGCAGTAGCACTTCTGGTAGCACTCAATTTGAGCCATCACGAAGAATATTTTTATTGGTTCATCAAAAGCGTCAGCAGCCGGAAGGTGAACGGCTAAAACCCAGCAAGCCTTACAAGAGGACGTTTCGTAGGATAGTCGTTGGAATCAAACAGGTATATGTTGGAGAATGCGCACCGTAATTGATCGGCACATTCATAAGAGTATACCGACTTCAATTAAGCGAGCTTGCCATGATTGAAAAGTTTCACGAACGATTCAATATCGAAGTCGGCCTTGACGAAGCGCGGCGACGATTCGTCAATAGAGCCAACAACTTCATTTTTGGGAATCTCCTACTAAACGATGTGGGCACTCAATCACTCCAAATTGATCTTTGCTCAAAGCTCGGGGAGCGGTGGCTTGGATTCGGTTGCTTGAGAAGCGTACTCGGAGATGACTATGAAAGGCATGTTCGAGCTCTGGAATTTCTGTATCAGCATCCGCGTACAAGAAATGAGACGGACATGGCTATACAGCAGATTTTACGCGATGCAGAAATAGACCTCGGCATCCGATGGAGTGGAGAACATTTCCTTCCATCGGGCTCGCCGTTGCTTGATGAAAAGGCTGTGAATGATGTGCTTGGATTCCTCAAGGGTAAAGACTATAAGGGCATCCTTTTGCCCTTCCAAAAAGGCTTAGACTACTTCCTTCACTCAACCAATAAACCGGGGCTTCTTCCTGATGTCGTGACCGACATGTATGAAGCCCTAGAGGCCTTAGCTAAACAAGTAACGGAGAGAGATAAAGATTTATCCGGCAATGCAGAGCTCTTCATTTCAAAGCTGGAGGTATCGCAAGAATATAAGGATATGCTAAAGGCCTATATCACTTACGCCAACAGCCTTCGCCATGCGCCTCCAAGAGCCAAGCAGAAGCCTGCTCTTTCGCGCCCAGAAGTAGAATCGTTTATTTATATTACGGGAGTATTCATTCGCCTGGCGGGGGCACGCTAGTCCTGTGGGGCAATCGAGGAAGAGCGTATACGAGAATTAGTGGTGAGGCTCGGTTGGATGTGCCGAAGGGTGACGTCTCCCCGGAAAACGACGGCACTTCTAAACTAGAGTAAGATGGCAGCTTC
>CABVSR010000003.1 GCA_902500995.1 uncultured Nitrospira sp.
CGTGAAGCGTGAAGCGTGAAGCGTGAAGCGTGAAGCGTGAAGCGTGAAGCGTGAAGAAAACTGCCTCGCTGCTTCTTACGAGATACGAGAGACGCTTCACGAGAGACGCCCTGACCCCACGCGATGGGGGCAATCGAGCGACGAACCACGAATTGAAGGAAGGAGCCTCATATGAGCCGGGTACGGGTGCTTGTCGGGACGAGAAAAGGCGCGTTTATCCTCACCTCGGATGGCGCGCGGAAACAGTGGGACGTGCAGGGCCCGCATTTCGGTGGCTGGGAGCTGTACCACCTCAAAGGCTCGCCTGCCGACCCCGACCGCCTTTATGCTTCGCAGAGCAGCAGTTGGTTCGGGCAGGTCATTCAGCGGTCGGATGACGGCGGCAAGACCTGGAACCCGCCGGGAACCAAGCCGGAAGATCTGATGGGGGCGGACGGCATGCCCAACGGCGCGAGCAACATGTTCGCCTATGACACGTCGGCAGAAAGCGGAAAACCGCTCACGACGCATCAACATTATGACGGGACGCAACGCCCGTGGGAGTTCAAGCGGGTCTGGCATCTGGAGCCGTCGCCCACCGATCCGGATACGGTCTATGCCGGTGTCGAGGATGCGGCGCTCTTCAAATCTACGGATGGCGGGCGGACCTGGCAGGAATTGGCCGGCCTGCGTGATGCCAAGGGGAAGTTGTGGCAACCGGGCGCCGGCGGGATGTGTTTGCACACCATTGTTCAGGATCCGGCTCATCCTCAGCGGATGTATATTGCCATCAGCGCGGCGGGCGTCTTCCGGACCGACGACGGCGGCAAGAGCTGGCGGCCGACCAATCGCGGATTGAAGTCGCAGTTCGAACTACCTGATCCCGACGCAGAGGTCGGCCACTGTGTGCATTGCATCACCATGCATCCTAGCCGCCCGAACGTGCTGTTTATGCAGAAACATTGGGACGTGATGCGCAGCGACGACGGCGGCGACTCGTGGCATGAAATCAGCGGGAACCTGCCGACGGATTTCGGGTTCCCCATCGCGGTGCATGCGCACGAACCAAATACCGTCTATGTGGTGCCGATCAAGAGCGATTCCGAACACTATCCACCCGAGGGGAAGCTGCGGGTCTATCGCAGCCGCAGCGGCGGCAACGAATGGGAGGCGCTGACGAAGGGGCTGCCGCAAGAGAATTGCTACGTCAACATCCTGCGAGATGCCATGTCCGTCGATTCCCTCGATCCCTGCGGACTCTACTTCGGGACGACCGGCGGGCAAGTGTACGGCTCGGCTGACGGCGGAGAGAGTTGGGCG
Source organism: uncultured Nitrospira sp. (assembly GCA_902500995.1). Lineage (GTDB taxonomy): Bacteria > Nitrospirota > Nitrospiria > Nitrospirales > Nitrospiraceae > Nitrospira_A. The sequence goes on from CABVSR010000003.1 coordinate 1,300, forward strand.
CCTATTGTGCGGGATTTGCCGGCGGTTTTGTCCGTCGAAGCCCAAACCTTATAGCAAGCGCTGAAAACGCCCTCCAGTGGCGTTCTCGCCTCGGCGGCGTCCGAGGCAGAACGGGGAGCTGATAGCTGATAGCGGAGAAACGTGACTGGGAGCTGAGAGCTGTCGGCTAAAGCTGATGGCTGTAGCTGGGAAAAATAAAGAACCGCGAGAGACCGCGGAATTTGACGAGATACGAGAGACGAGCGACGAACCCGATAGCCGATAGCGGAGAAACGTGACTGAGAGCTGATAACTGACGGCTGATAGCTGATAGTCGACAGCTGATACCTCAGCGGGGTCTTGCCATCGGCCATCAGCCAGCGGCTCTTTTCCCCACTCTGGAGGTTTTACATGGTGCGCGTCATCTTGCCGCAACATTTGCGGACGTTGGCGAGGGTTCAAGGTGAAGTGCCGGTGGAGGTCGCCGGACCTGTGACCCAGCGGTCGCTGCTTGACGCGCTGGAGGCGCAGTACCCTATGCTGCGGGGGACCATTCGAGAACATGTGACTAAACGGCGGCGGCCCTTCATCCGGTTTTTTGCCTGCGAGGAGGATCTGTCGCATGAGCCGGATGATGCGCTGTTGCCTCAGGCGGTGGTTGATGGCGTTGAGCCGTTGTTGATCGTCGGTGCGATGGCGGGTGGATAACAGGCGGGTGAGGCCCGCCAAGGTGAACAATCCAGAAGGAGGAAATATGCACTATGTCGATGGCTTTGTGTTGCCGGTGCCGAAGAAGAACCTCAAGGCCTATATTCAGATGTCCAAGAAGGCCGGTGCGGTGTGGCGCGAACATGGCGCACTGGAATATCGCGAATGCGTCGGCGACGACCTCAAGGTCAAGATGGGATTGCCGTTTCCCCGGTTAGTCAAACTCAAGGCCGGCGAGACGGCGGTGTTTTCCTGGATCCTCTATAAGTCACGGGCCCATCGCGACCGGGTCAATGCCAAGGTGATGAAGGATCCGCGCCTCAATGAGCTGTGTGGCGACAAGGGGATGCCATTCGACGTGAAGCGGATGGCCTACGGCGGATTTTCCGTCATCGTCGATGCGAAATAACCACCTGTCGGCATCGGTAGACTCGATCCGATGGCGGCCGTGACCCCTTTCCTGCGCGACGGAGGGAGGACGCACCATGACTGATTGGCTGCTTTCCAGTCTCCACTTTCTCCTGGCCTTTACCCTGGTGGCGATGTTGACCGTTCAAAACGCGGTCATCAGGCCGGGCATGACCGCCACCGGCCTGCGTCTTGCCGCGCATGTGGATCGGATCTACGGCGGGAGCGCAGTCTTGTTGCTGGGTGTCGGATTCGGTCGCGTGTATTGGGGCGCGAAGGATTCATCCTTTTATCTGTCGAATCCACTTTTCTGGACCAAGATAGGTCTCTTCGTGACAGTCGCCTTCCTGTCGGTTTCACCGACTCTGCGGTTGATCCAATGGAACAAGCAGGCACAATCGCACAGGGCATTGCTGCCATCCGACGAGCAGGTTCAACGTCTTCAATGGTGGCTGCGCGCGGAAGTCTTCGCGCTCTTGTGTATCCCCCTGGCCGCAGCAGCCATGGCGCGCGGAATCGGTCTGTAAGGTTTTTCAACGTGGATCACATCATCGACGATCAAAGGCGATACCCAAGCAAATCCTAGTGGGGAGGCATCCATGGCCGATCGAGCGAGGGTGACTGAGATCGCACCGGATCTCTATTCGATCTCAATCTATGTCCCTGAATTCAATCTTCGGTTCAACCACTTTTTGATCAAGGACGACGAGCCGCTCCTGTTCCACACGGGCATGAAACACATGTTCCCGCTGGTGCGCGAGGCGGTGGCGAGCATTCTCGATGTGAAGCGCTTGCGCTGGATTTCGTTCAGCCATTTTGAGGCCGATGAATGCGGCGCGCTGAACGACTGGCTGGCCGCGGCGCCGCGCGCTGAGCCGGCGTGCAGCCTGGTCGGGGCGCTGGTCAGCGTCAATGACGCGGCTCTTCGCCCGGCTCGGGCCCTTGCGAATGAAGAAGTGCTCACGACTGGCAAGTACCGCCTGCGGTTCCGCCAGACCCCGCATGTCCCTCACAATTGGGAAGCCGGTCTCCTGTTTGAAGAAACGACGAGAACGTTGTTGTGCTCGGATTTGTTTACGCATGAGGGGGACGTTGAGCCGGTCATCGAATCCGGGATCGTTGATCGGGCAAGACATTGGTTGATCCAAGGTCAGGCGGGTCCGTTTGCCAATGCCTATCCGTATACGCCGCTGACCGGACCGACGCTGCATGGCCTGGCCGACCTCAAGCCCAAACGATTGGCGCTCATGCATGGATCATCGTTTGTTGGAGACGGTGAAGGCGCGCTGCGGGAGTTGGCGACCACCATGCAGGAGTTGTTGGGTGGTCGTGCATGACAGGTGGAGAGTCGCCTGAGCGATGTCGAATGGCAGAACAACATCCAGGTTTCCGCCTTCGGCAGAGTGACGGGTCGCGGATGTGCGCCGGCAAGAATGGAACGAGCCTCGCCGTTCTTCGATCGGTGGATCGAGGCCGACCCATCCCAGCCGGCCTGTGACAGCGCCTGCGTCTTGTTACGGATAGACGATCCCGCTTCGAGCGGACATTTTGTCCTCTTCGAGACAATGTGGACTTCGTGTAGGGAGAAATCGTCCAGGTAGCTTGATCTTCTACCGGCATGCGCCTTGCGAGTTGATCGAAAAGGAGCCTTCATCAAGGTTGAAGTGGAGGCCTCAGTCGAGAAAAACCTTCTCTGTCGATTTTGCGGTCGCCGAACGACTATTGGATGAAGCGTGAGACCAGCGCTTTAGGTGTTGCGAGAATCGAGAGCACACGAATCGTAGAAGCCTGTGTCGGCGGCAAAGACGAAGAAAGGAACGCTACAGATGAAAAATAAAGCCTGCTTCTTTGAGATCCCGGCGACGGATTTTCAGAAGGCGAAGACTTTCTACGAAGCGATATTCGACTGGAAGGTTGAGGTGCAGGGCAACGAAGGGGCAATGGCGCTCACGACAGCGGCGGATAAGGATTATAACCCGATCGAAGTGGGGGGCATCAACGGCGGCTTTTACATGCGGAAATCCAAAGAGGATCACCCGTCGGTGGGCGTCGAAACCGACTCGATCGATGACACGCTCAAGGCCGTTGAGCAGGCCGGCGGGAAAATCGTGACGCCGAAACACGCCATCGGTGAGTGGGGATTCATGGCCGATTTTGCCGATCCGGAAGGCAATGTGATGACCTTGTGGGAAAGGCAGAAGAAGTGAGGGGCTTCGGCTCGCCGGTGTGGAACAGCAACGAAGGAGAAGAGCAATGACGAATAGGTCGAAAATTGCGAATTGCCTGTGGTTCGACCACGGCGAGGCCCGCAAAGCGGCGGAGTTTTACGCCAGTGTGTTTCCTGACAGCCACGTCGGGCCGGCGATGAACGCCGCCTCCGACTATCCAGGGGGGAAAGCGGGTGATGAACTGACGGTCGACTTCACGGTGCTTGGCCGGCCCTTCGTCGGCCTGAACGGCGGGCCGCAGATCAAGCCCAATGAAGCGGTCAGTTTTCAGGTCTTCACCGACGACCAGGCCGAGACCGACCGCTATTGGAACGCGATCGTCGGGAACGGCGGCGCCGAGAGCGAATGTAGCTGGTGCCAGGATCGCTGGGGATATTCGTGGCAGATTGTTCCCAGGGCGCTGCTTGCGGCGATGAACCACCCTGACAAGGGGGCGGCGAAACGGGCGATGGACGCGATGTTGACGATGAAGAAGATCGACATTGCCGCGATTGAAGCGGCCGTCGCGAAAACGTAGCGGCGTCGCGCTTGTCGATTTTCTCGCAGGCGGACGATTAGCTGATGAGAGATGAGGAACCGCCGGCAGCCGGAGCAATCATTGCCCATACGCGTGAAAGGAGAGAACCATGAACCAAACAGTCAAGCCGATCCCGGACGGTATGCGCACCGTCACCCCGCACCTGGTCTGCGACGGCGCTGCCGCTGCGATTGAATTTTATAAGAAAGCCTTTCATGCCAAGGCGCTGGGCACGGTGCCGGGACCGGGAGGAAAGCTCTTGCATGCCCTCATCCAGATCGGCGATTCAGCCGTTATGCTGGTCGATGAATTTCCCGATCACCAGACCTTGGGGCCGAAATCGCTCAAGGGTTCGCCCGTGACCATTCATCTCTATGTCGAAGATGTGGACAAGGTTTTCGCCCAGGCAGTGGCAGCCGGTGCGAAGATCATCACTCCGGTCGCCGACATGTTCTGGGGAGATCGCTACGGCGTGATCGAAGATCCGTTCGGACATCACTGGTCCATCGCCACGCATGTGCGAGACATGGGCCCGCATGAAGTACAGGACGCGGCGCGCAAGGCTTGCTCTTAAGACGTTGGAAAGGAGACTCACGATGCCCTCAAACAACACCGTCCGTTTACATCGAGTCCTGGCCGCCAAGCCGGACAAAATCTATCGCGCCTTCCTCGACGCCGACGCGATGAACAAGTGGCTGCCCCCGAACGGGTTTACCGGCAAGGTGCATCATCTGGATGCGAAGGTCGGAGGCACATACAAGATGTCATTCACCAACTTCACCACCGGCAAGAGCATCGGGTTCGGTGGCGAGTATCTCGAACTGGTGCCGAATGAATGCCTTCGTTACACGGATTGTTTCGATGATCCGAATCTCCCTGGAGAGATCCGGGTCACGGTCCTCCTGAAGGAGGTGTCGGTCGGCACGGAGCTTCGCATCGAGCAGGAAGGGATTCCGGATGTGATTCCGCTGGAGGCCTGTTATCTGGGCTGGCAGGAATCACTTCGTAACCTGGCGCAGCTCGTCGAGCCTGAGATCAAGGAGTAACTCGCACGATCTATCTGAAGGGCGATGGCCCGAGCCGCTGGCGAGGCCTCAACCGCAGGGAGGCAAACAATGCCACGTCGATTCGACCATATCGATTTGCGAGTCCGTCGGCTTTCAGGGGTCCGACATTTCTACGAGAGATTACTGCCGGCGCTTGGATTCACGCGCGAAGTCGGCATCGAGGGCTGGCTCACGTATGAGGCTGAGACGTCCGGCGGCGTGCCGGAATTTTTCGGCGTCACCGAATCTGCGCAACACGTGCCCAATGAGTCTCGGATCGCGTTCTGGGCGGACAGTATTGAGGAGGTGAACCGGCTGGCCACGATCGCCGTTGAGGCAGGCGCGCAGCACGTGGAAGGCCCCATGGTGTACGACGATGAGAATTATTATGCCGTATTCTTCGAGGATCCAAGCGGGAATCGGTTGGAAATTTGTTGCCGCAGTGGGTGATCCGACTCTCTATCGGTGCGGGCATCACCCTATCACCGAAACGCATCAACAACCGGATGGCGTCGACCGGCGTCATCTTCACCGATAAGGAGGCCACTATGCGACGTCTAGCAGTTCTACTTGCCTGTGTCTGCACGGTCATGCTGACTCTGCCTGTCTCCGCCAAGGAGAAAAAGTCCGACAAGGCCATGGATCCGCAAGCCATGATGGAGGTGTGGAAGAAAGCGGCCATGCCGGGCGAGCCCCATAAGTTGTTTGCCACGCTTGCCGGCAGTTGGACGACTCAGACGAAAGAGTGGACGGAGCCGGGGAAGCCGCCGTCGGAATCATCCGGGACCGCCGAGATGAAGATGTTGCTGGATGGGCGTTTTCTGTATCAGGAATTCAACGGCACCATGATGGGACAACCGTTCGCCGGGATCGGCATCGACGCCTACGACAACATGACGAAAAAATATGTCACTTCCTGGATGGACACCATGGGGACGGGGATTTTCATCATGCAGGGCACGGCCGGTGCCGACGGCAAAACGATTACCTTGAAGGGCTCGCACCCGGAACCGGGCGGAGGACAGATGCACCACCGTGCGGTCTGGAAAATCATCGATCAGAATTCGCAGGTCTTTGAGATGTACGGGAACCACGGGCACGGGAAAGAGATGAAGCTGATGGAGATTACCTATACGCGGAAATCATAAGGCCAGATGCGGGCGTGGGGCATCGAGGCAGATGGATGCCCCGGGCCCCATGATGGCCGGGCTGCGGGGCTGGGCGTTCTTGAGTCAGGGGTGGCCCCGTGGCCGGCCGGCGTGGGCCCCGTTTATCAATGGGGGCGGTGTTTTCACGTTTGTTGAAGCTGCGGTGCTTCCGGTTGATCTTCGGCGAGTCTCTTGTTCACAGTCGGAACATTGTCATCCCTCACCTGCCGCTCATCCTCGATTCCGAAGCGAAAGGCCTGCCGCCGGTTTTCCTCCTCAATGGATAGCCGCTCCGTTGCTTACGTGTCAGCCAATCAGTAAGATAGGTTGCGGTGGAAATCCTACAAACTGCGTATTGCTTGTCATCAGGAGCCAACATGACCCGGCGATCACCATTCCTGACCATCTCTCCGGTACTCTGCGCGTGGCTCGCGCTGGCGCTTCTGCCGGGGTGTAAGCCGGAAGCCGGTTCGTCTCCCCCTCCTCAGGTTCCGGAGGTCGGCATCGTAGTGGCGACCACGCAGGATGTGCCCGACGAACCGGAGTTCATCGGGCAGGCGGAATCGTCACGTCCCGTGGAGATTCGTTCCCAGGTGACCGGCATTCTGAAGCAGTGGTTTTTCAAAGAAGGCCGGGATGTAAAACAAGGCGATCGCCTGTATCAAATCGATCCCGTGCCTTTCCACGCCGCGATGTTGAGCGCCAAGGCAAAAGTCGCGCAGTCTGAAGCGCGGCTGGTCCAAGCCAAGCAGAATTTGGCCCGTGTGAAACCGCTGCTGGCTGAACAGGCCGTCAGCACCAAAGACGTGGATGATGCGGTGGCCGAAGAGCTGGCGGCGAAGGCGGCCCTTGAAGGCGCAAAGGCCGAACTCGTCAAAGCCAAATTCGACCTCGACAATACGCTGATCCTCGCACCGAATGACGGCATGATCGAGCGGACCCGGGTCTATGAAGGCCGATTGGTCTCGGCGCAAACAGACTTGCTGACCATGATCCATCAAGTCGACCCCATGTATGTCATCGTCAGCGCGCCCGAGAGTTTTTTGCTGAAACGCCGGCGAGATACCGATGCGAAACGCCTTCAGCACCCCGGTGTGTACGAATTGCGCGGTGTCCTCACCTTTGTCGACGGAACGACCTACCGGCATGAAGGCGTGCTGGACCTGCTTGATGTGGGATTAAAAACCGATACGGGCTCCAGGCAGGCCAGGGTCGTGTTTCCCAATCCGGACCGGGTGCTGTTGCCTGGACAGTTTGTGCGGGTGCGGTTCAAGGGCACGCTCAAAACCGGCGCTATCCTAGTCCCGCAACGTGCGGTGCAGCAGGGGGCGAAGGGTTCCATCGTGTTCGTCGTCGGCAAGGACGACAAAGTAGAGATGCGGGAAATCGTGGCGACCAGTTGGCAAGGCACTCAATGGATCGTCGAGGAGGGATTGCAGGTCGGCGATCGCATCATCGTGGAGGGCCTGCATAAAATCGCGCCCGGCGCGCCGGTGAAGCCTGTGCCGGTCCCCGCCGCCGGCGCGACGACCGTTCCGACTGCCCCCCCGACGCAGCCGGAGCGCGCCTCGTGATCTCACACTTCTTTATCGATCGCCCGATTTTCGCCTCCGTGTTGTCGATCATCATCATGGTGATCGGCTTGGTGGCCTTGCAAGCGCTGCCCGTCGCGCAGTTTCCTGAAATCACCCCTCCCGTCGTACAGATCGAAGCCGACTACCCCGGCGCCAACGCGGAAATTCTGGCTGATTCGGTCGCGCGCCCGATTGAGGTGCAACTGCCCGGCATCGACAATCTGCTCTATTACGATTCCACCAGCACGAACGACGGGCACATGTCGATCAAGCTGACCTTTGAGATCGGCACGGATGTCGATATCGCGCAGGTGCAAACTCAGAATCGCGTCAAACTTGCTGAGCCTCAGCTGCCGCCGGAAGTCGTCCGGCAGGGTATCAGCATCAACAAGGTCTCGCCGGACCTGTTGGCCGTCGTGGCCTTGAGTTCCACCGACCCGACGCATGACACGGTCTATCTGTCCAATTATGCGATTCTTCGCGTCCTCGACAATCTCAAGCGTCTCCGCGGCGTGGGTAATGCGGTGGTGTTCGGTTCGCAGAATTACTCGATGCGGCTGATTCTGGACCCGATCCGCATGGCTCAACTCAGCCTCACGCCGACGGATATTGCCAATGTGGTGCGTGAGCAGAATCGGGATTTTCCGGCGGGAACCATCGGCCGGGAGCCCGCGCTGAAGGGCACGGAGCTGACGATCCCCGTCATCACGCAGGGCCGCCTGACGGAAGTGAAAGACTTCGAAGACTTGATCGTTCGCGCCATGCCCAATGGCTCCATGGTTCGATTGAAAGACGTGGCGCGCGTGGAGTTAGGGGCTCAATCGTACACGCTGGAAGGGCGCTGGAACGGCAAGCCGAACGTCTTTCTGCTGACGTTTCTTTCGCCCGGCGCGAACGCGCTTGAAACGGTGAAGCGGCTTCGCGCTGAATTGGCGACGGTCTCCAAAGGCTTTCCCACCGGCGTGTCCTACGACATTCCCTATGACACCACGCGGTTTATCGACGTCTCCATTAAAGAGGTGGTGAAGACGCTGGCGGAAGCGATGGTGCTCGTCATCCTCGTGGTCTATCTCTTTCTGCAGAGCTGGCGCGCGACGTTGATTCCAGGCGTGGCGGTGCCGGTATCGCTCATCGGCACGTTCGCCGGGATGCAAGCGCTGGGCTTTTCCATCAATACGCTGACCCTGTTCGGGATGGTCCTGGCCATCGGTATCGTCGTCGACGATGCGATCGTCGTGGTCGAAAATTGCGAGCGGCACATGACCGAAGGCAAACTGTCGGCCAAGCAGGCCGCGAAGCGAGCCATGGAGGAAGTAACGGGGCCGGTGATCGCCATCGTGCTGGTGCTGTGCGCGGTGTTCGTGCCCGTCGGTTTTCTCGGCGGCATCACCGGGGAGCTGTACAAGCAGTTCGCCATTACCATTTCCATCGCCGTGATTATTTCCGGTTTCGTGGCCTTGACGCTTAGCCCTGCGCTGTGCGCGCTCGTGCTGAAGCCGGGAGAAGAACGGCGCCACGGGTTTTTCGGGCTATTTAACCGAACCTTTTCCTGGATGCAGGGGCGATATATCTCGACGGTGGGGACGGCGCTGGCACGGCGGGTCTTGTCCGTTGCAGTGTTCGCCGTGCTGCTGGCCGGCGTGTTTGTCTTGTTCAGAATCATTCCCGGCAGTTTCCTTCCCGAGGAAGATCAAGGATATTTCATCACGATCGTGCAACTTCCGGATGGGGCCTCGAAGCAGCGCACGGATACGGTGTTGAGCAAGATCGAACGCTATTTCTTGGCGAATCCGGCGATTCATTCGACCGATGCCCTGTCGGGACAGAATTTCGTGTTCAGCACGCGCGGGCCCAATGCGGCGACCATGTTTGTTCCTCTCACCCATTGGGACGAGCGGACGGCGCCGCACCAGCATGTCAAATCGTTGATCGGTGCGGCCTACGGCGAATTTGCCAAGATCCCTGAAGCCTTGATTCTGGCGTTCAACGCCCCGTCCATTCGCGGGCTCGGCGCGACGGGTGGATTTTCCGTGCAGCTCCAAGATCCGAGCGGCGGTGATTTCAATAAGTTCTCGGCGGTGGCGCAGGAGTTCGTCGCCAAGGCGCGGCAGAACCCGGCCATTGGCGCCATCGGCACCAGCTTCCGTGTCAGTGCTCCGCGAATTTTCGCCAGAGTGAATCGCGAGCGCGCCAAGGCGTTAGGGGTACCGATCTCCGAGGTGTTTGATACGCTGCAGGCCTATTTCGGAAATTTATACGTCAACGACTTCGTCAAGTTCGGCCGGGTGTTTCGCGTGCAGACCGAGGCGGAGGCGCAGTATCGATCAACCCCCGACGACATCTCGAAAATTTATGTGCGGGCTGTGGGCGCGCAGGGTCCGACCATGATTCCTTTGGACACGGTGGTGAGCACGGAATTCAGCAGCGGTCCCGATCCCGTCACGCATTTCAATGGCTATAATACGGCGCTTGTGCTGGGCTCGGCGGCTCCTGGGGTGAGTTCGGGGCAGGTATTGGATGTCCTCGACCGGTTGGCGAAGGAGGTGCTGGTGCCGCAGGGATACGGGATTGATTGGAGCGGCATCTCCTATCAGGAACGTATGGTGGGCAATCAGTCGCTGTATGCCTTTGGCTTCGGGTTGTTGATGGTGTTCTTGGTATTGGCCGCGCAATATGAGAGCTGGGTGGTGCCTTTTGCGGTGATTCTCGCGGTTCCCATCGGGTTGTTCGGCGCCTTGAGCGCCGTCTGGCTCAAGGGGATGACGAATGACATCTATTTTCAGATCGGACTGGTGACACTCATCGGACTCTCGGCGAAGAACGCGATCCTCATTGTGGAGTTCGCCAACAAACGTTATGAGGAAGGGCATCCCTTACTGGAGGGCACCATCGAAGCGGCCAGACTCCGGTTCCGTCCGATCGTGATGACCTCGATGGCTTTCATTCTGGGTGTCGTCCCGTTGGTGATTGCCACGGGCGCAGGCGCAGCCAGCAGAAATTCGATCGGGACGGGAGTATTCGGGGGCATGCTGGCAGCCACGTTTCTGGCCATTTTTTTCGTGCCGCTGTTTTTTGTCTTGATCCGTTCGCTGCGTCGCGGCCGCACAAGTCAGCCTCCTCCTTCCGTCCAGGAAGATCCGGATGCACCTCAAAAGGAGCGTGATTATCAGCATGCGTAGACTGGCATTGATGCTTTCCTCGACCCTTCTGGCGGCCTGTGCCCTCGGTCCTGATTTCACTCGGCCTGATGCGACGACGCCGGACGCATTCCGCATGGCAGAACCGGGTGGCGACGCGGCGTCGATTGCCAACACGCCCTGGTGGGAGTTATTGAAGGATCAAGAGCTGCAGAAACTCATCCGAACCGCGCTGGATGAAAACAAGGACCTCAAGCGGGCGGCGTCGGCGGTCGAAGAATTTCAGGCGCGGCTGTTCATTGCGAAGACCGATTATATTCCGCAAATGAATGTGACTGCTAACGCGCCGCTCTTCGGTCGTAAAACCAACTTTCTCTTCCCCGGATTTCCCAACCCGTTCAACTATTATTTGCAGGGAAATCTGTCCTGGGAACTCGACATTTGGGGACGCATTCGCCGGTCCAACGAGGCGGCGCGGGGAGATCTGTTGGCTCGAGAGGAAAATCGGCGCGCTATTGTTCTGCAACTGGTCAGTGGCGTGGCGGAGGCGTACTTCGACCTGCTCCAGTTTGATATGCAACTTGATATCGCCCGGCGTACGCTGAAGTCATGGGAGGAATCAGTCAGAATTGCTCAGGCCCGCTTGCGACAAGGCATGATCTCGAAACTCGACGCCGATCAGTTCGAGGCCGAACGGGCCAATGCGGCGGCGAGGGCGGCGGAATTCGAGCGGCAGAAGGTGCAGAAGGAGAATCAGTTGAGTGTCTTGCTGGGACGAAACCCCGGCGCGATCGCGCGAGGCCACTCCCTTACCGAACAGGTCATGCCGCCGGAGGTGCCGCCGGGGCTTCCTTCCGAATTGCTTCAACGCCGCCCGGATATTTTGCAGGCCGAACAAGATCTCGCCGCAGCGACGGCTCGAATCGGGATGGCCAAAGCCGACCGGTTTCCCAAACTGAGTATTACGGGGATCTTGGGTGTGGCGAGCCCGCACCTGTCCCGGTTGGTGGCGAATGAGACGGCGTTCGGTGTTGCCGGTCCCGGTCTGGCTGGTCCCTTGCTGAATGCGCAAATCTTAGGATTCCAACAGAAAGCTGCGGAGGCCCAAGCGCGGCAGGCCGTGGCTCAATACGAGCAGTCCGTACTGGTGGCGTTTAAAGAAGTCGAGGATTCTCTGGTGGCGGTGAGGACCGTCCGTGAACAGCGGACTGCGCAGCTGCAACAGGTCGAGGCTCTCCGATCAGCGCTGAGTCTCGCCAACCTGCGTTACAAGGGCGGGTTGGCCAACTATCTGGATGTCTTGATTGCGCAACGCAATCTCTTCGAAGCCGAGTTGGCACTCATGGGGACGCATCGCTTGCATCTGGTGTCCATTGTCCAGCTATACAAAGCGCTTGGTGGAGGGTGGACACCTGAGGAGCAACCGGCTGCGCCATCCGCGACCGGAAAGAGTTAGCGCCGTGACGTGAGAAGGGTGGCGAACATTCCACCCAGGGCAGCCATGAGGATCAGGGTGAAACCACTGCGAATCCACGAGGCAGTCGTTTGGATGCCTAAGGCAATGTGTGCGAGATTGAAGATCCAGACTGTCGCCGCCACCCATGCCAAGTGTTCCGTTCGATGGCGTGATATGCGGATACCTGCGACGCTGAAGCCCAGTGCACCGGATAAAAGATTGGCCGTGTAAGTAGTTGACGGGTTACCCTCCAGATTGACGCCGACGACAGCCATCCCGAATCCCGCCGCGAACGTCAAACCATACACGAGTGTCGCATCGCGAAGAACGGCTTTTGCGCCGACCGGCAGTGGAGGCGGCCCTTCGTCCGTTTGAAGGGCCGCACGCAAGTTTCCGGGGGTCATCACAATCTTTTCTTCGGTGTGGAGGGGTATGCCGTGGGAGGTCGAGACAGGGATTTCCGAGTGCGCATCCAGCGACTCAGGCGCTTGGATATCGCGTAGACCAGGTTGTCGATGGCGAGAACCAGCGCGCCGATCGTGAATAGTCCCAGTACCAGGGCCAGCTCTACATCGATGGACATGCTCGGTATTTCCATGGTCAAAAGACTGCTGCCATTTATGCCGCTAGATCAGCCATGCCTTCTGTGTTGGTGAAGTGAACGTCCGTCTTGACTGAATGGGCGGGACAGGTGGTTTTGGCTGCCTGCGTCTGGCGGTTTCGCTCGAATACACTCTCCGACAAATTCCCGCAGTTCATGCAGCGCCATGCCTGCAGCCACATAGGGCCTGAAGAGTCTTCCATATCGAGGAGAAAATCTTCGATCATGCATCCGTTACAGCGAGAACAGCTCATGTGGTGCCTCCCTTATTCCGTGCTTGTGTCTAAGCGTAGAACCTCAGCGACGTCCGGGGTAGACCTGTCTGTAGTACCTCCTTGGTAGTGTGGTTTGCGGGGGGAGGATCGTCTGGTGGTGGTCATGGGTCTCCAGGTCCTTCTCACGGCTAGTCCATAGCCCTAATCGTCAATTCTGGAGGCGTATTCCGGAACTCCAATTCAGGGGGGTATTTCACTTGCAGGAACCAGTTGAGACGAGCGCGTTCATCGACATCCATAACAAGAAGTTCCACGCCAAATCGTTCTCCTTGCATCCAGCTGACTTTTGCCAGCCTAACCGAGACGGGGCGTCCTTCGTCGGGAATTCGAATCTTGACAGCAAGATGATCCCCATCGATGAGATGGTGGAAGGTTGTGCGCAGGGTTTCGTGCTGCCCGATTTCAAAAATCTTCCCTTGTTCCGCGCAACCCAGAGACACATCTGAAAGGATGCAATGAACGAGGAGCCGTATTTGCGATGAGCGTTTCATTCTCCCTCCCCCGCCTTGCATGGCGTCGTGAACAAACTGCTGCGGAGAATATCGCGCTGACACCGGGTCAGATAGTCTTCGAAGAGGGTACTGCGATCGAGGGGCACGTGCGCGAAGGAAAGATACGCCTCAAGGGCCTACCTGTGCATGCTGCGTCGGCCTGGGGAGGGCTCAGAGCTGAGGGAATGTGAGGAGGTTGTTCAGTCCCTCATTCTTAGGTCGGTAGGGTGGAGTGTGGAGGAGTCGAGCGCGCACTGATCCGTCCAAAACTTCTGTGCCTGTGCCTGTTTGCATTACCGGCCGATAGAATCGTGGGTGAAGCCATTTTCGAAATCCGACAAAACTTTCCCGAAAAGAGTCATGAATGGGGCTTAACACGCTCAGCGTTTCCGGTATTCCGCTTGGCTCGATGGCCAGGCCCTTTGCCGCCGAATTTCGCTGGATCCAGGCTAAAGATACGTCAGCCATTTGCCGGTCGGGATAGGTTCCGCCGAGATCCCCATGGGATCCGGCAAACCACCGCTGTTCAATGACTTGCCCGCTTTTGGCCGGCGTTGTCCAGAGTGTCGCATTGTGATCGGCCCGATGTTCGTCAATCGCAAGGGCGTGACAAGCCTGGTGCACAATCGGACTTAATTCCGTGTCGCGAAAATTGTACCGGTGCTCGTTCAGCCATTTGAGCGCGCTCGTTGGAATACCAAGCGGTCCCACGGTATCCCAGAGTCCCAACACCGTGACGGCAATCTCAACAGAACCTCTGCGCCGGCTGAGGGCACGCCTTGTAGCCTCCGGTGTGTGCGGCAAAGCACGGTACATGCGATAGGCGTCATTGATAACATGATCGTCAGGATCGATGATCATTCCGGTGAGGCATTCGTGCAGATGCGCGACTGACTCGCCTGAAGAGGAGAGCGAATGAGCCGCTTCTCGCACAAGCCCAGCCAGGCGTTTATTGAGTAATGCTGGCGGTGGGAGTCCGGCGAGCGTGAGGAGGCCGACAAGCGAGCGCGCGGTGTAGGCCCCTCGGCTGAACCCATAGATATACACCTCATCACCAGGATCATAGGTTGCGGCAAGGTACGCGTAGCCCTGGAGAATCGTGCGATCCAGCCCGTAGCCGAACGCACCTTCACGGAACCGATGGAACCAGGGGACAGCCGTACCCGGTTCGTACCATTTCTGCTGTAACTGTCCATCGCTTGCGAGAGGAAGAATCGATTGGTACAGCTGGAAGACGTTTGTTGCCGGACGCACAGGGCATTCGGCCGCGGATCGGGATTGCCCGAGAATGGTTCTTGATGACACGGCCCGGGCGCCGGCGTCTGGAGGCCGGTCCCATTCACCATCGAAACACAGAATCACGCGTTTTGACACATAGGCACTTTCTCCACGACAAGCGGGAGCCGTCAGTCTCGCCGCGTGAGTCGCCTCCCAGGTCAGGAGTACTCAACGTCAATGGTGATCAGGGTTGAACGCCGGCAGCGGAGAAAGCAATCCTGATGCCAGTCGTGCACTATGTCGTGACCGCAAGGCGATAGAAGGATCTGACATCGAACGGCCCAAATGCCGCTTTGCGCGCTAGGAAGTCTGGAGCAATGCTGCAGCGTGGCTCAAAGTCTGTATCGGATGTGATACGCAGCAGTATCTAAACGCATACGCGATGCTTCGTAGCAAGGGACGATAGCATGGCGAGTGTCGGACCCACACGTTGCGTCCCCCATCACGGCTCAAATGGAGCTCAGGTCAGATATTTGAGTGAAGCTCCAGCAGAAGCGATGTCGGGAAGGGGATGGTCTTACAACCCCGTGCAGCTGCCTATCGGCCGTTGCCTCTGAGGATGAGGTCTCGATCCTGCTCGATGTGAGCGGCTAAATCTTGGAGGGCCTGAGTGGTGGCTTTTTCAATAGGCTCTTGGTCTGAGGCCGTGACCCATCGCACGGAGGATCCCAAAGCCTCGCCTTCGGCAGCATAGGTTTTGAACGCCGCCTGCCCCGTGTAGGAGAGGTCGGCTTCCAGATGCACTCGATAGAGATACCGATCCGGTGCTCGTAGAGTCAGCCAGGCCTTTACGATCAGCTTGAGTTCGGCCGGATCAGGTCCAATCGCCTTGAACGTTTGCCGTTCAGCAAAGTACTGGATGATGGCTTGACGCAGGTCTTTCGTGGGCCAATCGAGCATGGGTATGCCCGGCATGTGGTCAGCGCCTTCGATGGCGAGAAAGGGCACTTCAAGCTGTGCATCCACAGGAATCGTACTGGGGGCCTGGCCGTGCGATGAGGGCGTGACGTGAATGTGATGAACGCAGCCTGACAGGAGCAGGCAGGCACCAATCAGCAACATCGTCAGTCGTGGAAGAGGATTCAGCATGGCGCGCGTCTACTGGTTGTGGCTCGTTATCGGGCGGCAGGGGAAGGACTGAGCATATCCAGATCGCGAATGGCTCGCGCGGCTTGCTCCCGATAGGTTCGTTCGCTGGCGCCGGTGTAGGTATCGATCACGCGTTGATAGGTCGCCCGCGATTGAGCATAGTGTTTCTTGATCGAGAGATACTGCCCCAGCGCCAGCCAGTTTTGTGCGGCGGTTTCATTGGCCGTGCGGAGGTCCGTCCATTCACGATCGATCTGATTGCTGCCTGGTTGATTGACACGCCGGGTCACCATTTCTCCCAACTGAGTGGAGAGCTGCTCGATGGCTTCGTTCTCCCGAACGGCGGCGGCGACTCGATCGTGCTTCAAATGCTCGTAGAACGATTCGACATGCCCTTTAATGACGTCGGTGCGTTTCTCATGAATGTCGTGCGAGCAATGCGGGAGGGAAAGGCAGAGAGCAAGCAGCAGCAGGCCTTGCCACAGGACACTCGTGCGTGAGCGAATCGCCATCATCGCCTCCTTCATGAACCAAATGAGCCCGCCGAGATGGGATGCCGTGATCCTACCTGAGCCACAATAGAAAGGCGGGCGGTGACGGGCACTACGATGCGGACTTCAAAAACAGGACCGCCAGGGGAGGCAGGGTTAAGGTGAGCGAATGGGCCCGGTCGTGGGCAGGCACAGGCTCGGCCGTGACCCCGCCGAGATTTCCCAAACCGCTCCCGCCGTAGATGGAGGCATCGCTATTCAGCAGTTCCTTCCAATATCCGCCCTGCGGGACGCCGACTCGATACTGCAGCCTTGGGACCGGAGTGAAATTACAGACAACGGCAATACTCTCCCGGGAAGATCGTCCGTGGCGGAGCAGGCTGATGATGCCCGCGTCCACATCCTGGCAATCGATCCATTCGAATCCGCGAGGGTCAAAGTCGAATTCGTGCAAGGCCGGTTCGGCGCGATACAGATGATTGAGATCAGCGACCCACCGCTGCAAGCCTTGATGCGGCGGATAATGAAGAAGGTTCCAATCGATACTGTCGTCGTGCGCCCATTCCCGCCATTGGCCGATCTCCCCGCCCATAAAAATCAGCTTCTTTGCCGCCTGGGCATACATATACCCGAACAGCGTGCGGAGGTTCGCGAATTTCTGCCAATCATCGCCGGGCATTTTCCCCAGGAGTGAACCCTTGCCGTGCACAACCTCGTCGTGGGAGAGCGGGAGTAAAAAATTTTCCTGGAACGCATAGAGCATCCGGAAAGTCAGGTTGCGGTGGTGATGTTTGCGATACACCGGATCCAATGCCATGTACTGCAGCGTATCGTGCATCCAGCCCATATCCCATTTCATGCCGAATCCCAGCCCGCCGGCATAGGTCGGACGCGACACGGACGGCCACGAGGTGGACTCCTCCGCGTATGTTTGCACGTCCGGGTGCCGGCGATAGACTTCCTCATTCAGCTGGCGCAAGAAGGCAATGGCCTCCAGATTCTCCCGGCCGCCATGTTTGTTGGGGACCCATTCCCCTTCCTTGCGAGAATAGTCGAGATACAACATCGAGGCCACGGCATCTACCCGCAGTCCGTCGGCATGATATTGCTCCAGCCAGAAAAGCGCGCTGCTGATGAGAAAACTGCGCACTTCGTTGCGGCTGTAATTGAAGACCGCGGTTCCCCAGTCCGGATGCAGGCCCTGGCGGGGATCGGCATGTTCAAACAGATGGCTGCCGTCGAACCGGCTGAGCCCATGTTCATCAGTCGGGAAATGCGAGGGAACCCAGTCGAGGATGACGCCGATCTGATGCTGGTGAAGCTGGTCGATGAGATACATGAGATCTTGCGGCGTACCATAGTTGCCGGAGGGCGCAAAGTAGCCGGTGGTTTGATAGCCCCAGGAGCCAAAAAACGGATGGTCCATGAGAGGGAGAAACTCTACATGTGTGAATCCCAACCGCTGCACATACTCGATCAGTTTCGGCGCGGCTTCGCGATAACTGAGGGAGCGATGGCCTTCGCCGGGCACTCGCATCCACGAGCCGAGATGCACTTCGTACACACTGATCGGGGCCTGAAGGGCATTGTGCCGGGCGCGGGTCTGCATCCAGTGGTCGTCCTGCCACGAATAATTCAGATCCCAGACCACGGAGGCGGACTTCGGCGGAATTTCATTCAAGCGGGCAAAGGGGTCGGTTTTGATGAGCACGGCCCCATGGTTTCGGGATCGAATATGAAACTTATAGAGCGCGCCGATTCCTACGCCGGGAACAAACCCTTCCCAAATGCCGGATGAGTGGCAAGGGCGAAGCAGATGGCGAGTCTGATCCCAATGGTTGAACGTGCCGAATACGGAGACCTGTTCCGCTTCCGGCGCCCACACCGCGAAATAGGTGCCTTCAACCCCCTGAACGGTCGTAGGATGCGCACCCAGTTTGTCATACAGATGAAAGTGTGTGCCTTCGTTGAAGAGGTACAGATCTTCCAATGAAAGGAGGCTACCGGCCTGCACCGAAAGTGCCGAGGCGGGCGCCACATCCAGGGATTCGCCCGGAGCCGAATTCTGAAAATGATCCATAGGCGCAGAGTACTGTGGTTCGGGGCGGGGCGTCAATCGGCGCGTTATTCGGCTGGAAGGGTGGGATGGTGGCGACGTTCACGAGGATCTTGGTTCAGACTAGTGACACCTCTCGATCAAGTATGGTATGAATCATCCCGCCGATACGGATCTTTCTTCGTCCCCATCGTCTAGCCTGGCCTAGGACATTGCCCTTTCAAGGCAGTAACACGGGTTCAAATCCCGTTGGGGACACCACACTTCTCCCTACTTTATTTGCCTCGCCTCGGCCCCGGAAGCTGGTTTGGCTTCGAATCTGCACCCGTTCCATGCTCCTGCTTGACCATGGCATCCTCGCGGCTCGACAAGGTGGAATACGACCTTCACGGGGCAGAGGTGTGGGAAAGAGGCACATGATTCCTGCCTTTTTCAGATGCCGCTGATCGCCGCGTACGAATGAGATCTGAAACAGCAAAACCGAGTTGCGTGGCCTGCTGAACCAGCCCTTGGTAGGTAGCCTCGTCGAGTTGGCGCGAGCGCGACAGGATCCAGAGATATCGGCGATCAGCTGTGCCCACCATTGCGGTTTGGTACTCAGGGTCAAGCGCGAGAATCCAATAGTTGCCTTCGCGTGACGAGCCCAAAAGCCGCGCAAAGAAATTGTCAAAGACCACTCTCAGGCGGGCATTCGTGCTCCGATCCACCACTGTGGCCACACCTCTGACTTCGTCACGCTCTCCGGTATCGGTGATGCATTCGTTGTGGACTCCGATGGCGCCATCAGCACGTACTGTGTAGGTGGCTTTCGAGTCTACACAGTGGCGTTGAAACCACATCGGCAAGCGCGCGATTTCGTGCCAGGTTCCGGCGTATCGTGCCAGATCGACTGAAGGCACCGTTGCCAAGGTGTTCGTGGAACTCGCTCCCGCACAGGCGGATAAGGCCAGGCACAATGAAGCGACGGTAGAGAGCGTCCGTAATCTGGTCGGACGATTGACGACTCTTCGCATCGTAGCCTCGTAGTACCTCAACGATTCTCAGTCTACACCGCTCGGACATCGGGAGAGAAGGCTGGACAGGCGCTGAACTTTGTGACGAAGGAGCCGGAGGGGCCTCTCAGCCTGCGTGTTCGTGAGCGCAACGTCATCGCTCAGAAGTTCTCATCTGCGCCTCTTCGTGCTGTGGCTTGGTGCCGATCCCGTCTGTTCATCCTAGCAATGAAGTCTCGTGGACTACGTATATGCGTGGCCTACCAAAGTTTTCGTCAGCGCCCACCCTCCGGGGAATGGTCCACTCACCGACCTTGACATACCATCGCCCCTGTTCGGCGGGTCGAGCAATCCCATTCGATGTCCCCGTCACTTGTCTAAAAGGAGGAAACGCATGGCCGTGGGCAGCAATTCCAAACAGCATGATGATAGGTCAGTCACGGTAAATGTTCGTCTGAAGTCCACCGGGGAGTCCCATCAGCCGACTCTGGCCAACTATTCCAATGTCAGCCTCGCACTGGGGTTGGCATACGTTGATTTTGGGTTTCTTGAACCGGGATTGCTTGGTGCAGTCGCTCAGCGGGCACAGAAAGGTGAAGCGGTTCCAAAACAGCTTGAGGGCACCAGAGCCGTTCGAGTGGCCTTACCGTTTGATGCAATGATCCGTTTGCACCGGCAGCTTCAGCAGATGGTCGCCGGTCTTCAACCCTCCAAATCGAACCTGTCTTAAATTACCAGTTGCCTTACCATCATGGATGTTCTGACTCCCCATCTCGATTCTTGTTCAACGACGACCCCTGTGCCGGATACCGGGTTATTAAGCTTGCTCTTGATCGCACGGTTCCATGATGTGCCTATGGACGGCGGCCAGATTCGGCATCAATTCGGCCAGTCTGGCCACGCGTTGACGGCCAATGCGCTAGTGCGCGCTGCGAAACATATCGGTCTCAAGGCTGGTTTTGTGACCACCTCGTGGGATGAATTGGCGGCGATGCCCCTTCCGGCGATCGCCCAACGCACCGATGGAAGCTACTTTCTTGTAGCGAAGGTGCAGGGCGCGAAGGTGCTGCTTCAGGATCCGCTGCAAGAGCGGCCGTATATTCTTTCGAAGGAGGATTTTCTCGCGATCTGGAGCGGAAGTCTGCTGCTCTGTACCAAGCGCGCAGGCTTACGAGTAGAGGATCTCGCCTTCAATGTCGCTTGGTTTGTTCCCGCTGTGCTCAAGTACAAGCGCTTGCTGGGCGAGGTCGTATTGGCTTCGTTTTTTCTTCAGCTGTTTGCACTGCTGACTCCGCTCTTTACGCAAGTGGTCATCGACAAAGTGCTGGTGCACAAAGGATTCACGACGCTGCACGTGATGGCCGTTGGCATGTTGGCGCTGGCGGTGTTCGATGTATTGCTCGGCGGGCTGCGCACCTACCTGTTCGCGCACACCACGAATCGGATCGATGTGGGACTGGGAGCGAAACTCTTCCGTCACCTCCTCGCGCTGCCGTTGGCCTACTTCGAAGCTCGACGGGTCGGCGATACGGTGGCACGGGTGCGCGAACTCGAACACATCCGCCAGTTTCTCACCAGTAATGCTGTGACGGTCGTGTTGGACGCGGTGTTTACCGTCGTGTTTCTAGGCGTGATGTGGATCTATAGTTCCACTCTCACCCTGGTCGTGATGGCCTCGTTGCCGCTGTACGCTCTCCTCTCGGTGCTCATCACGCCGACCATCCGCGCTCGGCTCCATGAAAAATTCAACCGCGGTGCGGAGAACCAATCGTTTCTGGTCGAGGCAGTCAGCGGAATTCAAACCGTAAAGGCGCTCGCGGTTGAGCCACCGCTGCAGCGTCGCTGGGATGAACAATTGGCCGGGTACGTCCGAGCGAGTTTCCGTGCCACCAGCCTCATCACGGTTGCCGGCCAAGTGGCAACGCTGATTCAAAAATGTACGACCATTGCCATCATGTGGGTGGGCGCCTACCAAGTCATCGACGGCGCGCTGAGCATTGGGGAGTTGATCGCGTTCAACATGCTCTCGGGCCAAGTCACGGGCCCCCTCTTGCGCATGGTGAACCTCTGGCAGGAGTTTCAACAAGCTGGGATCTCGATTGAACGGCTTGGGGATGTGCTGAACACCAAACCGGAACCGTCCTACAATCCCAACCGCACGACTCTACCGCAGATTGCCGGACAGATTATGTTCGATGACGTGGCGTTTCGATATCGTGCCGATGGCCCCTTAGTGCTGCAACATGTCTGCCTCACGCTGTATCCGGGGCAGATCGTCGGCGTGATCGGGCGCTCTGGATCAGGGAAAAGCACGATTGCCAAATTGATGCAAAGGCTC
Organism: uncultured Nitrospira sp.; assembly: GCA_902500995.1. Classification (GTDB taxonomy): domain Bacteria; phylum Nitrospirota; class Nitrospiria; order Nitrospirales; family Nitrospiraceae; genus Nitrospira_A. Next base: position 23,112 of record CABVSR010000003.1, read on the forward strand.
TATGTGCCGGAGCGCGGCCGCGTGTTGGTGGACGGCGTTGACCTCGCGCAGATCGATCCCGCCTGGTTGCGGCGTCAAGTCGGGGTTGTGCTGCAAGAGAACTTTCTCTTCAACCGGTCGGTGCGGGACAACATTGCGCTGACTGACCCAGGGCTTTCTATGGATCGTGTGATGCATGCCGCTAAACTCGCCGGCGCCCATGAGTTCATTCTTGAACTCCCTGAGGGCTACGACACGATAGTCGGAGAGCATGGCTGCGCGCTGTCCGGCGGGCAGCGTCAGCGTATCGCTATCGCACGCGCATTAGTGGCCAACCCTCGTATTCTCATCTTCGACGAAGCGACCAGCGCCTTAGACTACGAGTCCGAAGCGATCATCCAGCGAAACATGGCTCAAATTTGCAAAGGGCGTACAGTGATCATCATTGCCCACCGGCTCAGCACGGTTCGGCCGGCTCACAGAATCTATGTCATGGACCGAGGGCAACTGATTGAGCAAGGCACGCATGATGAATTACTTACACGTAACGGGATGTATTCACGACTACATCAACATCAGGAAGGGCGCGCAGCATAATGGTGGATACCCTTCAACGAAAACTCTCAGGATGGCGAACGGGAAGCCGCGTTAATAGGCCTCAACCACCTCGAGCCGAACCCCACGGACAAGCGCTCGAATTTCTTCCAGCGGTCCTTGAAATTCAGCTTGCACCGCCATCGCCGATCGGCCGCGCAATCCTGTGGACGATCATGTTGATGTTTGTCTCGGCTGTGTCATGGGCCTCGCTGAGTCAGATCGATATCGTAGCGGTGGCGCCGGGGAAAATTATACCCAGCGGCCATTCCAAAACCATCCAGCCGTTCGAGACCGGCGTAATCGCCGCCATTCACGTCCAAGACGGTCAAGCAGTCAGACGGGGTGACGTGCTCATTGAGCTGGACGCCACGCAGAACGGCGCCGATCGTGATCGGGCCTCGAGCGAGTATCGAGCTGCGTTGGTTGAGGCGGCTCGCTTGCGCGCATTGATTGGCGGGCAGGGTACGTTCACTGCCCCCAGCGATGCCGATCCAGCATTCGTCTTGCTGCAACAACAACTTCTGCGGGATCAAACCGCGGAATACTCGGCGCGGGTCGATGCCGCGCGACATCTGATCAATCAGCGTCAAGCGGCTGTGGATGCGACGAAAGACAATCTGCGGCGCCTTGAAGCCACAGTTCCGATGGAAAATGAGCGGGCCGCGGCCTACCGGGCGCTACTTGCACAGCAGTATGTGTCGAAGATGGATTACCTCCAATTCGAGCAACAACGCGTCGATAGGGCGCAGGAATGGGCTGGACAGAAGAGCAAGTTGCGCCAGGATCAAGCGGCACTGGCCGAAGCAGAGCAGAACTACCAGGTTCTCATCTCGGAATTTCAACAGAACAAGCAAGCGGAGCTTTCAACCATCGAGATGAAAGCCGCGTCGCTCATTCAGGAGATTCGCAAAGCCGGCCAGAAAACGGACCTTCAGAAACTCGTCTCTCCGATCGACGGCGTCGTCCAACAGTTGGCGGTCCACACCGTGGGCGGAGTGGTGACGCCCGCTCAACCGCTGCTGATGGTCGTGCCTCAGGATCACCCGGTTGAAGTCGAGGCACAACTTGAGAATAAAGACATCGGATTTGTGAGGGAAGGGCAAGCTGTAGAACTGAAGATCGAAACCTTTCCGTTTACCCTGTACGGAACGATTCCGGGAAAGGTGTTGACCGTCTCAGACGATGCGGTACCGTTAGACAAGGAGAAGAATGCTTTGGTCTACACGAGCCGAGTGAGCATGGATCGTATCTCGATGCAGGTCGAAGGAAAGCAGATTCGGCTCGCACCCGGCATGGCGGTTACGGTCGAGATCAAGACCGGGCAACGACGGGTGATTCAGTATGTGCTGAGTCCCTTGTTGAAATCGGCGAAGGAAGGACTGCGGGAGCGGTAGCAGCATCAGGATTGCGCAATGAACCTTCAGGAAGAAGGATCTTTATGAAACACAACACAAGACTGCCTAGGCTGCTGGTTCTTGCCGGTCTTGTCTCGCTGACCATGACAAGTCTTGGTTCCGCGGGCCTATTTGAAAAGGAGGAGACTGTTGGTGAGCGATTCCGGAAAGCCATCGAGAAGATTCGACAGAGCTGCGAAGGCCGGACGTTGGCCAGGGGAGAAATGTGCGGAGAGGTAGCCAAGCTCAAACCAGCAGACCCCCTGGCGACCGAAGAGGGGCGCTTCGCACACTCGCTCAAAATTCCCAACCCCGTGCCAAAAGACAGCGGGTATAAACCGGGGATGACCTCGGAACAATATTTCAATCATCTGTGCAAGACAGAAGCAGGGGAGTTCATCTACAAGACCGCGGAAAATGTGGAAGGCATTTTTATGATGCGGCCAAGAAAAGCGGCCACAGATTGGGATCTGGAGCATCTATATGCGCTGGAGGATCCGTATGGATACATGGACGCAGAGGCCCACGATCCAGAATTTCTTTTCGTTGGTCCGGTACGATATCGATTTTTTGAGCAGGCTATAGCTCACGATAAAAAGTCTAGTTGGAGTGGGCAATTCCTAAATCCGTCATACTTTGTGCCACCTTCCTCGGATGCTCAGTATGAGAGGTATCTAGGATCTGACGGACGAAATCCTCAGTCCATGATCAAACAATACGCAACGAAACGGAGCACGAGATATGGGTACACGTGGCGCGGTATTGTCAGGCCTCACGATCGAGAAATGGGAATAGCTGGTGGGGAACTAATAGTTCTCAACGTGGACACTCAAGAGATCCTCGGCGTACGACGCGGATACATTCGGACGGGCAACGTTCGTAACAATTCCACGGGTGTATGGTGGCTTACGGGACAAGCTTGTCCGAACTATGATTACAGGGGACGTCGCAGTAGGGATTTTGATTTTTCTTACTGGTTTATTGGGAAAGTCGTTAAGCCCGTTAACTACGAGATGAGCTTCAAGGAGTTGATGAATGCCAAGTAACACGACGTCATTGTTGAATTTTGCTCTTCAGCAAATGGCTGCGGAATCTTACCTTCAAGGAATCGAGTGGAATAGCGCTCTTCAGGTTCGCCCTCGCTTATTACTCGGCAATAACAACGTGCCGGGTGTCGACCCGACAGAGGCAACTCTCGCGGGCAACACGAGATTTACAGGCGCGTTAGTGGAACGCTTCCTTAAGCAATACGACATACTCGATCATCACGCCAATGACGCCACGGGGTTCTCAGCCACGTTGATGCGCGATAGAAACACTGGGGAGTACACGCTATCCTTCCGGAGCACGGAGGCAAAGCACCAAGCTGCCGGCGGTGATTGGGAGCGGGACGGATTATCCGGCGCTGATGGAGAAATCGCCAAAACGGGGTTTGCGTTGGCGCAATTGGTGAGCATGGAGAAGTATTACCGTTCGCTCAAGGCCGATCCCACCAAACTTCCAGCGGGGGTTGTCCTCAATGTCACTGGCTATTCTTTGGGTGGTCATCTGGCGACGGTATTTACCGAACTTCATGCCAATGAAGTTCAAGCTGCCTATACCTTTAACGGGGCAGGGCGTGGGCGAATCCATGGCGGCACGACCGGACTTCCCGAAGGTGAACGGATCCGACAAATGCTGGAGGTGGCCGAAACGCAGCTTGATGCAATTGATCCCAGCTGGTTTAACAGTGGGAACATGGTGAATGTCTATACGGATCAGCAGTATCAAGATGTTCGGCAAAGCATCGTTCGAAGTTTCAATACCACCCGTTCGCTTTTTCCGCCGGGTGAGATCGGTACAGGCGCTGGTTTCGATCGGATCACTCAGCTGGTGGGGCTGGCGACCCATAACGATGGCGTTATGGTAGCCAATTCGGGCATTCACGGTAGGCCGACCACGATCTTTATCGAAGACCAGCCTAACGTCGAGGGTATCAGCCCGGGCCTTACGCACAGTATCACACTCATTGTGGACTCACTGGCATTGAACGAATTGTTCCAAAGCGTTGATGGTAGTTTGCAGAAGAGCACTATCGAGGAGATATTCGCAGCGTCGTCCAGCCAATCTGCTTCAGGTTTTGTTGGGATGTCGGGCGTTGCAGAAGGAAATTCTCTCGAGCAAGCGCTGGACGCTCTTGGAGGCATCTTCGTTCCGAACTACACACCGACGTTGTTTGGTCGGGGAGGGCATGATTTTGGTAACCTCACGTTCAGGAACTCCTTTTACGACAATATACAAGCGGTCAAGGCCGCCGTGGGAACGGAGAGCTACCAGATCGTCAGCGTTGCCACTAGGACCAGCAGTGAGATCTTTGCCGTAGCCCGACAGGATGACGCTTCTGGCCTCGCGTATCGATATGCCCTCCGCGAGCTGAACCCATTTATCGTAACGGGTGTCGACTATCTCACGGTTCACAATCAAGATCATTCGCTTGATCTCTATGATGGGAGGACCGGGGCTGGTGTGTGGACTCAGATGGCACTCAGCGACCGCGCCGAGCTGTTGGTCGAAAAATTTCGATTCAATCAGGCCAATGGATCTCCGGTCAGCCAGACGTTGTTCGTTGATGAAGCCACCTTCTTCTATAACCTTCGCGGGGCTACGGCGACAGAGACCGTCATCTTCGGGGACGCCGAAGGCCGGGAATATGTTGGGAGGAGGGGCGCCGATCATATATACGGAGGGGCTGGAGAGGACACGATTCGCGGTGCCGAAGGACAAGACTATCTTGAGGGAGGCGACGGCAATGACAACCTCTTTGGCGAAGCTCACAAGGACACCCTAGTAGGACTGCAGGGCGAGGATTTCCTGGACGGAGGTCGTGGCGCTGATCGTCTGACTGGAGGTGTCGGGGATGACAGGTACATTGTTGACGATCCAGGTGATCAAGTCGTGGAATTTGAGGGCGGAGGAACTGACCAGGTACAGGCCGACATCAGTTTTGCGCTGAGTACAAACGTGGAGCGCCTGATCCTTACAGGATCAGGCAACATTGCTGGGACCGGCAATGACCTTGATAACCGCATAATAGGCAATAGCGGCAACAATAGGCTGGCAGGAGGAAGAGGCAACGACCTCCTCGAAGGCGGCATCGGATTCGATACGTACATCTATGATGCCGGTGACGGACTGGATCGGATTGAAGATAGCGATGCGCAGGGACAGATTGTTTTTGACGGCCATTTGTTGCAGGGCGGTATTCGTCGTACAGGAGATGCCACGAATACCTATACGAGTCTCGATGGAAAAACGACCTATGCCATGTCCGGAACCGACCTGATTGTCAACGGGATACTCATCGTCAACGAGAACTTCCAAAGTGGCCAGATGGGGATTGAGTTGCGAGATGTTTCGGAGATGCCACACGACGCGGGTGCTCCCACAGGGTTCTTCAAAGACACCTACATAGGCAATGCAGATGGTGTGGAATATTCTCCAGGTTCTGGTGCAACAGAAATTTATGCGAACGGCGGAGATGATACGCTCTTTGGAGATCATGTGCCAATTTTGGGCGCCTTCGATGATCTGTTGGATGGTGGCATCGGAAATGACGTATTTTGGGGTGGATTCGGAGAAGATTATTTGATCGGTGGTCCTGGAGATGATTACGCATTCATGACTGAGGGGGATATGTTCCTGGGTGGAGACGGCGACGATTATGCAGTGGGTCTTGCCGACTATTGGGATTTAAGAGGTCTTCGTATAGATGGCGGGGCGCACTATGCTAACGGTGGGGCAGGTAGCGACACGTTGATGGGGGAGATGGGAGCGGATGTGCTCGTGGGAGGAGATGGTAACGATGTCCTCCGCGGAGAGAATCGGCCAGCGGGCTGGATCAGTCTTTACTACGACAATTTTGCGTGGAATCGATCACCACAGTCGGCCATGATCTCATTTTCCGGAGCCGACGATTACCTGGACGGCGGTGCGGGAAATGACCTGCTCGTCGGCGACGGCGGGGATGACATTCTGCTCGGCGGAACTGGGGACGATCGGCTCTATGGTGAATCGGATTTCACTCTGACTCTTCCCGGGGACGATTGGTTGGATGGTGGTGAGGGCAATGACCAGCTGTTCGGTGGAGCGGGCGTGGATTCCCTTTCGGGAGGGGACGGTGACGACCTCTTGGTCGGAGATTTCTCCGATGATCCCGATTCCGAAGATGTTCTTGATGGCGGCGCCGGGGCGGATGAGCTCCAGGGGGGCGGGGGTGACGACATTCTCTATGGTGGGAGCGGGATGGACCGGCTGGGCGGGTTCGCTGGAGATGATATCCTGGATGGCGGGGCTGACAATGATGAGTTGCAAGGCGGCCTCGGAGACGACGCGCTTTGGGGGGGAGTTGGTCACGATCGCATAATCGGCCAGGAAGGGGATGACACGCTCTTTGGTGACGAGGGAGATGATGAGCTTGAGGGAAGTGTCGGCAGCGATGTTATGTTTGGCGGGGCTGACAATGACTCACTCTTTGGTCAGGACGGACAGGATCTTCTTTCCGGCGAAGCCGGCGACGATTTGTTGAATGGGGGTGCGGGGAACGACGAGCTGGACGGAGGCGATGGCATAGACGATGTGCAGGGCCGGGAGGGGGATGATGTCTTGGTGGGTGGCACAGGGAACGACTTCTTATACGGCGATGGTAACAATCCTACCGTTCTGAGTCTCGTAGGGGGAGACGATACATTAGACGGTGAGGATGGGGACGATCAGTTGTGGGCCGGTGCGGGAGAGGATCAGTTGTTTGGTGGTGAAGGACATGATCAGCTGGTCGGTGACGTAGGTGACGATCACCTCTACGGTGAAGGCGGTGATGATGTTCTCTTTGGGGACACCTCCCTCTTTATTGCCGAAGCCGGAGCTGATGTGCTGGATGGTGGTGATGGAAATGATGTGCTTCAGGGCGGGGGCGGCGATGATGATCTTCAGGGTGGAGTCGGGGACGATCGTCTGGTCGGCGGCGGAGGGCTCGATACCTATCGGTTCAATTTAGGAGATGGCATCGACTCTATCGAGGACAACGCCGTGCAGGCCAACAGACTCGTTTTTGGAGCCGGAATCACCCTGGACTCGCTGACCTTGGATGTGGCACCTGCTGACACCCTGGTGCTGCGCGTGGGCAATGGTGGAGATTCGATTCAGATCACCGGGTTTGGATTAAACGGTCCCGCCGATTTCCATACCATCCGTCAATTTGAATTTCATGATGGGACGGTATTGACGGATGGCGAATTGTTTGCCCGCGGATTTCAGTTATCCTCCCCAGCAAATGGCGGATCGCTGCAAGGAACGAGCTTTGCCGATCATATGCAAGGCAGCCAAGTCGGGGATTGGCTGCATGGGCGTGGGGGCAACGATGTGTTGCTGAGTGGATTGGGCGATGATGTCCTAGAAGGTGAAGAAGGTGACGATGAGTTAGATGGTGGCGCTGGAGACGACCGACTGTATGGAAACGAGGGGCACAACCTGTTGCGCGGTGGTGAGGGGAACGACATTCTAGATGCGGCGGGTCTTGGAGATCAGCTCTCCGGTGGTGCGGGGGATGATGCATACCATCTCCGGTCAATAGGAGGTCATGTCATCACCGAGGAAACGAATGCGGGCCAGGACACGGTTTACCTGACGTCGAATGAGTCGCTCACCTTTCAGGCTCCGATCAACGTCGAAAACGTGCGGATTGAGGATGATGTGCCCCTTGATCCGACGATTCAGGTGAATTTGGTTGGCAATGCTCTAGACAATGAACTGTCTGGCTCTCACCGGCTCGACGGACAAGCGGGTAACGACACGCTAATAGGGACCGGCGACAATACGTTTGTGTTCGGACCTGGATACGGCCAGGACGTGGTGCGGATGGGGATGCAAATGTATGCCCGTTCGGGCCTGGATCAAGTGCAATTTCTTGCAGGCGTGACACCGGCCAGTCTGAGTTTCGAAGGGCAGGCGAACGATCTAGTCGTGAAGGTGACTGGAACTGCCGACGAGTTGCGCCTGAAGTCCTATTTCGAATCTCCTGCAAACAAGGTTGATCAGTTCATCTTTTCCGATGGGACCATCTGGACTTCTGAAGAGATCGATGCCCGCGTACGCACCCGCATCGGCATCGAGGCCGACGAATCATTTTACGGCTCGACTGGCGACGATACGATTCGAGGCATGGGAGGAAATGATCAAATCAGAGCCGACGTCGGAAATGATGTGCTTGACGGAGGCACCGGGAACGATTTCTTAGAAGGATTTAGTGGAAATGATGTCTATGTGTTCGGTCGTGGTTATGGGCACGATTCGATTGACGAGCAAGGCGACAGCGCTGATATAGATATACTCCAACTCATCGATGGAATTACGCCGGGCGATATCACCCTACAGGCAACGCCTGATTTTGGAACTACTGCTCTTCTCACCATCAAGAATACTGCAGACCAAGTCGCCCTTGGAGGATTTTTCTTCTATGAAGGGGCGCGCGTTGATCAAATCCAATTCAGCGATGGAACGATATGGGACTACAGCACCATGCTAGCCCGCGTGGAAGGCGTCAATCTTGTCGGCACCGAAGATACGGACTATTACTACGGAAATGTGACGAACGATGTGCTGTTTGGCTTGGGCGGGGACGACACTCTCTCAGGTGGCGCAGGAAATGACACCCTGGACGGAGGCAGTGGCGCGGATTACATGACGGGTGGAACCGGAAATGATGTGTATGTCGTCGACGATATTGACGACATGGTGACGGAGCAAGGCGGACAGGGTACGGATACGGTACAGAGCAGTCGGAGTTACCTACTGGGTGCGAACCTGGAGAATCTCACTCTTACCGGAAGCGCCGCCATCAATGGTACCGGCAACTCGCTTAATAATACCCTAGTTGGAAATAGTGCGATGAATCTGCTGGCCGGTGGGGCGGGGAATGACACCTATATAGTCGGCTTCGGCGACACCGTTGTGGAGGCGGCCAGTGCCGGGGCCGACACTGTAAAGTCTGATATCAGCTGGACGTTGGGCGCGAATGTCGAACATCTTGTCTTGACGGGCGTTGCCGCTGTTAACGGGACCGGTAATAATCTTGCAAATACCATCTCCGGTAACAGCGCCGGAAATATCCTTAGCGGAGAATCTGGGGCGGATACGCTGATCGGGGCGCAGGGGGATGATCTGTATATTGTGGACAATGTCGGCGACAGAGTCACGGAATTAACCGGTGAAGGGCTAGATACGATTCAGAGTTCCGTGACGTATGCCTTGGGCGCCAATGTAGAGAATCTTACCCTGAACGGTACGGCCGCGATCAACGGGACCGGAAATGGATTGGACAACGTGCTGATTGGAAATAGCGCTGCGAACCGGCTGACCGGAGGGGCGGGACACGATACGTATGTCGTGGGTGCAGGCGATACCATCGTCGAGGGCGCAAATGCCGGGATCGATACCGTTCAGAGTTCTGTGACTCATACTCTCGCAGCGAATGTCGAAAATCTCACTCTCCTAGGCACAGGAGCTATTAACGGTACAGGGAATGGGCTCAACAATATTCTTGTCGGCAATAATGCCGTGAACACACTGGCCGGCGGTGCCGGAGATGATACCTATGTGGTCGGCGCGGGCGACACGGTCGTCGAAGCAGCGAACGCCGGCATTGATACAGTGCAAAGTTCGGCGACCTGGACATTGGGAGCGAACGTCGAAAATCTCAGTCTTTCCGGGGTAGCCGCCATCAATGGAGCGGGCAACACGTTGGCCAACGTTGTAACTGGGAACGCCGGAAATAACATCCTAACTGGTGGCGATGGCAACGATACACTGTCTGGCGGTAAAGGGAACGATGCGCTTAATGGCGGGACGGGCAGTGACGTGTTTCAGCTCACTCGTGGAGATGGCCAGGACACGATTATCGATGCCAGTGGGACCGGTGATCGATTGAGCTATGCGACGGGAATTAATCCGCTGGATCTCATTTTAAGTCAGAGTGCCAATGATCTGCGCATTGCGGTATATGGCTCGACGGATCAAGTGACCATAGCCAACTGGTATGCAGGCGCAGCCAACCAGATTGAAACGGTTCAAGCCGGTAATGGGCAACAATTGATGAACACTCAGGTGAATCAACTCATTCAGGCTATGGCGGGATTTACCCAGCAGACCGGACTAAGTTGGGATCAGGCGATTGCCCAGCGGCCCCAGGACGTCCAACAAGTTCTTGCCGCGAACTGGCACTAACATTGAGCCTCCGTCCCGCCTTTGAGGCGGGACGGAGGCTCCCTTTTTCGCTCGTCTTCTCTCCTCAGATCCATCAGACCAAGCCCGCATTGCGACGAATCAGTACCTAGCCCATGGGAAGTGCAGTGTGGCTCAATTGCCCCATACCGAGGAGGTACAGCCTCTGAGTAATGGTCCGAGGCATGGTCGATGGTACAGTCAGAACATCGCTGCAAGTGCGGCACATCAGAATGTGATCGCCCCCCAGTCAACGGGGCGGATGAGGAGGTTTACGATGTCGACACGCACGGTACTCTGCGTCACCTTTAGTATGATGCTCGTCGGCGGGATCCTGGGATGTACCACGGTGAAATCCGGCTCTTCCACCATCCTCCCGAGCAGCGCATTTTTCCAGCTCGACCCCTCAGAATTAAAGCCGCTTCAAGCGATTGCTCATGTGCAGGATGTCAGAATGAAGAATTGCCATAAGGGACCAGCCTGTGAGGATGCCTACTACACTCGGGCCTTGGTCGCGTTGTTTGAAAATCGAGCCGACGCCATCACCGTATTTCAAGAGTTACGAACCGCTATGCCCAATAGTCGGTATGAGGTGGCGACGAAGGGCTGGTTGAATTTGCTTCAAGATGCATCGCTCCCTTCCAACCATAACAAGGCCCTTATGATTCAGTTAAGACAGGAAGTGCTCCGCAACCTATTGGACCGGTCTGAACCTACCACGGCAAGAGCAGTAAAAGATCAGGACCGGCGTGTCGCAGGGCTCGTTCGCTGACCGACGTACCGACCTTTCTTTCCCCGCCGGCCGGCAAGGCGCATCTTGCCGGCCGCGCTTCTTCTGGCGGTGATACCGCAACTTTCACATCCATCAAGGCTCAGGAAGCGTTTCGAACCAACATCGCTATCGACGCCCCTTCACTGTTGTGATGTGCATTCATGCAGTTGAGTTTGCCTGCCGGCACGGCTACACTTTACGCGTAAGTGGACGTGACCTGCCTCTGGACCTATCGCAGATGGGAGGACTGTATGCGACTCGTTAGTGCAGCCGCCGTGCTGGCCGTTATCATGTTTTTTGACTTGGGGATGGCTTCGGCGGTCGAACCACAGATTACCCCAGGAGGTGCCGCTTCGGAATCTGCCAAAGGTAAGGATGGTGCACCGATGGTGCTCATTCCTGCTGGGGCATTTACGATGGGAAGCAACGACGGACTTCCTGCTGAACGACCGGAGCACGTCGTCACTCTCGACGCCTTTTATATCGACCGCTATGAAGTTTCAATGGCGCATTACCGGTCATTTCTCGTGGGTGCGAAGCATGATGCCCCTCCCACCTGGGACGATGAGGCCGCAGAGACGGTCGGCGATCGCCCGGCAGTCGGAATGGGCTGGGCTGATGCCAAGGCCTATTGTGCATGGGCAGGGAAACGGCTTCCGACGGAAGCCGAGTGGGAAAAAGCGGCGCGAGGTACCGACGGTCGGCGGTACCCCTGGGGGCAGATGCAACCGTTCGTCGACATTGCGAATTACAATCGCGGGGTATGGGTAAATGAGGCGGTGACGCTCGTCGGCGTGAGCGGTGGCGTGGAAGGAATGAGTGTGCGCCATGGATTGAAGGAAGGTGGGCGTAGCCCATATGGGCTTCATCACATGGCAGGGAATGCTGCTGAATGGGTAGCCGATTGGTACGACCGCGAATACTATTCGAAGAGTCCTGAGAAAAATCCTCCTGGTCCGGCAACCGGGGAGAAGAAAGTGATACGGGGTGGGGCCTGGTCCGATCTGCCGGTAGCATTACGATCGTCAGCGCGGGTGTCAGCAGAACCGGATTTTCAGGATCGGGCCATCGGATTCCGTTGCGCAATGAGTCAGGCACAGTAGCTGCTGCCTGGGAATGGTTGTCTTCAGGACTGTCCCGATATAGGGCGGAAAAGCAAATTTTCAATGTGTTTGCGAGGTTCATGATCCGGGTGTATGACTGCTTCAAACGTGTCCCCATCCCCTCCCCCTTCACAGCACAACAATAAAGCGATTGCGGCATTAGTTGCCGGATTGGTGTTGTTGCTTGCCTTGGTGGGAATTCAGAATGCCCCGCCCCCGTCCGCATTGGCTCCGGCTGTTCCAAGGATAGACCCGAATCTGGTTCCGTTGGTGACGGGAGAGGAACCAATTCAAGAGCTCTTTGTGCGAGCCGGTTGTGTCGTCTGCCACCGGATTCCGGGTATTGCGGGGGCTGATGGGAAGGTCGGGCCTCCGCTCTGGTTGGGGAAGACCGGAGCGGCTCGTCTGGCTGATCCCCAGTATCGAGGGCAAGCGCAGACCGTGCGAGAATATATTGTCGAATCAGTCGTATCACCCGGTACCTATGTGGTGCCGGGTTTTCCTGCTGACACGATGCCGGTGTGGTATGGAAGGAAATTGACGGCTGGAGCGCTGGATAAGATAGCCGCGTATCTCGAACTCGCCATGGATGAGCCCTAGCGAGGGTGGTTGTTACTGCTGACTTGACGCGATGCCTGAGGCAGAGGTTCAACGCTTCGCGCCCATTCTAGACAGGCATTCGCGAAAAGATCACCGTTTCTTGCCGATGCCCTGGCTCATCTGTCCCTGGATCTGGAAACCCTTCTCATCTCTTTCATTCTTGTCGAGAAGGGCTGCCACTGCATCGTCCCCTTTCAATCCCGCCAGCTTAATCTTGAGACGAAGATTGTTTGCGCTATCAGCGTTGATGAGAGCTTGCTCAATGCTGATTTTCCCTGCCTTGTAGAGTTGCAAAAGCACGTGGTCAAAGGTCTGGCAACCTTCATCAATGCCTTGCTCCATCGCTTCCTTTAACGTATCGATTTCCGAGCGCTTGATCAGATCTTTGATACGGGGGGTATCGAGCATGATTTCCAACGCAGGAACTCGGCGGCCGTCAAGTGAGGGAATGAGGCGTTGAGAGATGATGGCTCGCAAATTGAGCGATAGCTGCAGATAAATCTGCGCGTGCCGCTCCACCGGGAAGAAATTCATGATGCGTTCGATGGATTGGTTGGCATTGTTGGAGTGCAGGGTTCCGAGGCAGAGGTGGCCCGTCTCTGCGAAGGTGATGGCTGCTTCCATGGTTTCCGTATCCCGGATTTCGCCGATGAGAATGACATCCGGGGCTTGGCGCAAGGTGTTCTTCAGGGCATTTCCGAAGGAATGGGTGTCGAAACCGACTTCACGCTGGGTCACGATAGATTTCTTGTGGTGATGGACGAACTCGATCGGGTCTTCCACGCTGATAATATGGCCGGCGTGTACGGTGTTCCGGTGATCGATCATGGCCGCCAGCGAGGTAGATTTACCGGAACCGGTCGCGCCGACAACGAGGACCAGCCCTCGTTTCGTCATGGCGATATCCTTGACGATGGGCGGCAGATCCAGTTGCTCGACCGTCATGATCTCTGCCTTGATGTGTCGAAACACCAACCCCACATTTCCCTTTTGCCGGAAAATATTCACACGAAACCGCCCCAAGTCTTTGTAATACAAGGCGAGATTCATTTCCATTTTCTCTTCAAACTCGCCCCGCTGCTGGCCGCGCATGAGCGCCAGCGCCAATGACTCCAACTGTTCATTCGTAAACGGCGGCGCATCCGTACGATGGGTCGAGCCATGAATCCGATAAATGGGCGGGGCATCGACGGTGAGATAGAGGTCGGACGATTCCTGTTTGACCATCACTTCGAGGAGTGTGCGAACATCCATGAGACGCCTCTTATCCTGCTACCGGGGGACGGTTACGATGCACAGCGGTCTTATGCCGCGCCTGCCGCGTTGAAGAGGTTCGGATTCATACTGCGCGACTGCGCTTCGGCTTTGGTCACCATGCCGCGTGTGGCGAGATCGACCAGGGCCATGTCCATGGTCTGCATGCCGTCCTTCTGGCTTGCTTGCATGATGCCGGGAATTTGATGAAGTTTGCCCTCGCGGATGAGGTTGCGCACGGCTGTGGTGCCGACCATGATTTCCACCGCCGCAATCCGGCCGCCGCTTTTCTTTTTGAGCAGCGTTTGGGTCAGCACCGCTTCCAACGTTTCCGACAGTTGCGCGCGGACCTGCGCTTGCTGGTTCGGAGGGAACGCGTCGATGATGCGATCGATGGTTTTTGGAGCGCTGGATGTGTGGAGTGTCGCAAAGACCAAGTGTCCAGTTTCAGCCGCGGTCAGGGCCAGCTGAATCGTATCCAAATCGCGCATTTCGCCGACGAGAATAATGTCAGGATCTTCGCGCAGTGCGGCACGGAGCGCATTGGCAAAGGACAGGGTGTGCACGCCGAGTTCGCGTTGGTTAACCAGGCACTTTTTCGATTTGTGAACAAACTCCACCGGGTCTTCAATCGTCAGGATGTGGCCTTCGAAGGTATTGTTCAAGTAGTCGATCATGCCGGCGAGCGTGGTGGACTTTCCGGATCCGGTTGGGCCGGTGACGAGAATCAAACCTTTCTCGCGGTCACAGAGTTGGCGGAGAATGGGTGGCATGCCGAGCTTTTCGAGGGGGAGGATCTCGGTTGGAATAGTCCGGAACACCGCGCCTAAACCGCGGCCCTGGACAAAGACGTTCACGCGAAATCGGGCGATGTCGCCGAGGTCGAAGGAGAAGTCGCATTCCCGATGTTCTTCGAAATTCTTGCGCTGCGCATCGCTCATCATGTCGTAGATGAGGGCGTGCGTTTCGTCCTGAGTCAGGGGTGGATGGTCCAGTTTTTTAAGATCGCCATGCAAGCGAATCATCGGTGGTTCGCCGGCGCTGATGTGACAGTCTGAGGCCCCTTGCTGGACACCAAAGGTCAACAGTTTCGAAATGTCAATCATCGGGTCGCTCCGTAAATAAGAATGTAAGCGGATAAACGAGCGTGGTTATGGTCGATTGATCAGGTTCTGCAGGACACGCTCGATCATGCCATAGGAGAGAGGGAAAGCAAGAAAATACCCAGAAGAGGCGACGAGGAAGGGGCTCGGCGAGCGCTGTGACGCTCAGGCCATCAAGCCCTGATCGGCAGGGTGGTCACATCACATTCAAGGATCGTCCCGCCCGCTCCAGCGCTGCCAGCGCGCCATCAATGTGTTCATTCGTATGATCCGCGGTGATGGTGAAGCGAATCCGGCTGGTAGCAGGCGGAACCGTCGGTGGGCGAATGGCGGGCGCGTACACGCCGTGGGTGAGAAGCGCCTGCGCCAGGTTCATCGCCTGATCGGGATCACCAACGATCACGGGAAGGATCGGACTCTCGGAGGCCGCGAGACGGAAGCCCAGCCGAGTGAGCCCTTGCGCCAGACGATCTCGATTACGCCAGAGACGGGCTCGCCGCTCCGGTTCCTGCTCCAGCACCTGGATCGCGGCCGTCGCCGCAGCCGCACTGGCAGGCGGAGGGGCAGTTGTATAGATAAAGGCGCGGCACGTGTTGACGAGATAGGCAATGAAGCTGGCAGAACCAACCAGGTATCCTCCGGCGCTGCCAATGGCTTTGCTCAAGGTTCCCATGTGGTAGGGGACGCGCGATTCCACCCCACAATGTTCGAGCGTGCCACGGCCGGTGCGTCCCAGAATCCCCGTGCCATGCGCATCGTCGACATACAGCGCTGCGCCATACTGTTCCGCCAACTGCGCCATGTCCTTCATCGGAGCAATGTCTCCGTCCATGCTGAACAGCCCGTCGGTCACGATCAGAGTGCGCCGGGCCGTGCGCCGGCGTGCCAGCAGCTGCTCCAGATGATTCATGTCTCGATGATGGTACACGCGAAAGGTGGCTCCACTCAGACGGCAGCCGTCGATGAGGCTGGCATGACACAGCCGGTCGGCGAAGATCAGGCCGTCTTTTCCGATCAAGGCAGGGATGGCGCTGATGTTGGTCAAGTAGCCTGCGGCAAAGGCAAGCGCTGCTTCCGTACCTTTAAAGCGGGCGAGGGTGGCTTCAAGCGATTCATGCGGCGTGAGGGTACCGCAGACCAACCGTGCTGCGCCTGAGCCGGCACCATATCGGCGAGTCGCGTCGATGGCGGCCTTCACCACTGTCGGATGCGTGGCCAAACCGAGATAATTGTTGGATGAGAGCAGGATGATCTCACGGCCGTTCAGCATGACCGTTGGTCCTGTCGCCGATGCAATGGTTTGAAGCCGGCGCAAGAGATGCTGGTCGTCTAATTTCTTGAGATGTTCTTCAAACATGGGTGCTCGACTTCGGCTAGGCCAAACAATTGACAAGGCTGACTGGTCCCTAGTATAAGGCGCGAGGCTCTGAGAAACGACCGTCTTTTCCACCCAGACTCCTGTTCCGGCTATGAGTTATCGAATCAGGGTTCCTACAAAAGTTGACCCGCTCGACGAAGCCCATCTCCTGACCGGGGTGGATCGGTTCCTCCATGTGCTGCAGGAACAGCGGCGCGCGGTGTTGGCCGGGCTGGGGGTCGTTCTGGTGGCGGGGGCGGTCGTCGCCGGTGTGATGTGGTACGACTATCAAACCACATTAAAGGCGCGAGAGCTGGATCACGAGGCGACGCTGCACTATCTCACTCGGCCCGCAGACGATCCGAAGAAAAGCCAGGAGCAACTGTCCCAAGCCATTACGCTCTATAAGCAGGTAGTGGAGCAATATCCCAGAAGCCCCGCCGCGCCTTTGGCGTTGTTTCACCTGGGCAACGCCCAGGTGCTGGCGAATCAAGTTGATGCCGGGATCGAGACGTACAAACGGTTCATGTTGTTATATGGCTCGAATACCTCGCTCCTGGGGCTGGTCCAGCAACGGCTGGCCTACGCCTACTTAGCTAAAGGTGATCGCGACCAGGCGGTGAAAGCCTTCACCGGCATTCTCGACATTCCGGGTGCCCTCAATAAGGACCATGTGCTGTTCGAACTGGCAAAACTTGAAGAATCGCAATCCCGCCCGGAGGGGGCCCTCGCGCATTACCAGGATCTGATGAAGAATTACCCTAACTCGCCCTTCACCAGTGAAGCGGCGGTGCGGGTGAAAGTGCTGGAAGTGAAGAAGACTCCAGAAACTCCGGCGGCGGCTCCCGCGTCAGCTCCTGCCGCCAGCGCCCCTGCCCCTCAGCCTGAGCAGCCTGCCAAGGCTGCATCCGGCAAGTCGGCTGCACCCGCCTCCAAGAAAAAGCCGTAACGCCTCCTCCGAAGAGACCGATGCGTCGCGCTAGTTCGTGATGACCAGGCGGCTTCCTGCCTTGATGGTAGGACCAGTCAGGTGATTATTGGACTTGAGGGTCTTGACGGAGATGTTGAATCGTTTGGCAATCTTCTCAAGCGAATCACCGACCCGGACTCGATACCAATGTCCGGTTTCAGGCTCTGGTTTGACGTGCCGTATTTTCACCGGAACCGGCAACGGCGGGAATTTGTGGGTCGGAGCCCGTTCCAGCAATTGTTCCACTTTCTCTCGCGTACCGACGGGCACCTTCAAGTGATATTCGGGGTCGTTTGGGGGCGTGGCGTCGCGCCGTAATTCGGGGTTGAGCACCTTCAGTTCCTGATACGAAATTCCGGTCACATTGGCAATGGCTTTGAAGTGGATGGGGCGCCGCACAATGACCTCTTCAAATTGATGCGGGCGGACATCGTTTTGCGGGAAGCCGTACCGATCCGGGTTCTTCGCGATGATGGTGGCGGCCATAAATCGAGGGACGTATTCTTTCGTTTCCCGGCGAATGAGTCTCGTTTTCGCAATGTCTGAAAAGCTCTCTGCTTGTGCCGTATGCAGGGCCCGCATCACCTTGCCCTCTCCGGCATTGTAAGCGGCCATCGCCAGCGGCCAGGTGCCGAACAAATCGTACAGGTCGCGCAGGTAGCGTGCCGCCGCCACGGTCGATTTCACCGGGTCCCGGCGCTCATCCACATAACTATCCACCCGCAGGCCATAGACCTTGGCGGTGCCTTTCATGAATTGCCAGGGGCCGGCGGCCCGGGCGCGCGAGTACGCATGAGGATTGAATCCGCTTTCGACCAAGGACAGGTAGATCAGATCACTCGGGAGCTGAAATTCGGAGAAGATGCTATCCACCAGCGGTCGATAATGGCTGAGCCTGATGAGCCATTGCTCGAATCGGTTGCGGATCGACACGTTGAAGAACCGGATATGGCCTTGAACCGAAGGGTCGAGCACGATCGGGACGTTGTACTCGGAGGCCTGTTCCGTTTCGGATCCTTGCTCGGCGGCTGCTTCCTGAAGAACTTCGGCTGGAGGCGTCAACAAGTCGGCAAACCTGGCCGTCGTTCCGCTGAGTGGCTTGAGTTGAAGCAACGCCTCGGCGGGTGGGACTTCCGTAGATGGTTCGCTGGCAACGGCTGCCGGAACCTCCGCCGCTTCAATCTCCGCGGCGGCGTGATCGTCTTCTTCTAGGAGAATGTCCGGTTCCGGTTCTAACGCAGTTGGCTGGACGACTTCTTGCGGAGCTGCTTCCGATGCGAGGGCAGATTCGGATGGCATCGGAATCGGCGTCTCAGCGCTTGCGGGAACAGTCCATGAGAAGGACAGCAAACAGGTGAACAAAAGCCGAAAGGGCGGAACGCCGAAGCCGGAAGCACGTACATGCATAAGGTACCTACTAGACGGTTCTGGAAAGGGGAGAGGATCGACTCTCGATGGGTAGCCTATCGAGGAGGTGACAACTTGTCAAGAAATTGAGGGAGTTGGAGCTGCGTCGCGCGGCGTATGTTGAACACGATTAGGCGGCCATGTTCTGCGAAATTTTTTGGATGCGCCTCGGTTCCTCGATGGAGGGAAGTGGCTGATAAGATGAGCATCTTCGTAAGGCCTTACCTTGACACCTCCGGGGGGCTATGGTAGCGTACGCCCCTTCTAAATCCCTGACATTGTTCGTTCCGTACAGCGAGGAGGATCGTCCCATGCTCAAACGGTATTTGCTGGCTCCCGGCCCCACCCCCGTTCCGCCGGAGGTGCTGCTGGCCATGGCCAGGCCGATGATTCATCACCGGGCTCCCGAGTTCGATAAATTGTTCGCGGAAGTTCGTGAGGATCTGAAGTGGCTCTTCCAAACGCGCAATGACGTGCTGATTCTCGCGGCATCCGGTACCGGCGGCATGGAAGGTTCGGTGTCAAATTTTCTCTCGCCCGGCGATAAGGCCCTGACGATCAACGGCGGCAAGTTCGGTGAGCGATGGACAAAGCTCTGTAAGACGTTCGGCGCGCAGGTGACTGAGTTGAAGGTCGAGTGGGGGCGTGCCATCGACCCGCAAGCGGTGGCCGATGCCTTGAAAAAAGACCCCTCAATTAAAGCCGTATACGTGCAAGCAAGTGAAACCTCCACAGCGGTAGCCCACGATGTGAAAACCCTGGCCGAAATCGTCAAGCAGTACGAGGACACGATTCTCGTCGTGGATGCGATTACGGCTCTGGGAGTGCTCGACCTCAAGACCGACGCTTGGGGCCTCGATGTCGTCATCACCGGATCGCAGAAGGCATTGATGCTACCCCCCGGCTTGGCCTTCGCCAGCGTGAGCGACAAGGCCTGGCGTTTGGCCGACAAAGCCAAGAATGCCGCGTTCTATTTCAACTTCAAACGCGAACGGGAAAATCAGCAGAAAAGCACCACCGCGTACACGCCGGCGGTGTCCCTGATCCTGGGCCTGAAGGAAGTGATGAACATGCTGAAGGCCGAGGGATTGGAGGCCGTCTTTGCCCGCCACGCCATGCTGGCAAAGGCGATGCGGGAAGGCGTCAAGGCGGCGGGGCTTTCTATTTTCCCACAGGAGCGCCCCAGTGATGCATTAACGGCCATCTCGGCGCCGGAGGGTGTGGACGGTCAGGCAGTCTATAAGAATTTGCGCACCCAATACGGCATGACGGCCGCTGGTGGTCAGGACCATTTGAAAGGCAAGATCTTCCGCATTTCCCATATGGGATATATCGAT
Organism: uncultured Nitrospira sp.; assembly: GCA_902500995.1. GTDB lineage: Bacteria > Nitrospirota > Nitrospiria > Nitrospirales > Nitrospiraceae > Nitrospira_A. The sequence goes on from CABVSR010000003.1 coordinate 43,238, forward strand.
AGTTTCGACGTCATTACGGCCTTGGCGGCCGTCGAGATGGTCATCAAGGGGCTGGGGCATCCCGTCAAGCTCGGTAGCGGGGTCGCCAAGGCCCAAGAAATCATTATGGGCAAGTCATAGACTCACCTTCAGGTAAGGCGCCACGACAATGAAAATCTTGGTCAGCGATAGTCTTTCAAAGCAGGGTGTAGAGGTGTTGGAAAAGGCCGGATTTACGGTCGTGGTGAAAACCAAGCTGCCGAAAGAGGAGCTGCTGAAGGAAATTAAGGATGCAGACGGTTTGATCGTCCGCTCCGGGACGAAAGTGACGGCAGAACTCATTGCTGCCGCGAACCGCCTGAAAGTGGTCGGCCGGGCCGGTTCCGGTCTGGACAACGTCGATACCCCCGCTGCAACCCGTCGCGGTATCGTGGTCATGAATACGCCGGGCGGCAACACCGTGACCACCGCTGAGCACACGATGGCCATGATTTTTTCCATGTCGCGGCGTATACCGCAGGCGACCGCCTCCACGAAAGGCGGAAAGTGGGAAAAAGAAAAGTTCATGGGCGTGGAACTGTACAACAAGGTGCTGGGGATTGTGGGCGTCGGACAAATAGGGGGCTATCTCACGAAGCTTGCCCAGGGAGTCGGCATGCAGGTGATGGCCTACGACCCGTACCTGGCCCCCGAGCGCGCGCAGAAAATGGGCGTCGCCATCGTGGAGTTGGATGAATTGTTCCGGCGGGCTGATGTCATCTCGGTACACACCCCGTTGACCCCGGAAACCAAGTCGCTGATCAACGCGCAGGCGATCGCCAAAATGAAGACGGGCGTGATGATCGCCAACTGCGCCCGTGGCGGGATTGTGCATGAAGGGGACCTCTGCGAAGCGCTGAAATCGAAGAAAGTCGCCGCCGCCGCGTTCGACGTGTTTGAAGACGAACCGGTGAAACCGGACAACCCACTGTTGGCGTTGGATAATTTCATTTGTTCCCCGCATATCGGTGCCTCGACGACCGAGGCGCAAGAAAACGTCGCGGTCGGGATTGCCGAGCAGATTGTCGAATATTTCACGAAGGGCATCGCCAAGGGAGCGGTCAACATTCCTTCCGTGTCTCCGGAGCTCTTGCCGCAGCTCCAGCCGTACCTTTCCTTGGGTGAGCGTGTGGGCTTGTTCCAGGCTCAATTATTGGAAGGCGGATTAGAGCGATTGACCGTCGAATACAGCGGTGAAGTGGCGGGATTAAATGTCGCCCCGTTGACGATTGCGGTGTTGAAAGGGCTCCTGACGCCGATCCTCGAAGATCCGGTCAACTATGTGAACGCGCCGGTGGTCGCCAAAGAGCGAGGAATCGAAGTCAAAGAGGTCAAGATCAACGATGCCGGCGATTTTACCAGTGTCATTCGTGTACGGGTTGAGGCCGGGAAAAAATCCCATCAAGTGGCCGGGACTCTCTACCACCGCAAGGATCCGCGGATCATTGAAATTGATGAGTTTAAAGTCGAAGTCGTCCCGGACAATCATCTGTTGCTGATCCTCAATGAGGATCGTCCGGGAGTGATCGGCACGGTCGGGCACATTTTAGGCGACCACAACATCAATATCGCGCGCATGCAATGCTCACGTGAAGAGCGCGGCGGCAAAGCGCTCTTGATTTTCGGGTTGGACGCGCCACTGCCTGCGCCGGTGCTGGATCAGATTACGAGCAGCAAGCATATTCTTTCCGTCAAGGTCGCCGACCTGTCGAAGGGTCTGTAGATTGCCCGGCCGTCGATCATGGGCTCTCTTTCGTTGAAGGCCTCTGCTTCCTCCACCTCTCCGGTAGCCGGTCGGGAACGCTCGCTTATTCCGGTCGGAATGAGCACGATCCTCCCCGCCGCGGCTCGGCGTATCCGGCATCTCGAGCACACCCTGCTCGCCGTGCTCGCCCGGGGTGGGTATGAAGAAATCATCCTGCCGATGTTCGAGTATCTGGACGTTCTTGCGCCGGGGCTCGAGCGCGAACTTCTCGAAAAATGTTATCAGTTGGTGGATCGGACGACGGGCCGCCTGATGGTGCTGCGCCCGGATGCAACGGCACAGATCGCCAGAACTGTCGCGATGGGAATGATGGGCGCGCGGCTCCCGTTACGACTCTGTTATCGCACCTCAGTCTTTCGATACGAGCGGGAGCATGCTGGCCGTGACCGTGAAATTTTCCAAGTCGGCGCTGAGCTGATCGGAATCGATGGGGCGGCCGGCGATGCGGAAGTGCTGACGCTTCTGCTGGACTGTTTACATCAAGTGGGGCTCAGCTCGTTTAAGGTTGCCGTCGGGCATGTGGGATTTTTTACGGCGCTGCTTGTCCGGTCCGGTCTCTCGTCCGAAGGACAGAAACGCGTGGAACAAGCCGCTGCACGCAAAGATATCCCGCTCCTTGAAGAATTGCTGGCACGCGAGGGGCTGGCCCGATCGACAGGGCGGGTCATTCTCGAGGTCCTGGAATTATGCGGCGGTCCGGAAGTGCTGTCACGAGGCCGCAAGCTGGTCGGGCGTGATAGGACGTTGCTGAAACCGCTCGATCGGTTGGCGCAGGTCTATGAACGGTTGGCTTCGCCGGGGCAGGAATCGGTGTTGATCGATTTGGGAGAGTTCCGCGGGTTTGAATATTATGACGGGATTGTCTTTGATGTCTTTGCGCCGGGCATCGGGGCGGAATTGGGTGGCGGAGGCCGCTACGACCATTTGATGGGCCGCTTCGGTCGCACGGCGGCCTCCTCAGGATTTGCCCTCGATGTCGATCGCCTGTTTCGAGCCATCGATTCGTCGGCCCACTCGTTACCGTCCGACGCGGCTGCACTCGAAACGGGTCGCAAGACATCCACTTCGGTCGCCCCGCGACGCACAAGGAGCCGGGCATGAAATCGCTCTCAGCCGTTGATTTGGCGGCGCCCCGACTTCCGCCGCAGAATCTCGAGGCCGAACAGTCCGTCCTGGGAGGAATTCTGTTGGACAACACGGCGATGGCCAAGGCCATGGAAGTCTTGACGGATCAGGAGTTCTACCGGACCGCGCACCGCAAGATTTACCAGGCCATGCTGGAATTGTCCGACCGTGGCGAAGTCATTGATCAGATTACGTTGACGGAATGCCTGAAAGGACGCTCCGAGCTGGATGCGGTCGGGGGGGCAGCGTACCTCGCCGAGCTGGTGCAGGCCGTCCCTACCGCTGCCAACATTCGGTACCACAGTAAAATCGTACGCGACAAAGCCCTCTTGCGGGGACTCATCGAAACCTCCACGGAGGTCATCACGCGGGGCTACGACGGCACGGCGGCAGTCGACGAGTTGCTCGATTTTGCCGAACGCTCGGTCTTTGGACTCGCCCAGGGCAAGCTGGATCGCTCGTTTACTCCGGTCAATCAGATCATCAAGGAAAGCCTTGATGTTGTCGACAAGCTATCCAAGCGGAAAGAGCGTGTGACCGGGGTGCCGACCGGCTACATCGATTTGGATGATCTGACGGCCGGGTTGCAGCCATCGGATCTCATCATCGTGGCCGGACGGCCGAGCATGGGGAAAACCAGTTTGGCGCTCGGTATGGCGCAACATGCCGCCTTACATGCCGGAACCGTCGTGGGAATTTTCAGCCTTGAAATGTCCAAGCCGCAATTGGTGCTGCGTATGCTCAGCTCCGAGGCCCGTGTTGATTCCCACGCGCTTCGCACCGGCAGATTGCAAAAAGAAGACTGGTGGCGATTGGCTGAAGCGGCCGGGAAGCTTGAGCAGGCGCCGATCTTTATCGACGACTCCGGGGCCGTGACGGTGCAGCAGATGCGCGGCAAGGCTCGGCGGCTGAAGGCCGAGCGGGGGCTCGATCTGTTGATCGTGGACTATCTCCAGCTCATGCAGGGAAGAAGCGACTCCGAATCGCGACAGCAGGAAATTTCCGACATTTCACGATCCTTGAAAAGCCTGGCGAAGGAGTTGAACGTCCCGGTGATCGCCTTGTCGCAGTTGAGCCGAGCCGTCGAGGCCAGAAAACCGCCGGTGCCCATGCTGGCTGATTTGCGCGAAAGCGGCGCCATTGAGCAGGATGCCGATGTGGTGATGTTCATCTACCGCGAAGAGGTCTACGAGCCGGCCACGGAACGGAAGGGGATTGCGGAGATTCTTGTCAGCAAACATCGCAATGGGCCGATCGGCAAACGGGAATTGTTTTTTCACGACCGGTTCGCCAAATTTGAGAATCTGGAAACGCGCGAGTCGGTTTGACGCGTTCTTTCACGAGCCGGTATAATTCCGCAGCGTGTTCGTGCCCTCGACTATTTCCCCTGCAAATTGAGCGAATGGATCGTGCAACGATTGAGTGAAGAGCGCCGGCGGTCCTGCACCCTCGGCCCATCCATGGGGACGAGAACTGCAGCCGTTCTGCTGATGGCGCTCTCGTGCGCGACCGCCGCTTGTCAGAGCGCTCCCCCTGCTCGCCCCGATCCACCCGTCGTTCCGGCGTCCGTGCCGCAGGCTCCCCGCGCCATGCCTCCCGCCTCAGATTCCCGCGCCTCCTATCACTTCCTGCTCGGGTATCAGGCCGAGCTGGAGCAGGAGACGGAACAGGCCATCAAAGAGTATCAGCTGGCTCTGCAGACAGACCCATCGTCGAACTATCTCAAGGCGCGATTGGCGGTCCTCTACTTCACAGCAGGTGATGTGCAGGCCGCGGTGCGTTTTGCCGATGATGTCGCGGATGCCCCGGGACTGGATGCGCAGATGCTCGGCCAAATCGGCGGAATGTATGCGGCCGCCGGGAAGCCGGACAAGGCTTTACGACTGTTCAATCGGGCGATCGAGCAGGAACCGCAGCGCAGCGAACATTTTTTCGCCAAAGGGCTGTTGTTGGCGAATCAAAAACAGTATGCCGAGGCCGAAGAGACGATTCGGTCAGGCATCAAAATCAGCCCGGATTCGGCGGTCGGGTATTACTACTTGGGCCGCATCGGCGTCGAGGCCAGGGATTTCGACAAGGCCACCACGCACTTCGAGCAGGCAGTGGCGCTGAATCCGGCGTTCGAGCCGGCCTATGTCGCTCTGGGCTCCGTGTACGAAGCCAAGCAGGATCGCGGGAAGGCCATCGATATTTACCGCCGATACTTGCAAGGTGTGAATCCCAAAAATCGTGAAATCCGGCATCACCTCATCCGGCTCCAGGTGTCGGCGAAACAATACGACGAAGCTTTGCGGGAACTGCAGGAGATGCTGGAGGAGGACCCCTCCGATCTCGATGCCCAGTTGCGGATGGGACTCGTCTACGGCGAACAGAAGAATTATCCGAAAGCGATTCAGCAATTGACCCAGATCCTTACCCTGCGTCCGTCCGAACTGAAGGTGCGCGACTATCTGGGCTATCTCTACGAGGAGACGAAGGATTATCCCCACGCGATCGAGGCGTACCGTCACAATCTCACGCTGGAGCCCTCGTATTTCGAGGGGCACTTACACCTGGGCGTGTTGCTCTATCGCACCAAACAATATCCCGAGGCCATTCAGCATCTCCGGGAAGCCAGCCGGTTGAACCCCAAGCAACCTGAGGCCCACATCGTGCTGGGGCTGTCGCATTTTCAAGTGGAAGAATATGAGCCGTCTCTCCAGGCCTTCCTGGAAGGGATTCGTCACAATCCCGACAATGCCGACTTGCATTTCAACGCCGGAACGGCCTACGACAAATTGAATCGTTTTGACGACGTGGTCAAGTCGATGGAAACGACGCTCACGTTGGATCCCCACCACGCGGATGCGCTGAATTACCTCGGGTATAGCTACGCGGAACGGGGAGTCAAGATTGAGGAGGCCATTGCGCTGACCAAGCAGGCCGTCGCGCTCCGGCCGACCAATGGATACTACGTGGATAGTCTCGCCTGGGCCTTTTTCAAGAAGGGCATGCTGAGCGAGGCGTTGGCCGAAATGAAGCGCGCAGTGGCGCTGGTCGGCGACGATCCGGTGATCTACGAACATCTGGGCGAAATCCATCTGAAGCAGCAACACCTCTCGGACGGTCGGGAGGCGTTGCTGCATGCCCTCGAACTCGACCCTTCCAATGACAAGCTCATGCAGCGCTTCCGCGAACTCGGCTTAGGGGATCCTGCCAAGGAAGATCGAATTCGCCAGGCCATCCGGCGTGTGACAGAACGGAAAGCTGCCCCCTCGGCTCAGTAGATTCCCTTTCCCTTTACAGAGTGTTCGTGCCGCGCTCACGGTTGCGCATTCGGCGCGAAGCGCAATCGGTTCATCACTCAACTCCCTGACCTCCTCCTGGCGATCCCGCCATGTTCTCTGCATCAAAACTCAGGGCTTTGCCTGTTCGATTCAGTCAATTTTTGGCACTTTACCGGGGCCGGTCATCTTTCCTGCTTCGGTGATGAGTGCCGGGATTTTCGAGCCAAGCAAAAATATCTCATGTTGTCGGTGTGTTACGAGGAGGGGCCTGATGGATTCTGCCGTGGCATGGGGCCTGCTTATTGGCGGGCTGTCCATGCGGGATAGACGGTTGGCAAGCAGGGGGAGAATGAGTATCCCGTGCAGACGTCATCGAGCTGAATGGTGATGGACTCAAAACAAGCAGGTTTCACACTCATCGAACTCATGGTCGTGGTCGCGATTGTGGGCATACTGGCCGCATTCGCGATACCGAACTTTCTCCGTTACCGGGCGCAGGCCATGCAGGCTGAGGCCAGGACCAATCTGGCGGGAGTGTTCGTCGCTGAAATGTCGTTCTTCACTGAACGGAAAGAATTTGGAAACTTCACCGACATTGGATTCGCCATCGCTGGGCCAGGAACGAATCGCTATACCTATCGCACGGGACTCAGCCTGGGTGCTGGGCTGGGACCAAACGGGGGGAACCTCTGCGGGGCTGCCGGCAGTTGCGACACGATTCAGACGGAAATACCGGCGGCGGGCCCGATTAGTTTTACCGGCAGCGCTGGTATCGCCACGACGTCCTCGGCAGGATTTACCGCCACCGCTGCGGCCGATCTCGATGGGGATTCCACGCATGACGGCTGGTACGTCAACGATTCGAAGCAGGGGCTGACTGTCGCAGACCCGAATGATGTGTCGAGTTAGATACCGGTGCCAAAACTTGTCACCCGATGACGGAAAAAGGAATGGGATTCAGGTGATCGATGAAAACGCCCGGATCAATCGCAAGGCTAACCGATTGGAAAATAGACAGAATGATACGCAAGTCAAGGAAGGAGGTGTTGGGCATAGAATCTGCTATTCCCAAGATCTGTCGGGCGTGAACAGGCAGTGTTGAATGAAGAGAGAGGAATCGAGAACGTGTCGGATGAAGTGGCAACAATAGGAAAGGGAGGACGTATGTTGAAGCAAATCAAGGGTCAGAAGGGTTTTACGTTGATTGAGTTGATGATCGTCGTGGCGATCATCGGTATTTTGGCGGCCATCGCCATTCCGAACTTCTTGCGCTATCAAGCCAAGTCGCGCCAGTCGGAAGCCAAGACCAACCTGGGCGCGATCTTCGTGGCTGAGACGGCTTATCTCAGCGAAAACTCGCGCTACGGCAGCTTCTCTGAGATCGGATATGCCCTGGCCGGAACGACGAATCGATATACCTATCGCAGCCCGCTGGCGGGCGGTGTTGGGGCGTCCGGGGGCACCGTATTCCCGGCTGCCAACTATGACCTGATTCCGTGCGGTGCTCCTGTGGGTTGTGCGGTGTCGACCGATGCAGCGCCAGCTGTTCCGTCAGCCTCAAATTCGGCGGTGGGTGCGGTCGGTTTCACCGCGTCAGCGGTGGCCAGCATCGACAATGACGCCACTATCGATGGTTGGTCAGTCAACGATATCAAGGGTGGCTTGACCCAAGCAGTTCCTGACGACGTGACCACTTAACGATCGGTCGCAGGGGTTCGTTGGTGCGGGGGAGGAACGATGTTCCTCCCCCGTATTCATTTTGAATGATCGGACGAAGCCTGCTCTTGAATAGCCCCTGTGACTTCCCTGCCAGGTTGTCTCTGCCGCAGTAACCAATTTCAGTTTCACTTTGCCAAATCGGCGGTCTCTGATAAAGCAGACAGTATCGGTTGAGCCACGTCTGCGAACTGCTCCTATGCGATTTCTCTCTTTGATGCCACCGGCCGTGATCAGCGCGCTCGTGATCTTTTCTCCCCTGCAGGAAGGCGGGACCACGCATCCGGCCCAAATGATCATCCGTCTTCTGATCCTAGCCTGGTTGGGCCTGGCTCTGATGGAGGCCATTCGAGTGGGCCGTCTCGTCGTCCCGCGGCTGGTCACCAGGTATGTGCTCTTGACGTTCCTGGGCCTGACGGTCGCCGCCACAATTTTTTCGCCGTATGTGAACCAGAGCCGGCAGTGGTTGTTCATGATTACAGGGTACGCCATCCTATTCTATCTCCTGGTCTCCTACGTGAATCGATGGGAATCTGTTCGCACGATAGCGTTGATCGTCGTCGCGATGGGGCTGGGAGAAGCGGCCTGGGCGATTGTGCAAGGGATGGGCTTGAATGTCGCAAGACCCAGTGGAACTTTTTTTAATCCGAATTTTCTCGCCGGGTACCTCACTGTCAGCTGGGCAATCTTGTTAAGCATCGCGGTGTATGGCTATCGGAAGCACGCACTATTGTTCCAGTCAGGGCAGTCGGCTGCGTTCTGGTGGGCCGGCGTGATGTCGCTATCAGGCATCCTCCTCGTCGCGATTGTCTTCACCCAGTCGCGCGGTGGCATGGTCGCATGGTTCGCGGCAACGGTGTGTGTTCTCACAGCACGATATGGATGGAAGGTGGCCGGTGCCGGCACCGCCGGGCTGTTGCTCGCCGGAATCCTGTTGCCGACCCCGCTCAAAGAACGAGCCCTGGTTGAACATGAACAGAACCCCGTCTCCTACGCCCGCTGGCAAATGTGGCAAGGAGCAGTAACCCAGATGGCCGATCATCCGTTCGGAATCGGGCTGGGCCTCTATCAGTATACGTATCCCCAGTACGCGTTTCCGGTTGAAGGGGAGATTACTCGATACGGAAAGGTCGCCCATACGCCACACAATGACTACCTTCAACTCGGTGTGGAGATGGGAATCGTGGCGTTGCTCGCCGTTCTCGTCGGGATAGGCCTGGTGGTACGGGAGTGTATGCAGGTGCTTCGAGCGAGACTGTTGCGCTGGCAGAGAAGCCTCATGGTAGGGATCGGAGGCGGAGGAACAGCCCTTCTCGTTCATGCCGCTCTGGACTCCAGCTTGCGTGAATCGGCGCTGGCGATCCTGCTCGTGCTCTGCGCCGGCCTCGTGGCATCGGCTGCCCGTTTGACCGGTTCCAACAGCGATGCCGTGCATGTCATCCCTATTCGATCGCGCCTACTGTGGGGGACGAGTGCGGCCTGCCTGGTGTTGTTGCTGGGGGCGGAAGTCGGTCGGATGGGAATTGCGTGGATGACCTTCGATACCGCATCGCGCCGGGCCACGGCGGGCGAAACCGATGCGGCGATTGAAGGTCTGAAACAGGCGATCGCGTGGGACCCTGGAAAATCGCTGTACCACCATGGTCTCGGCTCGGTCTACGCGAGAACGTTCGACGCGTCTCGCGATAAGGACATGTTTCGGCTTGCGCATGCGGAGTTCAAAGAGGCGATTGAGTTAAATCCGTTGGACAGCCGATTGCTGGGACTTCTGGCTCAGCTGTATGTATCGGCGGCGAAGCCGACCTCGATGCCAGTCGACCTGGACGATCAACAGAAATTTTGGTTGCGGGCGGCATTGCGCGTGTATGAACGGGCTGTCCGGCTCGCGCCATTCTCCGCTCCCTATCAGTATGAACAGGCGCGACTCCACTGGCTGCTTGGCGAGCGAGCCGCGGCCGAACAGCGTGCGAAGGAAGCCGAACGCCTGGAGCCGAATTTTCTCCCTGCGCGGGCTTTGCTGGCGCAATTGTGGATCGATGCAAACCGCCTCGATGATGCCAAGCGGGAGCTGCATGAAATTCAATCGCGGCAGGCCAGGTATGAGCAGTGGAATAAAACCAGTCTGGATCGAGCCTTCTTACATATCGATGTGGCGCCCTTGCGGGCAGCGGTTGAAGGAAAGGGCATTGCCGGGTGAAACCACGTCAATCCAGCAAGGCCACGAAGTCCCTTGCCGCGCAGGTCTTGTGCGGCCTGGCGTTGCTGGCCGGCGCGTCGAGCTTGCTCCATGTTCTGGATCAGGACCGAACCGCCGTGGCACGCGCCGAACAATTGGCCTATCTCCCCAAAGGGGACTATTTGAAATTGGCCGTGCTCGGGTATCGGCAAGTCGTCGCCGACCTGATCTGGCTGCAGGCGGTCCAGCACATCGGCGCAAAGCACGATACGCAGCTGGGCTATACCTGGACCTATCACGCCGTGGACGTCCTAACGGATCTGGATCCTACCTTCCTCCCTCCCTACCAGGCGACGGGGCTCTTCCTCGGTGTGCTGGTCGGACGCCAGGATGAAGGCCTGGCCATCGTCAGGAAAGGCATCAGCCACAACCCGTCGAACTGGCACCTGCCGTTCCTGGCCGGCTACATCGCGTACTATGAGCGTTGCGATGCGGCTGCAGCGGGAGAGTTCTTCCGGATGGCGGCGCAGGTGCCGGGTTCGCCTGCCTACCTGCCCCGGTTAGCCGCGCGTATGACGGTAGTAAGCGGAGACCCCACAGCCGCCTTGGAGTTTTTGGACCGCTTCTCCCGGAGCGTAGCCGATGAGCGAATTCGGGAGGCCCTGTTTGAGCGCAAGAAAGAAATCGTTCAAGAGCAGGATTTGCGTGTGCTCGAAGAAGGCATCAAGCGGTATCGGCTCAAGTATGGCCAAGGCCCGGCGAAGTTGGACGATCTGATGTTGCGCGGAATCATTCCGCAGCTTCCTGAGGATCCTTTAGGCGGGCGGTATGAAATCGATGGTCTGACCGGCGCCGTCAGTGCCTCCTCAAAACGCGACCGGCTCCTTATCCATGAAAAAGTCGCCTGCCGTGTGGGACCGGCGAAGTCTTCAACAGATTCTCCTGCAACCGGAACGCCGCTGCCCGCTGCACTGTAACGACGGAGGAGAGCCGTGGACGATATCGTCACAGACAATTTGAGCAAATCCTACGCATCTGGCTGGCCCGGACGCCCTCCATTCGTGGCGCTGGATGGTCTATCTCTCACGGTGGGACGGGGAGAAATTTTCGGATTTCTCGGTCCGAACGGGGCGGGAAAAACCACCACATTAAAAATTCTGATGGGACTGGTGCGTGCGACGAGTGGAACGGCTCAGTTGCTGGGACAACCGGCAGGAGATGTCGCGACGCGCCGCCGGATCGGCTTCCTGCCGGAATCGCCCTACTTTTACGACTATCTCACGGCCGAAGAGTTCCTTGGCTTCTATGGGCGCCTGGCCGGATTGAATCATGCGGCTCTCGCTCTGCGGGTCACGGAGCTTCTGGAACTCGTGGGGCTTGTGGAGGCGCGCACCAGACAGCTGCGAAAGTTTTCCAAAGGCATGCTGCAACGTATCGGGTTGGCGCAAGCGCTCATTCACGATCCGGAGTTGATCGTCCTCGATGAGCCCATGACCGGTCTTGACCCGATCGGACGCAAACAGGTCCGCGATCTGATTTTGAGCTTGCGCGATTGCGGGAAGACGGTATTTTTCAGCACGCACATTCTGCATGACGTCGAGATGATCTGCGACCGTGTCGGAATTGTGATGAAGGGTCGTCTGGTCGCCAGCGGCCGTGTCGATGAGTTGGTTCGTCAGGATCATACCCAGTCCGTCGAGGTGGTGTGCCAGCAACTGAAGGTCGAAGGAAATGCATTCATTCACTCACTGGCCAGCCGCGTGCTGCAACAGGGGCAGCAATGTCTGATCGTGTTGCCGACTCCCGATGCCGTGGACGCACTGGTGGGAGAAATTCGTCGCCAGGGGGGACGGCTGCTTTCCGTCACGCCGCACAAAGCGTCATTGGAGGATCTGTTTTTTCAGGAGGCTACGCAAGAAGCCACGCGCGTTTTGCCGCAGATGACGAGTGGGAGGGCGTCCTGATATGGGTGCGATCGGGGTCATTGCAGTCAATGCATTCCGTGAAAGCTTACGGGATAAGATCCTCTACAACCTCGTGTTGTTCGCGGGATTGCTCATCGGATTGTCGGTACTACTGGCGGACCTTTCCATCACCGAGCACCACAAGGTGATAGCCGACATGGGCTTGGCGGCCATCAACGTGATCGGCGTCATCATTGCCATTTTTGTGGGGATCAGTCTGGTGAATAAGGAAATCGAACGGCGGACGATTTACACGATCATGGCCAGGCCCATCAGCCGGACCTTTTTCATCATGGGCAAATACCTTGGTTTGGCGCTGACGCTGTTTGTGAACATGGCCATCATGTGGGCCGTATTCCTCCTCACCCTCTGGCTCTATCATGTGCCGATTCACCCGTCGCTGTTTCAGGCGGCCGCCCTGATCTTCGTGGAAATTCTCGTGGTGACCGCCGTGGCACTCTTTTTCTCGACGTTCACGTCGACCACGCTGAGTGCCATCTTTACCCTGGGCCTCTATGTCATCGGCCATCTCACCGCGGATTTGCGGTCGATGGTGGCCAATCACGAAAGCGGGCCGATCAAGTCGCTCGTTGACCTACTGTATTATGTCTGTCCCAACCTCGACATGTTGAACATCAAGGGCCAGGCCGCGGTGGGCATTGCCGCGGCGCCGGAGTTTGTGCTGATGGCGTCGCTCTACGGGCTGGTGTACGCCGGCTTCCTGCTGACTGGAGCCTGTCTCGTGTTCCAGCAACGGGATTTTTGATCCGTGGTCGTGCTGTATCGATGGGTTGAGGGGGCGTACGAACCTCACCATCATCGGGCGTCCTTCACTCATACCCGCTCCGGCCGCGTGGTCTGACAGCGGGGCTCTCAGCCAAAGGCTATGAAATGCTGTTGCGGGAACACGGCCTCTCTCCCCTCATGGTCTTCACTAGTATGTCCTCGCATTGGGATTTGATCCGGCAATTGACCAAACGCGAAATCGCAAGCCGATATCGTGGTTCATTATTAGGGATGCTGTGGTCGCTGGCTCATCCGATAATGATGGTGATGGTCTATACATTTGTTTTTCATGTTGTGTTCAAGGCTTCTTGGCATCCGGGAGGAGAGAGCAGCTTAGAATTTGTGCTCACGCTTTTTACGGGATTGATCGTGTGCGGGGTGTTTAACGAATGCGTCAATCGTGCACCAACCCTTATGTTGAATCACGCGAGCTTTGTCAAAAAAGTTGTGTTCCCACTGGAGATTCTCCCCTGGGTGTCGTTAGGTGCGGCGTTGTTCCAGATGGGGGTGAGCTTGGCCGTGCTTATGCTATTCCACCTGCTGACTCACATTTCTCTGAACTGGACGGCTGTTCTCTTGCCGTGCGTAGTTGTTCCTTTGGCCTTATATGCGCTGGGACTATCTTGGTTCTTGGCTTCAGTCGGTGTGTTTGTGAGAGACGTAGGGCCGGCGATTACTGTGGTGACCAATCTTCTGCTGTTTCTAGCCCCTGTGTTCTATCCGTTGTCCTCGCTTCCCGAATCCTATCAACCGCTCCTGTATCTAAATCCGCTTACGTTCGTCGTTGAGCAATCACGGAATGTATTGATCATGGGCAAGATGCTCCCCTGGCCAGGGGTGGTCGTGTACTTCCTTTGTAGTTTGATCGTGGCGTGGTTGGGGTTAGCATGGTTTCAACGCACCCGAACGGGGTTTGCCGATGTCCTCTGATGTCGCGATCAAGGTAGACAATCTCAGTAAATGCTATCACCTGTATGATCGCCCCATTGACCGCGTGAAGCAGTCTGTCGTGCCGCGATTGCGTGGAATGTTCGGACTTTCGTCAGTGCCATATTTTCGAGAGTTCTGGGCACTCAATCGGTGTTCGTTTGAGATTAAGAAGGGCGAGACCGTCGGAATAATAGGAGTCAACGGCTCAGGTAAGTCAACCTTACTTCAGCTGCTCTGCGGAATCCTTGCACCAACTAACGGAGACATTGAATTGCAAGGACGCGTCGCAGCCCTTCTTGAACTCGGCGCAGGGTTTCATCCTGAGTTTACGGGGAAAGAGAACGTCTATATGAATGCCTCGATTCTTGGTCTTTCAAAAGCGGAAATCGATGCCAAGTATGATGAGATTGTCGCTTTTGCTGAAATTGGCGACTTTATCGATCAGCCTATCAAAACCTACTCCAGCGGGATGTTTGTACGCTTGGCATTTGCAGTCATTGCGCATGTTGACGCAGAAATCCTCGTTGTTGACGAAGCATTGGCTGTTGGGGATGTGTTTTTTACGCAGAAATGTATGCGGTTTTTGCATACTTTTAAGACTCGGGGTACGATCGTGCTTGTGACGCACGATTCCGGTACGGTGGTGAGTCTGTGTGATCGCGCTATTTGGTTAGACCACGGTGAGGTCCGGTCGATAGGTTCGGCAAAGCATGTCTGCGAAGAATACCTTGCCACGCGCTATGGCGTCTCACCTTCTGTCATTGCCAATCAAGTGCAAAGAACACCTCTCCCAAGTTCCGAGCAGCACAGATTGTCACGGCACGATGCGCGCATCGATTTTATCAATCATTCGAATCAAAGAAATGACATCGAAATTTTTGAGTTTTCCTCAGAAGCGCATAGCTTCGGCCACGGAGGCGCCACGATCACCAATGCAGCATTGACTGATTTGCAAGGCCGTCCTCTCGCCTGGGTCGTTGGGGGAGAGATGGTGCGCATAGAGATAGAGGCGTTGATCGCAGTGGCGTGCGGGAGCATTATCTTCGGTTTTCAATTTAAGAATAAGCTAGGACAAATTCTATTTGCGCAGAATTCCTATACGACCTACTGTTTGACCCCCGTATCAGCGGACCCCGATGAGACTGTCAAAGGTGTCTTTGAGTTCCGGTTGCCGATATTGCCATGTGGTTCCTATACGGTGGATGTGGCGATTGCAGACGGAGCTTCCCTTGAAAGTGTTACTCAGTTGCAGTGGTTGCACGATGCGTTCAGTCTGGAATCCCATGCGTCAAGCGTGGTGGTTGGCATGATTGGTTTGATGTTTGACTCCATTAAGGTCACTAGGACAATGGCGTCGCCTCGAAGTCAGCGGCAGTTTAATTCGAGTGGTTTTCCTGGCAATAACTATCAGTAGTTCTGTGTAAACGACGCGACAGGGCATGGCTGGAAAACGAATGTGCCCATACGGACAATCTTAGACATTGGCGTCTTTGGGCGTGGAAGTGCTCGTCGCGTCGCGTCATTATCCCCCAGTGGCCGTGGAAACTCATTCTCAGCAAGCATCAGCAAGCGTTGAAAGCATGGACACGCGTTCTATAGGCTCCCAGAGCAAGTTGCAACGCGTGAGGAATGACTATCTAGATCTTATGCAAGCTTGCTTGACTGGCAGTATTGTTCGGGACTTTTCTCAGGCTCCTTTTGGCTCGAACGTGTTTGATTCCCGTTGCCGAGAACACGGCCTGGATTGGCCTTCGAGAGCACACACGATGATTGGCACAAAGCGGCTCGCCAATCTTCGAGCATTGACTGAATCTGTGATTGCCGACAACGTGCCTGGTGATCTTATTGAGACAGGGGTGTGGCGTGGTGGTGCGTGTATCCTGATGCGTGCCGTGTTGTTTGCTTACAACGTGTCTGATCGATCAGTGTGGGTTGTTGATTCGTTTGAAGGGCTGCCGGTACCTAGTGAACTACGTTACCCCGCTGATGCTGGTTCCGATTTTCATACATACGAGCAACTGGCAGTATCCCTGGATGAAGTTCAGGAAAACTTCCGTGCCTATGGCTTATTGGACGAGCAGGTGACATTTCTCAAGGGCTGGTTCAAGAATACCTTGCCGAACGCGTCGATAGGTCAATTGGCGCTGATGCGACTGGATGGCGACATGTACGAATCAACAATGGATGCGCTGACCAATTTATACCCCAAGCTCTCACCTCAAGGGTACGCAATCATCGATGACTATCATGCGGTTCCTGCATGTAAAGCTGCTGTTAGTGACTATTGTGTCCAGGCCGGGATAAGTCCGGAAATCATCGAAATCGACGGCGTTGGTGTGTATTGGAGAAAGTCCGCTGGGCCGAGCCGCCACGTGGAGGTCGTTCGGCAGAATGACGCGGTGGCATCCCAAGAAATGCAGATCGCCCACCTCAATCAGGCTCTGGCAGAATTAAGCGGCAATGTAATCATTCGCCTTAATCAGTCTTTGGCCGACCGGGATGACTCGATCAGTGCCTTCAGCAGGCAGATCGCGAGCCTCAACCAGGTTTTGGCAGAGAGGGATGAGCGGATTTCCGCCCTCCTGTCGTCTACCAGCTGGAAAATAACCAAACCACTTCGTGCGGTTGGTTCGCTCCTAAAAAGACGCCAAGTGTCTAGTCGTATAACACTCAAAGAAAATGTAGAAGGGAAGAAATGACCGCACCCGCTTTAACTTGGGAAAATGATTCCAATCTAAAAATCAATGATGTCGAGTTCTATGTCGCCTATACCTCTGAGGAGTTGCATGGAATAAACTCCACAGTAGACCGGTTTCTTCTTGGTAAGAGCCGCTCCATGATTGAAAAAGTGGTTGCCATGCTCGGGGGGCATACAATCGGTAATGTGTTTGAAATGGGGATATTCAAAGGCGGAAGCGTAGTCCTGTACGACCAACTCTTTCAACCGAACAAAATTGTGGCTGTCGAGTTCATGCCTAAACCCGTTCAGGCGCTTGCCCAATACATCGCTAAGCACGGAAACCCAGATCGGATCAAACCATACTATGGTGTGAATCAAGCAGATCGCCGGACGATGCAGAAGATTCTGTTCTCCGAGTTTCCCAATAGAGATATCGATATCATCGTCGATGATGCATCACATTTGTACGAAGAGACGCGCGAGGCATTCAATATTGCTTTCCCGTTCCTGAAGCCTGGTGGTCATTACGTCATTGAAGATTGGGCTTGGGCGCATTGGTCTGGCGATCTGTGGCAGAAAGATAATCCTCATTTCGGGGGAAAGCGCGCACTAAGCAACTTGCTGATCGAGTTGTTCATGCTGGCTGCCAGCCGATGCGATTTGATCGAAGAGATTTTTGTGAATCACAATTTTATTATCGTGAAGCGAGGGGTGACTGCGCTACCGCAAAGTGATTTTGATCTCGGCCGGCACTATTTGCTCCGCGGGAAGCATTTTGGCGCCTGGTTATGACGCTATTTGATTTGAAGCCGAATAAATATGCGTGCATTTAGTTCGACGCTTGTCCAGCAAGAACGGTTCTTGCCCGGCATCCATGGTCTCAGGGGAATCGCAGCATTGGCTGTGGTCCTTTTCCACCTCGTTCATGTCGGCGGTATCAAGACTCCAATTTTTTTAGAGTGCATCGGGCGAGACTTTGGTTTTGGCGTTCATCTGTTTTTTATTCTGAGCGCGTTTTCTCTGATGCACTCAACAGGGCCGCGAATTTACATGCCCGGCTGGCTATCTCAGTATTTCATTAAGCGATTCTTCCGAATCGCGCCGCTCTTCTATTTCATGCTTGCATTGTGGCTGGCTGTCGGCCTCATCAAGGGAACCGGGGCAAAGGATCCCATCGGCATTTTCCTCAATCTAACCTTCACGTTTGGCTTTATCCCCCAGTCTGGCATTGTGTGGGGCGGCTGGTCGGTTGGCGTGGAGATGATCTTTTACGCGGTGTTTCCTGTGGCGCTCCTGCTTATTCGATCCCACAAGTCCGCACTGGTATTGCTGGTCCTCAGCATTCTTGCAACCACCGCCTTGCGTGCTGCGTTGCACGATCAGTATATGGCTCTGGATCCCGCTGCGCAATTTGATTGGAGTTATTTCTCCTTTCCATCGAATATGTGCTTTTTTGTAATGGGCATCTATGTTTATCAGCTAGGGAAATTGTCAAAGGCGTATCCCCAGCTGCCTAGGGTTTGGGCTCCATTAGCCGCGACTGTGATTCTCGGGGCCTTGCTTGGGTCTGATCTGGGGCCGCGACTCTACAATTCGGCCAGATGGGATATTGTGCTTTGGGGGGGCGGGCTGAGCGCGCTCTGCGCTTGGCAAGGCTGGCAACCGAGCGGGGCCATCTCCAGCCGTCCGTTTCAGTATTTTGGGGAGCGCAGCTATAGTATTTATCTGGTACACCCAGTCGTGCTTCACGTTGTGAAGGGGCAGGTACTCAAACTTTATGAATGGTGTGCCCCCGCTATCGGGGCGTATTCTTTTTTCGTTTGCGCTGGCGTTGCGGTGAGTGCTGTGTTGGTGTGCGCAGAGGCTACCTTCCGATTAATTGAAGTTCCGGGAATACGTCTGGGCCGAAAAATGCTTGCAATGAAAAGATTTCAGGCAGTCAAGACAGCGTTGAGTTTGGAGGCAAATGAGTACCACGTCCCGGCACAAGTACGAATTCGCGGTTGATCCGTGCGGACAGACTGCGCCAGCACATGTCGCACGTCTGGTTGGTTCGTCCAAGCGGGTCTTAGAGGTCGGGTGCGGACCGGGTTCGATTACAAAACTGTTGGCACAGCACGGGCAGTGCCGAGTGACTGGACTCGACTGGGATCAAGAGGCAATCGAGAAGGTTGCGCCCTACTGTGAGACTGTCATGCGGGCCGATCTGAATTCTGCTGAGTGGCCGCGGCTGCTCGATGGTACGGAGCGATTTGATGTTGTTGTGGCGGGCGACGTGCTCGAACATCTCTATGATCCATGGGCCGTTCTGGCGCAGATGGCGGGGTTTATTAATTCTAACGGGTATCTCGTGATTTCACTGCCGCACATGGGGCATGCGGCCGTTGTGTCGTGCCTGATCAATGGTGACATTGAATATCGCGAATGGGGCCTGCTTGATCGCACCCATATCCGCTTCTTCTGTCTTAAGAATATCGAAAACTTGTTTGCCCAGGCTGCTCTCAAGATCGTTGAGGCCAGATACGTTGTAAAGTCGCCCGAAGAGACAGAATTGTCTGCAAGCTGGTACAGGCTTCCTGCGGGAGTAAAAGAAGTATTGAGGCGATGTGCCCATGCAGATGTCTACCAGGTGGTCATCAAGGCTGTTCCCCTCAGCTACTCTGGCGATGCGGTCTCTTTAGTGCCTCCGGAATACCGTCGTAGGTCAGCTGCTTTGGCGGCAGTGTGGAGAAGGCGTGTTGCTAATCGTTTGAGTGAGCAGGCTAGGCAGCGGATCCGCCTCATATGCAGTCTTCTCGGCATCCGCCTTTGACTCTGGTGGGTGCGTCACTTTCGCGCCCTAACCAGTATCAAATTGGAGCAAAGCATGTCGGATACTTTGTCCGGATCAGGTGATCGGACTAGCCCTAGGCTGATCGCGTTTTTTCTTACCCAATTTCACCCAACTGCGGAGAATGATGAGTGGTGGGGCAAAGGGTTCACAGAGTGGACCAATGTGACGAAAGCCTCGCCTCTTTTTAATGGTCACTATCAACCTCACCTTCCGGCTGATTTGGGATTTTATGATTTGCGTCTTCGGGAAATCCGTCACGAGCAGATCCAGCTTGCTAAACAGTACGGTATCGACGGGTTTTGTTATCATTATTATTGGTTTTCAGGCACTCGCATTTTGAATCGGCCGCTCGATGAAATGTTGGCGGATCCGGATAGTGACATGCCGTTCTGCCTTTGCTGGGCGAACGAAAACTGGACTAGGCGATGGGATGCTGCTGAGCATCAAGTCCTTATCAGTCAAAAGTACCTGCCCGATGACGATCTGAATTTTATAAAGAGCCTAGTCCCGTTCTTTAAGGACCCACGCTATATCAAGCTTGGAGGGGAGCCATTTCTCATCGTATATCGACCGCAGCATTTGCCCAACCCGCGTAGAACGGTGCAGGTGTGGCGAGAGTATTGTGAGAATCTAGGTATCGGCAAGATTCATGTGTGCGCTGCGCTTACTCATGGCAATGAGGAGTACAGCCAATTTGGATTTGACAGTGGCGTGGAATTTCCCCCGCACAATCTCTATTGTCGGAACGTGAATGACCGGATCGAATTTTATGAACAGTTTTATGGTAATGCCATGGAATATCAGGATATTGCCATATCTTATATGGGGAGACAGTATCCTGAACAGAATGTCTTTAAGACGGTGTTCCCTTCTTGGGACAATACGGCTCGTGCACATGAACGGGCGCTCGTTGTGTTAAATGGAACGCCAGAAAACTACGAGTGCTGGTTGGCGAGAACTGTGGAGCAAGCACGTAATATGTATCCGGGTAAGGACCGATTGGTATTTATTAATGCCTGGAATGAATGGGCCGAAGGTTGTCACTTAGAGCCGGATAGGCGGTTTCAGCGACGATTTCTGGAGGCAACACGGCGAGCGAAGAAAGGTCTTTCGACCGTTCAAGGGTTCCGGGCGGTTGGGGTGCCTGGAATGGATGGCGTTACGCCACGATCCATATGCGGTGATTTAGTTTCAGTTGCTCGCTATCATGGGTGGAGGATTTTGACAGCTTGTCGTTTTAGGCTCAACCGCTATCCCAGGATTAGAGGTTTGATCAGAACACTGCTCTCTCCTGTTAGACGACTTTTTGTCGGCGGATAAAAGGCTGCGTGTAAGAGCGCCAGCAATATCTAGTCGGGCCTAGAGTCTTATTCTCGCCGCCAATGCATCGGTCGTACGCCCAACTCCAAGCTCTTGATGCAACTGCTATCCGGAAAGGCCAATCGAGGCAACTTCTGCAAGCTTCCGAATCGAGCATG
This sequence comes from uncultured Nitrospira sp., assembly GCA_902500995.1. GTDB lineage: Bacteria > Nitrospirota > Nitrospiria > Nitrospirales > Nitrospiraceae > Nitrospira_A. The sequence goes on from CABVSR010000003.1 coordinate 63,975, forward strand.
AAATTTCGGAACAAAGAAAAAAAAGCGGGCTGCGAATGTCCTCCATTCTGGGAGAGGAGATTGGCCAATATTTTGTGGCTGATTGCTCGTTTAAGAGAGGTAGCCGCGAATGAGGGTGCGTTTGCGTGTTTTCGGAAAGCGTTCATCAAGCTACTCGCTATTATAGCTGGTCATTCATCGGCGCTTCCATTCTCGTCTCAGGAACAGGGTGAGCGTTATAAAGTGTGGCGAAAGAAGCATGTCCCCTCATCAGAAAGTTTGCGCCGCATGCGAACTGAAGCCGAAGAACTATTCGAGCCTCAGATTATGACCGTAGTACTCCCGGTGAGCAGCACGGATGAGGAAGGATTGCGGCAGACGATTGCTTCACTTCGGCAGCAGACGTATCCGCATTGGAGGCTCCTGGTAGTTGGGGATATGTCGGGCCGTAGTACGCTGGAGACTCAAGTTGCCCATGCTTCAGAGGAAGATAATAGGATTCGATTCAAGATCATTTCAGAATTGGACAATGCGGCTGAGTATGTCCTTGGGGAGGCTTCGGGGGACTTTGTAATTTTTCTGTCCGAGGATTGCTATCTCGCTCCTGAGGCAATTTATGCTGTGGTTATGCAAATCCAAGAGTGCCCACATCTTGATTTCCTCTATTCCGATGAAGACACAGCCAGGAAAAACGGCACGCTTGTAGATCCTTTCTTCAAGCCAGGCTGGAGCCCAGATCTCCTCATAGGGATGAATTACGTGGGCCGTTTCTGTGTTATGCGGGCAAAGATTCTTGCCGCTATCAGGGAGAGTTGGGGTGATATGTGGCATGATGGTTTGTATCACCTTGTTTTGCGTTATACGGAGGAGACGAATAAGGTTGGGCATATTCCTAAAGTGCTCTGCCATTGCCGCGCCGTTAACGAAAGACCCTCCAACCACGACCACTTGCGTGCTAAGGCTCAGATGAACTCACTTCGAGGTGCATTGTATAGGCGAAACGAGCACGCAGAGGTTGTATCCGCTATGTCGGACAAGTGCAGGGTGGTCTTCCAAATATCAGATGCGCCGCTGGTGTCTATCATTATCCCCACAAAAGATCGCTCGGATCTGTTACGTCAGTGCATCCAAAGCATCGAACAATTAACAGCATATTCGCGTTATGAGATCATTGTGATCGACAATGACAGTCATGCTTGGAGCGCGCAAGAGTATCTCGCTGAGGTCTCGACGAGATGGGCGGTTCACCAGTTCTCAGGGACGTTTAACTTCTCTAGCATTAATAACTATGGTGCATCGAAGGCGAGGGGAGAGTTCTTGCTTTTTTTAAATGATGACACCCAAGTGGTTTCCCCTGACTGGCTTAGCGTTATGATGGCTCAAGGACAGCGAAGCGGCGTTGGTGTTGTGGGCGCCAAGCTTCTTTATTCGTCGGGAAGAATACAACACGCGGGAGTAGTACTTGGAATCAGAGGGATTGCGGGGCATGCCTTCCGTCATCTTCGAGGAGATCGTGAGTATTATCATGGGTTGTGTTCTGTTATGCGAAATTGTAGTGCGGTGACTGCAGCCTGTGCACTTGTTTCCGCGAAGACATTTCAAAAGATTGGAGGATTCGAGACTCGTTTGAAGGTTGAATACAATGATGTGGATCTTTGCCTGCGTCTGATTCGAGAGGGATACCGCATTATTTACACTCCTGAGGCAGTATTAATTCATCACGAAAATGCCTCCAGAAGAGGACGACGAGATCCAGAAGATGAAGAGTTTTTTCTCAGCCGATGGGGAGAAAGTATTCGACAAGGAGATCCCTACTATAATCCCCATCTTTCGTGTTCCAAGGAAGATTGGAGCATTCAAGTGTGAGTTGTCCATTGCAAAACATGAAGTTGATCAGGCCGTCGGAATATATGGTGAAAGGCCTGCCCCGCGAAATAACTCACCGAATGCCTTCAGTCATGGCTTTCTTTTATTACCTATGCGATTTGGAGATATCGTTTCACTGTTGTTGATTCAGGATCGGCCTTTGCCTGCTGTCTAAGGGGAGGTGTGTAAACTACTCCACAACATGAGATGGTTTACGCAATGTGGTATAGGAGACCACGCATCGACAGCATGCGAATCCTGCATCGCCCGTTTCTTGATACAGTCGCACCCATCGCAGTGTCTGCGAATCACACACTTCCCCTTCAGAAACATCGAAAAATCTATCCTTGCCGGAGAACTCCGGTAGTATCTGACTAGCCGGTGTTGCCTGCGTAACCGGTGAATATGTTGAGACAACGGGGCGGAACGCCGCGCCATGACCGTCACCTATTTTTCCAAAAGCTCCCCCATCGGCCCCAGCAGTCGCTACCGCCTGTACCAATTCCTGCCGCATTTCCAAGACGCGGGCATTGAGTGCCGTGTGGATCCACTGTTCGGTGCCACGTATTTCTCGATTCTCCAGGTCCGCTCATCGGTCCTTCAAACCTGTCTCAAAATTCCCTATGTCGTGGCTCGTTTTGTCAAACGGCTGGGAACGCTCCTGACGCTGGGCCGGCGAGACGTGATCGTGATCGAAGGGCAGCTGTTCCCCTATGCGCCTCCGCTGATCGAGCGGGTGTTGGCCTGGTTGCGATATCGCCTCGTGTTCGAGATGGATGATGCGATTTATCTGACCCGCGGCCATCAACGGAAAATGCCGGTGCTCTTCAGGATGGCTAGCGGTGTCATAGTCGGAAACAATCGCTTAGCTGCTTACGCCGCTCAATTTTCATCGCGAGTAAACGTGGTGCCCACAGTGGTGGATACGGCGCGGTTTCTTCCCAAGCCGGTTGAAGGGGCCACCCGGCGCACAGACGGCGATGACCCTATCACGCTTGTCTGGATCGGCCTCGCCTGTAACCTGAAGTATCTGAATGTCTTGGCGCCCGCACTCCGCCGTTTGCAGGAACGCTATCGCGTGAAGCTGCGCGTCGTCTGTTCCGAGCCACCGGTGCTCCCTGGCGTGGACATCGAGTTTCGTTCCTGGGAGTGGCAGCGTGAGGTGGAAGATCTCCAGGATGCCACCATCGGCGTGATGCCCCTGGAGGATACGGAGTGGGCGCGGGGCAAGTGTGGGCTCAAGCTGTTGCAGTATCTTGCCGTGGGTCTGCCTGCTGTGGCGTCGCCTGTCGGGGTCAACGGTGAGATTCTCGTGAATGGAGAAAACGGATTTCTCGCCTCCACGGCACAGGAGTGGTATGAGCGGCTTGAATTGCTGTGCCGGGATCCGCAATTGCGCACCCGCATGGGGCAGGCAGGCCGCCGCACCGTAGAGACCCGATACTCCCTGGCGGTATGGGGCCCTCGGCTGGTTGAGGTGTACCGCACCTTTAGCCAGGTTGGGCCCAACCCTTCGCTGCACCGGACTCTGAGCCACCCGGTGTCAGGTCGCGGGCAATCCACTGGTGCGCGATGATCCTCCTGGCGCTGACCTTCCTCGTCGCGGTCTTGCTGTCGGTCTATGGCGTGCCGATTGCGCGCTGTGCCGCCTTGAAATTCGGCATTGTCGACAGCCCGGACGGCCGGCTGAAGCGTCAGGGCGAGCCGGTTCCTTATCTAGGAGGATTGGCGATCTATCTTTCCTTCCTGGTGAGTCTGGCGTTTACCTTCGAGTTCCGGCAGGACGTGCTGGGAATTGTGCTGGCGGGCACCTTGATCGTCATGCTGGGCCTGATCGACGACTTCGGCGTGTTGTCGCCGGGCACCAAGTTGGCGGGGCAATTTCTGGCGGTGTTCGTCTTGATCAAGAGCGGCATCCGTATCGAGATTGCGTCGCTTCCCGATTGGGTCGATCTCATGCTGACCCTGTTCTGGATGATCGGCATCATCAATGCCTTCAATCTTCTCGATATCATGGACGGATTATCGGCCGGCGTGGGCGTCATCAGCGCGGCGTTTCTGTGCGTCGTGGCGATCTTGAACGGGGATCAGGCGACGGCGTTCATGCTGGCGGCGTTGATGGGCAGTCTGCTGGGATTCCTGCGCTACAACTGGAAACCGGCATCCATCTATATGGGGGATTCCGGGGCCATGTTCATCGGTCTCATGCTGGGCGCGCTGTCGATGATCGGCAAATACACGGAGGGCCATTCCGTTTCGCTGCTGACGCCGGTCCTGATCCTGGGGATGCCGATTTTCGACACGCTGTTCGTCATGTACATCCGCTTCTTGCGCGGGCTGCCGGTCTTTCTGGGCAGCCCTGATCACCTCGCGATACGGTTGCGCCATTGGGGGCTGTCGGTCACGCAAGTCGTCCTGCTCAGTTATCTCGGGGCGGGGGTATTGGGAGGGATCGGGCTTCTGGTTATGGCCGTTCCGCAGGATCTCGCCGTGATCTTGAGCGGGGCGACCGTGGTGGGTCTGGCCGTGGCTGCCGGGGCGCTGACGCGGGTCAATGTGTCCAGCGGAGTCGTCGCCGTCAGTCCTGAGGAAGTCCCGGCTCGTTCGACAGAAAGGACCGGCACAGTATGATTGTGATCGTGGGGGCTGGATTGGCCGGGCTCAGCGCGGCCTATCACTTGCGCGGAATGCCATACAAGATCCTGGAGCGGGAACGCGAGGTCGGCGGGCTGTGCCGCTCCTACGTCAAAGACGGCTTCACCTTCGATTACACGGGGCATCTGCTGCATTTTCGCCAGACGGCGATCAAGGCCTTGGTTGAGAGCCTGCTCCCGGACCGGTTGCAGCGGCACGCGCGGAAATCCTATGTCTATTCTCACGGCACCTATACCGAATATCCGTTCCAGGTGAATACGTACGGCCTGCCGCCTGAAGTAGTGCGCGAGTGCCTGTTAGGATTTATCTCCACGTTGTCTCCTTCCTCATCGCCGCCGCCGGTCGAAACCCCATCGTTCAAGCAGTGGATCATCGAGAGTCTGGGCGAGGGGATCGCGAAACATTTCATGGTGCCCTTCAACGAAAAGTTATGGCAGGTGCCGCTCGATGAGCTCACCTCGGACTGGGTCTCGTGGCTCGTGCCGAAACCGGATATCAAAGATGTCGTCAGCGGGGCGTTGGGCATTAAAGACAAGGCCTTCGGCTACAATCCGTCGTTTCAATATCCGGTCAGCGGCGGCATCAAGGTGCTGCCGGAGGCGTTTCTGCCTTCAGTGGAGAACCTGGCGTACGATTCCGAGTTGGTGGAAATCGAGACGGGCAGGCGCCGTGCCGTGTTCCGGAGTGCGGAAGGGGAACGGACTGAGGAATATGAACGCCTCATCTCGACGATCCCGTTGCCCGAGCTGGTGCGCCGGTGTGTCGACCTTCCGGCGCCGATGCGAGACTTGGCGGGCGTGCTGCGCTGGGTTTCCGTGTATAACGTCAACCTGGCCGTAGCGCGGGAACATCTGTCCGACAAACATTGGATTTATTTCCCGGAGCACCGGTATCCGTTCTACCGAGCCGGTTTTCCCATGAATTTCTCTCCGACCATGGGACGGCCGGGATGCAGCTCGCTGTATGTGGAAATTTCGCACCAGCCGACGCAACACCAATCGGAGGCCGCGCTGATCGAGCGGGGTCGCCGCGGGTTGGAGGAGGCCGGTCTGTTGCAGCGCGCTGATGAGCTGGTCATGTCGGATGTGAAGGATTTGTATTACGCCTATGTCTTGTTCGATCGGTATCGCAGTCGCGCCGTAAAAGAGCTAGTGGCTGAATTGGAACGGCGTGGGATTTTTTCAGTCGGGAGATATGGATTATGGGAACACACGTCCATGGAAGACGCGATCGCCCAGGGACAGCAGGTGGCCATGCGGTTACGCATGAGGGCCGCGGCCTGACCGCGTCGAACCTATGGATGTAATTTGTCACGTCATCACGAAACTCGAACTGGGCGGCGCGCAGGAAGTGGCGATGCGTGTGGTGTCGAGTCTGGACCGCCGGCGATTCCGACCGGTGCTGATTGCGGGGCCAGGCGGATTGTTGACCGAGGAAGCGCACGCGCTCGACGGCGTCGAAGTCCGCTTGATCCCGTCGCTCGTTCGAGACATTCGCCCCGTACAAGATCTGCGTGCCTTGTGGGAACTGGTCGCCACGTTCCGTAGCCTGCAGCCGAAGATTGTGCACACCCACAGTTCAAAAGCTGGTATCCTAGGGCGATTAGCCGCCTGGATCGCCGGGGTGCCTTGCATTTTGCACACGGTCCACGGGTACGGAGTGACGCCCGCCCAGCCATCGTGGCTTCGACATATGCTGATCGGGCTGGAGAAAATCGTGGGGCGAGTCACGACCCATTGGATTGCCGTCTCGCAAGCCGACCGTAGGCAGGGACTTGAGTGGGGCCTCTTCACCGCCTCCAAGGTGTCGGTCGTCCGGCCTGGCATTGATCCCACGACCTTTGCGGCGCGGGTTGAACCGGCGGAACGCGATCGTCTGCGAGCCGTGCTGGGTGTGGGGCCCGATCAGCTGCTCGTGGGGACGGTCTCGTGTTTGAAACCGCAGAAGTCTCCCGAAGACTTTATCCGCGTCGCGGCGCTCGTCTGTCAGCGTATGCCCGCGGCAAAATGCGTGCTGGTCGGGGACGGCGCATTGCGGCCGCAAATCGAAGCGATGATTCAGGCGCAGGGGCTTCAGGAGCGGGTGGCGCTGCTCGGCTGGCGCCGGGACGTCGCGTCATTGCTGAAGGCGTTCGACGTGTTCGTCTTAACGTCCCATTGGGAAGGGTTGCCCTGCGCGATGTTGGAAGCCAGGGCCAGCCGGATTCCGATTGTGGCCACGCGCGTCGGGGGCGCTGCCGAAGCGATCATTGAGGGCATCCATGGGACCCTCTGTCCGGCCGGCGATGTCCGGGCCATAGCCGGTCGAGTCTGTCAGATCTTGGGGGATAAGCGACTTCGGGCGGACCTCCGGGAAGGGACGGATGTATTGCCGGAAGAGTTTACCATTCAGGAGACGGTGAAACAGCATCACTCGCTCTATACGTATCTCCTGCATACCACGCGGCCGGCGGAAGATATGATGAAGTTGCAACCCAATCGGTTGTAAAAAAGGGATTTCGGACGATGAACATTCCGCTGCTTGATTTGAAGGCTCAATACCAATCTATGCGCAGTGAAATCCTGGCCGCCATCGAGGCGACTTGCGATGAGCAGGGTTTTATCCTGGGCCCGCGGGTGGCGGCGCTCGAACAGGCGGTGGCGGCCTATGCAGGCAGTACACACGCGGTGGGCGTGGCTTCAGGCAGCGACGCGTTGCTGCTGGCATTGATGGCGCTGGGCGTCAAGGCCGGCGATGAGGTGATTACGGTCCCGTTTACGTTCTTTGCGACCGCCGGTGCCATTTCCCGGCTGGGCGCGAAGCCGGTGTTTATTGATATCCGTCCTGATGATTTCAACATGGATCCGGCGCTCCTGGAGCGGGCCATCACCGCACGGACCAGGGCGATTATACCAGTGCATCTCTTCGGCCAATGCGCGGACATGGGGGCCATTCACGACATTGCGCGACGGCACAAAATCGGCGTCATAGAAGATGCCTGCCAGGCTATCGGCGCCGCGCAGCAGGGGCGGCGTGCCGGCGTACTGGGCGATCTCGCCTGCTTCAGCTTCTTTCCCTCCAAGAACCTGGGTGGGTTCGGTGACGGCGGCATGGTGACGACGAACGACCGGGAGCTGGCGGAATCCATCGCCATGCTTCGGGTCCACGGCAGTCGCGTGCGCTACGTGCATGAAGCGATCGGCATCAACAGCCGGTTGGATGCCTTGCAAGCGGCCGTCCTGCTGGTGAAATTGAAGCGGCTCGATCAATGGGCGGAAGGTCGCCGCCGGAATGCCGCGCGGTATGCACAGTTATTCAAGGACGCGCAGTTGACCGACCATGTCACTCTGCCGGTGACGCACGCGCACAATTTCCATGTCTTCAATCAATTCACGCTTCGGGTGCGGAAGCGCGATGAGTTGCGGGCCTATTTGAAGGATCACGGCGTTGGAACGGAAGTCTATTATCCCTTGCCGCTCCACTTGCAGAATTGTTATCGCGATCTCGGCTATCAGAAAGGCGCGTTCCCTCGATCGGAACGTGCCGCGGAAGAAGTGTTGTCGGTTCCGATTTATGCCGAGCTGACCGATGAGCAGCTCCAGTATGTCGCGCAGATGATTGCGTCCTTCTATCGTAAGCGATAGGTCGAGGCTCCTCTCGAGCCCCTCTCCGTTGCGGGCGCCTCCTTCTCCCGCGGGCATGTTCTCGGCCTCTTCACCTCAGCACGGGTCACGCGTCTTGCACAAATTTCGAAGAAGGCTTCAAGAACGTGTGGGAATAGACTATAGTAGCACTGCACCTTCGCAGACGACTTGTGACGAATCCTAGCCGGAACACTCCCCAGTCAGGTCCCTTGCGGATCGCGCTCATCGGCGCCGGCCGCCATGCGCAGCACCACGCCCGCGCCATCTTGCGATGTCCCGGTGTGCAGTTGGTGGCGGTAGCCGACCCGTCCGATGTGGCTCAAGCCGCCATGCGCGATATCGTGCCGGGCATCGGCTGCTTTAAGACGCCGGAAGAACTGTTCGCCTCGGAAACCCTGCAGGTCGTCCATATCATTACTCCGCCGGCCACCCATGCTCCCCTCGCTCGCATGGCGCTCAAAGCCGGGTGCCATATCTATGTTGAGAAGCCCTTTACGGAATCGGTTGAAGATGCGCAGCAGATCCTGGACGAGGCCAACGCAAAAGGCCTGCGCGTCTGCGCCGGCCACCAGCTGCTGTACGAACCACCGACACGGGTGTTGACGCAATACCTGCCTTCAATCGGCCGGGTCGTGCATGTCGAAAGTTACTTTTCCTTCCGGACCGTCCGGCATGCTCCGGGTGGGCGAAAAGTGCTTCGCGCCGACCATCAACTGCTCGATATCTTGCCGCATCCGGTCTATCTGCTGCTGCAAGTATTGGAACAAGCCGCGACAGGCCGTACGGAACTTCTGTCGCTGGAAGTCAGTCAAGCCGGGACCGTGCATGCGCTGGTGCGTCGCGGGGGCCTCACAGGAAGCTTGATCGTCACGCTGGAGGGACGCCCGGTCGAGAGTTATTTGCGGGTCATCGGGCGTAATGGATCGTTGTTTGCCGATTACGTCCGGAGTACGACTCAACGGGCCATCGGGCCGGGATCGTCCGGCATTGATAAGTTGTTCGCGCCCTACAGGCAGGCCTGGCAACTGCTGACCGGTACCACGTCGGCGATGGCGAGCCGGTTCCTCAAAAGCCAGCGGAGTTATCCGGGATTGGCTGAACTGTTTTCCGCCTTCTACGAGTCGGCCCGCGCCGGCACTCCGTCGCCCCTGTCGCCGGAGAGTCTCTTGGAGACCGTGCGAATTTGCGAGCGGGTGGCGAAGGCACTCAAGGTGGGGGAAGCGAAAGCTCTGGCGGACGCCGCGCCCAAGCCGGTCGAGAGCCGGGGCGTGCTCGTGACCGGGGGAACGGGATTTCTGGGAAAGGAAATCGTGCGCTCGTTGTTGTCGCGCGGTCGCCCTGTTCGCGTGGTGGCACGGCGCGACCCTTCTCCCTGGGAGCGGATAGCCGGCGCCGAATACGTCGTGGCCGATGTGGCAACCGGAGCTCCCGCGCATCTGTTCAAGGGGGTGGATACGGTCATTCATGCGGCCGCGGAAACCGCCGGCGGGTGGCCGGAGCACCAGCGTAATTCGTTGGATGCCACAGAGCATATGGTTCGCGGCGCAGCCGGGGCGGGGATTACACACCTGGTCCATGTCAGCAGCCTCGCCGTGCTAGCCCAGGGAACTGGGCGGCCGATTCCCGACGATCACCCCTTGGAACCGGACAGCAAGGGGTCGGGCCCCTATGTGTGGGGGAAGCTGGAATCGGAACGCTTGGCGGTGCAGCTCGGAAAGGAGCTGGGCCTTTCGGTGAAGGTCGTTCGCCCTGGAGCCTTGGTCGATTATCGCGATTTCGATCCCCCCGGCCGTCTCGGCAAGCGCCTGGGCAATATCTTCGTCGCCGTTGGATCGGCGAGCGACCGTCTCGGAGTCGTGGATGTCGGATTTGCCGGTCGGTTCCTCGGCTGGATGACAGACGCCTGGGACGCGGTGCCCAGTCCCTTGAACCTGCTCGACCCGGTGTCTCCCACGAAACGTGAGTTGCTGGATCGTCTCCGCCAGGCTAATCCGGACCTCAGCCTTATTTGGCTGCCCAGGTTTGTGCTGGTGCCGCTCTCATGGGCGGCTACACTGGCGCAAAAGGTGCTGCGCCCGGGGAAGCCGGCGATCGATGTGGCCAAGGTCTTCAGCGTCTTGCCCTACGATACCTCCGGCATCGCCAGGCTTGCCCCGCGCGTGGATTCTCCCTCGGAACAGCCATAGCCTGATGGCTCACCTCCATGGATAACTCCTTCATTCGTCAGGCCGATCTGCCGTAGGAGACGAGTTGAGGCCAAAGGGGCTAAGTGCCTGAAAAAATAGGGTGCGGCATTGACTGTAGAAAAAGTTCTTCTCGGGGTTGATTTGAGCCTCAGGAGGGGGTAAGTCTTAAGGTATTCCGCGAGCAAGGGTAGTCTCCAAACGGCAACCGCCTCACCACACAGAAGAGTCAACTATCATGAACATGCGATCGAACGCGCGGGCATTCACCCTTGGTCTGGCCTTGCTCGGGCTTTTTTCCGGCTGCGCTGTGGACCATCGGTGGCGTTCGGCTATGAACGAAGGCAATACCGCGATGCGCTCCGGCGACTATACGCATGCCGAAGAAGCATTTGTCGCGGCGCGCAAAGAGGCGGAAGTGTTGGACCCTCAAGGCAAGCGTCTCGCTGAAACGTTGGGTCAGCTGGGCGAGGTGAACCGTGAACTGGGCCGCTATCCGCGCGCCGAGGCGTTGTTCCAGGAGGCCCTGGCCATCCGGGAGCGCGTGTATGGCCCAGCCCATGCGGAGACGGCCACGAGTTTGACGGATTTGGGAGAACTCTATCGACTGCAGGGATTGTACACACAGTCGGAAGCGCTTCATCAACGGGCGAAAGAAATTCGTGAGAAAGTCTTCGGATCTGATCACAGCAAAACGGCCGAAAGTCTCAACAACATTGCCGTCGTCTATCAGGATCAACGGCGATTTTCCGACGCGGAACCGCTCCTGCAGCAAGCCCTTGCCATTTTTGAGAAGCAACTCGGCCCGGAGCACAGTCTGACGGCGATCACACGCGACAATCTGGCCAAAATGTATCAGGCGCAGGGACAACATCCCCGCGCCATGCCGCTCTATCAACGCGCCCTCACGATCCATGAAAAAGCGTTCGGACCCCATCATCCGATCGTGGCAAGAAATCTGGAAAATCTAGCCGACACCTATCGGGCGCAGAATCAATATCCTCAGGCCGAGGCGCTCTATCAGCGGGCGGTCAGCATCTTCAAGAAGTCGATCGGGAGCGACCATGTGGATACGGCCGAGGCCATGAGTCGCTTGGGGCAACTCTACGAATTGCAGGGGCTCTACTCGCAAGCCGAGCCCTTGTTCCAGCAGGCGATTGCCATCAGGGAGAAGCAGCAGGGGGCCGATAATCCTCATGTGGCGGGCGAGATGAACAATCTGGCGTCGCTCTACCAGTCGCAAAATAAGCTGGAGCAGTCCGAAGACCTGTACAAACAGGCCCTGGTCATTTACGAGCAGGCTGCCGGGTATGACCGGGAAGCCTATGTGAAGACGTTGAAGAGCTACGCGTCTTTATTGAGACGTCGCCAACGCTCCGGCGAGGCCGAACGCCTGGAGGAGCGGGCTAAAAGTGTTTTGAAACGCCTCTCGTTGGAAAACCAAAGTCAGGGAAAAACAGCGGCGGATATGCCGCTTGCGCCTGTCGCCCCTGTCCCGTAGGATCTGCAGCACGTTCCTGCCGTACCCATTCCCTTTCGTGCCTTTCCTCGATCATCTGGGGATCACCTGTTTCCTAGTCATGCGGGGTTTGTCCGGCCCTGGTCGGCTCCCCTTCGTAAGTATCGATTGAGACGCAACGTAGAACCTCCTACACTGTGGCCGCCGAACCGGTACGTGTGACCCACCCAGAGGACGTTCTATGAAACGACTAATGATCGCGATGGCAGCGGTCGCGTTGTTGGTGAATGCGGCCTGTGCGAGTAAACCCAAGAAGCAGTTTCAGCGGCTAGCCGGAGAGTTTGTCTCACCCGTTCACATTACCAAGCCGGTCGATCAGCACAGTGCCGTGATCGGGATGACGATCAAAAGTCCCGCCTGGCAGCCGAATACGGAAGACCGCTTGTATCTCGTGAAGATCGAGCAGGATCGCGATCTGTTCGAAGGAACGAAACTGATTCCGACGAGCATCGTGGTTCCTCCTGCGGGAAGCGGAGGCGGCGGAACGGTCTACGTGCAGAATGTGCCGCCCGGTCGTTATGCCGCGGTCGCGTTCAGCACATCGGAGAAAGGCTTCGGTAAGGTGCGGGAGGTAACGCTGTTTCTGTTGCCGAAGGCGGTGGTGAAGCAAAGCGACACCACCGTGACACCGGGAAGTCTGCATTTCATGGGTGAGTATGAGGTCGGCGCCTCTACCATGGTGCTGCAGGAAAACGCGGCCGATGAGGTGCAGGCCCATTATTTCGAAGCATTCTGGGGGAAGCCATTAGCGCAAGTGATTGCCGACATCAAGGTGCTCGGCACGCCCGCCTACTTTGCCGTCCATGCGGTCGGCGTCAAGCGGGGAAGCCGGGATGCAGAGGCCGAAGCCAGATTTCAAGCCACTGCCAAGCGTGATCTTGAGCCTTCGTGGGCACCTCTCATCGAACGGTACCGGGCGTCAGCGAAGTAACAGGCTTCACCCCCTCAGTGCGAGGCGCGCGCCATTCGAAGGTGTGCGCCAGATCGTTGCAGCCCCGTCGACCGTCCCCGCTGATGACCCTCTCCCGCTCACATCCGCTCGCCCGTCTTCACCCCAGCATCTTCACGACGTTAACACAATATTGACCTTGTCCGGACGTCGCCGTGATCTTTCACCGGTAGTCTGGTGTGCATCGTTCACCTCACTACACCTCGCAGGAGGAATCGTATGCGACTTGTACAAGGAAGTCTGCGGATCTATCGATCTCGTTCCCGCCGGCAAGATGTCTTGACACTTCGCCACGGTGTGCTTCGGGGGAGCGGCGTTTGCCGGGAGTGCAGAAGCGATCTTCGCACCGTGGCTGGAGCCCGCAGGTTTCAGGCAACGCTCTGCCCGGGATGCATCGCGGAACGACTTGAACGCCTTTCTGCCGACGCGTTATAGGAGGCGGGGGAACGCAGGGCGGGCCGTCCGGAGCGGCGTTAGGTGACCAGGCGGTTCATCAACCACTGTTGGGCGGAACGCGCCCCTCGCCGGCCGGGCGTTTGCCGTTTGTAGGTTCCGTCTCGATGCAGAATCCAGGCGTGGGTATTATCCTCCAGGTAGGGGCGGAGCCCTTCCTCGATGATCCTCTGGCGAAGGATCGGATCCAGCACCGGAAACGCGACTTCGATCCGTCGGAAAAAATTGCGATCCATCCAGTCTGCGCTGGAGAGAAACACTCTGTCGTCGCCGTCGTTGAGGAAGTAGAAGATCCGGCTGTGCTCCAAAAATCGTCCGATGATGGAGCGCACGCGAATATGTTCCGAGAGCCCGGCAATCCCCGGTCGCAACGCGCAGGGCCCACGGACGATCAAATCGATTTTGACGCCGGCTTGAGAGGCCTTATACAGCGCACGAATAATTTGCGGCTCCAGCAGCGCATTCATTTTGGCGATGATGTGTGCCGGTTTGCCTTTTCTGGCGCGGTCGGTTTCACGGGCGATCCATTTCAGCAACGTCGTATGCAAGGTGAACGGCGATTGGAGCAAATGCTTGAGTCGTCCCGGTTGTCCCAGAGAGGTGAGTTGCTGAAAGACAGTCCGCACGTCCCGGCCGATGGCCGCATCGCAGGTGAGTAACCCGAAATCCGTGTAGAGCCGCGCATTGCGAGCATGATAGTTCCCCGTCCCGAGATGGGTATAACTTCTCAGAAGCCGGCCTTCCCGCCGGAGCACGAGGCTCATTTTTGCGTGGGTCTTGAGCCCCACCACTCCGTACACCACATGGGCGCCGGCCTCCTCCAGATCGTGCGCCAACTCGATATTGGCTTCCTCGTCGAAACGGGCCCGCAATTCGATCACCACGGTGACCTCTTTGCCGCCGCGCGCGGCATCCACGAGAGATTGCACGATGGCCGAATCCGCACCCGTTCGATACAACGTTTGTTTGATGGTCAGCACGTGCGGATCGGTCGCTGCCTGGCGGAGAAACTCGGTGACCGGAGCGAATGACTGATAGGGATGATGCAGGAGGATGTCGTTTTGGCGGATGGCATCGAACCAATCCTCACTCGGCACCGGAGTCGCCGGGAGGCCGGGGGTGAACGGCTGGAACTTCAGATCCGGCCGATCGACGAGGTCGGGCACAGCCATGAGCCGGTGCAAATTGACGGGCCCATGGCATTGATAAATGTCTCGCGCATCCAGGTGGAACTGCTCGCGGAGAAAATAGACCAGATCCGGCGGGCAGTTGTCCGCCACTTCCAGCCGTACCTCATCGCCGAAGCGGCGGTCCGGTAGCTGGCCTTCAAGGGCGCGGCGAAGGTCGTCCACATCTTCTTCATCGACGAACAGGTTGCTGTTGCGCGTCACGCGGAACTGGTAGCAACCGGTGACATGCATGCCGGGAAAGAGTTGATGCACGAACGCGTGGATCACCGACGACAGGAAGGCAAAGTCATGGGGAAAGGCGGCATTGCGCATGGGCAGGTGAATCACGCGGGGGAGCGATCTCGGGACTTGCACGATGGCCGTGCCATTGGGGCGCCCGAAGGCATCGGTCCCTTCCAGCGTCACGAGAAAGTTCAGACTTTTGTTGAGGAGTTTGGGAAACGGATGCGCGGGATCCAGGCCGACCGGGCTCAACAGCGGGAGCAGCTCGCGAGAAAAAAACCGGCGCATCCAGCGAATGTGCGACGGCATCCAATCGGCTCGCTTCAGGAAGCGGATGCGTTCGTCGGCCAGTTTGGGAATCAACGACTGGTTCAAGACGACATACTGTTCCTGCACCAGCTGATGCGTGAGCACTGCGATGCGAGCCAGCAACTCCGACGGCGTCAGACCGTCGGCCCCCCGCTGCTCGACTCCATGCGTGACCTGTTCTTTGAGGCCGGCGACACGAACTTCGAAAAATTCATCGAGATTGGAGCTGACGATGCAGAGGTATTTCAAACGTTCCAGCAGGGGAACTTTCTGGTCCTTGGCGAGATCCAGCACCCGGCGGTTGAACTCCAGGAGGCTCAGTTCGCGGTTGATGAACCATTCGGGACGGGAAAGGTCGCTGGTGACCGGGCGTCTGGAAGCAGCCTTGGGCGGCTGAGCCGGAGGCTGGCTTTCTGCAATGGTGGACCGTAATGCCATACGCAATGGGTGGGCAGTCTACACCAGCCGGGCGTCACGGCAGATCAAGAAACGGTTAACTTTCCGATCACCGGCCGGATGCCTCGCCGGCGTTCCAGTCATCTCGCACATCCGATCCGGGCGGTGGACACCACGAAGTTGTCGAAGTAGCGTTGTTGCACCTGACTGAATGGGACCGAGGTCCAATACTGTTCCAGGTACACGGCATTGATGCCGTACTCATCATAGCGGCCGATCCAATTCACGTCGGTCCGCTGTGCTTCTAGTTGCCCGTCGATCCAATATTCAAAGACGCCGTCATTTGCCTCGCCATGATTCAATTTCATGTGTATTTCGATGCAGAACCATTTGCCGATGTTGGCAGGGCTGAACAGCGCCGTCTCGCCGCCGGCGGCGCCGAGCCAGCGCAGGCGTGGGAAGTCGTTGTACGTGGTTGTGCGCAAGAGGCCTGAATCATCGGTGCCGGATGCGGGATCGAGGTAGAGACGTTCAGGATCGGAGCCGGGTGGGCCCCCGCTCCACAGATGGCCGATGGCGGCCTGCGCAAATCGATCGGTCGAAAGAATGGTCGCTCGAGTGAGTTTGTCGGCGCCGCCTCCGGTCCAGCCTGGTTGAAGGCGCAGGTCGAAGCGCCAGTAAATGTCGCGATACTTGGCGGTCCCCGCATCGACCGGTTTCATATATTCGCTCGGGGTCTTGCCGAAGGCCAGATGGAGGGAGCCGGCATGAGGATCACCAGGCAGGAATTCTGCGCGCATGCCGGTCGACGCGCCGACTCCCGCTCCGGCCTCACGCACGAAGCGGCCATGCCGGATATCGTACTCGAAGTAGTGGCTGAGGCGATCGATCTCGAAATCGTCGCACCAGATCCATTCGGGGTGCCGGCTCTCCCGGTCTGCGCACAGGGTCTGCTGTGGATCGCCTGCGTGGCTAGGGCTAGGCCCGAGGAGACAGGCGGCGGCGCACAGCGCCGCCGCGAGACGCCATCGAGCCTGATTGGCCATGGCTAGGTGGTCACCGCGCCTTCGGAGGCGGAGGAAACGTGGCGGGCGTATTTTCCCATGACGCCGGAGAGATACCGAGGAGCAGGATGCTTGACCTTCTTCAGGCGCGCCGCCATTTCTTTCTGCGACACGTTGACATCCAGCCGCCGTTTCACAATGTCGAACGTAATCACATCCCCGGTCTTCACGGCGGCGATCGGGCCGCCCTTGACGGCTTCAGGGGCGACATGTCCGGCCATCAGGCCATGTGTCGCTCCGGAGAACCGCCCGTCGGTGAGCAGGGCGACGGAATCGCCCAGTCCTGCGCCGACGATGGCTGCCGTCACCCCGAGCATTTCCCGCATGCCCGGGCCGCCGGAGGGGCCTTCATATCGAATCACCACGACATCACCGGCCTTGATCTTGCCGGCCTGAACGGCTTTGAACGCATCTTCCTCGCGCTCATACACCTTGGCCGGCCCGCTGAAATGCAGGATGGAATGGCCGGCGACTTTGACCACGCAGCCATCCGGGGCCAGGTTGCCCTTGAGAATGACCAGGCCGCCTGTCGGCTTGATCGGTTTGGACAGGGGCCGCAAGACCTGTTGATCTGCTTTTTCCGTCGCGGCGCCGGCCTCTTCGCCGATCGTCCGGCCGCTGACGGTGATCTGATCCGGGTGGAGAATCTTCGCATCGATGAGGCGTTTCGCCACCAGGGTGGTGCCCCCCGCCGCATAGAGATCCGCCGCGGTGAAGTGACCGCCCGGCTTCAGATCGGCGAGCAACGGCACCTTCCGGTTGATCTTGTCGAAATCGTCGATGGTGAGCCTCACACCCATCTCGCGCGCCACGGCCAGCAGATGGAGGACGGCATTCGTCGAGCCCCCGGTGGTCGCGACGGCCGCGATGGCATTTTCGATCGAGCGCCGGGTGATGATTTGCTTGGGACGAATGTCTTTCTTCAGCAGGTCCATGACCAGTTTGCCACATTCGAACGCCACGTCGTCCTTCTTTTGGTCCATGGCCGGGACGCCGTTGCGTCCCATCGGCGAGATCCCGAGGAATTCAAAGGCAATCGCCATGGTGTTGGCGGTGAACTGGCCGCCGCAGGCGCCGGGACCCGGGCAGGCATGGTCCTCCAAGTCTTTCAATTCGGCGTTCGTCATCTTGCCCGATGCGTGTTTGCCGACGGCCTCGAACACATCTTGAATCGTGACGTCATGTCCTTGGAACTGCCCAGGCATGATGGAGCCGCCGTACAGCATGAGCGAAGGCACGTTCAGGCGGCACAGGGCCATCACGGTACCGGGAATAGTCTTGTCGCATCCTGAGAGGGCGACGACTCCATCGAACAAATGCCCCCGCGCGACGAGTTCGATGGAATCGGCGATGACTTCGCGGCTGATAAGCGACGCCTTCATGCCCTCCGTGCCCATGGAAATCCCGTCGGAGACCGCGATGGTGTTGTACTCGATCGGGGTCCCGCCTGCCGCGCGAATGCCCGCCTTGACCCGCTCCGAAAGCCGGCGCAGGTGAAAATTGCAGGGCATGACTTCGATCCAGGTGTTGGCGACGCCGATCAGCGGGCGTTCGAGGTCGGCATCGGTAAATCCCACGGCTTTCAGCATGGCGCGGGCCGGTGCGCGGCCCGGTCCGTCGAGCAGGTTGTGACTTTTGTGTCGAGGGTCGATCGTCATGGAAACTCCTTCAGTTACGGGACGGGACAGCGCGTCAGCACGGTGTTTGCGCAGATAGAGCGCAAACTTTCGCATAGATGAGCGTGGAGGGTCAATCTGCGGCGTTGATGCTCGGGCCTGAGGCCGGTGGCTGCGCTGGGTGTTGAGGGGTAGCGGGGGAAAAGTAATGCACTGCGGCAGGGCGACACAAAAGATGCGACCCTGCCGCAGGTGTCTGGTTAATGCTTGTCTTTCTTCTCGTGTTTCTCGTGCTTCGCTTCCTTGTCGATGACGGCGCCCGTGGCTGCGTCGATATGCACTTCCGTCATCTTCCCGTCGGCCCCGAGGACTTCAACTTCCCAGACGGTCTTGTCGTGTTTCTTTTCGAGTTCAGCCTCGACCGCCGTCCCTGGTGCCGCCTCCAACGCGGTTTTGATCGCCTGGTCGATCGTGACTTTGGCGTCCTTCACCAGGTCGGCGATGTCGCAACTCTCGCCCTTGCCCTTGTGGCCCTTGTCACTCCAGGCGGGCGTCGTCGCGAGACACAGGGCTGCAACCATCAGGGCCGAAACTGCCAGGTGCTTGATCATCTGTGACCTCCGATTCAGCAGGTGAACAGGTTACTGGGCTTTCGCGCCGCTATGCGGGTTGGCGCCATGCGGATTTGCGCCGTGGGGATTCGCGCCATGCGGATTGCCGCCATGAGGATTTTTGCCCTGCGAGGCGCCGCCCATACCCTTGTGCTGCTGCATCATCTTCTCGTGTTCGGCCTCTTCCTTCGCGCGCTGTTCAGGCGTCAGGATCGCGAGGGCATCCCGCCTCGTTTTGACCGACAGCACTCGGAGCCCGACCTGTACCTCGGCGCTCTGCTTCAGTTTCGCTTCGATCGCCCCGATGTCGGATTTTTCGTCCTCGGTCAGCGCCTTGACCTCGCGTTCGGCGACTTGAATGTCGGCTTCCATCTTGATCCGGTTCTTGTCGAGATTGAGCTGCAACTCCTTCAGCTTGGTCACCTGGTCGGCGCTCAATCCGATTTCCTTGTCATGCTTCAAAAGGTGACGGATGAGGTGGCCGGCGCCTCCGTGCAGCATCATCTCCATCATGGCGGCGCCCATGCCGTGCTGCCCCTTCTGATAGCTGCCGCTGTGCCCGCCGTATTCGCCTTCGGGATTGGCCCAGGCGGGCGAGATCGTCAGCGCGCAAGCGATGGCCGACGCGGTGGCCAGCGTGAACAGTTTCGTCGTCATTCGGGTCCTCCTTCGTTGAAGTGCGATTAATGTCCTGTCAGCCCACGTAACAAGCCCCGGTCACCGGTGAGGGCATTCACCATGAATTGAACGGCCAGCGCAGCCAAGAGCAGCCCCATCAGTCGGGAAATAATTTTTTCGGCGATGGGATTGAGCCACTTCGCGCTGCGCGCGCCGATCGCTAATATACTGTAACTCGCCAATCCGATCAGTACAAGGCATCCCAGCAATACGGCCCGCAGGAGCCAGGTGGTGGCCTGTGTTTCCAGGAGGATCACGGTAGATATCGCGGCCGGACCCGCGAGCATGGGAATGGCGAGCGGCGTGATGGCGATGTCATCCTTGCTGGTCCCTGCTGCAGTTTCCGCCGGAGTCTCCTGTACGGTTGACCGTTGCGCGCGCAACATGTCCAGGGAGACCAATAGCAGAATCAGGCCGCCGGCGATTTGCACCGCGGGCAAGGAAATGCCCAGCAGGCTCAGCAGGGTCTGGCCGAAGAGCGCGAATCCGCTCAAGGAGCCGACCGTCACCAGGCAAGCGACGCGCGCGGTGCGCAGCCGTTGCGCCACCGAATCCCGCGGGGTCATGGCGAGGAACGCCGGAACCACGGCAATGGGATCGACGATCACGAAGAGGGAGCTGAACGCCAAGAGGGCATATTCGACCATCGTCATGGCAGTGGCCGTCATCAGGGTGGTGTGGATCAGGACGAGCTGCGTCTGGACGCCGCGAGGATCTCGGCTCGGGGATCACCGTGGCGGCCGTGGCTCAGCTGTTGGTAGAGCGCCCGTTCTTCGTCGGAGAGGCCGGTAGGCATGACGATTTTCAGCTTCAGAAACAGATCGCCATGGTCGCCGGCGGCCGTCGGCAGGCCTTTGCCTTTCAGGCGCAGCTTGCTGTCGGCTTTGCTGCCGGCCGGAATTTTCACCTTGACCGGTTCGGCCAGCGTCGGCGCCATCACCTCGGCCCCCAGCGCCGCTTCCCATGGCCACACCGGCAGCGTGACGTGAATGTCGGACCCCTTCTGCCGGAAGACCCCATTGGCTTGAATGTGCACGCGCAGGTAGAGATCCCCCGGTCTGCCCCCATTGATTCCCGGTTGACCTTTGCCTGCGATGCGGACGCGGGTGTCGTGCTGAACGCCCGCCGGAATGCGCACTTCTATCGCCCGTTTGTCGGTCTGGGTGCCGCTGCCGCCGCACACGACGCAAGGGCGCCCCCGCACAATGGCGCTCCCGCCGCAGGCTTTGCACGTGACGCGTTCGGTGAGATCGATGCGCCGGCTGACGCCGGTGGCCACGTCGCGGATGCTGAGTTCCACATCGGTTTCCAGGTCTTCGCCATCGACGGCAAACCCCGCGGTCCCTGCGCCGCCTCCGCGCCCGCGGCCACCGAAAAAGGTTTCGAAAATGTCGCCGAAATCGCCGCCGAACCCGCCGGCTTGGCCCGCGCGTCCCGCTTGAGCCCCGGCTTGCTGGCGGGCCTTTTCGTAGGCCTCGGCCTGTTCCCAATTCTGCCCGTATTGATCGTATTTTTTCCGCTTGTCGGGGTCCGACAGCACCTCATGCGCTTCGTTCAGTTCCTTGAACTTCTTCTCCATCTCCGTCTTTTTCGCGCCGGTATGGAGGTCGGGATGGATTTCACGCGCACGTCGGCGAAAGGCCTTCTTGATGTCGTCGGCGGAGGCGTCCCGCTGGATGCCGAGAATGTCGTAATAGCCGCGTTGAGCTGTCGCCATCAGGATCTGTCCGTGGAAAATGGTGCGCTGCGCGCAGGCAAAGAGTGCAAACCTTTCCGGAGCTTACGAGGTCTCCGGGTGCATTGCAAGCGAACAGTCTGATTTTTCTCAGCCTGCTGTCGCGCCTGTTACTACAGAGATAAGAAAGTCGAGGCCACAGTCAAGGCCGGTGGGTGACGGCGTTCATCGAAGCTCTGTCCCCGCGACGGAGCGCATCACAAAGGCGGCGAGCACCTCGTGTCCCAGATCATTGAAATGGGTGTCGTCACGCCACCACAGCAATTCCTGTGAACGATGGAACATTCGTTTGGCCTCTGATTCCAGATAGGCCCGGCTGTCCAGACAGGTCAATGACATGCGCCGGCAGACGGCCAGCACGGCTTCCGCAAACCCTGACGATGCCGGCCCTTCCGGGGAGTCCGGATTCAACAACCAGCGATACACTTCTCCCTTGGTCGGCAAAATAATGATGGTGGTCCGGATTCCCAGCCGGGCGACCGTCTCCTCCATGGCCCGGAGCGTGGTCTGCAGTTTCGCAAAATTGTGATGCCGTTCGACCTCCGCGCGCCCGCGCCGGCCCCAGACCTCCTGAGGCCCGTAAAACAAGATCGGGCGACCGTCAGGCAGAGAACGGACGACGACATCGTGAGAGATCCCGCCCCAGCGGCTGCGTATCGAGTCCCACGCCTGCCTCAGTGGCGAACGGCTCCGGAATGTCCGGTAGTCCACGAGCGCGGCCGAGAGGCCCTTCTGCCAGGGCAGTGCATCGAGGTCCCAGGTGTCGCCGCCCGTGTCATCCAGATCGTTGCCGGTATAAAGGGTCCAAATCAGGTGCATGCCCGGCGTCACAGGCAGGTCGCGGGTTTCGATGGAAAAATTGAGATACTGCTCATAGGGACCGCCGGGATAGGACAAGTTGTAGACGGACCATCCTAACCGCTGCTCCAGAACAGAGGCCCAGGTTTTGGCTTGCGTTACGCCCACCCCGGCCGTGAAGGAATCGCCGAGCGCGATTGCCGTGAGCGGAAGTCTGAGGGGATCGTTGCGAAAGCCCTTGGCGTCGGTCCGGAATTCCACGTGGCGCGGCTCTCGATAGGACGGCTCGCCGGTCATGGCCGCGAGATCGCCATAGGTCTCCCCTGAAAAGCTCACTCCGGCATCCCAGCGTCCCAGCATCGGCAGGGCCGGCAAGCGACGTTGATGGAGATTCATCGGGGAGTAGTGAAGCCGGTCGCCGATCACCGGCCGCAAGAGCAGATCGAACAGCGTGAGGGCGAGGCACAGACTGGTCATCACCAGGACCGAACGCAGGGCATATTCACGTGTGCGTGTGGCGACCAGGAGCCAGGCCACCGGCAGGAGGAGCAGGACTTCCAACAAGCCATTCTTGAAGACGCCCTCCGCAAACGGCAACGCCGTCGCGAAGACCGCCGCCAAGGCCGCTCCCAATGACCTTCCTGAACGGTTCACTGATCACGAACTCCGGGATGAGGAAATCCATACGTGACGATGCGGGGGCCGTCTTCTCACCTTGCGCGTTCAATGTCAAGCACCTGCGGGCGGCGGCGATGCGGGATCAGGAAACCGTGATAGGAGGGAGATCGACACGGCGCTGGTCGAGGAAGGCATGCAGTTTGTTAACGGGGAGAAAGAGACGAATCTTTCCCCCGGTGGAAATGCCGGTGTGTCGATAAGCGCGGGCCACCAGCTTGACCTGATCCACCCGGCAGTGGATCAGCAGATCGGCGCCCAGATCTTCAATCAGTTCCACCGTTGCCTCCACAGGGAGCGATCGTGGGACATTCTCTAGCGAAATGTCTTCTGGGCGGATTCCAAGAGTGAGCGTGGATGGATGTGGCGGGAGCGCGGAACGAACCTGTGCCGGTAACGTGAGCATCAGGCCACCGGCGTGGAACCGGGCATTCGTGCCTTGTGCTTCGAGCGTGCCCTCCCACAGATTCATCGGCGGCGTACCGATGAAGGACGCCACGAAGGGATCAGCCGGGGCGCTGTAGGCCCGCTGCGGATCATCGGCCTGCCGGATGCGGCCGCCTTCGATGACGACGATCCGGTCACCCAGGGTCATCGCTTCAACCTGGTCATGGGTGACGTAGATCATGGTCGCCTGCAGGCGTTGCTGTAATTTCTTCAGTTCGATGCGCATCGACGTGCGCAACTGCGCATCCAGGTTGGACAGCGGTTCGTCGAACAAAAACAATTTCGGTTTGCGCACGATCGCGCGTCCCATGGCGACCCGCTGCCGCTGCCCTCCGGAGAGGTCCTTGGGTTTGCGATCCAGCAGCGGCTGAATCTCCAGAAGCTGCGCGGCTTCGGCGATGCGATCGTCGATGACGTGGCGCGGCGCGCGGCGCATCTTGAGCGCAAAGGCGAGATTTTCGCGAACCGAGAGGTGCGGGTAGAGGGCATATTGCTGGAAGACCATCGCGATGTCGCGCTCCGCCGGCGGCAGGTGATCGACCTCGTTGCCGTCGATGAGGACCTGCCCCGCCGTCTGAACCTCGAGCCCGGCAATGATCCGCAAGAGCGTTGATTTGCCGCAGCCGGAAGGCCCGAGCAGAATCGTAAAACTCCCATTGGGCACGCGCAGCGAGATGTCACGCAACACGGCCTGCTCGCGAAACGATTTGGAGATGTGACGCAGTTCTAGCTCAGCCATCTTGGTATCTTTCCAAGCGCAAGCTTCACGTCCTTTCAGTAGACTGTCGATATCCTCCGTCTGACCGCCTTCAGACCCAAGGGCGGCAGCCGCAGGCTAATCAAAAAGGCTATCCAGCAAGGCCGCACGAGCACGTCGACTGAGGCGTACCCTTGCGGTACGTCGCAGGGAGACGGGCGCCCGAGAACGCCGCTGGCAGCCATTCTGGATAGCCTGCTAGCCTTTGACGGCTCCGGCGGACAACCCGCTCACAATCCATCGTTGACACAACAGCACGACGCCGATCAGCGGCAGCGTAGCGACGACCGACGCGGCAGCCAATTCTCCCCAGGGCATGGTGAATTCTCCCTGAAAGAGGGCAATCCCCACGGGCAATGTTTGTTGCTCCGGCTGTGTCAGAATCAACAGCGCAAAGAAGAATTCATTCCAGGCATAGATCAAAATCAAAATGGCGGCCGTGAAAATCCCCGGCGTGGCCAGCGGGAGCGTGATCCGGAACAGGATGCTCCAAGGCCCGCAGCCGTCTACACGCGCGGCATCTTCAAGCTCAGGCGGGAGTTCCTTAAAGAAGCTGGCCAGGATCCAGATCGCCAAGGGCAAGGTCAGCGCGACATAGGGTAGGACCAGACCCCACCGCTGATTGAGCCCGCCCAACGAATCGAGCAATCGCCAGATCGGTCCCGCGATAGCCATCTGCGGAAACATCGAGACGCACAGCAACAGGGCCAAGATGCCTTGTTTGCCGGGGACGGTGAGCCGCGCCAGCGCATAGGCGGCAGGGATCGCGAACAAGAGCGCCAGCAGCGTGGTGGAACCGGCCACCAGGGCGCTGTTCCACGCGTAGTTGAACAGGTGATGGTCGAAGAGCGCCGCGCGGTAAAACTCCAGACTGCCCGACGGCCACCAGGCAGGGGGGGCGGCTTCGATTTCAGTTTGCGACTTGAACGAGGTGAGGACAAACCAGAGAAACGGCAGCAGGCTCAGTCCCACCGTCGCAAGGATACCCGTTGCGAGTAAGAGCCGGCCTTTCATGCGCGTCTGCGCTCCAAAAGACTCGACCCGATGGCACGCAGGTACGTCAACGACAGCGCCATGATCATGAGAAACACGGTGACGGAGACGGCAGAGCCGTAGCCGACGCGGCCTTCGGTGAATAACGTTTGGTAGCCGTAGTATTGCAAGACTTGCGTGGCGTCGCCGGGCCCGCCTTGTGTCATCACGAACACCAGGTCGAACACCCGGAAGGCGTCCATGGTACGAAACAGCAGCGCGAGCAACAGCGCCGGTTTGAGGAGCGGCAGGGTAATGTGCCAAAAGCGCTGCCACATTGTGGCACCGTCGACGCGGGCGGCGTCGTACAGATCGCGTGGAATGACCTGCAGCCCGGCCAAGATCAACAGGGCGGCGAAGGAGGACGTTTTCCACACATCGGCCAGAACGACGACGGCAAAAGCCACGCTCGGATAGGCGAGCCAGGGGATGTAGTCTGTGACACGGTCGCCGAACAGGAGCAGATTGGCGAATCCGTACTGGTCGTTGAAGATGTAGCGCCAGAGTTGCGACGCGACCACCGTCGGAATGGCCCAGGGAATCAGAATGGCGGCGCGTACCAGACCTCGCCCCTGAAATTGTTCGTGAATCACCAGCGCGATGATGAGCCCGCAGGCCAATTCGAGCAGAGTAGAGAGGATTACGAACGCGAGGGTCACGACCAGCGCTTGCCGCGCCACCGGGTCGCGGAACAGAGCGATGTAATTCTCGAAGCCGACGAATGGACTGCCGAGTTGTGGAATGCCCACGAAGATGTCATGCAGGCTGAGCCAGAGGGAATCCACCACAGGGTATAACGCGAAGACCATCGTGATCGCGAGGGCGGGCGCCACCATCGCCCAGGTGGCCAAGCCTTCGCGGCGCCGTGGAACCGGAGGTGCCCCGGTCATGGTGCGGCCTTCGTCAGCGCCAACAGTCGATCGATGTGCGCATCGGTCAGAGCGGCTTCTTCCGCGAGATCGATCCCGTCAACGGCCAGGGCGCGGCTGAAGTAGCGCTGCAGGAGATGCGAGATGGCGGGATACAGCGGCGATCGCGGGCGAGCCGTGGCGGCTTGGAGCACCGCGCGCTGGTTTGTGAGTTGCGGCGAGCGAGCGAGGACATCGGGGTCGGAGAAAAGCGCTTCCCGGGACGGCGCGATGCCGGCTTCGCGGGAAAACTTTTTTTGCACGGCCTGGCTGGAAAGATATTCGATGAGGGTCCAAGCCTCGTCCGGGTGCCGGGAATAGGCGCTGATGCCGTACAGCCAGCCGCCGAGCGCCGCCGCCGTCCGCCCCGGCGAAAATCCCGGGAGGGGCGCCACGCCTACCTGACCGGCAATGGTCGAACGTGCCCGGTTGTTGGCCAGTTCCCAGGCGTAGGGCCAATTCCGGTGAAAGATCGCATGCCCCTGCAGAAACAGGGACAGTGCTTCCGGTTCTTGATAGGTGAGGGCGGCGCGTGACGTGAGGCGGCCGATCACGGCGTCACGGACGAATTGGACGGCTGCCAAAGCCTGAGGCGAGGATAACGACGACCCGGTCCCATCCGGCCGCAGCAGACTTCCGCCATGCCCTTCCACGAATTCCAGCATGTTGCAGACCAGGCCTTCATATTGCTTGAACTGCGCGGAGTAGCCTTGCAGCAGCGGGTTGGTTGCACGTTCACCGGCCAGGATGGTCTCGGCCTGGTGGATGAGTTCCGGCCAGGTCGCCGGGGGAAGGAATCCGTACTTGGTGAGCAGGTCTTGGCGATAGTAGAGCAGGCCGGCATCGATGCGGCTCGGGACACCGTAGTAATGGGTGCCGTATCGGCCGACCTCGACGGCGGCAGGGAGAAACTCCTGGCGCATGGCCGGCGAAAAGAAGTCGTCGAGCGGGTGGGCCCAGCCGGTTTCTCCGAACTCCGGAACCCAAATGACATCGATGAAAAAGACATCGACCGTGGCATCGCGATTCTTCAGCTTTTGCGTGAGGAGATCGTGATAGGCGGTGGAACTGTGCGGGGCCAGCTCGCGCGCCACCGAAATCTGCGGGTGCGCGCGACTGAAGTCCGCGAGCACCTCATCCCAGACAGGCGCATGGTCCGGTTTCCACGACACAAACCGGAGCGTGACCGGCGGCGTTGAAGCGGCAAGGGCGGCGTCGGCCCGTGACTCTGCGCGTAGCGTGCCGGGGCTCCAAGCAAGCAGTATAAGAACGAGCAGGCCGATCCAGCTGGAGGCGGTTCCGGTAGGCGGCTGAGGGGACCGCTCGATGCGTCGTGAACAGATCCATCGCATCACTCTGTGAGGTTATACACAGTCACGAAGGGTGATGCAAAGAACCCGTCGCTTACTTCTTGCTCTGCACGGCGAGTTCCCACCGGTACCCGTCTGGGTCGGTAAACCAGATCCCCAGGCTCTTCGATCCCGGCGCCACGGGCCCGATTTCGTCTCCGGGATCCTCTACCGCAACTTTCAGCTTTTTGAGATGGGCCAGGGCCTTTTTCAGCGCAGCCATCGTGGGCAGGTGGAACGCCACGTGCCCAATGGTTTTGGGCGATGGCTTTCCTTTGGAAAAGACGATCAGCGTATTCGCGTTCCCGATTCCCACGCCGCCTTCATAGTCAAATTGTTTGCTGAGTCCGGACACCCGCATGAACCACCGGGCGCTCGCGCGGGGATCGCGAACCGCCAACCCGAAATGCCACACAGGGCCGAGCGTGAACGGTACCTTCATGTTCGTCACCTCCTTATGAGTAAAAAGGGCCCCATCCTACCATGGGAGAGCGAGGCTGGACGCCAGAGTATCCTCGGCGCCTGTTCCGGCCTGGTTCTCGTGATCTAATAACCAGCGTTTACGATCCAGGCCTCCGCCGTAACCGGTGAGCGATCCATCGGCGCCGATCACCCGGTGGCAAGGGACGACGATATTGATGGGGTTCGCGCTATTGGCGAGGCCTACCGCGCGCACGGCGGCCGGTTGTCCGATGCGCCTCGCCAGGCCGGCATAACTGAGGGTCTGTCCCGCGGGGATCTCGCGCAGCGCAGCCCAAACGCGTTTCTGAAACGGAGTGCCTGCCGTTGCGGTCAGGAGCGCGTCGACGGCGTCGAGCACTCCTTCAAAATAAGCAGCTAATGCCAGCGCTGCTGCGGAGCGCTGGGATCCCGCTGCGATGGTCATAGGCGCATCTCCGTACTGGCGT
This sequence comes from uncultured Nitrospira sp., assembly GCA_902500995.1. Classification (GTDB taxonomy): domain Bacteria; phylum Nitrospirota; class Nitrospiria; order Nitrospirales; family Nitrospiraceae; genus Nitrospira_A. Next base: position 91,897 of record CABVSR010000003.1, read on the forward strand.
GCCAGCAAGCGGCGCATGCGCTCCTCATGGTCCGTCCAATCGACGGCGCGCAGGTGCCCCTCTTCGTCTGAGAGGATCATTAAAGTGCCGATGGGCGTGGTCAGGATCTCCGAGAAAAGGTGCAGTTCATGAGACATGATGACTCTCCCCGTGTGACAGTGCTATCGATTGACGGTCCAGAGATACTGCGCCGCGTAGGCTCGCCATGGCTGCCAGGCCTCGCTTCGCCGCAACAGGCTGGCGGCGTTGTGGCGGCCCTCTCCTTTCAAGCGCCCGGCGCCGCTGAGGAGGCCGAGGTCGGTCGCCGGAAAGGCGTCCGGTTCACGGAACGCGCGCAGGGCGATATAGTTCGCGGTCCACGCGCCAATGCCGGGAATTGCTCGCAGGCACGCGAGACGTTCTTCAATCGGAACTGCCGGCGTAAAAAGGCTCGGATTGGCGAGGGCCGTTTGCGCCAGGGTGGTGATCGTGGCTTTCCGGGCGGCAGGCATGCCCAGCCGGCGCAGGTCCGCAGTGGCCAGACAGCGGGCCGTCGGAAATGTTCTGGTGAGGCGCGGGTGATCCGAATGGGGCAAGTGCTCTCCCCACAAATCGACCAGGATTGCCCCTAGCCTGCGGGCGGCAGCGAGAGAGATCTGCTGCCCCAGTACGGCACGGACTGCAAGCTCAAACCCGTCCCAGCAACCGGGCGCGCGTAATCCCGGCCGGGCGGCGATCAGAGGCGCGAGGGCTTGATCCTTCGAAAGATGGGCGGCGATCGCATCGACGTCGGCTTCTAGGTCGAACTGATGCCGGATGCGGGAGACAATGGCCTGGAGCGCGCGGACGGACGGAAACCTAATCGTCGCCAGAAGGCAGTGTGCATTTGCACTGTGCTCGATGGTCACGCAGCCCGCCAGTCCCTCATGCGTGATGCTGCGCCGGTAGAGGCCGTCTTCGACCATCTCCAGGCCGTCAATGGCACGGGCTTGGAGATAGTGCAGCATGCCGATCCAGTCGTAGGGCGGTCGATATGGAACGTGGAGCACAACCGGGGCCGTGGCGGAAGACTTGGGAGTGGCGACGGTGGCGGCACGGCGTAATGCCCGGGGCGACCGGTGATAGAGCGAACGGAAGGCATGATTGAACCGGCGGACACTGCCGAATCCTCCTCCCAGGGCCACTTCGGTCATCGAGAGACTCGTATCGTGAAGCAACTGTTTCGCGAATAACAGCCGCCTGGACTGAGCGATCGCCACCGGCGTCACGCCGAGATGCTGGTCGAAGAGCCGGCGCAATTGTCGTGCGCCCATACCGACGCGCGTGGCGAGGGTCTCGACCGTGCCGCCCTCACGATCCAGAAAGCCGTCGGCGATCAGCGCCAGCGCGCGCGAGACGGTATTCGAGGTGCCGCGCCAGCCGGGCAGTTCCGGAGCAATTTCGGGACGGCAACGCAGGCAGGCGCGGAAACCGGCCGCTTGGGCGGCCGCGCTGCCGGCGAAAAACCGGCAATGTTCCCGTTTCGGCGTGCGGGCCGGACAGATCGGACGGCAATAGATTCCGGTCGAGATGACGCCGACGAAGAGCCGGCCGTCGAACCGCGGATCGCGAGTCTGTAAAGCGCGGTAGCAGATCTCGGGGTCGAGCGCGTCCATGGCCATACTCTGCCATATCCGGCCGAGAAATTCCGGCCGTTTTCGGACGTGACCATTGGGGTGGCGGAAGTTGCTCCGAAGATTTCGAGATGAGCCGTGCTGCCGGGGTTGGTCAGGCGCGAGGCTGCGCGGCAGTCTTGGCTTTCGCCATCATCTTGCAGTAGGAGCAAGTGCCGGCGGTGGTGGGTTGCCCGCAGGCGGTACAGGGAACGAGGGTGCGTTGATCCTTCTCGGCCATGGATTCGGCGCTGGCCTCGGGTTTGGTTTGTTTGTCCAAAAATCCCCAGTAGAAGCGTTGCTTGGTACCCGGCGACTCCGTTTCCAGCCGGTTGAGCACTTCCTTATAAAGAATCATCTTGGAGCCTTTGGCCATGGGGCATTCTTCGACGATGTAGTCGATGCGATTGACCACGGCATAGGCGGCGATTTCCCGTTCGGACAGCCGGCAGAGCGGTTTGACCTTCTTGGCAAACCCTTCCACCGATGCCGGCAGGGTTGGGCTCTGCTTGTCCAGATAGTCGTCCTGCCAGTGCAACACATTACCCAGCAGTCGCGCCGCCTCGTCGTCGAGATTATGGCCAGTGGCCATGACGTCATAGTCCTGTTCCACGGCTGCGCGGTTGAATTGATAACGCTTGATGGTGCCGCAGGTGGAACAGGTTGGACGGTGAAGGATCGTCGCCAGCTCGCGGATGCCGGCTCCGGCTTCCTGCTCCACGACATGCACCAGCAGTTTCGCCCCATGCGAAGCGGCGACGGTATCGGCATAGTGCCGCACTTTGCGGTGTGACTCTTCCGAATAGGCGCCGATGCCGAGATTCACATAGAGCGCGTCGGCCCGATATCCGAGCGCGAGCAGAATATGCCACAAGGCCAGACTGTCTTTACCGCCGGAGACCGCGACGAGGATCCGGTCTTCGGGGGTAAACATCTTGAAAGCCTTAATGGCGCGCGCCACCTGTTCGTGGACAAAGGTGGTAAAGCAGGCTTTGCAGAAGGCGGCATTGTGCCGCGGCAATCCGATCACGGCGCGTGTACTGGTGGGGCACTTGGTGCAATTCATGGTGTCACAAAGCGATCGGCATTCAGGTGTCAGGTTTCAGCCGGCAGCGTTCAGCGACAGCAGCGATCGAGTGACATCGCTTTCTTGGCTGAGGGCTGATTGCCGACCGCTGATGGCTAGGCTCCTCCCGAGATGACCGGCCGGATTTCGATCTGATCGGCATCGGCAAGCATTTCATCTTCCGTGACGAGTTCATCGCCCCGGATGACCAGATGCGCCTCCATCACCAGATTGAGCTCGCGCAGCAGTTCCTTGGTACGCTTGGGGCCTTTGATTTCGACTTGTCTGTAGGGATGACTGAGTTGCACGAGCATGCGCGATGATACGGCTGATGCGCGCGGGATTGCAATCGGAGGAGGAGCTCCGTGGTGACTTATCCTGGGAGGTTCGCTTCGATCACGTTGGTTGCGGTTAGAGCGCGGCATCCCTCAGGCAGGCGGCCGCTTCTTCCGGCGCGACAGGGTTGATGTAAAACCCCGTGCCCCATTCGAACCCTGCCACTTGCGTGAGCTTCGGAATGATCTCGATGTGCCAGTGATAAAAGTCCCCTGTTTTCTCGTGCAGCGGCGAGCTGTGCAGGATGAAGTTGTAGGCCGGCCTGGCCAACACCGCATCCATACGCCGGAGTGCTTCGCCGAGCATCGGGGCCAAGAACTCGAACTGGGTGCGCTGGCATTCCTCGAAATATCCGGCGTGTCGCTTGGGGAGAATCCACATCTCAAAAGGAAATCTGGGGGCGTAGGGCGTGAGGCAGAGAAATTCCGGGTTCTCCAAGACCACTCGCGTTCCTTCGGCGGTCTCCTGGCGCATGATATCGCAGTAAATACAGCGTTCTTTCTGCAGGAAGTGTTGTTTGCAGCCGTCGATTTCTTCGAGCACGCTGGTCGGCACCACCGGCAAGGCGATGAGCTGAGAATGGCTGTGTCCCAACGTGGCGCCCGCTGAACTTCCGTGATTCTTGAAAATCAGGATATACCGGAGCCGGACATCTTTCTTCAGATCGAGAATCCGGTCGCGATAGGCCCATAAAACGTCCTCCAGCCGTTTCGCCGGCAGGTCCCCGAGGCTTTCCTGGTGAGTGGGAGTTTCAATGATGACTTCATGGGCGCCGATACCGTTCATGCGATCATATAAGCCGAGGCCTTCGCGACCCATGTCTCCCTCTACCTGCAGGGCGGGAAACTTATTCGGAATAACTCGCACGGTCCAGTTTGGGCTGTCCGGTTCAGAGGCATGCGGCCGGTACGCGAGAATTTCTCTCGGGGTCAATCGTTCCTGTCCCGGGCAAAACGGGCACAGGGCTGCCGATGGCAGCGGGGCGGAGGGCATATGGACATCCTGCGGGCGGCCGCTCCGTTCTGTCGAGATAATCACCCAGCGGCCGACGATCGGATCTCTTCTCAATTCGGGCATCTGAACTCCTGTTGTTCGTCACACATGATTCGTTCTATTCACTGTGCAGAGCAGGAATCGTTGCGACCGATTCCTTGTACGAGGCGGGTGAACCCGTCCGTTTAGACCCGCCACATCGTGGCCTCGAAGTCGTCTCCCGGCCGGGTGAAGGTGGCCGGGCTGTGATGGGGATACCGCGCGATTTCCATGCCATGCTCCGACACTGTCAGTGTCACGCGTAGTTCTTCGCCGGCATCGATCTCCAGATCTTTGAACGGGATTCCCAGTTCGAGAATTTTCCGCCGGCAAATCGTGCTGTACGCGCCGATTTCGCGATAGGCGCCGGCTTCATCGGCCCGGGCGAGCTGGTAGCGATCGGCCGCTCCGGGCGTCAAAGCGAAAGAGAGTTTGTATTGCTGGATGCCGGAGCCGATGTACAGGTCTGCCGTGCATTGCTCCTGGCGGGTTTCGGACCGCTCATCGAAATCGAGGCGAAGGTACAGGTGCGCGCGATCGAAACCGAAGAAAATGCCGCGGAAGAGCCCTTCGGATTTCCACATCGCTCCCAGCGGCGGGGTCGGATTGATGGTGCCGGCGCCGCGCCACTCGAAAAAATTCGACGCCAGGCCGTCCAGGGTCGGGGTGATCAGAGCCAGCGGCAATTGCACGAGATCGAAACCTTGCGGCGTGCGGGCTTCCACGAGGGGCTGATTGAGGATCTCCGGCGGCGTCATACCGGCATAGGTCCAAACGTTGCGCAAATGCGTGCGGAACAGGCGGTCGAATTCCTGTTTGTAGTCCGTGTCGAAATCATCACCGTACCACCAGAACCAATCGCTCCCTTCGGCGGCGTACAGTTCGTCCCAGGCGGCGCGTGCCTTCTCCGGCGGCAGCGAGGGCGTCAGTTCGACGAGCCGCGCGCGCGTGTGTTGCAGGAGATCCCAGCCGCGATTGTCCTCCTGGTGGCCGATCCAGATTTTGAAGTCCTGATTGATCCAGGATCCGGAGTGCAGCTGATCCAGTCGCTGAGTCGGCGGCGTGGCATGGATGGCGTTGCTGATGGTGTTCAAGCGCACCCGGATGCCGTGGCCCAGTTGGAGCCCGTCCCGCTCGAAGGCGCGGAAGAGGAGGGACAGAAATCGTTCGCCGCCGTCGTGGTAATGCTCCCAGGGGTTTTCGCCGTCGAGAATGACCGCGATCGTGCCATTGTCCAGCCGGATGTCATAGGCGAGGCTGCGGATTCTCCGGAGCACATCGTCCGCGGCGGCTTCCGGAGTGGTCTTATGGTAGACGAAGCCGAATGCGTCGGAAATATCCCGGTCACGGAAGAGGATGGAGAGTGGATGGGTTTCGGTGCCGACCGCATAGGGTTGATAGAGATGATAGTGCCGGTTCCACTCTTGCCCGGCCATCTGCAGAGAACGGTAGAGGATGCCTTCATCCGTGGCCAGCCAGCGGATTCCCGCTTTTGCCACCATCGGTAACAATTCGGGGCAGACCGATCCTTCAGAGGGCCAGAGTCCCGCCGGCGCGCGGCCGAACGTGCTTGTGTGGTACTCGATCGCCCGCGTGACTTGCGCCTCGGCATCGGCCGGGGCATGAAAGCGGGCGGGAAGCGGCAGGTCCGGTCTGGCGCGGCGCGTGAATTCTGAATCAATGACGAGCGGAAGGATGGGGTGAAAAAACGGCGTCGTGGTGAGTTCGATTTGCCCGCGATCCTGGAGGGCCTGATACATGGGCACGATCTTTCGGATGGCCGTTTGCTGCAAGGCCAGGACGTCCTGCTTGTCCTCTTCGGTGAAGCCGCGATTCTTTGCGCGCAGCTCCGCCAGGCGGGGGAAGTGTTGCAGGCTGCCGTAGCCAAACCAAGCGAGATTGTGCCAGACCTGCAGGTCCAGGAGTTCCTGGGTGGAAAACTGCCGGGCCAGCCGGTCCAAATCCTGCCCGTGCACATCGATGCCGCGTTTGATCAGCAGTTCCTGGTAACGCGGAAACGGCCGCACCATCGTGGCCCAATTGGCCGAAAAAAAGTGGCGGATGAGGAAGGCTTTTTCCGTGGGCGTGAGGTCGGCAGCCGGCCGTTGCGCATGTTCGAGGAAGAGATCGCGGACGCGTCCCGCCGAAAATTCCTCGAGTTGGAGCAGGAGGGACGGTGTGAAGTTGAAGGTCGAACGGGCTTCGGGGAATTGATCGAGCAGGAAGGCCATGTCGTAATAGGCCTTCGTGGCATGCAAGCGCACCCAGGGCATGCTGGCGGACCCGGTGAGCGGGTCCGTGTAGTACGGCTGGTGCATATGCCAGAGGAAGCAGAGCTGTATGGTTTTCATCGGGAAGTTTCTTGCAGACTCACGGGCAGTATGTCATAGGGGTATAGGCGTTGCAATGAATCGGCCGATTGATGACGCAGGATTGCGTGACGTGGCCGCGCGTCGGCCATGGTCGCCACCTCACGTGTACGACACGAGGAATTCCAAGATGGGGTCTGATCAGATGGTCTCGTCGGTTCTGCGAGGTGGATCGCTTGTCACGCCGCTCTCGATCGTTCGGTATTGGGGGCCGGTCGTTCTCTATGCCGGTCTCATTTTTTTCGGCTCATCGATATCAAGCCCGCCCGAAGTCATCTCGTCTTTGCTCAGGGAGATTTCCGACAAGGTCCTGCATCTCAGCGAATATGCGCTCCTCGGCGCCTTGATCTACCGCGCCTGCCGCCATGGGTCCGGTCCATGGCTGGCGCAACATGCGCTGTTGGCGGCGGTGGCCGGTTCGGCCCTGTATGGCGTGAGCGACGAAACGCACCAATGGTTTGTGCCGTTTCGCGAGTCCGATGTCTTGGATGTGGTGGCCGACACGGTCGGCGGCACTGTGGGAGCCTGGGGCTGGCGGTGGCTTGAACGGCGCGCGGACCGGGAGAAGGTTTTCTTGTCTCGATAGTTCCGCACCCGGCGCATCCCGGTCGTTACCAGGCATAGGCTTCGGGGGCCGCTCCTCCGGGGCCGGGAAAGATCGCGTCCAATGCTTTGAGTTGTTCCGCCGTCAATGTCAGCTCCAAGCTTCGCATAGCGATGGTCAGTTGTTCCATCGTGCGAGGACCGATGATGGGGGCTGTCACCGCTGGTTGCTGCAACAGCCAGGCGAGGGCGACCGCGGCAGGCTCGGCATTGAGGGTTCTGCACCACTGCTCATACGCCTCCAATTTCTGACGGTGGAGCTCGATGTCCTTGCGGACGTCTTCTTCCGCCCGGCGACCGCTCGCGCTCTGATTCAGGGCGCCGCCGAGCAGCCCTCGCGCGAGGGGACTCCAGGGAATGATGCCGATACCATAGGCTTGGCAGGCCGGAATCACTTCAAGCTCGATGGTTCGCTCGAGCAGGTTGTACAAGCTCTGTTCGGAAATCAACCCGAGAAAATGGCGTGAACGGGCCGCCTCCTGCGCCTGAGCGAGGTGCCAGCCCGCAAAATTACTGCTACCGGCGTAGAGCACTTTGCCTTCCCGGCACAGTTGCTCCATCGCCTGCCAGATTTCTTCCCAGGGACAGTCACGGTCGATGTGGTGCATCTGGTAGAGGTCGATATAATCCGTCTGGAGACGGCGCAGACTGTCTTCGCACGCGCGTTTGATATGCAGGGCAGACAGGCGCGACTGATTGGGCCAGTCGCCCATGCGCCCGTAGACTTTCGTGGCGAGCACCACCTTCTCGCGCCGCCCGCCGCCCTGAGCCAGCCAGCGGCCGACGATCTGTTCCGTGACGCCTTCTCCTACCTTCCAGCCGTACACATTGGCGCTGTCAAAAAAATTGATCCCGAGTTCGAGCGCGCGATCCATGATCTGCCCGCTGTCGGTCTCACTCGTGTGAGGGCCGAAATTCATGGTGCCGAGACAGAGGCGACTGACGCGCACTCCTGAACGGCCGAGGTGAACGTATTGCATAGGGCCTCCTTGGCTAGCACCTCAGGATACCGGCTTACGACGGAGGCTGACAACCAATCACTGTCGGCGCAGGCAGGACGATCGGCGGTCGCATGCAGCAGGTGACTTTCTACTGGCAGTCCGGAGCCGTTTGGCTATAATGCCGATCGTATGAGCACGACAAATCCAGCCGCGCCCGCGGCACCGCTTGCCCCTCCCGATCCTGTACGTATTGCCCGGACGGTCGCTGGCAGATTGCCATTTTCGGCTGAGATGGCCGGGCTTAGCCCGCTGGCCGGTGATGCGTCCAATCGCCGGTATTTCCGGATTGCCCTGAAGGGCTCGCCCTCCGCGCTGATTCTCATGCAGCTCGCCGATCCGGAAGGGTTCAAGAAATCCGAAGAGGCCGTCAGCGGCGCTTCCGCGCAGATTGCAGAATTGCCGTTCACCAATGTGCTGAGCCACCTGCAACGGACCGGCGTCACCGTGCCGGCGTTATATTATTTTGACCGCGACGCCGGGCTGCTGTATCTGGAAGATTTCGGGGATCTGACGCTGGCGGAGGCTTGCCGGCATGCAGACGCCGCCCGGCTTCAGGCCTTGTATCGCCAGGCGATCGATCAGCTGGTGTTGCTGCAGGTCAAAGGCACCACACCGCCCGCGCCGGGATGTATTGCCTTTCACCGGCGATTCGATGTGCCGCTGTTGATGTGGGAGTTCGACCACTTTCTCGAATACGGCGTGACGGCCCGTGTGGGGCATCCGATGAAACCGGAGGATGATGCAGCCGTACGCGGTGCGTTTCAACGTATTGCCGAACTGCTGGCCGGGCAGCCCCAGGTGTTTGTCCATCGCGATTACCATTCGCGCAATCTCATGGTGGATGGATCTCGCATGGGCATCATCGATTTCCAGGATGCGCTCATGGGGCCCGCCACATACGATCTGGCCTCGCTGCTGAAAGATGCCTATATCGAATTGGATGAGGGGGTCGTGGACGGGCTGGTCGAACATTTTCTCGACGGTCTTGCCGGGCTCGGTAGCAAGGTCGATGATCGCCCCGCGTTTCGCCGCGTCTTCGACCTCACCAGTATCCAGCGCAATCTGAAGGCGGCCGGCCGATTCGTCTATATCGATCGGGTGAAACACAATCCAAAATTCCTTGCCGATATCCCTCGCGTTCTTGGCTACGTGAAACGGAATTTGTTCAAATACCCCGAGTTGGCCACAGTACGTCAGCACTTGTCTCCCTACGTGGTCGAACTGCAAGAGGCGTGAAACGGGCTTTTGAAGAAGGATCTCGTGTTGCGGCGATTCACGCTTCACGAGTCACGCTTCACGGTTGTTGTACATGAAAGCCATGATCCTCGCAGCCGGCCTCGGCACTCGGTTGAGGCCTCTAACCGATAGCACCCCGAAACCGCTCCTTCCGGTCGCCGGCACACCGATGATCGTCTGGAATCTCTTACTGCTGAAGCGGCATGGCATTCGGGACGTCATCATCAACCTCCATCATCTCGGTACGATGATTTCGCAGGCGCTGGGAGACGGCCGGACGTTCGGGATGCGAATCGTCTATTCCCACGAGCCGGTCATTCTCGGCACCGGCGGCGGGATCAAGCAGGCGGAGCCGTATTTCCACGGTGAACCGGTGCTGGTTCTCAACGGCGATACGCTGTTCGAATTGGACCTCGGCGCCTTGATGGCATTCCACCGCGAGCAGCAGGCGGCTGCGACGCTGGTCTTGCGGAAAGATCCCGAGGCGGCTCGCTGGGGGTTGGTGGAAGTGACGGATCGTGGAGAGGTGGTGCGCATCACGGGGCGCGGCCGGACAGAAACGGCACCGGCCCTCGCGCGCATGTTTGCCGGCATTCACATTCTGCATCCGCGACTGTTGCGGTACTTGCCCGCCGGCAAAGAGTGTTCGATCATCGATGCCTACGTGCAAGGCATCCAAGAGGGAGAGCGAATCCTGAGCTACGACTTCGACGGATTTTGGAGCGACGTGGGAACGCCGGAGCGGTATGCCCAAGTGGAGCAGGATGCAGCAGAGGGTTTGCTCAGTTTGTCCGCCAGAACGGTCGGTTCTTCAATATAACCGGAGGCTCAAAAAGTTCGTCCAGCAAGGCCGCAGCAATGCGACGAGGCGAGGCGTACCCTTGCGGTACGTTGAGCTTCGGAGCGATGCGAGAACGAAGCTGGCGGGCTTTTTCAGCCTCCGGACTGGCTACTCGCCGGTGGGCTTCCGCTGCTTGATCAACCGCGCCAGATAGGTTCGCTGCAGGTCCAGAAACTCCGCCGCCTTCGTCTGGTTGCCCCCCGCTTTTTCCAAGGCCCGATCGATGATATAGGCGCTATGCGCTTCCATGGACTCATGGTAGGTGAGGTTCATGTACGGAAGCGCGTGGCCGGCTCCGCCCTTGCCTGAGGTGTCATCGGGAGAGAGTGCCAGGAATTCCGGTTCGATGACGTCGTTGGGGCTGAGCACGACGGCCCGGGAAAGCACGTTGTCGAGTTCGCGGATGTTCCCGGGCCAAGAGTAGTGAGTGAGCGCGGCCCTGGCTGCAGGACTGAGGGTCACACCGGGACGTTTCGCTTCGTAGGCATGCCGTTTGAGAAAAAATTCTGCGAGCTGGACGATGTCTTCGCTCCGTTCCCGCAAGGGAGGGAGGGTGAAGCTCACGACGTTGAGCCGGAAGAACAGATCCTCCCGGAACTGTCCGGCTTTGACCGACTGCCGGAGATCCTTGTTGGTGGCGGCTACGAAGCGAATGTTCACGGAGACCGACCGTGAGCCGCCCACGCGCTGAAATTCCTTATCCTGGAGGACGCGCAGTAACTTGGCCTGTAACGGCAGGGGCATGTCCCCGATCTCGTCGAGAAACACCGTGCCGCCCTCCGCCATTTCGAGCTTGCCCTTCTGCAGCCGGTCTGCCCCGGTGAAGGCGCCGCGTTCGTGCCCGAAGAGTTCGTTCTCGAGCAGCGTTTCCGTGAGCGCGACGCAATTGATCACGACCATGGGCATGCTCTGCCGCGGGCTCCACTGGTGAATGGAACGCGCGAAGAGTTCCTTGCCGGTCCCGCTTTCACCCAACAGAAGAATGCTGGCATCCGACTTGGCGGCACGCTGGGCCGATTCGATGATGCCCCTGATCTTCTGGCTGTCGCCGACGATGGTGGCGTAGCGATTCTGGACGTCGGACTTGAGGGCCGCGACCTGCCGCTTCAAGGAATCCCGCTCCAGCGCTTTTTGAATGACGATCAAGAGATGATCTTTTTCCAGCGGCTTGGTCAGAAAATCATAGGCGCCGTGCCGCATTGCTTCCACGGCATCCGGAATCGTGCCGGCGGCGGTCATGACGATCACCGGGATGTCTTCGCACTGTTTGTTCTGGGCCATGCGCTTCAGGACGTCCATTCCCTTCAGTCGCGGTAGATACAGGTCCAGCAGCACCAGGTTGGGAGATTCCTGCTCGATGAGTTCGAGGCCGCGCTGGCCGTCGCCGGCGGTGAAGGTTTTGTAGCCGCCGGCGTCGAGACGATCCTGTAGCATCGTCACGATGTCTTGATCGTCGTCGACTATGAGCACCTTGGCTTTCATCGCGTCCTGCCGGTCATTTCTAGCCTTCCATCACATTCATCACCAAACCGGTGAGCGGCTTCGGAAAGAAATAGGTGGACTTGTGGGGCATTCGCTCGCCCGCGGAAGCGACCGCTTTGACTTCGGCCACTTTGGTCGGGTTCAGCAACAGGGCGGCCGTGCCGGTTCCCTGGCGCACCCAGTTCAAGGCCTCATGATCATCCTTCGAATACAACATGGCTTCCTGCTCTTGCTGGGTCGGGCAGAGTGTGGCAATCACATGTTGCTGCAGCAGCGACACGTCGAGCCGATCGCGCGGTGACGTGGAGGCCGTCGGGCGATGCGAGGCCCGCAAGGTCAGCAGGTAATAGTGCGAGTCATTTTTCAGGGCCAGTCCGAACATCGGCACGGACTGTCCTTGGCTGCGCAGTGTCTCGATGAACTGCGCGCGCACCTGCGGTTCATTGCCTGCTTGGAAGGGGAGCGCGGTGACTTCGAACACGGGCTCGAACTTGCCCAGGAGATCCTTCGGCGCGGGCACCGGTGTCGTCAGCACGCGATGGGTCGGCAGCACGGTCAGACCCTTGTCCTCCAGGCTGGCAAAGAGCATCAGGACGTTGTCGTAGGGTTGCGGCGACGAGGCCGCGCCGGCCTGTTGCCGTCTGGCGCGGCGGTAGTTCAGCGCCGTTTCGTAGCGATGATGGCCGTCGGCGATGAACAGTTGTTTCGTGTTCATGATCCGGACGACCTTCTCGAGCACCTTCGCATCGGTGATGCTCCACAGCCGCTGCCGGAATCCCTCGTCGTCCTGGAAATCAATGCGCGGTTTCTCCGCGGCGATCGACTGTTCAAGCAAGGTGAGGACCTCGTTCTGGGGATCCGAATAGAGCGAAATGATGGCGCTGAAATTCGCGCGGCAGGCTTCGAGGAGATTGAGCCGGTCGGTTTTTGCCGCCGCGCGGGTATTCTCGTGGGGGTAGATCTTGCCCGACCCGAATTCTTCAAGCTCCACCGTGGACAAGAATCCTTTGAACACCTTGGTCGGCGTCCCGGGCGCCGAATAGGGAGGTCGGTATTCAATGGTGTGGTAGTAGACGGCCGGCTGCGAATCCTTGCGCAGGGCGCCGCTTTTGAGCCAATCGCCGAGGGCTCCTGCGGCGCGCGTGTATTTATTGTTGGCCGGCGTATCGCCCGGCTGCTCGTAGCCAAGTTCCAGCCGGACGACGTTGTTCGGGTGGCGATCATGCAAGGTCTTTTGTAGCGTGCTGTCGATGATATCGTAGGGCGGTGCGACGACCTGCCGGACATCGCCGACCGTCGCAGGATGATAAAGGGTGCCGTGAAAGGGGATGATCTGTGCCATGCGGTGCTATCCTTTTTTTGGGATGGGTGCGGTGTGGCTTGCGGGCTTTCGTGAAAGATCGCCTGCGGTGGCGGCCGCTGTCGGAGATTGTGAGTCGGTAAGGGTCATCGGGCCGCCGCGGTGGTCGTGTTGGGATTCAACATTCTTTATGGGGTCATCCGGCGACGCGTATCGGCGCCGCCGCTCAACGAATTCCTACGGTCGGTACAGCGTGGGCGTTGTGGAGCCGGGCGGCGGCAACTCAGCGGTCGCGAGTCACCATATAGTCCGCGGCGATGGACAGGGCGCGCTTGGCGGTGTTGTCGTGGAACAAGTCGAGATCGCGTTTGGCGGCGGCGACAAACGCATGCGCCCGCTCCATGGCGTAGGCGATGGACCCGTATTCCTGCATCAAGGCCACGATGCGGCGCAGTTCCTCATCGGTCAAGGTTCTGGTTTCCATGCGATCTTTGATCAACTGCCGGTCCGATTCCGGGCAGTGTTGCAAGAGATGCAACAGCGGCAGCGTCGCCTTGCCTTGCCGAAGGTCCTGGCCCAGTGTTTTGCCCAGATGTTCGCCGTTGGCAGTGTAGTCCAGCGTGTCATCCGCCAATTGGAATGCAATGCCCAGCCGCTGCCCGAAACGGAACAGCGCCTCCTGTAATTCCTCCGTAGCTCCGCCGACAATCGCGCCGATCTTGCACGAGGCCGCGATCAAACCGGCGGTCTTGTGCTCGATGATGCGGAGATATTCCGGTTCCGGCATCAGCGGGTTGCCGTTGTAGTACAGTTGGAGCACCTCGCCTTCGGCCATCTTCCGGCAGGCTTCCGACAGTGCTTCGTTGATGCCTTGATTGCGAAAGTCGACGATCTGGCAGATGGCTCGCGAATAGAGATAATCGCCCACCAGAATGCTGATCTGGTTGCCCCAAACCTTGCTCGCGGTACGGCGGCCCCGGCGCAGGTCGGCGTCGTCGACGACGTCGTCGTGCAGCAGGGTGGCGGTATGAATAAATTCGACCAGGCTACCGAGAGCCTGATGATCCTGGCCGGCGTATCCGCAGAGATGCGCGCTGAGGAGGACAAAGAGGGGTCGGACGCGTTTGCCGCCGCTGTTCAGAATGTGGGCGGCGACCGTATTGACGAGATCGACACTGGAGTCGAGATTTTTCCGGATCTGATCCTCGACCCCCTCGAGCTCTTCGCGGTACACATCCCAGACATCGGCCATGCTGTGGAGTGTGAGGGTGGTCGGTCCGTTCGACATGGGGCGGATAGTAGGGCAGGAAACTCCACTAAGTCAAGCACTGGTCGGATGGTTTGTCGCTCAGTTTGCGTCCCCGTTCTCTTGACAGTTTCACGGCCCATCCAGTAAGGTGACTTCTCGCTGATTTCCCCGAATGAATGGTAGCAGTCACCGTGGTCGTGCGACAGCTTCAATGTCCCCGCAAGGGGAGTCTGTTCCCCGGTTCATTGCCTGCCTCTAGACGAGAATACGTGCCATGAATGTACCAGGTCTTCCTCCCAAACAAGGGCTTTATGATCCGCAGCACGAGAAGGATTCGTGCGGAGTCGGGTTTGTCGTCGATATCAAGGGCCAGCGCTCGCACCAGATCGTCCAGCAAGGACTGCAGGTCTTAGAAAGCCTGACCCATCGCGGCGCGCAGGGGTGCGATCCCTGCACCGGAGACGGCGCGGGCATCCTGCTTCAAGTGCCGCATGAGTTCTTCAAGCGCGCCGCCAAGGACAGCGGCATCAAGCTGCCAGGGGCGGGAGAGTATGGTGTCGGCATGGTGTTTTTGCCGCCCGATGCCGACGCCCGTGCGCAGTGCGAGACAGTGTTTACGCGGGTGATCAAAGACGCGGGCGCGAAGTTGCTCGGGTGGCGCGATGTGCCGGTGAAGAGCGACGCCATCGGCGCCTTGGCGCGCACCACCGAGCCCTTCATGCGCCAGGTGTTCATCGCCCGCGGCATCTTCTCGGACGAGGAATTCGAACGGCGCTTGTATGTCATCAGAAAGTGCGCGGAACGGGCGGTGCGCGAATCCGCCATCGAAGGGCGGGACTACTTCTATATCTCGAGCCTGTCCAGCAGCACCATTGTATTCAAGGGACTTCTGCTCCCGCACCAGATCCCGCAGTACTACCAGGACCTGACCGACAGCAGCCTGACGAGCGCTCTGGCCCTCGTCCACTCGCGCTTCAGCACGAATACGTTTCCCACTTGGCCGCTGGCCCATCCCTATCGCTACATTTGCCACAACGGTGAGATCAATACGTTGAAGGGCAATGTGAACTGGATGCGCGCGCGGCAGGGGCGCCTGAACTCCGAGCTGTTCGGCGAGGACATGAAGAAGCTCTTCCCGATCGTCTACGAAAATCAGAGCGACTCGGCCAGCTTGGACAATGCGTTGGAGTTTCTGGTGCTCGGCGGGCGGTCGTTGCCGCATGCCATGATGATGTTGATTCCGGAACCGTGGGTCGCCAATCCGCAGATGGATCTGGATCGCCGTGGATTCTACGAGTACCACGCCGCCATGCAGGAACCCTGGGATGGCCCAGCGGCCGTCTGTTTCACCGATGGAAAAT
The DNA here is from genome assembly GCA_902500995.1 of uncultured Nitrospira sp. GTDB lineage: Bacteria > Nitrospirota > Nitrospiria > Nitrospirales > Nitrospiraceae > Nitrospira_A. The sequence goes on from CABVSR010000003.1 coordinate 107,404, forward strand.
TGATCGGCGCCACGCTGGACCGCAACGGCTTGCGTCCCTGCCGGTACCAGGTGACGACGGATGGATTGGTTGTGCTGGCGTCGGAAGCCGGCGTCCTACCCATGGATCCGCAGCGGATTCGGCAAAAGGGCCGGTTGATGCCGGGCCGCATGTTCCTCGTCGATACGGAGCAGGGCCGCATCATCGACGATGAGGAAGTCAAAGCCGATATCGTTCGCCGCAAGCCGTACCGGTCATGGGTCACGGAACATCGCATTTCTTTGGATGAGTTGCCCGATCCCATCAATGTGCCGCAGCCCGATCATCCTACGATCCGGCAGCGCCAGCAGGCATTTGGCTATACCATCGAAGAGCTGAAGATGGTCATCACCCCCATGGTGGTTGAAGGGCAGGAAGCCATCTCCTCGATGGGCACCGATACGCCGCTGGCCGTGTTGTCCGATCGGCCGCAGCTGCTCTTCAAATACTTCAAGCAACTCTTTGCGCAGGTGACGAATCCGCCGATCGATCCGATCCGCGAAGAACTCGTGATGTCGCTCACCACCAGCATCGGCCCCAAGCCCAACCTCATGGACGAGAATCCGGAATCGGCCCGCCGCATCCGGGTGAAGCAGCCCATTTTGACGAACGCGGATCTGCACAAGATCCGCGAGATCGCCGACCCGCATTTCAAAAGCAAAACCTTGAAGATGTTGTTCCGCGTCGCCGAGGGTCCGGAAGGGCTGGGGGCGGCGGTGGATGATCTTTGCCGGCAGGCTTCGCAGGCCATTCGCGAAGGCTACAAGTTCCTCATTCTCAGCGATCGTGGGGTGAATGCTGAGTGGGCGCCGATCCCGAGTCTCCTGGGCGTGGCGGCGGTCCATCACCATTTGGTGCGGGAATGCACCCGAACCGAAGTCGGCCTGACGGTCGAAACCGGCGAGCCGCGCGACGTCCATCACTTCGCCTGCTTGATCGGCTTCGGAGCCGGGACGGTAAATCCCTATTTGGTCTTCGAATCGCTGGTGGATCTGGAGCGGGACGGGTATTTCCCTGAAGGCCTGGACGCCGCGACTGCCGAAGGCAAGTTCATCAAAGCCATCAATAAGGGCTTGCTCAAGATCTTCTCGAAGATGGGTATCTCCACGGTGCAATCCTACTGCGGCGCGCAGATTTTTGAAGCGATCGGGCTCAATCATGAATTGATCGACCGGTACTTCACCGGTACGCCGTCGCGTATCGAAGGCATCGGCGTCCGTGAGATCGGGGAAGAGACCTTGCGACGCCACCGGGTGGCCTATGAGCCGGCCCCCATTCGTCAGCTGGATTTCGGCGGCGAGATTCACTACCGGATTCAGGGCGAGCACCACAATTGGAATCCGGATACCATCTATAAGCTGCAGCATGCGACCAAAAATAACGATCCGAAGACGTTTGCCGAGTTTTCCCAACTGGTGAATGACGAGAGCAAACGTCGTTCGAACCTGCGCGGACTGCTGGAGTTCAAGTTTCTCCCTGAGCCCATCGCGCTGGAGGACGTGGAGCCGGCCAAGGACATCGTCAAACGGTTCACCACCGGAGCCATGTCGTTCGGCTCCATCAGCAAAGAAGCGCATGAGACGTTGGCCATCGCCATGAACCGGTTAGGCGCCAAGAGCAACACGGGCGAGGGCGGCGAAGATCCGGAACGGTTTGCGCCGCTTCCGAACGGGGATTCGCGTAACAGCTACATCAAGCAGGTGGCGTCGGCGCGATTCGGCGTGACGAGCCATTATCTGGTGAATGCCAAGGAACTGCAGATCAAGATGGCGCAAGGCGCCAAGCCTGGTGAAGGCGGTCAGTTGCCCGGCCATAAGGTTGATGAGAACATCGCGCGATTGCGCTATTCGACACCGGGCGTGCAGCTCATTTCGCCGCCGCCGCACCATGATATTTATTCCATCGAAGACCTGGCGCAGCTCATCTTCGACTTGAAGAATGCCAATGCCGATGCGGCCGTCTCGGTGAAATTGGTCTCCGAAGTCGGTGTGGGCACGGTCGCAGCCGGCGTTGCCAAGGCCCATGCGGACAAGGTGCTCATCAGCGGTGATTCAGGCGGGACCGGAGCCTCCCCACTGTCTTCCATCAAGTATGCCGGTGTGCCCTGGGAATTGGGTTTGGCCGAAACGCATCAAACGCTGGTGCTCAATGATTTGCGCGGCCGGATCCGGGTGGAGACCGACGGCCAGATGAAGACCGGGCGCGATGTGGCCATTGCGGCGCTCTTGGGGGCGGAAGAATACGGATTTGCCACGGCCCCGCTCATCATCGAAGGTTGCATCATGATGCGCAAGTGCCACCTCAATACCTGCCCCGTCGGCATTGCGACCCAGGATCCGGTCTTACGCAAGAAGTTTACCGGCCAGCCGGAACATGTCGTGAATTTCTTCTTCTTCATCGCTGAAGAGTTGCGGCAGATCATGGCCAAGCTGGGATTCCGCACCATTAATGAAATGGTCGGGCGCGTGGACAAGCTCAAGATCCACAAGGCTGTCGAACATTGGAAGGCCAAGGGGCTGGATCTGGCGCCGCTGCTGAAGATGCCTGAGGTCGGCCCCGAGGTGGCGCGCTATTGCGTACAGCAGCAGGATCATGGCATCGCCGAGATTCTGGACCGAAAGCTCATCGAGCAATGCAAGCCCGCGATTGAGCGTGGCCAAAAGGTCACACTCGAACTGCCGATCCGGAATCTGAACCGGACCGTGGGCACGATGTTATCGAGCCAGGTCTCCAAGAAATACGGTCAGGATGGATTGCCTGCCGATACCATCACGATCAAGTTCAACGGATCGGCCGGCCAGTCGTTCGGGGCCTTTCTCACGCGCGGCATCACGCTGATCCTTGAAGGGGAATCCAACGACTACATCGGCAAAGGCCTTTCGGGCGGCAAGATCATCGTCTTCCCGCCGAAAAACGCGATTTACACGCCGGAAGAAACCATCCTTGTCGGCAATACGTCGTTGTACGGCGGCACGCAGGGCGAAGCCTATTTTTACGGCATGGCCGGCGAGCGGTTTGCGGTGCGCAACAGCGGCGTGCGCGCCGTCGTCGAAGGAACCGGCGACCACGGGTGCGAATATATGACCGGCGGCGTCGTGGCGGTCTTGGGGCGGACCGGCAGGAATTTCGCGGCCGGCATGTCAGGCGGCGTGGCCTTCGTGTTGAACGAGTTGGACAAGTTCCAGTCCCGTTGCAACCTGGGCATGGTCGAGTTGGAACCGGTCGCGACCGACGAGGACAAGCGGCTGCTGCACGACATGATCACGTCGCACTTCCTGTATACCGGCAGCCGGAATGCCAAACGCATTCTGGATGGCTGGGAGGCGATTCTGCCGAAGTTCGTCAAGGTCATGCCGATCGATTACAAGCGTGTGCTGGCCGAGCGGAAAGCCGCAGCCGCAAAAGCAGTCAAGTAACCGTGAAACGTGAAGCGTTCCTCGTGACCCATCAGGCGAGATACGAGAAACGAACGACGAGAGTCGAGTAAGACATGGGTGATCCAAAGGGCTTTCTGAAATACGCGCGTGAGGGACCGAAGCGGAAGCCGGTCGAATTGCGTGTGCTCGACTGGAAAGAGATGTACGAGCCCATCCCCGAGGAGAAGCTCAAGGTCCAAGGCGCGCGTTGCATGGACTGTGGCGTGCCCTTTTGCCAGGGCAATACCGGCTGCCCTGTCGTGAATCTGATTCCCGAGTGGAACGATCTCGTCTATCGCGGGCGCTGGAAGGACGCGCTCAAGGCGCTGCACACCACGAACAATTTTCCTGAGTTCACCGGCCGGCTCTGTCCCGCTCCCTGCGAAGGCGCCTGTGTACTGGGCATCAACAGCGACCCGGTGTCGATTCGCGTGCTTGAATGGAACATCATTGATCGCGGCTTCAACGAAGGCTTGGTTGAGCCGGCCATGCCGGTCAGAAAGACGGGAAAAACGGTCGCCATCATCGGGTCAGGTCCGGCCGGTCTGGCCGCCGCGCAGCAACTCGCGCGCGCCGGGCATAGCGTCACCCTGTTCGAGAAGGCCGATCGGATCGGTGGCTTGCTGCGCTACGGCATTCCTGATTTTAAGATGGAGAAGTGGGTCATCGACCGGCGGCTGGAGCAGATGAAGGCCGAAGGCGTGGAGTTCAGGACCGGCGTCAATGTGGGCAAGGACATCACGGCCGAGCAGTTACGCCAGGAGTTCGACGCGGTCGGGCTGACGATGGGCGCGGAAATGGCGCGTGATCTGCCGGTGCCGGGACGTGAACTCAAGGGCATCCATTTTGCCATGGAGTATCTGACGCAGCAGAATAAACGAACGGCGGGAATCTCCGTTTCCGAGGAACCGATTACCGCCAAGGGCAAGCGGGTGGTGATTATCGGCGGCGGCGATACCGGGTCCGACTGTCTGGGGACTGCGCATCGCCAGGGCTGCAGCGAAGCGCATCAGTTTGAAGTGTTGCCTGAGCCGCCTCCATCCCGATCGAGTTCGACACCTTGGCCGCTGTGGCCGATGCAGCTTCGTACGTCGCATGCGCACGAAGAAGGGTGCGATCGCCAATGGAGTGTGTCCACCACCAAGTTTACCGGTCACAACGGTCATGTGACCAAACTGCATGCCAACCGGGTCAAGTTTGAGGGCGGCCAGTTCGTTCCCATGCCGAGTACGGAATTTGAGTTGGATGCAGATCTCGTGCTTTTGGCCATGGGCTTCACCGGGCCGGTGCGCAATGGATTCCTCGACGGCCTCGGCGTCAACTACGACGCGCGTGGTTGCGTGACCGTCGATGAAAATTTCATGACCAACCTCGACGGCGTCTTTGCCGGCGGCGATACCAAGCGCGGTGCCTCTCTCATCGTTTGGGCCATCGCCGAAGGGCGCAAGATGGCTGCGGGGATCAATCAGTATCTGCAAGCGGGTAAGTCTGCAAAATCAGGTCGCTGAAAACGGCCTCCACCTTCGTTCTCGCTTCGCTCAAACCCTCAACGTACCAAAGCAGTACGCCTCGGATTGTCGCTCGCTGCGGCCTTGTTGGAAGACCGTTTTGAGCGGCCTCAATATCCCCGCCCGAGCCTATCCCGTTTTCATTCCCAGCCATTGTCAGATCGGCTGCTAATTATACGCGTATCCGCTAGAATGGCACCGTGTCGGTCTTCGAACCCATATTTCAAATACTAAATACGGCAAGAGTGCGTTATGTCGTCGTGGGCGGCCTGGCCACTGTGCTGCACGGCTATGCCAGGTTGACGGCGGATGTCGATCTGGCCGTCGATCTTGCTCCTGAAGAAGCAACCAAAATGATTCGGACCTTGGTGACAAATGGGTTTCGACCTCAAGTGCCGGTGTCGCCTGAGGCGTTTGCAGATCCCGACTCACGGGAAGTATGGCTTCGAGACAAGCATATGATGGCCTTCTCCCTTGTTGATCAAGCTAATCCGATGCGGGTGGTAGATTTGTTGTTGAAGCCAGACGTGCCTTTCGAAACGCTTTTTGCGCGCTCAGTTGAAGTGGCTCTAAATGACACGATGATTCGCATTGCATCCGTCGATGACCTTATTGCTCTGAAACGGCACGCCGGCAGGCCGCAAGATCTGGCGGACATTGAGCAGTTGGAAGCGATTCGACGACGAAAAGGAGTTTTTTAGTATGGCTCACGAGTCATCGAAGCAGCCGCATGGGACGTCATCAACCAATTGGACTGCGGACGAGCAAAATCTGCTCGCGGCGACACTCGCTGCTACGCCCGCCCAACGGTTAGCTTGGCTGGAGGAGGCGCTTCAGCTAGCCTATGCAAGTGGTGCATTGAAGCTCAGAGCGCCGATTGGAAAACGGGAGTGGGAGGCGAAATCCTCAGAGTCTCGATGACGTCTGGGCAATTGCCGAAGGGCGCAAGATGGCGGCAGGGATCAATCAGTATCTGCAAATGGGCGAGACTGCGAAGAACGCACTCTCGTAAGAGAGCTGGCTCCATGAATCTGGTCATCGACGAGAAAGAGCTCAAGTTTCTGCCGATTGCGATCCTTCTAGAAGTATAGGGGAGGCCCCTGTTTTCACGGAAATCCGAATTCGCTCTAATCATACTCAATAATCAGTGGCTGAAAAATTTGAAGTAGATGCGCGCAGTGAGGAACAATCAGGTCATTCCTCGAAGAATGTGAATGGTCAGCCTCTGCTCAATGAAGTCCCTACAGGCTATATGTCGGGAGTGCGCCCTCACTTGAGGAAAATCCTTCATCTCCTCCAGGCAGATTCTGGTAAAGTTCCGTGTCTTGAAGTTCCTTCTGATTCCAGCCTGTCTATTTGAGGAAGGACTTTTGGACTGATACCTTGAGTTATACGAATTCATTCGTAAGCTATGGACTTGATGATGAATTCTGCCGACCTTTCAGCTGTTCTTTATGTTAATCAAGTGGACGCTGAAGAGCTTGCCCAGATTGTTCTGGAGGTTCTTGGAAGTGGTAGTTACGATTCCGTCAATGAAGTGAGCTATAACCGGCCTGGTCATCCGTCGTCTTTACATTTTAAGTTTGAGAGAAATGAACTTAAAACATTGAAAGCAGGATCGGGACTCTCGTCGAATGATATTTCAGAGATCCAATCAAAAATTAGAGTAGAAATCCTTGATCTGAACCGGAAAATTGTGGGCAGAATGATTCTCTTCTCCGCCTATCCTGTGACCGGTCGATTGCGCATAGGAAATCTCTTGCAGGTGTCTCCGGCTCCTAACCATACGTCAACCTCGAAACAATCTGAAAAGGGATATCATCCTTTTTTGATCGAGTTTGAAGTTTGTGACAGCCCTAATGTGTCAATTCGAGGATACAGAATATGCTCAAAAGCTCAAAAGTTGTCATTGCTTCTGAGTCTGCTCGCAGAAGGAGATGTGCTGGTTCCCAGTACTGCCAACCACTTCAGATGGATGCGCAGAAATGACCCCAAATCACAGTATGAGCAGATGCTAGAAGAATATGGCTACGGCGAGTTTCAGCCGTTCCAAGACAGTTTTACAGAATCTGATATGTTGCCGAGCATAGAGCTTGTCGATGATCAACAATACTTCAAGGAAAATGGGTTCACAGCAGGCTATCCACTACGGCTACCTGTCTCGTTCAAGGAACTGGTCCACGCGTTTGAGCGGTTAACTCCCGTTCTGCAGGAGAGATTTTCAAGAGCGGGATACTGGTATCATTTGGCGAAAAGGCAAGAATCGTATTCCGCGTATTTCTTGCACCTTATTCAGAGCATCGAAACCCTATTGCCATCTGCCGAACCCGGGAATGCATGCTCCGAATGTGGCAAAGACAAGAACGACGGTCCCACGAAGAGATTTAGGAATTTCTTGGATGAATTAGTTCCAGCACAGCCAGAGTTTGCTAGCGCAAGGAAGCAGCTCTATACATTCCGTAGTAATCTCAGTCACGGTTGGGATATTTGCGGGCGAGATTTTGGGAGGATGAATATTCCCATGTCTGTGGCCCAAACAATGTGGACTGTACAAGCCTATCACTTAGCAAGGTGTGCCCTCATTAATTGGCTCAATAGGTACAATCTTCAGCTATCAGAATCTACCCATTTGAATTTGTGAGGCGTTAGAGCAACTACAACATGCGAGGATCACATGCGTTCGAGTATTGAGATCGACGACGCCCTTTTGCGCAACGCGTTGAAAGCTTCAGGCCTTGGTAGTACGCGTGCGGTAGTTGAGGAGGGCCTTCGCTTGCTTGTCAAAGTTAGCGAGCAAGAAAGCATTCGTCGCCTTCGAGGGAAAATCCTGTTTGATCCTGGCGCTCCTAGAACAGAAACTGGAGAGTAATCACAATGACGCAACAGATTTATCCCCGCAGTCCCAAAGTCCTCCTCGGTGGCATTGCCCACTTGGGGCGGTTCATCGATAAGGTCAAGCTACGTAACGCCGGCCAGATTCAAGACTATAACTACATCACCGTCGGGTTCGATAAGTACCTAATCGACTTTTTGCAGATCGACCCGAAAGCTTTCGAGCAGCAGGTGTTGGCGGGTGGAAGCGATGAGTCTTTATTGGCCTGGGTTAAAACCAACGGTCGCACACATTCCGATCAAGAGATCGCCGAGTGGTCGAAGGGCATTCTCACCGGCGGCCCGAAGGACGATGCGGCGAGGCAGCGGTTTCAGGGACGGGTGCAGGACATCGCCACCAAGCGCGGCGTGCCGCTTGCCTCGTTGCCGCCCGTGACGACGTGGGCCGATGTGATCGAGCTGGACGAAGAGCGGATGTAGATTTGAGACCGGAGCAAGCGACAACGACTAACGTACTTCAGTCCACCCGGTCGATTGCGACTTGAAGATCACCGTGCGGGATGACGTGCGGACGACCATGCCGTTCTGACTGCCATCGACCGCCAGCACCCGCTCATGCGGTGTCCAATCGATACCGAAGAAGCCACCGGTATAGGTCGAAAACCCCAGCGCCCGTTCGTTGGTGACGGCGACGGCCACAAGCCCATGACCGCGTAGTTGGGAGACGATCTCGTTGGGTCCCAATGAGACAGTGGTCCAATGACCGCGCGTTTCCTGGAAGCCAAAGACCTGCTGATTACTGTGCGCGAGGATCAGAAATGGCAGGACCTGATGCCGTCCGATCCGTTCTTCCACTCCCATCGACACTTCCCGCCATTGCCGCAGGCCGGCGGAAAATCCTAGCAGTCTGCTCGACGTCTGCACGAACCCGGTGTGCCCGCGCGCGCCGGAGGTGATCACGGACTCACCTGGTTCCAGCGATTCTTCGACTCCTCCCCCTGCGGCGGACCAGGCAATGACTTTGACGGCGGTGGGCGTGACCGTTACCTGGCCCCCTCCGCCCTGACTCTGTGAAGGGACTGCCATAAGGAGGCTTCCGGTTGCCATCGTCGTCACGAGAAGCGCAAGAAGGGTGGGTCGGCGCACAGGGTGTATCCTTTCGGTCAATCGAAGCTACCGTATCATATTGTGGGGCATAAGCGAAGTTGAGACCGTTGCAGGGAGCGCCGTTGGACATCATCATGGCGCGAGAGGGAAGCGGGACAGGGCGGGGCAGTTCTCTTACGACTGGCCCCGCCCAGTATGTGAGCCCTATGCTCTCGGTTTGATCGTGAGCACGACGACATCCAGAACCAGATGTTTGCCCGCCAGCGGGTGATTAAAATCGACTACCGCCGAGTCATCCGTGAGCGACACGACAGTAAACGCTCGGCCTTCAGCGGTGGTGGCCATATCGCCACGGGCGATCGTGTTCGGCAACTCAGCCCGCGGAACGGTCATCTTTTTCGCAGCATCGTATTGGCCAAAGGCCTGATCCGCGTCGAGCTCAACTCGTCTCGTGTCGCCCGGATGGAGACCAATCAGAGCCTGTTCCAACCCGGGCAACAACTGTTTCGCTCCATGGGTGTATTCGCTCGTGTGCGGAGGGATAATCAGATGGTCGTGGGGCAGGGTAATCGTCATTTGAAGCGTGACCCGTGAGCCCTCTTCGATGGTCGCTGCACCCTGTTGCGCAAGGGCAGGACGAATCAGGAATGCAAGACCCAAAAAAATCGCCACGGCGGTGAAGAATGCGCGTGTCATGCTGTACCTCATACGTTGGGACATGGACATCAGATACATTGGCCAGAGCTCATCTGCGTTTACGGTGAACTGGAATCGATTTTGACGATTTTGGTCACGCGGTTATCCAGGTCAATCTCCAGGCTGCACGTGTCGCCTTTGTGCAAGCCACTGAGCATGTCCGGGGAAAGGGCGGCGAGGGTCCAGACTTCGCCTTCCACGGTTTTGAAAGTCAGACTGCGGCTCGCTGCATCGACGGCTTCGACCCTCACGCGGGTGTACGTCAACGCGGCCTGGCTCTCTTCGGGGGCCATCAGCGGTATGACGAGCATGAACAGAAGAGCGGCGATCAAGATGAACGACTTCATGGCGTCATCCTCCTTGTGACAATGGCAGATAGATCGAGGTCATCACTTTCAAGCAACAGGCCAGTCTGTAAGCCACTGCCTGCAGAAAGAGTGCCGACTTTTTCGCTGCTTAGGGCCTCCGACGTTTGGCGAGAGTAACCGGCGGCCGCGCATCTTGTCCCTGCGGGACATGTTGTCCCGTCCTCCGATAGGAGAAGTTACGGAGTAATGTCGCAGAATAAGGCACCGTTCTCACATCCGGGTTCGCGCGGGATCACGATTGCATGGGCACTGTCCGCAGTCGTCTTGCTGCCCTTGCTGGGCCCGTGGCTCGCTGGGCGATCGCTTCAGCCGTACCTTGAGTTTCCACCGCTCAGCACAGGGAAGGTGACGCATGCGCGGTTTTCGTGGCCTCTTTTCATCAGTCTGACGGTTGTGATTGTCGGCCTGCTTTCGCCATGTATTGTGCGCGTCTTGCGAACCAATCTTCGCAACCTGGCGGCAAATCCATCGGCCCGCACAGCACATGCCACCGTTTATCAGCGCCCCGTCGTACGACGCCGGTTCCCCTGGTGGGGTTGGCTTGCAACTGGTTGGACGCTCTGTGTCTGGGTACTGGCCTGGACGCGATTCGACTGGATGGAGGCATGGCAGCCACATACGTTCACTCCCTTGTGGCTGGGTTACATTATGGTGATGAATGCCCTCACGTACCGCAGCGCCGGACATTGCCTGGTGATCAATCGTCCGCGCTATCTGCTCTCACTCTTCCCGCTCAGCGCTTGTTTCTGGTGGCTGTTCGAGTATCTCAATCGCTTCGTCCAGAACTGGTACTACGCGGATGCCGGAACATTGACGCCCTGGGAGTATGTCCTGCGCGCGACGCTCCCCTTTGCGACGGTGCTGCCGGCCGTGCTCAGCACGGCAGAATGGCTGACGGCTTATCCGCGGCTGTCGGCGGGGTTGGATGCTTTTGTGAGGATCGATGTGGCCGGTCGCCGTCTATGGGGATGGTGGCTGCTCTCTGTCGCTTCCGCCGGGCTCTTCGGCATCGGCCTGTGGCCGGACTATCTGTTTCCGCTGGTGTGGGTGGCGCCGTTGTTTGTGATCACGGCGCTGCAGCTGATGCATGGCGAGTCGACGATCTTTAGCGAGACGGCCTGTGGTGATTGGCGAACGCTCTGGGTAGTCGCGCTGGCCGCGCTGCTCTGCGGGTGGTTCTGGGAGATGTGGAATTTTTATAGCCTGGCACATTGGGAGTACGCCGTGCCCTATGTGCAGGGTTTCACGCTGTTTCAGATGCCGTTGCTCGGGTATGCGGGGTATCTCCCGTTCGGCCTGGAGTGCCTGGCTGTGGCCGACTTGTGTCTCGCGAGGAAGTTCTCGGGCGGCGTGGCTTACTATCGCGCGCTTGAGCCTGGTACCGATTTCGCGCAACGGAAACCGACGGTCGCAGAACGCTGATCGGCGGGCGCGCCGCTGCGCGTCGCGGTACGAAGCATGATCGGCCGGCTTTTCCACGACCCGCCGCGGAGGCTCTTGTATCGGCCGCTGGTGGGGCCGGGCGGGTTGCGTTCCGGCATGTAGGCGTAATAGTCGAATCCGAACCAATCATTGACCCATTCTGCGACATTGCCGGCCATGTGGTGGAGTCCGTAATAACTCTTGCCCGGCTCGCCGCTGCTCACCGGCGCGAGAATCGGAATCTCATGCACATGATGTTGCCCGAACATGGCCAGGGAATTGTCGGGGAACGACTCGCCCCAGGGAAATCGATTGCCCTCCGGCCCGCGCGCCGCCTTTTCCCATTCGGCTTCCGTGGGCAACCGTTTGCCTGCCGCCCGGCAAAGGCTGTCGGCTTCTTTCCAGGTGACATACAGCGCAGGCCACTGTGCCAGCGTGTCATCGTTGACGGAGTGAACGGTAATGACGTGCCAGATCAGATGCTGCAGGTCTTTGGACGGGTGGAACTTTCGCGCATGCAGATAGGTCAGATATTCAGCGAGGCTGACTTCGTCTCGATCGATTTCATAGGCATCGAGCCAGACGCGATGCTGCGGGAGTTCCGTATCGTCGAACTGCGTGCCCATGCCGTAGGGGTCGTCATCCACCCGGATGCTGCCGAGTAAAAACGGTCCCTCGGGAATGAGAATGGCCGGCGAGGCAGCCGCTAATGCGGCGATCGCGGTCAGATGTTTGGCCAATTCCGCAGTAGGCGGAGGCGTAGGCGCCCGAGCGGCAATCGAGAGAACCGGGTTAAGCCAGGCCGCTGCGATCGCGAGGATCGCAACGCGCAAATACAGTGGTAGGAAAGCCGTTCCCGGTAACGATGCGCGCGACTTCATTACGACTTACTCGGCGAAGAGACGGCTTTCCCGATTTCAGCAATGAGCCGGCGTTCAATCTCTGCAATCTCTTCCGCATCCACCGCGAGCACACGGCCCCCTTGCGCGACTCGCTCGAACTCGGCCTTTACACTCAGCCGCGTGACGTTCGAGGGAAGCGCCTGCAGCGAGACGATATATTGATTCCGTGACCCGGCGGTTTCCAGTGAAGTCGGTGTGGAGATTTTCCGCTCGGTGACGAAGATCGCTTTTTGATCGGTCTTGACGGTGACGCGAACCCGGTATCCGTTCCGCGCCAAGGCTTCTTCGGCCGCCTTGCCGACGGCGGGCAGCGGGCGCGGAAGGTCTTCGGTCTGCGAGCCCTTTTCTTCTACGCGGATACTCTCCGTGACCTGAGCGGCTTTGGCGGCGGTCCGTTGAATTTCCCCGGAGAGTTTTTTGGATTCAGCCAGTTGCGCGTCGAGTTTGGCTCCAAGCGCCTTCGCTTCAGTCTGCAACGCCTTCGCGTCGGCCTGCGCGTGCTCCGCCTGTTTTTTCGCGTCCCGTAATTCCTGGTTCAGCAGATCGATCTGCTGCTGCATGACCTTGTTGCCGTCCTGCAGTGACGTGAGGAGCGATTCCTGTTTCGCCAGCTGCTTACGCAGGTTTTCGTTTTCTTGCCGAAACGGGGATTCGTCGGGAGCGCATCCGACACACCACGATAGTACCGCGAGGCTGAAGAGGGGGGCGAGCGATCGCTGGGAGGCCTTGATCATAGTTTGAGCAGACAGCCTGACTAGTATCAGAGTTGAGCCCCCCTTGTCCATCTTCAATCGTATTCCTGCCGGTTTGACCATGGGAAATGGAGCGGCTATTCTGTCCGCATGTGGTGGCGGCACGGCATGGTGTTCATCTTGAGTCTGGTCGCGTTTCAACCGGGGATGGATTCGGTTTGGATCGCCGCCGTGCCTGATCAGGCGGAGACCGTGTCGGCGGAGGAATATGCGTTCTATGATCTCGCGGTCGAGGACAAGTTCCTGACGTCTCACACGAAGGTCGTCGTGATCGAACGGATGTCGGTCACGCATCTTCATCCGGATGAGCCGCAGGTCCCGACCCTTGCCTGGTTTGCCGAGCGCGACTATTTCGACGGTCGGTTGCCACAGGAGTTGGTTCGGGACTTCGTCGGGAAGAATCAGCGTTCGTCGCGGCTGGACGCGAGATTTGGTTTCGGGGTGCGCTATCGGTTTGTGTCAGGCGAAGGAGGCGCGGATATCGAGACATCCCTTCCGGCCATTCCCGCCGCTTGGCTGGTGGAGGGCGAGGAGGGCCTGCCTGACATCATCGACCGCCTGGCGTTTTCGCGTGTGGGCCTGAACTTGCGGGCCGATCAGGCACTGTTGTACGTCGCCAACCTTCGTCCTGAGGGAACCGGCGCCGGGTTTCTCTTCTGGTTCGTGCGGCGCCACAAGGATTGGCGTCTGTACGACACGGAAGTACTCTGGGTTGCGCGACCGGACGAACCCTCTCCGGGCCGGCGCTAGCCCAGACGGCATGCCGTAGCGGTTCTGGTTCGATTCCTTGAGGAGTGCGCATGATTCGCAAGACCTTTTCTGTCCCGCCGCTTGGCTGTAACTGTTCGATCATCGGAGATCCGATCACGAAGCAGGCGATCGTGATTGATCCGGGCGGGGCGCCCGAGCGCATCATGCAGGAAGTGCGTGCGCTGGGATTGACGGTGATGAGTATTCTGCACACTCACGCGCATTTCGATCACTTCCTGGCCTCCGGAGCGATGAAGCAGGCGACCGGCGCGGCGCTCTGTCTGCATCCCGATGACCTGCCGCTCTGGAACATTCTGGAGATGCAGTGCCGCATGTTCGGTGTGCCCTATGTGCCTGCGCCGGCCCCGGACTACTGGCTCAAGGATGGGGAACGTGTGGCGATCGGCGGGATGGAGGCCATCGCGCTTCATACGCCGGGGCACACTCCTGGGTCCATGTGTTTCCACGTACCCGCCGCGAAATTGCTGGTGGCGGGCGATACGCTGTTTCGTGGCGGCATCGGCCGCACCGATCTCTGGGGCGGGGATTTCGACGCCATCGAGCAGTCGATCCGCGAACGGCTGTACACCCTCGATGAGGACACCGCCGTCGTGACCGGTCATGGAGCCGACACCGAGATCGGCCGCGAGCGAGAGACGAACGCGTTCGTGCGCGCGTAGCAGGATGTATCACTCTCACGCACGGTGAACCTTCTGCGGGCCGCGAGCGCGTTTCTCCGGCGGCCTTGCTCAGAGCCGCTCATATGGGCCTCCACAAGACACACAGGAGGGAATTATGATCGCGACGGCACGGCGCTGGTTGAAATATCCGCTATTGTTTCTGCTGCTCGGGTTTCCCTATGCCGGGGTTCTTGTCTATGCCGATGAATCGGCACCTTCCTCTCAGGTCACGATCAGCCAGGTCCGGGTAGGCTTGTCCGATCACGGCCCGGTGGTCTTGCTTTCGGCAGACGGGAAAACCATTCCCGTCTTTGTCGACCATACGGTAGCCGCCTCCATTCAGGCGGCCCTGACCGGTGAAAAACTGCCTCGCCCGCTCTCTCACGATTTAATGCATACGATTCTGGAATCACTCGGCGGCCGGGTGGTCCGGACGGTCATTACGCTCAAGGCGGGCACCTATTACGGAAGTTTGACGGTGGCGTTCCAAGGACAGGAAAAAGTGTTCGACAGCCGGTCTTCAGACTCGATCGCCCTCGCGATACATTTTCATGCGCCGATTGTCGTGGGGCGTGACATGTTGGACGCGGTCGGGAGATCCTCTTTTGATCCCAAGCCGGAAACGCTCTAGCAGGTTGCGGAAAAAATCCGCCAGCGGCGTTCTCGCCACCCGTGAAGCGTGAATCGTGAAGCGTATCTCGTCAGGAGCCGCAACGGGACTGTCACGAGAGACGAACGACGTTTCACGAACGTGAGGACGGCCTTTTTGCGCATCCTGCGTGCTATTCTGACGCGAGACGGCCCCTGTGTGAAACGCGACGTATGACGCAATAATCGAGTTTTCCGCAGCCTGTTAGGAAGCGCCGGCGGGTTGGCCATGCCGGATGCCATCGTTGGCCTCCCGCTCCTGCGGCCTTGCATGCGGCCTCGATGTGATCCCGGACAACGGCGCGCCGCAGGCGAGTGCGTATCACGTAAGAGCAGGCTGTTCGCGAAGAAGTGCGCAGTACTGGCCTTTTGCCCGGTTCTGTCCTATCGTACGCCTGGTGCGCAGTCGCCTGGATAGTGGCAGGCACGGAGGCCAGTCTCACGATGAAGAATCAACGCAAACATGAGCGGGTGCGTGTCCAGTTTCGCAGCCATTTCTCGATGAAAGGCAAGATGCTGGCCGGCGACGGAGATCTGACCGATCTTTCTCCAGGAGGCTGCCGCATTATCAGCCCTGTTCAAGTGGCGGTGGGAGCTGAAGTGGAACTCTGCATTTTCCCCGGTGACCAGGCTAATCCCATTCTCATTGATGCGGCGACGGTACGCTGGTGCCGCCCGAACGAGTTCGGGTTGTCCATCACGAAGATCCGTGGCCCGGTCCAGCGCCAACTGACCGATGTCTGGCGCAAGCTGGCCAAGCCCGCCTGATCCTCATTCGCCGACGAGCCTAAATCTTCATCGCGTCCCGCACCTCGGCCATGGTCTGAGACGACAGGGCCGTTGCGCGCCGCCGGCCGTCCTCCGCAATCTCATCGAGGCGGCCGGGATGTTGAGTCAGTGTCGCGCGCGCCTCCCACATCGGCGCCAGCCGTTCCACCGCCCGGTCGGCGACGAGCTTCTTGCAATCGATGCAGCCGATGGCTGCGGTGCGGCAATCCCGATTCACCTGCTCGATGACCGGCAGCGGCGAAAAAATCTTGTGGAAGTCGTAGACGGGGCAGACATCGGGATTGCCCGGATCGGTGCGCCGGACGCGCGCGGGGTCGGTGATCATCGTCTTGAGCTTCTGGCGGACGACTGCTTCCGTATCAGACAGGTTGATCGCATTACCGTAGCTCTTGCTCATTTTCCGTCCGTCGGTGCCGAGGACTTTCGGGAACTTCGTGAGATGTTCCTGGGGTTCGGGAAAGACGGAGCCATAGAGGCTGTTGAAGCGGCGCGCCAGTTCCCGGGTCAATTCCAGATGGGGTAACTGATCTTTGCCCACCGGCACGAAATCAGGCTTGTACAAGAGGATGTCGGCGGCTTGCAGGACGGGATACCCGAGAAAGCCGTAGGTGCTGAGGTCTCGCTCCTTGATCTCCTCCTGTTTTTCCTTGTAGGTCGGATTTCGCTCCAGCCAGGAGACCGGAATGATCATGGAGAAGAGGAGATGCAGGATGGCGTGATCCGGGACCTGCGATTGAATGAAGACGGTGGCCCGCTGCGGGTCGATGCCGGCCGCGAGCCAGTCGATCAGCATTTCCCGCACGTATTCGCGAATGCGGCTGGTGTCCGCGTAGTTGGACGACAGGGCATGCCAGTCGGCCACAAAGAAAAAGCAGTCGTATTGCTCCTGCAATGCCTTCCAATTTTCCAGTGCCCCCAACCAGTTGCCGAGATGGAGCAACCCGCTCGCCTGCATCCCGCTGAGTACTCGCTTACGAGCCGTTGTCATGCCGTATCACTCCCATATCCTGGACCGATGTGTTGTTGCCCCCTGGCGGTAAGACTACTCCAGAGGGACGAACTTGCCTTGTTTCACTTGAATGAGAAAGATGTGGCGATTGAGGGTGCCGTCGGGGCTAAATCCGCTGGGGCCGCTCAGAGTCGGCAGGTCATGCTGCATCATTAAGTAGTCGCGAACCGCTTCTCCGCTGGTGGCGCCTCGCCGGATCGCTTCCACGGCCAGTCGTGCGGCGTCATAGCCTTGGGCCGCGAAGAGCGAAGGCGTCGCTTGGAACCGTTTGCGATACCGTTCCACGAATTCCTGCACCGCCGGGCTGGCGCTGTCGGCAAAAAACCCGTCGGCAAAGACGCTGCCTTCGACGCTGCGGTCGGCCACGCGTGCGAAATCGGGTTGGTTCCATCCATTGGCGCCCAGTAGCGGAACGGCGATGTCGAAAAAGGCCAGTTGCGCGGCCAGCAGGCCCACGTCCAGCGAACGACCGGGGATGAACACGGCATCGAACCCCGGAGAGTAGAGCAGGCGCTTGCCTTTCTTGCCCGCCCCCTGTCTGATCCCGGTTTTCGCCGGATCGTTCTCGACTTGAACCTCAACGCCGTACTTCTTCAAGTCTTCGGCTTTGAGCTTGCCGATGACGGCGCGGAAGTCGGCATCACCCTCCTTGTAGGGTTCGCTGGCAATCAGTTCTCCATCTTGCTGCCGGATTTCTTGCGCAAACAGGCGTGCCAGCTCACGGCCGTAAGGCGTGTCAGGGTAGAGTATGGCGAACCGTTTGAACTGTTGCTCCTTGACCGCATAGTCCGCCACGCGTTTCGCCTGATGCCCGTAGGTCAGCGCCGTGCTGAAGACATAGTTCCCGAAGCGCCGTAAGTTCGGGACGGTCGCGCTCGGGGTGATCAGCGGGATATGCGCGCGTTCGGCCAGCTCGGCCATCACCGGCAGGTTTTTCGACAGCAACGGCCCGATCACGGCAAGGGGGCGGTCGTCCGACAAGACCGAGGAGAGTTCATCCAGGAATGCCGCGCGGTCGGATTCCGTGTCTTTGACGATAAGGCCGATCGACGGGCTCTCGCCCCCGTCCTTCGATCGCTCGAGCGCGAGCTGGATTCCATTCAGCACTTCCGTCCCGAAGGGCGCGAGTTTGCCGGACATCGGGAAAATGGCGGCAATGGAGTAGGGGTGCGATTTGAATTTGGTTCGCACCGTGGTCTGAAGATCGGCGGCTTTCGCGGCGTAAGGATGGTTGGGGAATCGGGTGAGGAAGAGGCGCAGGTCTCGCTCGACTAAATGATCTTCTCCCGCGGAGGTATGCAGCTCAATGAGCTTGATGGACGCCACGTCTCCGGGAAATGTTCGCGGGTACGCGTCGCGTACGCGCATAAGCGCCGGCGCGTCGAGTTTGTCGTTCACCAGATCCCGGATCTGCGTCTCGGTTTCGCGCGCCTGGTCGCCGGCATCCAGCGGCAACTCATCGAGCCAGGCTTGAATGGCTCGCAGAAAATCTTTCTTCTGGGCCTGAAACTCTCCGGTCAGCCGCAGGGCGTCGCGTTTGATGGCAGGATCGGCCGACAGGCTGCGCACTTCGGACAGTAGGGGAAGCGCGAGATCCAGATTGCCGGCCCTGGCGTGGGATCTAGCCAGGAGCAGTTTCGCCCGATCCACGAGGTCTGAGTTGGGAAATTCCCCGAGGAGCTGATTGACGTAACGGATGGTTTCCGCGTGCTCCTTCATGCCGTACATGGCGGCGGCCATCAAGAGATAGGCGTCGTCCAGGAGATCAGGCGCAGGGCCGCTTTCCAGGAAGCGGCGCAGCATGACGGCTGCGGCTTCCGGTTGTTCGGCGTCGATCAGCCGTTTGGCTTGATCCAAGGCGGATTGCCCGGTCGTCGCTGGTGGTTTTGCCTGGCTTGAACGAGGGGGTGCCGGCGTTTTGGGCGCAGGGGCTGCTTCGCCGAGCGTGGTGACGCCTGCGAGGAGCGCCACCGCGAGGGCGACGCTGCACGCGGGGAGATGCGGGGCGCGGGATACTGGTCGAGGACCCATTGACTCCTGTGCATGGCGAACGCTCTCGCCGCGATGGTGGCTACTATAGGAAACAGGTGCGGGGGTGTCAAGGCAAGTCGCGCTCATTGCGTTGTGTTCGGAACAGGGCTTGGCTATAGTCGATCTGCATGATTCATCCGCCACCATCGAGGGCCCCTTTTGAAGCGCCATGATGTCGTAGGCCGGATGGAACCGGAGGCGGAGCCGCTGCCGCTGGAACCGCTCGTCGCGCGGTATGGGGATGACTTGCGGATCGCACGCGGTCTTTCGCAGCATACGCTGTCGGCCTACCGGCGGGACGTGAAGGTGTTCCAGCAGTACCTTCGCGATCAACAGCTCCACGATCCGTCGCAGGTGTCCCCGCCGCTGCTCGCGGCCTTTCTGGAACGGTTGCATCGTGAAGGCCTCGCGCCTTCGTCACGCGCGCGGGCGTTGGCGGCGGTGCGCAGTTTCTTCCGCTTTCTCAAACAGGAAGGCGTCGTCAGCGCGAATCCGGCGGTGAGCCTCCGTAGCGCATCGCGTGCGCGGAGCTTGCCGAAAACACTGAGCCTGGAAGACGTGACCACACTTCTGGATCTGCCGGTTCGGGCGGGGCCGGAAGATCATCGCGACCGCGCGATGGTCGAAATGTTATACGCCGCGGGGCTGCGTGTGTCGGAGTTGATCGCGTTGCGCATGGATCAGTGCAATCTCGATGTGGGCTATATCGGCATTACCGGAAAGGGTGATAAGCAACGAGTGGTGCCGATCGGACGGCCGGCAGTGGAAGCGGTTCAGGCGTATCTGTCGGGTGCGCGGCCGATGCTGTTGAAGCATCGATCGTCACGTTTCGTGTTCGTGACTCGCCGCGGCACGCCCTTGACCAGGCAGGCATTCTGGAAACTGCTGCGTGCGCGGGCGCAGCGGGCGGGCATTGCGCGTCTTCCTTCACCGCACATGCTGCGCCATTCGTTTGCCACCCATCTGTTGCAGCGGGGCGCCGACTTGCGTTCCGTGCAGGCCATGTTGGGACATGCCGACATCGCGACGACGCAAATTTATACGCATGTGGACGCGGCGCAGTTGAAAAAAATCCACACGGCGTGTTTTCCGCGCAACAAATCCCGCCGCTGAGCCGGAGCTGCTATCGATCAAGGGTCTTTACTTGCGCAGGACGAAAATCCTGCAAGAACAATGCATGGTTCTTGGTTGACACTGCCTGATGGAGTTGATAGCATCCCAAAAATCTGCCGGGAGCAAGAAAAAACGGGCGGATAGCTCAATTGGGAGAGCGCTGCCCTTACAAGGCAGAGGTCACAGGTTCGATCCCTGTTCCGCCTACCAATTAAGAAATACAGGGAATTGCGCGTAAGGCATTGCCTTATCCATTAGTAGTGATGTACAAGAGTACACTCTACCGTATTTAGACTGTTTGATTCTGAAGATCTGAATTCTTCTTCCGCCATCTTGGGTTGCGTGGGGCCGTCGTTCAGCCTGGTTAGGACGCCAGATTGTCAATCTGGAAGTCGCGGGTTCAAATCCCGTCGGCCCCGCCATTCCCCCAGCTTTTGGTACAATCCATGCTACCGTTTTCATGCGACGCCATGTGAAGGGAAAGGTCTAGGCTCATGTTCCAGTCAGGCGTGATGGGGTTGGTGGGCTCGCTGGGAGCGGTGTCGAAAATCGTGCTCCTGCTCCTCTTTATCGCCTCGATTCTTTCCTGGGGCGTGATTTTGTATAAGTGGCGGACGTTCAAGGCGGCTGATCGTGAGGACCAGCGGTTTTTCAATGCGTTTACCAAGATCCGCGATCTGGATGAATTGTATCGGCAGTCCAAGCGCGCGGAGGGCAGCCCCAGCGCGCGGGTGTTTCAAGGCATTATGGATCGGGTGGTGACGGCCTCGGGAGATGGTGTCGTGAGCCCATCCCATGCAGCCGCCGGATTAAAAGAATCCGCCCCGCCTTTCGATCACCAATATATGGATAAAACCGTTTCGTACCTGGTGCAGAATCAGGTGTCTCACTTGGAGTCGTACCTCCCAGTGCTGGCGACCACGGGCAATATCACGCCGTTCATCGGTCTGCTCGGCACGGTCTTGGGGATCATCGACTCGTTCCGCGAGATCGGTATGCAGGGGACGGCAAGCATCGCAGCTGTGGCACCCGGTGTCTCCGAGGCCTTGGTGGCGACGGCGGCCGGCTTGTTCACGGCCATTCCCGCCGTGATCTTTTACAATTATTACCTGACACGTATCCGGAAAACGGTCTTTCGGATCGAGTCCTTTACCGTCGAAGCCATGCGTTCGTTGCAGACCCGCTTGAAGCAGACCCAGGCCGGAGTTCAGGGATGACGTCGGAAACCCGCCACCGGCGGTTCATGGCAGAGATCAATGTGATCCCGCTGGTGGACGTGGTGCTGGTGTTGCTCGTCATTTTCATGGTGACGGCGCCGATGCTGTACCGCGGGATGGACATCAATCTTCCCAAATCCGCCAGCAATACGATTAAGCCTGAAGCCAGAGCGGTTTTGTCCATTGAGCGCGATCAACGATTGTATTTGGATAAGGATCCGGTCAGCGTGGTGCAGCTGGAGCGAAAACTCCGGGCTCTCAAAGATCAAAGCCCCGATGTGTCGCTGTATCTGCGCGCGGATCGGGATGTGCCGTACGGAATCGTGGTGCAAGTCATGGATAGTGTCAAGAAAGCCGGCATTGAGAAGCTTGGTATGGTGACGGAGCCCACAGGTGCCGAGCGGGTCAGCGAGTCGGTTTCGACTCCCTCGCAGCCACGCAAGAAGTAGCGGCGCCGCGACTCGCGCGCCATACGGTCGTATCGCAAGTCATGACGTTCCAAGCCCTGCCAAGACATACCGCGCTGTCACTAATGGGAGATATGGGTGAGGCCGGAGGTGACCGTCTGCGCAAGACGGTGATCGTATCCCTGCTTCTGCACCTGTGCGTGCTTTCCGTCATCATGGGTGCCAAGTTCTTCAAGAAGACAGAACGCCCGTTATCGGCCGTGGAAGTCTCCTTGGTGACCCTGCCGCCGATGGAGGCCAAGCCTGAGCCCCAGGTGGAGAAGGTCGAAAAGACGGTCAAGCCCGCGCCTAAACCCGTGCAGTCGGCGCCGATTCCCGTGCCTCCCAAGCCTGTGCAGGCTCCGACGCCGACTCCGCCTCCGGTGCAATCGGCCCCGGTCGCCAAGCCGGCGCCGCCGGCACCGGCCCCTGCGCCGGCTCCGCTTCCCGTTCCCAAGTTAGAGGCCCCCGTCTTGACGGCGCCCCAACCGATTCCGCAAGCGGCAAAGTCACCGTCTTCTGCCCCCGTCACCAATCGGGCCGATGTACTTCGTGACGTGATGAAGGATGTGGAATTGCCGCTCAACGCGCCCAAGTACGGTGATCTTGCGCCGATGAAGCCGGCGGAAGTCAGGAAATCGGCGCAGCCGAAGTTGGGCGCGCCGGAGCGATCAGACCTCGATGCCATGCTGAAAAAGCTCAACGTGCCCGACATGGCGGCGCCCAAGGCTGAAGTGCCGCCGGAGCCTCCCAAGCCGAACGTGGTGCCCGCGAAACGCAGCTCGCTGTCTGAGGAAATGACCAGCGATCTCGACCGCGAGCTCCAGGATTTAAAAAAGCTTCAGGCGCCTCCGCCGGTCAAAACGTCTGAGCCGGTGCGAGAGGTAAAGCCGATGTTCCACGAACCCCAACCTCCCGCCACGGCTCCGCCGGTTGCGGCGAGCATTCCGCGGACCAAACCCACCCCCATGTTGCGTGTTCCCGGCATGTCGGGATCGAACCCGTACCTGGCGCGGGTTCAGGCGCGGATCAGTGGTTTTTGGACTGCGCCGCCGGTGGATATCACGGGCAAGGCATTGACGGTGACCGTGCGATTTCGTTTAGAGCGGGATGGTCGTGTCGGCTCGATCGTCGTCGAACAGTCGTCGGGCAACGACTACTACGACATGGCGGCCCAGCGCGCCGTGCAAAGCGCGATTCCGTTGCCGCCCTTTCCGCCTGACTTAACGGAGTCCTACTTCGATGCGCACTTCACTTTTGCCGTAGGCGAGGCTGCAGGATGAATCGTGTGATCATCGGTCTTATGCTCTCCCTCTGTGTCGTGGTCGGGGCCGGACTGTTCGGCATCCTGGACTCCCGCGCGACCGATGTGTTCCTCGAAGCCACCAGGCCGGATTTCCAAAAAATCCCGATCGGCGTCTTCGGCTTTCAGAACGGCGGCGGGCCTGAATGGCTCGGCGGACGGTTGGAAGAAGTGTTGAAGGCCGATCTGCAGAGATCCCTCGTGTTTTCGCTCGTGGATCTGCCGGGAATCGGCGTCAAAACCCGCGAGGTTACGGCCACGGACAAGGCGGTGTTCAAACAGGCGGCTGAAAATGGGGTGTCCGTCCTGGTCTGGGGAAAGTCCGGGCAGAAAAACGGCAATAAGGACAGCGAGCTGTTGATGGACGGCTTCGTCTACGACAGCGGCAGCGATGAAGTGGTCGGCGGCAAGCGTTACGTCGGCTCCACGTCGGTGGTCCGGTTGATGGCGCATCGATTCGCCGATGAGTTGGTCTTCCGGTACACGGGAGAGCCGGGCATCGCTAGAACCAAGATCGTCTACGTCGCAGAGCATGGGAACGCCCGCGAATTGTTTGTGATGGACTACGATGGGTATGAACCGAAACAGATCACGGCCGATGGTTTTCTGAATTTGATGCCCAGATGGTCGCCTGATCGCCGGTTTATCGTGTTCACCGCGTACCGGAGCCGCAATACCCAGGATATCGATATTCTGGAGCTGGCGACCGGCAAACGCTGGACGCTCGTGACCATGGCAGGGTTGAATATCACCCCGGCCCTCTCTCCCGATGGAAACTTCCTGGCATTTGCCAGCAGTCAGGACGGGAATTCCGAGATTTATAAGCTGGACACGCGAACCAAGACGCCGCAGCGGCTGACGGTCAATCAAGGCGGAGATCTGTCTCCCAGTTGGTCTCCGACCGGGCGGGAAATTGCGTTTACCTCCGATCGCGGCGGCGCTCCCCAGGTGTTTGTGATGAGTGCCGACGGGTCTAACGTGCGCCGCCTGACCTACGAAGGGGATTACAATGCCGCTCCGGCCTGGTCGCCGCGCGGAAACTGGATCGCCTATGTGTGCCGGACAGCCCAGCGGTTGTACAAACTCTGCATCGTGTCGCCTGACGGTCAAAAACGGGTGCAGGTGACGACCGGACCCGGCATCGATGACTCGCCGTCCTGGTCGCCTGACGGCAGGCACCTGACGTTCAGTTCGACCGTTGACGGCAAGAGCCATATTTACATGGTGGATACGGACGGAAAAAATCTGGAACGCATCACGTTCGGCGGCACCCACAATAGTTCGCCGTCCTGGTCTCCGGCACTGTAGCGTTGCGCATTCGATTGACAGGATTTACAGGCAGATAAACCATTCACCAGTCATGAGGAGTAACGATATGAGGATACGGGTAGCGACAATGGGCCTGACCATGGTAGTCGGGATGTTGTTGGTCGTTCAGGGCGGCTGTTCCAAAAAATCGATTCAATCAGGCGGCGATGCGCAGTCCTCCGACCGCGGGATGGCGAAGTCCGGCGGGCCGGCTCCGAGCGCGATGGGCTCGACTGGGTCAAGTGCTGCTCTGGATGCGCCCAGCGCCACATTCCCCGACCTGTCTCTCTCAAGCAAGCCGGAAGATCCGGAGACCGGCGGCCTGCGCGGCTTTGATTCTGTGTCGGGCGGCAAGGCCCCGTCCGAAGAGCGGCTCGGAGGCGGCGGGACGATGCTGGCCAAGGTCGAGCCGTCGGAGAGCACGGCGCGGCAGATCGAAGAAATTCGCCGGGAGCAGGCGAAGGAGCAAGCGGCCTCCGCGGAAGCCGGTTTGCGAGATGTGTTTTTCGGGTACGATAGCTGGACGATTACCGAGGACGGTCGGCAGTCGTTGTCGCAGGATGCCCAGTGGATCAAGGCCAATGCCGGGGCGCTGGTCAAGATCGAAGGTCATTGTGACGAACGCGGCACGCTGGCCTACAACCTGGTCCTGGGCGAAAAACGAGCGAAGGCCGTGCGGAATTATCTCGTCGAGCTCGGCGTCGGGGCCAACCGGTTGTCGGTGGTGTCCTATGGTAAAGAACGGCCGTTCTGCAATGAGCGCAATGAAAGCTGCTATCAGCAGAATCGTCGCGGGCATGTGGTAGTCCGGTCGAAATAACTGTTCCAATCATGGATGATGTGACATGATTCTCCGGAACAGACGCCGGTCAAGGAGACCTGTCATGGACAGTGCAAAGCCGTTTCGGACACAGATGAGCGACCAACCGTCGAACGCGGACCGGATGACCATCGCCGACCCTCGGCGACTCGGCGCCGGGGCCATCGTCGTGACCTGTTTCGCCTTGTTGTCGGGATGTGTGGCGCAGCAGGCGGATCTTAAACAGACGGAACGAGAGCTCCAGCGCCGCATCAAGCAACAGACGGAAGAGCAGGCCCAGAACAGGGCCCGCCAAAATCAGGAAATCGTGTCCTTGCGCGAGCAGGATATTCCCTCTCTGCGAGGCGATGTCGAGAAGGCCCTTCACCGCGCGCAGAGTCTGGATGCGCGGCAGGATGATCTGCTGGCCAAGCTGGCCAATCAGGAAACGAAATTCGAGCGGCGGATCGGCGAGGCCGAGAAGCGTTCGGCCGAGGAAGGCAAGCGCCTGGGCTGGGTCGAAAAGCAGCTGGTCGATCAGGACGCCATGCTCAAGGGAGAGCGGGACCGCAGCCGCGCGGAACTCAGCGCGGTAACGGCTCGAGTGGAGCAATTGAACGGTCACATCGATGCCATTCAGAAGAACGTGCTCGAGGCCATGCAGAAAAGCACGACGGGGCTCGCGCAAAAGGTCGATACGCGTCTGGAGGAACAGCAGAGGTTGCTGCACGGATTGGAAACCCGGTCACAGAACGTGGCCCAACTCGATGCGCAAAACAAAGCCCTGGGAGATCAGGTCACCAGATTTAATCAGGCGCTGGTAGACTTCAAGCAGGCTCTGGGCAGCCTGGGTGAGCGCGTCGTGCAGCAAGACCAGACGGTGAAGCACCTCGCCGCGACCCTTGAGCAGGAGTCGGCCGCGTCGAGTAAGCGGACGGATGCGCTGGCCGGGAAAATCGATGCCGACAATAAGGTCACCGCGGAGCATTTTAATGAGGTCAACCGGAGTGTCGCCTCCGTGGCCAAGGCGCTGGAAAATGCCGGCGGGAAATTCGTGTCCCGCGAAGACGACCACGAACGGCGCCTGGATGATACGACGCGCGAACTGACGCACGTCCAAGCGCAAATCCAAACACTGGACAAAAATCTCGAAAACCAGCATGCGTTCCTGAAGCAGGTCGAACAGCATTTGGTCGCCCTGCGCGCCAGCGCCGCGCAGCGCACCGAACCGCCTCCTGCCGTCGCCGAAGCGACTCCGCTTCCGCAGGCGGCCCCCGCGCCGGTTCCGTCTCCGTCCCCGTCTTCGACCCCGGCACAGGACTTCTCGCCGTCATCGGCGGCGGCCATCACGCCCCGTGCAGAAAGCCGCGCAGCGGCCTTGATGGCGGACCGGGAATCGTATGAACGGACATTGACCCGTTTCAAAGATGGGGATTTGGATGGGGCGCGCCAGGGATTTGCCGAGTTCCTCGTGCAGCATCCGCATTCGGATCTCGCGCCGAATGCTCGCTTCTGGTTGGGTGAGTCCTACTACGGCAAAAAGGATTATTCGCGCGCCATCGATGCCTATGATCAAGTGCAGTTGAATCATCCTGCCAGCGAAAAGGTGCCGGCCGCCCTCCTGAAAAAAGGGTATGCGTACCTGGCGCTGAAGGATCGGAAGAAAGCCGCGTCCGCTCTAAAACAGGTGATCGACCTCTATCCGAGGTCTCCGGAAGCCAATAAGGCCATGGACAAATTGAATCAACTAAAGGAGTCGCACTAACGATGAAGCTCCGATTCGTGGGGGCATTGCAGATGGGTGCCATCTTGGCCTGCGGGCTGGTGGTGGCGGGATGTGCCAAACATGCCGATTTCCTGGAGATCCGGGATCAGATGTCCATCATCGCCCGAACGCAGGATCAGGAACAGAAACGGTTCGAGGCGATGCAGCGCAGGCTGGAATCGCTTGAGCGGGTGCGCGAGCCGGAAGGCGGAAAATTGCGGTTGGACGATGCCTTGGCCCGTCTTCAGAAACTGGAGGGGCGGTTGGCCAAGGTCGAGGAAGCGCAGCTGGCGCAAGCGGCCTCCATCCGGTCGGATGCGGCGTTGGCGGAAGCCAGCCGTCAGGCGCGCGTGTCAAAACCATCGGGGCCCATTGAACCGCTCCCGATCATGCCGGGCGTGCCGTCCATCACTCCGACCTCGGCGTTCAACCTGGCGTATAACGACTACCTCAACGGGAAGTTCGATTTGGCGGTGAGCGGATTTCAACATTTCATCAAAGATTTTCCGTCGACCTCATTGACGCCCAATGCCCATTATTGGCTGGGAGAATCCTATTACGGTCAGAAGGATTACATCCGTGCCATGCAGTCGTTCGAGCATGTGGTCAATGAGTACGCGGGCAATGAGAAGGTGCCGGCCGCACTCTTCAAGCTCGGCCTCTCGGCGGCTGAAACCGGAGATACCGCAAAATCTCGCAAGTATCTGAAACGGGTCATTGAGGAGTATTCCACATCGGATGAAGCCAAGCTCGCGAAGACGAAGATGGCCGAAATTCGATGACCCTGCGGTGTCTGCCCGGTCTCCTCTCCGCTGAGTCTACTTCCGCTCAAATCGCAGGGGGCGCCTCCTCCCATGGACATAGCCAGTAGCGTGGGAAAGATTCAGGTTCTCACCAGCGATGTCATCGGCCGTATCGCAGCCGGCGAGGTGGTAGAGCGCCCGGCTGCGGTCGTCAAAGAACTCCTCGAAAACAGCCTCGACGCCGGCAGCAGCACGATCACCGTCGAGATCAAAGACGGTGGCCTCGGGCTGATCCGGGTCAGTGACGACGGCGAAGGTATGTCGCGTGGCGATGCGTCGCTGGCCTTCGAGCGGCATGCGACGAGCAAGCTGCAATCGGATCAGCAGCTCGGTGCCGTTCGCACAATGGGGTTTCGAGGGGAAGCCCTCCCGAGTATTGCTGCGGTGTCAAAGGTCCGTTTGACGACCGTGGCCCGCCACGATGTCGTGGGCACGCAGCTCTGGCTCGCTGGAGGAACCATCAGTCGCGTCGAAGATGCGGCGGCGATCCCCGGGACCTCGATTGAAGTGTCCGAGCTCTTCTTCAATACTCCGGCCCGCCGAAAATTTCTCAAATCGACCACCACCGAGTTCTCGCATATCAGCCATGTCGTCCAGCAGGCCGGGTTAGCCTGGCCGCACGTACATATGCGCCTGGTGCACAACGGATACGAAGTGTTTGCTCTGCCTGCCGTGTCCTCGCCGCGCGATCGCGTGCTGCAGGTGTATCGAGCCGCGTTCGGCGAGCGAGCCTTGGCGGTCGATGTCGAACGGGATGGCCTGACCCTGAAAGGGTTCATCGTCGATCCGGTCAGGGCCCGCGCCGGTCGCACACCGCAGGAATTGTTCGTGAATCGTCGCCCCATTAAAAACAGCACGGTGCAACATGCCGTCGTCGATGGCTACAGTTCGTTCCTGGCCAAGGGCCATGCGCCGCTGTTCGTGTTGTTCCTGGATGTCGATCCGCGCCGGGTGGATGTGAATGTGCACCCGACCAAACGTGAGGTCCGTTTCGCGGATACCGAGCAGATCCACCAATTGGTCCGGTCCGCCGTGCGCCAGACGCTTGGGCGGGCACAGGTGGAAGCGTCGATGGCGGGAGTTGTCCATGCTCAGATGACGGGCGTAGTCCCGCAGACCCCATCTTTCCCTGCACGCGAGCAGGTTCATGCGATCGGCGCCCCCTATGAGCCGAACGCCGGACAGCAGGCATCCGCGCCGCCACCCGATTCGCTGGCGAAGCAAACCTCCTTTGTCGGAGAAGGCGCCGCCGCGTATGCCGTGAATGCATCCCCGGATATTCTTGCTCTCGGACAAATGAACCGCACCTATCTCATCGCACAAGTAGGGAATGAACTGCAGGTCGTCGATCAACATACGGCGCATGAGCGGGTGCTGTTCGAACGATTGTGGCGAGCCTGGCAAGGTGGGACGATGGCGTCTCAGCCGCTGCTGTTGCCGGAACCCCTCGAATTGCCGGTGCAACAAGCCCTGCTGTTGCAGCGACATCTGCCGGAGTTGGAACGGCTGGGACTGCTGATCGAGCCGTTCGGGCCCGCGTCTTTTTTGATCCGCAGTCTGCCGGTCATGTTGGGGCATCCCGATTTGGCGGCATTGGTGCAGGACCTGCTCGACGATCTCGAACAGTGGGATTCCATTTCTTCGCTCGAATCGAAGGTAAAGCCCATTCTGGCGTCGCTGGCCTGCCATGGGGCGGTGCGGGCCGGCCGGGCGATGGCCTTACCTGAGATCACGCAGCTTGTGCAGGATTGGGTGGCTGAAGGGCTGATCATGACCTGCCCGCATGGACGGCGCGTGGCGTTCCGCCTGTCGAGTGACGAACTGGGGCGTTTGTTCGATCGCCCCTAGGAGGAGGACGCAGAGACCTATGATCCGGCTCACGGAATCCGTCCTGGCGTGGCGGCCGCTGGTGGTGCTGGTCGGTCCGACCGCCGTGGGAAAAAGTGCCATCGGCCTGCTTCTGGCCCGCGCCCTTGATACCGATCTGTTGACGGCGGATTCGCGTCAGGTCTATCGCGGGATGGATATTGCGACCGATAAGCCGACGGTGGCACAGCGGGAGGGTGTGCCGCATCGTCTGCTTGATCTGGTCGATCCGGATGCATCGTTTAATGCCGGGCAGTATCGCGATCTGGCCTTGCAGGAAATCGAACGGCTCTACGGCGAACGGCGGCTGCCGTTGATCGTCGGCGGTACTGGTCTCTACGTGCGGACGCTGATCCATGGACTCTGCGATGCGCCACGGGCAAATCACGCGTTTCGTGCCTCCTTGCTGGAAAAGGCTCAGGGACAGGGGCCATTCTTCTTGCATGCGGAGCTGGCGCAGGTGGATCCTGAATTAGCGGCGCGGCTGCATCCCCACGATGAAGTGAAAATCGTCCGCGCTCTCGAAGTGTTTCACCTATCGGGACGGCGGCTTTCGGAGGTTCAACAGGAACATCGCTTTGCCGAACAGCCGTTCTCGGTGCTGATGATCGGATTGAACCGCGATCGCGCGCAGCTCTACCGGCGGATCGATCAGCGAGTGGAGGCAATGTTTTCGCGAGGAGTCGTCGAGGAAACCGCGCAGTTGCTCGCCAAGGGTTATACGCGTGAAACAGCAGCCATGAAGGGGTTGGGATACCAGCAGATCGCGGGGTATCTGGCCGGCGAGTATGACCGCGCCGAAGCGCTCCGTTTGCTGAAGCGCGATACCAGGCATTTTGCCAAACGCCAGCTGACCTGGTTTCGGAAGGAGCCGGGGCTCGAGTGGTGGTTGCTCAGTGAACAGGAACCGCCGGAGGACGTGGCCGGGCGTCTGCTGGAGACCGTTCACTCATTTATCCGGAGTGTGGATCAGCGGCGTCAGCCGAATGTGGCTGTGCCGCTCGCCAGAGAAATGGAATCGACATCATGACGAAATCGAAGAAGACCGTTCAGCCTGCGGTCGGTATCATCGGCGGGAGCGGGCTGTACCATATTGAAGGGCTTGAGCAAGTTCGCGAGGTGCGCCTCCGCACGCCGTTTGGCGCGCCATCGGACGCAGTCGTTGTCGGGGTACTGGGGGGCATGGGCGTCGCGTTCCTGTCGCGCCATGGACGCGGGCACCGGATCAATCCGAGTAGTATCAACTATCGCGCGAATCTGTATGCGCTCAAATCGCTCGGGGTGAGGCAAGTCATTTCAATCAGTGCCGTCGGGAGCATGAAAGAAGCGATTCAACCTGGCCACGTGGTGTTGCCCGACCAATTTATCGATCTCACGAAACGGCGGATCTCCACCTTCTTCGACGAGGGCATCGTGGCGCATGTCGGATTCGCCGAGCCGGTATGCTCGTCCTTGGCCGATGTGTTGGAGGA
Organism: uncultured Nitrospira sp.; assembly: GCA_902500995.1. Taxonomy (GTDB): domain Bacteria; phylum Nitrospirota; class Nitrospiria; order Nitrospirales; family Nitrospiraceae; genus Nitrospira_A. The sequence goes on from CABVSR010000003.1 coordinate 138,424, forward strand.
GGCGGGGCGATCCCTGGGCGCGACGCTCCATCGCGGTGGCACCTATGTGTGTATGGAAGGGCCTCAGTTCTCGACCAAGGCGGAATCCCGCCTGTATCGGCAGTGGGGAGTAGATGTGATCGGGATGACCAACATGCCGGAAGCGAAACTCGCCCGCGAAGCCGAACTCTGTTATGCCACGATGGCGTTGGCAACCGACTACGATTGTTGGCACGAAACGGAAGAGGCGGTCACCGTGGGAGCAATCCTGGCCACCCTGCACCGGAATGTCGCTTTGGCGAAGGACCTGTTGAAGGCGGCGGTGCCCAAGCTGGCTCCCGACCGGGCCTGTAGCTGCCGGCAGGCGTTGGCCACGGCGCTTGTGACCGCTCCCGACCAGATGTCTGCTTCGGCAAAACGACGGTTGAACCTCTTGATCGCTCCCTATGTGCGGACGCGGAAAGGAAAACGGTGAGGCATGGGTAAATTGCTCGTAGTGGGTTCGGTGGCGCTGGATACCGTGAAGACTCCTTTCGGTGAGGTCGCCGAAGTGCTGGGGGGGTCTGCGACGTACTTTTCGACGGCGGCCAGCTATTTCACCTCGGTGGACTTGATCGCGGTCGTCGGCGACGATTTTCCCGAGCAGCATGTCGCGTTTCTCAAGAGCCGCAAGATCGATTTAACGGGGTTGGAGCGGCGGCCTGGAGCGACGTTCCGGTGGAAGGGCGCCTATTCCCATCAATTAAACGAAGCGCAGACGCTCGATACCAGACTGAACGTCTTTGAAACCTTCCGTCCGAAGATTCCCGCCCAGTACAGTTCGCCTGATGTGCTGTTTCTGGGAAATATCGATCCGAATTTGCAGCTGGATGTATTGCAGCAGGTGAAGCGGCCGGCGCTGGTTGCTTGCGACACGATGAATTTCTGGATCAACGGCAAACGCGACGCCCTCTGGAATGTGTTGCAGCACATCGACATTCTCATAATCAACGACGGGGAAGCGCGGGCCTTGGGTGAGGATACCAATCTCGTCAAGGTCGCCAAAAAGATTCTTGCGCGTGGCCCGAAACACCTGATCGTCAAACGCGGCGAGTACGGGGTGTTGATGTTCAACGACAAGCAGGTGTTCGGCGCGCCGGCCTTCCCGCTGGACGATGTGCGCGATCCGACCGGCGCCGGCGATACCTTTGCCGGAGGGTTTCTTGGATATCTGGCGGCTACGGGAAACCGTTCGTCCGATGCCATGCGGCAAGCCATTATCTTCGGCAGCGTGATGGCCTCATTTACCGTAGAAGCCTTTAGCCTTGACCGATTGCGGATCCTAGATTACAAAGAGATTGAAGCGCGGTTCAAAGAGTTCAAGCGACTCACGCATTTTGAGGATATCGGCGCATGATGGGAGATGGTCGACATCACATCTTCGAGCACCGGGCCGGCGGCGTGCTGTGTTCTTTCTGCATCCTCCTTTCCCTGACAGTTCTCGCGGGCGGATGCGCCAACGAGGAAAACCTGCGCAAGTCGAAAGGGTTTTATCAGGAAGGTGTGGCCAGGCTGAGTTCCGATCAGCAGCAGGCGTACGTGTCGTTTCAAAAGGCCGTGAAGCTGAACCCTGATAATAAGGAAGCGCATTACGGACTCGGGCATATCTACGCCTCGCAAGGCCGGCTCAAGCTGGCCGAGGAATCTTTCCGCGAGGCGATTCGCATCGACGCCGATTATGCCGAGGCCAATACGTACCTCGGTCAGGTTCTGGCCAGCCAGGATCGGTGGAAGGATGCCATTGCCGCCTACCGGCAGGCGCTCAGCAATCCGCTCTACCCCACCCCTGACCTGGCGCGGTTTCAGTTGGGGAAGGCCTTGATGCACGAAGGTGATCTGCAGGGGGCGATGGAAGTCTTGGAAGATGCGACCACCGTGACACCGCCGAATGTGCCGCCCGCCATGCTGCAGCTGGAACTGGCGCGCGTCTATCATAAGCTCGGGTTTGATGTGCGGGCGCGCGAGGCGCTGTCGAAGGTGTCGACGTTGGATAAAGGTGGAGAGCAGGCGGCGGCGGCGCAGGAACTCCTCGGTAAGCTCAAACCATAGGCGGATATCATGGAATCAGTGGGTGAATTTTTTCGGCAGGTGCGAGAGACCAAGGGGCTGACGGTGGATGAGGTCGCCTCGAAGACCCGCATCCGCACGGACTTTGTCAAAGCACTGGAAGAAGGAAATTTCGCCAAACTGCCCGACCAGGTCTTCGCGCGTGGGTTCGTCCGGTCGTATGCGCGGTCACTGGGACTGGATGAAGAAGATGCCATTCATCGATTCGTACAGTCCGCCGGAGCCTTTTACGAAAAGCAGGGTGAACGGGAACGATTACGTCAACGGCAGGTAGAAGAGGAACGCCGTCGCCGGGCCAATCGCAAAGCCGTAGGGGTGGCGATTGCGGTCGCCATTGCGACGTTGGTATTTTTATTGAGTCGCGAACAGACGTCAACGCTGGTGCGCCGTTCAGGGCCGGATGCGCCGACCATCAGCAAGAAGAGCGCCCCGTTTGCCAAGGAAACGAAAGAGCCGGCGTCACGCCCGGCCGCCGAGCTACCGCCTCCCATCGCGTCTAACGTGAAACCGGTTGAGCCGGCCGCAGTCCCGGTCAAACCCTCGCAAGAGAAAATACCGCCGGTTTCGCAGGCTCCGGCGCCGGTTGCAGTGGCCAAAGCGCCGGTGCCCGTACCAACAGATACTGTTCCTCAACCAGCCGCCTCCATGGGATCGGACGGTCCACTCGCAGGATTGTCGGTGGACGGACCGGTGGGGTCGGAGGGACCGCTGGTTCTCGATCTCGCCGCCACTGAACTGAGCTGGGTCGTCGTACAAGTCGATTCCGGCAGTCATCAGGAAGCCTTGCTCCGTCCCGGCGAAAAGGCTCAGTGGAAAGCTCAGGATCAGTTTACGGTGACGCTCGGCAACGCCGGTGGAGTTCGCGCCGAATTAAACGGGAAGCCGCAAAAACCGTTTGGTCCCAGCGGCAAAGTCGTCCGGGACGTCGTGATCAAACGTTGATTGCATTGCCTGCGCCGGCTGATCTCTCTCCAGTAGTCTGCATACGCCTCCTCCCTCTCGTCTCCTCCCCATCTTCCTGTTCCACTCGGCCTCAGCGGTGAGGCCCATCTATCGCTGACCTTTCTCCAAGCGCTGATGAGGCGAGGAGGAGACAACTGAGGCCCAAAGATGTCACGCCTGGAAGCCACTACGTACCGGCCTGCGGCGCAAGGTTCAGAATGCGCCGAATTCCGGGAGATTTCTCTCTTCTGCCGCTGGCACGGCCCTTGATTCTTCCTCAACTCAGCATGGAGGGAAACAGGCAGGATGGGCGGGCCATTCGCTTGACAAGACAGAAAACGCGTTGCTATAGTTCGCCTGCTTTATCGGCCTTGTCATTGGTTTCTGTCCATGCTGCATCGGACCGGCGAGTCATTGTTCACGCGGTGGGTTCAACACAAAGGAGGAGTTCTGATGGGGTATCTTTCTAAGTTCGTTGGAGTGTGTGCGGCCGTCACCTTGTTGTCCGTGACGGTGGTGGGCGCAGAAGAAAAGGATCCGCTGAAGCCCCGTGTTGCGCCGGATCAGATAGCGGACGCGAAGGCGATGAAGAACCCGGTGGCCTCGACTCCGGAAAGCATTGCCAAGGGTAAGGCACTGTATGAAGGCAAGGGCACTTGCTTCAACTGCCATGGCAAGGAAGGCAAGGGCGATGGTCCTGCCGGCGCGATCCTGAATCCGAGCCCGCGTAACTTCACCAACTGCAAGTTCCATAAGAAGCGGAAAGACGGCGAGCTGTTCTGGGTTATCAAGAACGGCAGCCCGGGCACCGGCATGGTCTCGCTGGTCCCTGCGGCAATCACCGAAGAAGAAGCATGGACGATCATCAATTATGAGCGCAGCTTCTGCAAAGGTGGCGACGAATAGTTACGATTCCAGGCCGAGAGGCTGAATCGGAGGGGCGGCGAGGGTATCCTCGCCGCCCCTTTTCTTTTGTGCAGTGGGCTTGATCGCGGAGGTCGATCACCGGGTTTGAACGGAACGATGCGATCACAGGAGGGAATCTCTCTCAGCGCCCGCCGCGCCCTCATGCCGTGATCGAGGAAAGAGGCCCCGGCTGTTGGTTCACGGTCGGTCAGGGGGTAGGCATCACCGTTGGTTTCGTAAGCACGGTGTCGAGGCCTTTTTCCGGCGCGCGTGACGCCGGCAGGAGCTGGGGTTGTTGGTCCTGTTTAAAGGTGCTCCGCGCCGCGGCAGGCACTTTGCGAGCGACATAGGCCGTGACCTCGCCGATCGTGACCTCGCCGTTTCGATTCATATCTGCCTCACCACGCAGGCCTCGCAGAAAGTAATACGTAAATAATCCATGGTGCCACGTGTCGGATTCCAGGCTCCTGCCGAATCCTGTGGCTGAAATCATGTGAACCACCGGCCCGGTCGTCGTTGCCCATTTGGGCGGCGCGATTTTTGTGCGGCCTTCCACCCCGTTCTTGAGCATGTTTCCGTCAAACAGAAACAAGACTTGTTTGGCTTTCAACCGTCCCAAGGCGGTTTCCAGGTCCTTCAGCGGATAGAGGCGCGCGGGCGATCCCAGTGAGCCGTCATAAGGAATCAAAAACGTCTCTCCGGATGAAGTGACGAGAGCTTGGCCGGCGAAGTAGATCGTGACGACCGAATCCTTGGTGACTTTTGACGGGAGCCAATCAAGCAGGGCCTCTTCGATATCCGGGCGCAGCGCGCTCCAGTCTCTCAAGAGGCGGACGTTGTTCCGCGGCAATCCTCCCAGGGACTGAAAGTAGGCCGCCACCATTTCTGCGTCAAGGGTCGCATACTTCCGCGCGCTGATCTCCGGTTCGCGATAGCTGCTGAGCCCGATCGCGAGAAGATAGTCTCCAGGGCGCTGAAATCCGGTTCCGGCAAGAGGAAGGTGATCGACGTCGTCCTGGTCGGCGGCGGAAGCCTGAACAGATGCGACGAGTGTCTGGGCCGGGGCAATCTGTTGGCCGGTCCCATGGAGTATCGCCACGTGGAATTCGGCCTGCTGTGCGGGCGGTGATTGGGGCATGGTGGCAATAAACTCGAGTGATTTTGAACCGCCTGGCGGAAGGGTTCCCGTGGCCAGTGTGGTGGCGGGGAATTGAGTGATCAGCGCCGCCGGGCCGGTCAGCTGTACCGACAGATCCGGGGTCGCTTGGGGGCCGGGATTGACCACATCGACTCGCACACGAATGCGTTCGCCGCTTTCGAGCATCAGGTTGCCGTTTTCATCCAGCAATGTGGCCTTGAAAGACACAGGATGAATCGGTGCCGCCGCCGGTGCAGTCGGAAGTGCAGACGCCGCCGGGGTGGTCGCCGACGGCGCGGCGGTCGCTCCAGCTGCCGGGACGGGCGCCGCGGGGGCGAGAAGCACCCTGGCCTCCTGCATGAGTTGGGTGGCCAGCATGGTGGACGTGTCTTGCAGCAAAGGATCGACGACGTAATCGCAGCGCCGCTGAGTGAGTTCCAGTTGCACCCGTTCTTTTCGCGTCGCTTGGAGCGGTCGCTCGCCGAGCGAGGCGCCGGAGGCATCGAAAAATTCCGCCAGCGCATCCAAACTGAGCTCTGCGGGGGCGCGATCGTAGAGCGCATCAGTCTGCAGTTTGAAACGCGGTTCCAACATGCGCACGCGTATGGTCACGTCGGGTGTCTGCCCGGCTGCTCGACTACCCGGAATCACGACGGAACGAAATGTTTGATGCGCGGCCTGGATCAACGTGTCTTCCACCGTGGAACCGATGGGCAAGGAGTGGATATGGCTGCAGCTATCGATGTACTCCGTCTTGGCTTTGGAGAGCGAGGGGTCGATCTCCATTTGAACGGTGAGAGGCACCGGTGGGCCGAGGTCCGGTAGGGCTTGGCGGGAAAAACGGGATTTAATCGCTTCGCAGCCGGCGAAGGCCGGCAAGAGGAGCAAAACAATTCCAAGCATGACTGCGCGGTTCGTGTTCAACCCCGGGCCTCCTCTGCGGCAGATTTCGAAGGGGAGACGGTACAGGAATGAAGGGGGCATTGCAACCAACTCCCATGCCGGCTTGCGACCCTCTCCGGCCTCGTTTATCCTACCGCCGCGCATCCCGCCGGGGCGCATCGAAAGGAAATGGAATTCCCGTGGTGGTGCTGGGTTTGTCCAATATGCGAGATGCGGCGGCCGCGCTTGTCGTGGATGGCCGCATCGTGGCCGCGGCAGAAGAAGAACGATTCGTCCGCCAGAAGCATGTGACCGCGTTGCCGGTCCAGGCGATTCATTATTGCCTGGGCGAAGCCGGCCTGTCTCTGTGCGACGTCGAGGCTATTGCCGTGCCCTGGAAGTACTGGCAAGTCGGGCGGCGTCTCGGACTTGCGCTGACGGCTATGATGCGCTCGACGCACTTGTTCCGGGTGAAGGGCAGACGGTCGCTTGAGCGCGCGAGTCAGGAGTGGAAGGAACTGTTCAGGCTCCGGCATGAACTCACCACGCGAGTTGAGCCCGGCGCCTGCCGCCCGGTGTTTCTCGATCATCATCTGTGCCATGCGGCCAGTTCATTTCTCGTTTCATCCTTTGATCGGGCTGCAATACTGGTCGTCGACGGGGCGTCCGAGGCGGATACGACCTTGCTGGCCGAGGGCGAGGGTACCCGGATTACCGTGCTGGATCGTATTCCGCTCCCCCATTCACTCGGCCAGTTTTATGCCGCGATGACCGCGTTCTTGGGATTTCGCCCGGATCAGGATGAATATATTGTCATGGGCCTCGCCTCTTCCGGCGAGCCGACGTTCGCTCCCGCGCTCCGTCGGGAAATCGTGCGTACGATTCCTGATGGCCGGTTTGAATTGAATACCCGCCTGCTGGATTTTCACCTGGCCAGGGCTGGTTATTTTGTGGAGGAGTTCGTCCAACTGTTCGGCCCGCCGCGGCGGGCCTCCGACGAGATTACGCAGCGACACCGCGATCTCGCAGCCAGCGCTCAATTAGTTCTGGAAGATAGCCTGTTGCATCTGGGGCGCCGCCTCCGTTCGCTCACGCGGGCAAGCTCACTCTGCCTGGCGGGCGGAGTGGCCTACAACTGTGTCGCCAACAGTCGTCTGCGGGCCGAACTCGGGTTTGATCATGTATATGTGCCGCCGGCGGCAGGGGATTCCGGCGCGGCGCTTGGAGCGGCCTTGTGGTGGACGGTGAGGCGCGGGCCGGAGACCAGGAGACCCCTGTTGCCCGATGCGTACCTCGGTCCGCAGTACGATGAATCCGCCTGCCGTGCCGCCTTGTCGAAGGCGGGTCTCGTTGCCGAACATGTGCCGGATGACCGGCTATGTGAACGGGTCGCCTCGGAATTGGCCCATGGCCGATTGGTGTTCTGGTATCAGGGCCGGATGGAGTGGGGGCCCCGCGCTCTGGGCAACCGCAGCTTGCTCGCGGACCCTCGGCGGGAAGACATGCGCGAATTGATCAACAGCAAGGTGAAACATCGAGAGGCCTTTCGGCCGTTCGCGCCCTCCGTGCCGGCCGAGCGCGCGGAGGAGTTTTTCCAAGTGCCGGCGCCTTCTCCCTTCATGCAATTTACGGTGCAGGTGAACGCATCTGCGAAAGGGCTCCTCCCCGCGGTGACGCATGTCGACGGCACCGCTCGCGTGCAAACGGTGACGCGCGAGGCCAATCCTCGATTCTACGATCTCCTGACGAGTTTTGGCCGACTGACCGGCGTCCCGGTGCTGCTCAATACGTCCTTCAACGTGCAGGAGCCGATTGTCTGCAGCCCCGAGGAGGCGGTGCGCTGTTTTCTGCGCACGCGCGTGGACTGGCTGGTTCTCGGCAATCTTCTGGTGGGACGGCCGGCACCGGCGCAGCCGCGGCATCATGAGGGTTGAAGCGGCTTCTTCCCCATCGTCCTGCGCTCGCCCTGCCGCTACAGTCTTGCTGGACCTCTTGCTGGTCGCCTTTGTCCTGAATCTGACGCTTCAGCCGCTCGTCGAACCGGATCTCGGCTGGCATCTGCGGGCCGGATTGGATCTGCTCGCGCAAGGCTGGCGCGTGCCGGATACCGATCCCTATTCCCATACGATGCCGGACTGGCATTGGGTGGAGCATGCCTGGTTGACGGACGGACTGCTGGCATCCATCTACCAGGCGGCGGGGCCGTTCGGTGGTGTGGGAGTGATCGGCTTTTTTGGGGCAGTCACGGCGCTGGCTTGGTGGATTGCGGCAGGGCTCGCGCCCGTCCACAGCACTTACAGGCTCGTTGCGATCGTCGCAAGCCTCTGGGTGGCCTTACCGTTTCTCGGTGCCCGCACGCAGTTGATCAGTCTTCTCGGCGTCGCGGTTGTGCTCACGATCTGGAATCGCATGCAGCAGGGGCAACGGCAATGGCTGTGGGCGCTGCCTCCCCTGTTTCTCCTCTGGGCCAATCTCCACGGCGGATTCACGGCCGGTCTTTTCGTCCTCACCCTGTTGCTGTCGCTGTCCTGTCTCATGAAGCTCTGCGCCGAATGGCAGATCTGTCAGGAACGGCGCGATGAAGCGGTGCTGAGTTGGGCTGATCTCCGGCGCTGTGCCATTGCCATCCTCGTCTCTATCGCCATCACCCTTCTGAATCCCTACGGCTGGCGTCTCTATGGGGAAATTTACGAATCATTGACCGATCGTTTCATGATCGACACCTTACGAGAGTGGCAGCCGGTGTCGTTTCAGGGCTGGGCCGGCCGGGCCTATGGGCTCTATCTGCTCGGGCTCACGGGGATGATGGCCGGGTGGTATCGGCGAGCGGAGCCGGTTCGGTGGGTACTACTACTGGTGATGTTGGGATTGTCCTTGCTGCATTGGCGAAACGTGACCCTGTTTTTGATCGTCAGTCTCCCGCTGGCAGCGGAATTGTGCGCGGCGGCGGGAGAATCCTTTCTGCGCCTGGCGCCGGTCCTGAAAACCCATGCGACCGGCAGTCGGCTCGCGCTGGCCATGATGGCGGCCATGGCCCTCTATGCCCTCGGGACCGAGCACCTCGAACATGTCTGGCAATCGGGCCTGACGCCCGAAGCCTATTTTGAACGGACAGAGTATCCGATCGAAGCCGTGCGGTGGATCCACACCCACCGCGATGAAACGGGGGCGCGGCTGTATAATGATTATGGCCACGGTGGATTTCTGCTGTGGCAGCTTCCCGGAGAGCGAATTTTCATCGACGGGCGGATGCCGGCCTGGCGGATCAAAGACCGGTGGATCTTTCATGATTACGTGGCGCTCAATCGGCAGGACTCGCCGGAGCTGACTCTATTAGATCGCTATGGCGTGGACTGGGCGATGATCCCGCGCGGGAGCGCGTTGGCGGCAACCCTTGAGACCCATCCGGCATGGAGGACGATCTATGCCGATGCCAAGGTGGTCATTCTCCGCCGGCACTCGTAAATGCGAAAAGGCGTCGCTTAGCAGGATGCGGAAAACGTCCGCCAGCGGCGTTCTCGCATCGTTCAGAAGCTCACCGTACAGCACGAGTACGATTCGCTTCTTCGCTCGCTGCGGCCTTGCTGGACGGCCTTTTTGCGCATCCTTAGAAATGCGTCGGTTCGACCGTGGCCAGGGCCGGTTCGACGCTGCTTGCGGCCGGCCGGCTGCGAGGCCGGTACAGGCCTTGAGCCTCCCGCCTCCGGATGGCCAGAAGTTCTCGGATCATGAGGGATCCGTCGCGCCAGGGACGGACTTTCGATCCCGGCTGATCGGTCCAATTGATGGGGACTTCCGCGATGCGGTAGCGCCGTTGGTGGGCGATGTGCAGCAATTCCAAATCGAACGCGTATCCGTCGACACAGGACACGGCAAACAAGTCTTGGGCGACCGGTTGCCGGAATAATTTGAACCCGCATTGCGTATCGGCAATGTGTTGAATGCCCAGCCGTCGCACCAGGTTGTTGAAGAGGTTTCCCAAGAGGCTCCGGTGCCAGCGGGCGTGGACCCTGAAAGCCGGATTGTGTGAAGCCAGGGCCCGTGATCCGATCGCCAGGTCAGCCCCGGCGATGAGAGCCGCTTCCAGCCGTTCCAGCTCTTCGATCGGCGTAGCTCCATCCGCATCTGCAAACAACTGGATGGTTCCACGCGCGGCCTGCATGCCGCGTCGAACCGCGGCCCCCTTGCCCATGTTGCGCGTGAGTTGAACCAGCCGCAGATGCGAGCACGTCTTCGCCGCCATCCTGACGGCGTGAGCGGTCTGGTCGTGACTGCCGTCGTCGACCACCAGAATTTCGTACGGGTAACCGCGCCCGTTCAGATGGGCAATCACGCGAGGCAAAAACAGCGGGAGCCGGCGCGCCTCATTGTAGGCAGGGATGATGACAGACAGGTACGGCGTCTGAGTCGGGCACAGAGTCACGTTGAGGCAGTCCCTGTGAAGTGCGACGCAACCGCTTCGTCCCGGGACGAAGGGTGCACCACGGTAGCTGAGCCCTGATGGAAATGCAAGCATCGGCCGGCGCATCTTGACAGGGGGCGAGCGCGGGAGTGATCGTATCGGAGACACATCGATCTCGCGGGTGCCCATCCGGCGGAGGACTGTCATGAGGCGCAACAGGATCTGGTCTGCCTCGCTCGCCGGCCTGCTGATGTTGTCGAGCTGTGTGGCGGCCAGCCCTCCGAGCCGTCTGACGAACTATGTCGGGCCGGCGGTGACGGATGAGTTGGCTGCTCCGAGGCTTCCGCTGTCCCGTCCTCTACGCGCGGCGTTGGTGGTGGTGGCGGATCGGTCGGCCCCGGATTCGAGCCCGGCTCTCCCGGACGAAGCTCTGGCACGTGTGGGGGAGCTCCTCGCAGGAGAGATCAGCCGCGGGTTTCCTCTCGTCATTGAGCAGGTGATACAGCTGGATGGAATGGCCCCCGGGAGAACGCCACCAGCGTGGACGGACCTCGCCAGGCAACAGGCCGCGCAGCATGTGGTCGTGGCGGTTTTATCCAGTACCGAGCAGGAATACCCGGTGTCTCTCTTTCTTGGCTGGACAACCCATCGGCAGCCTGGATTCCGGCGCGACAATTGGTCACTCGCCGAGGCGGCCTTGATCGACGGGGCAACCGGGAGGACGGTCCTGCGAGCGGAGGGACGGGCCATGGCCTCGCTGGAAAGCCCGACGGCGCCGGGGATTTCACAATGGTATCCAGTGATTTACCTGCCCCGGCAGGATCCGGAGCGGCGCGTTCGGCCGCCCAGCTACGACGAGGCGCCTTTGACGCTTCGTGTGGTCTCGATGGAGCAGGCGGCGAAGCGATTGGCCGGAAATCTGCAGCGCGCCTGGGTGGAACAGCGGGATCTGGAGCTGGCGTCGGCGCCGAGGTTCTGAAGCATCATCATCCGATTCTCTGGTCGCGGCATCGCCGGACGAGCTGATGTGGAATTCGACCTGGGTCCCGCTTTTCCTCTTTGAAGGCGATTCTGTGATTAGTGTAGAATAAAACGTTCAACGTTGGCGCGGAGGATGGTCCCTCAATCTCAGGTTTGCAGAGGAGTACACATGGCGTATCGACACGAGCGCAGGAAAGTGCTGTCCGTACTCGCAGTGACTACCATGGTTGCTGCCACATTCTTGTCCGGTGGCTTACCGACCCGGGGCGATCAGGCCGAGGCGGCTAGTGTTCCGCCGGCGTTCGCTCAAGGGTTTTCTGAAATCGTGAAGGCTGTCACGCCTGCAGTCGTGAACATCGCGGTGACGGGTGGAGGAGAAGGGCGCCGGGAAGGGCGCCGTCAACTTCCTCCTGGTGGCCCCTTCGGCGGTCCGCCTCCCGGCCCCGGTGGGCCCGGTGATGAGCCCCCCGGCATGGAACCACCCGGTGGTCCCGGAGGTCCTCCCGGCGGCGGGCCCCATCGCCCCGAGCAAAGCGCAGGGTCCGGCGTGATCCTCGATTCGAATGGGTATATCGTCACCAATAATCACGTGGTTGAAGGCGCCACCCAAATTACGGTCACCCTGTCTGATCGCCGCGAATTCCCCGCCAAGATCATCGGCACCGATCCCAAGACGGATTTGGCCATCATCAAGATCGAAGCGAAAGATCTCAGCTCCATGAAGTGGGCGGATTATGACGAACTGCAGGTCGGCGATGTGGTGCTTGCCGTGGGCAGTCCGTTCGGGCTCAGTTCGACCGTCACCCTCGGCATCATCAGCGCCTTGGGCCGCGGGAACGTGGGCATCGCCGACTATGAAGATTTTATTCAAACCGATGCGGCCATCAACCCGGGGAATTCAGGCGGGGCGTTGGTCAATATGCAAGGCAAGTTGATCGGCATTAACACCGCGATTTTCTCCCGCACGGGCGGATCGGAAGGGATCGGATTTGCCATCCCCAGCAGCATTGCGACGGATATCGTCGAGAGTTTGACGAAGACCGGCAAGGTGGTGCGTGGATGGATGGGGGTGGCGATTCAGGAGATTACCCCGGCATTGGCAAAATCCTTCAAGCTCCCGGAACAGCGCAAGGGCGTGTTGATCAGCGACGTCAATGAGAACGGGCCGTCTCATACGGCGGGCATGCGGCGCGGTGATGTGGTCATTTCCTTCAACGGCAAGGAAGTGCAAAGTGTGAGTCAACTGCGCAACCTGGTCGCGCGTATGGGGGTCGGTAAGGATGCCGACATCAAGATCCTGCGTGAAGGCAAAGAGCAGGTGCTGAAGGTGAAAGTGGCTGAACGCCCGTCGGACGAAGTGCTGGCGAAACGTGAGCCTGCTCCTTCTGCTGCGCCGTCCGAGACGGTGAAGCCGCCCGACAATGTCTTGGCGGCACTGCGCGTCCAGTTGCTGGATGCCGCGATGCAGAGCCAGTTGAACATTCCGGCCAAAACCACGGGGGTCGTGGTCAGCTCCGTCGAGGCAGGAAGCGCCGCGGAGGCGGCGGGATTGCAGCGCGGGGACGTCATTCAGGAAGTGAACCACGAAGTGGTCAAGAGCCTCGACGATTACCAAAAGGCGTCAGCCAAGGTGAAAAAAGACGAAATGGTCGTGCTCCTGCTGAGCCGGCAGGGCAACAATCTTTTCGTAGCCGTCAATCCGAAGTAAGGCCTTGATGAAGGAACGATCCGTCGGGTGTGCGGGACTGTGTCCTGCTCGCCCGGCGGAGCGCCTCGCATCAAGTTTGTGAACAGGCATGGCTGACGGGTTCAAGTTTCAAGAGTGGCTGCAAGACACGGTCTTTAAGCCGCTTGAAGATAAAAAAATGCCGGTCATGGAGCACTTGGTTGAGCTCCAGGTCCGGCTGACCCGTGCGGTCATCATCACGGCGATCATATTTGTCGGCACCTTCTTCTATGCCGATACCCTGGTGAAGTGGATCAGGGTTCCTTTGCAGAATATGTTCGTGCCCGGGTCGCTCTCCTGGGTTCCCACGGATCTTCCTACCGTCCCCTTCGTATTTCTCGCGCCGGCTGAAGCCTTGTGGCAGAACGTCAAGGTAGCAGGGCTGTTTGCGCTGGTGCTCGGCACCCCCTATATCCTCATCGAGTTCTGGCATTTCGTGGTGCCGGGGTTGCACGCGCAGGAACGGAGGTTTGTCGGGCCGTTTGTGATTTTGAGCACCCTGGCGTTTTATCTCGGCTTGTTGTTTTCATTCTTTTTCGTGCTGCCGTTCGCGTTGAACTTTTTGATTTCGTACGGCGTCAATGCCGGATTTATTCCGCAACTCTCGATTGCGCAATACGTCGGCTTCGCCCTGTGGTTTCTGCTGGTCTTCGGTCTCATTTTTGAAGTGCCGCTGGTGATTACGTTGCTCGCCAAGCTCGGGTGGGTGGATGCACCGCTGCTGAAACGGTATCGCAAGTGGGCCTTCCTGACGGCGTTTATTTTCGCCGCGATTCTCACCCCGACGCCGGATCCTTTCAACCAGTGCCTCATGGCCTTGCCCATGTACATTTTTTATGAAGTCGGCATCGTGAGCGCGGGCATTTTCAACAAGAAGAAGGCTGACGCTCAGGAAGAGACATTGGTGCCGGCGGTGGTCGCGGCGGGACCGACCCTCTCGAAAACGGGGCCGTCCCTGGCGTCAGGCGGTGGAGATGACGACTATGTCGGTGTGCCGACCGGCGGTGGGCGACGGTGAGCGGGAGAGAACTTCAGCAAGGCGGCGAAAGGATGCTTTCGTCTTGGGCAGCATGATCTACGTTGTACGAGGAGTCTAGGATGCCACGCGAGTTACACGTCATTTCACAACCCGGTTCCAACAGCAGCGGCGATGCCTGCACCTACATGTGGGCCTGCGCCATTTGCGACGAAAACGAAACCTGTCAAAAGGACAAGGAAGGCCACAGCCGGTGGCTGGTCGCAAAACGCATGGAACGGATCGAATATAAAGTGCTCGTCATGAGCAACAAGGGCGGAGTGGGAAAGAGCACCTGTACCACGAACCTCGCCGTCAGCCTCGCGTTGAAGGGCTGGCATGTCGGCATTTGCGACATGGATATCCACGGCCCCAATATTCCGAAGATGGTCGGGGCGGAGGGACAAAAGCTGAAGATCAGCACATCGGGCGGGATCATCCCGTTTCAGGCCTACAATATGAAAATCGCCTCGATGTCGTTCCTGTTGCAGAATTCCGATGATCCCATCATCTGGCGCGACGCGTATAAGTATGAATTCATCAACCAGTTGCTGGGAGGAGTGGAGTGGCAGGATCTGAATTTCCTGTTGATCGATCTCCCTCCGGGGACCGGCAATGAGTCCGTGACCACCATCGACCTTCTGGGCGGTGTCAGCGGGGCGGTCATCATTACGACGCCGCAAGAGGTGGCCCTGCTCGATTCCCGTAAGTCCGTCACGTTCTGCAAGGACAGCGAAGTGCCGATCATCGGCATCGTGGAAAATATGAGCGGGTTGGAATGTCCCCACTGCCACAAAGAAGTGAATGTCTTCCGCAAGGGCGGGGGAGAGGCCTCGGCGGCTGACATGGGTGTTCCGTTCCTGGGACGTATTCCGCTCGATCCCGAAGTGGTCACGCAAAGTGATGCGGGCGAACCGTTCGCCCTGTTCAACTCCGATGCGGCCACCGCTCAGGCCTATCATGATATTGCCAACCAGGTGGAAGCCTTTTGCAAGAAAAGCGGGTCGCTGATAAAGCCGGCGCCGCGGCAGCCACATTGATGGGACGGTGACGTGTGAAATCTGCCGATGCGACAGTCGGATTGACGCCGCTGCATGAAGCCCAGCGCATTGTGCTGGATTCGGCTACTCCATTGGGACTGGAGAAGGTCTCGATCATGGACGCCTTGGGCCGCGTGCTGGGGGAAGACATCGTCGCGGAACGATCGAACCCGCCGTGGGACAATTCCGCGATGGATGGGTTTGCGGTGCGAGCTGAAGATATTGCCCAGGAACATGCGATCTCCAAGCCCGTCACGTTAACGGTCATTGAAGATGTGCCGGCGGGGAAGATGCCCACCAAGTCGGTGGAAAAGGGACAGGCCATTCGCATCATGACGGGAGCGCCGATCCCCGCCGGGGCCGATACCGTCATCAAGGTCGAAGATACCGAGCATACGCCCGATTCCGTGCGTGTTTTCAAGGCCGAACCTCGCGGTTCGAATATCCGCCCGCAGGGGGAGGATGTGCAAAAAGGCGATTGCATCATTCCCAAGGGTACGCAGATCCGGTCCGGCGAGGCGGGTATGCTGGCGATTTTGGCGAAGTCTTTTGTGCTGGTCTACCAGCGCCCGCGCGTCGCCATTTTGTCCACCGGCGATGAACTTGCGGACTTGGATGAACGTTTCAGCGAAGAAAAAATTATCAACTCGAATAGTTACGGCATTGCGGCGGCGGTGCAAGAAGCCGGCGGCGTGCCGATCTTGCTCGGCATTGCCCGGGATACCCCAACCGCGTTGAAAGAAAAAATTTCTCACGGGTTGAACGCCGATATTCTCGTGCTGTCCGGCGGGGTGTCGATGGGCGATTACGACTTCACGAAAGCGGTGTTTCGCGACCTGGGCGCCGAGATGAATTTCTGGAAATTGGCCATCCGGCCAGGCCAGCCGCTCGCCTTCGGCAAGATTCAGGGCAAACTGGCCTTCGGGCTGCCGGGAAATCCTGTGTCCTCGATGGTCACCTTTGAACAATTGGTGCGCCCGGCCATGCTGAAATTGTCCGGCTTGCGGAGTTATGGCCGCCCGCTGCTTGAGGCGATCTTTCAGGAGAAATTCTCCAAGCGGACCGACCGCCGCCACTTCCTGCGCGGGGTGCTCTGGCGCGAGGACGGAGTGTTCAAAGTCAGGACGACCGGCGACCAGGGTTCCGGCATCCTGACCTCCCTGGTCAAAGCCAACTGCTTGATCGATATTCCGGTCGAGGTGGAACGTCTGTCTCCCGGTGATCCGGTGACCGTGCAACTGCTGAGCGGATCGGTGTGGCTGGATCAGGCCGCTCCGGCTGCATCGGCAGGCCACCGCCCCTCCTGCTGCTGAAGCCGCGAAAGGAACGTTGTCATGTCCGTGCCCATCCTGTCATTTGTCGGCCGATCCAACAGCGGCAAGACCACGTTGATTGAGCGCGTGATCCCGGAGTTGGTGCGGGCGGGGTATAAGGTGGCGACGGTCAAACATGCCGGCCATGGATTCGATTTGGATACCGAGGGGAAAGACAGTTGGCGGCACAAGCAAGCCGGAGCGAGCAGCGTGGTGATCATTTCGAAGAGCAGTCTGGCGATGTTCGCCGACGTGTCGGATCATATGAATGTCGAGGATGTGCGCGAGCGATATCTCGATTCCTCCTATGATCTGATCCTGGCCGAGGGGTGGCGGAGTGAAGGGTATCCGAAGATCGTCGTCGTGCGCGACCAGATCGGCGAGGTACCGGTCTCACAAGACGGCCTGCTGGCGGTGGTGTCCAACAAACCGGTGGAAACCTCGGTGCCGCTGCTGGATCCCGATGATGTGGCGGCGGTGGCGGCCTTGATCATCCGTCATTTCCCCAAGCCGCAACGGGATGATGCGTAGACCTCGCGCCATTGTGTTCGGGGCGATCCTGGCCGGCGCAGTGGCTTTCGGGGGAGTTGCGGTTCCGCTGACCAACCATCCGAAATTCTGTGCCAGCTGCCATACGATCCGACCGGCCTATGAAAGCTGGCTGCAATCCTCCCACAAAGAGGTGGAATGTGTGGCCTGTCATGTCAGGCCTGGTGTGGTCGGCTGGTTGCACGATAAGGCATGGCACGGGACGAGGGATGTGGCGATTTATCTGTTCGGCAAACCGACCGAGCCCCACAATCTGCGGGCGGAGGTCGATTCCGCCGTGTGTCTCGGGTGCCACCGGAACATCCTGCGCGTGTCGGAAGTCGCCCCTCGTGATCTGCCGGCGCCCGTCAAGGACGTGGGCCTCATCATGAGCCACCGGAAACACATGACGGCGTTTGAGCACCGTGCGCAAGGCGAGGGCTGCACCACATGCCACGCCGCAGTGGTGCATGAACAGCCGATCAAAGGGTATCCGATCGTGATTCCCCGCGGGCATGTCTCGGCCGATAGTCGCCCGTGGAACTCGACCCATCCGGAAGGCTCGGTCTTGCACAAGCGGGCGCAGGCGGATTGCTTTCGATGCCACGATAACAAGACCGAATATGAAGGACGAGTGCTAAGCCGCAAGTGCGAAACGTGCCATCTGCCTGAAAAACTCTCGGAATTCCTGTCGTTCTAGTCCACGGAACCATCCGCCCCATGTCAACGCCGGTCGTCCAAGTACGTAATTTGAGCAAACAATTCGGCGGATTTACCGCCGTAGACGGCATTTCCTTCGATATCGGGCGGGGTGAAATCCTCGGCTTGTTGGGCCCCAATGGCGCCGGGAAAACCACCACGTTTCAGATGATGTTGGGTCTGGTGACGCCCACCTCCGGCTCGATCCGGATGTTCGGTCTCGACTTGCAGTCGAATCGGGAAGCGATCCTCCAGCAGGTCAACTTTTCCTCCACGTATATCTCGCTGCCGTTTTCCCTGACGGTGGAGGAAAATCTGCGAGTCGTCGCCCGATTGTACGGCATGGCGGATATCGCGGCCCGGGTCGATGATATGGTAAAGAAATTGGAGATGGACGCATGGCGGCACAAGCTGACGCGCAAGCTCTCCTCAGGGCAAATGACCCGTTTGACGCTGGCCAAGGCGCTGCTGACGGAACCCAAGGTCCTGTTCCTGGATGAACCGACGGCGAGTCTGGATCCTGACATCGCTCATAAGATCCGCGCCATCCTGTTGGAAGAACGGCAGGCGACCGGGCTCAGCATTCTATATACCTCGCACAATATGCGGGAAATGGAAGAAATGTCGGATCGCATTATTTTCCTGCAACGGGGAAAGATTGTCGCGGAAGGCACGGCCAAGGACATCGCGGACCGATTCGGTCAGGCAGACCTGGAGGACGTGTTCTTGAAACTCGCGCGCGAGCAGTAGCGGCCCGGGATGTAGTGACGGGCAAGGGAGTAGGCGTCGTCATGGTTGATGCAGGATTGTCATTGGGCGTGGGCCTCCTGGGCGGCGGCCTCACTCTGATGCTGGCATGGGGATTGTTGTGGCTCGTCGTCGGCGCGATCGGATTGGCGCGGCAGACGAGCGGGTGGCCGATTTTCATAAGCAGTGTCAGTAGCACCGCGCTGGCGGGAGGAGGCCTGGCGCTGCTGTATTGGGCCGTCGATGCGGCGCGGCTCACCAGTCCGGCGTTTCATGCCGGGTTGGGGGCAATCCCGCTGGCGCTCCTTGCGGCCGCAGCCTGCCGTTTGCAAGACGGCCGGCGCATCGGTCCGGCCTTCGTGGAGGGGAGCCGCTTGATGTTGCATCAGCTGCTCGGCTCGCATCAGGAAGCGGGCGGGTGCGGACATTGCCACGAACAGCCGGTTGAGGAGCATCCTTGTCACAACAAACCCTGTTTCGAACCGTCCTGTCACGAGAAGCCTTGCGAAGGGAAGCTCTAGCAGACGATGGCCTACCACCGTATTGCGGCTTTGGTCATCCGCCATGTGTATCTCTACCGCCGCAGCCTGCCGCGGGTGATGGAGATCATCTATTGGCCGTTTTTGGATCTGGTGGTGTGGGGTTTTATCACGGTCTATCTCGCGACGTTTCAAGGGCAGATGCCGGCGGTCGTCACGTTTTTGCTCGGCGCGCTGATCCTCTGGGACGTGTTGTTTCGATCGCAGCAGGGGATTACCATTTCGTTTCTCGAAGAAATATGGGCGCGCAACCTGATGAATCTGTTCGCCAGTCCCCTCACGCCGAGCGAATTTCTCGCGGCGACCATGGTCATGAGCCTGTTCAAGGTGACCGCCGTGTCGATCGTCATGTCCCTCTGCGCCTGGGTCTTCTATGGGTACAATGTGTTTATCATCGGTCTGTGGCTCATGCCGTTCATCGTCAATCTTGTCTTGGCCGGGTGGATCATCGGCGTGTTCACCACGTCGCTGATCATGCGGTTCGGGCAGGAGGCGGAGGTGCTCGCCTGGAGCATGGTGTTTTTGTTCCAGCCGATCTCCTGCGTGTTCTATCCCATGAACGTCCTTCCGGCCTGGTTGAGGGGAGTGGCCTCCATCAATCCGGCCGCGCATGTGTTCGAGGGAATGCGCGGATTGCTCGCGACGCAGGCCGCTCCCTTAAGCCATCTCGGCATGGCGAGCGGATTGAATCTGCTGTATCTCGGGGCGGTGGTGCTCTGGTTTCACCATACATTCAATGTTTGTAAGGAGCGGGGCTCATTGGTGCGAGTGGGCGAGTAGGTGATCCGGCTCTGCCTGTTCGGTTAGCAGGAGTAGATCCATGAAGATTGTGTCGGGACAAGCCGGTCATGCGGAGACCCCTGCCGGGTTGGAGAGTTTTTCGTTTCACCACACGCCGGTTCTGGTCATCGAGAATTTCTGGTCGGCCGAAGAGCGAGGCTTGTTTCGGGAGGCGATGGAGCGCGCCAATTGGAATCAGCTCCAAGACATGTCCTACGTCCGCCAGGATTTTCCCAATTCCGGCAACTGGGCGAAAGCCGAAATTGCCCAGCCACAGGGGCGTCTGCTGCTGAGCCGGTTAGAGTTGCCCTGCATCCAGCACTATATCGAATCGTTTCCCAATATTGTCCGCCGGCATATGGGGTTCAGCTACTACTCCTATGGTGCCGGTGATTGTTTGTTGACCCATGATGATACGGATCAGGGCCATCCGACCGGCGGGAAGCCGGCGCCTCGCCGACGCATCGCGCTCGTCAGCTATTTTCACGAACGATGGGACTGTGACTGGGGCGGGGAACTGATGATTTATGCGTCGAGGGGTGAGGGACAAGACGGGAAACCGGACCTGGCCATCACCCATTGTATCGCCCCGAAACCGGGCTCATTGGTGATGTTCACGGTGCCCCGGTTTCACCGGGTGTGCCGGGTGGATGAAACGGCCGGGGAGCATCGACGCCTGTCCATCGCCGGGTGGTTCATGACCCAACATGCCTAGCAGGATGTGAACAGGCCTGCCGCGTTCGCCTTACACCGGTGTGAATCGCGTGCGCCACTGCAGCAGCGGCCTGACCACACCGGGCCACCGTCCATGAAAGTCGCCTCGCGCCGAGTCACCGTCCCCGCTGTCGTCCACCCGAAATCCAAGTGCTCGCGGCGCGTGCGCATGGAGACGAAATGGACTCTCGGTCATCAACACGGCGCTCACGGTCATCGTCCCCTCGGCCAAAAAATTCCCCGGAATCCTGGCGGTAGAGACGTAGCGACCGGCCGGGCGAGGATTCCTCTGCCATGCCGGGTCCCGGTCATGCGCGATGAACACAATGACATCTTCCTCGTTGTAGAGCTCAACGACCGGGACAAGAACGTGTCCCGGCTTGATGACATCAAATTCCACTTCGAAATCAATCGGCCTCCTGATATCGAAGCGACCCATGGCGACCCCTGATTCCGTTTGCGCTCGTACCGCACGGAGGCGAACGACCTCATTGCCGGGAGCGCTGGCCTGGTCCGGCCACTCGGCACAGGGCTGGATATGCCCGGCATGCAGATAGTGATTGACCACGTCATGCGCCGGCCCCGCCTCCACCACCTGGCCCTTGTTCAGCAGAATCGCCCGTGAACACATGCGCGTGATCGCCGGCATGTCGTGGGAGACCAGGATCACCGTCCGCCCATGTTGCCCCACATCCTCCATCTTGCCCATGCACTTCTTCTGAAAGCGCACGTCACCCACCGCCAGCACCTCGTCGACGATCAGAATGTCCGGATCCATGTGGGCCAGCACAGAAAAGCCTAACCGGACATACATGCCGCTTGAGTAATGTTTGACCGGCGTGTCGATAAATGGCTCCACTTCGGCGAAGGCGACGATCTCATCGAACTTGCGGGCGATCTCCTCCCGCTTCATGCCGAGAATCGCGCCGCTCATAAAGACGTTGTCGCGGCCGGTCAGTTCGGGGTGGAAGCCGGTGCCGACTTCCAGTAACCCGCAAAACCGCCCATTGATGACGGCCCGCCCTTTCGTCGGCTCGGTGACCCGCGACAGGATCTTCAGCAGCGTGCTCTTGCCGGACCCATTGGTGCCGATGACCCCGAAGACTTCGCCTTTTTTGATCTCGAATGAGACATCGCGCAAGGCCCACAAGCTGTCATCGGCCGGCGGCGGGCCGGTGCGGCGGCTGACCAATTGGCGCATCCGGCGTGCCAGGGCGCCGGCCAGGGAGCCGTCCTGCGCCTGGGACGTTCCCAGCCGGTACTGTTTGGACAAATGTTCGACTCGTACCGCCAGATTATTCATCTCGTTCCGCATCCCGGCCTGCGATCGGGAGTTGTTTTAGGATCGGCGCTATGACTGTTCATCAGGGGTGCATCTTCCTCATCGGCGCTGCATCGCTGTTCGTTCTGTCGGCCAGAAACTGCTTCAGCTCGCCGATATTTTTCATGTCCGCCAGTTCGTTTCCCTTGAATCGGATGCCGAATGCCTGTTCGATGCCGAACATCAGATTGATATGCGCCACGGAGTCCCAGCCTTCGATATCGGCTGCGATCATCTGATCGCGCAGGACGAGGTCGTCATTGTCAAATACCTGGCGAAATACTTCTTCTAATCGATCGTGTAACTCCATCAACGTCCTCACAGCATACGGTTAGGTTGGCTCTCGTGATCGCCCGTGGCGGAGGCGCAAACGCGTGGATTGCCTCTCAGGGCCGGTGACTATATTTCCAGGATCTGTAAGGCCTGCAATTGGCCGGTGCCATAGATGGTTCTCACGATCGAGGCTGCGACCTGTTCGACGTCCATGGCTCCCTGTCTTCCCACGGTGGTGTTCGTCTGGTCCGTCAGGAGTTTGGGTGGCCTGACCAGGAGATGCCGAACCTTGGGGTGGTGGGCGGCAGACCAGGTCACCAGACCTTCGATGGCGGATTTCGCCGTGACATAGTGCGGAAATTCCACCGGAAGCTCTCGCACAAATGATGACGACAGCACGATGTTCCACCCGGCCTGCCCGGCCAAGGTGCCGAGAAAGGTCGCCATCGGAGCGGAAACGAGCGCGAGACTTCCCCCGAGAAAATCCTGGAACTGCGCGATCTTCTCCGGTTCGAACGCGAGGGGGCGGATCGGCGGAGACGCGTTACAGACCAGCAGGTCGAGTCCGCCATGTTGCTTCAGAATCGTCTCCCGCAGAGACAGGCACCAGGGAACATCCGCTGCGTCTCCCTGCACCAATTCAATCAGCGCCGATCGATCACCCAAGCTCGCGCGAGTCAGGTCCGCTTCCGGCGTGCTGTGTTGATAGTTCAGCAACACCGAACAGCCTTGTGAAGCGAAGGCCAGCGCGATGGCGGCGCCAAGCCCGCGGCTTCCGCCGATGACCAGCGCGAGCTTTCCCTTCAGTTGCTCTGATTCCGGCAACAGGCCGGCAAGGCGTCGCAGGGATGGACGGGGGGAATCCTGCCGCACGAACGCCCACATCTGAGCCGTGGCATAGGGTAACGAGCCCGCGGAGAGCGTGCCGGCAGAGCGGAGAAGATCAAATCGCTCATCGAGATCTTCCACGGCCACCTCGTAGGAAAACGGTGCTTCCTCCTGCGCGGCGGCATCATGAAAATCGAGCGTCAATCGCCAGAAGACAGCCCGTTTTCCGGGGAGGTGCATGCCCACGACGAAACTGGCCCACATCGTCGCCGCGATCTGGTGCGAGGTGGCGCCTTTCCCGGAGAGTCGCCAGCGTTCGACCACCTGCGCAAACTCCTCGGTCTGCGGCGCATAGGTGCCTGTCACGCTGGTTCCCGGAAAGAGGGTCGCTGATGTTCGGTCGGCCGGCTCCGCAGCACAATCTACGCGGGGATAGACGGATGACTCTCGGTGGCCCTGTCCCGGCCTGAAGGTGAACGTCGCCGTCATCATCAGGCGGGTCGTATCATAGAGTTTGACGCGGGCCTTGTCTGTCGACGATTCGATGATGTCGAGTCGGTAGGCCACATCCAGGCTGAGCGGATTACGAAATTCGGCGGAGAGCTGCTGAAGACGGTGGTCAGGGCGTGCTGAAAGATGTCCCAGTCCGGCCAAGAGGCCCAGGGCACCAAACACCACCGGTTCGGCGTAGGGAGTCGTGCGCGCATAGGCTTCGGAAATATGCAACGGGTTCCGGTCCCGACTGGCCGCGCTGAAGCAAGCCAGATCCTGTTTCGTGAAGCGGACGGTGGTCATGTCGGCAGGAACAACCGGGGCGAAGCCTGGACGTCAGGGTGGGCCATCGAGGGTCTCCCATGAATCGACGTTCCTGACGAACGTATTGGTAATCGGGCCTCTTGCCCGCAGATCGTACCGCCACACCTGATGCCCATCGGCATGGTCGGCTGGTTCGAACCCATACTTCGCATAGGCATCCGCGGCCATGGCGTTCTTCTGCGTCGGAATGTACGTTCCCTGAAGAATGGTGCACCCGGCCTGAGCTGCTTGCCGGCAAAGGTGCTCCAGCATTGTCGCCTCGACGGTCCGGCCGATCACCCGGCAACTCATGAGCCAGGTGTCGATATCCAGGACATCGCCCTCGCACCGCGCGATCATGACGCTGACCAGACCATGATCCGCGTAGCGGTCGCGCAGCCGCAACGCGAGATGCACGTAGTCCGGGCTTTTGATGAATGCCGTCAGTTGCGGCATGCCATGGCGCCTGGTGGTCAGATTGAATTGGTTGGTCTTGCCGATCAGCTGCGCGATTCGTGGCAGCTGGGCATCGTCGAACGGCGTCACGATCGCCTGCATGTGAAGGCTGCGATAAAAATCCTCAAGGGATCCGGCTGCCGCTTCGAGTTCTTTAATCTGCGCCCTGGCACGATACTGGTCCGCTCGCTCGCTGTCCTCTGCCGTAAAGGAGGCGGTCTCGAGCCCGAGATATTGCGACAGGGCTCTGGTGTAATAGGCGGGATCTTCCGGCAGCGGAAGCACGTCGACTTCGGGGAGGAATTTTTTGACGATGTCCCGCTCGACCGGGTTGTCGTCGACGAACACCAGACTGTCCAGGCCAATTTGCAGGGTGTCGGCGATCTTGCGGATGTTGTCCGGCTTGGATTCCCAATTGGCGACAAAAAGAGCAATATCCTGGAGCTTGAGCCGCATCTCCGGATGCTGTTCGAAGGGTTGGATGGCATCGGCATAGTTATTCTTCGAACACACCGCCAGGATGACGCCTTTGCGTTTCAACTTGAGAAGATAGTCCTGGAAGGCAGCGAAGGCTTCGCCCTCCGGTCCTTGTCCGAGCTTGATCCCTGCGAGGCCCTCCTCTGCGATCACCCCGCCCCATAAGGTGTTATCGAGATCGAGGACGAGGCATTTACGGCTCAGGCCAAGATCCGCGGCGATGACCGATGCCGTGTGTCTCGCGAGCAAGGGAAGCGCGTCCAGCGCCACGGCTTGTTTGGAGAGGTTCCAATATCGGGGGTCGCACCACTGCCGTTTGCCGACGAGCGCCGACAGACGTTCGCAATCCACCAAGGACACCGCATGCCCCGCCGCCTCTCCCAAACGCAGGTTGACGGCCTGCGTCATCATGTATCGAGAGCCGGGGAGTCTGGACGCCAGGTGGCCCGCGGGTACTTCGCAAGGCAGAGCAAAATTAAACTGCAGGACGCGGGCGCGCGAACGTTCCGCGACCATCTTCCACAACGCCGTCCAGCGGTCGACTTCATTGCGCACATCCGTCTCGGGCGTTGCGCTGTGATCAGGGAGGCGGAGATCTCCTTCGTGAACGGCAAGGATGACGATATCCGGCCCGAAGGCATACAGCCGGCTTCCCGGATCGATGATGTCCTGCTGGTATTGCCCGTAGTGGCTCTCGTAGAGATCGATCTGGATGCCGAGCCGCGCCGCCGCAAGCCGCAACAAGGGACAGAATTGAGTGGTGGTGAAACTGCTCACCAGCGCGATTTTTGCCGAGCGCAACCGCGGCCAGGTGCCCTCTTCCGCATGGCGTTGAAACAGCGCGCATCCGGCGAGCCAGGTCGTGAAATCATCGCCGGCGTCCACGATGGCAAGGGCCCATCTGCAAACCTCCGTGTGATGGTTGAGTTGGTCGTAGCAACGCGCAAGTTTGAGGCAGAGTGCGGGAGGCAGTGGAAATGTCAGGGCTTCCAGATAGGCATGAATCGCTTCTTCGATTCGACCCTGTTTGCGGAAGGCGTCACCGCGCGTCTCAGCCCTGTCCGACGAAGGCGTCTGTTCCGGCGAGACTGTGCCGCTGGGAATCATCCTTCCTGCTCTCACTGGCTTTGAGTCAGGCCCATGATGGGGCGCGGCTCGTCGGAAGTTTCCGGCAGGCGAATCACGCGCGGAGCTTCGGTAAAGACTCTCGCTCCGGCAGGAACATGCGACATCACCACCGTATTCGGGCCAATGAACGCGCCATCGCCGATTGTCACGGCGGCAAAGATCACGGCACCGGGCCCTACCTCCACGCGATTTCCCAGCCGGGGCCCCTTGTGCAGAGTCTTCTCTCCGCCATAGCCTGCGCCGATGGTGGCATTGTGGCGGATCTGGCAATCATCACCGACGATGGTTTTCCAATGGAACACCATACCGTGTTGGTGCACCAGCCACAGTCTTCGCCCCACGATCACGGTCAGAGGAATCTCAATGCCGTAATGGTTACGTATGTAGCGAAACATGAAGTGGTAGAGCCCGAGCAGGATCGTCTTCACTGCACCTGATCGCTTGTTGGAGACCCAGGTGCCGAAACGGTGCACGGCAATGGCTCGAAAACCGGGCATCGTCCAGTCGCGGCTGTTGGTGGCCCAATCCTCATGGATCTGGCTGGTCAAATCCTGCACGCTTCGACACAGTCGACGGAATGTTCCCAGCATAGGCATCTCGGTCGGGTGAAGAAGTTTCGCCAGTACGTTCATCGTGCCCCATTGCGGCGCATGGTCCGCATCCTTTCCGTCCTTCTGCAACGGCATTCCGCCTCGGATAACGGAGAGCGTGTCATCGTCCGTCACGCTCTGCTGAGCGTGAGACCGAACATGTCGAGTGATGCTGTGGTCCACGCGTGGCGGGCAACCCGAATCTCTGGCCGTCATGTCTGATGTAGCCGATCTTATCATATGTCCAGCATTACTGGACAAGCCAAAACGGCGCCGGATGAGAAATTTGTCCGTGGTTCGAGCAGTGATCTGCGCGTAGAACTCGCGAGGACAGACAGTCACACGTAATCGAGAAGTAGCCGAGGAGTGATGAGCTCTTCGTAGCCTCGACGTGGCTACCAACACTAGGCAAAACAGCTTTCTGAATCGACTAGGTATATCCCTAGGGCTAGAGATGCTCAAGCTTGTCCCCGCCAGACCCATTGAAGCTTGTGGAAGGGGCCGGCAGGAATCCATCACCATTGGATCAGCATTCATCGATCCAGGCTGAAAGGCCATTTCATGGCTTGTATGGCAGTGGGGCGCGTGGTACTATTCGCCGTCTCGCACTGGGGCCTGGTGAGGGATGCGTTGAAATGGTTCAGGCCTGACTCGATGTTGCCTTGCCCGGGAATCTAATCGAAAGCCAGACCCAAGTCGCCCCGTTACGTCGCGTCTTCGGCCCGTCCTTTCCCTTTCTTTCCTTCGTTCAAGACAATGTCACTACCCAAGAGGAGGACCCACATGGGTTCTAAAATTTATGTTGGCGGGTTGCCCTATTCGGCAACCGAACAGCAGTTAAGCGATTTGTTCGCGGTGCACGGGGCGGTTGAATCGGCCCGTATCATCACGGACAAGTTTACCGGCCAATCGAGAGGTTTCGGATTCGTCGAAATGGCCTCTTCAGACGAGGCGCAGAAGGCGATTTCGGCTCTCAATGGGACGGACATGGGTGGCCGGACATTGACGGTCAATGAAGCGCGTCCGCAGGAGCCCCGTTCAGGCGGTCCTGGCCGGAGCGGCGGAGGCGGGGGATTCAACGATCGTGGTGGCAAGCGCGATCGCTGGTAACACCTGACTTTGTATCAGCTCGTAGGGCAGTCACCTTGAGGTGGCTGCCCTATTTTTTTGTGTGGCTGCCGGCGCGATCTCGCTTCGCTTCGAGACCACGATGGCGTTGTTTTTCGATGACCGCTGTAATAGCGTCGGCGAGAATCGCCCGCAGGCAGGCGCGTGGTTGGAAAGTGATCGGTTATTCCAGAAGCGTGAGCGTGAGATCGTCAAAATAGGTGACCGCGTCCGCCTTCGTCCACAATCCGATCCGGCCTCTGGTGTACGTATTGTCGCAGACCTTGAACAGGACGGCATCGTCGAACATGGCTTTGATCTCGCAGCCCCGTTGTACGACGCGAAGTTTGTGCCACCCCGTTGCCGGAAGCGGGCGGTCGATCTGTTTCACGATCTGCTGGACCCCGTTCACAACACGGTAGAGGCGGATCTTCTGCTCCACCAAACTCGCCCGCAACAGGTAATGATTCCGATCGTCCTTCGCCCGCCACATTAACCCCCCGCCGAAGTCAGCTTTTCCGGCGACGGCGAGATAGGACACCTCGAGATCGATGTTGGCACTGTCGGTTCCCTCCAGGAGGAGGAGTTTGTACGTCTGATCCGTACCTTTAGGCTGGACTTGAGCCAGCACCTGGGAGGCACTCTTTGCTCGGTCCGTGATGAGGATTTTCCATTCGCCGGCCGGTCGCCCGTCAAACAGCGTTCCCACGACGTATGAGCTGGGGAGCATTCCGGGAGCGGAACTGTCGAAATTCCATTGCCGCTGACGGCGGGAATCGCTCTCTGCTTCTTCGGCTCCTGGTCCCTGGTCCGGCCAGGATGCCCCGCCGCAGATCGTCATCATGAGACAACCTGCAACCAGCGCAAGACGAATAACGGCGGATAGCATAGTGAGACGGTGCATCAATGTCCGTGTTTCAGAAAATCGTTGAGGACTGTACCTTAAAGAGGGCGCCGTCGGCGAGAGGTGTCGAAGAAATCCTACCGGCCGCCTGGAGTACATCGTCCGGCAGGGTCCGGCCAGGCGCGCCGCTGCTAGGGCATTTCCAGCTCGCGCAGTTTGGCCTCGGCCTGTTCAAGCCAGCGCCGGTTGGCGGGAGTATCGAGTTCGAGGCGAAGGTATTGCCGTAGTTCCTGCGCGGCCTCCATGCGTTGCCCAATGCCGGCCAGCGCATGCCCCAGGTTGAAGCGGATTTTGGCATCGTTGGGCCGCAGGTGCAGCGCCGTGCGAAACTCACTGATCGCGGCTTCCGGTTGCCGCTTTTCCATCAGCCCTAGCCCGAGATTGAAGTGCGCGTTCACATCGTTTGGTTGCAGACTGGCAGCGGTGCGATATTCTGCGATCGCCCCGTCGAGATCACCCAGGGCCTTCAGCGTCACCCCCAGGTTGTTGTGGGCATTCACATCGCTCGGGTTGCGCCGTAACACGGTCCTGAATTCCGCGATGGCCCCGGCCAAATCCCCCGTTTCCTTGAGCGCCACCCCCAGATCGTTGTGCGTTTTCGGATCATCCGGCTTTAGTCGCAAGGCCTCTTTGAATTCAACCATGGCTGCGTCATGCCGGCCGGTATCCAGCAGGGTATTGGCCAGGTTCAAGTGTGCGGCAAAGTAGTTCGGTTGCAGTCGAAGCGCATGTTTGAATTCATCGATGGCCTGTCCGAGATCCCCTTTGAAGACGAAGGCGACGCCCAGGTCGTTGTGCCGCATAGCCTCCGCATCGGTATCGACCGGCTGTTGGATCTTCTCGGTGGTGGAAAGAATTTGCTCCTCCTCCAGAACAGGGGAGCCGGGTAGCGCGGATTGCGCCGCGGGGCTGTCCTGCGAAGCGGAAAAGGCCGGCGGAGCAAAAGGAAGGGCAAGGCCCACGATGAGCCATAAACATGCAGGGTATCTGTGGCGTAGCAGTATCTGACTGCGAGCACCGTCTCGCATGGGAGGCTTCCTCCGAGAGGTCACAGGGGTACAAACGTGAAATGGCGGGCCGGCGCCTGGCCCGCCTGCTGATCGAGGCTGCGGCATCGCACATCGTCAGATAGCCCGATCCTGCCTGAAAATTCAAGCTGAAAGTCCACCATGCAGCGGTGGCCGTCCGATCGATGTCGAGAGAAAGGGAAGCGGAGAGCCTCACGGTGCCTGCGGTCTCGACGCGGGAGCGGTGGTGTGGCCGGAAGGCTGCTGCCATCCGCCGCCGAGCGCTTTGTAGAGGCTCACCATATCGGTCAGCCGCGCCCGTTCCGTTTGCGCCAATTGTGTCTCTGCCGCCAGCATCGTCCGCTGGGCGTCCAGGACATCCAGGTAGTTCACCAACCCCTTGCGGTAGCGGACTTCCGCTAATCCGACAGCAGCGGTGGCGGCGATGGCTTGTTCACGCTGGCGCGTCAGTTGTTCGGCGCGAGATTGGATCGACACCAGGAGGTCGGCCACTTCACGAAAGGCGAGCAGGATGGTCTGCTGGTAATTTTCCAGCAATTGTTGATAGCGCGATTCCGCCGCATCCAGCCTGGCGACATTGGTGCCGCCGAGAAAGATGGGCAAGGTCACCGACGGGCCGATGCTGAAGTTCGCGCTGTTGCCCGTGAACCAGTTAGCGAACTCGACGCTTTGCAGCCCGCCCTGGCCGGTGATGGAAAAGGTGGGGAAAAAATAGGCTCGCGCTTGGCCGATACGAGCATTGGCGGCCATGAGAGTAGCCTCGGCCTGCAGAATATCGGGCCGCCGTTCCAGCAACTGAGAGGGGAGACCGATGGGAATGTCCGGTTGAATGATCACTTTCCGTAACGAGACCGGCGCCAAGACCAGGCTGCCCGGCGCCGAGCCGGTCAACACCTCCAGGCGATGCAATTCAACCGTGCGGAGGCGCGTCAACTCAGGAATTTGTCCCGCGCTCTCAGCGACCAGGACTTCCGTCCGCTTGACATCCAGGTCTGAGGCCAACCCCACCGACGCACGTTTGGTGATGATGTCCAATGAATCCCGGCGCAGGGCCAGCGCGTGCCGCGCGATGTCGATCTGTTCGTCCAACTCGCGAATCCGGAAATACGCCTGGCCGACATCTCCGATCAGGGTCAGGGCGATCGCGCGCGCATCCTGTTCGATCGCCTGCGCATCGGCAGAGGCGGCTTCCATGCCGCGGCGGATCCGGCCCCACACATCGAGTTCCCAGCGCAGGTCGGCCGCTGCGTTCCAGAGGTCGAAGCTGCTGCCGGGAGTGGCAAAGACTTGCGGGCCCGGTTGCTGGGCCGTCGCCAGTCCTAGTCCAGCCAGGGTGTTTTTGGAGATGGAAATATTGGTGTAACTCGACTGCACATTCACTTGGGGATAGCGTCCCGCGCCGGCCGTCGTGACCGCCGCCCGTCCTTCGATCACGCGAGAGACCGCCCGGCGCACATCATGATTCTGTGCGAGCGCGCGCTCCACGAATTGTGTCAGTTCCTCGTTCCGGAACGCGCGCCACCAGTCGGCTTCCGGCTCGTTGCCGGAGGCGCCGGCGGACAGCGGACCGGGGGCGGCATGTGTCCAGTCCGGAGGCGTTTCAATCGGCGGGCGTGTATAGGCCGGGCCCTGCAGGCAACCGGACAAGCCCAGCGCCAGCGTCACCAGGACCGCGGAGGCAGCGTTGGCTCGGAAGGCGAGGCGTTTCATTTCGGTGGCACCTCATCAGCGCGTTCGCCGACCTGTGCCGGCGCCTGATCAGAAGGTTGTGCCCGTTCAATGAACACATCGACCTGTTGGCCCGCATACACGGGGAAGGCCGGGCGGTCGAACCGGTAGATGAGTTGAAGCACGCGCGTATCGACCCGTTCGTTGTTGTCGCCGGTCAGCGACTTCTTGGGGACGATGTAGGGCTCAATGCGAACGAAGGTCAGCGGAATGGCCTGTGCCGTGTGGCCTTTCAAGTAGGCCACGGCGGGTCGCTGCGGAGCTACAAGCGGCGCGTTGACCTCGTCTACTTCCGCGCGTACCTGCAATTGTTGCAGATCTCCCAGGAGCATCAGCGGCTCGGTGGCGCCGATTGTCAGCGCGAACTCCCCCGCGCGGATATTCACCTGGAGGATCGTGCCGGCGCGCGGCGCGCGAACGGTCAGGCGATCGAGGAGCAGCCGCGTTTCGTCGCGTTGCGCGATGACCTGTTTCAGCGCAGCCTCAAAACGGCCCATGGCCCGTTTCGCCATTTCCGCCGCATACCAGGTGCGTTTGACATCGTCGTCGCTGACGGCCCGGCTGTCCCGAACGGATTTCAACCGCTTGAATTGCGTCTCGAGATCGCCGATGCGATATTTTTGCTCTTCCATCTGCGCTTCTGCCGGTGGAATGGCTGCCTCCCGCGCCACGAGCTGGGCGCGAAGGTCTCGATCGTCCAGCTGTAGAAGGGGATCGCCCTCTCGTACCCGGTCGCCGACCGCAACGAAGACCTTGGTCACCAGCCCCGCAGCGGGCGGGCCAATACGCACATTCTCATGCGCCGCTTCGATAATGCCGCTGGCTGCGACGGTCGTGGCATAGGGTGAGCGCGGCGGTTCCACGATCGGTGTCGGCATGGGGGCGGTTTTGCCTGCCGTCAGGACTGACCAGGCGGCAAATGCCGCGCACACGAGCGCGAGCCAGATACTGACACGATTGAGAATCATCATGCGGTCGCCTCTGCGTGAATGGGATGGACGCCCACAATGCGGCCGTCCGTGAGTTCCGCCATCCGGTCCCCGAAGTGAAAGACCCGGCTGTCGTGGGTGACGACGATGACGCAGCGGCCCGGCACTCGCCCGACATCGCGAATCAACTCCATGATTTTCTGGCCGTTCGGCCCGTCAAGGGCGGCGGTCGGTTCGTCGCACACCAACAGCTGCGGATCGTTGACCAATGCGCGGGCGACGGCGACGCGTTGCTGCTGTCCGCCGGACAAATTGCGCGGCAGAAATTCGGTACGATCGCCGAGCCCCACGCGTTCCAGCATCATGCGCCCGCGCGCGATGGCCTCCTGCCGGCCGGTGCCTTGAATCAAGAGCGGGATGGCGACATTTTCCGCTGCCGTCAGCGCGGGCAGGAGATTGAATTGTTGAAAGACAAATCCCATCCGGTGGCCACGGAAGCTGGTTCGCGTGCCCGGTGCCATCTTGGTGAGCGACGCGCCCAGTACGTCAAGGTCGCCGGAATCGATATCGAGAATGCCGGCAATGGCCGACAGCAAGGTGGTCTTGCCCCCGCCGGATTCTCCGACCAGGAGCAATAATTCGCCGAAGTACACATCGAGGTCGATGCCCTTGAGCACCGTCACGCTGGTCTCCCCCGTTCCGAAGGATTTCACCAGGCCTCGCACCTGTACTGCCACGGAAGGATGAACCGTATCCGGCGTCGCCGCGCCCTTGTCTAGAGGAGTATCCATTCACATCACCGGAAGACGATTGCTGGTTCGAGTCGCGCGAGTTTGGTAATGCTGATCACGGCCGAGAGGGTGCAGATGCCCAACAGCGCCACCAGCACCAGGACCAACAACTGCCATGTTTCAACGAAGGGCAAGCCTCCCCCGGAAGCGGAAAGAAATCCAAACGCCGTCGCCAGCCCGATGCCGACGCCATACCCGGTCAAGCCCACGGTGAAGGCTTGCAGCAGGATCATTCGCGCGAGGGTGAACGTGGAGGCGCCCATGGCTTTCAGGGCGCCGAACTGTTTCAGGTTTTCGACTGTAAACAGGTAGAACGTCTGCCCGGCGATGGCCATGCCGACCACGAAACCCAGCGCGATCGTCGTGCCGAAGTTAATGCCGATTCCGGTATTTTTCAGCACCCAGCTGATCGTCTTCCACCCGAAGTCTTCAGCGCTGAATGCGCCGAGTCCCGTGTGTTCGTGGATGCGGGCGGTGACCTCTGCGACGGAATCTCCCTCCTTGGCTTTGGCGAGTACGTACGACAGGGTCCGGCGCTCACGCGGCACATAACGGATGGCGCGGTCGTAGGTGGTATACACCACCGGAATGTTCGTGAAACTTTTTTGTGTCTTGGCAATCGCTACCACCCGGGCCAACTTGTCATTCAACTCAAAGAGCGTGCCGATTCCGATGACCGAGGGGCCGCCCATCCGTTCCACGGCCCATTGATCGAGCACGACGGCATCCGGTTCAAGAATGTCTTCAAACCGCCCTTCGAGGAGTTCCGCGGGACGGCCGATGAGTGTGGGGGCGTCCAATCCGGTCAGGGTGATCTGGTGGTAATCCCCGTTGGAGAGGCGAGCCCGTAAGACGCCTTTGTAAAGGGGAACGGCCCACTCCACGCCGGGGACGCTCCGCACGCGGTCCACCGCGGTATCGGCAATCGGTTTGACTTCGTCGACCTGCCCGATTCCGGGGTCGGTGACCCAGATCGGCACATTGATGTTGCTGATACTGGATTGCGACCACATCATGAGGCCCCAGAAAATCGATCCTTGCTGCACGATCAGCATGACCGCAAAGGTCAGCCCGCAGAGCAGCATGAGGTATTTCGCCCGATCGCCGAACAGCATTCGGAGCGCCACGTAATTCATTCGCCCCCCTCGCCCGCCTTGTGATTCGGGGCAAAGGCCATCACGAGAGGCGTCTGAGGAAGCCGGATTTGATCATGGCGGTGAAAGAACAAGGTGCAGATTCTGGCGATCGGGCAACCTTGGTGCAGAGCAACCGTCCAAAACCGCCGCACATGTTGGCCATCGGGCTGCTGCACTTCGTCCAGTAGGCGCAAGGGGCCGGGAAACGGAGTGGAGAAGGTAATGCCCATGGGCGCGAACCGCTCGGCAAGTCCTTCGGTCAGAAAGTCCAGGATGTCGCCGCACCAGGAGAAGCGGCGGCCGTCGCTGCTGGCCTCCCCTGAGGGAGTCAACTGGCGTTGCCGCTCCGCGACATGGGCCTCGATTTCACGGGTGACTGATTCGGGCGTGGGCCGTATGGCGGTGGAACTCATATCAGACATGAGAGCAGGGTCGGTGCCAGCGCGATTGCTCCGGCCTTGTCACGGCGTATCATGTCGAAATGTCGATGAAATTGAGGAAGTCCAGGATCTACATGAGGACTTTATCTCTAATGGTATCTGCCGAGATGTTGGCAGGGCGTGATGAGGTTGCCCATATACGGGCATTTACAGGGCATGTTTCGGGGGCCGACTGATCTCGAGTTTTTTCATGCGGTGTTGCAGAGTCGACCGTTTCATGCCTAACTTTTCGGCGGCTCCCTGTTTTCCTGCCACGATCCAGTTGGCGCGCACCAAGACATCCAAGATGTGCGCCCGCTCTGCCTCCGCCAAGGTGCGAGGCGTACTGGTCCGTTCATGGCTGAGACCGAGTCCATCGAGTTCATCGATGGTAAGGGCGGATCCCCTGCTGACAATGACCGCGCGTTCCATGAGATGTTCCAGTTCGCGGACATTCCCTGGCCAATCGTAGGCGGAGAGCGCCTTCAGAGCGGCGCTGTGAATGCGTGTAACCGGCTTCCGGTGGCGAAGACCATATTTGTGGGCAAAGTGGCGGGCAAGCAGCGGGATATCGTCGCGGCGCTCCCTCAAGGGCGGCAGGCGCAGCGGGAATACATTCAGGCGATAGAACAGGTCGGCACGAAACGCGCCGCGTTTGATGGCTTGTTCCAGATCGACATTCGTCGCCGCCAGCACCCGCACGTCCACGCGGATGGTGTGGCCCCCACCGAGCCGGTTGAACTCCTGCGCTTCCAACACGCGCAGCAGTTTCATCTGGACATCGATGGGCAATTCACCGACTTCATCGAGAAAGATCGTGCCGCCGTGGGCGAGTTCGAACCGGCCCAGCTTGCGGGCCGTCGCGCTGGTGAAGGCGCCCTTTTCGTGGCCGAACAATTCGGATTCGATCAGCGTCGGCGGGAGTGCCGCACAGTTGACGGTGATGAGCGCCTTCTGCCGGCGGGGCGACAACCGATGGATGGCCTGGGCCACCAATTCTTTGCCGGTTCCGGTTTCTCCGGTGATCAGCACGGTGGAATCCGTCGGCGCAACCATTTCGATCGCCTTGAGTGATTTCTGAAGCGCGGGGCTGTCACCAACCAGGCTTTTCAGATCCAGCGAGGCGCCCATCTCTTCGCGCAGGTACACGTTTTCCTGCTCCAGTTGATCCTTGAGTTGCCGGATCTGGTCATAGGCCGAGAGATTGGCGATGGCATGGGACAGGTGGAAACCGATTTGTTCGGTCAGCGCCAGGTCGCGCTCGGAAAAGGCGTTGCGCCTGGTGCTGCCGAGAGCGAGGAAACCATAGGGTGCTCCATGGACGATGAGGGGGCACAACATGGCGGACAGCACTCCGAGTGATTCGAAATAACGGTGTTCGGCAAAGCGGTCCTGATTGTGACCGGTGAGCAGCAGCGGTTTGCCTGTCGCGAGAATTTCGGCTGCGGCCAGCTGCTCGAATGGAAATTGCCGCAAGACCTCCTCGTCGATATCGACCCCCTCGCAGGCAACGATATCGAACCACCGGTTGTGCGGTTCGCCGACAAACCGCACGAGGCCGATGACGTCATGGTGGATGACTTTGCGCAGGATCGGTTGAATCGAATGGATCAGGTTGTCGAGCGTGATCGTGCCCAGAACGACCTGATTGTTGATGGCCACCAGTGTGTCCCGTTCTTCAGCCGCGAGCACGGCCGCCAGGACCGGGGCGATATGCCGGCTCAACATATCCAGAGAGAGTCGGTCATCCTCAGAGAAGGCTCCCGGTTTTCCCGGCGCGACAGCGGCGATGATTGCCAGCGTCTTGGCGGTAGCGCCTGCCGCGGATTCGGACCGCAGGCTGATCGGCGAGACGAGCACAGATGTGGCCTTGCCGATGCCTGGCGCGATTGCCCGGGCTTCGGACCAGAGGGAGCGGCTGACATCCTCTGTCACAATCGCGTGCCCGGCAAGGACCGCGGCTTCCTTTATGGTGCCGGCAGCGGGTAATTGCGCGATGGGGTACGCGGGAGAAGCCGGGTTGCGCAAGCTTTCCGAGACGGGCGAAAACGCAGCCGTCGTTTCACTGTAGAGATAGAGGCCGATCATCTCACAGCGCAACAGGCGGGTGAGTTCACCCTGCAGTCGTTCATCGAACTGGCGGAGGGTTTTGGCTTGGAGCAACGTGCTCAGAATCGGAAACCAGTCACCTCTGGCTGGGAGTGTGCCCATATGCGGGCACTCTAACATGTCTCGCTGTCGATGGGAAAGCAGCGCAGGGGCATGCGTCGTCACTGCGCGCTTCTGGATTTGAGAGCCTCGAGGCGTGGTTTGTCGAGTGTGACGTACAGAGACTTTTCCTGCGTCACGGTCACGGCGCCTGGTGCTTGGCCTTTCGCTTTCTTGACCCACTTGCGGCGGGTATAGATCACATCGCCCTTCCCGCTTTTTTTCAAGTCGCTGTAGAGGAGCGCCAATGTGGCCGCGTCCCGTATGGTTTCGGGAGGCGGGTCCGTCCCCTTATCCAATCGCACCACGACATGTGAGCCGGGCGTGCCGCGCGCATGGAGCCACAAGTCTTCGCTTTTCGCGAGCCCGAAGGTGAGGTCATCGTTCTCGCGAGCATTCCGGCCGACCAGGATAAGATGGCCGTCCGATGAGACAAAGCGCCGGAATGGTCCTCGAGATTGCTCCTTGGCCTCGCGCGTTCGTCGTCCGGCCGGCGTCGCTGGTCCCCTGCGCCGTCCATCCGCAGGAGGTGCCTGCCAGGTACCCTGTTGGATCTTGTCCAGTTCCTCCTGGGTCTGCTGAATCTCTGTTTCGACCCTGGCCAGGCGCGGCGAGATCTCCTTCTGCGCCGACACGAATTTACGATACTTGGCAAAGTAGGCATCCATGTTGGCCTGCGGCCCTTTCGTGGGATCGAGCGGTATCGTGAGTTCAGGCAGTTGTTCATCGTAATAGTCCACGACCGCCACGGAACTCTGCCCCTTCTTGAGTAAGCCGAGATTCGCCTTCAATAATTCGCCATACCTTGCGTACAGTTCGTACCGCGCGGCCTGTTCGAGGTCGTGCCGGAGCGCGGCGGCGCGGCGCAGGAGCTTCTTGAGCAGTTTGCGCAAGCCCGATTCGCGGGCCCGGACCTGAGCCTGGTGTGACAATTCTGCTTCGCGCTCCCGATAGCAGGCTTCGAGTCCGGCTGAAAGGGGGAAGGGATGATGTGCGGCCGGCTGGTGGGTTTCCGGCTCGGGAACGCGCACGTCATGCGACGAGGCTCGAACGGGTGCAGCCGGCGGGGGCTGATACAGCAGGCCCAGCCGGTCTTTATTCCGGCGGACTGTGGCGATCGCCCGGCCTTCCGCATCGAGAAACAGGAGATCCGCATTGCGGCTGAACAGTTCTGCGATCAGCGAGACCGGCCCGTCCCGGCTGGTCAGATCAAGGCGCACGATCCGGTCGCCGGGCATGTGGCGAATGGCATCGATGCGCGCCCCCTGGATTCGAGCGCGGAGGAGTTGGCAGAAAGAGGGCGGAGACGGCGGATTGGGCAGCTGCTGATCCACGAGATGTAGACGCGCCGTTTCGTCCCGGAGGGAGCAGAGGAGTCGGCGCGTATGCCCGGGCACGCGAATCTCGAAGATGAGCTGGTCGGGGAGCGGTTGAGAAATCTTTTGAATCCAGCCATCGGCGAGGGCTGCCGCCAATTCGTGGACAACGGAACCAATTTCTGTCGCCGTTAGAGCCATTTTTGGCCCGCCATGCCCATCCTCGAATCCTCTGATTGCCCCATATTAGTCCACAGTCCGCAAACAGCGGGGAACGGACTCGTTTGTGTAGCGGATTTTACCCATTTTTGTCCCATGAGACCAATTCGGTCACAAACGCCCTGATTTGGCCCGAGTGGATCGATGTGGCGCAATCGTCCACACAGGCCAATCGATCAGAGGCGCGATAGTGCCCGGTGGCATCCACATTGCTTATTCTGACATCCGTTGGTGGGTGAGTTGTACGAGTGGGCAACAGAGGGCTCCGTGCCGACGGGGCTCTCACCGGCTGTCCGAAGGGAGGCGACTCATGACATGCACGCGCTGTGAAGGCCTGATGGTGGTGGATGATTTGGTGGACCTTCAAGAAAGTTATCATCCCATGCGATTACGTGGTCACCGGTGCCTCAGTTGCGGGAATGTGGTGGATACCCTGATCCAACGCCACCGGATGGTGCAGCATTCCCATCTCCAACCGGTCCGTGCCTCCGTTCCGGAAAAGCCGTTCCTCTTCGAGTTGATCAAACGCACGGCGTAATTCGCGC
Organism: uncultured Nitrospira sp.; assembly: GCA_902500995.1. Taxonomy (GTDB): domain Bacteria; phylum Nitrospirota; class Nitrospiria; order Nitrospirales; family Nitrospiraceae; genus Nitrospira_A. Next base: position 177,059 of record CABVSR010000003.1, read on the forward strand.
CCACGCCGCTCCCCGCGAAACCGGCGCCGGTTTCGCGGGGATGTTCCTCTGCTCCGACGTGGCGCTGGCCATTCTCCGCAGAACCTGCGCTTCCTGTCTCCGCTGCTCGTTCCGCGATCACACCATCCGTCTACGATGTGGACCCATTTCGGCGGCCGTTTCTCATGGCCTGCTTGTCAGCCTTCAAGCAGTCGCGTACAGTGCGCGCGCACATCTCTTCACTCAGAAAGGCTGGGAGCGATGACGGTTCTCGATGCGCGGATCCTTGAGCGGTTGATGGAGGAATTCCAGCAATCCATGCGTGGCCTGTTGAGGGACGTGTGCCGTGATTTCACCCGGAACTATGCGGATGCGGCCCGTGCCTTCGAGTTACCGATCGACTGGTTCCTGTCACTAGGGCAGTCCTTCACGCAAGCCGAATTGAGCAATTGGAAAGTGGTGGGGTGGATCGAGTCCCTGAACGATTTGCTGTATTTCGTCGATCTCCTGGCTCAAGTGCGGCAGGAGCGGTCTCGGCAGGATATTGCCGAACAGTTGCGCGCCGAGTTTCGAGAAAAGTTTTACGAGCACGGCTACGCTGATGACATCTTTCCTTCGGGCAAACCGGAACCGAGATTGCTCCTCGGACGGCTCACGGCGTTGTGCCGGCGACTGGCTCGGGAAATCATCCAGGAGTCCGTCTGTCTTGCGCCGCGGCTGGCCTGCGCGTGGGTGGCGCAACGACGACGTGAGGCTTGGCTCGTACCTTGTCATCTGACGGCTGATGTTGAACGGGTGGAATTGCCCTGGGGCTGCGCAATCGGACCGACCGGAGTGTTTTATGAGGCGAGCGGCAGGGTGCGCACCGCGCTGCGAGGCGCGGAGGGCCAAGGGATCTTCAAGGTGACGGCTTCGGGGATCATGCTTGTAGTCGGCGATCGCACCTACCCCCTGGTTGATTGGGGCAAGCAGGAGAATTGGCATTGGCGGCGTCTGGATCCGGTGCTGCTTCGAACAAGTCGATATGGGGCTCTGACCCTCGGGCCGACACTCGTTTACGGAAAGGATAAGACGCCGGTCGGCGTGCGGCCGACGACGGCGGAGGTGGCCCTGCGCATGCGGCGGGCGTTATCGGCCATTGCCACCGCCTGGCCGGCAGGGGACCGGTTGCTGGCGCTGCTGACTTCGCGCATCGTGCCGTTGAAAGCCACCGGGGTGGTGAGCTTCAGTTATAGGCACCGGCCGGGGCTATCCGCCATCAATTGTTTTGACCGCGATCAACTGGACCTGATCGACGATTTGATCCACGAAAATAGTCATCACCACCTCAATCTGCTTTTGCGCAAGGAGGTGATGTATCGGCACGATCATAATCAAGAGGTGTTCTATTCGCCCTGGAGGCGCACGCTGCGGCCGTTGCGCGGAATTCTGCATGCGACATTCACGTTCACCATGGGCGCCATGCTGTTCGAGCGGCTCGTGGAAATTGGAAGCGGCAAGGCAGGGACGAGCAGCTGGAAGAAGGCCGGTCTCAACCGGCGGGATCTGGTCCGCGCCCGTTACCGTTGCCTCGAAGAAATTGAATCGGTCCGATATTCGCTGAAGGATCTGGAGTATGCAGGCCGCCGTCTGAAGTGGCTGACAAGCGGAGGCAAGGAGCTGGTCAAGCAATTACACGCAGCCCTCGCCCGTCTGGAGCGGAGGACGCAGGGATATGAACAGGAAGTCAGCCGGTCGCCATTCGGTCCCGCCTTACTCCGGCACCGGGCCGAACTGGCCCAGGCGCGCGAGACCTTGAGCCTGATGTGAGTCTTGCGGGCCCCGCTTCAGTTGAAGCAAAGGTCCCGCTACCCAGGCAGAAGCTCGATCGGCTTCTGCTCCCTCCTCAGCCTTAAACCAATGGTCTGTCGCACCGGTCGTCACCCGGCCGGTTGTATGTTTCCAGTCTATGTGGCGGGCCTGACACGAACCAGATACGAGCCGATTTCCGGGTCGCCCGTTTGAGGACTGGCAGTCGGCCCCTCGCTTTCCGCATGCGAGCCGGTCGTATTCGACAGGCTGAGGGATAACCGGAGGGTTCCGAGAATCCTGGTTGGGACGTCCGGGGGCGGAGCCGGAGGTTTCATGATGCCGCGGCTAGTGATGACGTTGGTCTCTCGATGAAACACTTTTCCGTCCATGAGGTTTTGCAGCGTCTGAATCGCCTGATGATTCCTGGCATCATTGGGTGACGGGGTGAGGGCTGGTTCCGTCAAGCCTTTGGTGATGCCGGCATGCCCGCACAATTCGCCGATTTGCCCGCCGTCGGCATACTTGAAGCCGTGCGCCGTCGTGAACTGACCGAATCCGGCCATGATCTCCCGATACGATCGTCCGGCAGTTGCCGTGAGGTTCAGCCACTGTAAGTTGGTGTCGGTATCCAAGGTGAGAAGCCGATCCTCGCTGCCCGCAACGAGATCCTGTTGAATCAGTGCCATGAGGGCCCTCCATGGTTGGCGGTAGGAGATAGTTCAGCTCGACCACGTTGATACTAGCACAAGGGGATGGAGTGAACGGCACCTGGGTAGGTGAGCGTGCTGCCTCGAAATAAAGCGTGACACATCATCGGGAAGGTCGCATGATCTGTATCTGAGAAGATACGGACGTATCCCCCAAGATACGAGCCACGGCACGACGCTTTCTAGAGGCTGCTCAAAAAGGTTATCCAGCAAGGCCGCAAGGAGTGGGGAGACTGAGGCGTACCCGAGAGGGTACGTCGCAGGGAGCCGCACGACTGAGAACGCGGCTGGGGACCTTTTTCAGCAGCCTCTAGGGTTCGACGGTGACGTCGACGTAGGCTGGCACACTATCTGCGCCCTTCTTGTCGGTCACGCGTAACTTGAAACGAAAGGTGCGGGTTTCCGAGACATAAGGAGCCGTAAACGACGGCTCTGCCATGTTGACGTCCAGCATGGCCACTTTGCTCCCCCGCACCTGGCCCCAGGCATAAAACAGCGCCTCCCCTTCAGGATCGCGACTCTGCAGTCCGCTCAAGCGCACCTTCGTGCCGGCTTTCACCGTTTTGGCCGCGCCGGCATGGGCCACCGGCGGTTCATTCGGCTCGGGATTGACCTCCACCCGCACATCCAGCGTGGCTTGCTTGCCGCGGTTTGTCACCGTGAGTGAGGTCTTGCCGATCCCGACGATCTGGAGCAACCCCTCCGGCAAGACTTTGAGGATCTGATCGTTTCCGGACGTATACACGGTCCCCGCACTGGGTGAGGACAGGGGGCGACTGATGCCGTCTGCGAATTCGCCCACCACCGGGAGTTCAAAGATCTTGCCGAGCGAATCCACGTGGCCGTAGGCGGAGGATTGTCCCGTCCGGCCCAGTTGCAGCGGTTTTTCCGTTTCGAAGTCGATGGCAAGAAGTTCAGCCGCCGGCTGAACCGTGACGAAGACTTCATCGAACACGGTTTTGCGCCCGAGACGGCCTTGAGAAATGTCGGCAATAGCCAGCAGCCGCATGCGTCCGACGGCATCGGGAGGCACCGGCAAGGGGCCACCGTAGGGCGGCACGCGGTCCACGGTCGAGGTCAGCGCAGGCAGCGCGACGACCGGGGCTCCGGTGATGCTGTCCTTCTGCCAGTATTTGTCTGTCGACATGCTGCCCTGAGAGCCCTTCCCCGCGCGATCATCACCCTGCTCCACCAAAGATTCGGTCTGTTCGGGATACCAGTAGTAACGCACTTCGACGAGACCGGCTTCCCGGCTTGCCTCGACCTCGGCGGTGGTTGGCCGGCCGGATGTCAGCGTCGCACCGTTCGCGGGGGCGACGATGGTGAATGCCAGCCCCGGATCGGAAAGCGCGCCCAGCAGGCAAGCGCCCGCGAGTAAGTGGACACCGGCCTTCCAGCTCCTCCGGTGTGTCGTCAAGACTCTCTGTGCCATGCTCTCACCTCGTGAGGTGGTAGGGGACGTCGGTCAAGATGACGCGTTCCTTGAACAGGAGCGCGCCTTTCAGCATGAAGGCCCGTTGGTTGTGCAGGATATTCTGCCACCACCGCGCCGGAAGAATTTCCGGAATCACCACGGTCACCCAGCATTCCTGATCCTTCTGTAACACCTGTTCGATGTAGTCCAGCAGAGAACTCAGAACGGAACGGTAGGGAGAAGGCAGCACGGTTAGAGGAACCCCGCAACCCCACTGAGCCCATTGGATTTCCACCCGGGCGGTTTCTTCGGGATCGACATCGACGAGAACAGCCCGAATATCTCCGGACCGACTGCGCGCGTAGTCCACCGCGCGGATGACGGCGCGATTGACGCCGCCGATCGGCAGCACCACGATATTCCGCCGCGGCAGGGGCGGGCGGTGTCCCCGGGAGAGGGCAACCTGCTCCGAGACGGCTTTGTAGTGTGATCGAATCGCGCGGAAAAACATGATCAACAGAGGGATCAGCACAATGACGATCCAGGCGCCATGGGCGAACTTGGTACTGGCGATGATCAGTGTGGCGATGGCGGTCGTGACGGCGCCGATGCCGTTGACCAGCAATTTCTTTTCCCAGTGCGGGCCTTTTTTGACGAGCCAGCGTTTCACCATGCCTGCTTGCGAAATCGTAAACGAGAGGAACACGCCGACGGCGTACAGCGGGATGAGCGCGTGGGTATCGCCGTTGAACAGAACAATCAGCAGGCAGGAAAACACCCCGAGGATAATGACACCGTTGGAGAAGACCAGGCGATCTCCCATCATGGACATTTGATGGGGCATATAGCTGTCGCGAGCCAGAATCGAGGCCAACCGGGGGAAGCCGTTGAAGCTGCTGTTGGCGGCCAGGATCAAAATGGTCATGGTCGAGGCCTGGACGAGGAAGTACAGCAGGCCGGTTCCGAAAGTGGCGCGTGCAATTTGAGAGACGACCGTCTCGTCGCTTTTCGGGACGATGCCGAAATAATAGGCCATGGCGCTGATGCCGATGAACAGACTGCCCAGGATCACGGCCATGCCGATCATGGTGAAGGCGGCGTTTTGGGGTTCAGGCTTCTTAAAGGCGGAGACACCGTTTGAAATGACTTCCACACCTGTCAGCGCTGTACAACCGGAAGAAAAGGCCCGGAGGAGCAGGAACAGCGTCAAGGGTTCCGTGGCAGCAAGACTCGGCAGCGGTTCGACGCGTGTGGCATGGCCAAGCAAAATTTGAATGGCGCCCACGCCGAGCATGGCCATCAGAGTGCCAATAAACAGATAGGTGGGGACGGCAAAAAACTGTCCCGATTCGCGGACTCCGCGCAGGTTGACGACGGTGACAAGGAGGATGGCGGCGATCCCCAGGGCTTCCCTGTGGGCCAGAAGCTCCGGGACGGCAGAGGTCAGCGCGGCGATCCCGGCCGCGACGCTGACCGCGACCGTCAAGACGTAGTCGATCATCAATGCCGCCGCCGCCACCAGGCCGGGCCATTCCCCGAGATTGGACCTGCCGACGATATAGGCGCCGCCGCCTTCCGGATATTCAAAAATGATCTGGCGATAGGACATGGTCAGGATGACCAGCAGACCGATGATCGAGAGGCTGACCGGGATGGAATACCCCACCATGGCCGCGCCGGCCAGGGTGAGGACGAGCAAGATCTCCTCCGTGGCGTAGGCCACTGAAGACAAGGCATCGGAGGAAAAGACGGCTAGGGCGAGTCGCTTAGAAAGGCGTTCGTGAGCGGCTTCCTTCGTCTTGAGTGGCAGGCCAACAAGCCACCGTTTCAAGATCATGGGTCATTATGCCTCAACTGGCGGAAGAGAGACAATGGAGTCCGGTGACGGGCAACGGGGACGCCGGTGGATTTCGATTCAGCATGCGCGGTGTCTGCGGTGCGCGATGACGTAGGGGCGGATTCGCGGTGCTCACGGCGCGAGGGGGTTGACAGAGACCCGGGACTTCAGTAATCTCCGGCCCTTGTTTCACAGGAGTGGCTTGCGCGCGTGATGCCGCAGCAGTATGCCAAAGGCGTTGCACAAGTCTGAGGTTGTCATGTTCTAATTCGTAGGCGCTCATCACATTTAACACCTAGTTTCTCTCCAACTCTATCCAAGGAGGCCGGTCCATGGATTGTCAGTGGTTCACTCGCGTCACATCGCGCGCCCTCAGCGTTATCGCTGGTGGCGCGCTTGTGTGCCTACCGCTAGCCGCGTCGGCTGAGAGTCAGCTGCACGCGGATCAGGCGGTGCCTCAACACACAGCAATGTCCCATCAACTCCCGTCGTGGGCGGAGAAGTTGAAGGGGCAGACGATCGTCGAAGATGCGATGGCTGGAAAGCCGGAGCGGTCCTTGATGGTTGAGCAGCAGCACCAGCGGGTCATGGAGCATTTGACCAATGATCCGCAGGCGCAGGCGGTCAATACGGGGATGTTCAACACCCAGACCATGATGCACCAATATGGGGCTGGCGGTCAGGACCTTCTCCTGATGTCTGACCCGCGAGTGGAGCCAGTGGCAATGACGAACGGGGGGAAGTGCCCCGCCACCGCGCCGGTACGGCAATACAATGTCTCGGCGATCAATGTCGAAATCACGCTCAACCAGTGGCTCGATTTTTATCCCGGCTACATGTACACGCTGGATGAAAATCTCGACAAGGTGCGGGCGGAAGAGACGAAGAATCGCGAAGCTCGTGACAAGGAGGGGTTTGACCCGGGTGCGGTGATTCCCGGTGTGCAAGCTCAGTGGATTCAGCCGTTGACGATTCGCGGCAATCAGGGCGATTGCGTCAAGATCAAGCTGACCAACAAGTTGGAAGGCGGCGAAGACGTCAGCCTTCACATCCACGGTTCCAGCATGGTGGTAAGCGCTACCGGTGCCGCAGCCGCCACCACGAACTCCGACAGCATCGTTCAGAAGGACAAGAGCGGCGAGTTCGAGTGGTACATCCATCCGAGCACGCAGGAAGGCGTCCGGCAGTTCCACACCTTCGCCAATGATCGGGAACTGACCGTGATGGGCCTCTTCGGGTCCTTCGTCGTCGAGCCGCGCGGATCCGAATACCTGGAGGCGCTGGGAAGCGGCGCTCCCACGCCCGCGGCGAGCGGCTGGCAAGTCATGATCAAGAATGGGACGGGGCCCGACTTCCGGGAATTCGTCCTGTATTACCATGAAGTCGGCGACGAGGCGTTCCGCCCCGTCAATAAGAAGGGCGACTTCCTGCCTCAACGCGATCCGCTGACCGACGCCTACCGCCCGGGTGGCCGCGCGATCAACTATCGCAGCGAGCCGTTCGGCATCAACAACATGCACGTGCAGCATGAATACTTCGGCTTCGAAGACGAGTCGATGGGGTATAGCTCGTACACCTTCGGCGACCCCTCGCCGACGATTCCTCGTTCCTATATGGGTGATCCGGCGAAGTTCCGGCTGGTCCACGGCGGATCGGAAGTGTTCCACAGCCACCATCCGCATGGCGGCACGATCCGGTGGCCGCGCAGCCCGCGGGCCATCGACGACATGAATCTCTGGACGACCGCCGGAAACGGCCCGGTCAAGTACCCGGTGATCCGTGCCAAAACGGATCGCGTCGACGTCGAAGTCATCGGTCCGTCGGAAGCCCTGGACCTCGAGACGGAGTGCGGCTCCGGCTTGTGCCAGCAGCTCGCCGGCGATTTCCTCTTCCACTGTCACGTGGCGCACCATTACGTGGCGGGTATGTGGGGATATTGGCGGGTGTACAACACCCTGCAGCAGGGCGACATGCGTAATGACGTCATGCCGGATTTGCTGGAGTTGCCGGATCGCCAAGGCCGCATCAAGGGGCCAATCACCTCGGATAAATTAGTCGGTCAGACGGTGGATTGGTTCGGCAAGTCCTTCAAGATTGTCGACAAGGGCAAGAGCGATTGGAAGTCCAACCCGGCCGTCGTCACCATCAAGGACTGGGTTGAGATGCAGCTCCCGACGATGGGCAAGCCCGGACACAAGAACGATGAAAAGGGCCAAACCGTTTCCTACGACGCCACGGTGCTGGATTGGGCCTGGGAAGGCACCCGAGCATTGAGCGAACCGGAAAGCACCATCGATAATCCGAAGTATCGGTCGTCCCATCCGGGCAAGCGGCATCCGATCACCTTCGAGCCGTTGACCGGAAAGGTGGCATGGCCTCACCTCACGCCGCATTTCGGGCGACGGGTCATGTTCTCTCCGAATCACGTGGGCGCGCCCTGGTTGGAGATGATCCGCCGTGACGCCAACGGTGAGGAGAGCGTCGATCAGGCGTTGCCGGGTGAGAACGGCAACTGGAGCTTGTGCCCGGAGAACGCCGGACGGAAGCACTACAATGTCCACTTCATCAAGCTGCCGATCACGATCGCCAAGAAGACGGGCAAAGAGCCGCCGGTGGTCGATCCGAACGGTTTGATCTATGTCTTGCATGAAGAGGAAGCCGACATCCGTAAGAACGACGATTTGAAGTATCCGCTGGTCGTTCGCGGCAACATCTACGATTGCGTGGATTGGACCTTGACCAGCGAGTGGGATGACGATGACTACACGAACTTCCAGTCATCGAAGATCAACACCCACTGGCACTTCCTGCAATTCGACAACCAGGCGTCGGACGGCGTGATCACTGGCTTCTCATACGAACAGTCGGTGCGCCCGTTCACGATGCTGGAAAAGAAGAATGCCAAGGGGTTGCCGGTTCCCATGAACACGGTCGTGACCGCAGCCGCTAAAAAGGGCGCGAACACGATCACGGTGAAGAATGCGAAACAGTTCCATGTCGGGACGCTGCTTCTCGTGGGCGCCGACAATGTGAAGGGCAATGAAATCTCCCGCATCAAGGCCATCAGCGGCAATACCATCACGCTGGCCAAGGCGCTGAAGCACGATCATCCGGCCAATGACATCGTCACGGTTGAATTTGTGCGCCAGCGGTTCTGGGTTGATGCGGACGTGGGAACCGTGTTCTGGCACGACCACGCGTTCGGTGCGACCACCTGGCCGCACGGCGGGTTCGGCACCTTTATCGCCGAGCCGGTCGGATCCACCTATCATGACCCGAAGACCGGGAAGTTGATTCGAAGCGGACCGATCGCGGACATTCACACGAATGAGCCGGTGGGACACGGCGTGAACAACAGTTTCCGTGAATTGATGGTGCAGGTGCACGATACCGTGCCGCACACCGTCAACGTCGTGACGGCGGGGAATCCTCCCGGGCAGCCGATTGAAGTGGCGCTCGAGGCGGGAAAAACCGTTTCCTTCATGATGCCCGAGAAGATCTATATGACGCCGATGCCGTTCTTGAATGGTGGTACGCACACCACCGGCAGCGGACTGAACTTCCGGGCGGCGCCGATTGCGCAGCGATTGGCGACCAATCCTGATGCGTCACAGATTTTCAGCAGCCAGGTGCACGGCGATCCGTACACGCCCACCTTGCGCGCCTATGTCGGTGACACGATGGTGTTCCGCCTGTTGCACACCCTTATGAACGAGTCCATGGTCTGGACCCTGTCCGGCCATTCGTTCTGGACCGAGCGGTATGCGGCGGATGCGAACCGGAAGAATTCGATCCATATCGGTATCGCAGAGCGGTACGACCTCGTCGTGCCGGAAGCGGGTGGGTCCCGGCATCAAGCCGGCGACTATATCCACTTCAACGGCCGGTCCTCGAAGTTTTCAGAGGGCGGCTGGGGCATTATCCGCGTCTTGGATAAGGAGCAGGCTGATTTGAAGAAGTTGCCCGCGGGCTTCTCGAATAAGGGGGAGATGCCGAAGCCTCTGCCGGTATGTCCCGCCGGTGCGCCTGTCAAGCAGTTCAACGTGGTGGCGATGGACTATGCCGGCATGAAGTTCAATGCCAAGGCACCGGAATCCATCGAAGTGGACTTTGAGCGGCGGATTCTCATGACCAATGCCGAGGCCAAGATTTACGCCTTGGAGGAGGACACCGCGAAAGTCGCCGCCGGTGCGCATCCGATGCCGTTGACGCTCCGTGTCAACAGCGGCGATTGCGTGAAAGTGCACTTGAAGAACAAGATGAAGGACAGCAAAGCTTCCTTCTCCGCGATCGGTCTGGCCTTTGATCCGAAGGATTCCATGGGCGCGAACGTGGGGAATAATCCGGGAGACCAGACCGTGGCTCCGGGAGGCGAGCGTGACTACACGTACTACGCTGATCCGTTCAACGGTGAGACCACCTCGTTGGTGTGGGATTGGGGCAATGTGATGACCAATCCGCGCAACGGGTTGTTCGGTGCCGTCGTCGTCGGCCCCAAGGGTTCCAAGTACCGGGACCCGAAGACCGGCGCGGATCTGTCAAATAAGAATGCCTGGGCGGCCGATGTCATCATCGATCGCTCGATTCCGGGCAATGAAACGCGGGCGAATTATCGCGACGTGGCGTTGTTCTTCCAGGACGAAGACAACATCATCGGCACGAGCTTCATGCCCTATGTGCAGAACGTGGCGGGGTTGACCGGCGTCAATTACCGGTCGGAACCGTACAAGTTCCGTGAAGAGCAGGGTTGTTCGCTCGGCAAGGTGTTCCAACCTTGTAAGGCGGACAAGCCGGAAGATCCGGCCACCCCGCTGATCGAGGCGCATGCCGGTGATCCAGTGCGCATCCACGTACTGGGTGTGAGCAACGAGCAAAACGGCATGTTCAGCGTGGAAAAGCACGAGTGGCCGATCGAGCCGTTCATGCGCGGCGCTGACTTGATCAGTGTCGTCGAATTCTCCGGCTCTGAGACGATCGATGCGTTCTTGCCCTCGGCGGGTGGAATGTATCGGATGCCTGGCGACTACGTGTATAGCAACCAGCGGTTGCCGTACTCGCAGTCCGGACAGTGGGGCTATGTCCGGGTATTGCCGGCCGGCGATACCAGGTTGCTGCCATTGACCGGCGCCGGTGCCGGAACGAAGAGTGCCGAAGTGGAGCAGCCGGCTGCGCGCGTGATGCCTATCGCGTCGAAGTAAGCCGGTCGCATCTCACGGGAGTGAGGAAGGGGGGAGCCTGAGAGGGCTCCCCCCTTTTGTTATGAGACGGGGATTGTGTATGATCACGACAGTGTCTGACGACATGCCGATTGAGACTCTCTGACCAACCTCATCACGTTGGAGGATGCATACATGCGAACGGCCGGACTCGCTCTGTTCACCGCATTGAGTATTTTCCCCTCTGCATCATGGGCTTATGAAGAAATTGCCGTCACGGACGGAGGCAGCATCACGGGTACCGTCACCATGACGGGAAAACCGACCCCGAAAGGCTATAACCTGATCACCTTTCCTGATCCCGTCTATTGTGGACGCATCTCGACCGGGACGGGCTGGAGAATTCTTGATGAGTTTTCGACGACTTCCGGAAGCGGGTTGAATGACGTGGTGGTCCTTCTGACGGACGCCACGAAGGGCAAACCGTTTACATTCGACCCGCCGACCATTGAAGCGCGCGATTGCCGGTTTCTCCCCTTTGTCACGGTCGTCAAAAACGGGTCCGAGGTCGAAGTCATGAATATGGACCCCGTGATGCATGACATTCAGGCCTATGAAACCTCACAACTGGGCCCACGTGTGTTGTTCAACACGCCGCTGCCGATGAATCCTCATCACAAACGAGTCGTGACCGCGGAAAGCCATGAGCATTTGGCTGGTGACCCGGTGAAGGAAGCGATCCGCATGACCAAAGGGCGGCGGATTTTTGTCATGCAGTGCGGGTTTCATGCCTATATGGAAAGTTGGGGGTTGGCCGTCGACAATCCCTACTACGCGATGACGACTGAGGGTGGGACATTTACCCTGACCGATGTGCCTCCCGGCGAATACACCCTCATGGCCTGGCATCCGGCTCTGGGAACCATGCTGCAGAAAAAAGTCCTGGTCACGGAAAAGGGGATATCCACCGTCGATTTTGCGTTTGAGGCACCAAAAGGGCGGCGCAGCGTCCACGAGATCGAGCACAATCCGCATTACGGGCCCGAATCTCTCGGCAAGGTCGTGGACATCCGTCCGACGCTGGAAAGGCAAGTTCCATAGCAGCGCGTCAATTATAGACAAGGCAGGTCACGATGCTGGATCGAACTCAGAGGATGCAGGCTTTCGCAGCGGCGATGTTGATGTGGGTGGGGTTGGCGGTAGCGCCGGCCATGGCCTATGAAGTGATCGACGTGCAACACGGCGGCTCCATCGAGGGGACGATCACGCTGACCGGGGCGATCCCAGAGCCCAAGGGATTCAATCTCATCACATTTCCAGATCCCACCTACTGCGGCCGGATCTCCAACGGCAGGGGATGGCGTCTGCTGCGAGATTTTATCGTCTCTCCGGAGGGGGGACTGAAGAACGCGATTGTCACGCTGGAAGGCGTTGAATCAGGGAAAGCCTTTGACCTGTCCGTGCCGTTGATTGAAGCACGGGATTGCATGTTCCAGCCCTGGGTCACCATCGTCCGGAACGGGCACGCGGTGGAAGTGGTGAATATGGACCCTGTGATGCATGACATTCAGGGGTATGAAACTTCGCCAGAAGCTGGGGCGAGGGTCCTGTTCAATACGCCGCTGATCCTGAATCATCAACATCAGCGCGGGAACATGCGCGCCGTGCACAATCATGCTCCCGGCAAGTCGCTGGTCGGGCCGGTCTATTTGAATAAAGGGCGGCGGACGTTTTACATGCAGTGCGGTTTTCACGCCTACATGGAAAGTTGGGCCATGGCCGTCAACAATCCCTATTATGCAGTGACGGATGACCAGGGAGCCTTCAAGATCGAGAATATCCCACCGGGCACCTATCAAATGGTCGTGTGGCATCCTCAATCAGGTCCGGGGGTGACGCGGACGATCACGATTGCTCCCGATGGCACGACCACTGAACGCGTGGCGCTTCCGGCCCCGAAGGGAAATCGTACCGCTTACAAGGTCATGGATAATCCCCGGTTTGGTCTCGAATCGCTCGGTCATCCCGTTGAGATTGAACCGTTGGTGGAGCATCAGCAGTAATCGGAGCCGGGGCGGTTCGTGGCAATGGCTCCTGCGAGGGTGCCTGTCGTTAGGTTTCTTCTTGCTGTCGAGCGTAGCGACTGTGGCGGAAGAAGCTTCAACCGGCCCTCGCAGCGCACAGCCTATAGAATTTTCTGCGTCGCTGGTGAAACGAGTGGACGGGCGTCGCTTCGAGGCCCAGGTGTTTGCCAAGAGTGATCGCATCCGGTTGGAATACAAGTATGCGATCAAGACCGAACTCGGGTATTCGAGCATAGAAATTCTGCGATTGGATAAACGCGAGTCGTGGTTTTTGCTGGCCCAACGCCGGCAAATTCTTTCGGCCCCTGTCAAACTCGAAGAAATCCTGCCGATTCAACCTACCCTGCCGGGGGAGCAAAGCCGAATGCTGATCGGTGATGCCACGACCATCGGCCGGCCTTCCAAATTGTACGAGGTTCGGGTCGATTACAACGGTCGAAACGAGCGATTCTATGAATGGGTCGATGTGGAGACAGGGGTCGTCCTGAAATTGGTGAGTCAGGACCGGGATTGGGCGATCGAATATCTCCGTTTCCGCATCTCTCCTCAACCCGATTATTACTTCGAGGAGCCCACCGGGTATCAACGTTGGGCTCCCAAATCAGGAACGCAAGAACGAGGGTGAGCGGCATATTCAGGAAGGGGCTGCATGGTATCGCACACACATAGGCGCTGGATTCGGATCGTTAAGGGCTGTATGGCCGCAGTGGTCGTGGTGGGGCCGCTTGTCGGATTCTGGCCCTCTCCCGCCATGGCGAGTTCACTGAAGGAGGCGCAGACCGCCTTCGACAAAAAGCAATACCAGGACGCGTTGGACCTCATCGAGCAGGTCACGAAAGAGAAAGGCAGTCAGCCGGAAGCCCGGCGCCTGAAAGTCCGGTCGTTGATTTTTCTCGGCAAGCCGAAGGAGGCACTGGCCGAATACGAACGGCATGAGCAGGAGTTGAAGCAGGAGGATCGGCCGCTCTTAAAGGACGTGGCGTTGGGTTTCATCTATGTCCTCGTGAAAGACATGCGCGAGCAAATGCGCGGCGCGGCGTATACGGCTTTGAAAGACGTGGATTCACCGGAGTCCATCCCTGCTTTGGAAGATGGATTGAGTGATGGGTCCGGCCTGGTGCGCGCGTTGGCCGCTGAAGCGCTCGGGAAACTCGATGCGGGACGGCGGTCGCCGCGATTGCGGAATGCGCTCGAAGATCAAGCCGGGCTCGTGAAGGCGACCGTCATCAAAGTGTTGGGGAAAAGCGGGGACCGTTCCGTGATTCCACTGCTCGAAAAAGCCCTGAAAGACGAGCAGCCGGCTGTGCGCCTCGCCGCGGCAGGAGCCCTCTATCAGCACGGGCAGACGGCGATGTGGGACACGATACAAAAGGCGACGGCGGCACCGAACCCGGAAGAGCGTGCTACGGCGTTGAGGATGGTGGGGGATTTGAAGGATGCGCGTGGACTGTCGATTCTGTTGGAAGCGATGACCAACACGCAGCCGTCTGTACGAGGAGCGGCCGCATCGGCCTTGGGAGACCTCGGCAAGGTCCAAGGGATTGCCGCATTGGAGAAGGCCCTCGACGATAAAATTCCAGCGGTAAAGACGTCGGCGGCGATCAGCTTGGGCGAACTGGGAGTCAAAGAATCGCTGGCAGCCTTGAGAAGATCCCTGGCTGATACGAACCCGGTGGTCAAGGCAGCCGTCATTTCGGCGCTGTTGCGGGTGGAGGAGCCCTTCGAGTCTGTCGCCGGTGCCTTGTATGAATTGGCGCAAAACAACGATCCCGGGACACGTTCTGCGGCAGGGAAGGCGGCGGGGCGCGCCCATGGAGCCAATACGCAACCGGCCATCGAGTTTCTTGCCGGACTCCTGAAGGATTCTATTCCCCGTCCGCGGATCGCCGCCGCTCGCGCCCTCGGCCAGATGGGGGGGGAAGAGGTGCTGCCGTTGTTGAAGGCGGCCCTGCATGATGAAGATGATGCCGTTCGAGCTACGGTGGGTGGATCCATCGCCAGGATCATCGGGCATGCGAAGCCCTTGCCGCATCATGTGAAATCTTGACGATGCCGAATGGACGGATTTCAAGTTGACAGTGCGAGTAGGATTCCAGTATAGAGAAATGTTCAGAGGCCTGGACGTAGTCTTTCTAAGGCTATGTCATCAGAAGATGAACTGTCATAACAAGGGGCAATAGTCACCGGCCCTTGTGAATGAGTGGTGACGGAAGAGTTGTTCGGTTTCGGTTAATGTTCATTACAAGGAGGCAGTGACATGAAGAAGGGTGCGATGAAAGCAGTATTCGGCGTTGCGGCCGCGGCATTTTTGGCCGCGCCCCTCACCTCGTTTGCCGGAGGTACGATCGCCGGGAAAGTGACCTATCCCGGAAAGGCAGAGCAGAAGGAGTTTTCCTTCGCCAAGTTCCCGAACCCGAAATTTTGCCCGAAGAACCCGAACAAGAGCCTCATGGACGGCGATAAGCGTTTCTTCAAGACCATTGAAGTGGCGAAGGATGGCGGTCTGAAGGGTGCGGTTGTGGCCGTAGTCGATATCGAGGATCAGGCCTTCCAGGACGGCTTCAAGGGCACCGACGTCATCGCGGAATTCTGTGAATTCCTGCCGTTCAGCGGTGTGGTGGTGAACAACAAGCCGTTCCGCGCTGAGAATAAGGATGCCGATCCTGATGATCCCAAGTCTGTCCAGGGTGTGTTGCACAACCCGCACAGCTTCACGGTAAAGGGCTCCACCTCGGCCACCGGTTTCAACATCGGTTTGGCCAAGAAGGGTGATAAGTTGGAGAAGCCCGTCACGTTCCGTGGCGGCGCCGAAAAGGCCGGGTTCTATCGGTTGCAGTGCGACCAGCACGAGTTCATGCAGTCCTTTTTCCTGCCCGTCTGGAATCCGTACCACGCGGTGGTGAAGGATGACGGCTCATTCGAGATCGCGGGCGTGCCTGCCGGCAAGCACAAGGTGGTGGTGTGGCATCCGTTCGTCGGCAAGGGCAAGCTGAATGAATTCGAGATCGAAGTGGCCGAGGGCGGCACGGCGAACTTGAAGGCTGAAATCAAGTAGTCGTTCCTCTTCTGGCGGGACAACCTGTCGACGAAAGGGCAGTGGTTCAAGCGGACCACTGCCCTTTTTGTTGGTGTGAGCCGCCCGACTCATACAACATCCTTCACGCGCACGGAGTGATGTTCAGTGGAGTCCGGCAAAATCTCCTCCACTGAAGAACCCCGCATCATCATCTGATTTCCTCGGCCGTTCCCGCCCCTGCTCGCCTTGCGTTTCCCTTTCTGAACTGGGTAAGATGACCAACTTTAACGCCATTATTTCCAAGTGGGGAATCTGTGCCTCGCGAACTGTCTCTCGCCGAAGTCTTCCAGTTAGGCTACTACTGGGAGACCAAAATCCTCTTGACTGCCGTGAAGTTAGATGTTTTTTCGGTGCTCGACGGCCCCGGCCGTTCCGCCGTGGAAACGGCGCATAAAATCGGTGCTGATCCCCGCGCGCTGGAGTTGCTGCTCAATGCGCTGGTGGCCATCCGGTTGTTGACGAAAACCGGATCGCTCTATGCCAACACCTCGGTAGCCGCGACCCACCTCGTCAAGCATGGACCGCAATATGTCGGTCATCTGCTTCTCCTCCATGACGCTGAGTGGGGGAATTGGGGCAAACTGGAGGAGGCCGTCAAAACCGGCCGATCCCCTGTGACGCAACATGTGTTCGAGACGGATCCGGCACTGGGCGCCAACGTCCTGTCTGTCTTGCACCGGATCGGCCAGCAGAGCGGGCCTGATCTAGCCAAACGTCTTGCGCTTGGCCAGGCGAAGACCATGCTGGATCTTGGCGGTGGCGCCGGCACGAATGCGATCGCCTTTTGTCAGGTGTATCCGTCCCTTTCAGCCACGGTATTCGACCTTGCCACGACCCTGCCCCTGACGGGACGGACGGTTAAAGATGCAGGCCTCGATGAGAGAATTGCCTTAAAGGCCGGTGACTTCAATCGCGATGCGCTCGGCGGTCCTTATGACGTGGTGCTGATGTCGGACATCCTCCACTACCAGGATCTTGCGACCAATGCCGCACTGGTCAAAAAAATTCATGGCCATCTCAATCCGGGCGGCCGCCTGATCATCAAAGACCGGTTCCTGGATGCGTCGGGCACGAGTCCGGCGTGGACGGCCGCGTTTGCCGTCCATATCCTCGTCAACACGGAACAGGGCGCCTGTTATCGCACGGCGGAGGCCATGCAATGGATGCACGACGCGGGCTATGTCTCGGTCGAGGAAATTGAGCGGACGGCCGTGGTGCAAGGCGTCAGGTTGAATGCCGGCCGGAGTTGACGATGTTTGAATTTTTACGACAGCCGGGGTTCTTCGGGACCCACGCTACGATGGGGGCCGATCTCAGCCAATTGATGGCCACGTTGTTCACGGGCCTCTTCATCGTCGGATGGATCCAGGCAAAGCAGCATCGCGGACATCCTCATCACTGGTTGATGCTGGGTGGCATGATCACGATGGTGGGATTTTTCACCGCCTACTATTTGTTTCGGCAGTTAGGCGTGCTGGCCTTTGAGGGAAAGGAAGGATTCGGCGGGTCGCAAGCGCTGTACGACTACGTCTTTATCCCTGTGCTCACCGTCCATATCATTCTGGTGATCATCGGGCTGGTGATGGCTGTCTATATGATTGTGTTGGGGTTTCGCTCTCAACAGTTCATCGGCAGCACTCGTGTGCTCAGTGCCTCACTGCTGCAGACCTCATGGAAAAAAGTCGGAGTGATCTTTGCGGCATTGTTAGCGGTGGTGATGGTGCTTTTCGGGACCAGGGTGATGTCGGCCGGATTTTCCCTGCGCAAATTGGAAGTCTATCTGGGATTTCTCATCCTGGTGGCGATTGTGTTCGCGGTGGAAATGGCCATTCAGCGGATCTGGCCGGACGGCGGACAGCGGCATCGGGCGCTCGGCCGATTCACGATGATCGTGTATTGCATCTTGTTCCTGACCGGCACGTTTACGTACGCGATGCTGTATGTTTTATACCCGGGGAAAATCGGCTAGCGACAGGGAGCGGCGAGAAGGGCTGAACGTCTGATGCTTGTGTGCGGATGCGGCGGATGGATGCATACCGAGGGGGTCGAGGAGAGACTGTCGCCTGACGGGGAAGCGACATGGTTTATCCGCACGGAATGTCGGCCCTGTCAGTGGGTGATCGGCCTTGATGTGCCGGCAGGCCAGATCGAAGGGCTTGTGGATCGGTTGATGTGGTCGGATGACGCCAAGCATCGAATAGATCGCGTCCCGCCCTACGCCGCACCGGCGCTACGGGACCTGGTCGAAGGGTTCGCCAGGACCAGGCGACAGCGGGTCGTCACGTACGAGTTGATCGACCAGGCATTGACCGGCGATGTGGTGGAATGGGATGCCGAGGCCGAGCAGCGCCTCGCCAATGTCCCCTCGCCTGTTCGGGCGATGGCTCGCATTGAGTTGGAGCGGACGGCCTTGGATCGCGGCGAGCGTTCGGTCAGCGTCGCCTTGATGGAAGAAGTCAAAGCGCGATATTTCGGCATGGCGGCGCAGCGGCCATAGTGGGAAGCGGTGAGGCGGCGTGCAGGAGGTCACCGGGTGTCCCTCCCGTGCCTGGCTCTCGTGACACGGGTGGATGACAATGTTGCATCGGTTGGCCCTACGAGTGCTTCCAAGTTTGACGCTGGCCGTCACGGAAGATTCGGTTCGTACACGAAAACGCCTCGTCATGTTTGTTCCCGGCCTGGTGGCCTTCGCAGTCTACCGGGCGGCCAAGCAGGGCTTCTCCCTCGCCGATCCCCTGACATTGCTGGTGCTGTGCGGGCTGGTGTCGATGGTGACCGCGCTGTGCGCCTATCGTGTCGGGCGGGCGGTGCCGTTCATGGGACTCATCGCAGCGGATGGACTGCAGCGTATCGGTTGGATCCTGGCTTGGATCGGGTTCGTCTACGGTGTGCAATTGTCTCTGCTGGTCTTGGCCCTGTTGTGGCTCGTAGGGTACGACTATGCCAAGCATCCCGATGGACCGGCCATGATGGCGCTCATAATTCCCAGCACCGCCGTCGCGCGCGATGCCTTTGAAATCGGCTATATCCGCTGGCTCGAGGCCAGCGGGCGGCCGCTCGTCACGTTCCCGGATGGCATGGCGTTACGAGGGCTTCTGCAACGATTCGAGCCGGCGCTCATGACCTGGGTCCTGGCAGGCGCATTGGGGTGCATGACGCTGTCTGTGTTGGCAGCGGCCGTTATAGGCGGTGACTTCGCGGTGTTTGCGCAAGGGGGGATCGTCACCCTAGCGGCCGGCACCGTCGGGCTGCTGGCGTTTTTTGCCGGGCAGGGAGCGCAGGCCACCTTCACGTCCAGGCTAGCCGCGACCAGTTGGGGCGAATTGATGAAATTTTGGTGGTGGCCGGGATTGGCTTTCGCGTCGACGTATTACCTGGTGCTGGTCGGAGGCTGCCTCTACGTGTTGAAGCAGCCGATGAATTCGATGGCATTGTTTGCCGTGGTAGCCGGGCTCGTCGGCAGCCTCATGCCGTTGTATTGTTATTACTTAGGATATCGGCGAGAGATTGAAAATCGTCAGCCCGGCGGCGTGCCGAGCGCGTTGCTGCGTTGCCCGTTCGTGATGGGTATTCTCGGCAAGTCCCGCGAAGCCGGGGTTGGTTCGGCCTTGAATGAATCTGCGGCTGTCTTTGACAAAAACAGCCAGAGAGTGTCGTCATGACGAAACGTTCTTCGTTGGCGTCCTTGATCCTTCTCTTCGCAGCTGTGTTCCTGTCGGTAGCCGGCGTCATGGGTCTGAGTTCTCAGCCCCTGATGGCTGCGGACCCGTCGAGCGATGTGTATTTCCATACGCCCGGCATTCCCAGTGGCCCTTCCGCCCCGACCGCCAATGATAATCAGTACCCGCAAGTCGGGTCGCTCGATAGCCGGCTGTTGATGTGGTTTATCATTCAACAGCATACGTACTTCGGCGGGTTCGTGTTGGCTCTGCCGGTCTTTTGCGTCCTGCTGGAGTTGTTGGGGTTAGTCGCCAGAAATCCCGCGATGGCGTTACGGTATGACGGTCTGGCCCAGGATCTGCTCAAGGTAGCCTTGTTGGCACTGTCCGTCACGGCCGCTGTCGGCAGCCTGATGCTGACGATGTTCATTATCCTGTATCCCAGCTTCATGCAGTACATGGGCGGCACCTTCAAAGGCATGATGCCGTTGTATGCGCTGGTTTTTGTCGGCACAACCTTTCTGACGATCGCTTACTACTACAGCTGGGAAAAAATGGCGGCGCCCGGCGCGAAGTGGGTCCATCTGTCGATCGGACTGCTAGCCGTGGTGTGCGGCACATCCTTACTCTTGCTGGCCAATTCCTGGTCTGCGTTCATGATGGCGCCCTCCGGTGTCGACGGGCAGGGCCGATATCTCGGCAATCCCTGGCATTTGCTTCGATCCGCACTCTGGAACCCGCTGAACCTGCATCGGTTCCTGGCAGATATCATGTCGGGAGGCGCGGTGGTGCTGGCCTATGCCTGTTACCGATTTTTTTCAGGAAAGAGCCAGGAGGAGCGCGCCTATTACGATTGGGTCGGCTACGTCTTTCTCTTCGTGACAGTGTGCGCGCTGCTGCCGATGCCCTTCGCTGGCTATTGGTTGATGCGCTCGGTCTACGCCTACAGCCAAAGCATGGGTGTCACCATGATGGGCGGGTTGCTGACCTGGTTGTTCGTGGTGCAGGCGCTGTTGATCGGCGCGCTCTTCCTCGGCGTGAATTATTATCTCTGGCAGAGCATGGGACGTATTCGGGGGGGCGAACGGTATCAGCCCTATTACCAATATCTTCTGCTGGCGCTGACGGGTTGTCTGTTCATTTGGTTGACTCCGCACACGTTATTGATGACCGGCACGGAAGTCAAAGCCATGGGCGGTGCGCAGCATCCGGTGATCGGGAACTATGGGGTCATGTCGTCGAAGAACGGGGCGGTCAACGTGATGATCTGCATCACGGCGTTGAGCTACATCTATTATCGCCGCGCAAACCGGACGATGACGATCTCCTGGGCTAGGACCGGAAATGTCATGCTGGGAGCCTTGTTTGGCCTAGGGGCGGCGCATATCATTGGGTTGTCGATTTATGGATTTTATCTCCCGGCCAGTCTTCGAGTGGCTTTGTCCGGTCCGCAAGCGGTGACGACCTTGCTGGTGGTCACGCTGGGGCTGCTGCTCAACCGGCGCATGTTACGCGGCGCGACGATTCATGGCCCGGTGCAGTGGGGGCAGATCTCCATTCGTGGCATGGTGGGTCTGTTCGGCCTTGCAGCGGCCTTTACCTGGGTCATGGGCTTGATGGGATATATTCGTTCTTCCGGCCGGTTGGCTTGGCATGTCAACGAACTGATGCCCGACACATCGCCCTGGGCCTTCACCCCTTCGCTCGGGTTTGCGGCGAAGATGGTGACCATCAATATGGTGCTGTTTTGGGGGGCTGTCTTTTTCTTATTCTGGGTGTGCCAGCGCGGACAGCAGCCGGTGATGCATGAGGATGTGAGCGCGGAAAAAGAGGCGGGATTTTTGCCGTCTCCCACGCATGAAGGCTAGGCAAGGTTTATGAGGAGTGTCGTGATGGGACCAAGGCTGTGGGTAGTAGGGATGTTGAGCGCGATCGGCTTGTGCGCATTTCTGGGAGATGCCGTGCCGGCCCGGGGTGCCGAAGCGGGGGTGATGGTGCTGGAGGACTTTCAGTCGGCAGATCAAGACGGGTTTCCTGTCGATTGGCAGCATGAAAACCAGCGCAGCCAAGCCAAGGGGCGGGATGCATACAAAATTCAATCGGAAGAGAATAAAAAGTTTCTCGCTGCCAAGGATGCGGGGCAGCGTATAAAAAAACGCAAGATCGATTGGGATCCCAAGGCCTATCCGGTCTTGACCTGGCGATGGCGTCTCCACAAGGCTCCCACCAATTCCGAGCCGGTTGCAGCGCTGTACGCCTCATTGGATACGGATCTCATGTTCATTCCCGTCTTTACCAAATACATCTGGAGCGCGGGCAAGCCGGTGGGCACGTTCGTCGAAGGCGGCATGTTCAGCGGTTCGGAATTGGTCGTGCAAAGCGGGGTACTGCCGGTTGGAGAGTGGGTCGAAGAGCGTGTCAATGTCTACGAAGACTTCAAGCGGATTCATAAGCATGAGCCGGCCGAGAAGGCTTGGGGGATTTCGCTGTTTGCCGGCCCGGGTGTGGAGATTGATTTCGGCGCGGTGACCGTGGGTCCTGCGAAATAGGTCCCAGGCACCGGAGTGAGATGTAAGCGCATGAACCGACCAACTGCCAGTGGATGGATTGATGTGGTGTTGGGTATTGTGGTCATGACCACGGTCGGAACCCTGATTGGATCGTTTCTTGGGGCTTCGTCCATCCCGGTCACAGCCGGATTGGGGATGGCGCTTGGCGCGGTGGTGGGTTATCTGGGCGGACGGAGATTTCTCGTCAGTATTCTCGTCGGTACCGTTTTGGGAGGCTTGCTCGCCTGGTTGATTGCGGGGATTGAAAAAATGTCATTTGGAGCCGGGGCTGGTGCGGCGATGGGCGGCTTTCTCGGTGTGCAGATATCGATGTTGCTGGATGTACGCGCGGCGAGAAAAGCCGCACAAGTTGAGGCAGGTGATGACGCAGGCGCGGGTCACTCGGCAGTGACCAAATCTTGAGGTGCGAGTAAGACGATGGAAAACCGAGGCGTACTGATCGGATCGATTATTTTTGTGTTCGGATCTTTCATCTTGATGATTGGGGGGTTGGTCTATGAATCCTACAAGGCCAAGCAGATGCGCCAATTGGCCCTCTCTATTGTGACGGAAGCCAAGCCTGTCGCTGCGCCAGCAGCTCAGGATTTTTCTATGTACAAGACCTTTATCGGAGATGATGGCCGGGAAATGGTGCAAATTTCCGAAGGGCCGTTCGTGATGGGGAGCCGCGACAACGATAGCGATCCGGATGAAAAGCCCGAGCATCAAGTGTATTTAAAGACCTACTTTCTGGACAAGCACGAGGTGACCCAGGATTCGTATGATCGGTTTCTCAAGATGACGAAGAGGGTGAAGCGGAAAATTGAGGTCTTTGAGGACGATCCTGCCAAATTGCTGAAGCCGGAATATCCGGCCATCGCCGTGACCTGGGATGATGCGGAGGCCTATTGCAAATGGGCGGGCAAGCGATTGCCGACTGAGGCGGAATGGGAAAAGGCTGCCCGCGGAGAGGGGAAGCGTCGCTATGCATGGGGTGATGAGTTTGTCTCTGGATACGCCAACATCGATGGCACGGAAGACGGCTTCCGTTATCTTGCCCCTCCGGGATCCTTCGAGTCGGGGCGCAGTCCGTATGGCATTTACGACATGACGGGGAATGTCGGCGAATGGGTCGCGGATGTGTATGAGGAAAATTTTTATCGCGCGTCGCCCTATCGAGATCCGAAGGGGCCGGATCAGGGTGAACAACGCATCATTCGCGGCGGTTCGTGGAGGGAAACAAAGCGGAATGTGCGCTCATCCAAGCGGTTCCAGGCGAAACCCTGGCGTCATGATATCACGGTTGGATTTCGTTGCGCGAAAGACATTGATGCCGACACCGCAGTGAAGTAACCAGTCGCACCATGTTGGAAACGCGTTTTAAAGTCGTGTTTCTCCTTGCGGTACTCTTTGCCGCCAGTTTGCCTATCATCGCCATTCTCCGCGGGACGATTTCCACCCCGCTTGAATCCGAGCCGCCACATTCAGAGAATGATTCCCCAAGCAGTGCTCCAGACTCTCTGGCGGAGCCGCCTTTGGAAGAAGAGCTTGTCGTCATCCCTGCGGGGCCTTTCCTTCGAGGAACAAGCCACGGAGGATTTGATGAGCAGCCCGAGCGAACGATCTATCTCGACGAGTTTTCTATCGATCGATACGAAGTGACGAATGCGCAATATGCGGCTTTTGTGAAGGCGACGGGCCATCGGAAATCCGGTCCTCCCTCACGATACGCGAAGAACACGGGGCGCATGCGTGGGCCTAATCAGCCGGCGGTCTATGTCTCCTGGGAGGATGCCAATGCCTATTGCGGATGGCGAGGTCGGCGATTGCCGACTGAGGCTGAATGGGAAAAGGCCATGCGTGGAACTGATGGGCGTCTCTGGCCCTGGGGAAATGTGGAAATGCCAGGCGGGGCGAATTGGGCTCGTATCAATGACGGCTTTGAGGTGGCGGCCCCTGTCGGGAGCGTGCGAAGCGATGCCAGTCCATATGGAGTCATGGATGGGGCCGGGAATGTGATGGAGTGGGTGGACGATTGGTACCTGGAGGGCGCCTATGCTGCGGCTTCTGAGCGGAATCCAGAAAGCCCCGAATACGGCACGTACAAGGTATTGAGAGGGGCGGGATACTCGAGTGCGGGATCTGACTTGCGAATCACAGCTCGGAGCAAAATGATGGCGGATTTTCGGGATGAAACGATTGGGTTTCGGTGCGCTCAATCCAGGGCAAATAATGCCCCTTCGTCTGCAGGCATGAAGGATGAGAAAATCATAGAAAATCAAAGTAGTAGAGGATCAGAAACACGGCCAAAATGATATTGACAACCATACCGGCCAAAACTATAATGTCGAACACTTTTGAGTTTTTTGCCATAAAAATCCCTTTAAAAATCAGATGGGTGAGGGATTTTGATTAACACAGCATAGTTGGTGTGTCAATTTAAAATACGTACTTAAACCGTTGGGGGAATCAAGATGGAAGCTGCTCAGGACGACGTCTCAATTAAGATCGGGAAAATGATTTTCTACATCACCCTGGCAGTCAGCCTCTGGTTTTTTTATTGGTTCGGAGGGATTCAGTGTCCTTGCTGATCCCGGTCCTGGCCTTGGAAATTGTTTATCAAGTTGAAGGGGGTTTGTGATGGGCCAAACAATTGTGTATTTCGTCGTATCGATCTTGATCTGCGTCTCGTTTTTTGCCGCTGTTGATCACTTTTTGATGGATGCGCAAGGGTTGGACTTTTGGTATCTCCTTCGTAAGTAAGTGCTGGGAGATAAGTCTTTTGATTTTGTTGTTCACACACGCGATGTATCAAGGAGGTAACCCATGGGCTCTGTAACCCGCACGAAGTTGATGTCGGTCATGGCGCTATGCGCGATGATCGGCCTCCTCCTCATGCCCATTCTGGTTGCGATCCCCGCTCTTGCCGACGGTGGCGCTCCGGCCGCCGACGCTAAAAAAGAGGGTGGTGAAGCAAAAGTTGAGAAGGGCAAGGATGTCTATTACAAGACCGAAGGTATTGTCTCTGGGCCGCCGGCTCCAAAGACCACGGATAGTGAGAAGGACTATCCGCGCTACAACTTCGAAAGTCGCGTGCTTCTCTGGTTTGCCAACCAGCAGCACCTCTACTACGGCAGCTTTGTTCTGGCTGTGCCTATCTTTTGTATGGTCATTGAATTTATGGGCGTGGTCAGTAAAGATAAGGCAATGGCCAAACGATATGATCAGTTGGCCTACGACTTTATTAAGATCAGCCTGACGGCCTATTCGCTGACCGCCATCCTGGGCGGTATCTTGATTTTCACCTTCCTGACTCTCTATCCGGCCTTCTTCCAGTACCTGTCCGGTATCTTTAGGCCGGTTATGCACATCTATGCTTTGATGTTCGTAGCGGAGAGTGGCACTCTCTACATTTACTATTACGGCTGGGACAAGATGAAGGAGGGGTTCCTTAAATGGATTCACCTCAGTATGTCCGTTGTCCTGAACGTGATCGGTACCATCTTGATGTTCTTGGCGAATTCGTGGATCGGTTTCATGATGTCGCCGGCTGGTGTTGATGAGCAGGGCCGATATCTCGGAAACATCTGGCACGTGATACATACCGCTCTTTGGAATCCGCTCAATCTGCACCGCATTCTCGGCAACATGGCGTTTGGTGGTGGTGTCGTGGCGGCCTATGCGGCTTACCGATTCTTGTCGGCCAAGACAGACGAAGAGCGTGCTCACTATGACTGGATGGGGTATATCGCCATGGCCCTCGGCGTGGCGTTCTTGATTCCTCTTCCCTTCGCAGGGTACTGGCTGATGCGTGAGGTGTATGCCTATCGTCAGCAAATGGGTATCACGTTGATGGGTGGATTGCTTGCCTGGCTGTTCATCATCCAGGCGACCATGATCGGAATCCTGTTTTTGAGTACGAATTATTACCTTTGGCAGGCGCTTGGGCGCATGCGTGGCGCTGAAAAATATCAGCGCTACATTAAGTATCTGGTGTTCTTGCTCACGTGCGGTTACTTGGTGTTTATTACCCCGCACACCATTGTCATGACCCCCGCTGAGCTGAAGGCGATGGGTGGCCAGCAGCATCCAGTGCTAGGAAATTATGGGGTTATGTCGGCCAAGAACGGTGGTATCAACGTGATCATCACGACCACGGTTTTGAGCTTTGTCTGGTACATGCGAGGCAACAAGGTTTCGACTGTATCCTGGGCTAAATTCGGCAACATTTTCATGGGTTGTTTCTTCTTCTTCGCCTACCTCAACATTATCATGTTGGCTGTGTATGGCTATTACATCCCTGCGAACGTTCGCGTCGGTCTCTCCGTGCCCCAGGTGGCGACGACACTGTCCTGCCTCTTCTTCATGTTTGCGCTCAATAGCGTCATGATGAAGGGTGCCAAGCAGATGGGGCCGATCGAGTGGGGGAAAATTTCTGCACGATCCCAGTACGCGCTCATCATGCTTGCTACGGCATTTACATGGATGATGGGCCTGATGGGATACATCAGGTCGTCGGTCAGGCTCTTCTGGCACGTTAACGAAATTATGCGGGATAACTCGCCATGGGCCTACACCCACACGGTAGGTTTTGCGGCAAACATGATTTCTGCAAACGTTCTGTTCTTCTGGATCAGCATCATGTTTGTGTTTTGGTTGGGTGCTCTAGCGGCTAAGAAGGCGCCGGTCGAAGCAAAAGCGGCAGTCCCCGGACGCGCTGCGGCACCAGCAGTTGGTCACTAATCAAAATACGAACAATGAATCAATGAGGGATGGTCTCCGGTTGCCTGAGCAGCCGGAGCCTTCTCCTCCTGCAGGAGGTTTGAGCTGTGATTGAACTCATTAAATCAGCCTTATCGATGGGCTGGCCAGCATTGGGCCTGTTAATCGGCCTGATGTTCTATTTTAAGGCCTCCATTTCAGACCCCGTGGCTAATAAGCGAGCAGTCTTTAAGACGTTCATTGGATTTTGGGGAGCGTTGCTTCTCTTCATGGCTATCGCCAACTATAAAATGAACTTCTTCGGTGAATCACGACTACTGCCGGTGTCTTTGGTCTTGATCACCTCCATGACATTCATGATGGCCCTGTATTTCACGAATATCAGCGCATTGCTGAAAATCGGCGGCTTCATGTTTTTCATCGCTGCGGCGCTGTCGGGTTACGGGAACTGGCTGCCCCAGGTAGAGGGTGGATTCCCCCCGATTGAGGAGAAAAAAGATTTCAGTAACATGCCGCAAACCGAACTTGCCGACGAAGGTGAGAAGATCATTTTCGGAGGTGTCGGTCAAAACAAGGTGCAGGGTGCGATCGGTAAGGGGCAGTGCCCGCTCTGCCACGCATTCCATAAGGGTATGTTGGGCGAGCGCGCTCCAAATTTGGACGGAATTCCTGAGCGTGCTGAAACTCAGATCAATGATCCGCGCTACCACAAGGGAAATCCAGCTGCTCGCGATTCCAACCAGAAAGAAGCGTTCGCTGGTTCAGGTACGGCGGAGAACGGAATTCAGTACATCGCTGAATCGCATTCCTGTCCAAGCTGTTTCGTTGTCGCCGGGTTTGGTGTAAAAGGTACGAACGACAAAGAAAGTCCAATGCCTTCGATTCACAAGCCACCAATTTCTTTAAGTATCCCTGAGTTGGCTGCAGTCGATACCTGGTTGTATGTCCGAGAGGGACGTGAGGCTCCAGGCTTTGACGAGATCGTTAAGGCTTATGAGAAGTTCATACCCGAATCCGATCGACCGAAACCGCCGACAGAGGGTGATAAGGCTGCTGGAGGTGGTGCTTCGCTGATGGCGGATGGAACTGAACCGGTTGATCAAATTTTTGCCAAGGGTCAGTGCGTCGCCTGCCATACAATTCCTGGGATCGCCGGCGCCACGGGAACAATTGGTCCGAAGTTAGTCGAAGGCACCAATGCACCGCTCCGAATTAAGGATAAGGACTACAAGGGCAAGGCCAAGAGCGTTCCTGACTACATCATGGAATCAATCGTTGAGCCCAGCGCGTATGTTGTCAAGGGCTTCCCTGATAACACCATGCCGAAAGTGTTTGGCCAAAAGCTTAGCGCTGGTGCACTCAAGAAGCTTGTAGATTACCTATCGCAGGTTCAGGAAGGAAAAGAGCCTCCGAAGGCCTCCTAAATTAAGCGAATAGGTATCTGGTCGCTATTGCGGAAGAAAGGGAGAAGAGGACATGAAAGCATTAATGTCAGTCGGGGCCCTCATCGGCGTCCTTGGACTGCTCATGTTGATCGGCATGATCTTCGGAGTAGTTCCATCGAACACCGTTAGGCTCGTTGAGGGCTACATGCCCATGCAGGTGCTGAGTGAGCTGGCGGTGTTCGTCGCCGGCTTCACTGGCCTGAGCTATCTGGCCAACTCCATGGGGATGGCCATTCCTCGGTTTTGGCAGGGAGTTTTGTTCTGGTCATTCGTTCAGACGTATCTTAAGTTCCGTATTTACCCACCGATCCCTTTCAGCGTGCGCGCCATGTACGGCGTTGTGTCTTTTGTCGCTGTATTTATGTGGGTCTCCGCTAATGAAGAGGATTGGAAAAAGTTCCGTCAGCCCATTCTGAACGTGCTAGATGCCAATACCGGATTCCACAAGGCTCTTCGCACGTTGTACCTGATTCTTTTGCCCATCTTGATCGGAGGGTTTTCATTTTTGACGATGAAGCCCAGTGTCGACGAGCCGATCGAATTGCGTACGGTGCACCCGGCGCCTCCTGCTAGCACGAAGGTGCATGGTAAGACTTACACCTTGCAAACCTCGCAGAACCCTTACCGTGTCAACCTCGAGGGCAAGTATGATCAGGCCTACAGCAATAAGCTGATCGTGGAACAGGGAATGGGACGGCTAATGGCTCCCAACGCCAACCCATGGGATGACAAGGCTGAGGGGTATTTGAAGTATGTTCGGGAAGGTGGAGAAATCTTCTTCCAGAACTGTCACTTCTGCCACGGCGACAATTTGAATGGACGGGGACTTCATGCCTTCGCGTTCAACCCGATTCCTGCGAATTTTACCGACCCGGGAACGATTGCCCAGTTACAAGAGACTTTTATTTTCTGGCGCGTCGCTAAGGGCGGAATTGGTCTGCCGAACGAAGGATTCCCCTGGGCCTCCGTCATGCCGCCATGGGAACAACACCTGACCACTGATGAAATTTGGAAGGTGATCTTGTTCGAATACTGGCACACGGGATACTATCCTCGGACATGGGACTAATTCTGAATCCTACAAACAACCTGGGAGAACAGGTGGTGAGGTTAACAATGAGCAAACTTCGTGTGAACGTAAAAGCATCTCCGATCATCGGGGCTGCTCTTGGTGCCATTCTCCTTTCCGCTAGTGCGGTTGGGATCGGCCAAGCTGCAGATCTTCCTGAGGGTTTCGCCAAGGGGGATTTAGCCCCGGCACCGCCAGCAGATATGATTGAGGCGGGAAAGCGTGTGTATTTTACCAAGTGCGTATGGTGCCATGGTGTGGATGGAGCCGGTGATGGCCCGGGTGCCGATCGACTTTGGCCACGCCCGAGAAATTTTAATCAGGGAACATTCAAAATTCGCCATACGGCAAGCGGAGAATTACCTCTTTTCAACTACAATGAAAAGACCCCTGACTCCGGCAAGAACGACTTGTTCGATACGGTTACTCACGGTCTTCCCGGTTCCGCGATGCCACCGTGGGAAGGTATTTTGACTGAAGAACAACGGATTCAAGTGCTGTCGTTCGTGACTACGCAGCTAGTGAAAGACCGCAAGTTTACGGACAAGCAGTCTGAGACCCAAACTATTCTTCAGCTCGGTACGATTAAGCCAGCCGAGGCTACAGAAGATAGCATCAAGAAGGGTGCACAGCTGATCGTCGATAAGAAGTGTATCGAATGTCACGGCGTCGAAGGACGTGGTGACGGCAACGCGTTCAATCTCAAAGACGACTGGGGGTTCTCCATTCAGCCTGCCAACTGGCACAAGTGCTGGAACTTCCGCGGAAGCCGTCAGGATCCTTATAATGTCCGGAATATCTTCCGTACCTTCTCTACCGGTGTCAACGGAACTCCGATGCCGTCCTTTGCAGATAGCACCTCCGTTGAAGAGCGCTGGAACATTGCGAACTTCGTTAACTCGTTATGTGAGAAGGACGAAGAAGGAAAGCCACTTGGCATCGATCCTCTGACCGACAAACCAAAAATCAACTTCGTCGTTCCTTCAGCTCCCGTGGAAGGAGAAATTTCAAGCGATCCTGAGAACGAAATGTGGAAGAAGCAGGGTCGTCGATATGTCGCCATGGGCGGTCAGATCACTCACAAGCCACGTAACTTCGTCAATCGTATCGACGATATCTGGGTCAAGTCGCTTTATAACGAGAAGAGCGTCGTGTACTTGATCCAATGGGACGACCGAACGAAGAGTATTGCGGAAGGCAAGCTTCCATGGGCGCCGACCCAGGTTAACGTGGAAAACTTCGGCGTGAAGGAGCAAGCACCCAAGACTGGTGAGGAAGGATCCATCGCCGCGGCTCAGAACAATTATGCCGTCTATAATGATGCGATTGCCTTCCAATTCCCAATCAAGTGGCAGGAAATTCCTGCGCCTTTCAAACCACGCTATCTGTTCGGTGACGCGAAATTTAACGCCGACATCTTGAAGTGGGAAGCAGATGGTTCCTTGCGTTCCTTCAAGGGAACTGGATGGGACCAAGATTTCGAAGAACGTGACGACTTTGAAGAGAAGGTGAAGCTCTTAAAGTCAGAATGGAAAAACGGTCAGTGGACCGTCATGATCTCCCGCCCGCTCAAGGGTAGCAAGGATGATTATGACGATTACACGCGATTTGACATCGGCAAATACATTCCGATGGTGTTCTTTGCTTGGGATGGACATAACGGGGATGCCGGACGCAAGATGGCCGTATCGGCCTTCTATTATACGATCCTCCAGCCTCCGATTCCTCAGGAAGTGTACATCTACCCGGCCGTTATCGCAGTCGGTGTGGTGTTCCTGGAGGGTTGGATGTTGACCCGCCGCGCCAATAAGAAAAAGGGCAAGGTCCTTTAGGCGATAGCAGGGCATGTATGTGTCATAAGGCGAGGGGGTGAGGAAACTCACCCCCTCGTTTTTTTTGAGGCAGGTTATGCGATGTCATCTTGCGACACGATGTGAGGCAGCTGGGCGATGATAGAAGATGTCTCAGCGGTTCTCATTGCCGGCGGTAGGAGTCGGCGAATGGGGCTCGATAAACGTTTTATGAAGGTAGGTGGCGTGAGCGTGTTTGAACGAACACTCTCTCTCTTACGTACCATTTTCGCGGAGAGTATTGTAGTTCTTGCAGAGCCAATAGCAATGCTCGACGTGCAAGGTTGCCCCGTGGCCTATGATCTATTGCCCAACGCAGGTAGTTTGGGAGGGCTCTATACAGGGTTAATGACCGCATCACGACCGAGTGTCTTTGCCGTTGCCTGTGACATGCCATTTCTCGATCCAGACGTCATCCATTGTATGTTGTCCCGTGATGAGACAGCTGATGTGATTGTGGCGAGATTGGCAGGCAGGTTTCAACCCATGCATGCGGTGTATTCGAAGCGTTGCGTTTCATTTCTCCAAGCGATGGCTCAACGACAGGAACTCAGGATTCAAAAGCTGTTTGAGCAGGAACACCTCCGTACGACGATATTGACAGAACATGACCTCCGGGCATTCGGACCAGAATTCCGCTCCTTCCTGAATATCAATACGCCGAACGACCTAGCCCTTGCTGAGCCACCACCTTCTGTTGAGTCGTGACAACGCGTACCAATAATCCTAAGGGCAAAGAAAAGGTATTGGTTATTCATCCCGGGGCCTTGGGGGATGTATTGCTGGCCCGCCCTGTTCTGTATGCGTTACGAGGTCGATTTCCTCAGGCTGAAATCGCATTACTTTCCGCAACTGCCATCGGATCTCTTTTGTATAGTAGCGGAGAAGTCGATCGCACATTCCCCCTTGAGGAAACGTATCTGAGTCAATTGTTCGCAGGCGCTGAAAGTCTTTCTGATTTTTTCGGGACCTGGTTAAGTCGATGCGAAACAGCGGTGGGATGGCTGCGAGATGCGGGATCGGCAGTGACCCAGACGCTGCGGGCCGCAGGGGTTGAGCGCATCAATCTGCAATCCTCTTTCTCCCCTGATCTCGTGGCGTGCCATCAAGCGGATCGCTATTTTGAAGCCATTGGAATGGACGGTGTTGGACATGACTTCACCCGTCCTATGGTCTTGCCTGACGAACTTGTGAACCTAGGCGAAAAGTCCCTGCAGGCCTGTAAGTGGAACGGCGAGTATCAACTGGTCCTGATTCATCCGGGTAGCGGCAGTAGGTTTAAGTGTGTTGAGGCTTGGCGCCTCGCCACGCTGATTGGGTGGTTGATTGAGGCCGATATGACTCCCATGCTCCTCGAAGGACCAGCTGATCGTCAGACTGTTACGGAGGTGCTCTCTTCACTACCTGAGCCGGTGCCTGTCATTCGCGATCTAAATTTATCTGCGGTAGCAGGAGTTTTGACGAAGGCATCGCTGTATGTTGGGCATGACTCGGGCCTGACACATCTCGCAGCGGCATTAGCTATTCCTACGGTTGCGTGTTTCGGCCCGACCCGTGCCTCTCGCTGGGCTCCACTTGGCTCTACGGTCGCGGTTGTATCCGGGACGCCTTGTGTCTGTTCAAAGTGGAGTGAGGTCGAGACATGCCGCGAGCGAGCCTGTTTGCAGATTCCGTTAGAGTACCTGATCGACACCTGTCGTATTCAATTGGGGAGGCGCTCATAGGGCTTCACTCCCTGCTCGTCATCTTGTCTCTCGCGATCCTGGTGTGCTAGATTGCGAGATTGATTTTCGCTGTTTCCACGCAGACTTAGGAGAGGTATCGTGGCTCAGGGTGTGGTACAGGACAGGATTGCTCAGGTGTTGACCGAGTCGCTCCGATTCGCACAACAGCGAGGAATTCTTAAACTCGAGCAGATGCCCGTCATCAACCTTGAGGCGCCAAAGCGGCCAGAGTGGGGAGATGTGTCCTGCACTGTGGCGATGTCCTTGTCTGCCTCAGAGCGACGGCCTCCGTTCGAAATTGCTCAGATTATTGCGGAGCACATTCATGAGCGGGACCGGGTATTTTCTCGAGTAGACATCGCACGGCCGGGGTTCCTGAACCTCACGCTCAAACCTGCGCTCTGGATGGAGGTTCTACGACACGTTGAAACTCAGCGGGACGAATATGGGCACAGCCATTTGGGACAGGGGCGGCGGGTCTTGGTGGAATATGTCAGCGCCAATCCCACTGGCCCCCTCCATGTGGGCCATGGGCGTGGGGCTGCCGTTGGACAGGCGCTTGTTCGTCTTCTCAGGGCCACAGGCCATGAGGTTGCCAGCGAATATTACATTAATGATGCAGGCCGCCAGATGAAATTGCTCGGGGTGTCGGTTCTCGCGCGGTATCTGGAGTCCTGCGGGCAGACAGTCCCATTTCCGGAAGACGGCTATCAGGGCGAGTATATCCGTGCGGTCGCTGCTCGGGCAAAGGCGGAACAGGGGACGGAACTGCTGTCGCTTTCTTCCAATGACGCGGAGCAGCGGAGCCGGGAATTCGCATACCGCGAACTTCTGGCCCTCATACGGCAGGATTTGGATACCTTCGGCATTACGTTCGAGTCCTGGTTTAGCGAAGCCTCATTGCTGTCTTCCGGCGCGGTCGAAGAGGTATTAAAGGAGTTGGAGAGCCGCGATCTGCTCTTCAATCAGGATGGCGCGCAATGGTTTCGCTCGTCGGCCTATGGTGATGAAAAAGATCGGGTTGTCCGCAAGCAGGAGGGGGAGTACACCTACCTGGCCTCCGACATCGCCTACCATCGGGACAAGCTGCGTCGCGGCTTTGATCTTCTGGTTGATGTCTGGGGGGCCGACCATCACGGCTATATTCCGCGGATGCAAGCAGTGGTGCAGGCCTATGGCTATCCCAAAGATCGCCTGAGAGTCGTGCTGGTGCAGATGGTGAATCTTCTGCGGGGCGGCCGGAAGGTCGAAATGTCCAAGCGGGCGGGAGAGTTTATCACTCTCCGTGAAGTCATGGACGAGGTCGGTGCGGACGCAGCCAAATTTTTCTTTCTTATGCGCGATTCCAACACCCACCTGGATTTCGATCTGGAGTTGGCCAAACAGCAGTCGCAGGAGAACCCGGTATATTACGTTCAATATGCGCATGCGCGGATCGCCAGTCTTTTGCGTGTGGCGGCATCACGCGGCATTGCATGTCCACTTCCGACCCAGGCTGACCTGGCTCTGCTGGTTGACCCCGACGAACTCGCGATCATTCGAAAATTGTCGATGTTTCCTGTCGTGCTGGAGGCCAGTGCGGTGGAGCTGGAGCCACATCGAATGGCCTATTACCTGCGTGAACTGGCAGGCCTGGTGCATCCTTTCTACAATAAACATCGAATTTTGCCGCCGGTAGCTGATGCCGACACAACGCCCGCCGCTCTCAACGACCCCCCGCTTTCGACGAGTCGGGCGCCCGAGGCGGTACCGCCTGGCCTGACGGGCGCTCGATTAGCGCTCATGTGGGCGGTACAACAGGTGGTTCGCAACGGGCTGACGGTGCTGGGTGTCTCGGCCCCGGACCAGATGTAGGACCGCCGATCGGATGCTGTCGTTTCGTATCACCCATGAGGAAGCTGGCGGGCAGGCGCGGGTCGGTGTGCTCACCACCGGGCGCAGTGAAGTGGCCACGCCCGCCTTCATGCCGGTTGGATCGCTAGGCAATGTGCGCAGTGTCGATGGCGAAGAACTGCTCAAGATGGGATATGGGCTGATCTTAAACAATGCCTACCACTTGTATCTGCGTCCCGGCCACAAGATCGTGGAAGAGTTAGGCGGGGTTCATGGGTTCACGGCGTGGCCCGGCGCCATCCTCACTGACAGCGGCGGTTTCCAAGTCTTCAGCTTGGCAAAATTTTGCAAAGTGACGGATGAAGGCGTGGTCTTTCAGTCGCATATCGACGGATCTTCCCGATTCATCGGCCCCGAAACGTCGATCGAGATTCAGGAATCTTTGGGCGCGGACATCATCATGGCATTCGATCACGTTGTGGCGTTGCCTTCTTCGCTCGACCAGGTGCGCGCGGCCGCCAAGCGCACTTCTCTCTGGGCACGCCGTTGCGCCGAATCCAAGCGTCGTACCGATCAGTCATTGTTTGGTATCGTGCAAGGTGGATTGGATCGGGGGCTGCGAGTGGAGTCTGCCCGCGATCTGGTGTCGGTGGGGTTTGACGGATATGCCGTCGGCGGCTTATCTGTCGGCGAAGACAAGGCCGACATGTATGCCATGTTGGATGTCACGGTTCCGGAGTTGCCGTCGACCAAGCCGCGGTATTTGATGGGCGTAGGCATGCCCGAGGATTTGGTAGAAGGCGTCGCACGCGGGATCGATATGTTCGATTGCGTGGTGCCGTCGCGCCACGGGCGCACCGGTTGGTTATTTACTTCCTTCGGGCGGGTGGTGATCAAGCAGGCCCGATATGCGCGAGATGAGCAACCGATCGATCCCGCTTGCCGATGTCCGGTCTGCACCCGCTACACGCGGGCCTATCTGCATCATCTCTTCGGTGTGAAAGAGATGCTGGGCGCGCGTCTGAATACGATTCACAATTTGTGGTTTTTTGCGAAGCTGATGGAAGAGATCCGGAGCGCTGTGCGGGGCGGAACGTTTCAGGAGTTCCGCCGCGAATTTCACCGGACCTATATCGTGGACCGGCCAAGCGGCGACGAGCGGGTGGATGCTGGCAGGAACATGTCGTAAGGCGACAACCGGGGGGCTTTATGTGGGATTCGGTGGCTTGGGCGCAGGGCACGTCGGGGAGCGCGGGAGCGGGGGGAGGTCTGCTGTCGCTGGTCCCGTTCGTCCTGATTTTCGTGATCTTTTACTTCATGCTGATCCTTCCGCAACAGAAACGCCAGAAGCAGGCGAAGGCCATGCTGGAGACGTTGAAGAAGGGCGATAAGGTGGTGACCGCCTCGGGCATTTGGGGCACCATCACCAACATGGGAAAAGACACGGTGACGCTCCAAATTGCGGATACGACCAAAATCAAAATCCAGAAAGAGCATATTGCTCGGCTGCGCGGTGAGGAAGAAGACTGACGCACGCGACGGAGACGGGAAGGATTGGCGCACGTATGAAAAAAGTCGGCGGACGGTTGTTGGCCTTGGTGACGATGGTGGTCGCTTCGATCATCTTTTTCTTGCCCTCCTACCAACCTCTTTATAAGGAATTGCCCCGGTGGGTGCGCGAGGTGTTGCCGGATAAAGGGATTACGCTGGGTTTGGATCTGCAAGGCGGCATTCATCTGGTCTTGGAAGTGGAGGAAGATCGAGCCGTTGAAATTGCGGTGGAACGGACGGCGGCAGGACTTCAAGACCTCCTCGTCGAAAAGAAAATTCCCGCTGAATCGGTCAAGCGGACCGGGCCGTCGCAAATCACCATCGGCTTTCAAAATGCCGACCTGAAGACCCAGGTGCAAAAGCTGCTGGATGACTTTCCGACGTATGTGGAGGTCGAGGCGGCCGGCTCCGCCAACAAAGTTGTGTGGGAGTTGCGGGACGCCGAGATCAAGCGCATCAAGGATTCCGCCATCAACCAGGCGCTCGAAACGATTCGCAATCGCATCGATCAGTTCGGTGTGGCGGAGCCGCTGATTCAGCGGCAGGGCTTGAAGCAGGTGGTCGTGCAGCTGCCCGGGATCAAGGACGCCAAATTGGCGAAGGACCTCATCAAGCAAACGGCGCTGCTCGAATTCAAGCTGCTGGATGATGAAAATCAGCTCAAGCTGGATCTGCCGGGCCGAATTCAGAAGGGCAAGGAACGCGAGGAGGCCTTGCTGAAACAGGTCGAGGGAAAGATTCCGGAAGGCGATCAGATTCTCTTTGAGCGGATCGTCGAGAAGGACAGCGGTCAAGAGTGGTTGGCACCCTATCTCGTCAAGAAACGGGTCATGCTGGCCGGCGATGTGCTCAGCGATGCCCGGGTGTCTATCGGCCAGTTCAATGAACCCTATGTGTCGGTCACCTTCGATGCGAAAGGCGCGCGAGAGTTTGATCGGATCACGGGCGACAACGTCAAGAAGCGCATGGCAATCGTGCTCGACAATACCATCTATTCAGCCCCGGTCATTCAGGAGCGCATCAGCGGAGGAAGGGCTCAGATTACCGGAACGTTTTCGATGGAAGAGGCCAACAACCTGTCCATCGTGCTCCGGGCCGGCGCGCTGCCGGCTCCGCTCAAGATCATTCAGGATCTCACGGTCGGTCCTTCTCTCGGACGGGATTCCATTGAAAAAGGCGTCAAGGCAACGCTCTTCGCGGGTCTCCTCGTGATCGTGTTTATGGCCGTCTATTACCGGTTATCGGGAGTGGTCGCCAATTTTGCGCTGATGTTGAACCTCATCTGTCTGATCGGGTCCCTGGCCGCGTTGAATGCGACCTTGACCTTACCCGGCATCGCCGGAATCATTTTGACGATTGGTATGGGTGTGGATTCCAACGTCTTGATCTTTGAGCGCATCCGTGAAGAGCTGCGGCAAGGGAAAGCGGTCCGGGTGGCCATCGACGCGGGGTACGACAAAGCGCTCTTGACCATCGTCGATTCGCACGTCACGACATTAATCACCGGCTTTGCGCTGTTTTTGTTCGGCACCGGACCGATCAAGGGTTTTGCCGTCACGTTGTGCCTTGGGATTGCGATCAACCTGTTCACCGCATTGGTCGGCACCAAGGTCATCTTCGACCTCTTTAATCAGCGCAAGAAAATTGAGCAGCTCAGCATTTAGGAAGGAGCCGGTATGTTCGAGATTTTGGGAAAGACGAATATCGATTTCATGGGCAAGCGCACCATCGCGTTTGCGCTATCCGGCATCCTGGCCTTTCTGGGCATCATCGCCGTGCTGCAGATCGCGCGCGGCGCGGCCAATCTTGGAATCGATTTTGCGGGCGGGACGGCTGTGCAATTGAAATTCGACCAGTCGATCCGAATCGACGAGGCCCGTCGCGCGCTGGAAAACAATGGTCTGGGATCGGCGGAGTTGCAGGAGTTCACGCAGGACAACAAGTTGCTCATCCGCGTCAAAGCCTCGACGACCATCGAGGAAAAGGTGGCGGAACGGGTCATGGCCGTGTTCAGCAAGGAGTTCCCCGGCAACAAATTCGTCGTTGATTCCAGTATGGAGATCGGCCCCACGATTGGAAAAAAGCTTCAAGAAGATGCCATGATTGCCGTGTTGATCTCGTTCGTCGGAATCGTCCTCTACATTGCAGTCCGGTTTGAGTTGCGATTCGGAGTGGCGGCTGCGCTGGCGACGTTCCACGATGTGCTCGCGGTGTTAGGCGTGTTTTATATTTTAGATAAAGAGATCACTCTGCTGGTCGTCACGGCCTTGTTGACGCTGGCCGGGTATTCGTTGACGGATACGGTGGTGGTCTTCGATCGGATTCGCGAGAATCTTCGCACGCGCCGGCGTGAGGACGAGGAAACCATCATCAATCAGGCCATCAATCAAGTCCTGAGTCGCACCATCGTCACCAGCTTGACCGTGGTCATCGTGCTCATTCCGCTGGTGCTGGCCGGTGCCGAGGTGTTGCACGATTTCTCGCTGGCCTTGCTCGGGGGCGTCATATTCGGCACCTATTCGTCCGTTTTTGTGGCGAGCCCGCTGCTGCTGCTGTGGCCCGGCAGCGCCGGGGGCCTGCTGAAGCGTCGCTAGGCCTGGGCTCCTCCGAGCCGGGCCTGGTGCCCCACCTCCTGTTGCGACAGGGCCATTAGTCGGGGTATCCGCACGCATGCTGTTCTGGAGCCGGTCACACAGCCTCCAGCGGAAAATCATCACCGCCATTGTGATGGTCGGTCTCCTGCCGTTGGGCCTTTCTCTGCTTCTGACCTACCTCGAAGAGCGCCGGGCCTTGCGCGAAACCATCGGGGCCAACTTCAAAGAAGTGGCGGTCGAGGCCGCCCGGCGGATCGAAATGCAGGTCACGCGCGGCATCAACGAAGCGCAGCAGCTCGCCGCCACGCCGTTTCTCCGCACCTCGGTCACCGAGTCCAACCGTACCTATCTGGATAAAGATGAAAAGACTGTCCAGTCGATGATCAAAGCCTGGCAGCAACGGTGGCGACAGCGGGACAAGCAAAGCGAGTTTCCGCTGTTTATCAACCGCATCGTCACCAATTACTTGATCCGATGGCACGATATCCGGAAAGCCGACTATGTGGGGATCTTCGTAACCGACAACCGCGGTGCGCTCGTGGTCAGTTCTATTCCACAAGTCGAGTACTATTACGGCAAGACGGCCTGGTGGCAAGCGTTCATGAAGCGCGGGATGGGGAAAGTCTTTGTCAGCGACATCTTCTTCGACCCCGCCTTCGGCACACATGTCGTCAATGTGTCGGCGCCGATTATCGATGATGAGCAGCATACGGCGATCGGCGCGGTCACGGTGCTTCTGCGGCGGGATACCCTCTTTCACTCCGTGTCTGAGGCCACGGTGGGCCAGACAGGCCATGCCATGTTGTTTAGTTCCGACGGCGCGCCGATCATCTGTCCGATCCTCTCGCCCGAAGAACATGTGGTCAAGCCCGAGTTGATCGCCGCGATCAATGCGAGCGCGGCGGGCTGGACGACTGCGGAGAATGACTCGCATGGCGGGAAACATTCGATTGTCGGTTTTGCTCCGGTTCGTCTCGGGGGCGATCTCACGCCGGAAAGTCTGGGCGGCAAACGCTGGGTGACCTTTGTGCGGCAGGACCCTGCTGAATCCTACGCGCCGCTCTCGCGGCTCGTGGTGCAGGTGACCGTCTACGGGCTCGGAGTCTTTGCCGTGTTGTTACTCACCGGCCTGACCGTTGCTCGTCGCATCGCACGCCCCATCGGCCTGTTGCATGAGGGCGTGCATAAAATCGGGAGCGGCCGACTGGATCAACAATTGGACCTCAAGACCGGCGATGAAATCGAGCAACTTGCCGAGGCGTTCAACAAAATGGCGGCGAACTTGCGCGTGTCGTTCGAGCAAATCGAACAGCGCATGGAGGATGTTCGACGGCTGGAGGCCCGTTATCGCGATCTCATCGAGCACTCTCCGGAGATGATTTATCAGCTGAACAAAGCCGGCCAGTTCGTGCATGTGAATAAGACCGGGTTGGACAAGCTGGGGTATACGCTGGAAGAAATGCTTCAGATGCATCTCTGGGATCTGGTTCCCAAAGGGCGCGAAGCCGAGGTGTTGGCCTATCTGGAGCGCCTGGTCTCCCAGGGACGGAGCACGATCGAGACGGTGTTTGTGGCGGGAGACGGGCGTCCGATCGATGTGGAAATTCATTCAACGGCATTGTTCGAGAGCGGCGGGGGGCTGGTCCATTCCCGCGCTTTCGTCCGGGATGTCACGGAACGGCGTCTGCTGGAAGAACAAATTCACCGCTACACCACGCGGCTCGAACAGGCCGTCAATGAGCGGACCCAACAGCTGGTAGCCTCGCAGGAGCGGTATAAAGCGCTGTTCGACCTGGTGGCCGATTCGGTTTTTATGGTAGGCGAAGACGGCGTGATCGTGGCGGTCAACAAGCGGGAAGAGCAGGCGCTGGGGTATTCGGAGCAACAGGTGGTGGGGCACAGCATTCTCGAGGTGATCCTGCCGGCTCATCACGAGGACATGCGCTCGCTGCTGGCGAAGATCCATTCCGGCGAGCGTCAGGTGCCGACGCAGGAAATTACGGTACGCGATGCCGGCGGCAAGGAAACGCCGGTGGAGATGGATGTGATTCTGGTGCGGGGCAGCGATCACACATGGGTGATGGTGCAGCTGCGCGACATCACCGATCGAAAGCGGCTCGAGCGGCAGATGCATACCTACCAGCAGGAGCTGGAAGCGAAAGTCAGCGAACGGACTCGCGAAATCGAGGAGACGAAGCAGTATCTGGAGAATTTGCTCGAGAATGCCAATGACGTCATTTATACGCTCGATAGCGAGCAGTGTTTCACCTATGTCAACAGCAAGGTGCTCGCGTGGGGTTATGCGAAGGAAGATCTGCTGGGTCGGCCCTATCTGGGACTCTTGTCGAAGCGGCATCGGGGGCGCCGGTTGAAATCGACCCTGGATATCGGTGTGAAGCAGGTCTACGAGGTGGAGGTCTTGACGAAATCCGGGGAGCCTCGTTCCGTGATGGTGAGTGTGTCCCCGCTGCATGGGGCGGACGGGGACATCCTGGGAGTGCTGGGTATCGCCCGTGACATGACCGACACCAAGAAGCTGGAGCAGCAAATCAGAAATTCTGAGAAGTTGGCATCAGTGGGCAAGCTGGCCGCAGGGGTGGCCCATGAGATCAACAACCCTTTGGGTGGTATCCTCAACTGTCTCTACAACATGCGTAAGGGCGCACTCTCACCGTCACGGCAGGAGGAATATCTCGCGTCGATGGAAGACGGATTGCGTCGGGTCCAGCGCATCGTCCGGCAGCTGCTCGACTTTTCCCAACAGCATAATCCGGAGCTGGCGCTGGCGGATATCAACCAGGTGGTCAATCGCGTGTTGCTGCTGACCGACCACCTGTTCGTTCCGCATGGCGTGCGCCTGGAGACGGACTTATCCGCCGACTTGCCGGAACTCATGATCGATCGGCATATGATGGAACAGGTCTTGATGAATCTCGTTTTGAATGCCATTCAAGCCATGCGAAACGGCGGCGTGCTGACCATCCGCACAACGGTGAAAGAGGGCGAGTGCCTGGTCTGCGTCCAGGATTCGGGCTGTGGCATTTCCTCGTCTGTTCTGCCGCGGATCTTCGATCCGTTCTTCACGACAAAGAACGAGGGTGAGGGAACTGGACTCGGGCTCTCGGTGAGTTTAGGTATCGTCGAACGACACGGGGGGCGGATTGTCGTGGAAAGTGAAGTCGGAAAGGGCACCACATTTACCGTGTCGATCCCGCTTTTGACCGAACGCTATGCTATTGGGAGGTTTTCGTGAAGGGGCTCAAAGTATTCATTGTCGATGATGAACCGTTGATGCGGCTCTCGATGCTGGACGCCTTGGAAGGCGTCGGGTGCGAGGTCTTGGCGGCGGCGACCGGCACGGAAGGGCTGGCCGTCCTCGGCACGCGTCAGTTTGACATCGTCATTACCGATTTGCGTCTTCCCGGTGCCGATGGCTTGACGATCCTAAAGGCCTGCAAAGAACGGAGTCCGACGACCGAAGTCATTTTGATCACGGCTCATGGTTCTGTGGATACGGCGGTGGGGGCCATCAAGCTGGGGGCCTACGACTACATTACGAAGCCGTTTCAGATGGACGAACTGCTGCTGATCGTCGAGCGCGTCGGAAAGATTCTCGGGCTGCGGCGGGAAAATCTTGAATTGAAGGAAGTCTTGGAGGATCGATTCAGTTTCGGCGGCATTCACGGTCGCAATCATCAGATGCGGGCGCTGCTGGAGAAGATCAAGCTCATTGCCGCCACCGATTCGCCGGTGTCCCTGGTCGGTGAGCGGGGGACCGGCAAGGAGTTGGTCGCGCACACGATCCATTTGAACAGCCCACGGCGAGATCAGCCCTTAATCAAAATGT
This sequence comes from uncultured Nitrospira sp., assembly GCA_902500995.1. Lineage (GTDB taxonomy): Bacteria > Nitrospirota > Nitrospiria > Nitrospirales > Nitrospiraceae > Nitrospira_A. Next base: position 219,946 of record CABVSR010000003.1, read on the forward strand.
GCTGCGCCGACATTCCCGATCATCTGCTGGAAGCCGAACTCTTCGGCCACGAAAAAGGCGCCTTAGCCGGCGCGTCGCGCCAACGACGAGGGCGTTTGGAACTTGCCCATAAGGGAACGTTATTCCTGGACGATGTGGACGCGCTTGCGCCTGCGCTGCAAAAGAAATTATGGGAGGCAGTGCAGGCGCGAAAGTTTGAACGTGTGGGAGGGCGTGAATCTGTTGACCTGGATGTGCGGATTATTTGCGCGTCGCGACAGGATTTGCAAGAGGCGGTGAGAGAGGGCCGATTCCGCCAGGATCTCGCCGAGCAGCTTGCTGCCGTTCAGGTGGGTGTGCCGCCGTTGCGCGAGCGACGGGAGGATATCTTGGTCATCGCCGAACATGTGCTGGAATTGAACTCCGGCGCGCTCAATAAATCCCCCAAGGGATTTTCTCAACCGAGTCGCGAATTGCTCCTGCATTACTCCTTTCCAGGCAATGTCGAAGAATTGGGACAGATGGTGGCGCGCGCCGTGGCCTTGGGACGCAACGGGGAGCCGGTGCAGCCCTGGGACCTTTGCGGGTTCCAGACCTGTCCGTATCTCGGAGGGTCGCCGCAATCGGCTTGTGGGTTTTGCACTGAGGGTCTGTCGGCGAATGCTGAAGCGTCTGAATCCCCGCTCGCCACGACATTGGCCAGTGCGCGAGAAACATTCGAGAAGGACTACATCGAAGCCGTTTTGAAGCAGGTGGACGGCAGCCGAACGACGGCGGCGGCCGTGTTGGGATTGTCTAGGAAAGCGTTGTGGGACAAGTGCAAACGGTACGGCATCTCCTCCGCCAAAGGCGAGGCGGAGGAGAAAGACGAGTAATTATTCCGCCGGTTCCTGACCGCCTTCCCACAACTTCACGGTGCGATCCCAGGACGCGCTCGCCAGCCGCAAGCCATCCGGAGAGAGCGCGACTCCGCGCACCGGGCCGCTGTGGGTTTTGTCGGTCCGGAAGTTCCGGCCGGTCGCAATGTCCCAGAAGCGGATGGTGCTGTCGTCGCCGGAGCTGATCAGTACTTTTCCGTCCGGCGACACGGTCAGGGATCGCACCCAGCCGTTGTGTCCGCGCAAGACGCGAAGTTCATTCATTGTCGGCATTTCAAAGAAGCGGATGGTGTTGTCACGGCTGCCGGTAATCAGGAGCTTGGCATCGGGGGTGAAAGTCATCGCTCCGATCCAGAACTCCATCGGTTTTTGAAATCCGCCGTCGTCTTCGATGAAGAAACCGCGGGTCTCCGTCGAATCTTCAGCCGTTTCCTCCCAGTGCCCGTTATGGAGGATCTTTTCTTCACCGCTCGGCAGCACTTCCCAAATTCGAATTTTCCCGATATCGGAGCCGCTGGCGAGATGCACGCCATCCGGTGAGAAGGCCACACAGACCGACCAATGGTGATCGTACTGATCCTTGCCTAGCAGGGTCATGAGGTCGGTTCCGGTCGTGACTTCCCAGATCTTGATGTCTTTATTGTGGCTGCCGCGGGCCAGCATGAGCCCGTCGGGGGAGAGCGATAAGCTGCACACATTGTGATCGTAGCGGGTAAACAGGAGCTTGGTCGGCTCGCCGGTTTTCGGGTTCCAGAGGCGAATCGTTCGATCCTCGCTGCCTGACGCGAGCGTGCGTCCGTCCGGCGTAAAGACCAGGGCTCGAATGTCGGCCGTGTGGCCGCGCAATGAGCGGAGCAGGCGTCCTGTCTCAATGTCCCAGATGCGGACGTATCGATCCACGCCGCCACTGACGATCGTCTCACCATCCGGCGCATAAGCCACCGTCCACACGCCATGCGAATGACCCCGGAACGTTTTGACTTCCCGAAACCCGGCCTTCCAATACTCTAAATGGTCGATAGCGGGTGCATGGGCATTTCCCCCTTGGGTCGGCACCGGCGGCGCGGATGAAACGGTGGGGGGCGTGGTGGTTGAGTTGCTCATAAAAGTCTTGCCTCGTCCCTGCTGTGAGCGGGGGCCGTCGGCCCCGGCTTGCCCTCCGCGGTTTGCAAAAAACGCCGAGGGGTTTGTATAATCGGCGGTCGTTTCGAGGATCGTAAGAGAAGGACCGGGAGCAAGTCAAGCGCAGCTCCCCCAGGTGTGAATCCGTTCACTGTAACCGAAGATGTGAGGTTGTATGACTACCGGAGTAGAAGTTTCCAAGCCGTCGATGGAAATCCGATTTCAGCCGGCCTTACTGCAGGAAGTCATCGATTCCTTCATTGAGAAAACGGAGCGGGAAGGGGACCCGACTTACTATAAGGAATTTCACGAACTGGCCGATCCGATCTATGAGAAATTTACGCTGGACGATCGGGAGGCGGAGTTCAAGAAACTCTATCAGTATTTGTTCGGGATCTGGGGGTTTTCCGATATCATCCGTGACGCCTTCAATGAGTTTCCCGATCTCAAGGCTCGAGTCGGCGTCGTCTTGGTCAAGGGCGTACTCAAGGAAGACCAGGAGGGCGTTGACGTACTTCGCAAGTGGGGATCCGTCGAGCACGATCTGGCCAAGCAGTTCGAGGAAAAGGGCCTGAAGGGAGTCGGGATCAAGCTGATTCCACGCCGCTTTTATGACCCGGCCTTGACCCGCTATTGCCGTCATGAACTGATGCATATCAACGATATGCTCGATCCGGCCTTCGGTTACGATCCCGACACCAGGGTCGGACAAAACCCCGGCGAAGAAACCCTCATTCTGCACCGCTACCGCATCCTCTGGAATATCAGTGTCGATAGCCGACTGATTGCGGCCGGCAAAGAGCCGATGCTTCAAAAAGAAGATCGGTTCAAGGAGTTCCGGTCCTGGTATCGCAAAATTCCACCCGCGCAATTGAAATCCGTGTTCGAAGGGTTGTGGCAGACGAGCTACTTCACCCATTCGGAATTGGTGGAGATGGCCACGGATACTCTTCGTATTTTGGATCGCGCCGTGGATGTCGAAGGGGGAGAAATTCCGGAGACCCAAAACAAGGTCATGCTGATGCCGGGGTTCCCTTGCCCCTTGTGCCGGTTCCCGACGTATACCTGGGTGGAGGACATGGAGACGAAGTTGGAACCCTATATTCTGGACTTCATCCGTGAAAATCACCCGGGTTGGGACGTTGAATATGGTGCCTGCGATCGTTGCGTAGAAGTCTATAAGCTGCGCGCCGACGGCGTGATGTAGTCGGGGAGCAACGTGGCCGGTGATCCTCAATACGGGCGTCGGGATTTTCTGAAAGATTCCGTGGTCTCGGTGGCCAAGGCGGCACGGGAATTTGCGATCCATAAGGACGCTCCCCGCGAACAGCCGGCGGCTCCTCTGCGAATGGATTGGTTGCGGCCTCCGGGGGCTGCCGATGAAGCGACGTTTCTCGAACGTTGCACGCGCTGCGGTGATTGCATCAAGGTGTGCCCGCCGGGGGCGATCGTCAGTGATCTTTCGAACGGCACTCCGGTGATCTTCGCCAATCAAGTAGCCTGCGAGCTGTGTGAGGATTTTCCCTGCATCGCCGCTTGTGCAACTGATGCGCTTCTCCCGGTGGCCGATAGTCTCGATGTGCGGATGGGTATGGCAACAGTGTCCCATCGTGTTTGTACGGCGGGCCAGGGGTGCCACGCCTGCGTATCGAAGTGCCCCGTCGAGGCATTGTCCATGGATTTTCATGCGCTCCGTCTCGTCGTAGAGCAGGCACGCTGTGTTGGGTGCGGTATGTGCGAGCAGATTTGCAAGACCGTCAATGATCGCATTGCAGTCAAGGTCATCCCGTCGAGAAATCTTTCTGCGGGCAGCATCAGCTACTGAATCAATCGTGTGCGAGAGCCATTGAAACGTCAGAGCAGCATGCCAATTCATGAAACATTTGCACGGAGGCGGCGGCAAAAGGGAGAGAGTTCATGCTTGACATCCCTCCCTCCTTTACCTATCATACGCCTCCTGTGCCGCAGGACTCAGATGTTGCGTAGTGTGCGAAAAAAATGCGCAACATGTTGAGGTGAGGAGCAAGATTACGTATGACATCGAAACAAGTCGTGCAGCCCACCTCCCCGTCCTCCACCGCAATTGCTTCCCCCAAGGCAGTTCCGATCAAGGATTCGCCTGCCGTCGAACGAGCGCTCAATCGGAGCAAGATATACCTTCTGTTCTCCTGGAGTTTGTTGTATCCGGAGGACGAAGAATTTTTGGATTACCTGCAGTGCGGCGAGTTCGTCGAAGACGGTCGCGCGGCATTGGACGGGTTGCGTGTTGCGTTAGATGGTATCGGCGGTGATCGGGCTGTGCAAAAGATCGCCTTGATGAAGAAGCAATTCGACCAGATCGAAAAATTGGTTTCCGCGGAGTGTGTCAACTGGCAGATCGGCGATCTGCAAACGGAGCATCGGCGGGTCTTCACCAACGTGATCACCTTGGACTGCCCGCCCTACGAAACACTCTTCGGGAACGATCACGTTTTCGCGCAGTCGCACGTCATGGGCGACATTGCGGGATTTTATAAGGCGTTTGGCGTCGAACTTTCAAAGGACGTGCACGAGCGGCTGGATCACCTCAGCGTCGAGCTCGAATTCATGCATTTCCTGACCTATAAGGAATCGTACTCGCGCTGCCACGATGGTATCGATAAGACGGAGATCGTGGTCGATGCGCAAAAGAAGTTCGTCAAGAATCACATCGGCCGATGGGTGCCCTTATTCTGCCGGATGTTGGCGAAAAAATCGGACGCCGGGTTGTTCAAGCTCATTGCCGACTGTATGTCGGAATGGATGGATTTTGAGGTCGCCTTCCTCGGAGTGACCGTGCAGCCGTATTCCGAGGCGGACTACAGACCAGCTACCTTCAATGCTCCGGAAGGTCAAACCTACGAGTGCGGGGCGCAAGACAAGGGGAATGAGCTCAGTATGTTGCTGAGCGAAGTCGGCGCCGAGTCCTTCATGGACCAGAGGACAAAAGAGAAGGACGGCGAGAAGAGCGAGGGCCCAGTCGGGACTGCGTAGGAGTTCTCGGTTTTCGGGCGGTGCAGCATTCGGTTTTCGGTAGACGTTATACGTTCCCAGTTCTTTTTCTTATTAATCTTTCAGAGGAGGGCATACGCAATGAGACTGGTGCAGACACGCAATAAGCGTTTGGTGTTTGGCATTCTGTTCTCTGCGCTGATCGTCGGCATTATGTTGACGATCGGGCAGGTGCCTCTCGCGGTCAGCCAACCGGTGACCATTCCCGTGAAGGCGATCAAGGGGGCAATCCCGATGGACGGTGCAAACCCCATCTGGGAAGGAGTGCCAGGTGTCATCATTCCATTGAGCGGGCAGACCATCACGACGCCGATGCACCCGAACATTTCGGTGAAGTCGGTGTTTGTGAAGGCCGTCAGCAATGGGAAGGATTTGGGATTGCGCCTTGATTGGAGCGATCAGACCAAGAACGATACGGCGATTGGGCCGCAGGATTTTCGTGACCAAGTCGCCATCATGTTCCCGGTCAATACCGCTGGCGCGCCGCCATTTCAATGCATGGGCCAGTCCGGTGGGACGGTCAATATCTGGCGTTGGAATGCGGAGTGGCAGAAGGATCTCGGCAAGGATAGCGCCGGAATCTGGGACGTTGACGACCAGTATCCCGGCATTTTCTGGGACTACTATTTCGAAGAGCCGGCTGGTGGAGTCACCTATCCGGATCGTATCGGCCGGAGCCTCGGGCCATTCAACTCCGGTATTTGGTCCGGTAACATCATGTCCGACCCGACGCTGCGCGTCAGCTCCGTTGAGGATCTGAATGCCAATGGATTCAGCACCTTGACCACCCAAGCCCATCAAGATGTGATCGGCAATGGCGTGTGGGAGCCGTCAGGATCCCTCAAGGGCGGTGGATACACCGGCCCGACCTGGCGTGTAGTCGTGAAGCGTACCTTGGAGACCGGCGATGCGAACGACACCCAGTTCAAGGCAGGAGCCTCTGTGCCAATCGCGTTTGCGGTGTGGGACGGCTCCAACATTGAACGGAACGGCATGAAGTCTCTCTCCACCTGGTTCACGCTGAAGTTGCCGTGAGCCAAGCGGTCTGAAGAAGCCGATCCTGCCCCTGTGCCGGGCGGGAATGTGTCGGAGATGTAAAGCAGAGGGCCCCGAGTTCTTGTCAGAAATGGCAAGGTCACTCGGGGCCCTCCTGCTTTTTGCGGGAGACGTGCGATCCGGCTTTACGACGAGCGGAATTTCTTGCGCCGCGGAGGCGGAGGGTTGCTTTCGGAGCGGGGCGGAGTGTATAAACCGATACGGTAGCACTCGTCTGAAAACACTGATTTTCCTGCTTAATATAAAGATAATTTTATGAAGGTTTCTCTTCTGTTTCCACCGACGTGGCACCCTTCGCAACCCTACCTGAGCCTTCCATCTCTCACAGGTTTTCTCAGCCAGGCGGGAGTGACCAATGTCTCGCAACGCGATCTAGGTATTGAGTTGCTCGACAAAGTTCTTACTCAGTCGTTCGCTCACGGTCTCTATCCGCAGTTGGTCGAGAAACAGCGCAGTCTTGAGCGAGAGCGCACAGGGGAGACTGGTCCCGGGAGTGCGGAACAGCTGGCGCGCGTCATCGAGTCGCTGGATCGATTTCCCTATTTGTTTGAGCGCATCGAACTGGCCAAGGAGACATTGCGTGGCGAAGGTTTCTATGACATCGAAGCCTATCGCAACAGTTTGTTTCTGATTGATAAATGGCTTGAGGTGCTCTCGTCGCTCTATTTTCCGACCAGGATGACGGTGGTTGACAATCAATTCGGTGATTATTCCCTGTACTCCTCGAAAGATCTGATCAAGGCCATCCGTGACGAAGTGCAAAATCCCTATCTCAGTCTCTTCCGTGAGCACGTATTGCCATCGATATTGACCGATCGTCCGGATTTGATCGGCGTGTCGATCACGGCGACCTCGCAGATCATTCCCGGCCTCACGCTCTGCCGACTGATCAAAGAACAAGCGCCGGAACTGCATGTGACGGTCGGAGGCAGTATCTTTACTCGCCTGGTGGATAATCTTCGCCGTTGTCCCTGGCTGTTCGATCTCGTCGATGATTTCGTGGTGTTCGAGGGCGAGACCGCCTTGCTTGAGCTCGTGAACCAGATGGACGGCAAGCGCGATTTCAGCAAGGTGCCCAACCTGATTTATCGCCAGAACGGCAAGATCACCGTCAATCAGCCCTTCTATTCTGAGAACATCAACCAGCTCACCGCGCCCAATTACGACGGGTTTCCGCTCGATCTTTACCTATCTCCGGAACCGGTCCTGCCCGTGCAGTTTTCTCGAGGCTGTTACTATAAAGACTGCGCGTTTTGCGCGCTGACGCTGGATCACCAGAATTTCCGTCAGCGCGATCCGGGCAAGACGGTGGACGATCTGGTCTGGTTGAAGGAGCGGTATGGCGCGCAATCATTTTTCTTTACCGACGAATGTTTCGCCCTCTCGCCCACGAAGCGTCTCTGCCAGCAGATGATTGACCGTCAAGTTAACGTGAAGTGGACCTGCGAGTTGCGGTTCGAAAAAAATCTCTCGCGCGAATTGCTCACGCAGATGCGCGACGCGGGCTGCTTGAAAATCGTATTCGGCCTGGAGTCGTTTAATCAGCGGGTCATGGATTTCATGAAAAAGGGGATCAAGCAGGAATCCGTGCGCCGCATTGTAGATGACTGTGTTGATCTCGGCATCGCCGTGCACTGTTATGTGATCGTCGGGTTCCCCACGGAAAAGGAAGAAGAAGCGCTGGAAACGATGAACTTCGTGGTGGGCAATACGAAGCTCCACGAATCGTACGGCTTCTCGTGCCAGCCCTGCCTTTTTGATCTGGAGAAAGAAGCGCCGATCATGAATGATCCGGGGAGTTACGGCATCCGTCGGATTATGCGGCCGGCCACCGAAGATTTGAGTCTCGGCTTTTTTTATGAAGTGCAGGAGGGGATGACGCCGGCTCAAGCCGAGCAGCTCTATCAGCAGGTGTACGAGAAGATCAGCGAAGTCGTCTGCGAGCTGCCGTTCAATTATTCCATGGCCGACGGGCTGCTGTATATCGCCCGGGCCAAGGCGCAAGCGGTACAAGTACCACAACCTGCCGTATCTTAGGATCGAAAGGCAGACCGGGTAGGTCTGCCTTTACGGTGTGGTTCATTGGTGTTAACGGTTGCCAGGGGGGCTGAGATGTCTGCTGTAGCCGCCGCCGTCGAACGGCCAACTGGGCGGGTTGACGATCAAGGATTGTTGTTCGAATACACCATCAAGCTGGTGTTGTTCGTCGCATTCTTCGAGCTCGTTCTGTATCGCTTGGTCTCGCGTCTGGGCATGCATATCAGCAAGATTGCCGCGCAGCACGAATGGATCGGAACGGTCTTCCAGTTGCTGACGTCGGTCGGATTTGCGCTCCTCAATGTCGTCGCGATTTTTGTCTTCCTCGCGCTGGTGGTATTGCTGATCAACCGGGCGCGCTCCAAAGGAATCACGGGACTGAATGCCGTGACCATTCCGAGTGTGGCGCTTCTGTTGCTGTTGACGGCGGCCTTTCTCATCGTCCAGCCGGCTATGCTCGGCTCCATCGCCTACAACGTCGTCACTATCATCGCGCTCACCGCTCTGATGCTGGAGTATCTCTCGCAGCAGCAGGAATGGTCGAAACGCGTCATGGGCACGGTGTATTACTTCGGTATTTCCGGTTGGCTGTACTATCAAATCTTCTCGACGACGTATGGATGGATGGGGGTCGTTGCAGCGCCGCCGTTCGTCTATGAAGCCAATCGGATCGGCGAAGCGCTGATGGTGCTGGCCAGCATCCTGGTCTTCTGGGCGTACGGGCGCGGGGTGTCGTTTCGCACCAGGAATAAGCAGCAGCGGCGCCGCGCGATCTGGTTCGGCGCCGTGTCGGCGGTGGTGTTTTTCGGCCTTCTGTTTATGGATTATTTCCTGGGCCTGTACAATCCGGCTCTGGCCCATTCCATCCGGAAAGCCGGCGAAGGGATCAGCTGGATCTTTCAGATGGGCATGGGCTATACCTTCTATCTGCCCTTTGCTTTTTATGTCGCCGGATTGCTGTGCTGGTCCTATACGGTCATTAGGCTCGTGACCATGGGACGTCTTGCAGGATACGGCTTGGCGCTGATGTTTATCGCCGGCTACGCGTTGCTGTTTTCCAGTTTGACCTTGATGGTCATTCTTGGTGTCATGTTGTTAACGCTCGACCGCCCGAAGGGAACGGTCACGGAACAGGCGACCGTCAGCAGACCGCCGCTGGTCGGCACCCAGGAGTCTCTCGTTGGCGGACAAATTTAATCAATGACTCACCCAGATTAGGACGTGGTTATGGACGAACAGACACAGACCGGCGGGGCGGAACAGGGAAGCGCGGCGGTAGATCCCGGCGATCAGCCGTTACATCCCGATGAGGAAATTGCCGAGATTGAAAAGTTGCTCAACACCGAGCCTGATGACTTTCAGGCACGGTGCCGGTTGGGCGAACTCTACTTCAGTAAAGGGCGATTGGACGACGCGTTAACAGAAGTAAAGAAGGCCATCGAGATGGCCGAAGGGCTCAGGACGGAAATGAATCGCTCGCTGGCGATGTACTACTCGAACCTGGGGACCATCTATGCCACGAAGGGCATGATCGATGAGGCAGAGGCAGAGTTCAAGCGCGCGCTCGATGTGCATGCCTACGATGTCCTGGCGCTCTTTAACCTCGGCCGTGTGCAGGCAGACAAGCGAAAGTACATGGAGTCGAAGAACTACTACGAACGCTTGGTGGAGATCACGCCGGATGATCCGATGGCATGGTACAATCTGGCCGGCGTCTACGTCGAGCTTGATAACCCTCAGGTGTCCGACTACAACACCATGGACATGGCGATCCAGTGTTATCTGCGTGTCCTCGAGCTAGACCCGAAGCACTTGGAAGCGAGTTTCAAATTGATGGAGATCGCCCTCAATCACCGCAAGACAGACTTGGCGATTAAGGTGATGGAGAGCGCCGTGGAACATAGTCCGGACGAGCCCCTCGCATATTACAATTTGATCAGCGTGTACGATAAGTGCAAAATGTTTGAACAGGCCGAGCAGGCCCGCCAGCGCCTGAAGGAACGGTTTGCGAAGAAGGCCAAAGAGGGATCCGCATCCTGAACATGTGAGCAAAGGAGACACACCATGTTTGGCAGCCTTGGTTTTACAGAATTGATCCTGATCCTGTTTATTGTGCTGATCATCTTCGGGGCAGGGAAGTTGCCGCAGCTTGGTGAGGGCATCGGCAAGGCCATCAAGGGCTTCAAGAAATCCGTTCACGAAGCGGATGCCATCGAAGCCGAAGCTCAGGCTCAGGCCCAGCAACAGGCGGAACCAGCGCAGGCTCAGGCGATCGCGGCTCAACCGGCGGCTCCGATGCCCACGACCGTGGTAGAACAACCAGTCGCTGCAGCGCCTCCCGCTGCGCGCGCACAAGCGTAATCCTCGACAATACGTGCCCAGCATAGAACGGACGCACAACGGTATGGAAACAGATGTTCAGTTAGCTGTCGGCTACATCGAAACCTTTGCCGGTAACGGAAAGGCCAGGAGCACGGGGGACGGCAAGCGTGCAGTGAAGGCCGGCATTCCCCTTCCGCACCACGTCGCGTTGGATCGGGAAGAAAAGTGGCTGTATTTCGCCGAGTCGGGATCTGATCGCGTTCGTCGCGTCAGCTTGGTAGAAGGCACCGTTCATAATTTCGCCGGTATCGGCGAGACCTGCTATAGCGGAGACGAAGGCCTGTGCGGGGAAGCAGGGTTGTATCTGCCCCTCGATGTGGCCTGCGATTCCAAGAACGATCTGTACGTGTGCGATTCAGGCAGCAACCGGATTCGCAAGATTGATCGTGAGACCGGAATCATCACCACCGTCGTGGGCACGGGGGAGCATGGTTTCAATGGGGACGGGCCGGCGTTGGAGGTGAATCTCACGTGGCCTGCCGCCATCGCCTTCGATGCGGACGATGTCATGTATATCGCCGATACGCAGGCACACCGGATTCGCCGCTTCGATTCGCGAACCGGCCGCGTGGAAACCATTGCGGGTAGCTGGACTGCTGAAGACGAGGCGAGGGAGCAGCCCCTTGTGGCGCGTAACCTGGTCGTCTTATCCGGCGATGCGATCGGTATCGATTTCAGCGACGATAACGGTTGGCTCATGCCTGTGTGTTCGGACGGGCTCAATCTCTCCATGTATCTGGATGATGGTCGGCCCGCCCTTGAGGCGCGTCTCTACGATATCGTCGGAATCGCCGTCGACAACGCCGGCGATGTGCATGTCGTGGATAAGGGCAGCAATCGCGTACGCAAGATCGATCGCCGGACCGGACTGATCTCGACGCTCGCCGGCGTGTGCCGCTACGGGTACGATGGAGATGGAAAGCCGGCGGCCAAATCGATGTTGCATGCACCCGAGGCCATTGTCTTCGATCAGCACAATCACGCGTACATCTCGGACACGGGCAACCACCGCGTTCGCAAGGTCGAGGCGGGGACCGGGATTATCAGTACGGTGGCCGGCAACGGCGACAGTGGCTACGACGACAAGAACATGGGGGGCTGCGGCGCCGCTCGGTTTGTCGCGAAAGACGCAGCCGGCGCGCTCAAGCATGGGGACGGTCTGCTGGCGGTTGAGGCGGTGGTAAATTCTCCCGTCGGATTGACGCTCGATTCCCAAGGATATCTGTATATCTGTGAGCGGGGTGAAAATAAGATTCGTCGCGCCAAGTTGTGGTAACGCTTGGAGGACGGAGCCAAGGCTCCCGCACGGGGAACCGGTGCGGGCGTTCTCACGACTAAGGCCACGCGCCGGGACATGAGGCGAATGACGTCGGTCCACACATCCCGCACCAGGTTAGTGAGTCTTCTTTCCGTTTTGCTGGTACTCGCCCTCATTCTGGGTGGTCTCGGAATTCCCATCGTCAGCTCCGAAGGCATGATCATCCGTGCGCAGGCTCTCTCGGGCGATGTCCCCGGGGCACCTGAAGATCCGGCATGGCAGAAAATCGCGCCGATGACGTTACCGTTAAGCGGCCAGATTATTACCCGCCCGGTGTGGCCTGAACCGACGGCCCATGCGCTGACGGTACGCGCCGTGCACAACGGCACTGATATCGCCTTCCTGCTGGAATGGCAGGACAATACGAAAAACGACCGCTTGACGCCCGGCACCTTCCGAGATGGCGTAGCCTTAGGGCTTCCGCTCGGTGATGCGCCCGCGTTTTTTTGCATGGGACAATTGGACCATTACATCAACATCTGGCACTGGAAAGCCGATTGGCAGAGCGACATCGACCGGCGGGCAGCCAGAACGACTGAAAAAGATAAGAGCGGAGGGAATGAGCCTCGGCGGTTCGAAGTGATCCCGCGACGGGCCTCTTCCGTGGAGGATTTGATCGGCGGTGGTTTCAGTACCTTGACTACCAAAGAAAAGCAGGGGCGAGTTCAGGGAAAGGCCACCTGGAAGGATGGCACCTGGCGCGTCGTGATGCGCCGTCCTTTGTCGAGTGAAGAGCAGGAGAATGAAGCGAAGTTGATCCCCGGACGCATTCAGGCGGTGTCGTTCGCCGTGTGGAATGGTGAAAATAAGGAACGGAACGGGCAAAAGGCCATTGCCCCGTGGTTTCAGCTGGCCTTGGATCCTGTCACAAAGACATAACGCTTCCTGGTAGGATGATGTCATAGCCGAACGTATCGGTGCGTGGTGGTTGCGAGAACGAGAGGTCATCTTTGGAGGACAGGTTTCGGATCCATGGCGTGAGTCACAATAGAGCCCTTTCCTTTGGAAGGGCTCTTTGTGTGTATGGAGCCGGAGTGCTCTTTGCCGTCACCGCCTGGCAGACCCCGGCTGCGGCAGGCCCAGGCAGTAATGGGGAGATGACGGTAGAGGAGGCGATCCAGCTCGGAGAAGAATTCGGCATCGCGGTCGGTGAAGTTGATGAGGAGGTGCAAAAGGAACTCAAACTTCAGCGGCCGGAAGGCGTTGCGGTCTTTGAAGTCATCGGGAACTCCCGTGCTGACTATGCGGGAATCAAGGTCCGGTCCGTGATCAAGGAAATCGATAAGAAGGAAGTCCGCAACCTGATTGATTTCGGGAAGGCCGTCAAGGTGGCGATGAAGGAATGCAATTTTACCGTGGGGACCTATGAGCCTGCGGATCCAGGCGATCCGGTCGGATGGGGTGTGAACTTTCATTTCGTCGGATGCAAGCGGGACTAAGTGAGCGAGCGGCACGTGACAGGAATCGGACGAGCTATTCAGAAATTCGCGTTGAGCGGGCTGTTGGTCGTGTTCGCCCTACTCACGGTCACCTTCCATGAGCGGGCTATTGCGCAGAAGACGGACGGCCAGGCGCCTGCCGATTGGGTCGCGGAGATTGAAAAAGTCTTTATCCGTTCTGAAGACTGCAAGCAGTGCCATGACCGGCACTACGAAGAATGGAAGGGCATGCGCGAGCAGACCCCCGACCTGAAATCATTCGGTCGCGTGGATGCGGCCCTATTGCACGGCACTTCCTTCGAATCGCCGGTATTCCGCACAGTGTTGGGCCTCTGGATGCAGACCAATCCTTCGCTGGAGGAGCGGCAGCGCTGCCTGTCCTGCCACGCGCCGGCGGTGACGGTCTTTCCTCAACACGCCGAAAAGATTGCCGCACAGGTTCTGGCCGGCAAGCCGCAGGTTGAGGGCATCGGCTGCGCATCGTGCCATCTCATCAACGGGGTCGAAACGACGCCCCTGCCGCCACCGACCTATAAGGTGCAGGCGGGAGAAATGTTGTATGGCCCCTATGCTGATCCGGAAGAAAATCTGGTGCATCCGGCGACACAGCTGCCGCTGTTCCGTGGCGCGAACTTCTGCACCTCCTGCCACTTTGACAAGGTCAAGGATGTCACGCAGAAAGACCTCCCCGGAGAAATTCTGCGCGGCACGATTTGCCAGGATTGCCACATGGAACCCTCCACCGGGAGCTCAACCTCACGACGCGGCGCCATGACTCGGTCCATCGGACGACACTGGTTCCGCGGGGTAGTCATTCCCGGCACGCTGCTGAAAAATCGCAACCTGCAGGCGGAATGGATGCCGCGTATCGAGATCGACGCGGCGAAGTCCGGGGCGGCGGTCGAAGGAACGGTGCTGGTAAAGGTGGGTAGCCTGCCGCACAGTTTCCCCGATGGTGACCCGGTGCTGAAGCAATTCTTCCTTTCGATCACAGTCAAGGATGCGCAAGGGCGTCTGTTGGGAGAAGAGACCAAACACTTCGGCCTGCCCTACGACAAGATTCTTCGTGGCCCGATTCCCGATCCATTTATCAAGGGAGGCCATACGCGGCGCGTGCCCTTCTCGCAGGCCCTGCCGGCCGGAGGAGGGGAGCCGGCGACAATCGAGGCCGTCCTCAGCTACGCGTTGATCCCGGAACCTGAACCGGACCTGAAAGCAAAGTATTTGGAGACGCTGACCAACGACCAAGAGCGGGCGGCTGCGAAAAAGGTGATTGAGGAATACACGCAGCCTCGCATGCTGACCTATCGAGCCAAATCATTGTAAGGCCCCTGCCGGTTTCACCACGACGGGCAGCGAGGTGGGCGCCATGTGCGGAGGATATGCAGACGGTGAAGAATCGACGAGGTCTGTTGCGAGGGCTCATCATCGGCGCGCTGTTGATGGTGTTTGGGGTGGCAAGTTATGGTGTGCAACAAGGGTTGGCGCAGGATGCTAAGGCTCAGCTGACGATCGAAAAGTCCTTCCCGAGCTCCGGAAAATGCAAACGTTGCCATGAACGCGTCTTTGAAGAATGGGAAACATCCCCGCTTTCCAAATCGATCCATACGCCCACATTTCGCGCAGCCCTTGATGCGTATCTGACGTCGCCGGCCGGAAAAGACAAGGCGCTGTGTTTCCGCTGCCATGCTCCCCATGTGCGCGAGTTTCCCGATCACGTCCAGTTGTTTGTGACTCAAGCCCAGTCCGGCGACCCCTCCTTGGATGGAGTGGCCTGCGCGCAATGTCATCTCATCAAGCAGGTCGATCGCACCAAGCAGCCGCCTGAACCAAAGTATGACCTCGGCAACAAAACAATGTACGGGCCATACAAGGATTTCGCCGCCAATCTGGCGCATCAGTCGATGGAATCCGCCCTGTTCCGCAAGTCGGACCTCTGTCTGAATTGCCACCAGGTCGTGCCCGTGGCGGCTGACCTCGGCAAAAGTAACGACCTGTTGGGGAACTGGGACCAAAGCAAAGCCGTGAAGTCCGGGAAGGAATGTCAGACCTGCCACATGCCTGAGCAGGTGGGCGAGTCGGCTAACGGCGAAGCCAAACGCAAGGTAGCCAACCACACGTTTCCGGGACGCATCGGTCAGCTCAGGCAGGAAGCGGCCAAGCTGGAGGTGGTGACCAAGGTGGAGGGGGACAAGACCTCCGTGACGGTGGCGGTGCAGAGTTTGGTGCCCCACAATCTGCCGACCACCCATCCCGGTTGGGCAAGTGTGGTGCTGGACCTGACCGTGAAGGGGAAGAATCTCAAGACGGTCTACAGCGATAAGCGCATCTATGGCCGGACCTACGCGGATGGCAAAGGGCAGAAGACCGTATTCGATTTTGAGGCGGTCAAGGTGCTCGAGGAAACCGTCCTGAAGCCGGAGGAGAATCGAGTCGAGACCTTCACCTTCCCGACACCGAAGGACACCAAGACCTTTGATGTCGAAGCGGCGCTCAGTTATGCTCCGGTGACAGGCCCAGCCAACTTTCTGCAGCGGATCGAAGCGGAATCGTCAAAAGGCGCACAGGACCCTGTGTTTCAGCCTATCCCCATCGCGAAATTCAGCGAAAATGTTCCAGTGCCCAAATAGCTTCACTCGTCGTTCGTGGAGCGTCTCTCGTCCAATCGCCAGTGTCTTGCGATGACACGAGAGACGAAGGAGGCATCACGGATCCGAACTATTCGGAGATGATGCGGGAGCCCGGGGACTTCATCTTGAAGATCTGAATCGCGCTGTAGATGCCTTTGGCGGGATGGTTCAGGATCAGCCGCGAGTTGGTGATATGCGTGTCGATTAATTCGTATTGCCCGCCGCTATAGTACACATCGCAATCATCGATCTCACAATTCTTGTAGACGTGATTGTCCAGCGATAGCTTGGCTTTGCTGAACTTCTGCTGATCGATCAGAATGTATTCCGGCGCAAAGCTCATCGTCATCCTCAACAGTCCGCGCGCACTATAACAAACTCGATATTCTTGCGCAAACCGCCCAGGAACTCTCGTGCGTTTCTGCTGTGGCCTATCTTTCGCCTTGATCCGCTATGCCCCTCGCTATAAAATGGCGCCACTTTTCCTCTAGTTAGCGACCGTGTCGATTGCCGGGCATGCGGCAGTTCTTTCCGCTGCATCATCAGTCCGCGATGGGTTCAAGCCACGGAGCCTCTGTGACGTTCTTTATACCATTGCACGGAATCGGGTCTTTGCGGCGAGTATTGGCGTAACACGTCAGCTGGATTCTCAGTTTCACCATCTGTCAACAGGAGGAGAATACTGTGAGCGACTCAGCGATTGTGACCTTTGCTCTGGTGGCGGCAGTGGCCGGTATCGGCTATGGCCTGTATCTCGCGATGTGGGTGTTCAAGTTGAACGCCGGCAATGTGAAGATGCAGGAAATTTCCAAAGCGATTCAAGAAGGGGCGGGCGCCTATATGAATCGTCAATACAAGACGGTCGGTATGGTGGCGGCCGTGTTATTCGTCGTGCTCTGGGGAGCGGGGGCCGTTTCCGATAAGTTCGGCATGCTGACGGCGATCGGTTTTCTTATCGGGGCCGGAGCCTCCGCGCTCGCCGGGTATGTCGGCATGATTATCGCGGTTCGAGCCAATGTACGCACCGCGCAAGCGGCGCACGATGGCATGAATGCCGCCCTGACCGTGGCGTTCCGGGGTGGCGCGGTCACAGGGTTGCTGTTGATCGGGCTGGGATTGTTGGCCATCACCAGCTTTTACAGCCTTGCTTCTCAGCTGGCCGGTCAGGAGAAGGCGATTCACGCGTTACTCAGCTTAGGATTCGGCGGCAGCTTGATTTCCGTGTTTGCGCGTGTCGGCGGGGGTATCTACACGAAGGCGGCCGACGTGGGTGCAGACCTTGTCGGCAAAGTCGAGGCAGGGATTCCGGAGGACGATCCCCGCAATCCTGCGGTCATTGCCGACAACGTCGGCGACAATGTCGGCGATTGCGCGGGTATGGCAGCCGACTTGTTCGAGACCTATGCGGTGACCACGGTGGCCGCGATGGTGTTGGCTTTCACGATGTTCAAGGGCGTCAGCGCGCCGATTTTGTATCCGCTCGCGTTGGGCGGCGTGACGATTTTTGCCACGATCATCGGCATTCTGTTCGTCAAGGTCAGTCCCGGCGGTGAGATCATGCCCGCACTCTATAAGGGATTGTTTGTCGCCGGGGGAATTGCCGCCGTGGCGTTCTTCCCGATTACGTCGCAGATCATGGAGGGTGTCGGAGGGGTCAGCGGCTTCAGTTATTATCTGGCGGCATTGATGGGACTGGCGGTGACGCTGGGGTTGGTCTTTATTACGGACTATTACACGTCGAAAGCCTATGCGCCGGTGAAAGATATTGCCAAGGCGAGCGAAACCGGGCATGCCACCAATATTATTGCCGGATTGGCCGTGGGGATGCAGTCGACAGCGGCGCCGGTGGTGGTGATCGGGGCGGCGATCCTCGGCAGTTACTGGATTTGCGGCGGGGCGGCATCCGGTGGGCTCTATGGCGTTGCCGTGGCGGCCGTGTCGATGCTGTCGATGGCCGGCATCGTCGTCGCGATTGATGCATTCGGTCCCATCACGGACAATGCCGGCGGCATCGCGGAAATGGCGCATCTAGGGAAAGAAGTGCGCGATATCACGGATCCTCTGGATGCGGTCGGCAACACGACGAAAGCCGTCACGAAAGGCTATGCAATCGGTTCGGCCGGCTTGGCTGCGGTCGTGTTGTTCGCGGAATTTGCCCGGGAAGTCGCCAAGGGCACGCAAGCCAGCACATTCGACCTGTCTAACCCGTCGGTCCTGGTCGGGCTGTTTCTGGGCGGCATGTTGCCCTTCATTTTCGGGGCACTGTGTATGAAAGCGGTCGGCCAGGCGGCTGGACTGGTGGTGGAAGAGGTGCGGCGTCAATTCCGGACGATCAAAGGCATCATGGAAGGGACGGGTAAGCCCGAGTATGGCACCTGCGTCGATATCGTCACCCAGGCCGCCATTGCGAAGATGATGATCCCTGGCTTAATTCCGGTCGTGGCTCCGATTCTCGTCGGAGTGATTCTCGGGCCGCAAGCGTTGGGTGGTGTTCTCGTCGGAAGCATCGTGACCGGTTTGTTCGTCGCGATTTCCATGACGAGCGGCGGTGGCGCCTGGGACAACGCCAAAAAGTACATCGAAGAGCAGGGCTTGAAAGGCACCGATACGCACAAGGCTGCGGTGACCGGTGACACGGTGGGGGATCCCTATAAGGACACCGCCGGTCCTGCGATCAACCCGATGATCAAGGTCATCAACATTGTGGCCTTGCTGATCGTCTCGTTGATCGTCAAATAGGGCGGTGGTGAACGCAGTGTGAGGTTTCCTGCGGGCGAGTGACGGATGGGGCCCTGGCAGGCTCGGCGCCTTTCTGCAGCCGTCTTGACGCGTTCGAGGACCCTAGAGTATGGTGACAGAAGCGGGTCGTTTGAATGCGTCCGGATGAACTGGAGGTGCTCCGATGGAGAAACAGGAGAGGAGACCGGAATCCAGAAAAGAGTCGCACGCGAAAGAAGAGGTGAAGCCGAACCCGAAGGTCGTCGAATCGGGAAAGAAGATGAAAGAGGACATCGATAAATTGGTCGATGAAATCGACGATGTCCTGGAAAAAAACGCCGAAGAATTTGTGAAGAATTATGTGCAAAAGGGAGGGGAATAGTCCCCTCCCTTTTCTTTTATCTCTCACACCTCTCCTGCTCCCCATCCTAGGTTCTCGTTCGCCTGCCATAGGCATCGCACATCATCGAATCGTCCTGCCGTCGCTCAGACGAGGTGCCGTTTGACAAAGAGGGGGTGAGTCGATACCATTCCCCTTACTTCTCAGCAACTTCTGAATGTTCCAGCTCTACACAGAGGGGTCATGCTCGAAAAACTGTGGGTGTTCAGGCCGTTCGATGCGGTCTTGCAGAGCAGTCTCGCCAGGACGCTGTCGATTTCGCCTGTGACTGCATCGATATTGCTTGCTCGCGGGGTGACGACCGCCGACCAGGCTGCCCGCTGGATGTCCAGTGCGCAGGACGGGCTCCACGATCCATTCCTGATTCCCGACATGGAAGTGGCCGTCGAGCGACTCCATTTGGCGCTCGCCCGTGAGGAGCGAGTCTGTTTCTACGGAGATTACGATGTCGATGGCGTGTCGGCGACGAGCCTGTACCTGTCGTTTTACCAGGGATTGGGAGGAAACGGCTTTGGCTACATTCCTCACCGGCTGCGCGAGGGCTATGGGCTCAACGAGGGCGCGGTCAGGAGATTGGCGCAGGAAGGCGTGACACTGCTGGTGACTTCAGACTGTGGAACGACGTCGCATCATGAAATTGCCGTCGCCAAAGAGCTTGGTATGGATGTGGTGGTGACAGACCACCATCAAACCGATGCCACGATGCCCGCCGCCCTGGCCGTGCTCAATCCACACCGGCGTGATGCCGTCTATCCCTTTAAGGGCCTCTGTTCCGCAGGCTTGGCCTATAAGGTGGTGTCTGCCTACCAGCGGCGGTATGGCTCTGGCGAGGTGGATGCGGAATCCTGCCTTGATTTGGTGGCCTTGGCGACGGTGGCGGATATCGTGCCGCTTCAGGACGAGAACCGGATTTTGGTGCGAGAGGGGTTGATCCAAATTAATCGTGGCGCCCGTTGCGGCATCCGTGCGTTGAAACAGGTTGCGGGCATTGCGAACGTATGCACGAGTGACACGATCGGGTTCCGCCTCGGGCCACGATTGAACGCGGCAGGGCGGCTGGATCATGCGATGCTCTGCGTACAATTGTTGACGACCGAATCCGACCGGGAGGCGATGCAAATTGCGGAACACCTGGAACGGCTGAATCGGCAGCGCCAGCAGATCGAGGAGGAGATTGCCGCGGAGGCGGGAGTGTATTTGAAGCAAGACGAACCGGCTGCCGCCATCGTGTTGAGCTCACGAGACTGGCATCTGGGGGTTGTCGGGATTGTCGCCGCGCGATTGGTGGATCGCTTTCACTGCCCGAGTATCGTGATCGCGGTCGATGAGAACGGCATCGGGAAAGGCTCTGCCCGCACGGTGGAAGGGTTCGATCTGTATCAGGGGTTGTCGGCATGCCGCGATCTCCTCGACGCCTTCGGCGGCCATCCGAATGCCGCGGGTTTGACCATTCAGGAATCGCGAGTGGAGGAATTCCGCCGCCGGTTTAGCGACGTGGCGGCACAATGGGCCACCGGCCGCCTTGTCAGGCCGACGTTGCATGTTGATGCGGAAGTGAAATTGACAGAAGTGAATTTCGATCTCATCCAGGAACTCGAATCCTTGCATCCGTTCGGAGCGGGCAATCCAGAGCCGACCTTGGCCGTTCGCGGTCTCGAGGTGGTGGAGGCGCGCGTCGTCGGCGACAAACATCTGAAACTACGCGTACGACAAGGCCGTTCATTTATTTTTGATAGCATCGGCTTTCGCATGGGATCGTTTGAGGCGCTTGGTTTGAAGACCGGCCGGCCCGTCGACTTGGCCTTCAGTCCTGAGCGGAATCATTGGAACGGCTATGACCGCCTGCAACTGCGCATCAAGGCGTTACGCATGAGTGGTGAGGTCTCGTAAGCATGCCACACGAGACGGTGACAGAGCTCGATCAATTGATCGAACGGGTCAAGAGCTACAACGTCGAGGCGGATCTGGACCTCGTGCGCCGGGCCTACGACTTTTCAGCCAAGGCTCATGAAGGGCAGAAGCGCCGGTCCGGCGAGCCCTATTTTCGCCATCCCCTGGCGGTGGCCGGCCTGTTGACCCATCTGAAGACGGATGTGACGGCCATCGTGGCCGGCCTCCTGCACGACACACTGGAAGATACCCTCGCGACTCCCCTCGAATTGGAGCAGCGGTTTGGGAAGGACGTCGTCCATCTGGTCGATGGGGTGACCAAGATCGGCAAGATCACCTTCCGGAACTATGAAGAAAAGCAGGCGGAGAATTTCCGCAAGATGGTGTTGTCGATGGCGGACGATATCCGCGTCGTCCTGATCAAATTGGCGGATCGGCTCCACAACATGCGGACCTTGGAGTATCTCAGCGAAGGCAAACGGCGGCAGATTGCTCAGGAGACGCTGGAAATTTATGCTCCGCTGGCGAACCGCCTGGGAATCGGTTGGATTAAAAACGAACTTGAAGACCTGTGTTTGAAGCACCTCAAACCGGATGTGTACGAATTGCTGCGCGTGCGCGTGGCCAAGCGGGATGAAGACCGGCAGCAATACATTCTGGAAGTCATCGAGATGGTGAAAAAGGCCATGGAGGAGGCCGGCTTGCAGGGGGAGGTGTCCGGCCGGCCCAAGCATCTCTATGGCATTTACCAGAAAATGGAGAAGCAGTCGATCTCGTTTGAGGAAGTGTATGATCTTGCGGCCTTGCGCATCATCACTGATATCAAAATGAACTGCTACGCCTTGCTGGGCGTCATCCACTCGCTGTGGCGTCCTCTGCCCGGCCGGTTCAAGGATTACATCGCTATTCCAAAGTCGAATATGTATCAGTCGCTGCATACCACGGTGGCGGGTCCGAAGGGCGAGCATGTGGAGTTTCAGATTCGCACCGAGGAGATGCACCGGGTTTCGGAACAGGGCATTGCCGCGCACTGGAAGTACAAGGAGCATGGACGCATCGACGAGAAAGACGGGAAGGTGTTCAGCTGGCTGCGGCAGTTCGTGGAATGGAATCAAGACTTGCCGGACAATCGCCAGTTCATGGATTCGGTCAAGCTCGATCTCTTCCACGACGTGGTCTATGTGTTTACTCCGCAGGGCATGGTGAAGGAACTCCCCAAGGGCTCCACTCCGGTCGACTTCGCCTATTCCGTGCATACGGAAATCGGCGATCATTGTGTGGGCGCCAAGGTCAACGGCAAGATTGTGCCGCTCAAGCATATGATGGAAAGCGGCGACATGGTGGAGATTTTGACCGCCGCCAACCAAACGCCCCACCGGGATTGGCTGAAATTCGTCCGCACCTCGCGCGCGAAAACGAAAATCAAGCATTGGATCAAAGCCGAGGAACAGTCCCGTAGCATCGAGATCGGCAAGCGATTGCTGGAGGCTGAGTTCCGGCGGCATGGGCTGGCTCCGGCCCAGATGATGCGGTCGGAGCAACTGCTCGCCGTGGCCAAACAGGTCGGGTATGAAACGCCGGAGGAACTCGCCGCCGCTGTCGGGTTCGGACATGTGCCGACCTCTCAGGTCATGAGCAAAATCGCCCCTCCTTCGCCGGTGGAAAGCCAGCCCGGCACGCCGGAAACACCGGCGGTGCACAAGCCGGCTGCCGGCCGCGCCGGGGACGGGGGGGTTCAGGTCAAGGGCGCGCGAGACCTTCTCATGCAGCTCTCCCGCTGTTGTAATCCTGTTCCCGGGGACCGTATTTTGGGGTACATCACCAGAGGCCGGGGGCTCACGATTCATACCGTCGATTGCCCCAATCTCGAAGCGTTGGATTACGACAAGAACCGGTTGGTCGAAGTCGAGTGGGATCAGTCGACGCCCAGCACGCACTCCGTCAAGGTGTCGGTGATTGCGGTGGACAAAACCGGCGTGTTGGCGCATGTCTCGACGGCTATTTCGGAATGCCAGGCAAATATTAGTCGAGCGGAAATTACGACACGCGAAGATCGAAAGGCGATGCTGGACTTCATCGTCGAGGTCGCAGATACGGCCCACCTGTCGAGAGTATTCAAGGCTATTGAAAAGGTAGAAGGCGTGATCACGGTCCGCCGGATGCGTTCCTGGCAAGAGCGCGCATAAGCCTGAAAGGTCTTTCTGTGCGATCCTCCCTTCTGCGGGTGATGTCCGCATGAATCTGGGAATCCTCGTCGGTGCGATCGTTGCCATTCTGTCCTGCGTGGCTGGAATGTTGATCGGCCTGACGTACCTGTGTACACGCCGCGGCAAACCGGTTCCGGCCCTGCCGTTCTACGCGGGTGGCGTGGGCGTCTTTTTGGTTGTCGCATCGCTGGTCGGCCACAGCGACCTTGTCACTGCTCTTCCTCATCTCGTTCTAGCCGGACTTGAGGTGGCGGCCTGGCTGGGCGCAGCGTTCTTCGTCTTCACGATCCTGGATGCCTTCTTCATCGGGGAATGGCTGATCGAGCGAGGGCAGCGATACATTCCCGATATCGTTCGGCAGCTACTCATCGGCGCGGAAGTCGTGGCAGCCGGTGTGGTGATCCTCTGGTTGGTCATGGGGATCAACCTCGTCGCGCTCGTGGCATTACCCACCGTGGCGGCGGCGATGGTGGGAGTGGCGTTAAAGGATACGTTGACGAGATTTTTCTCCGGTATTGAGCTTGGAAAGCTCGTCAAGGTAGGGGATTGGATCACGGTGCTGGAGCGGGAAGGCGTGGTCACTCACATCGGCATGGAGCATGTCAGCTTGCTGACCAGGGCTCACGATCTGGTGTCGTTGCCCAATGATGTGGTGATTCAAAGCGGGGTCACGAACTATGCCAGACCGACCACGACGCACTTTTGCAATGTGTGGGTCGATGCCGCCTATCGAACCCCGCCTGAGCAGGTCTGCGCGACGCTGCTTGAGACTGCTGCTGCGGTCTCGGGAGTACTACCGGAGCCCAAATCGGCCGCGTTCGTGGCCGCGTTCAATGAATCGGCAATTCAATATCGTATCAAGTTTCCGATAGGAGACTTCTCGCAACGGGACTCGATCGAGAGCGCCATGCGCACCTATATCTGGCATGCCTTCGCGCGCAAAGGGATCGAAATCCCATTTCCGCAGCGCGTGGTGCATCGCACAGCCAGTGAGGAGGTAGCTTCCGCGAGCCACGCCGTGGAGTGGATCATCAGGCAACTCACGGCGGTCGATTTCTTGGTCACGCTCGATGCGAAGCAACTCGAAGCGTTGGCGGAGGGTGCGCGGTGCGAATCGTATTTGCCCGGCGAGCGGATCGTTCGTCAAGGCGATCCTGGGGAAGTACTCTATGTGATCGTCTCTGGAACAGTTGATGTCCGGCTGGAGCAGGGGGGCCTGACGACCACCGTGACGACCTTGGAGCCGGGAAAGTTTTTTGGTGAGATGTCTTTGTTGACCGGCGAGCCCCGATCGGCCACTGTGATAGCTGCTACGGCGGTCTCAGTCATTGCCGTCGGGAAGCAGGCTTTGCTGCAACTCGTAGAAAACGACCGGCAGCTGATCGAGAGAATGGGAGAGGTGGTCGCTCGTCGACAGGCCGCGACTGCGGCGGTCAAAGCTCAGCTGTCGCGAGATGCGGAGGCCTTGTCGGTTGTCACCCGCACCCGCTCTCTCGTAGAACGTATTCAATATTTTTTCAGCGGAGCGCGCAAGACTCAGTGAGCGATCTCGGTCTGATCAGGGCTGTTTGAAGCTGAGCTTGACGCCTGGTTGGAGTTGAAGCGCAGCCGCCCGTCCCGCCCCAAGTTCCAGCACATAGAGGGCTCCCCCTTCGGAATGGTACTGGGGACAACCGTCATCCTGTCTGGTGCAGATGGGCGTGTTGCGTTCGATATGGATGATGGTCTTCTTTGCATCCATCCAAATGATGTCGAGAGGGATCTTGGTATTTTTCATCCAAAAAGTCCAGGGCTGGGCATCCCCGAAGATGAACAGCATGCCTCGATCGTCCGCGAGATGCTCACGGAACATGAGCCCCTGTGCCCGCTTTTGCGCCGTATCGGCTAATTCTGCCTGAATCACTGTGCCCCTCGGTGTTTTAACCGGAATCAGAGTGTCAGCCGGTGGGTCAGCGGCCCAGCTCCAGCAAGTCAAGGCCAGCATCACGAGCGTCCATAAGCCACTGGCGATCAGTCGTATGAACTCTATTGGAAGGTGTCTGTTGCTTGGATAATGCATCGACCGTCCCGAGCCGCATCCTAACGAGCTGTGTGTGGGCCGTCAAGATGGGGCAGGGGAATCTCTGGGGGCTGGATACCGCCTTGCAATTCCGTCGGCCCCTATGCCATCCTCGGCATAACCATTGACTTTGATGGAGGCTGTTCATGAAAGAAACGCGACGTGTGGTGTACATGCGAGGCGTCTTTGTTTGTCCGAAGTGTCGTCAATCGTATGTGCAGGAAAAATGGATCGAGGAATTCCGAATTCGCTGTCACAAGTGCGACTATCGCGGAACACTGACTCAAGTATCGGTTGAAGAACACATGGATGAGGAAATCGTTCGTCGTTAGGCTGCTCAGTTCTACATGGCGAAACTGACCAAGGTCTCGTCTTTTTTTTCTTCTGGTTAAACACGTTGAGTCCAGCCGGCCGTTCAGGTCTGGCCCTGCCGATGTCAGTCTTGTGCTTGTAGATCATCTAGAGGTACATCATGCTTCAGATCTGGCGACTGCTGCTGATCTGCACGGCCGGAGTTCTGGCCGTGCCTGCCGCTGGTTCATCGGCCGATAGTGCCACAATCATTCACGTATTGGTGGCCTACCACTCTTCTTCCGGGAATACCGAGAAAATGGCTGAGGCCGTTGCGGAAGGGGTCCGATTGGTGCCTCACACAGAGGTCATGGTCCGGCGTGTAGGGCATGTCACCGCTGAGGAATTATTCGCTGCAGATGCGATCGTTCTCGGCTCTCCTGTCTATTGGTCGAACATGGCCAGTGAGGTGAAGGCCTTCATTGATGACTGGCAGTTCAAGTTTGGCGTGTTTCCAGAGTTCAAACTAAAGAATAAGGTGGGCGCGGCATTCGCAACCGGCGGCCAAATTTCCAGTGGGAAAGAGTTCACGATGCTCTCAATCCTTGCGGCGATGTTGGGAAATTATATGATCACGGTCAGTGGCGGCGGCGCGTTCGGCGCTTCTGCCACAACGGAAGGTAATAGTCCAGGAATCGATGAGCAGGAGATTTCGAACGCCCGAGAACTGGGGCGGCGGGTAGCTGACGTGGCCGGGGCAGTCAAGCGAGGACTTGAACGGCAATAAGGCCCAGTGCGCTCAAACTTCCGGTGAGGGTGGCATCTCTGAGGTAGAGATCAAACATGATTGCGGCAGGCACTTTCCAGTTGGCTTTTGGCGAGTGCGACTAGTTCATGAATATTTTTTGCGCAACGGCCGCAACATCCATTTTCCCGCAAACCGAACTCCGCGATAATTTGCCTTGTGGTCAGGTATCCCTGATGACCTGCTTCCCGCACATCAGATTCCGTCAAGCCCTTACATAAGCAGACATACATGAGTGGCGTCTCCCACTGATGGTCGAGTGTCTCGGCTGGGCGAAAATGAAACTTTCTCGATACTGATAACTGTTCTCAACTATAGTGAGTATAGCGGTGGTATTGCGTTCTGTCAACATCCAGTGTGATTGCAGCGAACTGACGGGTGCTGGAGGCGACCAGTAGGAGTTTGTTCTCGGTGGAGAGTGAAGCAGAAGCATTAGGCTTCTATGGCGACATGTAGGGTAAAGGCGTTTCTTGCCAATTCGATGAACTGACTTGGAGACCTCACCATGCGCTGGGTTTGGTGCGGTCTGCCTTGGATAGGTCCCGAGAGCTCTATCACGTGAGCTGATGACGCATCGGGTATTTCAGGCAGGAGCATGCGTCTGATGAAAGTACAAAGGCCGGAGGTTCGGAAGAACCTCCGGCCTTTGTTGTGCTGGGGCCCTTCACGGGCGAAAGAGGACGGCCTCTTTCGCCCGTGTGAGTCTTACAGCCAGTTCACGCGCTCGGCCGGCCGAATGTAGATCGGCTCTTCGAC
>CABVSR010000004.1 GCA_902500995.1 uncultured Nitrospira sp.
GATACTCCTCCTCGACCTGTCGCTCCACGCGGACGGCCTACACGAATAACGAACTCACTGATTCATCCTCATGGATCCGCCTGATGGCTTCACCGAACAGCGGCGCCACAGACAACACTTTCAACTTCGGGCACTTCAACTCCTTGCCGCGCAACGGAATCGAATCGGTCACCAGCACATCGGTCAGTCCGGATTGCTGGAGTCGCTCCAATGCGGGCCCCGACAAGACGCCGTGCGAGCAGCCGGCCCACACTTCCCGCGCGCCTTTCTCGATGCAGGCCTGAGCGCCCTGCACAATCGTGCCGGCAGTATCGATCATATCGTCGAGAAGCAGGGCACTCTTTCCCTGCACGTCACCGATGATATTCATCACCTGTGCCTGGTTCGGTCCTTCCCGCCGCTTGTCGATAATGGCAAGATTGGCCTGGAGACGTTTCGCAAAGGCTCGGGCCCGTTCCACGCCGCCGGCATCAGGCGACACCACAACCAGGTCGTCTATTCTCCGTTTGGTGATGTAATCCAACAGCACCGGGAGCGCGTAAAGATTATCCACGGGAATATTGAAAAAACCCTGAATCTGGCTGGCATGGAGATCCATGGTCAGCACCCGGTCCGCTCCGGCGGTGGTGATGAGGTCCGCCACCAGTTTGGCTGAAATCGGCACGCGCGGCTGATCTTTACGATCCTGCCGGGCATACCCGAAATACGGGATGACCGCGGTAATACGATTGGCCGACGAACGCTTCAAGGCATCGATCATGATGAGCATTTCCATGATCGAATCATTCACCGGCGCGCAACAGGACTGGATCAGAAACACGTCAGCCCCGCGCACATTTTCTTCAATGCGCACCCGAATCTCGCCGTCACTGAACGAGGACACGGTGGCCGTGCCGATGGGCAAGTCCAGGTACGAGCCGATCGCGCGCGCAAGCGCAGGATTGGCGTTGCCCGAAAAGAGCTTCAGTTCCCTGTTCATTCCACCCCTTCGATGCGGTACGTGGCGATGCCGATGCTGTAACGGTGCGTTATCGAGTTCGTCTAGAACGGTGGGCACGGAACGGACCCGTTATCGATCCCACTGACCTCGCCCGCTGACCTCACAGGGTCAGGACAAGAGGACGCCTACCGAAGCTCTGCACATTAACGAAAAGCCTTGGAAGTTGTCAACAATTTGCGGCAACCAACGGTCCTCAGAGTGGCGCGCCGGGCCGTCGGTAGAGGGCGCTGCGGATGGTCGCGCGCTATTGTATCGGGCTCTGCAGGAGTGTCTAGCCCTCCGGCTCATTGCGTCACGGGAGGCTGGCGGAAACTGTGCCTGCTGCCGGCACCGCATGGGCCGTCATATCGGGATTGCGCGCGCACTCATGAGCGGCCCGCTGTGCGCCGGATTGGTCTTTGAAGACTCCGAACATTGTCGCTCCGCTTCCTGATAACAGGGCCACCTCTGCCCCCAGGCCCAGCAGTTGACGCTTGATCTGACCCAGGACCGGATGGTGGGCAAACACCGGCGCTTCAAAGTCGTTTTCTACCAGGGGCACCAGGTCGGACCAATCCAGCACGGAGCGTTGGTTCAAATCCACGACCGCCGGCGAGAGCGGGCGCACTGCGGAGCGCGTGGCGGCCAGCTGCTGGTAGGCCCATTTGGTCGCGACCGGAAAGCCCGGATTCACCAGCACGATCCATCGTTCTCCGGTGACCCGGATCGGTCGCACCTGCTCCCCCCGTCCCGTGACATAGGCGGCAGGCGCCAAGAAAAAGAAGGGGACGTCGCTGCCCAACTGCTGACCCACTTCCGCCATTTGCTCAATCGACCAGGCCAATCCCAGCAACCGGGTCAGGCCGAGAATGGTCGCTGCCGCGTCGCTGCTTCCTCCCCCCAGGCCGGCTCCCATCGGGATGCGCTTGATTAGGCTGATGGAGAGGTCGATGGTCCGATCGACCCGCGCCAGCACGAGTTCTGCGGCCCGATAGACGAGATTGGTCCGATCCACCGCCAAGTCGGACCGGTCACAGCGTAAGGCAATGCGCGAGGCGGCGGCGGGCTGCATCGTGAGGGTCAACTCATCGTTGAGCCCAACCGTGTGCATCAATGACCAGATGGCATGGAATCCATCAGGCCGTCGTTCGAGCACCCGAAGAATGAGATTGACCTTGGCAGGAGTCAGAACCAGCAGGCTAGTTGAGTTCACTCGCAGCTGACAGGGCGGCGCTAATCCCGGCCTCCTTTGATTTGATATTTTTCGAGACGGTATCGGAACGACCGGGTATTCAACCGCAGCAATCGCGCGGCCCGCTTCTTGACCCACCGGCTCCGTTCGAGCGCTTTCAACAGCAGATCCTTCTCGATCGTGTTGATCAGGCCTTCAAGGTCCAAGCCGTCTTCCGGCAATTCAGACGGCAGGGCCTGCTGGTTGTTCACCGGCTTATGGAGCCATCCGCGAATATCCGCATCCGTCACCGACGATCCCGTTGTGAAGGCCACGACGCGTTCGACGACGTTCTCCAATTCACGAACGTTGCCTCGCCACTCATGCGCCAACAGCACGCGCATGGCCTCCTGGCTCATCGTCGGGACTGGTTTACCACTTTCCTTGGCAAATTTCTCCAGAAAATGTTGGCTCAATAACGGAATGTCGCCTGTGCGCATGCGCAGCGGCGGGAGCTTGATGGGAATGACATCGAGCCGGTAATACAGATCTTCACGAAACGCGCCTTCGGCGACGGCTTTTTCCAAATCACGATTCGTGGCCGCGACGATTCGCACATCCACTTTCACGTCCTGCGTGCCGCCGACCCGACGGAACTCACGCTCCTGAATGACCCGCAGCAACTTGACCTGAATCGCGGGCGTGGTATCGCCGATTTCGTCGAGGAAGATCGTGCCGCCGTTCGCCACCTCGAAGAGCCCGGCCTTGTTGGAGATCGCGCCGGTGAACGAGCCTTTCATATGGCCGAAGAGTTCGCTTTCCAGCAGCGTTTCGGGCACGGCGCTGCAATTGACCGTCACGAACGGCATGGAGGCACGCGCACTGTTGAAGTGGATCGCCCGGGCGACCAA
This sequence comes from uncultured Nitrospira sp., assembly GCA_902500995.1. Lineage (GTDB taxonomy): Bacteria > Nitrospirota > Nitrospiria > Nitrospirales > Nitrospiraceae > Nitrospira_A. Next base: position 3,062 of record CABVSR010000004.1, read on the forward strand.
CTCTTTGCCGGTCCCGCTCTCTCCGCCGATCAACACATTGCTTTTCGAATCGGCCACCTTCTTGATGACGTCATAGACCTTCTGCATCGCCTCGCTCTGACCGATGATCTGGGAGAATGACGACTGGCTGGCCAGCTCCCGCTTCAGGAGCATATTCTCCGTCGACAACCGGCGCCGCTCGATCGCGTTGCGAATGATCAGCTGCACTTCATCGACCTGGAACGGCTTGGTGAGATAGTCGTAGGCGCCGTGCTTCATCGCCTCGACGGCCGAATCGGCGGACGCAAATGCCGTGATCATCAACACCACGGTGTCCGGAGACGCAGCCTTGACAGCCTTCAGCACATCAAGCCCGCCCACTCTCGGCATCTTCAGGTCGGTGATGACCAGATCGAAAATTTCCTTCTGAAGCTGCGCGATCGCCTCTTCCCCGTCCGACGCCGCGGTCACGGCATATCCCGCCCGCTTCAGCATGATGGTCAGCACATCGCGCAAGCCCTGCTCGTCATCGACGACTAGAATCTTTTCCACGGTTCCCTTCCCTCATGCCGCAGGCGTACCCCCGCCTCGGGGGATTGCGGGAGGCACACGACAAATTTCGCCCCGGCGCCCACTTCGCTTTCCACCTTGATCCATCCGTCATGCAGCTCCACGATGCGATGGACCTGGGCCAGACCTAAGCCGGAGCCTTCTTTTTTCGTGGTAAAAAACGGCAAAAAGATCTTGTCGAAGTTCTGCTTGGGAATGCCTTCCCCGCTATCGTGAAAGCTGATCTCAATCACATCCTCGCGGCGCCCCCCGACTTCCACGCGCCGCAGTCCGGTGGCGATCGTCAAGGTTCCCCCTTGGGGCATGGCGTCGAAGGCGTTGGCGGCCAAATTCCAGAACACCTGTCTCAGCTGATCCTGATCCACCTGCGCCACGAGAGGGCCCGGAGCCAGGCGGGACGCGATGGAGACGCCGGTTCGTGATCGCGCTTCATGTTGGATCAGATCCAGCGTATCGGCAAGGACTTTATTCAAATCCTGCTGGGCCACGTTCAACGCCGGCGGGCGGGCATACTGCAAAAACTCCGTGATGATGTGATCCAGCCGCCTGGCCTCACGGATGGCAATGTCCATCAGCCGCTGGCTGGTCTCATCGGATCCGACATCCTGCCGCAACATCTGCATCGCGCCCGCCAGCGCGCCGAGCGGATTACGTATTTCATGCGCCATACCGGCCGACATCTCGCCCAGACTGGCCAGCCATTCCCGCCGACGCATCTCTTCTTCCAGATAACGGATTTGCGTGAGATCCTTGAAGACGCCGACGAGACCTCGCTGCGTCCCTTGTTCCTGTAGCGGTGAGATGGTCATGCCCAACACCAGACAGCTGCCGTTGGCATGAAAGCAGTCCACCTCGAAGCGCAGCGGCGGCGAGATCACGCCTGGATCCTGCGCCGGTCCCTCCGGATGCCAGTTGAACACGTCCTGCCACAAACGCCCCTGCACATCCGCGAACGGGTAGCCGGTCACTTCATGCGCGGCAGGGTTGAAGGATGTGATGCGCCCTTCCTCGTCGGTGGTAAACACGCCGCTGCTGATGCTGCGCACGATACTTTCATGGAACACCTGCAACCGAGTGAGCCCCTGCTCCTTCTCGCGCAGCGATTGATCGGCATGGTGGAGTTGGTCCGCCAGCGCCCCGCTCAAGAACCCGACCACCAGGAACGCCAGGCCATACACCTCGAACGTTTGCAGCACTTCGGCCCCTTCCAACTCGCTCGGAGGCAACCAGATCGACGCCTGCAGGAACCCGAAATGCTGGATGACCGTGATGCCACCGAACAAGCACGTGCAGGCGGCTCCCGTAAGGATGCCGACACGCCGGTATGGAACGAGACTGGCCACGGCCACGGTGACGACGTAGAGCACCGCAAACGGACTCTCGACACCGCCGGTTCTCACAATCAGGACGGTCTCGATGATGCTATCGACGGCCAGCTGCACCCAAGTAAAGACGGTATGCGCCGCGGGCGAGGTGAGCCGTCTCAGCACCAGGGCGTAGACGATGGTCACAGCGTAGGTGAAGACGATGAGAGCGGTAAAGGTCGGCGCCGATTCGCCGCGCGTCGAGTGAAACGCCAGGGACAGCCCGAGCATCACCGTGACGATCACGACGCGGAGGCCCATCAGCCAATGGAGCCTCGTCTTCAACTCAGGCATGGATCGGTCACCCGGCGTCCGAGGAGGCTCATCGAGCTGCGGCGGTGATCCGATCGGCCTCAGCGATGGCTCGGGCGCGCTGGGTGGGGCTGGGAGAGTTGAGGACAGCATGGCGGGCGCATTGCCCTGAATGGATGTGCGGCGCGCGGCCGTCCCGGATGGTCGGGTCGCGCGCCGTGAATCGGATGCGAGTGTGCGTCGCTATTGAATGGCTTGCGCCATCGTGAAGATCGGCAGGTACATAGCGATGACTATAAAGCCGATAATGGTTCCCAGCACCACCATCATGATCGGTTCCAACAGCGAGGTCAGTGTCTCGACGGCCTGGTCGACTTCATCTTCATAAAAATCGGCGATCTTGCCGAGCATGGCGTCGAGCGCGCCGGTCGATTCGCCGACCGCGATCATGTGCGTCACCATCTTGGGAAACACGTTGCATTTGGCTAACGGCTCGGAAATCGTTTTCCCGCCGCTGATACTCACCCGCGCATTCATGAGCGCTTCTTCGATCACCTTGTTGCCCGACGTTTTGGCGCAGATGCTCAACCCTTCGAGTAACGGGACACCGCTGGTGATCAAGGTTCCAAGCGTGCGGGTAAATTTGGCGACGGACGCTTTCCGGATCAGATCGCCGACGATCGGCGTCTTAAGGAGCAGCTTGTCGATCACCACTCGCCCGTTCGCCGTGGCATAGTACCGTTTGATCGCGAAGATGGCACCTGCCACGGCGCCGAACATGGCATACCAATAACTTTGGAAGAAATTGCTGACGTTGATGACGATCTGCGTCGGGCCAGGCAGTCCGACCTTGCCGCCGGACATCTCGGTGAACATCTGCGCAAACACGGGGATGACCCACACCATCAACACGCTGATGATGACGACCGCCACACCCACGATCGCCGTAGGATAGACCATCGCCGACTTGATCTGGCCCTTCAGTTTCATGGCCTTTTCAATGTGCTTGGCCAAACGGGTCAGAATCGTATCGAGGAGACCGCCCACTTCACCGGCATGGATCATGTTCACGTAGAGATCGTCGAAGACTTTGGGATGGCGCTTCAGCGCGTCGGAAAACGTGGAACCCGCTTCCACGCTGTTTTTCACGTCCCCGACCGTCTCGCGGAGAACTTTATTTTCAGACTGGGTGGAGAGAATATCGAGGCATTGGATGAGGGGCAGCCCGGCATTGATCATCGTGCCGAATTGACGTGTGAACACGACGAGGTCTTTGTCGCTCAGACCTCCCCCGATGTTCAGCTTGAATTTTCCGCCCCCCGCCTTTTCTTCCAGGCTGGTCACGACGACCTGTTGCTTGCGAAGCTGATCCACCGCCTCGTCTCTGGTCTTGGCGGTGAGTTCCCCTTTCTTCACAGCGCCCTGGCGGTTGCGTCCGACGTAGGTGAATGTGCTCATAACGCGGTTTTCACTCCTTTGAACGCCGGGCGGGACACGTAGGTATGCGGCGGAAAACTATGATCGAAGTCTATAAGACGACCGAAAAACTGTCAAACAAATGCAGGAAAAACGGAAGCATGCGGAGAGGCCACAGGAGCGGGCGAGCACGTGTCGGAAGACTATACCTGGGTGGAAGTCATGCGTACGTAGCCCCGGGAGAGATAATGAAGACCGGAGGTCAGCGTCACGGCGCCCATCAGGTAGAGCAGCGGATCGAGGGTGGCGAGATCCAGTCGCCGCGAGGCAAAAAAGACCACGGCCACCAGCGTCGCCAGTTGAATTAGTGTGGTGCTCTTCCCGAGCACCGTCGGCGAGATGTCGACCTGCGCGTGGGTGAAGTGCGCGACCGCCGCGCCCAACATCAACATAAGATCCCGGCTGGCGACGAGAATCGTCAGCCAGAGGGGCACGAGGTGCATGACGGAGAGCGTGATAAATCCCGTCGTCAGCATCAGTTTGTCGGCCAGAGGATCCAACACTTCACCCAGCCTGGTTCTCTGATCTGCCACCCGCGCAATGATCCCGTCGAGCGCATCGGTCAACCCGGCGATGAACAGCACCGCCAACGCATAGTCGAATTGCTCGTAGTTGAGCAACCCGACATAAACGGGGATCAAGAGGATGCGCAACATCGTCAGGCTGTTGGGAACGTTCATGTTCATCAGAAATGAGGGCCGGAATCGCCCGTCCGGCTGACGGACCACGCCGCGGGAATCGCGCATCATAGAAACCCCCGCAGAACCTTGTCAACGACGGTTGCACTCGACAGGGGACGTCCCTATAATCGGGACCCTCAGGTCGCGGGTTGGCGATGATGGACGGAGGTTGTGTTATGAGTGGACTCCCCCTTCTCTTCAAGAAAGAGGGATTGATCGAACGGTACCAGGTCGAAGGGATCGATCCCAGCGATCGCTACTTTAACCGGGCCGTCCTCGTAAGCCGGGTAGCGGCCGGGTATACGGGCAAAGTGACCTACGAAGCCTACGCGGTGGAAGGCACGGCTCAATCAACGACCGGGGCCGCCGTCAAAGCCGTCGTCGAGAAACTGCAGCAGGTGGGTTTTTCCCGGTTGCGCACACGCCTGAACTTCAAGGGCAACCGCTACCTCGCTGAAAAAGAAACCTGGACCGACTATCCCGACCTCCCCGCCTAACCTTTCAGCAATTCCCGGCAAATCACATCGTGGATATGCGGGCGGAAGGTCCGAATCTGCTCGTTTCGCCTGGTGGGATGAACCCGATTCGAAAGCAGCACCACCTCCAGCTCCTTGACGGGATCGATCCACAACGATGTCCCCGTAAACCCGAGGTGGCCGAACGACTCCGGCGAAAACCGCGTGCCTGAGGACGACCGCACCGACGGCGTATCCCAGCCCAACGCCCAACTGGAGTTCGGGACGCCCTGCCGGTTCATCGTGCACAGCCTGACCGTGTCTGGCTTCAACAAGCCGGGTTTTGAGTGCCACCCATCCATCCAGGCTTCCGAGACCGCAAGCACCGCGCGGGCCGTGCCGAACAACCCCGCATGCCCGGCGACTCCGCCCAAGGCATAGGCATTTTCATCATGCACTTCGCCGCACAAGAGTCGCCCCCTCCAGGGATCGTCTTCCGTCGGCGCAATGGCGCATCCCAACTCGTGGTGAATGGCGAAGGCCGACCTCGAGCCGCCTCTCACATAGGCCAGCGGACGAGCGCCGAGCGGCCCGAAGATGTGCGCACTGCAGAATCCGTCGAGTGATTCGCCGGAGATCCGCTCGACGGCAAACCCCAAGACCATGAACCCCAGATCGCTATAGAGACTGCGCGAACCACGCTCATAGACCAGGTCTTCCTGCGCGATATATTTCAACACGGCCTCGCGCGCCGCAGGACTTCCCAGACATCCCGGTTGCGCCGCGTCGGCGGCAGCCAGGCGCTCATAATAGGGGCGCCATCCCGGTAGCCCCGAACTGTGGGTGAGCAATTGCCGCAGCGTCGCGCCTCCGGCGGCGCTCCCTTGCAGTTCCTTCACAATCCCTTCGATGCGGTCGTCCACCTTCACAAGCCCGCGCTGCATCAGTATAGCCAGCGCGGTTGTCGTCGCGAGCACCTTGGTCAGGGAGGCGAGGTCGTAACCGGTGTCGACTGTGACGGCTTCCTCCGCTCCCTGGCGTGACAACCGGCCGACGGCGCCTTCGAACACCATGGCACCCCGTAACCGCACCGCCAGGACCGCGCCCGGAAATGTTCCGTCATCAACGGCCGCCTGCAGCGCCGACTGAATGGGATTACTCATGACCATAGATTCGATCGACCCGTGATGTGCGGCCGGCAGGAAGGGCGAGGAGCGGAGGATTCGCTCTGCCGGGTCACGCCGGCAGGCAACATTGGAATTCCCGATGAACCAGGGGACTCAACGCGCAGGGCTTGACTCGCCGGCCAGCTTCCCTTCATCCGAAGCGGCGTCCGATTGATACGCGTCGCTCTCTTCCACTTCCAGCATCCGCTCGAAGGAGCGCAGGGTTGAACGGAACCGCTCCACCATCATCAGACGCTGCTTCTGCAGGTCCGCCACGCCACGCTGCATCTCCGTGAGACTCACTCGAGCCTGCCGGACAATTTCGCTCGCCTTGAGTTCGGCTTCCTTCACGATCAAATCGGCTTCGCGCTGGGCGGATCGCTTGACGTCCTCCGCCAACGTCTGCGCCGAGACCAACGTGTTGGAGAGCGTCGCCTCCGTACGGCGCAAGTCGGCCACCTGCTGCTCGGTCGTGGTGAGTTTCTCGCGCAGCAGACTGTTCTCGCGATTCAGATTTTCAACGGTCAGCGCCAATTCTTCAAGAAAGCGATTGACCTCGTCCTTGTCGTACCCGCGGAACTTGACCTGAAACACCATCTGCTGAATGTCGATGGGAGTGATTTTCATGCGACACCTCTCGCCCGACAGTTAATGCATCCGCACGGCAATATCCCGCAAGGATTGAACCACGGCATATTGCAGAAACACAAGGATCAGGATTGCGATCATGGGCGAAAGATCCATGCCCATGCGCCATCCGATGAATCGCCGAATCGGCGTGAGCACCGGTTCCGTCGCGCGTTCCAGGAATTGCACGATCGGATTCCAGGGATCGGGATTGACCCAGGAAATCAACGCGCGGGCGATGATCACCCACATATAGATCCACAGCACCGTATCCAAAACCGTCGCCGTTCCTTGCAACACATTGCTTAGCACGAACATCAGCGTCCCAACTCCTGTGAACGTTTCGTCGCCGCCTCGACGGCCGCCATCAAACACCCCCGGAGCCCGCCGGCTTCCAGTTGATGCAACCCGGCGATGGTCGTGCCTCCCGGCGATGCCACCTGATCCTTGAGCCGGGCCGGATGCTCCCCCTGCTCCAACACCATCCGGGCTGCGCCCAGCACCGTCTGAGCCGCCAGCGTTTGCGCAGTCGCGCGCGGCAATCCCATTTTGACTCCGCCGTCGGCCAGCGCTTCGATCGCGACGAACACATAGGCCGGCCCACTCCCGCTCAAGCCGGTGACGGCATCCATCAGCCGTTCTTCGACCATGACTACGGAGCCTACGGCTTCGAAGAGGGCCCGCACCGCCGCCAGATCGCCGGCAGTCAGATCAGCCTGAGAGGCCAGCGCGGTCACCCCCTCGCGCACCAATGCCGGGGTGTTGGGCATGGCTCGCACGATGGCGCGGGCGGCCGGAATACGTTCGCGAATCCAGGCCGTGGTGACCCCGGCGGCAATCGACACCACCAATTTCCCTGACAGCGCAGCTCCGGTTTCACTGAGGACGGCCGGCATCACCTGGGGCTTCACGGCCAACAGCACGAGATCAGCCCCGGCCGCGGCCGCGGCGTTATTGTCACTGACCTCAATACCGAAGCGGGACTTCAAGAGATCCCGGCGTGCCGCCACTGGGTCGGTTGCGCAAAGGAAGGCGGGCTCGCTGACCTTCGAAGCCAGCACACCGCCGATCAACGCTTCTGCCATCTGCCCGCCGCCGAGCACTGCAATCGTCCCGGTGATCATCCTAGTTGCCGTACTCCAAAAATAGCGGTGCCGACTCGCACGTAGGTCGCCCCTTCTTCAACCGCAACCGCATAGTCGTGCGACATACCCATCGACAGTTCCTGCATATTAATGTTCCTGCAACCCTGCGCTGTCAATGCCTGAGCAAGTTCCCGGAGTTGCCGGAAGTAGGGACGGGCCTCTTCCGCCGTCGCGGTCGGCGGAGGAATAGCCATGAGGCCGCGGATATCCAACTGCTCGAACTCGTTCAACAGCGGGAGGGCTTGAGCCAGCGCCGCCGGAGCAAATCCGCCTTTGCTGGATTCCCCTCCGAGATTGACCTCCAGCAGAACGCGCTGCCGCAGTCCCGCCGCCTTGGCCTGGCGAGCGATCTCTTCGGCCAGCACCAGACTGTCGACCGAGTGGATGGTCTCGAAGCGCCCGACGACCGACTTGACCTTCCGCCTCTGGAGGGTACCGATGAAATGCCAGACAACCCCTTCGCGATCCAACGCCTCGATCTTTGGCAGGGCCTCCTGAAGGCGGTTTTCGCCGAGATGCCGAATGCCGGCATCCACCGCTTCCCGCACCCGCTCAACGGAGACGGTTTTCGATGCCGCCAGCAGCCGTACGCTCTCCGGAGCACGCCCCGCCCGGACCGCTGCATGCCGAATCTCGTCGAATAGTGATCGAACCCGATCGGCAATTGTCCCCGGTTCTGCGTCCATCCTGCCGCCTTGCGAAGCATCGCCTGCCTGTTTCAGTCAACAACGATCGCCTCCGAGGACGGGTAGGCGCGAGCATCCTGCCCGTCCACCGGCACAGGCCGCGTTACCGGTCAGGCACGAGGGCGATCCCGCTGACCATCGTTGCCTTCACGACGCCTTCGCGGCGGTAACTATAAAATGCCTCCGGCCGGCAAATCGTGCAGGCCTCAACCGTGGCCACGTGTTTTGCTTCCAATCCCTCAGCCAGCGCCTGGCGCCGCACAAAGGCGCGCAAATCCAAATGCGCTTTCTGCGTATCCACCGGCGACACCACGGACGGCCATTCCGAGAACACGTGGCGAAGCCGCGTGAGCACCGGCTCGTCCACCTCGTAACAGCAGGGACCGGCGGAGGGTCCGATCGCCATTCGCAGATCCTTAACCCTGGCTCCGAACCGGCTGACGAGCAATGCCGCGGTCTTCGGCACAATGCCGGCCACCGCGCCACGCCAGCCTGCATGGACTGCTGCGACCACCCGCCGCTTCGGATCATGCAAGAGGACGGGCACACAGTCGGCCGTCCGCACGGTGACCATCAGTCCCGGCTGATCGGTCACCAGCGCATCCCAGCCCCCTTCGAACCGCTCACCCTCTTCAACCGGTCGATCCACCACCAGGGCATCGGTTCCATGCACCTGCTTGACGGACAGGATCACCCTCGCCCTGTGGCCCTGCGATCCCGCTTCATGCGTAGAGGCGCGTCCCGGTGTGACCGGCACCGCAGACAGCCGGGTGCCGAAAAAGTGCTCCACCCCGTCGGCAGCCGATGCAAACGAGGCGACAGTAATGACCTCGGTGGCCATGGTCTCTTCTTTCTATGCTCAGAACCGGCTGAACCTCAATCGGCCTGTTTGCGCAGGAACGTCGGCACATCCCACTCATCGTCGCCGACGACGGCGATCCGTTCCACCGCTTCTCGCGTCTCACCCATGCGCCGGAGGAAGGTCGGCCGATCGATGTCCTTGATGGGCCGATCTGATCCTGCGGCATGGACGCCCGTCAACACCTGCTGGGCGGGGCGCCCATTCCCCGTGCGCGGCACGGGCCGTTCGGTCACCACCGGCCGCGCAGCCGGCGGCTCCTCACGCTCGAATCCCGTCGCGATGACGGTCACGATCAAATCGTCGCCGATTTCAGGATTGATGACCTGCCCGACGATGATGTTGGCTTCGGCATCCGCCGCATGTTGCACAATCGACGCGGCTTCTTCCACTTCGTGCAGCGACATGTTCGGGCCGCCCGTGATATTCAGCAAGACTCCGCGAGCCCCTTCCACACTGCCTTCTTCCAGCAAGGGGCTGCAGATCGCCTTTTGCGCGGCTTCTTGCGCCCGGTTGGCGCCGCGCCCGATGCCCATGCCCATCACCGCGCGCCCCGTGTGCGCCATGATGGTCCGCACATCGGCAAAATCGACGTTCACGAGCCCGGTCGTGGTGATCACGTCGGCAATGCCCTGAATCGCCTGGCGCAACACATCGTCCGCAACCTTGAACGCATCCAGCAGCGGCGTCGCCTTGTCCACGATGCCCAGCAAGCGCTGATTGGGGATGATCAACAGTGTGTCCACGTGCCGGCCGAGATCGCGAATACCCTCTTCGGCGTGGCTCATGCGCCGGTGCCCTTCGTATTGGAACGGCTTGGTCACGACCGCGACGGTGAGAATGCCCAACTCGCGCGCGATGCTCGCCACGATCGGAGCCGCGCCGGTCCCGGTGCCGCCGCCCATGCCGGCGGTCACGAAGACCATGTCGGCGCCGACCAGGCTCTCCCGGATTTCATCCTTACTTTCAAGAGCCGCATCGCGTCCGACTTCGGGCTTGGCGCCGGCCCCGAGACCCCGGGTCCGATCCGGACCGATCTGGATTTTATAGGCCGCCTGCGACCGCTCCAGTGCCTGCACGTCGGTATTCGCGGCGACAAAATCGACCCGGCACAATCCGCCGGTAATCATTGTATTGACGGCATTGCACCCCGCGCCTCCCACTCCGATCACTTTGATGCGAACGGGCGATTGCGGCTCCTCTTGAAATGAAAACATCGTGGCACCTCCCTTGACGATGGCGCGGGCGCGGCCTGAAGCCGCCCGCAGAAGTTAGAAAAACTCGAACATCCACGATCGCATGCGATCGAACACTTTCCCCAGCCCCTTGCCGTGACGGATGCCGGCAGCCTCCAAGTTGTCGGCATGTTGACGCGCGTGGAGTAACAGCCCGACGCCGGTCGCATGCATCGGGTTGCTGACGATATCCCGTAACCCACCGATGCCTGTCGGCGCGCCTCGGCGAGCCGGCAGATTCAGCCCGCGTTCCGCCGCATCCGGCATCCCTTCCAACAGCGAGGTTCCACCCGTAATCACCACGCCCGCGCCGAGCATGCCTTCATACCCGGCCCGCACGATTTCGCGCTTCACGAGATCGAATATTTCTTCGACGCGCGGCTCCAGAATTTCCGCAATGTCACGTCTGGTGAACTGCCGCGGCGGGCGATCGCCGACAGAGGGCACTTCCACCATCTGATGCCCGTGCACCAACTCGGTGCGGGCGATGCCGTGCTGCACTTTGATTTTTTCTGCGTCGGTTTGCGAGGTCAACAATCCGATGGCCAGATCCTTGGTCAGATTCTGGCCGCCGATCGGGAGCACGGCCGTGTGCCGGATACTACCGTCGAGGAAGATGGCAAGATCCGTCGTCCCGCCGCCCAGATCCACCATGGCCACGCCCAACTCGCGCTCCTCCGCGCTCAAGACGGCTTCGCTCGAGGCAAGCGGCTGCAGAATGATATCGACCACGTCGAGCCCCGCCCGGTTGACACTCTTGATGATGTTTTGCGCCGAGGTCACCGCACCCGTAATGACATGCACATTCACTTCCAAGCGGTTGCCCGACATGCCGAGCGGCTCGCGCACGCCTTCTTGATCGTCCACCATGAACTCGCGCGGCAAGACATGCAGGATGCGCCGTTCATGGGGAATGACCGCGAGTGTCCTCGCGCTCTCCACCGCGCGGTTGATGTCGTCACGGGTGACTTCCTGCTTCTTGAGCGCCACCACGCCTTTCAGGTTCTCCCCCGAGATGTGGCTGCCGGCGATACCGGTGTACACCGAATTGATCTGCACCGCCGCCATAAGCTCCGCTTCCTCGACCGCCTTCTTGATCGATTCCACGGTACTTTCGATATTGTTGACGACGCCCTTGCGAAGCCCGCGCGAAGGGCAGGATCCCACGCCGATGATGTTCAACGGGCCCTCCTCCGGCACTTCGGCCACAATGGCGCAAATCTTGGTCGTTCCGATATCGAGCCCGACCAGGATATGATCCCGCTTAGACACTCGCCTCACCCCCTTCCCCGAACAATGACGCGGTCGGCAAAGCGAAGATCGATCTCATTCGCTCTGGCGCCCTCGCCGTCAAAAGCCACATCACGCAGCGCGGGCCGCATTTTGAGAAACCGCGACCATTGCTGATTCATCGACGACTCGCTGAACTGGAACGTCACGCCTTGTACTTCCACCACCAGATTGTTCAAATTCCCCACATTGATGTCCGGCCGTCCCCCGGTAGTTTGGCCGACCATGCGCGCCAAGGCCGCGCCTACCTGCACGGGACGACGATCTTCCGCTTTGCCCTGAGCGAAGCGCTTGCCGTCGACACCCGACAGGATGGGAAGCGTCGGGTCGTCGCTCGACCCGAGCCGTGCCAGCAACACCCCTTCGGCGTCTGCGAGCAGATTTTCCGCCAGGGTGCGCACCACCACCGCCGGCTCCCGCTCGACGATCTCGATATGGATCTCGTGCAATGGCTTCAACACCACGGTCGCATCCTTGATCCAGGGATGGGTCTTGATCCGATCCGCCAACCAGGTCGGATTGATGGAGTAGAGCGCCGTATCGGGCTTGAGCGCCAAGCGTCCGATCACTTCCTTTCTCGTCACGTGATGCAGGCCATTGACGGACACGGACCGCACAAGAAACCATTCGCGCGTCAGCGGACCGATTTCACGCGCCAGCACAAACAACCCCGAACAGCCGCCGACCAACACCGTCACCGTCGCGACCACTCGCAAGGAAATCAGGAAACCACGCCCGAGCCGAGACCAATAACCGCCTGCCGCCCCGCCTCGGCGGCGGTCCAGGCTCGAATCGGAACGGGCATTCGCCCGCGGATTCACTCTGGCCGGTCGTGTTTTGCGCCACCTGAACGGCATGACGACCTCTACCTCACGGCTCGAAAGGATCCCACCCCGGCCCGCCTGAGCGCGGATTCGAGGATCCGTTCCGTCAACGCATCGTATGACAGGCCCGCTTTGCCTGCCGCCATCGGCAACAGACTCGTCTCCGTCATCCCCGGCACGGTGTTGATTTCCAACACAGAGGGTTTGCCCTTGGGCGTAATGCGAAAATCTACCCGGGCCGCTCCGTTGCAGCCCAGTGCTTGATAGGTGCGGATGGCCAGCTGCGTAATCTGCTTGGTCACCACCGCGGAAAGCGGCGCGGGACACAAGTACTGCGTCCGGCCCTTCTGGTACTTCGCCGAGAAATCGTAAAATCCGTCAGGCGCGACTATTTCTACCGCTGGAAGGCCGGTTACCGCTCCATTCGCATCGCTCAGGAGAGACACCGTCACTTCATGCCCAGGAATATAGGCTTCCACCATCGCTTCCGGCTCGTATCGATGGGCGACCCGCAAGGCTTCTTTCCACTGCGAGGGCTTCCGAACAATCGTCACCCCGATCGTCGACCCCTGACTGGGCGGTTTGACGACGATCGGCAGCTTCAATTTGCAGCTCGTCAGGATGCGGTTCAGCGTGGGCGCGCTTCCTTGCCATACCACCGTGCCGCGCGGCACGGGAATGCCCTGTGCGGCCAGCTCCGTCTTGGTCACCACCTTATGCATGCCGATCGCGCTGGCGCGCACACCGGATCCCGTATAGGGAATGCCGATCGTTTCCAGAAATCCCTGGATCGCACCATCTTCCCCGCCGGGCCCATGTAAGGCCAGAAAGGCCACTTCTATCGCCTGTTCCTGCAAGGTTTGGGACAATCCCGGGCCGACATCGATGGCCACCGCGTCATAGCCGCTACGCACCAGGGACCGGTAGACGGCTTCGCCCGTCTTGAGGGAGACTTCGCGCTCCGAAGACTGGCCTCCCATCAACACCCCGATTTTCGAACGAGTCAGCGGCTTCCGTTCCGTCACGTCCACTCCCTTCATCGATCGCGTCATGCCTGACCGACCACCTTTACTTCCAGTTCCAGCGTGACACCTGACGCCTTTTTGACTCCGGCGCGAACCTTTCGTATCAACGCGAGCACATCGGCCGCGCGCGCATGACCCACGTTCACCATAAAGTTCGCGTGCTTCTCGGACACCTGTGCATCGCCCACACGCGCGCCCTTGAGGCCCGCGGCGTCCACCAGGCGGCCGGCGGAATCCTGCGGAGGATTCTTAAACACGCAACCGGCGCTCGGCAGCGTCAACGGCTGGGTGTTTTTGCGATACTGCAAGTAATCTTTCACGGTCTTTTCGATTTGGTCCTGCGCCCCCGGCTTCAGTTGCAGCCAGACTCCCGCCACGATCCCGCGCGGCAGATGAGCCTTCCGGTAACTGAATTGAATGTCGGCAGCGGGAATGTCCGACACCCGCCCTTTCGGGTCCACCATGCGCACGGCTTTGACCGAATCTTTCATTTCACCCAGCCGCGTCCCCGCGTTCATCACCACGCACCCGGCCACCGTGCCGGGAATGCCCGCGCCCCATTCCAACCCCGCCAGCGAGCGGCGGATGGCGTAGCCGATCAACGTCGGCATACCCACGCCCCCTTCCGCGTAGAGGACGGATCCCGGCTCGGGACGAATGGCTTTGAGTTGACGGAGGCTGAGCACGAGGCCGCGGATTCCCCCGTCACGTACCAGCAGATTCGTCCCACCCACCACGAAAATCGGGAGGCGCTCGGCGCGAACCTGCGCCACCACCCGGCAGAGATCGTCCAGATCGGCCGGCTCCACCAGGACTTCGGCCGGTCCCCCGATGCGGAACGACGTATAGGATTGCAGCGGCGCCTCATACAGAATCGTCCCGCGAATGCCCTCCAGGATGCTCGCCCAGTCTTTTTTCGTTCTCGCCGATTGCTCTTTTCGCGCCACACGTGACACCCTGCTTCGTCCCTCAGGCCGGCAGTCGATCGAGGATGGCCAAACCCGTTTTCCAGATATCTCCCGCTCCGAGGGTAATGACAAGGTCCCCCGCTTTTAGCGTCGGCAGCACTTGCTCGGCCAGGGTGTCCTTCCGCTCCACGAAGGTGGCTGAGGGATGTCCGGCCGCTTTCACGGCCTCGATCAACTTGGCGCCGGACACGCCGGGAATCGGCTGCTCCCCGGCCGCATAGATTTCGGTCATGAAGAGCGCATCGGCCTGATCGAACGCATGGGAAAACTCCTGCATCAGATCGCGCGAACGGCTGTAGCGATGCGGTTGGAACAACACGACAACGCGGCGATCCCAGCCCTGCTTGGCCGCGGCGATGGTCGCTCGCACTTCGGTCGGATGATGGCCGTAGTCGTCCACGACCATGATGCCCGCTTTTTCCCCGCGCAGATGAAAGCGCCGCTCCACGCCGCTGAACGCCGCCAGACCTTTCCGGATGAGATCGACCGGAATATCCAGCTCCATGCCGATCGCAATGGCGACAAGTGAATTCGAGACATTGTGAATGCCTGGAATGGCCAACCGGAACGGCCCCAGGTTGCGCCCGCGGAAGAAGACCCGGAACTCGGAACCCCATTGCCGCAAGCTGACGTCGGTCGCGCGGAAATCCGGCACATGATCGGAATGTTCGTTCAGCCCGTACGTCTGATATCGCTTGACGACCCGCGGCAACAGGCTGCGCAGCCGTTCGTCGTCGGAGCAGAGCACGGCCAATCCGTAGAACGGAACCTTGTTCACAAACTCCAGGAAACTGTCGTTCAGCCGCTCCATGCTGCCGTAATGGTCCAGATGTTCGCGGTCGAGGTTGGTAACCGCGGCGATCGTCGGCGCCAGCCGTAGAAACGACCCGTCGCTTTCGTCCGCTTCCGCGATGAGCAGATCGCCGCGCCCCAGACGGGCATGGCTCCCCAGCGCATTGACTTTGCCGCCGATGACCATGGTGGGGTCCAACCCCCCTTGGGCCAGCACATTCGCCACCATCGACGTCGTGGTCGTCTTGCCGTGAGCGCCGGCGATCGCCACACCGAACTTCAGTCGCATCAGTTCGGCCAGCATTTCCGCGCGGGGAATGACCGGGATTTGCCGCGCCTTGGCCGCTACGACTTCCGGATTGGTCGCGGCCACCGCGGACGAAATCACCACCACCTGCGCCTCGCCGATATTGGACTCATGGTGGCCGATGGCAATGCGCCCGCCGAGCTCTTCGAGGCGGCGCGTCGTCTCCGATTGACTGAGGTCCGACCCGCTGACTTTGTACCCGAGCGTCAATAACACCTCGGCGATGCCGCTCATCCCGGATCCGCCGATACCGACCAAGTGAATATGTTGTGTCTTTCTGAACATCGCCGTCCGCCTTAGCTCCTGTCCGCGAAATGATCGCTGCCCGCTGTTCCTCTCCTGCTGGTGCCTCTCCCGCTCTCGTTGCTCATAGGGCGCGAGCGCTGTCGCTGGCCTCATGGCGCCTCCTTATCAGGTCATAACATTCACGCACGATGGTTTCCGCTGCATCACTGCGCCGCATATTCCAACTGTGCCGGCTCATGGTCTCCAACCGTTGCGGCTCGCTGAGAATATCCATGACGGCCTGTGCCAGGCCGGCGCCGGTCAACTCCGCCTGCGGCACGAGCAGGGCCCCTCCCGCGTTCGCCATCACTTCCGCGTTCCGCAGTTGATGATTGTAGATGGCGGTCGGGAGCGGGATCAGAATGGCCGGCTTGCCGCACACGGTCAGTTCGGCAATCGTCATGGCCCCGGCCCGCGCCACCACGAGATCCGCGGCGCGGAGCGCCGTGGGCATGTCGTATAAAAACGGGACGACCTGGGCGCGGATGCCGGCCTGTTCGTAGGCGGCCGCAACCCGGGCATGGTCCGCTTCGCCCGTTTGGTGCGTGATGGTCAGCCGGGCATTCATGGTGGCGAGCCGAGGCAGCGCGTCGATCATGGCCGAATTGATGGCCTTTGCCCCCTGGCTGCCGCCGAATACCAATAGGCGCCGCATAGATCCCGCCTCGCTCTGCCCCGCCTCCGAGCGGGAAGACTCCACAAATGCCTGCCGTACCGGCGTTCCGACGACACTCGTCTTCCGGCGATCGAAAAATTGCTTGGTGGACTCGAAGGCCAGAAAGATGCGCTGTACGAGCGGCGCGACGACCTTGTTCGCCAGGCCCGGATAGGCATTCGGCTCCAGAATCACGCCGGGGATGCGCCGCAAAAATGCCGCGATCAGCATGGCCGGGCTGGTGTAGCCACCCACGCCGAAGACCAGATCCGCGCCCTGTTGTCTCAGCAGACCGAGTGATTGCCAGAGACTCACCGGGAGCGTCACGAGCGCCTTGACCATCTCCGCCGGACGTTTGCCCATGAAGGGATGCGCCGTGATGCATTGCAAGGGAAGCGCTTCATGGGCCAGCACTTTCTGTTCGATTCCCCGTGTCGTCCCGACGAACAGGATACGCGTCGAGGGATCGCGCCGCAAAAATTCCCGGGCCACGGCAATGGCCGGATACAAGTGCCCCCCTGTGCCTCCTGCCGCAATCACGATCGTCATTCCGTCATCACCCCGCGCTTGCGCGTGCCCCGGGAACCGCCGCCGTCCTGCCCGCCGTGCCCGCCTTGCCGATCGCGCGAGATACTCAGGAGAATGCCCACGCCGAACAAATTGGCCACCAGCGAGGAGCCGCCATAACTGACGAACGGCAGCGTCAACCCCTTGGTGGGTAGCAGCCCTGTGACCACTCCCGCGTTGACCAGCGCCTGCATGCCGATCAGCATCGTGATGCCCGTCGCCAACTGCCGCCCGAAGGGATGGCGCGCCCGGCCCGCAATCTGAAAGCCTTTGATCACAAACAGACCGAACAGCAGCATGATCGTCACGGTCCCCAACAACCCCAGCTCCTCGCCGACCAGCGCCAGCACGAAGTCGGTGTGCGCCTCCGGCAGGAAGAATAATTTCTGTAAGCCCTCTCCCAGCCCGACGCCGAACGGACCGCCGCTCCCGAAGGCCAAAAACGACTGCGTGATCTGAAAGCCTGCCCCGGAGGGGTCCTTCGTCGGATCCAAAAACATCAAAAACCGCTTCCACCGGTACGGTGATGTCAGAATGAGCGCGGCGACTCCCAGCAAGGCGCACAAGGACAGGATCGCCAGATGCTTGATCCGTGCGCCGGCCAAAAACAACAGGGTCGCCACCACGAGCCCCATCACCACCACCGTGCCCAGGTCCGGCTCCAGCAGCACCAGCCCGCTCAGCACCCCGATGACAATCAGCGGCGGCAACAGGCCCCGCGCAAAGTGCGTGATCTGATCCTGCTTTTTGGTCAGATAGGCCGCCGCGTAGATCACCGCCACAAATTTCACTACCTCGGCCGGTTGGATGTTGATCGGTCCCAGGTGCAGCCACCGCCGCGCCCCCTTGGCCACGTTCCCCAGGGATGGCATCAGCACCAACACCAACAACAGCGTGGCGATCCCGAGCAGGGGAATCGCCAGCTTTTTCCAGATCGTGTAGTCGATCCGCGAGATGACATGCATCACCAGCAAACCCACGATCAGCCAGACGACCTGCCGTTTGAGAAAGTACCAGGGATCCTGAAACCGGTTGACCGCCACTACGGCACTGGCGCTGAACACCATCACCACGCCGATCAGCGCGAGGATCAAAGTGACCGCCAGGAGGGCCGGATCTACCGGCACGCGCTTGGATGCCCGCTGAGTCGAGCTGGACCAGGGTAACATGAGCGTTCCAAGCGCAGGCTGTGCCATCGTTCAACGTTGGTTCCCCGGTGCTGCTCACGGCCTCAGGCCGGAAGTGCTTGCACCAATGCCTTGAATTGCCGGCCCCGATCCTGATAATCCGCAAACATGTCGAAACTGGCGCAGGCCGGTGAGAGAAGCACGACCTCACCGGGCTGCGCCTCGCGAGCAGCAAGCTCCACGGCATCGCGGAGAGTCGCTGCAGGACGACATCGATCGAAATCACCCATCGCGGTTTGAATGCGGCCCGCCGCCTCACCGATCAAAATGAGGCCTTTCACCCGCTCGCGAATCGCGGTCTCCAGGCGGGAGAAATCGCCGCCCTTGTCTCGTCCGCCGGCGATCAACCAGATGGGCTGTTCGATGCCTTCAAGGGCTTTCAGGACAGCATCGACATTCGTGCCTTTGGAATCGTTCACATAGCGGACGCCCCGGCGCTCGCGCACCACCTCCAGGGCATGCTCTAGGCCTGGGAACGATCGCAGCACGGCGCGGATCGCCTCGATGGAGCAGCCGCACAGCAATCCGTAGGTCACCGCCGCCATCACGTTTTCCACATTGTGCAGCCCGATCAGCCGCATATCGCTCCGGCGGCAGATTTCTTCGCGCCGGCCCCGCACCGTCGTCACGATCAGCTCACCGTCCAGCACCGTGGCTCCCGCCACCCCTGAAACCGGCGCCCCGCTACGGCTGAAGCCAAGAACGGTGGCCTTGGTCTCCCCGCGCAACGCGGCGACCCGCGCATCGTCCAGATTGAAGAGCGAATAATCGCCGGCGGTTTGATTGGCGAAGATGCGCGCCTTGGCCGCCACATAGTCTTCCACCCTGCTGTAACGGTCCATGTGATCGAGCGTCACGTTGAGGATCGACGCGATCCAGGGATGGAACTGTTCGATCGTTTCCAGTTGAAAGCTGGAGGTTTCCAACACGGCATATTCATAGGGAGCCGGGCCGCCGGGCCTGGCCTGGACACAGGCCAGGGCTGCTTCGCTGGCCGCAATGCCCAAATTGCCGCCGACGAACGCCCGCTTGCCGCTCTCCTGCAAGAACTTGCCGATCAGCGTCACGGTGGTGCTTTTGCCGTTGGTGCCGGTCACGGCCACGATCGGCGCCGTCAGATAACACGAGGCCAGCTCCAACTCCCCGATGACCCGCACGCCGCGAGCGCGCACGCGATTGAGCTCGTCCATGTGGGTCGGCACTCCCGGGCTGATGACCACGAGATCCGCCGCGTCGAACGCCGATTCATATTCCGCCCCGACCCGGACCGCCATGCTCGACCGGTCCAGCTGCGAGAGGATGGACGCAAGTTCCTGCGCCTCCTTCCGGTCGGCGACGGTCACGCGAGCCCCCAGATGATTCAGAAGCCGCGCCGCGCCGACACCACTTCGGGCGAGACCGACGACCGTAACCTGAAGACCCTTGACGTTCATGAGTCCCTGTCTACCGCAATTTCAACGTGCTCAAACTCAGCAACGCCAGCAAGATCGCAATGATCCAGAGGCGCACGACGACTTTCGGCTCGTCCCATCCCTTCATCTCGAAATGGTGATGGATCGGCGCCATATTGAAGATGCGCTTGCCTCGCAATTTGTACGATCCCACCTGCAAGATGACGGATAGGGCTTCGATGACGAACACCCCGCCGACCAGGAGCAACAGCAGTTCGTGCTTGCTGATCACCGCCACCGTTCCCAGCGCAGCGCCCAACGGAAGGGAACCGACGTCGCCCATAAAGACGGAAGCCGGGTAGGTGTTGAACCAGAGAAAGCCCAGACTCGACCCTAAAATTGCCCCCGTAAAAATGGCGATTTCTCCCGCGCCTTCGATGTACGGAATCAGCAAATATTCCGCCATGACGCGGTTCCCCGTCACATAGGCCACGATCGTATAGGCCAGCGAGGCGATCATGACGGGACCGATCGCCAGACCATCGAGCCCGTCGGTCAAATTGACGGCATTGGAGCTGCCGACGATGACCAGAATGACGAACACAATGTAGAACCACCCCAGGTCGGGCGTGAAAAATTTGAAGAACGGGACACTGAGTTTGGTCGTGTAGCTCGGGAGGGTGTACAGAAAGACGCCGATGGCCAAGGCCACCAGAAACTGGCAGGAGAATTTTTGCGCCGCCGACAACCCTTTGGATTGGCGCTTGATGAATTTCAGATAGTCATCGGCAAATCCGACGGCGCCGAATCCGACCGTGGCCACCACCACCAACCAGACGTAGCGATTCGTCATGTCGGCCCACAGCAGCGTGGAGAGGACGACCGCGAAGATAATGAGAATGCCGCCCATGGTCGGCGTTCCGCTCTTGGCCAAATGCCGCTTCGGCCCGTCGTCGCGAATTTGCTGGCCGAGTTTAATCTCCTGCAATTTCCGAATGACCCACGGCGCCATCACAAAGGCGATGAGAAACGCGGTGACCGCTGCGTAGATGATCCGGAAACTCTGGTAGCGAAAGACGTTTAGAAACGAAAACTGCGTATGAAGAGGATAGAGCCAGTTGTATAACATCCTACGGCATCTTTGCCCGCCGGAAACCGGCGATTCTAAAATTCCTATGAGTAGAGGGTGCCGCGGCTAGCAGGCTTTTTTCGCCACTCGCCGCATCCCCGTCACGGCTTCCACGACCTGCTCCATGCGCATCCCGCGGGACGCCTTCACCAGCACCACATCGCCTTGCCGGATCATGCGAGCCAGGGCGGTGGCGGCCGCTTGCGCGTCAGGCCATTCGGCAATCCTGTCCGGCGGCATGCCGGCCTGGCGGGCCCCTTCAGCCAACTCCCGCCCCAATGCCCCGCATGCCAGGAGATGGCCGATTCCTTGCGCCGCCAGAAAGGCTCCCACCTCCCGGTGCAACCGTTTGGTATCTGCGCCTAACTCCAGCATGTCACCCAGAGCCGCGATGGATCGTTTTCCGCGCCCCAGCTCAGCCAACAATTGGATGGCCGCCTTCATCGAGGCCGGGTTGGCGTTGTAACAATCGTTGATGACCTGAACTCCGTGGGAGTAGCTGATCTGCGACCGCATCGCCGCCGGCCGGAACTTCGACAATCCCTCGGCGATGGCCGCGCCCGACAACCCCAACACGTTCCCCACGGCGGCTGCCGCCAGGGCATTGCTCACATTGTGTTGCCCCTGCGTCCGGATGCGGACTTCCGTCTGGCGGGTTTTTCCCGGCAGGATCAGACCGAACGTGGTGCCGCCCTTCTCATCGGAGCGGATATTGGCGGCGCGCACAGCGGCCTTCGGTGACGAGCCGAACGCCACCACGCGGCATTGTGCCCGGGAGGCCAGATACTCGAAATATTCATCGTCGGCGTTCAGCACCACCGCCCCATCCGGCGGCAGATGGTCGAGCAACTCGGCCTTGGCTTGCGCAGAGCCCTCCATGCTACCAAAAAATTCCAGATGGTCCGGTCCGATATTGGTAATCAGGCCGATCGTCGGCCTCGCGATTTCGCACAACCGGGTCGTTTGTCCCTGCTGATCCACGCCCATTTCGATCACGGCAGCCTGATGCCGCGGGGTCAGTTGAAATAATGTTTGCGGCACGCCGATGCGATTGTTGAGATTGCCCTCGGTCTTGAGCGTTTTCCAACGCTGCGCCACCACATGGGCGACCATTTCCTTCGTCGTCGTCTTCCCGTTGCTTCCCGTGATGGCGATGACCGGAATGGGAAAACGGTTGCGATAGTGCGTGGCCAACCGTTGAAAGGCTTCGAGCGTGTCGCGCACGCCGAGCACAATGGGCGCACCTGTCCGCGGCTTCATCGGCGGGAGACGGTAATCTTCCTGGACGACGGCGCACACCGCTCCCTGCGCAAACACTTTCGGAACGAACGTATGCGCGTCGAATCGCTCTCCCTGAAAGGCAATGAACACGTCGCCTTTTCGCACCAAGCGGGAATCGGTCACCACGCGTCGAATTCGCTGCTTCAACTCCTGGGGACTCAATCCGGCCGGTGACTTGGCGCTCAACACTTCACACAATTCTTCGACCGTAAACAACGCCATGACGCCTCGGTGTCCCTGCTCCCGCATATTCATGCCTCGCTGAGCATCAGGATCGTCGCGCGCTGATCATCTCCCGCGCCACTTCCCGATCGTCGAAGTGATGTTTCGTCGTGCCCACGATCTGATAGTCCTCATGCCCCTTTCCGGCGATCAACACCATATCGCCGGTCCTGGCCTCTCCGATTGCGGCTTCGATGGCCGCACGGCGATCCGCAATCATCCGATACCGGACATGGCCTCGCGTGGCCAGCGCATCCTTCACCCCGGCCTCGACCTCACTCAGAATGAACGCCGGGTCTTCCGTGCGGGGATTGTCCGATGTCAGGATGACCACATCACTATACTGCACGGCGGCCCGCCCCATTTTCGGACGCTTCGTGCGATCCCGGTCGCCGCCGCATCCGAACAGGGTAATGATGCGGCCCGTGCGCAAGGCCTGGGCGGCGGTCAGCAATCGAACCAATGCATCTTCCGTGTGCGCATAGTCCACCACGACGGTGAAGTCCTGCCCGGCCTCAACCCGCTCAAACCGGCCGGGCACATTCGAGACCGCTCCCACCGCGGCGCGCACTTGATCCAGCGTCAATCCTTCGTGCAGCACGACGCCGATGGCCGCCAGCAGGTTGGAAACATTGTGCTCCCCCACCAAGCGGCTCTGGATCGCGCAACTGCCGGCCGGACTGCGCAAGGTAAAACTGGTACCCGCGGGGGACAACTTGACATCATCCGCGTGGATATCGGCCGCTTGATGCAGCCCATAGGTCCATACCGGCACCGTACAGGCTTCGCCCATCCGTGCGCCCCAGGGGTCGTCCGCATTAATGATGGCTCGTTTCCTGGTTTTGCGCGCGCCCGGCCCGCCGAGCTCGGCGAATAACTTGCGCTTCGCCTGGAAGTACCGCTCCATATCGAGGTGAAAGTCGAGATGATCCTGTGTGAGGTTTGTAAACACGGCCACATCGAACTCCGAGCCGGCGGTTCGATCCAGGGCCAGCGCGTGGGACGACACTTCCATGACGACCGTATCCAACCTCTTCTCGACCATTCGTGCAAATAATTTCTGTAACTCCAACGCGCCGGGCGTGGTATGCGACGCCGGAATCGATTCTGTGCCGACCAGGTAGGCGACCGTGCCGATCAAACCGACCTGCCGCGTTGCCGCCTCCAGCATGGTTTTCACGACATAGGTCGTCGTCGTCTTCCCGTTGGTGCCGGTGACCCCGATCATGCGAAGGGCCGCGGAGGGATCTCCGTAAAACCGGCTGCCAAGAACTCCCAGTGCCGCACGGG
The DNA here is from genome assembly GCA_902500995.1 of uncultured Nitrospira sp. Lineage (GTDB taxonomy): Bacteria > Nitrospirota > Nitrospiria > Nitrospirales > Nitrospiraceae > Nitrospira_A. The sequence goes on from CABVSR010000004.1 coordinate 26,769, forward strand.
AATCCTGTACGCGAATGCAGGGAGTCGATCCCACCTCCACATGCCGCCCGACGACGATGGCCGCCGCCCCGGCGCTGGCGGCCCGATCCAAAAACTCATGGCCGTCGGCCCGCTCTCCCTGCACGGCGACAAACAGACAGCCCGGCACGACCTGGCGTGAGTCATCCGTCAAGACGCTGATCGTCACATGCTGATTCCCGCTACGCTCCAGGACTCCAAGTCGCCCTTGAATGGGACTGACCAATTCGTCCAGCGTCATCTCACGATTCCAACCCAGCCATGGCCAGCTTGACCGGTTCATCCACCGCAACACCCAGATAATTGAGGACTTGCTCGCCGACTCGCCGGAACACCGGCGCCGCTACCACCCCACCCCAGCCTTCTCCGCGCGGCTCGTCGATCATCACAATCATGGCCAGCCGCGGATCTTCCGCCGGCACATAGCCCAGAAACGATCCAACCAGCAGAGTGGATGAGTATTTACCGGTGCGGGGATCAACCTTTTGGGCGGTGCCGGTCTTCCCGGCGACGCGAAAGCCCGGAATGGCCGCCTTGCCGCCGGTCCCGCTCGTCACCACGCCCTCCAGAAGGGTGGTCAGCGTTCTGGCCGTGTCGGCGGAGATGACACGCCGTTTGGCTTGCGGCAGATTCTGCGCGACGAGTTGCCCCTTCCCGTTACGAATTTCCGAGACGACATAGGGCTTCATGAGCACGCCGCCGTTGGCAATGGCCGAGATCGCCGTCACCATCTGCAATGGCGTGACACCGACTTCCTGCCCCATGGAAATAGAGGCCAACGAGCGTTTGCCCCACTGCCGCGGGCCTCGCAGCAATCCGGCTGTTTCACCCGGCAGATCAATCCCGCTCTTCTCCCCGAAGCCGAATTCCTTCAAATAGTCGAAGACCCGCCATTCCCCCAAAGCCATCCCGACCTTTGCCGCGCCGATGTTGCTCGACTTCTGAATCATCTGCGCAAAGGTCATCCAGCCAGCTTTCTCGTGGTCATGGATGATCGTATTCGCAATGGCGAACTGCCCGTTCTCCCCATAAATCATGCTGCCTGGGGTCATGACCTTTTCTTCCAGCGCCGCAGCCGCAATGACGGCCTTCATGGTTGAACCCGGCTCATAGGTGTCGGTCAAGGCCCGGTTCCGCCACCGATCAGGTGCCAGCGCGCCGACCGTATTGGGATCGAATCGCGGACTCACGGCCATGGCCAGCACGGCGCCGCTCCTGGGATCCATCACGATCATCGTGCCGGACTTGGCATTGGATCGTGACACCGCCTCATCCAATTCCTTTTCGGCGATATATTGCACCACCTCATCCACCGTCAGGGTGAGGCTGTGCCCGGCAGCGGCCCCTTCTTCGTTCAACCCCTTGGGAAACACGGCGCGTCCCAGCGCGTCCCGCTGCAAGACGACCGTTCGCTTTTCACCGCGCAGATAGGGCTCATACCGCAGCTCCACCCCTTCCAGGCCGCGATCATCCATCCCGGCAAATCCCAGGACGTGGGACAGGAGCGGCCCTTTCGGATAAAACCGGCGGCCCTCCATCACCACGCCGACTCCTTCGAGGCCGAGCCGTTGAAGCCGCCGTCCCTGCTCCGGTTCCAGCTTTCGCGCCAGCCAGACGAAATGCTTTTCCTGCTTCAACTTTTTTTCGAGTTCCGTCGCTTTCACATGCAAAATCGGCGAGAGATTGCGCGCCGCCGCGCCAGGATTTCCGAGCGACCCGGGCACCCCGAACACAGACGGGACGTCCATGTTCATCGCGAGGACCTTGCTGTTGCGATCGTAAATCGTGCCGCGCGCTCCCTCCAGCGTGACGGTTTTCTGATGTTGTCGATCGGCCTTGAGGGTCCACTCCGCCGATTGCATCACCTGGAGATTCACCAGACGGACGATCACGAGGATAAAGGCCACCACTAATCCGCAGGCCACCAGAGTTCGGCGGCCTCGAAAGGAAGTCGTAGCCACTACCGCGCTCTCCTCGTAACCATGTTCTTCGCAATGCGGACTTCGCCTTCTGCCGCGACGGGGTTCGCCGGCGCCTCCGGCTCGATGTTGATCACGACGACCTGCCCCTTTTCGGGCTGGATCATTCCCAATTTATCGCCGGCCAGGCGCGCGATCCGCTCAGGCGCCGTGAACCCAGACAGCTTGACCTGCAGTTCATCCCGCTCGCGCTCCAGAATCACTTTTTGCGCCTTCAGTCGCTCGATGTGATATCCGATGCGGACAATGTCCACCCGCTCCCACACGAAGAGCAACACCAACGACGTGACCGCGGCAAACGCGACGGCTTTCATTGCATAGACTCCTTGGACATGCGCTCCACGACTCGCAGCTTGGCGCTGCGCGATCGCGGGTTATGGTCACGCTCGCTTTCCGAAGCCATGACCGGTTTTTTTGTCAGCACCTTCACAGAAGCTGCCGGGCCAGTCGCCAATGCCCGAAACGTGTGTTTCACAATTCTGTCTTCGAGGGAATGGAACGACACAGCGCAGACTCGCCCTCCCGGAGCCACAATGTCGGCGGCATCGCGAAGCGCCGGTTCGAGCACGTCCAGCTCCCGGTTCACAGCAATCCGTAACGCCTGAAACGTTCGCGTGGCGCAATGAATTCGCCCATGCCGGTACGAACCCGGCACGGCGTTCTCCACCACGGCGGCCAATTGCCTTGTCGTCCCAATCACGCCTTGCATTCTCGCTTGCGCGATCGCGCGGGCGATTCTGCGCGAATAGCGCTCCTCGCCGAGTTGAAAGATCATGTCAGCGAGCTCGCGTTCCGGCACATCTCGAACCAGATCGGCCGCCGTGCGGCCCTCGCGCTGATCCATGCGCATGTCCAAGGGGCCATCGTCACGGAAGCTGAATCCGCGCTCCGGACGATCCAGTTGCGGCGAGGACACGCCCAAATCGAAGACCACGCCATCCACATGTTGAAACCCGGATTCAGCCACCAACGTTTTGATCTCTGCAAAATTTCCATGCCGGAGATGCACCCGAGGCATGACGGCTTGCAGCCGCGCGCGAGATTCATTGAGCGCATGCTCGTCACGATCGATCCCGATGAGAATGCCGTCCGGGGCAGTACGATGAAGGATTCGAGTAGCGAGCCCTGCATATCCAAGCGTGCAGTCCACGTAAACCCCACCTGGTTTGCACCGGAGCCAAAACACGATCTCGTCGACTAAAACCGGCTCATGGGAATCGCGAGCAGAATCCATAGCCCCACTTCCACCCACTTTTCACCGCAGATTGGCTGGAGTATACACCCAACCAAACAGCTGTCAACAGATTTTGCTCCAATTTATCAAGAATATTGTTCGATTTTGCCGCACTCGGGCACGAGCCGATTGAGACGGGATATTTATCCACATTTGTGGATAAGTCTGTGGGAAACCACCCCACAACTGCAGCCATATGCAGCGTGAGAACTATCGAGGAGGATGAGAGACGTCCAACAAATCAGACAGATGAAATGCCCGCATTTTCTGCAGGCATTCGACACTTACAGGGGCATACAGCGGGGCAGGAAATTATGGATATAACCGGTAGAGCATCCGGGGAAAGGGAATCGTCTCCCGTACATGGTCTAGCCCACAGATCCAGGCGACGGCGCGCTCAATACCCATCCCAAATCCGGCGTGAGGAACGGAGCCATACCGGCGGAGATCGAGGTACCATTGAAATGCCTCGACAGGAAGATGATGCTCGTGTAACCGCGCCAACAATTTTTCGTGCCTGTGTATGCGCTGCCCGCCGCCGATAATTTCGCCGTATCCCTCCGGCGCCAACACATCCATACACAGCGCGAGATCGGGGCGGGCGGGATCGGTCTCCATGTAGAACGCTTTGAGTGCAGCCGGATACCGGTGCACGATGACCGGGCGATCGAATTCCTTCGAAAGAATCGTCTCATCCTCTGCGCCAAAATCATCACCCAGTTTCGCGGGGTTTCCTTTCCGTTGAAGAATGTCCATTGCTTCCTCATACGTAATGCGCGGGAAAGGGGCCGTCACACGCTCGAGCTTGGCGATATCCCGCTCCAGCAGCTGCAATTCCGGACGACGCGTCTTCAATACAGCCGCGACGATATGGGATAAAAATTCTTCGGCGAGGTCCATCATGTCGGGCAATTCCGCAAACGCCACCTCCGGCTCGACCATCCAGAACTCCATCAGATGCCGGCGTGTTTTCGACTTCTCTGCGCGAAACGTCGGACCAAAACAATAGACCTTCCCGAACGCCGCAGCGGTCGCTTCGCTATACAGTTGGCCGCTCTGCGTCAAATAGGCCGTCTCATCAAAATACTGCGTCTGAAACAGCGTCGTCGTGCCTTCGCAGGCATTGGGCGTAAAAATCGGCGCATCGACGAGCGTGAACCCGCGATCATCAAAAAAATTCCGGCAGGCGCGGACAATCTCATGGCGGATGCGCAACACGGCATGCTGGCGGCTGGAGCGCAGCCAGAGATGCCGATGCTCCATCAGAAATCCCGTGCCGTGCTCCTTGGGTTGAATCGGAAATGGTTCCGCCACCTGGATGACCTCGAGGCGCACCACATCCAATTCATATCCACCCGGCGCGCGCGCGTCCTGCCGCAGCGAGCCTGTCAGGACCACGCTGGATTCCTGCGTGAGCTCAGCCGAACGAGCAAACTGCTCGTCGCCGACCGCACCCTTGCTCACAACCGCCTGGATATCGCCGGTCCCGTCCCGCACAATCAGAAAATGAAGTTTTCCCTTATCGCGTCGGCTGCGGAGCCATCCGCGAATCGTGACTTCCTGCCCGGCATGAGCAGCCGCTTCGTCGATGGAGATCACAGGCATGGCATTCCTCTTGGGTATGGAAATATGAACACCTCGTCATGGGGGGGAGGGTAACGAACGGCCCCGGGCATTTCAAGCGCACCACAATTCGTGCCTTTCATTGACACAACACACTTCGCGGGGCATCATCAAGATCACGATGCTGACGATAGCTTTGCGCCCTCATCATGTTCTCGCACCAGTGGCAGGACTGCTCCTGCTGGTCGCATTACCGGCCGCAGGAGGAGAATTTCGATCGGACAACCCGCTCAACCAGCCCGGGAAAATCTTCTGGTGCCCCAATCACACCGCCGACAAGCGCATTACCGCCACCCCTGATGCCGGCTGTACTCCTTTATATGACGCGGAGCGGGATGAGAAGAAACCCACCCCTCCCAATCAGGATGAGCGCGGCGCTTCCGCGGCGAAAGAGCCGTTGAAGATCGTCGACATTCAAAATGAGGCATCGAAGTTCACTCGCGACTACCGCGAGTTTTTAGAATGTTGCGCCGGAGATTGGGATTCTCTCGACCGCATCGACGAACTCCTCGACCAGTCCAATCACGTCTTGATGTCGGTTCAACAGAAAGGCATCTACAACAGCGCCGGATTCGGCGTAGGCAGCGGGTCGGATGGTCTGGGCGGCGGTCCCGGTCAAGCGCCCAAACTCGGCACCTTTGCCCGGCAATGGACGCTCAGCGAAATCGTGGGAACGGTCGCCATCGCGCGGGATGATCTCAAGAAAATCAGAGGCCGGCTCAAGGGCCTGATCACGCGATACGAAAAACTCGACTCCTTGGACTATGAACAGCGAGGGAGAGAGGCCCGGCTGATCGACGATGAACGGGAGGCGATCACGCACGATATTCGGGCGAAACGACCGGCAGCGTCGGCGCCCACCGGTATGGATATTCAGGACACCACCATTCCGACCAGAATCGGCGGCGACATCGAGAACAGCCAACTGAATCGCTCGCTCAACCCGAGCTTCGGCGCCGACATCGGCGCCACGGTCTCGCCCTACAGCAACGTCAACGAGTCCCTGCGACCGCGCAGAGGCGAGGACCTCAAAGACAGTACTCTGCCCGACCGGATTGGCAGTCACACCCAGGATACTTCTCTGCCGAATGCATTCGGATTTGAAATCGATTCAGCAGCCAACGCCGAACGCTCTTCGTCGGTGCAAACCAGGGGGGTCGGCGCCGCCATCGGGGACTCCTCCTTGAATAACCAGCCGCGCCGATAGCCCAGCCCTCTCTCCCAGCAACAGAGATCGACAGCGCTACTCCTTGGGAAATACCGAGGGCATCGCTTGCCAGTGGGCCCCGCCATCCACACTCTTATACAACCCGCTCCCGTTCGTGCCCGCGAACAGGACTTGCGGATCCATCGGACTCTGCGCCAATGACCGGATATTGGTGGTCGCCAGCCCCTCGTTGAACACCGCCCAGGTCCGTCCTCCATCTTCGCTGCGGTGAACGCCATCGCGCCCCGCGAGATAGATCACCCCCGCCCGCCCGCGATCCAACACCATCGCCACAATCATCTGATCCTGCAACGATTCACCGATACGCACCCATGACGCAGCGCCGTCGGTGGTCTTGTACAGCCCCGCCAGCGTCGCGGCGTAGACCGTATCCGGCGTAAAGGGGTCCACTTGTACGGAGGTCACACCGAGCGCGCGCGAAGTCTTCACCATCCCTTCCGGCACGAGACCGTTATTCACCTGCTGCCAATGCGTCCCTTGATCGCTGGTCTTGTAGACGCCGCCACTGGTTCCGGCATACATGACGGCAGGGCGAGCGGCATCCATGCCCAGCGTCACGACCATCAACACTTCCTTCATCCCCTCCATTTTCTTCACCCACCGCTCCCCGGCATTCTTCGATTCGAAGACGCCCATCGTAGTCGCGAGGAAAATGTGGTTGGCATCCGCCGGATCGAACACGAACTGGTTGACGACGGAAGAGATCGTCGCATCGTCCAAGCCGGCTCGCACCGAGGTCCAGCGCTGGCCGCCGTCATAACTCTTGTAGACCGCATCGCCCTTCGTGCCGGCATAGATGGTGGCCGGATAGAGCGGGTCGATCGCCATCGCAATCACGCGCGAGTAGCTCATGCCTTTCGAGAGATTAGCCCAGGTCTTGCCACCGTCGCGCGACTTATAAATGTAATCGTTGGTGGCGATATACAGAATGTCCGCGTTGGTGGGATGAAGCTGAATGACCACGATCGGGTCACTACCGCCGCAGCCGCTGAGAACAAGCGCGGCGAGGAAAAGGAGAGCGAGGACTCGTTTCATGCAATCTGTCGTTGAACCCTCTCCCGGATGCTCAAACGGACCATCCAGCAAGGCCGCAGCGAGAGAAGAGGCGAGACGTACTGGGCTTGTACGTTGAGCCTCTGATCGATGCGAGAACGGAGCTGGGGGCCCGTTTCAGCATCCGGGACTAGCGGTAGTTAGTGAACTGCAAATCAATCCCAAAGTCTTTGCCCTTGAGGAACGCGATTGCCGACTGCAGATCATCCTTGCTCTTGCTGATCACCCGCACCTGTTCACCCTGGATCTGCGCCTGGACCTTCAGTTTGGATTCTTTGACGGCCTTGGTAATCTCCTTCGCCTTCTCCGAGGAAATGCCGCTTTGAATTTTGATCACCTGGCGAACCGTGGCCCCGAGCGCCTCCTCGACCTTGCCGTACTCGAATGCTTTCAAGGAGACTCCGCGCTTCACGCACTTCGACTTGATGATCTCAATCACCGCATTGAGCTTATAATCGTCGTCGGAGAGCACGACGAGTTCTTTTTCTTTCTCCTTTAAGGTGAGCTCGGTTTTCGAGTCTTTGAAGTCGAACCGCTGCTTGATTTCCTTCGTCGCCTGATCGACGACGTTTTTCATTTCCTGCATATTCACTTCCGACACCACATCGAATGATGATTGGTCAGCCACGATGCCCTCCTTCTACACGTCCATCAACCGTCCAAGCCTAGCAACAGCCGCCGCCGTACGGCAGTGTGAACTTGCCGTCATCGTGCCGGTGAATCGCCGTCTGGGCGCGGCCCGCAGAGCCACCGCCGGCGGTCGCGATCACTTCGCTGCTGCTGAACGGGCGCTTGAGAATCACATACCCATACCACTGCTTCATACTGTCACTCAAGACGACGATGCCCAGCACAGCCACGACCGCGACGAGCACAGCGTCGAGGTAGAGCGCGAAGGCCTGCCCCGCCGCCGACGTGGCCGCCTTGGACAGAAACATCCAGAACATCTCATACGAGCCGGCCAGCGTGATTCCTCCCACGAAGAGCATGGGCAGAGCCGTCACCCAGAGATAGGGGGACTTCCACATTTTGATCAATACCGTCGTGCCGATACAGAGCGCCAGCGTACCCAGCAGCTGGTTGGCCGCCCCGAACATCGGCCAGATGGTCGAAATGCTGCCGGTCCCGATCAGGTACGCCCAGGATCCCACCACGAAGGCACTGCTCAGCAACACGCCGGGCCACCAGTTCATCTGCCGGAACGGCGCATAGACCCGTCCGGCCATCTCCTGAATCAGATACCGCGCGACACGCGTCCCGGTATCGATCGTCGTCAGGATGAACAGCGCCTCGAAGACCAGCGCGAACTGGTACCAATAGGCCATCAGTCCGGCCATGCCAGGCAAGGCCGAAAAGATGGAGGCCATGCCGACAGCAAGAGAGACCGCGCCGCCCGGTCTGCCCGCCACATTCACTTCCACCAGCTGTGACAATTCCGCAATGCGGGCCGGCGCAAACCCCATGGCCGTCAAGGCATCCGCGGAAAGCATGGTATTGATCGCCAGGTAATCGCCGGGAATCAGCACCGAGGCCGCAATCAACGCCATGACCCCCACGAAACTTTCCAGCAGCATGGCCGCATACCCCACCACCGCCTGCGACTCCTGTTCGATCATCTTGGGAGTCGTCCCGGAGGACACGAGCGAGTGAAAACCCGACACCGCCCCGCAGGCGATCGTAATGAACAGAAAGGGGAACAACGTGCCGGGAATGATCGGTCCCCCGCCCTGGGCGAAGGAGGTGAGGCGCGGCATCTCAATCGTGGGCGCCATCAGAATCACACCCAGGCCGAGCAGAAACACCACCCCGAGCTTCATGAAGGTCGAGAGATAGCCGCGCGGCACGAGCAACATCCACCCCGGTAACACCGACGCGATGAAGCCGTAGCCGGCCAGCAGCCAGACAAGCGCCGGCTTCTCGAATTCGAACCACGTGGCATAGGACGACTGCCCCACCACCCGCCCGAACAGGACCGCCGCCAGGAGAAGCACGAGCCCGATCGCCGACACTTCAGCGACGGCACCCGGGCGAAACCGCTGAAGATAAAAACCCATGAGGAACCCGATGGGAATCGTCATGGCGATCGTAAAGGTGCCCCACGCATTGTGGTAGAGCGCATTGACCACCGCGAAACCCAGCCCCGCCAGCGCGACCACCACGATAAACAGCACCGCAACCGCCGTTGCCGTACCGGTGATGGACCCCAGTTCGTCATGCGCGATTTCCGGCAATGAGCGGCCATTGCGCCGCATCGAGGCGACCAGAATGATAAAATCCTGCACCGCCCCGGCCAGAACCGCCCCGATCACCAACCAGAGGAACCCGGGCAGAAATCCGAACTGCGCCGCCAGCACCGGCCCGAGCAATGGTCCCGCGCCCGCGATCGCCGCGAAGTGGTGGCCGAACAGCACGACTCTGTTGGTCGGGTGGAAGTTCACCCCGTCGTTCAACCGCACGGCAGGCGTCAGGCGCGTATCGTCCAGCTGGACGACCTTCCGGGCCAACCACCGCCCATAAAATCGATAGGCCAGGACATAGATGCAGGCTGCCGCCACGACCAGCCACAGCCCGTTCACTTTTTCAGTTGGATTCACGGCACCGGCGACATGCGCCAAGGCCACAGCCGCAAGGGTGGAAAGCAGCGCCCAGAACAGCACGAAGGGTAATGTCATGCGCGGCATACTAACAACCCATCAGCCTGATGTAAATCGACGCGCAGGCAACTCCCTAGCTCCGTCTCAACACTCAAGACGGCCGATGCTTCGACGATTTTGTTATACTTTCTGCTGCCATGCCATCCGATACGCCTTCACCATCGCCGGGAAGAGAACGCCGCGAGTTTTATCGCGTCACGGTCGTTCTGCCTCTGTGCATCCAGCTCACGACGGATGAGGCGGAAGGCGAGCTGATTGAGACATCCGTCAACCTCAGCGCCGGCGGCGTCGGCGTGATGGTGACGACACGCTACACAGACGGCGAGGTACTTTCTCTCACCCTACTCCTACCGGACCACGTGCTCTTCAAATCTCCTATCCAAGTCTTGTGGCTTGATCCACTTCCACTCCTTGGCGGGATGTACCGGCTCCACGCTCGCTTCGTCGGAATGACCACTCAAAACCGGGAACTGCTGGTCAGATACATTCTTCGGTTCCAGCGCGACCACCTCCAAGACCACTATTCCGCCTGACCCGAATCCATCATGATGTTCACGCAGTTCCTATTCAGTTTTATGTATGCCGTCGCATTTCCTTTCAATCTGATGGCTCTCTCAGAACAGGCCATGTGACCATGGCGTCAACGGGCGAGCCTGATGGTTTTCTGTCTTTTTTGACGAACTCCCGTCCACCCATCAGGGCGAGGTCGGAGGGAAGAAACGCGAGGGGGCGAAAGAATCTACGTCCGGTCGGTCATGATCCGGCGGTTCTTGGCTTCGAACCGGCCATCGCTGATCGCTTGGAGATGAACCGTCCTGGCCGATTCGGATGGTTGAGAGAAAACACGCCGCTGTGGATAGGGCCCTAGGAGCGCACCGGTGTGTAAATCTGATACCGCCCGATGGTGGTCACGAGTCGCACGCGATTTTGTGCAATCAACGGTGCATAGAATCCGGCCCAGCGACCATACTCCCCGACCACCAGGTAGTCGGGATTGTGCTGCAAGGGGTTATACGCCACCGCCTGCGCTTGTCCCTGTTCACGGCGGATAATTTGGACCAGATGTATGGGCAAGGCATAGGTGTAGGGGCGATCTAAAAAGAGGAAGAGTTCGCTGTCATAGGTTTCGATCAATGCCGTCGCCGGGGTCGCCTCATTCAAATACCGTGTCACGGCAAACAGGTCGCGGTCGTCTTCACGCGCTCGAAAGGCATAACGCTCCTGCACAGCGACCCACGCCATGATGACCAGAAGCAGCACAACCACGAGGCCCTTGATGCCCTGAGCCGTCAGCCGCCTGGTTTGCACGAAATCCGCCAGCGTCTTCATCATGTAAGACGCATTGAATCCACTCGTGGCCTCGTGAAAAAACAGGGCCGTAAACGGTGCCGCAAGAAATAATCCGGGTAGGGCATATCGCGGTTCCCCCGCGCAAAGAAACGCAAACCAGGCTAACCAACTTCCCGCCAGCAACAACAGCATGGTCTGCATGACCTGCTCGGCAGAGGCCGTATCGCGCGAGGCAGAGGACCGACGGAGACGCCAGGCTGCATAGGCCAGGCCGACTGGATATTCAGCCCACGACACGAACAGGTACTGCATCGTCTCCAGGCGAATGGCCGGCACGAATACCAACGCAATCGCTTCGGTCATTCCATCGATGGGCGGGTGCGCCATCGTGTGGCCGCTCAACAGCCAATTCTTCGCTTCGATGAGGAGACGATACCCGCCCCATGAACCGATCGCCACGAGACCCAACCCCTGCACTGCAGACCAGTTTTTTCGAAGAGCCAGCAGGATCATGGTACCGGCAAATGACGCCATCAAAAACGGGGCGACCTGCGCCTTCGTCATCAAGGCCAACGCCCAGCAGACCATCGCCGCGAGCCTCCACATCGGCCTGTGCGCGCCCCCGAGAAAACAGATGAAGCCGGCCAGCAGAAAACATAACAGCGGCATTTCGCCCAGCACCTGCCGGCCGATGTAGAGCGGATGGATCGACCACTTCAGCGGCACGAGGATCAGCAGCACAAGGGCGGCAAAGGCGACAGATCGGCCGTACAGGCGGCGAGTCAGCACATAGAGCAGCAGGAAGGCGATGTAGGTGTAGAGCAGTCCCACCAATCTGGTCTGCCAGACACCGGCACCGAACAGGGCAAAACTGGCCGCGACCGATGCCACCACGGGGAAATGCGCAGCCAGCGAAGGCGGGGCCGGTTCGCCCCGGAGCAAACAGCCGTAATGCCCCGACTCCACCCAGGTGCGGGCCACACAAACCGTCCAGCCTTCGTCAAACCAGAGCGGCGGAAAACTCTCCATGTGGATCATTCCGCTGCCGAAGACGATGACGAACAACAGGCCGGCAACGACGACGTCCGTTACGCCGGAGGCGCGTTCAAGACGGGTCACGATGCTCGGAGAGGCCGTGGGGATGAGGGAAGCCCTGCTCGACGCAGGATCCAACCGTGCTGCCGGGCCAGGGCCGGGCGCCGGCACATTACGCCGCTCGATAGACATATCGCATCACATTCTGAAATTGCTGCGCTGCACAAATCTGGAGGCTGACCGCATCCATCTGAACGTCACACCGCTGCCTCTCCGACGCGGTCGGAAACGGGCCGAACCTCGGTCGCAGCAGGTTGCAGATGGCGTGCGGGACCCTCGACATCTTCAGCCTGCACCACGCCCTCGGGCACAAGAAACGGCGCGCATCGATAGACCGCCACGGTCACAGGCCCCTCACCGTGCCGCGCCAACAAGGCGGCTCGCAGCGCCGGCCACTCTCCGAATCGCTGCGCATGAGGGAACATAGTCTTGAGCTCATGTTCCTCAAGGCCAGGCGAGAACACCATCAGCTGTTGCTGCTTCTGACGAAGAAGTTTCACGACCGTGTTCAGCTTTTCGAGGGGGCGGTCCAGATCAGCCAGGCGAAAATGCTGCAGGCGCCTCGCCACGCGTGACCAGAGCGGACTGTCCACGGGAAACAATTCATGCGTGCCTAACCCGAGCGGGCAAGCCGCAATCACCACGCGGGATGCCGTCGGGCCCGCACATTCGATGGGCCACATGCCGCGATCCTGAGCAAACTGCCAACTGGTGTCGAACGGATACATATCCGCGACGACGATGTCCGCTCCGGTCACCACCGGCACGGCATACATGCGCTGTGCTTCTCTCACACCGGCCTCATGCGCCTCAACCAGATCTCCTGCAAACAGGCTGCTGATTTCGCGGCAGTGATTAAGCGTGACGTTGGCAATGAAGTTGAGCCCGGCCTTTCTGGCGACCGCGATCATGTCCTGCCGCAGCTCCGTATGGATCGACCCGCCGCGTTCGCGCGAGCCGCGCAGGTAGTCGTGCATCATCCTGGTGGTCTCCGCACCGCAGACAGCGGGAAGCACGATTTTAGCGCCGCCTGAAAACCCGGCGATGGGGTGGGGATAAATGCATCCCACCCCGATCTTCAGATCACACTCCATGACCGTCCGATTGATCCGGATCGGCAATCCGGCAGGGGACTTCCCCAAATCCACCAGATCGCCCCGGCTGTCGTGGGCCATCACTCGCACGGCCGGTGAAAGTTTCGCTCCGACCTTCTTCGCCCTGTCTTGCGCCGAAGCAGGCGGATGAGTACCGCCCGCCAACAGAACGGTAATGGCCTCCTCGCGCACACCGCCTTGCGTGATTGCTTCAATCAGCGGTGGAAGCAGATCGGCCGCGGGGGTCGGCCGCGTTAGATCATCGACGAGGATTACGGCTTTCGTTTTCCCTTTGGCGAGGTTGCGGAGCGGCGGGGAGCCGATGGGCCGATTCAATTGCTCTCGTAGCGCCTCGGCGCTCAATGCCGGTGAGTCCCGGGGCCCCACTTCCAGGACCTTCCACGCAGGCGGGAAAGTGATCGACAACGGTTCATCGCCGAACCAGGCCTTGGTGCGCAACTGCACGTCGCTCATGAGCGAGGTTCCATTGGGAAAGAAGCGGCTTGCCCCCTAGTCCTGGCAGAGCGTTCGCCTGGAGGCGCCACCATAGACCGGCACATCTCCCACACAAATCCGGCGGACTGGCATTTCTCTCCCAGCCAGAAAAGCCAAAAATGCCCTGCCCGTTGAAACATGTGCCGCTCAAACGGCCCCAGTATTTTCAGCCAGAGAGCCTTCAGCCAACGCGGTTTGGTTTTCTTTCCACCCTCTCCCCACAACAGACTATCTTGCGGCACAATGCCGCTCGGATCGGCCTGCATCGCGCGAAACAGCACCGCGATTCCCACGCCGCGATGGAAGGAATGCCGGAAGTGTTGTCGCGCGGTCGCCCGGCGCAAGTGGGTGACCGGATTGGGGACAAACACCATCTTGGCGCCCCGCTTGCGTAACCGCCAGATCAATTCCCAGTCTTCACCTGCGCATTGGAAGGACGGATTGAAGATATATCCGTCTTCTTGCTCACAGGCTGCCAGCCAGGCTCGCTTAAAAAGAATGTTACCGCCGTTACCCACCAAGCCTCCCTGATCGATCTGCTCGAGCGTCGGAAGCACGGTGCGACGACGAATGGCGTCCAACAGCGGGTCAGTTTCTTGGAAGGTTCCGCCTGCGGCAGCCGCATCGTGACGATCCAGCGCGCCCACCAGGCGTTCGAGCCAATCCGGTGGCGGAATTCCGTCGTCGTCGGCCAACGCGATCAGATCGCCCTTGGCCCGCGCAATCCCTTCATTCCTGCCCCAGGCTACGCCGCGTCGCTCTCGGTCGAGCACGACAATGACTTCGTCCGGCTGCCGCGTTTGCTTCGCAAGAGCGTCCTGGCACAGCGCCAGCGTCTCTCGTCCCAACGTGGGAATGACGACTGACACGATATGTCGATCGATCGGCATCATGTCCCCCGGATTTCTAATTCCATGCTAAGGCCCTGAGCCGTAACAACAGTGGGCCCACCAGATGGAATACCGTCTCGCCCGCATGGCGAAAGGTGCCGGGAAGACTTTGCACGAGTGATTCCAGTTCGCCCACCTGTACGATTCCCAGGCTGAACACAGCGACCCAATACAGCAGCCCCCCGCTGACCAGGCCTACCAACAGAGACAGCATCGGCGAGGACACGAGCGCGGACACGCCGGCCACCACGAGGCCCGTCATGATCAGGAGTGCCACGAATCGCCAGAGCGCAAAACCGCCGAAGATACTCACCTTGCGACGCCGCAAGATCCAGGCATACCCGCCTGCGACCAGCACAAAAGAAAGGGACGTCGCACCGGCCGCACCGGCCGCGCCACCGGCGGGAATCAGGATCGCGCAGAGCCCGACATCTACCAGCACCGTCACCAGCATGACCCGGATCAGAGACAGTCCCTCGCCGCCCGCCTGAATCACCGGCCACAGCACGCGGGCCAAGGCATAACAACATGCGCCGGGAACCAACAGCTGCAGCGCCAGGGCAGCCTCAGAAAACTGCGGCCCGAAATAGACCGCGATAATCCGGTCGCCCAAGACGAACACCAGGATGAGCAGAAACACTGTGCCCAACATGACGTATCGGACCAACCGACTCACCAGGTTCGTCACATCCTTCACTCGTCCTTCGGCCCACATCCTCGACGTCGCTTGCAGCATCACCCCTTCAACCGCAATCGGAATGAACCAGACGAATTGTGACCATTGCACCGCCGCAGCATAGAGGCCCGCCTGGGCCTCACCCGCCAGGTGGCGAACCAGAATCATATCGAGCGAGCAGAGCGCCATGTTGAGCACAGAAAAGACCATCGCCGACAACCCGAATCGCAGCATCGCTTCCGTTGAGACCGACGGCGCGCTCTCCGAGGGCGGAGCACCGAGTTCCTTGAGGGCCGATATCACCGCCCGCAGGCAGGCGGCCGCCACACACACATCCGCAACCAGCAGTCCCGCAAACACTCCCACCACCCCCATGCCCGTCACAGCCGCGATGATGCCGAAGGTCCCCGCCATCAAGACCCCGATGATGCCCGGCACCGCCGCGCGCTCCTCATGCTGAAGTCCGTGCAACACGCCCCGTGCATAAAACCAGACTTGATCGAACAGCAAGACGCCCGCCACGGCCAATGCGATCGGGACCGCCGCCGTGCCCGACGAAGCCGTACTCCAGATGAGCAACCCCACCGCGATTGCGACACATCCCACCCCGGCGCCGTTGATGAGGGCACCGGACCGCGCCACCGCACGGCACCAGACCGCATCCTCCGGCCGCTCCGCGATACGCTTGATCATGGTCTGCATCATGCCGACATTGGCAATTTGCGAGGCGAGCAACAGTACCGCCAGGTAATAGGCATATTGTCCGTAGCCTTCGATGCCGAGGAAGCGCGCGAAAACAGGCAGGACGACGGCCGAGGTCGCCAATTTGGCCATCGACCATCCACCGACGGAAACAATCCCTTTAGAAACCGCTTTCGCCGACATGATTCCTCAGCCCCCGGCATCTGCTGTGCTGCAATTCGCGCGCGCCGCCCCGGCAGGCGCTTAGGCCGCAAAGCGTGCGTATTGCTCTTGATGGGCGGCCAGGGCTCGGGAGGTTTCGTACGTGTCACGCACATACTGATAGGCCGCGCGACCCTTTTCCAGCGGCGCCTCGGCAAGCAGGCCGCGAACGGCGGACGCGTAATCATCATCCTGCACCTGTCGGCCGAAGCGACTGGCGAACTGGTCCGGATCAACCCGGCTGATGATCGGGCATCCGTAGGCCGCGGCTTCCAGGAAAGTCAGCGGAAGGCCTTCGCGTACCGCCGTGCTGACAAAGATCCAGGTATCCGAGAGCAGCTGGTGCATCCGTTCCGGTTCACGGAATCGATTGATCAGTCCCGGCATTTCGAGATTGGGCACCTCCCGAAACTTCCGTCGCAAGTCGGCGTCGAAACCGGTCTCCGCGGAGGCGCTTCCCTTCCCCACCGCGACAAATCGATAGTCGGGAAACTGCGCGGCCAATTCCAGAAACAACCAGGGGCGCTTGCGCTTGTCCCAACGGGCGACAAAGGTGATCGTCGGCCGCTCGCTTTTTCGAGGGACCACTTCGGGCACGTCAATGAGATTGGGCAGCATCGTCGGTAACTGCGTGAGCCCGTACAGACGTTTGACCTTCTCTTTGAGAAAATGCGCGGGGCAATAGACCGCATCAGCCCGCCGCACCGCCTGCCTGACCAGGAACCCGGATTCGGTCAGATAGTTCAGCGGCGTCAGCAGGCGGCGCATCGGGGTGGCATACAGAAACTCCACCCACCAGTCGCTGAGTTCACGCGGATCCCGGCTCGTCACGAGATGCGCGCGGCGCGGGTGGATGCGTTGCGCCAGGTAGGTCAGGACCGTCGGATCTTGAGAGTGAAAGATATCCGCGCCGGATGCCCGAATGAGGCGGCAGGCCTCCACGACGTTTCGCGGCGAGAAACTTCGGATCTCCACCCCGCCGATGGTCTCAATCGGCTGCTGGCCCTGGCGCCCCGGCACGATCACGCTGACCGGGTGTCCTGCACGCACCAGAGTTTCGGCCAGCTTGCGCGACATGCTGCCGAAGCCGCCATAAATTCCCCAGTCGAAATACTGGCTGGTCAAAATACAGACATGCGGCAGTTTCCTCATCGCCGCGCTTCCCTGGTCAATTCGCGCGCCATGGCTTTCGCGCCGCGAGGTTCCCTGACTCCGCTTTCACTCGACGGGGCAGCGACTCCGGCGCACAGCTCAAGGTATCGGGCCGCCAGGGCCCGCCAGCCGAACGCGAGGGCGCGGCGGCGGCTTTCTTCTCCCATCCGCCTTCGCTGCTCGTCTGACATCAGCAAACAGCGCATCGCGTCGGTGAGAGCCGGCACGTCTGCCCAGGGCACGATCTCCCCGTTTTGTCCCTGCGTCACCAATTCGGCGGTGCCTCCCGTATCCGTCACAATGACCGGCAACCCGGAGGCCATCGCTTCCAGAAGGGCGATGGACATGCCTTCGTGCTGAGACGGGAGCACGAACAGATCGGCCTCGTGATAGACCTGCGGCATCTGTTCGCGCGGCACAAATCCTCGGAACGTGACCGCATCGGCCACCTTCAAATCAGCGGCGAGCGCGCGCAACTGCGGCTCGGCATCGCCGGTGCCCACAAAGATCAGCGCGGTCGGTTCGGCGCAGACGGCGCGCAATCGGGCGAAGGCCTGCAACAGATGGTGTTGTCCTTTGCGCTCGATCAGGCGGGCGACGCAGATCAAGGTCAAGGGCCGTGAAAATGCGCCCTGACCCGGGGCAAACGAGGTCGTATCGACTCCGTTGGGAATCGTGACCAATTCCAGATCCGGCATCGTTCGGTGCGCCAATGCCACCTGTTCGGTGCTGATGGCGGTCACCACTCCCGCCTCGCGCCAGATCCGCGTGAGGACGGGCGTGAGCACCGGGTACAGGTAGTTGTATCGCGCCTCGAATCCGGGCACATCCGGCCCCTGCAAGGAGAGCACGTAGGGCAGTCCATGCGTGAGCCGCAGCAGGTAACTGATCGCGCCGGCCGGCACGCCGGCAAAGGCGAAACTCACATCATAGCGGTGCTCGGAGGCCAACTGCCGGGCGAGACGCAGGCCCCGCCAGCCGTATCGCAGCAACTCACGATTGGTGGCATGGTGGATGTTGCGATTATCGACCGGCACTTTGTAGAGCGTGATGCGCTCGGCAAACCGTTCCGTTTCGTAGTGCGTCTTGGTGCGCGAGGACGTCACGAGGTCGACGGTGACATCGGGCCGCAAGGCCATTTCTTCCAGCAGATGTAGGTTGACGACCCCGGTGCCGCCGCCGAGGGGAGGGAACTCGTTATCGAACATGAGAATGCGAATGGGGTTATCTCCTGGTCACACGGCGGGCGACATACAGCGGCCGGCGTTTGACTTCATCGGAAATTCGGCCGATGTACTCCCCGATGACGCCGATCGTCATCAGCTGAATCCCGGCGAGGAAGAAAATCGATACGACCAGCGTCGTGAACCCGGCCACGCCGACCCCGATGGTGATTTTCTTGATGAGGTAGAACAAGGCCACGAGAAACGACAGCAGCGAGACGGTAAAGCCCAGCAGCGTGATGATGCGCAACGGCATATGGCTGAATGAAATCAATCCGTCGAGCGCCAGATACAGCAGTTTTCGAAGTGTGTACTTGGGAGTCCCCGCATGGCGCGCCTGGCGCTCATACGTCACGCCGATTTGCTTAAAGCCGACCCAACTGCGGATGCCCCTGACGAATCGATTCCGTTCAGGCATGCGGACGAGCAGATCCACCACTTTGCGGTCCATGACGCAAAAATCTCCGGCATCCAATGGGATCTCGATATTGGCGACCCGCTGAAGCAACCGGTAGAACCCCGCATAGGCCAACCGCTTTCCCCACCATTCCTTCCGCTCGGTCCGCACGGCGTAGACCACTTCCCAGCCTTCTTGCCACTTGGCCAAGAAGGTATGCAGCACTTCGGGAGGATCCTGCAGATCGGCATCCATAATGCAGACAGCACGGCCGCGGCTATGTTCGAGACCGGCGCTGATGGCAACTTGATGGCCAAAGTTCCTCGCAAACTCCACAATGACGATCCGTTGATCCTCAGCCTCCATCCTTCGCAAGATCTCCGGACTCTGATCCTGGCTGCCGTCGTCCACTAGAATGATTTCAAACGACATGCCCAGGTTCCCCAACGCCCTGGTCAGCCGGCTATATAAGGTGGCGAGGTTCTCCGCCTCATTGAAGACCGGAATGATCACGGACAACTCAGGTCGCCCATTGGATGGCGCCGCTTGCCCCATCATGGCGGCGAAGTTTGCCCGGGTCAGGGCCTCTCTCTCACCATCGGAGGTTGGTTCAAGCGCCGACGCCACCGCACGACAAAATCGCATGGCTTCGGCCGGGTCATCCAGAGGTGGCAGGATCCGGTCTACCCGCTCCATACTGCCGACAGTCTGACGTTCCGGCACAACCGGAGGAACTTGGGGCGCCGGCTTATAGGGTGGGTGCATGCTGTTCCCGTACGATGTCAGGCCTACAATTCTCCATAGCCGCGCGTCCGGCGGCTTAAGGAATCTCCAACCACCTAAGTGTAGCAAGAGAATCGTTTTCATCCAGTTCAGGCCAGCACGCCCAAACAATAGTTTCGATCTGGGTAGACCTCGCCAGGTGACAAGGCGAGCGTAGGAAAATAGACAGGCCGTCGCGGAACTGAACGACGGCCGGAGGACAGGTCAGGAGACAGGAACTGGAGGCTTTTCGCCCTTGGTGAGCACGGCCAGGCAGGCTAACCCGATGGCAATCCAGACGAATTCCCGAAATCGTCGCAAGAGCGCGAAGGTGATGCCGGTCACCTCACCATATCCGAATGCCGAGACCAGGAACAGGTTGCCGGCATCCTGCGCGCCCAGGCTGCCGGGAATAAAGAAGGTCCCTCCCTTGATAAAAACAGAGAGCGCCCCGATGGCGATAGCCGGCAGCACGGCGATGGATTGCCCCATGCAGAGAACCATCACATAGACCTCCAGCGCTTCGGCCAGCCACCCAAGCAGAAACAATCCCGTCGAGAGGAGAAACGCCTGTCGCTGGTGGGAATAAAATCCCGCAATCGTGCGATCCAACTCGCGCAACTGCTGCTCGCGCGATTCCAAGAATTGGATGCGCAGACCGATACGCCGCAACATGTTCAGCATCCACGAAAACATGCCGTGCCGTTGAACGATGACAAAGGCGCCGACCCCGAACAGCAGGAGGCCCACACTGACCAAGCCGGCGGTGATCGTCTGTCCGGCCGATCCTTCTGCCCCCAATAACCAGAATCCCAACCCGATGCCCGCAAGGATGAACAGAATCTGCGCAACGGTCATGGTGGTTTTGGCCGTGACCACCGACGCAAGCCCTTCCACGAGGGGCACGCCTTCTCGATTGAGGAGATAGGCCTTCAGCGGTTCGCCGCCTACGTAGGCCGTGGGCGTGGTCATGTTGACGACTTCGCCGGCCGTACGAATGGCCAGGATACGCCAGAACGGGACGCCATGGGCCCAGGTGCCGAGCGTCACCCGCCAGCCATAGGCTTCGAGCACATACATGAGGAGCGAGGGAAGAAGAATGAGCACCATGGCGGCGGGCCCCAGTTGGATCACCGCATCGTAAATACGCCCGATGCCGATGTGCCAGACCAGTGCCGAGAGTGTCAGCGCCCCGAGGACAAAAAGGGCCGCCTTAAGCACGGGCCCGTGCCGAGGGTCGAATCACCCACACCATCATCAGCCAGAAGACGGTTGAGCCGAGCGCGGCCATCCACAGAAACCAGTCCAATTTATCCAGAAAGGCGAACAGAACGACCACCACGGAGAAATCGCGACTCGCCACATTCTTGAGAATGAAGTCGGACCAGGCCGCCTGCTTCGGCGTATTCCACCCACGCGTGGCGCCGATTTTTTGCGCCTTCGTGACCAGCCAGAACGCCATGGCATTGCCGAACACGGCGGCGCCGCCGAGCGCCAAGGGGATCCAGGCTCCGGCCGTACCGGCCTGGCGAACATAGGCGCCGCAGGCAATCCCGGCAAAGATGGCGATATGCACCACGTTGTCCATGGCGATATCCAGCCAGGCGCCGAAGGGGGATTCGGTGAAGGTGAGGCGCGCCACCTCACCATCACAACAATCGATGATCGCGGCGAGTTGGAATAACAGCGCCGCCACAATGCCTGCCGTATAGGTGCCCAGCCCGAATCCGACGGCAGCGAGCAGTCCGACGGCCGTCGCCACCATCGTGATGGTGTTTGGAGAGCACTTCACCTGGAGAAAGAGTCGCGTCAAGAGACGCGAAAAGGTCCGGTTGAAATACCGGTCGACGAAACCTTCGGCGTCGCCTTTCAGCGAACGGAACAATGTCCGCTCCGCCTGGCCGGCACTCGCTTGATCCCACACGTCGCGATACCAGAGCCCGGCGTGGGACGCGGCGGCGATCACTCGTACCCGTCCTTCCATGGCAGCCCGTTCCAGCCAGCGGCGCATGGGGGTCATCCCGGGCACGTCCGCAACGCCGCTCGTCGAACCCTCAGCCGCCCCGCTGGGCGGATTCAAAATACTCGCCGGCAACACCACGAGATCGGCCGCAACCTGGTGCCCCTGCTGACCGGGCTGGTTGTGGAATGAAATCAGCCGCCCTTCCTGCAATGCGACCACCGGATTCCGACGGCCGGAGGCCGGTTCCACTGGGCCTGCTTCACGCGTGACGACGAGCGCTTCGCCGTCGCGCACGGTCTGGCGCAAATGTTCGATCAAGCCCTTGGAAAACACCGCCTGAACTCCGGCCACGAGACAGAAGCCGCGGACTTCAGCGGCGAGGGATTCCCACGTGCGAGGATCGTCGAGCGGAAATTCCCGTACCGGCATCCACCGGACCGGAATCGTGACCCGCGCTCCCCGTGCCAGCGCCTGTTTGAGCAACTCTTCATCGGGACCGGCCAACACGATCAATTGGCGAATGCCGCCTCGCTGCAAGGTGAGCACGGTGCGTTGAAAGAGGCTCAACCCTCCGATGTGGGTCAATGGTCCGACATCGGCCAACCCGCGGCCGGGGCGATCGCCGAACAGCCCGGCGCCGGGAAGAAGGATGGCCGTGCTCAGCCCCTGCAGTTCCGCGCCTCGTTGTAAGGTACTTTCACTCATCGTAGAACACCTGCTGTGTAAACTCTGGCCTGATTACAGACGCGGCAAAATTTCCCGCTCCGCCTTCGTCACATCTTCAGGAAAATCGATTTCGGTCCAGGGCAGGCCGCCGATTTTCTCATGCCCGACCTTCACGTCACGGAAATATTGTAACAATCCGTCTTCGTATTCCATGTCCCAGCGGTTCTGGTCGATGTACCCCTTCAGTGAGGCGATCACCTGCGGCGTATCCGCCCGGCGCACCCGGAGGAACCCGACTCCTTCGCCGGCGAGATCATACCGGTCAGGCACCTTCTTGGTCAGGGCAATGACGCGATCGCCCTGTACGACGACCATGCATTCTTCGCCCGTTTGCTTCACCGTGTCGTCCATCAGCAGGCAGTTTTCATAGGGCGACGCCGCCAGACGCCGAAGGATTTCCCGATGAAACAAGACGTCCGCATCCATGATGACCACATCGTCCGTCAGCGCCAGCCTGGCGATCCATAACGATGAGATGCTGCCGCGATGAAACTCCTCGTTGACGAGATACGAGATATCCACGCCATGGCAGTGCGAACCGGCGGCAGCTCTGATCATCTCCTGCTTGTACCCGACCACAATGGTGGCATGCCTGATCCTGACCGACGCCAGGGATTCCAGATAACGAGACAGCAAGGTCTGTCCGCCGATCTCGATCAGGCACTTCGGCTTGTGCTGGGTGACCGGCCAGAGGCGTTTGCCGACCCCTGCCGCAAGGATAATCGCCTTCATGCGCGCGCCGCCGCTCCGGCCAGGACTTCTTCAAATGCGCCCAGGAATCCGTCGATCTGCGCGTCGGCGAGAGCGCCCATGTTGGCGATGCGGAAAATTTTCGACTCCAGCTGGCCTTGACCGGCATAAATCACATAGCCGCGATCTTTGAGTTGATCGTGCAGGGCTGTGTAGGTGAGGCCGGCAGGCAGATGGAAGGCCGTGATCGTATTCGATTGCAGATCCGCGGGCAGATAGGGCTGCACGCCCATCCCGGCCATACGTTCGCGAATTCTCGATGCGATCCGCCGATAGCGCTGAAAGCGGTGGGTCAGCCCTTCTTCCAGCAATTCGTCCAAGGCCTCCTCAAACGCGTAGTACACTTGCACGGCAGGCGTGAAGGGCACGATCCCCCGTCCCTGATCATCGACATAATGGGTCAAGGTCAGATACCAGGACCGCTTCGGATATTTGCGCATCTGGTCCAGAAACCCCTTGCGCAACAGCACAAACGAGACCCCGGGGAACCCTTGGATGCATTTCCCCGCCGTTCCCGCCACCATATAGATGTGCGACCCGGCGATGTCGATCAGTTCGCCCCCCAGACCACTCACGGAATCGAGGACAAACACCCTATTGAGACTGTCGACGACCTCGGCAATCTCTTTCACCGGATTGATCAAGCCGGTGGTCGTCTCGTGGTGCACCATGGAGACCGCATGCACCTCCGGATGCTGGCGCAGGGCCAATCGCAGCCGTTCAGGGTCAGGCCTGACGTGCCATTCCGATTTGAGTTCGGACACACCGAGCCGCTGCAGGCCGATCATATTGGAGAGGCGTTCGCCGTAGACCCCGTTATTCAGCACCAGCATGCGTTTGCCCAGCGGCAGGCAGGACATGACGGCGGATTCCACAGCCGCCGTACCGGAACCGGTCAGGATGACGGCCACATAGTCGGACTCTGCGCCGGGCACGAAGGCGGTCAGCAACTTCTGCTGGATGCGCAGCAGCATGTCGGAAAACTCGGACTCCCGATGGCAGATGTCCGGACGCAACAACGCCTGCCGCACCCGCTCGCTCACATTTACCGGACCTGGATTCAGAAGTATCATGGTTATGCCTCAGGCTGTTGATCGAGATGGTACGGGACAGGCTCGCCGGCGCATGCAGAGCGCCGCAGCTACTCGATGGCTTTCATGAATCGCGCGGTGATCGCCGGCGGCTCCAGCGCAATCCGCCCGGCGTCTTCGACAAACTCGTTCACCTTGACCAGCAACATGGCCGGCCCGTCGTTTTTCAACATGTCTTTGAATTCATACACGAGGTCTTCGCGGTCCAACACCCGTTCGACCGCGACATAGCCGGCCGCCTTTGCCACCTTTTCCAACTGGACGACATTGGAGATCGTCGGCTGATTGCCTGTCGAGCCATAGACCTCATTATCGAAGACGACATGGATAAAATTCTTCGGCCGCAACGCTCCCACGGTGGCAAGCGTGCCCATACCCATGAGGACATTGCCGTCTCCGTCGAACACAATGACTTTCTTGGAAGGTTTGGAGAGCGCCACGCCCAGGCCAATGGCGGCGGCATTCCCCATCGAGCCGATCATATAAAAATGCGTCGGCCGGTCCGCAAGCTTCTGGGCTTCCCGCGAAGGAAATCCGTTGCAGATGATGACCGGCTGATCCGCCAGCAATTCGAGCAGCGCCGCCATCGCCTGCGCCCGGCTCTGCATGGTCCCCTGCTCCGGCCTCATGGGTGCAACCCTTTGATGACGCCCTTCTTGATCAGCAGCGCGACAGGAATCCGCTGCTTCATAAAGGTCTGGGCCGCCCACCGCAGGTCGTCCACCATCGTCTGCTCCGACAAGGTCCGGTGAGGAATTTTTACGGTGTCGAGCAACTGCGGCATCGTCTCGCCCATCACGAGATGTTCCGGGGCGTCTTTCCCCTCAAAGCCCCTCCAGGATATCAGCAAGAGACAGGGCTGCCGGTAGATCATATTCAACGAGAGCAAGGTGTTTAACGACGTACCGAGTCCGGAGTTCTGCATCAGCACGGCGGGGATTTTCCCGGCCATAAAGGCGCCGGCCGCCATGGCGACGGCTTCATCCTCCCGCACGGCGGAGGTGTAGAGCTTGCGCGTGAGCAATTCTTCAATGATGCCGCCCAGCAAAGAATCGGGCACGCCGGTGAAGAAGTTGACGCCCAGATTTTCGAGCGCCTGCACGAACACATCACTCTCGACCATGAACCACACTCTCCTGCCATCCGACGAACCACCGGACAAGAGGCGCATTATAGCCAAGGGGTCTTCCATTCACAACAACGCGGGTCATGGAGTTGCCGGCGCGTGAACGGCCATGGTAGCGTGCCGGCGAGACCCGCTGAAAGCCATGCTCAACGCCGGTTCAATATGGTCGCTTCTCCGCATGCTGCGGCGCGTCTCCTGTGCCGCCGCGCTGCTCCTCCTCGCAGCCGGGCCGGTTGCCGCCATCACCATGAGCGATGATCCGAAGGGGTATCACGGTTGGTCCTGGGGCGTTCCCCTCGCCGATATCCCCGACCTCATGGTCATGCGCGAAAACACGCATACCACCGACTATGAATTCCGCGATCACCCGCCGGTCTATGCCGGGATCCCGGTCGAAAGCCTGCATCTCTCGACTGTGGACGCGCAGTTTGCGCGCGTCACCATCCGGTACCGCGGCGCGCAGGCTCACAAGCAGATGCTGCAACATCTCGAGCAGACCTATGGGGCGATTGAAAAGCTGCCCGGGCAAATGATGCGAGGGCTGAATCAGCAATATACCTGGCGCGGATCGGA
The DNA here is from genome assembly GCA_902500995.1 of uncultured Nitrospira sp. Lineage (GTDB taxonomy): Bacteria > Nitrospirota > Nitrospiria > Nitrospirales > Nitrospiraceae > Nitrospira_A. Next base: position 52,764 of record CABVSR010000004.1, read on the forward strand.
GACAGAAATCACCTTGACCTACGAGGCCAACCGGGATCGAGGCTTTGTGTTTATCGAAAGCCGCAACCTGGCGCCGCGGTTTCAAGATCGTATGTCGGATACGGCGGAATAGATTATGCTGCGCGGGCAGGCCTTCCTTCATCAACGCCGCTGGTTGTGCATCCTCGCCATCGGCATGGCGCTGCTGTCTTCGGTCACCCCGGCGCTGGCCGTCCCCATGCAAAACGACCCGAACGGGTTTGAAGGCATTCCCTGGGGAGCGGCTTTTACCGAATCGGAGCAGTTCGTAAAGGTGGAAGACGCGGGCCGGGTCCAGACCTATGAACTCGTCTCCACACCCCGGACATTAGGACCGGCGACCGTCGAGTCGATGAAGTTCAGCACGATCGAAGGCAAGTTCGCCCGCGTCATGGTCCGGTACACCGGCAAGGAGACCCACGACCGCCTGCTGACCTTCCTGCAGCAGCAATTCGGCCCGATCGATCAGACGCCCGGCCAGATGGCCGGCGGGGCAGTCAAATTTTTCAACTGGCAGGGACCCGATAGCGCGATCATCCTTCGCTACGACCTCCGGACCAGCCAGGGCGTGGTGTTCTTCGAAAGCGAAGCGTTCCGCGTGAAGCTGAACGAAGGCAACTCGCCTTCCGCCCCCTAATCAGGCTCTCATTCTCTGCACGCTCTTCCATGGGCCGGCCGCTGGGATGGAATGTGCGCGATTCTTGTCATGCTTCGTTCTTGCGTGATACCTTGAATGGTGAGTAACCACTCACTCACTAGACGAAGGATGACGTGAAAGCCGCGACCGCCAACTCCCGCCATGCCGGCCAGGATCGCCAGGCCAGCCTGATTTCTTCCGCCGCGAACCTGTTCGCCGCCAAGGGGTTCAAGGGCACCACCACCAAGGAAATCGCCAAGGCCGCCGGCGTGAGTGAAGCACTGGTATTCAAGTACTTTCCGACCAAACGAGCCCTGTACACCGCCATCCTGGCCGAGAAGGCTCCGCTGAGCGAACTGCTGAACGCGGTGGAAGAATGCGCGCGCAAGCGTGACGACCACCGGGTCTTTACGCTGATTGCCGGCTACCGCATCCGCCCGGGCGCCGATCCCACGATGTTGCGCCTGCTGCTCTTCAGCGCGCTGGAAGGCCATGAACTGGCCGACATGTTTTTCGGGAGGCAGCACCGGGTGTTCTACGACTATTTAGCCGGATACATCCGCACCAGGATCGACGAGGGCGCGTTTCGTCCGATCGATCCGTTGCTGGCAGCGCGCGCCTTCATCGGCATGGTGGTGCACCACCGGCTGCTGCATGAAATTTTCGACGTGCCCCTGCACTGCCCGCACAAAGAGATTGTCTCGACCTATGTGGGACTCTTCGTGAAAGGCCTCCAGCCTTCCTCTACCGATAAAAAGCGAGGCCTGACTCGTGTCCGGTAATCCGATCAGACGCCACCCTATCGTCACCCTGGGGCTCATCCTGTTCGTCGCCGTGGCGGCCTTGGTCGTCTTCCGGCTCACGAGCGGCGCCAAGACCGACCCCCGCAAGAACCGGATCCTCACCGTGGGCACCATGGCGCCCATCAGACAGGATCTCGACGTGCGGCTGACGTATACTGCCGATTTGATTCCGAACCAGCTCGTGAACGTGTTCTCCCGCGTGGACGGCTACATCGGCAAAATCTATGTAGATAAGGGCGACCTGGTGAAGGCCAATCAGTTGTTGGTCGAGATCGACCATACCGACTACATCCATGCCGTCAATCAGGCCAAGGCCAATCTCCTCTCGGCCAAAGCGAAGGTCGTCCAGCAGGACGCCGCGGTGCGTAACGCCATCCTCACGCTCGACCGCATGCAGGCGCTGATCAAAGACCAGTTCGTCTCGCAGCAAGATTTGGACACAGCCCTCGTCAACCGCGATGCGGCTGTCGCGCTACAGGATTCGCTGCGCGCCCAGGTGCAACAGATGACCGTCGCCCAGGCCCAGGCCGAAACCAACCTGGCCTACTCCTACATCCGCGCGCCCTTCGCCGGCTATATCGCCGAGCGCAATCTCGATCCCGGCGCGTACGTCAGCGGGACGACCGCCAGTACCTCCACCGTCTCGCGCGGCATCCTGAGTGTGCACGATGTCGAAACCGTCCGCACGTTGATCGAGGTCGTGGAGAAGGACGTCCCTCTTGTACAAATCGGGCAACGCGCCGACGTGCGCGCTGAAGCCTATCCGAATGAAGTGTTCGAAGGCCGCGTCACCCGCATCGTCCAGGCGTTGAACCGCGCCACCCGCACGATGACCGTGGAGGTCGATCTGCCGAACAAAGACCACCGCCTCAAAGGCGGCATGTTCGCCCGCGTCGAAGTGCTGGTCGGAACACATCCCCGGGCGATTCAGATCCCGCTGGACGCGGTGAGCCGGCTCGAAGAATCGCAGTATGTGTATGTGGTCAAAGACGGGAAGGCGCACCAGGTTCCGGTTGAACTCGGCGCTCGCGCCGAAAATCGTGTGGAAGTGGTAAAGGGTCTCGCCGGCGATGAGCAACTGATCGTCTCCGGCAAAGACTTGGTGAGTGAAGGTGTTCCCGTCCAAGTTCAACCGCTGGATGCCGTGAAACGTGAATCGTAAAAAGCGGACCACGATGAGACGTCCCGGGTTGCCGTCATACTCCCCGCGTTTCACCTGTAACGAGTCACCTTTCACCTTGCACATTTTACGTTTCACGCCTCCGATATGTGGCTGACACTCCTCGCGCTCCGCAATCGCATCGGCATCCTCATGCTGTCGCTCGCCATGGTGATCCTTGGGGCCACGTCCCTGGAACGCCTCCCGGTCGATCTCTTTCCCAACATCCAGGTGCCGGTGGCCTTCGTCGGGGTCATCTACAAGGGCGCGCCGCCGCTCGACATCGAGCAGAGCGTGGTCTATCCCATCGAGAAGGCCGTCAGCTCAGCCTCCAATGTCGAACATGTGGAGTCGTTCGCCAAGCAGGGCATCGGGGCGGTCCAAATCTGGTTCAACTGGGGCGCGGATATCAATGTCGGCCAAATGGAGGTGATGCAGCGCATCACCCAGATTTTAAACAGCCTGCCGCCCGGTATCCTGCAACCCTTCATCGTCAAGTTCGACGTGTCCAACATTCCCGTCGCGTTCGTGACCGCTTCCGGCGGCGACCTCGACGAACGGGCGCTCTACGACCTGGCGTACAACACCATCGCCCCCCAGATCGAGCAAATCGCCAATGTCGCCGCCGCCACGGTCGAGGGCGGGAAGGTCCGGCAGATCAATATCAATCTGGACCCGGCCTTGCTGCAGGCGCGCGGGCTCTCGATCCTCGACGTGGTCAAGGCGGTGAAGGCGTCCAACCTGATCTTGCCGTCGGGCGACATCAAAGCGGGCAACCTCGACTACAACGTCTTCACCAACACCCAGTTCAAGACCGTAGAGCCGATCAACGACGTCGTCATCAAGATCGACGCGCGCGGCAATCCCGTGCGCGTGCGGGATGTCGGCGTGCTGAGCGACTCGTCGGACATTCAAACCAACGTCGTCCGCACAGACGGCAAGCGATCTGTCTACCTCAGGGTCAACAAACAGCCGATCGCCAACACGGTGGAAGTGGTCGATGCCTTGCGCAAAGCCATTCCCAAAATGATCGGCATTCCCCCCGGCGTTCAGTTGGGCATTTCCTTCGATCAGTCGGTGTACATCCGGCAATCGATCAAGAATCTCATCGAGCAGGCACTGCACGGATCGTTGCTCGCGGCGGCGGTGATTTTACTGTTCTTGCGCAACCTCACCAGCACGTTGATCATCTCCGTGGCCATTCCGCTGTCGATTCTGGTCACCTTCATCGTCCTCTATTTCACCAACCAGACGCTGAATGTCTTCACGATGGGCGGCCTGGCGCTGGGGATCGGGCGGCTGGTGGACGACTCGATCGTCGAACTCGAAAACATTCAGCGCCACCTGAATGTCGATCGGAACCGCTGGGATGCCATCGTCAACGCCGCCCGCGAGGTCGCCATGCCGATCTTCGCCTCCACGGTCACGACCGTCGTCGTCTTTCTCCCCATGTTCTTTATCGTGGGCATCGCGCGGCTCCTGCTCATTCCCTTGACGCTCACGATCGCTATCGCACTGTTCACGTCGTTCTTTGTCTCACGGACCGTCACCCCGGCGCTCTGTTACCGCTTTCTGAAGTCCGAAGAAGAGGCGCACCGGTCGTTGCCGTCCTGGTTCGTGAACATCATGCAATGGAGCCAGCGCCGCTACGAAGCCCTCGATGAAGGATACGAACGCAGCCTGCGCTGGGTGCTGGTCCACCGCCGCACATTATTGGTGGCCGTGGTCGCGCTCTTTGTAAGTTCCCTCGCTCTCTTGCCTTTTATCGGGACTGAATTTTTGCCTGTGTCGGATGAAAGCCAGTTCCGCATCGTCTTGCGGGCCCCGGTCGGGCAGCGGGTGGAAAAGACCGTGGACCAGGTCGCCGAGGTCGAGCGCGTGCTGCGGGAAAAGATCCCGCCGGATGAACTGGAAGCGATTGCTTCCAGCACCGGCGTGCTCGCCCAGGGCCGTTCGTCACTGTTCAATCCCAACACCGGACCGCATACGTCGGTCATCTCTGTGTATTTGGCCTCTCCCGATAAACGGCGGCGCAACCAGGTCGAGATCATGAACGCCGTCCGCCCTTCCATCGTGAAACTCTTTCCCGGCGTGGCGATGTTCTTCGATCCGGGCGGCCTGGTCAAACGCGTCACCAGCTTCGGTTCGCAAAAATCCATCGACGTGGAAATTTACGGGTATGACTTCGAGAAGGCCCGCGCCGTCATTCAACTGGTGCAAGAGATCATGCACAAAATCCCCGGGATGGCCGACATCGAAGTCAGCCGGGAGGAGAACTATCCCGAAGTAAACGTGGTGGTCGATCGCGAAAAGGCCGCGCTGCTCGGCATCAGCGAAACGGATGTCGCCAACGCCGTGCTGTTTTCCTTAAACGGTAACGGGCAAACCGATCCCATCATTTACACCGACCCGCAGAACGGGAATGAGTACTACATCAGCGCCTGGCTCGCCGAGGAACATCGCAAGGATTTGACGGCCATCGAGCATGTGCTGCTCACGACGAAAAACGCCGAGCCCGTGCTGCTGAAAAACCTGGCCACGCTGAAACTGAACGCCGGGCCTGTGAAGATCGAGCGAAAGTACTTCCAGCGCGTCGTCCACATCACCGCCAACCCCGTCGGCCGCGATCTCGGCGCGATCGCCCAGGATCTGGAAACGGCCTTCGCCCAGCTGCAATTGCCGACCGGCTTCAGCATCCGGCTCGCGGGTCAAATCCAGCAACAGCGCGAGACGTTCGAGGGCCTGATGTATGCCAGCGCCCTGGCCTTGATCTTGGTGTATATGGTGATGGCGGCACAATTTAAGTCGCTGATCGATCCGTTTATCATCATGTTTTCGGTGCCGATGGGCATTCCCGGCGTGATCGTGATCCTTTACCTGACGAACACCACGATCTCGACCTCGTCCTTGATGGGCATCATCATGATGCTGGGTATTGTGGTTTCGAACGGGGTCTTGCTGGTGGACTACACCAATGTGCTGCGACGACGCGGTCTGGACCTTTCCGCCGCCGTCGTGACGGCCTCGCGCACCAGGCTTCGGCCGATTTTAATGACCTCGCTCGCCACGGTCGTCGGTCTGATCCCGATGGCTCTCGGCCTGGGAACCGGCAGCGAAACCAACGCGCCACTGGCCCGCGCAGTCGTGGGAGGCCTCACCGTCTCGACGATCCTCACGCTGTTTCTGGTCCCCACCGTCTATACGATGCTCGAAGAACGGTTCCCGCGACGGGCCGATCAACTGGGAGACACACCGGCGGAAGCTGAATTGGTTGGACAACAGGCCTGACGGTAGGCTGACACACCACCACGCACAGAACCACATCATTGTCGAATCGCGTGGCCTACGGTTCTGGGATTTGCAGGCTGTTGAGAAATGTTGTCCAGCAAGGCCGCAGGAAGCACGGCGACTGAGGCGTACCCGCTGGGTACGTCGCAGGGAGACGTGCGACCGAGAACGCCGCTGGCGGCATTTCTCAACAGCCTGCTAGGGACGGAGGCTGGGGAAGAGCGACGCCAGTTGCATCGCCAGGCCCATGTCCCCGCTGATACGGAGTCGGCCGGTCATGGCGATCATGGTGCCGCTGAGCTGGCCGTTCAACACCCGTAGACAATCCTCACCCGACATCGCCAGCGTGACATGCGGGTCCGGATGCACCCCATCGGTGACCTGGCAAGCGCCGTCCCTGATCTGCAGTTGGTACTGTCCCCCGTCGACTCCGCTCAAATCGAACTGGTAGACCACGTCCAGCCCTTCGGCCGCCTCAGGATCCAGTTTGTCTGCGAGGGTAGAGAAAAACTCGCGGACGGTGGTGGGTGGTGATGGTGTCATGATTTGGGGCCCCGGCAGAAGCACAGACCCCGCCGGGGCCGAGTTCCAGGAGGGAGTGATCTAGTATCGCAACATGGCCCGGTGGCTCGAACGACGGGCGCCGAAGAAGGCTTTGGAGAACTCTTCCACGACGGCCGGCTCATACCCCTTGCAACTGAAGATGTCGAGATAGGCGCTGTTGGTGTCGTTGGCGAAGTGCCCGCTGATCAAGGACGTTTCGATCAACTGCACCATGCTGTAGCCCGCCACTCGCCCTTCGCCGAAATTGACGATCTGGCAGGAGCCATACCGCTTCATCTCGATCAGCTCGCAGAGCTGCACAACGTACGCTTCGATTTGTTTGGCATCGCGGATGCGGTCAGGAATGCAATCGTGGAGGTCAACGGAGGTGCAAATGCCCCAGGCTTTGCCGGGTCCGACGGAGTCCGGATGGACCGCGGAGTCAGCAACCCTGGCTGAAGATGATGAGATGTCGTCTGAAGTGGCACCTTCGGCGTTGTGCATATGCGATACGACCTTTCTGTTGGGGATGGTGGGAGTGGGAACACATGTTTGCAATATACTCAACGATTGAAACCCTGTAAATATTTATCTCGGAAATATCTCGCGCAGGAGCGCGCATTGACAAACTCGCGACCCCTTAGCGAGAATGCGCGCCATGACTGAACCATCGACATCGCCGGCCACCCCCTCGACCCCGACCGCTGATTTGCCCGAACGGCTCTGCACCTGGTGTAAGGTCGCCATGACCAAGCGACTGGTCGCCGGGGGCCAGTTCATTCACTACACCTGCCCCAAGTGCGTCTTCCAGCACACCACGAAGCGAGCGTCCCAGGCGAAATAGGTGCTTCATAGCGCCGCAGCACGATCCTGGTCGTCCATCAAGGCCGCAGGAAGCACGGCGACTGAGGCGTACCCGCTGGGTACGTCGCAGGGAGACGTGCGACCGAGAACGCTGCTGGCGGCCGCTTTCATCGGCCTGCTACTCGTCGTAATATTTTTCGCGATAGATCGGACACAATCCCTTGGCATTGATCCGGGCCGTCACATCCGTAATCATCGCGCTCCCCCCGCAGAGATATATCGCCAGATTGTCGACGGATTGGATCCGCTCATCGAGCAGCGCCGTCACCCGTCCGGTCACCCCCTGCCAGCCCGGCTCCGGCCTGGACAGCGTCGTCACCACGGTAAATCGGGGATATGCGGCAGCCAGCGTCGCCAGTTCATCCTGCCAATAAAGATCACGCTGGCTGCGCAGTCCCCAGAACAGTGTGACCGGTCGGTCCGGCTGCCGGTGCAATTGCGCCAGAATCATGCTGCGCATCGGCGCGATGCCGGTTCCTGTGGCGATAAACACCCGCGCTCTCTCCCCGTCGTCTCGCAAATAAAACGCGCCCGCAGGCCCCTTGAACGAGGTCCGCTCCCCTTGGCGTAGACGAAACAGGTAGCTCGAACCGGGCCCACCCTGGACGAGGTTCAGGACGAGCAGAATCCGATCATCCTGCGCCGGCGGTGAGGCGATGGAATAGGGCCTGGTGACGGGGCGAGGCTGCCCTTCCTTCGGCACCTCGAAGGAGACAAATTGCCCGGCCTTAAAGGTCATCGTCGGTGGATCCAGTACACGCAGTTCAATCGCCCGCACGTCATGCGTCAGATCCTGAATCCGGCACACTTCAGCCGTGTATGTATTCACGGCATCCAACCCGAAGCGAAATGATGGAAAGGGAACGTCCGATCAACCGCGCCCGGAAGGCAGCAAGAGGTGCGTCTCATAACTCATGATACCAAGAAATGCGGCGAGGCCGAGGTAGTACAGGCCGTAACTGATTTTGGTGGCCAGCGGCACCTCGTAGTACCGTTCAGGCAGGCCGTGGGGACCGCCACGGAAGGTGGACATGACATGTGGAAGCGCCAGCAGCGCAATCAGCAGCAGCATAGGGCTATGGTTCATGACGAACAGCCCGATCAGGATCGGCACGCCCACCCACCAGACCTTGGGCGAGATAATGGCCGTGATACGTCCGCCGTCTAATGGAGAGAGGGGAATGAGATTGAAGAGATTGATCATGAACCCGGCATAGGCCAATGCCAGCAGCAATTGACTGTTGGTGTATTCGGCGGCGTAGTAACAGGCCATGGCCGCCACGGTGCCGGCAACCGGCCCGGCGATTCCCACATACGCTTCTGTTTCCACGTCCATGGGCTGCTCTTTGAGTTGAATCCAGGCCCCGACGAAGGGAATGAAGGTCGGGGCTCCGACGTTGAGGTTGCGCTGCTTAGCCGCGGCGTAATGTCCAAGCTCGTGGAAGAGAATCAGCAACACGAACCCGACTGAATACCACCAGCCGAAGATAAAGCTATAGGCAACCATCGACAGGAGCATGGTCCCGCCGGTCAGGGCAATCTTGCCGAATTTGAGTCCGCCGAGGAGCAGCAGGAGAATTTTCACGACGGCAAACCTCCGCCGCCGCCCGGCTGCTCTGCCTGCGGTTTCTTTTTGAGGTATTTAGCGGCCAATCCGCCGAGCGCAATGACCAGCAGCATCAAGAGCTTTTTTCCGGCCATCACCAGCGGGATGATGAAGGCCCAGAGTTTCGCCAGCAGGCCGGACTTGATCGCCGCGCCCGCAATGAGCGCCGAGAGACCGACCGCCGCGACCTTGTCGGTCGTGCTGTTGAAGTCGGTGTACCGTTTGCCTTCGACAAACTCCACATTGGCCAGCAATTGGCTGACATGCGGCTTCAGCATCGGCAACTGCTCGAGCGACCCCACCATGTTCATGCTGAGATACCCCTGCCGCCCTAAGGCCAACGTGTTGTAATTGACCCCCACCTCCGAATCCCGTTCCTGCGCAGAGATCGCCCACACGACCTTGTTCGCCGCCTTGTCGTAATGCGGCTTCTCTTCCCACCCGCGAATGATCAACGGCGGAAACCCTTGAGCCTGGCGCTGCTTGTTGTCCTCCTCCGTGCCTTCTTTGATGGACGTCATCAGCGCATCGGCGTCCCAATTGGTCGCGTCGTCGTCCTTCACGTAGCCCGCATCGATATAACGTACGACCATAAACCACTGTTCGCCTTCGCCGGTCGCCGTAATCAGCCCCAGCTCGGAACCGGAGGGGAAGTTTCCCATTCTCTTCAACAGCGCTTGGGTCTCTTGCGCGCCAATAAATTGATAGCCCTGTGGCAATTTCAGTATTGCCTGATCGCCCAGCTTGGCTTCGGTCGGTCCCGCGATCCAGGGAAGGGTCTGCGGTTGAGACTCTGATTCCTTAGCGATGGCCGGCAGAGTCCAAAGCCAAAAGGCTGCGGCAGCAAGGACCAGCAGCCGAATTGTATATCTCATAACCGTATCTCCCTGGCATTGCCTGCGGTCTGGTTTATCGTCACGACTCTATCAACTTCTCATCATCGGCATGGGTACCGACCAACAACCACTTGATAGGCACTCGATAGCCACCCGCCCTCTCGCCTGACAGCGCGTGCTTCCGCCGGCGCCACGCACCGGCTAGTACACCATCGTCGTTAGCGACAGCGGCCCGACCGCCGTCTTGTCCAGCACCTTGACCGCCATCCGGCCGATGACACGCCCGTCTTCGACTTCTACATCAACCCGCCAATCCCCCGGATCGAGTCCCTCCTTGAAGGTGTAGGCACGATAGCCTCCCTCCCGACCGCCGGAAATCTTGAGTGGAATGCGGTCTGCGTCGGTGAAGGGCTGCGCGGAGTCCGAACGGTAATACCAGTGATGATAGATGGTCGTCTTGAGCGCCACGGGCGCAAATACCGCCGTGAAGCAATAGATGGGATCGTCGGCCGGGATGACGCTGTCTGAACTTTTCCAGACCTCGTACCAGGATTTTTCAAAGCTCAGTTCATACCGGTCCCCCGAACGCTTCACCTCATGATACATCCCACCGTGTTTCAAGGAGAGCGGCACGGGGGGAATCCAGTTCATGAAGTAGAAGCCGACCAGTAGCCCGATGAGACCCAGCGCCGGCGCGCCGGCCCACATCGCCTCGCGCGTCGTCCGGGCGGCATTGTTCCAGTAGATCAATTGTACGACGCGCAGGATGACCAGCACAGTCAGCATGGCGCCGGCCAAAAAGATCGCCGCATTCATCCATCCGGTCATGACAGGCAGAAAAAAGGTGAAGAACGCGAAGCACACCAGGGCGTAGAGGCTGACCAGCAACTGCACGTTCGACAGGCGACTACGGAGAAATTCGTTCGCTACAAGGAACGCCACCAGGACGCAGAAGAACACGGCCGTCCCCGCGAAGGTCGCGCTTCGGGAATAAAAAATCGTATAGGCGCTGAACAGGCTGCCGAGCAGGAACTGTATGGCCATCGGCGCATAGGGCTTGGCCTGCACGACCCATTTCATGAAGAACGGCGCCTTGGGTGGCAGATCGTCGACCGTGGCCTCTTGTGTTCCCAATCGTCCGGTCAGCACGATGAGAAAACCCAGCAGAGTCAGATAGGCGAGCAGCAACAGGTTGTCCCGCAGACGGTCGATCCGCGTCAGCACCAGCGTGTCGTACGTCACGCCGCTAAAGAAAAACAGGGGTGGCAAGTAGGGCTTGCCCAGGACCGATTGGAAACGTTGCAATGAGACCATGCGCTAGATTTCAGGAGATGCGGGCGAATGTCAAACGAAGAGCGGATTCGGGGCCGAATCGAAACGCGGCCTTGCCCAAGGCAAGGCCGCAGCAAGTGAGAGGGCGCGGCGTACGTGTCCGATACGTCGAACCCTGGAACGACGCGAGCACGCCGCCGAACATCACCCTTATCATTCCCGATCCGGCAGCTCAACAGGGTCATCCAGCGAGGCCGCAGCGGAGAAAGAACCGGAGGCGTACCCTCCGGGTACGTCGAGGATTCGTTCGACGCGAGAACGAAGCTGGAGGCCCTGTTCAGCTGCCGGTCAGAGGAAGGGAGGGAGCGGGGCATAGACGACCCCCATACCCAACAGCCGTTCCAACCACCCGGCCATATGGTCCTCGGCTAAGGGCGCGCGATTGAGCCGGGCCTCTAATTGAAACCCTGCGGCGGTCCCGACAATCCCGATGATGGCCGAGGCATCCTCTCCCTCGGGCATCAAGTCTTGAGTCTGGAACTCACACAGGGTGCTGTAGAGCCGGCCCTGCGGCTCGATGGTCGCCAACACTTCCGGCAATTCCCCCAAGGCGCAATGCACGGAACAGCGATAGACGGACCGGGCACCGGGTTGCACGGAGGCAAAGACGTCCAGCGCCGGTTCGGAAAAACCTGTCAGGTAGGCTCGCACCGAGGCCGGTTGCGGCGCGAAGGTGGCCGCCAGTTTGCTTGCCGGCACGAGGAACTCATAGGCGTCCAGCGTATTGTATTCGAATTGGCAGGGGCCGAACGCGTCCGGCCAGGAGCAGAAAAACGGTGTCGCCGGATCGGCCGGCCTTAGCACCAGGTTTCCCTTGTCGACCGAAGTTTCTACCGGCAACTCCAGCAGGGCGATCGCGTCGAGAAATATCGCCCGCCGCTCATCCACCCACTCGGCCCGCCGCTCATCTTCGCGTGTTTCTCCCGGCGTCACCACTTCCCGAGTCTGCAGTCGTACCCGGATAAAGGCATGGTTATGGCGAAATCCCAGCCAGAACATGGCGGTGGGATCATGAAATCGCAAGCCGGGTTTGGTGCGCCAGGGATGACTGATGGAGCAATAGGTGCCGACATCCTGAAAGCGCTGATACACCGTGTGGTAGCCGCCCGCCAGCAGAAAAAAATCGCCTTGCCAGGCGTCGCGGATGTGGAGGAGCGTGACATCTTCCGTGGCCCAATGGTCGAGCTGATCGAAGGCCTCCGGGGACTCGACGGCCCAATCCTCCACGTAGCAGATCACATCCTTGGCGGGATGGGCCGGTTTGAGACCTAAGGCTCCCAGGCGCTCGCCGACCGCCAGGATCTCCTGAAAGGTCAGCCGGCCGGCGGTTTCCCAGCGGCGTTCACGCACAACGCTCCTCCGCGGTCCCCGCGCCGTGGTTGAACCGACGGCCCCTCACTTGGCCGACTTCAGCGCGCGGCCCTCGATCTTCGTATCGGCGATAAACCGCTCGATGCCGTCCTGCAACAGACCGGACATGAGGGTCTCGACGTCTTCGCTGGTAAACCAGAACACGAGCTTGCTCTGCTCACCCTGCAAATTGCGCTGCGTGCTGCTGTCGTCCGCCATATTCTTCGCGCGAATCACCAGGCGGCTTTCGCCCGTTAATTTCGTATTAAACACCCGGCTCTTGGCGTTGGCATAAAAGTCCTGAATGTCTCCACCGATGACGATGTCGGCGCCCGACACCCCGACGCCCGACTGCACCACACGCGCATCCCAGCCGCGGCGGTTCCAGCCCCGCCACCGCAAGGCTTCGGCCAGGGCTTCGGCGATGGTCACTCCCGGCGAGCCTCCGCTGACATTGAAGTTGGTGACCCCGCCGCCCAGATGGGTGCGCTGGCCGATTTTGGTCTTGTCCGCGCGACGGTCTTCAAACGGCTCGATGACGATTTTCAGCGGCGCGGGCTGGCCGCTCTGCACAAACGGTTGCTGCGGTTGCACATTGAGCGACACCATTTCCCCGGTTCCGGCACAACCCCAGAGCAGCGCCAATCCCACCGCAATACAGACCTGACCCGCGATTCGACATCCCTGTGCAATCACACATGCCTCCCTGTCAGTATGTGGCCTTACTAAAACGGGCCCAGTCTACCCAACTCGCAGCCGGATGACAAACGGGAAGAACGAGTCGGAGCGAAGAATCGGAGCTGATGGCAGATTGCCGATGGCAGGCATGACAACACTCCGGCCAGGGCGGGCTGCACAAGCCGGATCAGGGAGTCAGGAGCGGTAAGAGGCTGCGGAAGGTTTCACGGCCGATCTCCGGGAGGCGACCCTCTCGCAAGGCCGGCGAATCGAGCGGCACAAACCGGGCGATCTTGAACCAGGTCCGCCCGGACAAGACGGCGGCGAGTTGCGCCTTGCGGTCATGCGTGATCGGCAAGGTGTACCCCTCGCCCTGTTTCCATTCCCATAACGTAGGCGCCAGGGAAAGCTCCAGACCGTGACCGGCCAACTGATGGAACCGGTCAAAGAAGTTCTTCTTGCACTGTTTCACCTGACCGCCTTCGAGAATTATGGCAAACACCAGATGGTGCCCCCACCAGCACAAGGAACGAAAGGTGAACTTATCGTCGCCGAGAAAGTGTTTGGGATAGTCCAGGTATTGGTAGGGGCAGTCCTCCAGCCGCTCTCCTTTCACGGCTTGCTGCTTGCCCGGATCAAACCCGGGCGGGAACAACAACGAGGCCCCTGCGAGATCCTCCCGCAACCCGGCCTGAAGAGTCGCCAAGAGCGCCTGCACCTTTTGAATAGTCCGCTCCTTTGAACGGAACAGATCCCTGTCGGCAACCAACGCAAGCTCGGCGGGCGTCAAAGATCGTTCATCCAACGGGAGAGACATTTCGGCTCATCGATTGAAGAACCATGATGTTGAGAGGGCTGATTCAGCGGTCGACTACACGGATGGCACATGAACATGTTCTCGTCGGATGCTCAAACGGACCGACCGGCAAGGCCGCAGACGATGACAAGACCGGAGGCGTACCCTTTGGGTACGTTGAGGATCTTGTCGAGGCGAGAACGCGGCCGGCGGACCGTTTCAGCATCCGACTAGGACTTCTGGTGGGATTCAAACACCGACACTTGCATATCGAATACCCGGCGGCATTCGCCGCAGCGCAGGCCAACCTGGTCGCGGATCACATCCAACTCCCTGATGGTCACGGAGACGGGATGGGCGCGCAGGCAGTCCTCCAGCAATTCTCTCGCCGTCGGCACAGGTTCGGGACTCTCGACCTCACCGCCGACCGGGACGGCAGCAACCCGGCCCCTCACTTGCACGGCCGTCATGAGATGCATCATGCGGCAGGAGGTGCAGGCAACGACCAGCCGTCCGTCGCCGTCGAGACGCTTCAGCGACAGACACAAGGGATGCACGGCGAAACATTGTTGCACGAAGGCGCCGCTTTGAAATCGCTGTGCCATAGCTACCTGTCTGTACCCCGCTTCGTTCGTCGTTCGTGAAGCGTCGTTCGTTGAGAACCCATCAGCTGTCAGCCATCAGCTCCGATCTCACACGAGATACGCTTCACGAGAGACGAGGCAGGATGTGCTCCCGTTTGACCTTTCCGCGATGGAAGAGCAAGGCCCTTGGTCCCCTTGAGGAGGCTGTCACAGCTTGGTCAACCCTAACATCATGAGGACACCGAGCGCATAGGGAATCATACAGGAATACAGCACCGCATTGAATGCCCGATCCGGTGAGTTCGACTCAATGGTGCGATCCTTGTAAATGAATTCATAGGCGAGAATGAGCAGGGTGAGAGTCAACACGAAGACCCGGCTCGTGCGAGGCCACGTGTAATGGCCGCTCACGATGAAATTGGCCGTAAAGAACCCGCTGGAGACGAAGAGCAGCGGCGCCAGCGCATAGCGAAGGGTGTGGGAAAAGAACACGTGCCAGGCCGGCCTGGTCGAACGCTGCTGCGGATCTAGTAAGACGGTCATGACCCGACTGGAGCGGGTTGGCTGGACGGAGAGGAAGGGGTTTGCTTGGCCTGCTCTGCGGCGGCTTTGCACGTTTTGCACATACGCGGGCGTTGCTTGAGGAAGCTGAATTTCCCGCTCGCCAGGCAACTGTAATGAACGAATTCGTCGCAGGCGGCGCAACGCGACCATCCTCCGCGAAGCATCGTCTTGTCGCGATAGAGGCCCTGGTTGCATACCTTGCAGTTCCGGGGCTCGATCCCCAGCAGCATCGGCTCCCAGTCCCCGCCGCCATTGCGCAGAATATTCATGGAGCGGGAGTATAACGAAGGGGGTGAAGGAAAAACAAGGAGGGAGAGGGAGGAGGCCGGCCTAGTGGTCCCCCTATGCTCGCGCAACGCGCGGCCTGGGAAGGCCCTCGTTGGACGCGCGCAGTTTGGGGAACCCCCAGACCGCCCTCCTGCAAGATAGACGTAAAAAGAACGCCACGATCGCGGCGACTGCCGGCTAGACCTTTGCTTCGCTTTCTGCTTAACTCAGCGGCATTTCTCCCTTAGAGGGCGCGCATGCCGAAAGCGAAGAAAACCGCATCGGCGAAAATTCAGCAACAGACCGCGCTCTACAAGTATCCTGAGATGAAGAGCCTCTTGCGACAGGACGTAGGAAGACAACCGCATTTCAACAAGGTGCCAAAGCCGCCGGGTCAAAGATCAAAAATCTCGAATTATGAAGTTCTGAGTTGATGATTAGTGGTGAAGAAGCTGGGGGCACTTTAAGGAGTGACGGCTCCAGTCGGCGACGAGAGATGTATAATGCCTACTATCTGTGAGTTCTTCGGCATCGTGATTCGCATGTATTATCAGGACCACGCTCCGGCTCACTTCCACGCCTATTATGGGGAGCACAACGCCGTCGTCGAGATCGAAACGCTCCAGGTGCGGGAGGGACGTTTGCCCCGGCGGGCATTGAGCCTCGTGGTCGAATGGGCGATTGAGCATCGCGAAGAACTCCTTGAGGACTGGCGGTTGGCTCAGGCGCACCAGCCGCTGCGTCGTGTGGCGCCATTGGAGTAGAACCATGAGCAAAGTCGTGAGTGTGACGGTGCTGGACGATTATCGATTGAACGTGGTCTTCGACGATGGCCTGCGCGGCATAGTGAGTCTGAAAGATGAACTGTACGGCCCTGTGTTTGAACCGTTGAAGGATGTCCCTTATTTCAGACAGGTTCGAGTGGATGAGTTCGGAGCCATCTGCTGGCCGAACGGCGCGGATCTGGCTCCGGACGCCCTGCATGCCGAACTGCTGGCGCGAAACAAAGTCGCCTGAGCGTTCGTCTCTCATGAGCGCTTTCGAAGTTCCTCAGCCTATCCTGAATAGTCCCGTCGAAGAGCCCCATCAACATTGGCACATTGTCGAAGGCGACAGTCCCGAATGGGCGGGTCGGCGAGCGGCGTCAACTATCACCAGGATATTGAGAGCCATCCCTCAACAGGAGGTCAAACGAGCGGCGGCAGAAAGATGGGTAGCCGCGGTCAATGCGGATGGAACTTACGGCCGTTGGATGTATCGAGTGGCGAAGAAGGTCTCAGACATCCCTGACTGTCTTGGACAGGCTGTTTCCAGCTGGAATCCTCACCCCTTGCTCTTCGACTCAAATCCGATCCGCCGCTTGGGTTCGTCCGGCGCAGGCTGGAGTAGCGGCAGCAGCTTTTCGTACACATCCATCAACGCCGAATCGTGCTCCAGCAGGGTGCGGTCGATCTCGGCCAAGCGTTTCAGAATCGCTTTATTGGCAGCAACCTGCTCGCGCAGGCGTACGAAGGCCCGCACCACGAAGACACTCATCTCGACTGCTCGCTCACTGTGAAGGATATTCGCAGCCATTACTGCGCCATGCTCGGTAAAGACGAAGGGAAGAAATCGAGGGTCTCGGTGTTTCTGGGAACCGGTCACAATCTGTGACCGGTTCGCCTTGCCCGCTGAAGACTCAAGTGCTTCTCGGTTTGAGGTCACAATGTGTGACCTTACGCACTTAAATTCAGTCGCTGTCAGTTGAAACGCAAAGTCTTCCGGAAATCGAGCGACGTTACGCTTAACAGCCTGGTTGAACGCTTTCGTCGTCACTCCGTAGAGCCGGGCCAAATCGGCATCGAGGATGACTCGTTGATCCCTGACCACGAGAATCAGCGGCTCCAGCGATGCATGAATCGAAGCGGGCTTTCGAGTAGACATACTCAGTTCACCTTGAGTAAATTCATTCCTGATGGGTCAGAATTACGACCGAGGGATACCCGTTCCTGGGAGGGAAATCAACTGGGCGTAGCCAACGGCTGTCCTTCACTGCGCGCATACGTTTCACCCGCCCACACCTCTGGCGCGTCGAGACGCGCCATTTACCCAGGCGAGGTCCTTCTGAGCGCGCGCCAGCCGCGAGCTACAATGTTCCCTCCAAGCTCGCTCGTTTCCTTCCCAGGTAGGGGTGGCACCTGCAAGAGGCTCTACCGCGCGCATCGAACGAGCACATTTCGATCGTGCGCGTTCTGCGAGCGAGGAGCCGCTTGCAGGCGCCGCCCCTCTCAATTGACACCCCTTCAACCCATTTGCTACTCTCCGCCGACCCCGTAGAACTCATCACGATACCCTGTAATATCCATGAACATTAAGGACTATCTCGAACAGAACCGGCTGGCGGTCGACCGCTTTCTTGATGAGGTCAGCCCTTCTGCGACGACGCCGCCCACGACGCTCCACGAGAGCATGCGCTACAGTTTGATGGCGGGCGGCAAGCGCGTGCGCCCCATTCTGACCATTGCCGCCGCCGAGGCCGTCGGCTCGACACACCCGGCCGGTTTGATGGCAGTCGCCTGCTCGCTGGAGTTCATCCATACCTATTCCCTGATTCACGATGACCTGCCCTCGATGGACAACGACGACTTTCGCCGGGGCAAGCCGACCAACCACAAGGTGTATGGCGACGCAATGGCGATCCTGGCCGGCGACGCACTATTGACCATGGCGTTCGACCTGATCAGCCGAGCTGATCTGATGAAGGGCTGCGAGCCCTCACGCCAGGTGCGGATCATCCAAGAGCTGGCCTATGGATCCGGCAACATGGGTATGGTCGGCGGCCAGGTCTTCGACATTCAGGCCGAAAACAAAGACATCGATCTGCCCACTCTGCAAAACATCCATAAGCACAAAACCGGCATGCTCATCCGCGCCGCCGTCCGCATGGGCGCCATCGCCGCCGGAGCGACGGATCGCCAGCTCGACGACATGACCGGCTATGCCGAGAACATCGGCCTGGCCTTCCAAATCGCCGACGACGTGCTGAACGTCACCGGGACACGCGAGGAACTCGGCAAGAATCCCAACACCGATGCGGAGCGCGGGAAGAAGACCTATCCGACGTTTTACGGCGTCGAGGGGGCGAGCAAGCTGGCGGACGACTGCGTGACCCGCGCGATCGGGAGGCTGGGCACATTCGGCCCGCAGGCCGATCCGCTCCGAGAGATCGCCCGCTACATCACCTCAAGAAAAAACTAAAGAGCTGATAGCTTATGGCGGATGGTATGACAAATCTTCTTCCTGCTATACGCCATCGGCCATCGGCCATCAGCTCTCCGTTATGAAAGCGCTCGTCACCGGCGCAACCGGGTTTGTCGGCGGGGCCGTGGCCCGCGCGCTGGTCAAGGCCGGCGTGGAAGTCCGGACGCTCTCCCGCAAGGGTGCCGATCTCCAGAATCTCACCGGGCTGCCCGTCGAACAGGTGCACGGAGACCTCCGCGATCGCGACTCCTTACGCCAAGCCCTTAGCGGGTGCCGCCATCTGTACCACGTGGCCGCGCATTACGCCCTGTGGGCCAAAGATCCCTCCATCTTCTACGACATCAATGTCACCGGCACCAGAACACTCCTGGAGACGGCTCGCGAAGTCGGCATCGAGCGCACCGTCTATTGCAGCACCATCGGCGCAATCGGCTTGCCGCCAGGCGGTGGACCGGGCACGGAGAACACACCGGTCTCGCTGGAACAAATGGCAGGCCATTACAAGCGATCCAAATATCTCGCCGAGCAGGAAGTGCTGAAGCTGGCCCGCGAAGGCCTGCCGGTCGTCATCGTGAACCCCAGCGCGCCGGTCGGCGAAGCGGACGTGAAGCCGACGCCCACCGGTCAGATCATCGTGGATTTCATGAAGGGGCGGATGCCCGCCTATATCGAAACCGGCATGAACCTGATCGATGTGGACGACGTGGCGCAAGGCCACCTGCTCGCCATGCACAAGGGCCGTCAAGGCGAACGCTACATTCTCGGCAATAAGAACTTGCTGCTCAACGAAGTGTTTCAGATGCTGAGCCGAATCACGGGCGTGAAGGCGCCCTCCGTCAAACTCCCCCGGCTTGCCATCCTGCCGTTGGCCTATGCGAATCACTGGATCTCGAACCTGACGGGCCTGTCACCCCGCATCCCGCTCGAAGGGGTGAAGATGGCCAAATATAAGATGCACTACGATTGCAGCAAAGCCATCCGGGAACTCGGCCTGCCACAAACGCCGGTCGAGGTGGCGCTGGAGAAGGCGGTGAAGTGGTTCAGGGCGCACGGGTACGCCTGATCGGATGCTGAAAAAGGCCTTCAGCTGCGTTCTCGGCTCGACAGAACCTGCCGCCTCACCACTCGGCGGAGCGCACAAACGTGGCGCTCTTTATTCATCGCGCCGTGCGCCCTCAACGTACCCTCGGAGCCAAGAGCTGTCCCGGCAGCTCGGGGTGGGTGGGTGAAAATTGGTACGCCTCCGGTCTTGCCAGCGGCTGCGGCCTTGCTGAAAGACCTTTTTGAGCATCCTCGACTTACCCGATGGAATTCCTCTTTCTGTTTCTCAAAACGATTTGGTTACGCCCCTACGTGTTCGCTTTTCTGGCGGCGTTTTTGCTGTCAGCGATTCTGCTGATCGGCTGGCCGCGCACCTGGCGGTTCTGGCTCATCAGCTGGATCACGGCTTTCGTCTGCGAGTATTCCTCCACGCGTAACGGCATTCCGTTCGGCTGGTACCACTACACTGGATCCACGGTGGGTCAGGAACTCTACCTGTCGAACATTCCCTTCATGGACTCGATCTCGTTTTCGTTCCTGCTCTTCGCCAGTTATGCGCTTGCACTGTTATTGCTCCTGCCGGTGGTACCGGGCGATCGACATTCAGGACTGCGACTACCCCGGATCTCGTTCGCGCTCCCTGAGCGCACGTCGTGGCCGGTGTTCATCCTGACCGTGCTGCTGTTTGCGTTCATCGACATGGTGATCGATCCGGTTGCCTTGCGCGGCGACCGATGGTTCCTCGGCAAGATCTATTATTATCCCGACCCGGGCGTACATTACGGCGTGCCCATGGCCAACTACGCCGGGTGGGCGGTGGTGGGCAGCATCTCGCTGTTGCTCTACTTTCCCCTCGACCGCCGGCTGGCCGCCGTGCTCCCGCCCCACAGCCCCTCCACCACCCACCGCCTGCTCTTAGGCGGCGGCCTCTATTATGGCGTGCTCCTCTTCAACTTGGGGGTCACGTTCTGGATCGGCGAGTCACTCCAAGGCACGACCGGCCTCTTGATGTATGTGCCGGTCACCGCCATGCTGTTGCTCCGTTTGCTCACCCCTGCACCACCAAACGCCTAACCACCCGCATGTCCCGCCCGTTCCCCTGCGGTCAAATTGGCATTCATTTGATTGAGCCTGTATAGTGATAAAAACCGTGACGCCTTGACGGAAGGCTCTTCACTGATGAAGAAAATTTGCGGACTGTTGTTGATCGGCTTCCTGGCGACCCTGGCGATTCTCGGGTGGTTCGGCTATCAATCCTACACGACCGGATTCAGCGCCAAGGCCGAACCGAACGAATTGGAAGTCTTGATCGCCAGACAACTCCGGCACTTGGCCATTCCCTATGAAAACAGGCGGCTCCGCAATCCCCTTCCGGTCACACAAGAGCTGATGAAGGAGGCGCGCGCGCATTTTGCCGACCATTGCGCCTCATGCCATGCCAACAACGGGAGCGGAGACACCGTGATCGGCAGAAATGTCTACCCGAAGTCTCCCGATCTCCGCCTCCCCGATACTCAGACCATGTCGGATGGCGAGCTGTTCTTCATCATTCAGAACGGCATCCGTTTCACGGCCATGCCGGGATGGGGCACAGGCGATCCGGTCAAGGACAGCGGGAGCTGGCAACTCGTGCATTTCATCCGCCACCTGCCCAGCCTGACCGAAGAAGAATTGCAGGAGATGGCCGCATTGAACCCCAAGACCAAGAAAGAATTACAAGACGAAGCCCTGATCGATCAATTCCTGAGCGGCGATGACGCCGCCGCGACCGGTGCCACCGGCGCGCATCGCCATTAATGCAGCAACAGAAAGGAACTACCCGTGACTGTCCTTCGATTCCTCATCGCCGCCCTGCTTGTCCTCAGCGCCCCCGCTTTGGTGGCCGCTCATGGCAGCGGGCAACATGTGCTCGGAGTCGTCTCGGCGATCGATGCGACCCACATGGAAGTCAAAACTCCGAAAGGCCAGATTGTCTCGGTTCGTCTCACGCCCAAGACACAGTACAAGGTGCGGAATCTGCGCCGGCCGAAAAGCCCACCCCAAGTGGGGGACCGTGTGGTCGTCGAAGCTGAAAAAGGGACCGATGGGTTGACCGCCACGGAAGTCCATTATTCTGATTCACAGCCGAAAGCTGCCCAATAGCCCTCTATGCGCCTGGTACAACTCTCACACTTCCAGCAAGCCGGCGGGGGAAGTGACGGCTTTCGACCATTGATCATCAGGGTGTTGATCATGGGTCTTGCTGTCTTTCTGGCCGTGACCATCGTGCCCGGCATCGAGTCCGACAGTCTCGGTGCCGGCCTGGCGGCCGTGCTGGTTCTGACGTTGATCAACAGCCTGATTCGGCCGCTCTTGTACCTGCTGGCGCTCCCGTTGATCCTCGTGACCCTCGGTCTGTTTATGGTCGTGATCAACGCCTTGTTGCTGCAGCTCACGGCGACGCTGGTGAAGGGGTTTACCGTCTCCGGGTTCGGGGCCTCATTCTGGGGCGCGCTGGTCATCAGTGTGGTCAGCAGTATCCTCAATACGTTGCTGGTCGTGGAGCATAGCCGGGTCGAGACGAGCCATCCTCACCGCCGGCCACCGACGATCATCAATCCCGACGGGCCGGAGAGCCCGTGAGCGCTGTGTCTTTCCTTGAGTTAGTCCCCTTCGACTGCTACAATGCGCCCCGACGCTCGATCATCACCGCAGAGAGCGCACAACCTATAACGAGCATCGTGTTTCACACGTGCAGCGGGTCATGGTTCACGATCAGCGCCTCCTGCGCTGCTCGGCAATCGGCGGCCCCCTGCATGCGCGACAGCATTCTGCATAGAGGTCGATGAGTCCTCCAGTCGAACCAGCGAAAGCCGCAGCGGACACCCATCTTCAACGCACCCTGACTTCCGTCCTCAACGGATTGCCGGCCGATGCCGCGCTGGTGGCGATTTTTCATCAGGAACAGGGACCGCTCACCACGCAAGTGCATCGGGGATTCACGCCGCGGGATGTGCAATCGATCGTCCGCACCTTGTCTTCACAAAAGATCCTCACGTCTGTGCCGGTGGGGAACGATCCCGACGCTTCGCGCACTCTTCGCCTTCGCCTGATCACGCCCGGCGCCAAATCGCTCCTCGGCGTGCCGCTCCGCCACCGCAACCGCACCTATGGGTTTCTGGTCATCGGACGGAAGGACAATGCGGTTTACGCCAAAAAAGACAAGACGATGCTGGAGCAGACCGGGGACGATATTACCAAAGCCCTCGAACGCGACAGCCTCTTCGACCTGAATGTGCTGCTCAGCCGCCCGCTGGTGGTGCAGGAGCCGCAGCCGACCATAGCCGCGGCAGATGCGTACAATGCCCCGACCTCCCACGCGACCCCGGAAATCCAGGGAAAGGTTGTGGCGCTGCTGAATGAACTGAACCAGACCTTGGCCTTCGATCGCGCCTGGATCGGCGCGTATGACCCGCTCGCAGGGAATGTCGAAGTGTTGGGCATCGCGGGCGAACAAAAGACCGACCCCAAAGACCAGAAAAAAGATCTCAAAGCCGGCCAGCGCTTGACCCTCGATGCCTCCGCCGCCGGATGGGTGGTACGGCATCGGAAACCGCGGGTCGACCATGATCTCGCCTCCACGCAAGGCCGCTTTCTCGACCATAAGCACCTTTATAAAGACCGCTTCCAGTCGTCGTTGGTTCTGCCCTTCTTCCTGCGCGGCCAGGTCGGCGGGACGATCACGCTAGCGTCGAAGGAAGCGGACCGATATGCGGTCACCGATGCCCGCTTGCTCGAACCGATCAACCTGAAACTGGTCGATCTGCTCCAGGCGGCGCCCCCCGCGGCAACCGGCGCCGTCAAAGCCGAGGGCGAGCCCGACTCCGAGGCCGGTTCCGCAGCGCTGATTTCGACTGAACCGGTGATCCGAAAACAGGAACGGCAAGCGGCCATCGGAGAGTTCAGCGCCTTCCTCGCCACTGAAATCAGGGAACCGCTGGGATCGATCCGCGCGCAGCTGGAAGAAGTCACCGCGGAAGGCATTCTCGATTTCGACCCGCAGACCCGTGTCGAGAACGCCATGCGAGACTTGATCCGCATTGAAGCGATTCTGAATGAAATCCTCGACTTTGCCAAACCGCTGGACCTCATGCGCCGGCTCTGCCGCGTTCCTGAAATGGTCGAAAACGCGTTGACCGTGGTCGCCACCGAACTGGAAGCCACCCGGATTCAAGTGGTCAAAGACTATCCGCAGCTCCTTGCGCCGGTGCGCGCGGATGAAGCCAAGATGCAGCAGGTCTTCCTCAGTATTTTCAAGAATGCCATCGAAGCCATGACTCCGGGCGGCATCCTGACGATCACCATGAGCAACCAGCGGGCCGGCAAACATCTGGAAGTGCAGATCCTGATCAAGAATAACGGCACCCCCATTCCTCCCGAACATGTCGACAAAGTCTTCGAGCCGTTCTTTACGACGAAGCGGTCCGGCACCGGTCTCGGCCTCGCCACGGTCAAAAAAATCGTGGAGGAGCATCAGGGCAGTATCGGCATTGCGGGCACACCAGGCGAGGGCACGACCGTGACCATTCGCCTACCGGGCGTCAGCCGTGGACCTGCGCACCGCTACCGCGGGCGCGGACGCCGCCCCCCGCGCCGCCCCACCTCCGCCTCCTAGCCCGTTGTTGCTGACCGCCCGCATCGATCACAGGCGGCTTCCAATATCATTCCGCCTGCGCACCTCGACGGAACATCTCCTTTTCTCGCACCGACGGTAGGCTGAGGGAGGCCTGCGACTGCGCGCGTTGAAACACATCCGCTCATTCTCCATCTGTCGAGGGTGGCGTGACGGTTCTCCCCGTGCGCGCGTCCAACGAGGGCCTTCCGAGGCCGCGCGTTGCGCGAGCAAAGGAGACCGTCACGCCACCCTCCCCATCTGACTCCTTCCCTGCGGGTGGTCGTGAAGCCGTCCACCTGCGCGCATGGGCCGAGCACATCTTTCCTCGCCCTAGCGGTAGTCTGAGGGGGAGCCTGCACCTGCGCGCCATGGTTCTTACCCTCCTACCCCGAGTTGCGCCAAGACGCACCTCCGACCCGAGCGAGGGCCTTCCGAGGCCGCGCGCTTTTTATCCACATGCCTCATAATCGCGGGTGGTCTTGGTGGCCGTCCACCTGCGCGCATGGGCCGAGCACATTTTGATCGTGCGCGGTCTGCGAGCAACTGGACGGCCTCATGACCACCCGCTCCCCTCCCCCTTTATCCTTGACACGGCTTCTTCAGGAAGCTAAGATTCCGGCACTCTTAAGGCTTTTAACGTCTATATACTCGACCACCATACTTTCACATTCTTTCAAAGGAGTAGGGGTATGAAACTCGTGATCGGCAGCGTCGCGACCCTTGCAGGTGTACTGTTTCTCTGTTCGATGGCCTCCGCCAATCCGGCGCTGTTGCCGAAGCACGAAGGTTATCCGATGAAGAATGACGGCAGCCCGGTGAACGGACAGCCGACCGCCAATGATCCCGGTCAAAAAGACGCGCGCGGGGAGTCCACCTTGCTGAAGTCCGCCGAGTCCACCAAGCATGCCGAGCAAAAGCTGATCAAGTCGGACAATGCGCGGATCACCGAAGGCCAGGGCGCAGGCCGCTTGCCGAACGTGCAGGGTCCGCAGATCAAGATCGAGCCGCCCGTCACCTCCGCGACCAAGATCACCGGCGAGCGCAAGATCGACTAAGTATCGATTTTCTGGAATTGTTTTCCAAAGGGGGAAGCCGCACGGCTTCCCCCTTTTTATTTCCTGGACGCAGAGAGCCTGGCAGCAGCACGACGAAACGTAGAGGTATCCGTGGTCAAACGAAACCGCCAGGGTTTGTGAGCCCACTCGCCGGCATAGGCCACCCCGATACGCGGATGGGAGTTCACTAGGCCGGCCGGCACGGCCGTTCCACGGTCCTCAAACCACAGGGATCGACCAAGCGTCAAATCGCAACGGTTTAGACGGCGGTCGATGTCGAAAGCGCGGGTCAACCGCCCCGGTCCATCGATCAAACTCCCCTCGCACTCCACCGCTCGCAGAAGGATGGCCGCTGGAAATCCTTCCCGCTCCGTCACGACGTTCAACATCTCATACATGCCGTAACAGAGATAGACATAGGCATGGCCCGGCGGCCCGAACATGACATCCGTCCGTGGCGTCCGCCCTTTCGAGGCGTGGCAGGCCTTATCCTCCGGTCCGATATAGGCCTCGACCTCGATGATTCTCCCGGCAATCAGCCGGCCGCCCTGGTCGCGGACGAGATACTTTCCGATCAGCGAACGGGCCACCTCGAGGGTCGGGCGGTCGAAATAGTCACGAGAAAGGATCATGGCCGCTCCACAAGACCTCACCAAACAGACCCGAATGCTACATGGTGCCGATCCATAGGTTCAATCAATAACGCAGCCGCCGCAGCCGACGGCAGGACTGGAGCTTGTCCCTCCACGCGGATCGAGCCATTCTGAAGACAGGCGGCTCAAAATGTTCGTCCAGCAAGGCCGCAGCCGACGGCAGCACCGGAGTTGATCCCTCCCTGCGGCCGCTCAAAACGGCTTCCAGCTAGGCCGCAGGCGAGAAGATACCGCAGGCGTACCCTTGCGGTACGTCGAGGATATGTTCGAGCCGAGAACGCCAGTAATCCACAGCAGGCGGCTCAAAATGCCCGTCCAGCAAGGCCGCAGCCGATGGCAGCACCGGGTTGTCCCTCCCCGCGACCGCTCAAAACGGCTTCCAGCTAGGCCGCAGGTGAGAACATCCCGCAGGCGTACCCTTGCGGTACGTCGAGGACATGTTCGAGCCGAGAACGACGCTGGAAGGCGTTTTCAGCGGTCGACTAGAAGTACCAGGCCAAGCCCGCCATCACAAACCGCGGATTCCCCGGCACAAAGTGCGTATCGGAAACGGCGGCCGCTTCGTTGCGCAGGCGGGATTCGAAGAAAAACGTGGCCTGTTCCCATTTCGTATTCAAAAGATTCTGCACGAAGAGAAACGCCTCCAACCGGCCATGCGGCAACTTGACGGGAAGCTGATATCGCTCAGACAGGTCGAAGGTCGTCCAAGACGGCGCCTTCGCGCTGCGATCCTCGATCAAGGGCCGGACGCCGAGATAGGTCGCCTGAATCTGTGACGTGAGTCCTTCCGGCCAGCGCAACAACAACGCGCCATAGGCCGTGACCTCCGGGGCCAGGGGAATCGCATCACCATTGGTGAATTCCGCTTTGGTCCAGGTGACACTGCCGTTGAAGTACAGAGGCCCCCAGACCTGTCCACGGGCGGCGACCTCCATGCCACGCCGGCGAGAGGCCCCACGGATTTCCGTCGTCCCTTCATCTCCCACAAACACCAGCTCCTGTTTCAAATCCAACGCCCAGAGGGTCGCGATCAGCTCGACTCCATCAGGCCCCCAGGGTTTGGAGCGGACACCGACCTCGTAATTTCTCGCCCTGGCCAGAGGTGACGCGGCCTGGGCCACAGCCGATCTGGCGTCGTTGCTGTGATAGCCCTCGCCATAGTTGGCGAAAAATTCCGTCCTGAACCAAGGGCCTAGGATCACGTTCAGTTTGGGCATCACGAGGCCTGAACTGGTATTGCCGGCCGGCTGCTCCGAACAAGTCGCACAGCGGTTTCGCACGTCGAACGTGAAGACTTCGGTGCGCACGCCACCGGCTACCCGCAACCAAGGCGCAGGCTGCAATTCCAGCTTCAGAAACGGCGCGTACGACGCTTCATAGATGGTGCTGTCCACGGCCGTCCCCACCGGCGCCCGTTTGACTTGCGGTCCTAACCGCGCATGGATGTCGTCGATCCGTGCTTGGAACCCCGCTGTCACGGCACCCTCCATGTCGAAAAATCGAACGAGCTGTTTGTACCCTACATCACCGCCGTAGACGACTCGCCGGTCCGATTGTTGAAACCCGTCTCCGTTGAGCGGGTCGTTCAGAAAGAAGGTGAAGTTCGTGAACAGATCGAATCGATAATACTGCGCGTAGGCGTTGGCAAAAAACCGGCCTCCCGACGAAGTGTCATAATGGTAATTCATCCGGCCCGTGCTGCGCTGCGTCCTGCCGCCTTCGCTCGGGTCGACCGAACCGAACCGGTCCAGCGATCCGTCATACACCGCGCGAAGGGGAATTTCACCGGAGCCGTTCCACTGCGATTTCTGGAAGGTGCCGGTGATAACGAGCTCGTCGCGGCCAAGCGGGTTCATCGTGGCCTTGCCTAACAAGTTGCCACGGAAATACCGATTGTCGTTTTGGAACGGCCCGTCGGTGTAATAGCCTTCCGCCGCAAACAGCGTCCGCACCCTGTCCTTGGTCGGCGAGAACATCAACAGATGACGCTGCGTGCTGAACTGTCCGCCGGCCGACTGCACGACGCCTTCCTTCACCAGTTCACGGGTACGAAAGTTCACCGCGCCGGCCGTGGCAAAATCGCCATACTCGGGCAGGTAGGCGCCTTTGTACACATCGACCCCTTCAATGGTTTCCGGGATGATGAAGTTGAGATCCGTGTAGCCTTGTCCGTGGGCGTGACTGCGCAGGTTGATCGGCATGCCATCGGTGAAGAACGCGACATCGGTTCCATGATCGGCATCGAACCCGCGCAGGAAATACTGATCGGCCTTTCCCGCTCCACCGGAATGTTCCACGGCGACAAACCCGGGAATCAGCCGCAACACCTGAGCCGGGCGGCCCTGCGGCTGCATGAGATATTCTTTGTCGGGAATGAACTGTTGGGAAGAGGCCGCCACGGGGCGCTCGGCGGACACCCGGATCTCCGCTACCTCGAGATCCACGGCATCCGGATCGTGGGCGCCGAGAGGCGCAGCCCCGAACACCACACCCAGCGCAACCATGAAAACGCGAAGAACACCCGTCACCGGCGACTCACCGCAATCTCTTGCCCGTCGTGGTCATCGTGAGTTTGCCGTGTTTCACGCCCTTGACGCTGAGTAAGGCATCGGCGATCTTGCGAATGGCTGCGCCTTGGCCTTTGGCCACCAGCACTTCCAGACAATGATCATGGTCCAGATGTACATGCATCCCGGCCAGGATATGTCCCTGGAAATCATGCTGGATATGGGTGAGCTTTCCCGTCAGGCCGGGGACGTGATGATCGTAGATGAACGTAATCGTGGCGATGGCTTCCTTGTTGTCGTCCCACTGCTGCCCGACCAGGCTGTCCCGAATCAGATCGCGGATGGCTTCGGAACGATTCGTATATTTGCGCCGCTCGATCAGGCGATCGAAATCGATGAGGAGATCTTGATCGAGAGAGACACCAAATCTCGCCAGCGCTTTCATCAGTCCATCCTTCGTAGCACGAAATAAATAATCGTGACACGGATAGTACGGAAGACATCGCGGACGCGTCAAGCGAAGAAGCCCATTACCGATGGATGTGTTGATACGAGAGGGAAGGGAGAGGAGTGTGTGAACCGGTGGCCTAGCCGAAGAACGGCGTGTCCTTCACATCATCCAGTAAGGTTTCACCGTCACGGTCGATGAGCTTCAGAAACAGCGCGCTTAGCTCCGGATCAAACTGAGTTCCGCCATGACGTTCGATTTCCATCCTGGCCTGACCAAGCGTCAGCGCGGTCTTGTACGAACAGGGGTGGGTCATCACATCGAAGGAGTCCGCCAGCGCCACAATGCGCCCGCTGAGCGGCGTCTGCACGTCCTTCAGCTTGTGATAGCCCTTCCCGTCCCACCGCTCATGATGCGTCAGCGCGATTTCTCGCGCCATCATCAACAGGGGCGAGCGGCTGTCCGCCAGAATCTTGGAGCCGAGTTTCGTATGCGCCTTCATCGCTTCGAATTCGGCGGGCTCGTAGGGCCCTTCTTTCAGGATGATCGCTTCGCGGAGGCCGATCTTTCCGACGTCATGGAGCGGAGCGGTTTTCTTGATCATGTCCACCTGATCCGGCGGCAGTCCTTTGATTTCGGCAAGGAGCTTGGCGACACGGCCCACACGCCAGGCATGGGCGCCCTTCGCATCGTAGCGGTATTCAGAAGCCATCACCAATCGATTGAGCAGATCCAATTGCGTCTGCTCCACCACTTTGGTGCGAAGCCGGACCTGGGCCTCCAAATGTTCGTTATGCATCTGCAATTGGTTGTGCAGATGTTGGGTCTGCAACTGATTCTTCATCCGCAACACTACTTCCGTCGCGTCTACGGGTTTGTTGATGAAATCGTTGGCCCCCTCGGCCAAAGCCCTGTGTTTCGTCGGCGCGTCCAACTCACCGGTCACGATGAGAATGGGCACATAGTCCTCGGCCGGAATGACCTGCCTCAACTGCCGCATCACGTCGAAACCGTCCAAGTGCGGCATGCGCATGTCGAGGGCGACGAGATCCGGCTTGACCTGGTGATAGAGATTCAGCGCCTGGCGAGAATCATTCGTGGTCGTAATCTGGCTAAAGCCGGCCTGCCGGAGAAAGGCCTCCATCAATTTGGTGCAATGGGCTTCGTCATCGATTAACAGAAGTTTGATGCTGTTCAGATCACAATCCTGCATGGCATTCGCGCCGCTCCTTTGCCGGCATTCCTTGGTTGAGCCTATCATCCTCAGGCGGCATCACCAATTTCTTTCCTGCTCTCCGCAGTGAGCGCAGCAGGAAAGGTGAGAGTCGACAACGTTCGCTGGAGCGCCGCCATGGTGAGCGGCTTGCTGAGTTCGGCATCCACGGCTGACGATGCGGTCTCGTTCGCCTCAAGCTCATCGCCGCCGGTCAGAAGCACGACCGGGGTCTCCGGCGACACCTGCTTGATCACCTCAGCCAATTGCCGACCGGTCATATTTGGCATGCCGTGATCCGTCACGACCAGATGCACACGTTCGGGGTTGAATCGCTTCACCGCTTCCGCCGCGCTCGTCACAACTTCCACCTGATGGCCGGCCACTCGCAGGTATTCCCCGGTGACACGGCCCACCAATGGATCGTCATCCACCACCAGGACATGCAGTCGCACCCCTTCAAGCCCCTTGCCCTCTTGCCGGTTGCCCACCGCCTGCTCGGCTTGAATCGGCAACCGAATGCTGAATGTCGTCCCGACGCCGAGGGCACTGGTGATCTCGATCGTGCCGCGCAGCCGTTTGATGATCCCATACACCATCGCCAACCCGAGCCCGGACCCCTTGTCGCCTTTGGTGGAAAAAAACGGCTCGAGACAACGCCGCCGCACGTCTTCGGTCATGCCCGTGCCGGTATCGCTGACCTCCAGGCGCACGTGATCGCCGTCTGCTTTTGTGCGAAGCGTGATCGAGCCGCTCTTCGGCATGGCATCCACGGCGTTAAAGACCAGATTGGTCAACACCTCACGCAACTCCGATTCGTGTCCCGCCACCGAGGGCACGGAATCCAATTCGGTTTTGATCTCGATGGCAATCCCATTGGCCAAGGCCTGGTTCTTCCATTTCGGCTGGCTGAGCTTCACACTTTGTTCGACCAGTTGATTCAGGTTCACGATGCCAGCCAGGTCAGCGTCGAGGCGGGGACGATAGAATTCGCGCAGTCGGCTCACCACTTTGGCCGCATCCTTGGCCGCCATATTGATGGTCTGGAGGTATTCCTTCAGTTGCGCAGGGTCGGCGGACATCTGGGGGGCAATGAGCAGGAGTTCGCTGAAGCCCATAATCGGCGACAGCGTGTTGTTGAAATCGTGCGCAATTCCGCTGGCCATCTGACCGAGCGCGCGAAGCCGTTCCTGCTGCACCATCTGCTCTTGCGCGGTCTGCAGGTTGGCCATGGCTTGCTCAAGTTTGGCGTGGCTTTCACGGAGCGCGCTCTCCGCGCGTTTCCGCTCCGCCAGATCCGAGGCATTGCTCAAGGCCACCGCGACCTGATCGGCCAATTGACGCAAGAGCGCGCGCTGCTCACTTTCAATCTGAGGCGCGCGGCGATAACTCATCGCGATGCCGCCAAGCAGATCGCGGGAGCGGAACAAGGGCAGCACCATCAGGGCCGTGATACCGGGACCGCCGAGGGCCGCAAAGGCAGGGATTGAGTCGCCCCCCATCAGCGTGGCGCCGGCCTCGTGGGACGTCAGTATCCGGCGGTCTTCCTCGCTGACGGAGACACCGGTCATTGTCGTTTGGTCGGCCGTCGTTCCCAGTCTGGCGTACAGCCATCCCCGCGCCGGATCGGACGACTCCGTTAGGAGCACGGCAATCCCGTCGCATGGCGAAACGTCGCGCACCCGGGTCAACACCGTATCGACAATGCGGCTGGGGTCCAACACCGAGAGTACAGACCGATCGATTTCGTGGATCGTGGCCAGCTGGGTGAACTGTTGATTCAGCCGGCCGGCCATGGCGTTGAACGACGTTGCGAGATCCTCAAACTCGTCGCCGCTTGCTACCTGCACCGGCTTCGAAAAATTTCTCGCGGCGAGTCGCTTCGTTCCTTCTCCCAACTGCTCAAGAGGCACCATGATTTCCCGAATCTGAATGACACTCAGAAGGGCTGCGGCAAACACTCCCACGAGGACGAACAGGGAGAACCGATAGTTATTATTGGTCAAGAGTGTCCAGGCCGAAATCCGAGGTTCGCTCCACACGACCGTCCAAGGTGTCGTCGAGAAGTCCGATCGTAGGGGAATTACCCAGGCGCCGGCCAGGTACCTATCCTGCTCGTCTTTCCACTCAAAGACCCTGCCACCAGTTTCACCCTCTATCGGCACCTGCCGCGTCAACATAGCCGAAGCCGCATGACTGCAAAATAGAACCTTCGCAGCTTTGCCAAAAATACAGAGCGAGGTATCAGGGGGCAGCGTCATATCGCCATCAATCGTCCACAGAACCTCGCGATTGACTTGTGCTACCACGACTCGCCCATCAAATCCTGACAACCTAACCAAGTAGAATCGACTTCCTTCTGCAACAGCCTCTTCTGTGATGAGCAGGGTCTTTCCCTGACGAAGTAGTGCCCACTGTTCATTGGACAAGACCGGAATAGACTGCAACTTGCCTAGAGACACTTGCGTCTCACCGGTCTCAGACACCAAGGCAATTCCGACAAAGTCAGGTGCAGGCGACCGCACCTGATGCGGCGACGCTTCAGTCTGTATCAGCACGGGCGCTTGCTGTCGTGCGAGGGTCGATACAAGTGTCGTCTCCAGCAGCAGCAGACGTTGCAAGACAGCCATGCCCATGGCCTTGCTTTCCTGCCGCACGCGGCGCTCGGCCTGCTGGGTGAGCTGTTTGGTCACGTCGCTGAGTGAAATCAAACTCAACGCGCCGACCGGCAACAGGGCGCAGAGGATAAAGAGAAAGAAGACCCGGCGGGCGACACGGCTACGGAGGAAGGAATATTCGATCTGCACAAGGCCTCGTCCCGCTAGAATTCCACAGCGAGGCCGACGAAGCCGCCGTCGTTCGCGCGAATGACATCGTCATGGCTTTTTTGCGCCGTAAGCGGCTCCACAGTCTCACCGTCCTTGCCCATGCTGTAGAGGTCGTAATCGGAATTGATCGGATGGAGAAAGCGGTCTTTGCGCGGCCTGCCTCTTGACCCATTTCCCCCGGCTGCAGCGTATGCCTCGTCAGGCATGATCCAACGCCAAGCCCCATGTCCACCGGATCCGCCGCCGTTCCCATTTCCACCTCCGTTCCCATTTCCTCCGCCATTGCCGCTGCCGCTTGGCGCAGGGGCCGGGCTGGAGTTTCCGTTTCCACCGGCACCAGCCCCATTACCTCCCCCACCGTTGCCGCCGTTGCCGCCGGCATTTCCGTTACCGCCTCCGTTTCCTGGCAGGCTTAAGGCAGCAATATTTAGATATGCGTACGGATTACCCCACGGATCGAGGATATCGCCTGCTCCTGCCTCCGCCAGATTATTGGGGAACGCTTCATTCGTGGCCTGATATGCATCGATGGCCCGCGAGATGTAGCGGATTTCGGCGATGCAGCGTGCCAGCCTGGCCTTGTCCAGGTAGCCGAGATAGGTTGGTATGGCCAATCCTGCGAGGGCCCCGACGATCACGACGACGAACAAGAGCTCGACGATGGTAAATCCCTGCTGGCGACGATCGGCGGTAGGCATCACGCTTCTCAGAATCCGGCGGCAGTGGGCAACGGAGCAGGGGCAGAATTAGACGGTTCGGAACGGAGTTGGAAGGGCTCCATCGCCAGCGCCAGTTGTTCGACTGTCGCACGCAAACGATCGGCCTCCTGTTCCACCTCACGCAACATCCCGCGGGAGACGGCCGCCTTCAGCCTTTCCAACTGCGGAGTCATCTCCGCATGGCGCGCTTCGATCCTGGCGATCTTGTCCCGCAAGGCGCTGACCATCTCTCCCAGACATTTCGCTTCCGTATGGAGATAGTCGCTCTTGCGGATCGAGGTCCGCACCGTCAAATCTCCGTTGGCGACTGAGTGGAATATCCGGCGAAAGCGATACAGCGGGCCGGCGATCCGGTGCGAGAAGAACACCCCGTGCACGATCAGCAGCAGTGAGACGGCCCCCACCACCGGCCAGAACCGGCTGTGCAACAATTCAAACTGATCGGCCACGCGCTGCGCCTCAGCCGAGGAGAGCGGCAGATGCTCGAGTTCAAGCATCAAAGGAAGAAACAGCGCGACCGACACCGAGACGATCACGACCATGACATAACAGAGGCTCAGCCCCATGAACCGGGGCTGCACCGTATCCCACAAGAAATGCCGTCTGAATCGCGGCCGGCTCATGTGGTGGCCGTTTTCTTTATCCATATCAAATGATCCTGGTTCTTGAACGTGATCCGGCCACCGCCGGAAGGTTCGTAATAAAACGCCAATTGATACTTTGCCTGCTCGGCATCCTGATACGACACGACAAACAGGGTCTTGATTCCCTCGCGGGTTTCATCGATCTTCGTAATCCGATAACCGTTTGCCGCAATGGCACTGGTGCCGAATCCGATCCGGTCCTGATCAATGAATATATGCTGGTCGGCATACCCCTCGGCTCTCGTTTCCCAGATACCAATCAGATAGGCAGGCGCCTGATCCGGTTCCGGGGCACAGGCCGCACAGAGCCACATGGCCAGCAGACAGGGGATGCTTCTCATCGGCCACACGGGACACCTCGATATTCTGAAAGACATCGGTCGTCGACGGATAGGACATCAGTATGTCGCAGTTATCCAGAAATTCAATTTCTTCGGATTTTTTTGCGCGGGAAACGGACGCGGCTCAGGAGAAGTGCAGCGCCGCCGGCAGGTACTGCGGCCGACGAGGGCCCGTCTCAGCCGGCTATTCGCTTTGAATGGGAATGTAGAGCAGGCTGCCCTGGCGATTGATGAGCAGCAACGCGAGATCAGTCGAGCGGAGCGGCTCGGCGAGCCGTTGAAACGTGCTGAAATTGGGGATGGGTTGCCGATTGAGTTCGAGCAGCAAGTCGCCGGGCTGAAGCCCCGACACTTCCGCCAGGCTGCCGTCTTCGATATCGGTCACGACCAGGCCTGAATTGGCCGGGAGATCCATCTGCCGCGCCAACGCCGGAGTAATTTCATCGACGATGACGCCGGACAAGGGATGGGCCGTGGGAGCGGTCTCGGTCGCCTGCGCTTTCCGTTGCCGTTCGCGCGGCGCTTCCTGCACCGTCAGTTCGGCCTGCATCAAACGGGCATCCCGCAGGAGTTCGACCCGGTGTTTGCTGCCGATGGCGGCCGCGGCCATGAGATTGCGCAAATGGCCGCTATCCATGATATCGCGCCCGTCGAACCGCACCACCACGTCGCCGCGTTTCAGGCCCGCCCGTTCAGCGCTGCCTTTGGCTTGCAAATCGGTGATGATCGAGCCCTTCACATCCGGCAGATGGAAAATCTTGGCCAGCAACGGCGTGACATCCTGGGTGGAAGCGCCCAGGAAGCCGCGCACCACGCGGCCGGTTTTGATCAGGCTCTGCATTGCCGTTCTGGCCATGTTGCTCGGGATCGCGAAGCCGACACCGACGCTACCGCCGGTCGGACTGGCGATGGCGGTGTTGATCCCCACCAATTCACCGTTCGTGTTGACCAGCGCGCCGCCGGAATTGCCGGGATTAATCGGCGCATCGGTTTGAATGAAATCCTCCACGTCGGCGACCCCCACGTCCGCCCGCCCCACCGCGCTGACGATGCCGAAGGTCACGGTGCGGCTCAAACCGAGGGGATTGCCGATGGCGAGGACAAAATCACCGACGGCAAGCGCGCTGGAATCACCCCAGGCTGCCGTGGGGAGACCGCTGGCGTGGATTTTCACAACGGCCACATCGGTTTTTGGATCAGTTGCGACCACGCGGCCCTTGAATTGGCGACGGTCCGCAAGGATGACCTCGACATCTACCGCATCGGCCACCACGTGGTTGTTCGTGATGATGTAGCCGTCGGATGACACAATCACGCCCGACCCCTGCCCATACTGGCGGCGAGGCGGCACATCCTTAAACATGCCGAAGGGTAGACCTTCATCGCTGAAGGCTTGGTCGTGCACCATGACGGTGGAGGCAATACTGACGACGGCAGGAAGGACTTTGGCGGCGGTGGCCCGCACCTGGGCCTGCAAATCGCCGGTGGCGCTCACCTTCGACCAGCGGAGCGCAGACGCATCGGCTGCGGTGGCATTCCCCTCCGGCCAGCAACCGAAGAGCAGGCCCACGATTCCCAGAGCCAGAAGGCTCGCTCGTAATCCAAGTGAGGTCATGGTCTCAGATAGCCCTAGCAGGATGGGCTTCTCGACATCCGTGAAGCGTGAATCGTGAAGCGTCTCTCGTCAGGATCCGCGACCGGGTCCTCACGAGAGACGAACGACGTTTCAAGAAAGACGATACGAGGACGGCCTTTTTCCGTATCCTGCCGGGCCCCAGCCTAACACGCGCCGGGGGCCGGGCACAGGCAAAACTCATAAATCCGTATGCCGCAGGCGCAAGGCGTTTGAAATGACGGAGAGCGAACTCAAAGTCATGGCGGCACTGGCGATCATCGGGCTTAGCAGAAGACCGAACAGCGGATACAAAAGTCCGGCCGCAATCGGCACCCCGATGCTATTGTATACGAAGGCAAAGAAGAGATTCTGCCGGATGTTCCGCATCGTCGCCTGGCTCAATCGATAGGCCCGGACGATGCCCCGCAGATCCCCTTTCACGAGGGTGACGCCCGCATGCTCCATGGCGACGTCCGTGCCGGTCCCCATGGCGATGCCGACATCAGCCTGCGCGAGGGCCGGCGCATCGTTGATGCCGTCTCCGGCCATGGCCACGACCTGGCCTTGCCTCTGCAATTCCTGGACGATCCGGCTCTTCTCATCCGGTTTCACGCCGGCTCGAACCTCGTCCAGCCCCAATTCCTTGGCCACCGCTTGCGCCGTGACCGCATGGTCGCCCGTCACCATCACCAGGCGGATGCCTTCCTCCCTCAACAAGCGAAGGGCCTCCGGCGTGGAACTCTTGATCGGATCGGCGACACCCAGCAACCCGATCGCGCGGCCATCCACGGCCACCAGCATCACGGTCTGCCCTGTCTGCCGCATCAGTTCGGCATTGGCATCCAACGCGGCGAGGCCCGTTTCATCGACCTTCAGCTCCCGCAACCAATCGATGGTGCCGACAGCGACCTGCTGCGTCCCGACGGTCGCCCTCACACCCTTCCCCGTTTTTGAGGCAAACCCGGTCACCCGCTCCAACGTGACCCCGCGCGCGCCGGCTCCGCCGACAATCGCATTGGCGACCGGATGTTCACTCCCCCGCTCAACCGAGGCGGCCAGTCGCAGCAGGTCCGTTTCCGACCAGGGCGGCAGCGCGCTGGCCACTCGCAGCTTCGGCTTGCCTTCCGTGAGCGTGCCGGTTTTGTCAAACACCAGCGTGGTCATTTTTTCGATCGTCTCCAGCGCCTCGGCCTTCTTGAACAAGACTCCCGCCGATGCCCCGCGTCCGGTCCCCACCATGATGGACATGGGCGTGGCCAACCCCAGGGCGCATGGGCAGGCGATGATCAAGACCGCCACCGCATTCAAGAGGGCATGGGCAAGACGCGGCTCCGGTCCCACCAATGCCCAGATCAATCCGGTGAGGATCGCCACACCGACGACGATCGGGACAAAGTATCCGGCCACCACGTCCGCGGTGCGCTGGATGGGGGCTCGGCTGCGCTGAGCCTCCGCCACCATTTGCACGATGTGGGACAGCAGCGTGTCCGCCCCTACCCGATCCGCGCGCATGACCAGCCCGCCCGTACTATTGATCGTGCCCCCCGTGACCCGCTCGCCGGCGGATTTTTCGACCGGGATGGATTCGCCGGTGATCATGGATTCGTCGATCGAGGTCGCCCCTTCGAGAATCACCCCATCAACCGGCACCCGTTCACCGGGACGCACCCGCAGCCGGTCGCCGACCAGGACCTGTTCCAACGGGACGTCTACCTCATGGCCGTCGTCCTGTATCCGGCGGGCCATCTTCGGCGCCAAGCCGAGCAACGACCTGATGGCGCCGGTGGTACGACTCCTGGCTCGCAACTCCAACACCTGCCCCAAGAGGACCAGCACCGTGATCACCGCCGACGCTTCGAAATACACCGGCACGGCGCCATTTTCCAGATGGAACGAGGCCGGAATCCACGAGGGAAATAACGTCGCGATCACGCTATACAGATACGCCGTCCCCGTACCGATCGCGATGAGCGTGAACATATTCGGGCTGCGATGGACAATCGAGGCCCACCCGCGTTGAAAAAACGGCCATCCGGCCCAGAGCACGACCGGCGTGCTCAACAGGAACTGCACCCAGGCCGATTGGCTGTCCGACAGCAGATGTTGCAGCGGGTGACCGGGAATCATGTGCGACATGGCAAGCACGAACACCACGGCCGCTGGTCCCACACCGATCCAGAAGCGCCGGGCCATATCGACCAGCTCCGGATTCTGCTCTTCTTCGGCGGTGACCGTCCGTGGCTCCAGTGCCATCCCGCACTTCGGGCAGGCCCCGGGCTCGGCCTGCACGACCTCCGGATGCATCGGGCAGACATATTCCGTCTTGGTCGGCAGCGGTTGCACGGAATCCGGCTCCAAGGCCATGCCGCATTTCGGGCAAGGCACTGGCTTGTCTTCCAGAACCTCCGGGCACATGGGACAGACATACTTGGTTCCCGGTGGGGTCGGGATCGCGGGCATCGGGTCCTTGGCGACACCCGGCGACAAATAGCGCGGCGGATCGGCCTGGAACTTCGTGAGACATCCCTGGCAGCAGAAGTAGTAGGTCGTGCCTTGATACGTAAACGAGCCGGCGGCGGTCTGTGGATCCACCGTCATACCGCAGACCGGATCGATCACTCCGGCAGGGGATTGGCTGGGCGCCGCCGACGCCATCATCGGCAGCGCTTTCCCTCCGAATTGGCGTGGCGCATTGACCGGAGCTCCGGCGGCTGGCTTCAGATACCGGGCCGGAGCGGCACGAAACCGGTCGAGGCAGGACAGGCTGCAGAAATAATAGGTCTCTCCGTCATGCTCTGCATGCCCAGCCGCCCGTTCCGGCTCCACCGTCATCCCGCAAACTGGATCACGTGCCATTCATGACTCCGCTGGGAAGCGCGGAGCTGATGGCCGATGGCTTATGGCTTATGGCGTCGAGTCACAGATCGGAAACCACGAACCGTCCGTGACTCTCTTCACTCCTGCTATCAGCCACCAGCTATCAGCTATTCGCTCCGATCATTTTCTCGCGCTGTCTCCGTCCAGAATGCTTTGAATAATAACCTTCAGATTCTCGGGGTCAATCTGCTCGACCTTGATATTGCCGTCGAGCAAGACCGTCGGGGTCTGCTGGATCTTGATGCGATCTCCCCATTTCCGCCCATCTTCGAACGCCTTGGCTGGTTTCGCGCTGGCCAGGCCCTCCTCGAAGGCCGCCGGATTGAGTCCGACCTCGCGAATCAGCACTTCGCGAATCGCCTTGTCGATGATGCCGACCTTGTCCTTGTGAATGGTCCGGAACAAGGCCCGCTTCATCTCATTGCCCTTGCCCATGCTCTTGGCCTGCTCGTACATATCGAAGGCCGTCGGCAATTTACCGGGAATGACCGGATACCCCACCATGACCGCTTCGATCTTGTTGCCGAATTCCTTTTCGAGAATCATGAGCCCTTCGCCGTCGAACCGGTGGCAATGCGGGCAATAGAAATCGGCGAACTCTACCAATTGAACCTTTCCCGGCTTGTGGGTCGATTTTTCCTCGCTCAAAATCTGGAAATTGCCTTTGAGTTCCGGCTTCGCGGCCTGCGTCGTTCCGGGCGAACACACAAACGCCAGCACG
Source organism: uncultured Nitrospira sp. (assembly GCA_902500995.1). Taxonomy (GTDB): domain Bacteria; phylum Nitrospirota; class Nitrospiria; order Nitrospirales; family Nitrospiraceae; genus Nitrospira_A. The sequence continues at coordinate 92,645 of CABVSR010000004.1, forward strand.
ATCAACCCCAGGACAAGACCACTCTGCCACATACGACGCATCACCATACGCTGCACTCCTTTTCAGATAGGGATCGTTCTCGCTGCCTCTCCGGCATTATAAACAATGCTCGCACTCTTATGCGTCTGTTATAATGCCCACGATGCGAGGCAAACTTCTACAGGGGTTCGGTATTTTCTGGGTAGCCGCCATGCTGGCGGCCTGCGCGACGTCCGCCGACCAGCGCGTGGGGGAAAACGTCGGCCCTCCCCAGCCGCAGTTTTCGGAAATCAAAGCCGCGCCCGACTCGTTCAAGGGGCAAACGATGGTGCTGGGGGGCCAAGTGCTCTCGGCCAAGCGCCTGAAGGACGGTACTCGTATCGAAGTGCTGCAACTGCCACTCAATGAGGCCCAGCAGCCGTCGTTGGACCTCACGAAATCGCAAGGACGGTTTATTGCCATTCAACGGGAGTTCCTCGATCCGGCAACGGTGCCTCAGGGCACCTTCCTCACGATCAACGGCCGGTTGACCGGCTCGGTCACGCAGCCGCTGGATGAAACCGAGTACTCCTATCCGGTGGTGGAGGTCGATAAGTTTCGCACCTGGACTCCGGCTCAAGAATCAGAGCTCCCCCGCTACCGCCCCTATCCCTACTACAGCCCCTTTTGGCATCCCTACTGGGGACCCTACGGGCGCTTCCCCTATTACTGGTAGTCTTCCCGGGCTCCTGTCGAACGAGGGTCCGCTCCGTTTGTGTCCGCTCACATGAGAGGTCCGATCCAGCCCGTGCTCGTTCATGCTCGGCCTCAACGACAACGCCCCGTCCATCCGCGAAGATGAACGGGGCGTTGCGAAGATGGAATGTTGTCGGCTGTTACTTGATCATGATCAATTGGCCGCCGGGCTGCTTCGGATTGAGCTGATCCCGGTAGGTCAACGTGTTGCCCTGCGTGGCATTGAACAAATCGCTGGTTGGGACACCGATGTACTTGGTCTCGCCCGGCTTCAGCACCACTTCCGCCTTGAGCACGAACGGGGATGCGGCGTTGACGGGGTCCGTCATCTGGAAGCCACGGTCGGAGGAACTGTTATTCGTCACCTTCAGCAAGACCGGACGACCGGGACGGATCTTGAAGTCGATGACCGTCGTCGGCGGATACCAGGCCTTCAAACCGCCCACTTCCACCGCGAACAACTGCGCATCCACTTCCAGCTCCTTGAACGGCTGGCCCACTACCGAACCGGTCTCGAGGTCGCCCACCTCGACGCCGCCGGCCTGCAAGGCCCAGGCTCCGGTGGCACTCGACAACAGACTCAATGCACCCAGAAACAACACTGCGCTCCTGCTCAGCATACACAACCTCCTGTCAGGTTAAAGGGATGAAGACGAACGATGCTCCGGCGCCAGGCACGGGGGAAGACCGGTGCCTTCCAGCACCTGACCGCCGACAATGTGACCATCCACGATGAGAAATAACACTTTCATGCGCTTGGTATTCTCTGAAAATTTCCCGCTGGCGATGGCCAGCACTTCATGCGATCCGTCGGGCTGCGGCTGATCCGCTTCGATTTTGACATAGTAGGAATCAAAGCCTTCGAACTCCCTGTTGAAGGCCTGCGCCCGCAACAACCCTTCAAGTGCGTCGTCGGCCCCCCATCCTGTAGTTCCGCCTGCCAGCACCAAGAACTGGATCACAGCGATGACGGCAATTCGCATGGAGCTTCTCCTAGGGTGAGGAGTTATAGCCCCGGCACACCTGGTCGTCTACAGATGCGCGCTCATGGTTGCCGACGGATGCTACAGTATCGCGTCCTGGATACCATCGGCAAGATGGGGGACAGGATGGGTCGATACGATGAAGCGGAACAAGGCTGGCGCGAGCGGCAAAATCGGGCAGCGGACGTGGCGCAAGCGGAGCGCCAGGGGGAAGCCGGATACGTGCCGCCTCCCCGTGGCGCCATCAGACGCTTACTTGCTCTTTCCTTTTCCCTTCTTGCTGGACGCCTGCTCCGCATGCGCCAGGGATTCTTCGGCATGTTTCACGGCTTCTTTCGCATGCTCCAACGCCTCTTTCGCATGCGGATCGTTGCTCCCCTTTACCGCTTCCTCCAGATGCTTGATCGCTTCCTTCTCATGCTCCAGGCCTTCCTTCGCATGTTTGATCGTTTCCTTCACATGCCCCCCGCCATCGGCCAGCGCATACTGCGCCGGCGCAGCCGCGAGCAGCGCGCACAAGGACACGGCCATCACTCCTGCACGTAAGACTGTCATACGCATTCCTCCTCTGTGGTGAGAATTCCGTCATCCGGCTGTGTGCATTCTACAGCATTTGAGCGACGGTGTTGAGTAGGGAGCGGTACGAGCGGGCGGGCTAGCCAAAAAAAAAGGTGGGAGAGGGAAGCGTATGGGCGTACGCTTCCCTCATCGGAGCTCACTGCGTGGTCAGCGCAGTCCAACCGTCGAGCTCCGTCCACCGATTCTCACACCTGTGGCGGCGTCAACCAGGGCAGGCGACAGATTCCGCACCGCCCCGGGTCCGCCGTCGCCGCCTGGCCGCCGGAATCCCAGCTGGCATAGATCCATGATTCGGACTGCTTGGTCGCGTCTCCATCCAGCGTCATCCCGGCGCATTTCTCCATGACAAACACGGCCGGACGAGATCGCTGGGCTCCGGAGCCTGTCTCACAGGGTTCGGATTCCACGATGAACGCCGTGCCCACGGGAAACGACGAGTCGTCCGGGGTGAGCAGCGCCTTGGGGCAGACATAAAACCGGAGTTGTTGCGGTCCGCTCTGCGCCTTCACCACCGAGGTCAGATGCGGCCAATCCCGATATCCGAACGGGATCAGGAGGCCCTCCGCCGGAGGAGCCGGCGACCACCCGCCGCTGATATCCAGGGCCAGCGCCAGGAGACGCACTACGGCCACACTCAGTCCCGTCTCGTCGTGAGGAGTCGCGGCGATCACTGTCCGTTGAGGAGATACCTCCGCACACACAACCGGCATGCAACACCTTCCTTTCTAACAGGATGCGGAAAAAGTCCGCCAGCGGCGTTCTCGCATCAGTCAGAGGCTCACCGTACGGCACGAGTACGATTCGCCTCTCCGTTCGCTGCGGCCTTGCTGGACGGCCTTTTTGCGTATCCTGCGGGCTATTCTGGGGCGAGATGGCCCCTGTGTGAAACGCGACGCATGACGCAATAATCAAGTTTTTCCGCAGCCTGCTAAGCGTGACACAAATTTATGGGCTGACGTCTCCGCGCGCCGTCCCGGGGCGATCGACCGCGCTCTGCTTCACCGCGCCCGTCTGGGACCTGGCGCGAATCGAGGCGGCGCGCGCCGCGAACAATCCGGCTTCAACCGGCCGGCCGATGGTATCGAGCACCAGGGCATAGCGTTCCGCCAACAGCCCGACAGTGGGATGCTGCAGGCCGAGGTGTTGCTGCTGGATCACCAGGGCCCGCTCGTACAGAAGCTGCGCCTGGGCCATCAACCCCTGCTGATCGGCGAGAAACGCCATATTCCCGACGATCGTGCCGGCGAGAGCGCTCTGCGGGCCCGTCACCCGCTCAGCAAGCGTCACGGCCTCATCAAAATACCGTTGGGCGGAGGCATAGAGGCCTTCAGCCTGGTACAGACAGGCGATGTTGTTGAGACTCATGACCACGGCCGGGTGTGTGCTTCCGAAGTGCAGCCGGCGCACCTTCAACGCCCGTTCATACAGCGGTTCCGCCCAGGTATACATCCCGCGGCCCTTGTACAGCGCCGCCAGATTATTCAGCACCGGCCCCAAATCGACATGCTCGGGGCCCCATGCCTGCTCCATGAGCGTGAGCGCCAGCTGGTAGGCCGATTCGGCCGCCGTCTCTCGTCCCTGCTTGCGATAGAGTTCGGCCAGATTGTTCAAGCTGATCGCGACATCGGGATGTGCGTAACCCAGCGTCTTGCGCTCGATGTCCAACACCCGCTCGTACAACGGCTCCGCCGTGGCCCAATCACCCCTGGCATGGGCAATCTCCGCAAGGTTATTCAAGGCGGCCGCGACATCTTCATGTTCGGGCCCTAGCTGGGATTCCCACAGGCCGAGCGCGCGCCGATAGAGCGATTCGGCCTCGGTGAGCCGCCCCTGGTCGTGGTACAGCAATCCCAGCTGATTCGCGGCCAGCGCCACTGGGGCCTCGTCGCCTCCCGTGTGCTCGGCTTCCTGCAGGGCTTGCGTCAGGAGCGACTCGGCCTGCCTGTAATGCGCCGCTTCGCGGGCCTTCACCCCCGCCTCGAAACCTTGTCTCCAGCCGTCCAGATCCGCGGCCCCGGTTCCCGCCGGGACGCAGAGGACTGCGAGCAGGAGCAGGTTCAAGACCGCTCTTCGAGAGCGCCGTTGCGTCATGCAATCATCCATGATGGGGACAGTCCTTCAAGTTTCTCGATCGACTCCCTGCGTTCAATGACGATTCCATTCACCCTCCCAATGACCGGCCCCAAGGGCCGGGGTGAAGGGGGAGGCCATCCCGTTCACCCCGGAGAGGCAGATCCTGAAGAAGGGTGCACAACCCCAGGATCTGAGGGAACCGATGCCGCACGTCAGTGGGCCTTCTGGCTTTGCGCGCAGAATTCATCCACTCGATGCACAAAATCTTTTTGCGCCAACGGCGCGTGGCAGGCCCGGCATTTCGTAAATTCTTCAGCCAGCGCCTTTCCGTCCGGACCGTAGGCACCAAACACCCAGTTGCCGTTCTTCAGATTGTCCGGCACGTCCTGCCCCCACCCGTCGTTCTTTTCCATCACAAAGACTTTCGCCAGATCGCCCTTGACCAATTTCCCGTCGGCCCCTTTCAAGAGCGTCTCTCCTTCGGACTTGGCTTTGTACAACTCCATGACCAGCCTGGTGCCGTTCGGAAAGACTCCGGCCGGACAGGCTTTGGCGCCGGGATTCACATAAAGCTCACGGACCTGCTTGGTATCCTCCCGTTGCACGCCGCTCAGGAACTTCGGCCAACTCGCATAGTCGGCCGGAAGCGCCACCTCGCCGTCCTTCGGGGAAGCGGCCTGCACCAGGTTGGCCGTCAAACCGCCGCAACAGCCCAGACTGACGACCACCGCCACCGCACATATCTGCTTGATCATGGACATGTTCCTCTCTTCATCAGGCCTGGCGCTGCGTTCATCGTTCCCGACCGGCCCCCCGAGGGGCCGGGGTGGAGGGGGAGGCCATCCCACCCACCCCGGGGAGGCAGATCCTGAAGAAGGGTGCACAACCCAGGATCCGTCTTGAATCGCTCATCGCTTATCGTTTGGCCACCCGCCGCCCGCCGAGCGGCACCGCCTTCAAATGCGGCACCGGCTCGTTCGGACGGGGATCAGTCCGGTTCCCATCCACGAGGGAGGTCACGGAGAGACGAAAAATCCGGAGACTGCCGCCGCCGATTTTCGTCGCTTCGAGACGTCCTTCATCGATCCATCGGTAAATGGTCCACTTACTGACTTTGAGCAATTGCGCGGCTTCCTTCACGCGCAACAGGGGTTGATCGAGCATCTCGGTCCCTTTTTTGTCTTGGCGGTGGATAGGAGCGGTCCGTTACCGCTCCTCACCCGGCTGCAGGAAGGGGCACGAGCCTCCCGCACAACCAGGTCCACCATGCACGACCGACTTGAATCCATCACGAGTTTCGCTGAGAACCGGCAGCGGAGGTCACAGAGAGGGCGCCTGCGCTGCCGGCCAGTCCAGGGTAGAGGGCAATCCGACCCTGGACTCAGAGCGTCGAGTGAATAGTTCGGGCCGAACGCCCGATCGAGGCGGCTCACAGTATGGAGCAGGAACCGTGCAGGTTGACCTGCACGGACCGGCTATCCGGAGTTGCTGTGAAGAAAGGCGACGCGCGCCCCGCCCGAACTATCCCCTCGCGGAGACAGGCGGCGCGCGGGCATGCAGGGACGAGGGATCCTGGGACGGAGGAAGAAGCGGAGAAGTGATCAACGCCTGGGCTTGAGCCACCCAGGCCACGCTCACATCACCCTGGGAAATCGGGCCCACATCCGATGTGGCCTGGCAAGCCCAGGAGCAGAGAGACGAATGGGAATCCGTGGCTGAATGCTGATGATGACTATCCGACGGGGTGGCATGGGCGAACGAACAACCAGGCGCCACGAGGGCCAGCGCCATGTACAGGCAGACGATGCCGATCGCGAGGAGGCCGGCTGAGGGGTTGTAGGTCTGTCGGTTCATAGCTTGAGAGTTCTCACCTGCCCTATCGAATACGCCTTTCCCCACGGGTTGTCTACCGACGGATGCTCACGCCTGCTACAAAATGTGATGTGGGTCCTTATTGAGGCGCGCGACGCCGCCCGTTCCCCGAGCGCCCGGACGATCTCCATCCTCGCCGTGAAGATCGTCAACGCTTCGGACAAGGAGGTTTGAATCCATAACGCCCTCAGGTATACTCCACCTATGTCGTTTCATTTACCCCTCAAAGAGATGACGATTCAGGAAAAGCTCGCAGCCATGGAGTCGCTGTGGGAGGATCTCGCCCATGACCCGGAGTCCATTAAATCCCCTGCCTGGCATGAGGACATCCTCGATGAACGCCGCAAGCGTCTCGCGGAGGGGGAGTCTCGCTGTACCGATTGGGAGGCCGCCAAGGCGAATATCCGCAAGACGTTGTCGTGAAAATCGAGATTCTCGATGCAGCCCAGGACGACTTGATTCAAGGCTTCCGCTTCTACGAGGACCGAGAACCTGGGCTCGGGTCCTATTTCTTAGACTGCCTATCTTCCGACATTGATTCCCTTCTGTTGTTCGCCGGAATTCATCCGGTGATCTTTGGCCTCCACCGCTGTCTTTCCAAACGCTTTCCGTTTGCCATCTACTACAGTCTGGAAGGAAAGTTGGTTCGGGTGCTCGCCGTATTGGATTGTCGCAGCAGCCCGTCCTGGCTCAGAGCACGATTACAAGACGAGAGCTAGCAGGACGCGGAAAAATTCCGCCAGCGGCGTTCTCGCATCCCTCAGCGGCTCACCGTACGGCGTGAGTACGATTCGCCACTTCACTCGCTGCAGCCTTGCTGGACGGCCTTTTCCCGCGTCCTGCGGGTATTCTGCTACCGATGCGGCGGATGAGTTGATCCGAGCGTATTGGGCAACACACGAGTGTTTCCGCAGCCTGCTAGGAGCTCTTTAAGGCCAACGCCATTGACCTACCTCGGCTTGCGCAGCAAGAACTCATCACGCCGCCCGTTCCCCGAGCGCCCGGACGATCTCGATCCGTGCCGCCCGCGTGGCGGGAGCGAGCCCCCCGACGGCCCCCATGCAGACGGCAAACAACAGCCCTTCACCAGCCATGGCCGGCGTGAGATGAAAGGCGAAGGCCAGTTCGGTCCCGGTGTCCCAATTCACGGTCGAGATGGTCATGGAATTCAGGAGCGCCGCGCCGGAGACGCCCAGCAGACCCCCGGCCACGCCGAGCGCCATCGACTCCAGCAGGAAGGCCTGCAGAATGTGGCCGCGCGAAAATCCCAGAGTGCGGAGAGTGCCGATTTCGGTCGTGCGGTGCGCCACGGAGGCAGACATGGTCATCGTGGCTCCGAGGATCGCGCCGACGCTGAACACCATGGTCAGGAACAAACCGGTCACGCGAATCAGTCTGGCCAGGCCCTCAGCCTTGGCTTCGTAGTACTCCGGTTCTCGCTTCGCTGAAACCTTCACGCGGGGATCGCGCTCCAATCTCGCCTTGAATGCGGGAAACGCCTCCGGCTCCGCCAGGCGCAGGGTCATGGACGAGAACGCCGTGCGATGAAACGTGGCCATGAGCTGTTCCGCATCGCCCCAGACTTCGGAATCAAACCCGCTGCCCCCCGCCTCGAAGACACCCACGACCGTCCACTCGCGCCTTCCGAAGCGCAAGGTCTCATTCACACGCGCCTCAGGGAATTGTCTGGCGACTTGCGCCCCCACGATCACCTCCGTCGTACCCGGCTGCCAGAGACGCCCCTGGACGAGGCGCAGGCGGGGTCGCACGGCAAATACGCCGGGCGAAGACCCACGCACGGCCAGGCTGGCCAGGCTTCCCCGGTCATATTTGCGCAAGGTGAGCTGCAGGGCAATTTCACGCACCGCCGCGACTTGATGGTCCGCCAGGGTCAGAACTTCCGGTTGCGCCGCCAACACTCCGGTCTGATCGCGCGACAGGCTGCTGTCGATTTCGGACAGCGCGCCTTTAGAGAACAGGACCGCATTGGCGGAGTCCCCGGTTCTGCCCATCGTCTCCTCCAACCCATGGGCGAGCATAAGAATGGCCACGAACACGAAGACGACCAGCCCCAAGCCCGCGACCGTCAGCAGCGTGGTCACACGGCGCGCCCACAGATTCCGCAGACTGTATGCACTCCACAACATCCGGTGCCTCGTGACCGTAACCCGCATTCTTCATGAGCACTTCTGCTGCAATCGCCGATTCACTGCTACGACGAGCCTTCGGCCAGCGAGCTCGCCCCTCGGACCCTCAACGTACTGCACAAGTACGCTTCGGGTCCTCCCGGGCTCCGCACGCCGGTCTCGCCACGTGACTCGGCGATTTCGCGACGAACCGCCATGAAGAATGCGGGTTAACCCCTGTGACGCAAGCCTTCTAACGTCGTCATGCGGCTGAGACGCGCAGCCGGCCAGAGGGCCGCCACCACCCCGACCAGGACCATCACGCCCAGGCACAAGCCGACGGTTTCGGCAGTGATCTCGTATGTCCCGACCGTTTTTCCGCCGGCAACCATGACGGCATAGATCCGCGCTGCCGGATACAGCAATGCCAATCCGACAAGCGCGCCGCCCAACGCCACGAGCAACGATTCACCCAGCACCAGCGCCACCAGATGGCGCGGCTGAAAACCCAAGGTCTTCATCACACCGTACTCCCTGGTCCGCTCGCGCACCGCCATGGCCAAGGCATTGACCAACACCAGGGCCGCGATGCCGTTCATCACGCCCGACAACCAATGCAAGGCATCGAGTAAGGCGCCGGCGCGGGCGACCCACCCGGCGATGTACGCCTGTTCCCGCTCCGTTCTGGTTTCCGCGAACGAGTTGGCAAACGTGGCATCGATGGCGGCGACCACCGTGCGGGGATTCGCGCCCGGTGCCGTCGTGGCGACATACCAGCCGACTTGATCGACCCGGTCCGGCGCCGTGGTCTTCAACCGCTCATTGGCAACCTGCCAATGCATATACAGTTCGCCTTCACCCATGATGGCGGGGTTCTTGCTGTGAAAGATGCCCCGCACGACCAACTCCCAGTTACCGGGGTGCGTCGTGCCCTTGAGCGGAATCACATCGCCGAGCTTCCACCCGAAGCGGGCGGCGAGTTTCCACCCGATGAGGCATCCGCTCCGGTCCTTCAGCAACGCCAGGCGTTCCCCGTCGCTCAGGAGGATTTCCGGATAGGTCTCGAAGAAGGTCCCCATCTGCTCGGCAAAGGCCCCGAACGATTCCTTCGCATCACGGTACTCCACCCCGAACACGTTCCCGTAGTGCACCAGCTGCACGCCGGGAATCACCGCGAGCCGTTCCTTGTACGCCAGCGGCAGCTGCAAGGAATCCGACATGGCGTGGACGGTGATCAGCCGGTTGTTGGCCGCCGCCTTCACCCCGCTGTGCCATTCATCCAGCGTCAGCCGCAGCAACCCGAACGCCAGCACCACCATCGCGAGACCGCCGATGGTCAACGCCAAACGCACCGGCCGCCGGATCGTATTACGAAGCATCAAGCGCAGCAGCGTCACGGCGGCATCTCCAATAGGCCCTTTTCCAAGTGCCGGATCATCTGCGCGCGCTCGGCTGCGCGGGGATCGTGGGTCACCATCACGATGGTTTTCCCCAGCTCGCGGTTCAACCTGGCCAACAGCGTCAGAATATCGTCGGCCGATTCCCGATCGAGATTGCCGGTGGGCTCATCGGCCAGGATCATCGTCGGATCGCTGACGATGGCACGCGCCACGCCGACCCGCTGCTCCTGTCCCCCGGACAATTGTCGTGGATAATGGTCCATCCGGTCGGCCAATCCGACCAGGCGGAGCGCCGTCTTCACATGATCGGCGCGCTCGCGCCGCGACAGGTGCGTCAACGCCAGCGGCAACTCCACATTCTCCGCCGCGGTCAACACCGGAATGAGGTTATAGGTCTGGAAGACATAGCCGATATGGCGCGTCCGCCACCGCGCCATGTCCCCCTCCGACAGACCGTCCAGCCTGGTGCCGGCCACGACCACCGACCCGCTGGTCGGCCGATCGATGCCGGCCATCACGTTCAGCAAGGTGCTTTTGCCGGAGCCTGATGGCCCCATGATCGCGAGAAATGTGCCCGCCGGAATGACGAAGGACAAATCCTTGAGTACGGACACCTCCGTGCCGCCGCGGCTGTAGGTCTTGGTCACGTTGTGGAGACTGACGACCGGATCGATCATGGCCGGCTGACTCAAGGCCCTCGGCGGACCACCGAGACCGCGCTTCCGGAACGCAGGGACTCGGCCGGCGCCACAATGACTTCATCCGTCTGGGACAGGGGCCCATGGACCGGAACCATGCCGGCCACGGCGGTGCCTGCTTGCACCACCGCTTCCGCCACGATACCGGCGCGCACGACCAGCACCACCGTTTGCCCCTCCCGCGTCACCACGGCAGTGGAAGGCACGCCCCAGTCCTCCCCCTTTTCCGCAGCCGTTCCGGGGACCGGACCAAACGTGACCTTGGCGCTCAGCTCAGGCCGTACGCGATCGTCCAGATCTCGAAATCGGATGCGTGTCAACACAGTACCCTTGGCACGATCGGCGATCGGCATGATCTGCAGCACTTCGCCCTGATACCGGTGGCCCGGCACCGAGTCGAGCTGAATCTCCGCCGGCTGGCCGGCGCGCACGAGGTGGATCATGGCTTCCGACACCTCGGCGTCCACTGTCACCGACAGGGGATCGACCATGTTGACCACGGAGCCGCCGGAGCGGACGGTGGCGGTGAAGGGCGACACGACCTCGCCGATCTCGGCCAACTTCTTGACGATGACGCCGTCGAACGGCGCACGAATACTCGTATTCTCCAGCTGGACCGTGGCATTTTGCCGTTCGGCTTCCGCCGCAGTAACCGCCGCCTCAGCCGACTTCACGGCGGCGGCGGCGCGACGAAGCCGCGCGGAGGCCATGTCGTATTCCGATCTGGTCACAAACGACTTCTCCAGCAGCGTCTTCACGCGCTCGAAACTCAGCGTCGCTTCCTCCAGCTCCGGCTTGGCGGCGCCCAACTGCGCCCGCGCCACCCCCAGCCGGGCCAATGCCTGCCGCAGAAGTGCGTCCATATCGTCATGCTCGATCCTCGCGATCAGCTGCCCTTCCTTCACGCGATCACCGACATTCACACCGAAATAAATCAGCCGGCCCGTGCCCTTCGAGGCGATCGAGGCCTGCCGCTGCGCCACCACATACCCGGTTGCCGCCAGGCCTGCCCCGCTGCTCGATGGCAGGCGCACTACCGGAACCACCTCGACTTTTTGATCCGTCTGCATCCAGCTGCTGCTCCACATCAAGCCGGCGACAACCAGCAAGACGGTCAGGATCAGCCAGAACCGCCGGCGGCCGCCGGATGCGGTAGCGGGACCAGGGGTGGGACGATGAATCGCCAGGCCATCGAGATCCGCATCATGGATGCCGGACTTGCGAGGCTCAGGACGATCAGATGATTGACCAGACACCATTGCCTCCTTCGCGGAACGAACCCTATCGTGCCGCTTCCTTTCTTGTGGGCGTCAGCCCTGACGCCGACACACCCTGCTCTCGCCTTCGCCGCTTGCGCCACCACATCAGCAGGCCGGTGACGTAGATGAGCGGACAAGACAGCCCGGCAACGAACACCACCAGCCGCCCGCCCCAGCCAAACGCCTTGCCCGAGTGCAGGGGCCATTGCCAATCGATGAAGGTTTCTCCCGCGCTCCGCCTCGTATCGGGAGCCCGCACATCCAGAATTTCCCCGCTCGAAGGATCGATGCTCACGATTCGCTCCGACCAGAACGGGCTCAGGCGCGGAACGTTCTGGCGGACGATCTGATACACCCCCCGCGGCCCGTCCGGCATGGTGATCCACGCCAGGCTTCCCTCGGGATACCGCGAGGCGGCGATGGCTTCCGCCCGTTCCGCCGAGACAGGCGGCGCGCCGCTGTCCGCTCCCGGCTCCGGTGCCGTGACCGTCCCTCGCGTGGCGGGAGAAAACAGTTGCGTGACGCGGATGAACGGATCGGCCATGTTCATATACACACCCGACAAGAGAACGGCTCCCAACACCAGACAGGTATACAACGACACCGTCTTGTGGAGATCGAACAGGAGCCGGAACGGCCGCGAAGGCCGCCGGATCACGAAGGCCTGCCGCCATTGTCCTCCGCGCGGCCACCAGACGATCAGCCCGGTCACCAGCGACAGAATCAACAGCAAGGCCCCGATCGCCGCCGCAGTCATCCCCCTCTCACCGAGGAAGAGGGCGTAATGCAGTTGGAAGACGACGTCCATGAGATACATCGGCACCAACTCACCGGCGCCATAGGTACGGATACCGGTCACCACCGCGCGGTAGGGATCGACATAGACCCGCTGCCAGGCTTTGGACGGATGTTGCAGATACACGGCGGCCACTCCCTGCGAGCCTGCCGGTGCATAGACCTGGGTGATCGCACTCTCCGGCAAGGCGGCGCTCTCCGCTGCCGCGAGAATCGCTCCCCACGACCGGTAGTCGCCGCCGGTTTCCGGCGGGACCGGCACCGTCAAGAGCGCGGGATTCAACCATTCGTCGATCTCCTGCCAGAACACGAGGAGGCTCCCGGTCAGCCCGAACAAGACCAAGAGTGCTCCGGCCGAGAGCCCGAGATATAAGTGCACCTGGACCCACAGGGCGCGCCCCAGCTGCAAGCGGCGGTGCCTGCCGGCCCGAGCGGCCGCCACCCAGGAAGGCAACGGCACAGAATCATGACCGGCCAGTTCGTGGGACATGGGGTTCATTCTCCAACAGCTCGTTGCGCGCTGCGGTGATGGGCGACATCTCGCTGCTGCCGCGGCGGCGAACGCCCTCGAGGTCGAGATGAATCCATCCCGAACATCGGTCGCAACGGCACAACGACAGCAACCAGCCACAGGGTGGCCGGCTTCATTGGTCACAGGTACAGGATTTACGTGGAGAGGAAAGGAGGCCCGCGGCCATGGGCGACCACCAGCGGGCGGCCGCCGAACGACAGGACCACGAAGACGAGCGGCACGAACAATGAGACCAGCAGAGGGAGGCGTGGAATGTCCGGAAGGATGAACGCCGTTTCGTCCTGCGTCACCGTGCAGGCCCAGGTGATGAGCGGGCTCGACTCGACCCGACCGTGATGGCAGGGATCGCGATCCCCGCCGGCGTGGAGATGAAAGCTCCGGGAAGCAGGCTTTTCGAAATCGACGAAGCAGGTGTGGCAGACAAACCCGGCCACGATCCGGATCACGACCAGGAGGCAGGCCACAGCCACGGCCACCCGAGGCGCCAGACCGGATCGCCGATGCCATGAGACCGGTGTCTGCTGTGTCGTCATCGAGGGTTCCACGCGGGTGAAAGGTTCCTTACCATACGCAACCAGCCATTCCTTTGTCCAGCAACAGGTGCTCACGGATGCTACAGCCTGTTGCGATGAAGAACGGACGAGCCACGATAGGAATGATTCAAGAGATGGCATGAACGTCGCCGATCCATAGCCATGCGGGACCGAGTGCGGCGGCATGGCCGGTGACGTTTAGACGGTTTCTTCCTCGAAGAGATGCCCTGGCACGGCCAATGCGCCGACCGGCACGGCTTCCACCCGGTCGGTGAGGGCAACGCGCTTGGTTCCTGGATAGACGATCGCGACGCGTTCCAAGCGGAGATCATCGAGTGCGATGCGGATTGAGGGCGTCAGGCGCGGCGCATCGACGCGCTTACACTCCACGCCGAACAACCGGTCACCTCGGCGCAGGATCAGGTCGATTTCCGCTCCTTGGTGCGTGGCCCAGAAGTACGCTTCGTCATACGACTCGGCGGCCAGTACCTGCTCGATGACAAACCCCTCCCACGAAGCCCCGACCCTAGGGTGGGAGAGGATCGCCTTTTCCGTGCCAAGCCCGAATAACTGGTGCAACAGGCCACTGTCGCGAACATAGACTTTCGGCATCTTCACCTGCCGTTTGCCGAGGTTGGCGTGCCAGGGTTGAAGTTGACGCACCATCAAGGCGTCGGTGAGGAGATCAAGGTAGCGACGGCTGGTGGACGGGTTCACACCCAGTGCCCTGGCCGGTTCGGCAGCGTTCCAGATCTGTCCCTGGTAATGTGCGACCATAGTCCAAAAGCGCAGCAACGCCGCTGCTGTGACGCGGACGCCCCATTGCGGAAGGTCGCGCTCCAAGAGTGTCTGAATGAACTGCTTGCGCCAAGCGAGGCTGTCCATCTCCGTGCGGGCGAGGAATGCGAGCGGAAAGCTGCCGCGTCGCCAGAGTTGGGCCACCGATTGCAATCCCACTTCGGCCACGGTGAAGCCCCCGATCTCGATCCGCTCCATACGCCCGGCCAGGCTCTCCGAACTCTGGCGCAGCAACTCACCCGAGGCGCTGCCGAGAATCAGGAAGCGCGCCGGCTGTTTCTTGCGGTCCGCAAGCACCCGCAGCACTGGAAAGAGATCCGGCCGCCGTTGAATCTCATCAATGACCACAAGCCCCTGCAGTGGTTCGAGAGCGGTCTTGGGTTCGTCCAGTCGCGCGAGACTCAGCGGGTCCTCAAGGTCAAAGTAGTTGGGGGAGTCCTCGGAGAGAAGTTCACGTGCCAGCGTAGTTTTGCCACACTGTCGTGGTCCGGTGAGCACGACCACCGAGGCCCTGGAGAGCGCGGCGCGAATACGGTCGAGAATGGCAGGCCTGTTGATCATTGCAAGCTGATGGTACCATGAAAATCGCGCATTGGCAGCAGGATTTTCATGGCAATTGGAGGCGCCTGCCAACTGTTGATGAGCATACCCCCGGAGGCTGGTTGCCGAATCGTCTCGATGCGGTCCGGCAACCAGCCTGCTGGCATCAGAGGGGCGGACTCGATTGATCGGGGTCCGCTCAGTACGTCATCGAATAGCCGATCGTCGCCGTGGCGCCACGTGCGGCATAGTGGAAACTGTTCAAGAAGGAAATCTGGTTGAACGCCGCCACATATTTCTGGTTCAAGAGATTCTCGATGCCGAATCGTAACGTGCCCGGCCCGGCCTTCACCGTGCTGATCAAGTCCACCAGGAAGTATTCCGTCATGGAGAAGGGATCTGCGGTCGGATCGATGCCTGAATTGAAGGCCGTCAACGACCGCGTCCGGCTGCCGGAATACAGCACCTGGAGCCGGTTGCGCCAGTTCCATTCCGGCACCGTCAGATGTTCGAGGTAGGCGGTGATCTTTTGCGGTTGGATGCTGAACCCGTTGAGCGGCACCCGCACGTCGGGATTGAACCCGATCGTCTGATCGCCCTCCACGAAGGTGTAGGTCCCGCCGACCTTCCAGCCCTCGTACGGCTGCACATCCAACGTGGCTTCCACGCCGTAGATCGTTTGCGGCGCGCGCTGCAGGGAATTGGTGAACTGATCGAAATTCAATCCGAGATTCGATTTGGAAATGTACCCTGACACCGACCCCTGCACCTTGCTCCAGTTGCCGCGCAGACCGATCTCATAGTTGTTCACGCGCTGCGGCTGCAAATTGGTGAGGGCGATGGTCGTTCCCGGCGTCACGGCGAGCGCCGAGTCGATCGAGCCGACCGGCACGTTGAAGCCCTGGCTGAAATTGAAGAAGAGGTCTACCGGATCGGTGATATGGTAGACAAACCCGCCGTTGAACACGGTGGTGTCGAATCGGATGTTGCTGGCAGGAGAAAAGGTCCCGACACTGTCTGTGAAATTGCTGGTCGAAATGCCGATGCGTTCGTAGCGCACGCCGCCACGCAGAACAAGGGCGGGGATCGGCGTCCATTCCCCCTGCGCAAACGCGGCCGCGGTTTCAAACACACGACTTCCCACCAGGGGAGACTGTCCGATCTTACTGAACACCCGCCCTCCCGACGCATCCAGCACGGCCGGATCGTAGAGATTTTGGTTCTGAATCCCGTGCTGACTGGAGAAATCCATGCCCCACGTGATCTGTGGTTTGCCGTAAAGCGGAATCGGCGTGGTGATATCGACCCTCGTTCCCAGCACATCCGTTTGCGGGAGCCCCTGCACCACGTCCGTGCCGCCGAACGGCCGGACATCGAAGGTCGGAAACGTGGTCTTTTGAGTGCGATAGTAGCCTTGGATGTGCACGCGGCTGTCGAGGAACAGATGAGGATGCGTGTAATCCGCACTGATTTGAGTATTCGTCAACTTCGGTTGGTCCTGCAGGGCCAGTCCCGGAACGAAGCGCGCCGTGGTGCGCGGCAGGCCGTCGATCGCCGGATCGACAATGTAGTTCGTATCCTGCGCGGTTTGCTTGCGATTGAAGGTCAGTTGAAACCGGTGCTCGCCGAAGGTGGCGCCGAATTTGCCGAGGATGTTGTAGGTTCTCGTATCCGCATACCCGCCGATGCTGTTGGTGCCCGGCATGGTCCGTGAGCCTTCGGAATCGAACATGCCGCCCTGTTGATTGAACGTGCCGACGATGTTGTAGTCGAACCAGTCTTTTTTACCCTGGAACCCCTGCACGACCGTGCCGCTGAGGCCGCGCAACACCCTCGTCAAGGACCCGCTTCCCTGGACTTCGGTATAAAAGCTGGGCTTTCCGTCGCCCGCCTGCTTCGTGATGATGTTGATCAACCCGCCGGTCGCGCCGTTCCCGTAAATTGCCGTGGCGCCGCGGACGATTTCGATCCGCTCGATGGCGCTGGGGTCGATATGCGCCAGGTCCAACTGCGACGCGGGACTGCTCAGTTGCGGGACGCCGTCGATCAGCACCGCGATCTGGCGGCCGCGCATCTGTTGCGACGTCCCCGAATCCAACGATCCGTCGTTTTGGGACATGCCGGGAACGAGCTTCGGAAGGATCTGACTCAAACTTCGTCCCGGCGAAACCGCGATCTGCTGCTGAATCTGCTCCTCCGTGACGATGGTCACCGACTGGTTCACGCTGCCGATGGACGTCGGGGTCCGCGTCGCGGAAATGAACACGTCGGGCGCATTCACTTCCGGGATGGCGTCGGTTCGTCCCTCATCCGCAGGATCTTCCGCCGAGGCGGGCAATACAGGTGCACAGAATCCAAGCAGCAATGCGCCGATGACAGAAACCCGCAAGAGCTGGTGGTAAAGACTGGTACTCATGACGGTCACAACATCCTTTCCTCAGGGCGCCTCGCGCCCTTCAGGGCAAAGGCGGCTCGCATCACGTCTGCCCGGGCACATGCGTCGAGGAGAGCCTGCTCCCGGCAAGACACACGAACCAGGCGCATAGGCATGCGTTCAGCCTTCGGTGGTTCAATAACGTAGATGGGAATCGTTACGGCAGCAGGGATCGGAGCGGCGGAGAGCGACCCTTGCCGGCAACCAACAGGCTGTCCCGGCGGGACATCCCGAGCAGGGTCAACGCCACGAGGAAAGACACGATGATCGGTAACGGGGGACTATCAGGCAACACGAAATCCGCATCGTCCTGGGTGACTTCGCATGCCCAGGCGACGAGCGGGCCCACCGGCTCGCGGCCGTGGTGGCAGGCATCATGATCGCCCCCGTCGTGGAGATAGAAGACTCGCGACGCAGGCGTTTCGAACTCGTTGAAACAGGTGGAGCAAATGCCGACGGCCAGCACCCGGATACAGGCCAGGAGGCAGGCCAGCCACAACAGGGTCCGGCGGGAGCGCACCATCGACATGGAACGAATGAAGGCGTCCACAGATTCCCTACGTAGGAAAAACGGCCTCCACCCTACGCAAGCGCAAGCGAGCTTGTCTACAGACGGGTGCTCACGGTTGCTACAGTCCCACACCGCCGCCTGCCCACCGCGGTCACGGTTCGCCTCGGCTAGAACAATCCCAGCGTCACGCCGCCATAGATGGCCCGGCCGTACCCCGCGAAGAACAACGTCTTGTTCGCATCGGGCGTGCTGTCGGCGATGACGCCGCCGGAGCCGACGTATCGCTTGTCCGCGATGTTGTCCAGCTGCAGGTAAAACTTCGCGAAACGGAACCAGGCATTAGGACGGAACTCGACCGTCTTGTGTAGATTCGCATTGAGGAGCCAGTAGGCCGGCGCGCCGACGGTATTGTTGTTGTTCAAGAAGTAGCTGTTCCAATAGGTCGTCTCCAACCAGCCGCCCCAGCCGGATGGATGGTCGTACTCTTCCTTGAAATTGAGCACGTCTCGGGCCACATTGGGTACTTGCTTGCCGTCGCGTAGAATCTGGGTGATCGGGCCAGACCCGTTGATGCGGAATTGATCGGCAAAATTGATATACTGCGCGTCGATATGGGTGTAGGCCCCGGAGAAACGCCAGCCAGGCGCGGGCCGCCAGTCGTAACTCGCCTCGATACCTCGATATTGAGAGGAGTCGGCATTGATGGCAAACGATCCGGCCGTCGTGGAATTCACCTGGGTGATGATTTCATCCTTCACCAGCACCCAAAACCCGACCAGTTGGACGCCGAACGTGCTGTGGAGTTTTGAATCCGTCCCGATCTCGAAGTTATAATTCTTCTGCGGCTTGATCGAAAAATTCGTCCCGGCCAATCCATCCAGGCCGGTCGTCAGATTGGCAAAACCCGGCACGGAATAGCCGGTCGAAGCGCGCACCCAATGCCGGTGATTTTCCGTCGGCTTCCACGACAGCGACACCTCCGGCGCCCAGTTATACAACGTGCGATCCGCTCCGGGAGTCGAGGCGAGCGCCCCGGCCGTGTAATTGATCGTCTGCACACTGATCTGCGACTGCTGGAACCCGACACCGGCCGCCAAGATCCACTTGGGGATGACCTCCAATTCCTCCCGCAATCGTCCGCCGATGTTGCGAATGGTGCCGCGACTGTTCTGTACCAGCGCGCCGCGGGACCCGCGGGAATTGCCGAGATTCTCAAACGTTTGCGATTCCTGCTCCATATTGTTGGCGAAGAATCCCACATAACTTTTCAGCGGCATGTCACCGAGCCGGCCGTCGTGCCGGAGGTCCGCATATCCTTTGAAGTTCGGGTAGAACGCATCATTGATCTGCGTGAAGGTCTGATTGATGTCGCGCACATCGTAATCGGCTTCCAGGAGAAACACGGTATTGGCATCGATGTGGCGTTCATACAGGCCGCCGATGACCGTCCGTCGATCAAGACGCCGCTGCGCCAGGCGGAGGGGATCGTTGCCCGGCCCGGTGCCTCCGGCCTGTCGCGAGTCCGCGTTGAATTGCCCGAGGGTGAGCCTGGTCGGCACGTTGGCGTTCAACGCATTCGTCACGGCCTTCACATAGAAATTGTCCTTGTCTCCCAGCTTGAAACGAAAATTCAGATTGACCGTTTGGGTGTTGTAATCGCTATGCCGGATATAACCGTCTTCGGAGACCTGGCTGGCAAACAGAGCCACGTCCACATCGCCATATTCCCGGCCGATGGCGAGGCCATACTTCTGGTAGCCGAAGGAACCGCCGCTCAAGAACGTCTCCACCCCGTTGATGTCGCCGCCGCGCCGCGTCTTGAAATGAATCATGCCGCCGAGCGCCGCGTTATCATAGAGCGACGACGAGGCGCCGCGTGTCACTTCCACGCTCTGCATGAACCAGGGATCGTGCATGTCCAGGCGAGAGAAGCCATCTGATTGGGTTTGCCCGATGCCGTCTTCATAAAATTTGAGGTCGCGCACAACGCCGGTCGTCTTCACGCCGGACCCCGCGAATCGAGACACCGAAGTCGCGCGGGCCGTTGGCGGAGCGCAGAATCACACCGGGAAGGGATTCCATCGACTCCTTCATCGTGCGAGTCGGTTGGGAATCGGTTTCACTCCTCGGCGTCGCGGAGAAGGCCAGTCCCTCCGGAAGTTTCTGCACCCGCTTGCTCACGATGCTGATATCGGCCAAGTCGTACACCGGAATCGCGTCGGGCGCATTGGTACTTTCGGCCTGAGGTCCGGCTGTCTCCTGATACCGCTGCGGCTTCTCTTCCACCGGCAAGGCTTCGTCACGCCGCCGCGTGATGTCTTCCAGCTCCCGGAGCAACTCCTCGCGCTCCCGGACATTCTGTTGCAGGCGGTCGCGCAACCCTTCTTCGGTGACGCCCTGACTCATCGCAGGCCGGGGCGGCGCCTCTTGCGCCAGACCCGCCGCGCCACCCAGCGCCACCAGAAAGATCGTCGCCATGATCACAATCTCGATCTGCATGCTGTGCTTCATCTGCATCTCCCTCATTCTTCCGCAGGTAGGAAGGCCTGGCTGTTACGTCCGCGTGACTTCCAAACTGACCTGTTGAAAGCCAAGCCCGCGGATGCGGTCGACGATGCCGACGAACCGTTCCAAACGCGTAGTTTTGTCGGCCCGCACCAGCACCGGCGAATGCCGCGGGCGAGACGCCAGGACGAGATCCAGTTCCTCTTCATTGATCGAGCGCTCCTCCACAAACACCCGGCCATCGGCCGTAACGGTGACGATCAGAGGCCGGTCCTGCCGATCGCTTGCGGTCGAGGCTTTGGCCAGATTCACCGGGATCTGACCCGTCGTGATGAAGGTGGCCGTCGTCAGCACGATGACGAGCAACACGAGCATGACGTCGACCAGCGGGATGACGTTGATCTGATTGACCTCACGCTCCATGGTGCGCCTTGTACTGCGCGAGCAGTTCGCTGACGCGCCGCCGGAGCACGTTGTTCATGACGACGCAGGGAATCGCCACGACCAGTCCCGCCGCGGTGGCCTTCAACGCGAGACTCAGGCCGATCATGATCGTGGTGACGGCCAGCGCGCCGGACGTGCCCATGGTGTGAAACGTGAGCATGATACCCAACACGGTCCCCAGCAGCCCGATATAGGGCGCATTCGCCGCCACAGTCCCGATCACCACCAGCCGTCTGGTCAACGCAATTTCACATTCCTCGATTGAGGCGAACCCTCGCACATCGATGTTCCGGTAGCACCACCAGCGCTCGATGGCCACGGCCACCGCCCACAGGCTCAACCCGATCAACAGCCCGATCACGCCGTACTCTACGGCTTCCTTCAGTCCGTGCATGCTGTGTCACCTTTCGTCCCGTCCGATTGATTCATCCATCCGCCGCCCCGTCCAGGGCCTGTGCCTGAATCAAGGCCGGGGGATCCTACACCGCACTGCGCGGCACCCTGCGTTTTCGCCACCAGAGATACCAGCCCGTCACAAACAAGAGTGGACAGACCAGGCCCGAGGCACACACGATCCAGCGCCCCGTCAGGCCGAAGATCTGTCCCGAGTGCATCGGCCATTGCCATTGAATGAAATGGTCTCCGGCCGTGCCGTGCTCCGGACTCTGAACATGCAAAATGTCCCCGCTGTAGCGATCCACCACCACGCATCGCCGGCTCAGTACCAGGCTGAGTCCCGGCACATCACGCTGGCAGATCGTATAGGTACCGGCCGCTTTCCTCGGCAGGTAGAGCCATTCCGGCCGTCCACCCGGGTACTGCGTCTCCACGGTCTGCATGACCTGTCCCAGAGAGACGGATCCGCGGCCCTCGGCCGGTTTCGAGTGAATGTCGTATCGGTCGATGGTGGGGGAAAACAGCCGCACGACCGCATGGAACGGCGCCCGCAGGTTGAGAAAGACCCCGGATACAAAGATGGCCAGGAAGATGAGCGAGCAATACACTCCCGCGGTCTTGTGCAAGTCGAAATGGAGCCGGCGCACATGGGCCCGGCGTTTGATCGTCAACGCCGCACGCCACCCGCCGTTCCGAGGCCACCAGAGGTACAGACCCGTGAACAAAGACACGATCAGCACCATCCCGATGATGGCGACAACCGTATCCCCGAACGGCGGGTCACCGAAGCGCGGCAACAGCAACGCATAGTGCAGCGCAAACACAAAGCCGACGAACGTACGAGGCACGGCGCCGCCGAGGCCCGCCGGCCGGACCAATCGGGACCCGATGACCTCGGCGCGATACGGATCGACGAACACGTGGTGCAACTCAAAATCCATTGGTGACGTCGCGTCCGGCCCGGAGGGCACCGACACGTTCCATCGGAAGGCGATTCCGTCATGACGCGGGTATTGCCCGAAAACCAGCTGCCCTCCCTGCGGCATGATGCGCAGCGCAGCCTCGGCCATCTCATCCACAGGACGATAGGCCGCCGAACCACCGGGCTTCGGTGCCACCCGGATCAGGTCAGGGTTCAGCCACTCGTCGATCTCCAGATGAAATACGAGGATGCTGCCCGTCAGCCCGATCAGCACCAACAGGGCTCCGGCCGTGAGCCCGAGGTATCGATGAGCCAGTAACCAACGCTTGCGTAGGGCGGCGACCGTCAGCGGCACCGTGGGCTCTGTGGAGAACATTCGCCATCTCTCATGTCTGTGTCAGTATTCAAGGCGTAACGATCCGAACACCGTCATGGGCGCGCCCGGATAAACGCCGTTGCGCGGGGCCACGTTCGAATTCAGATCGGCGTTTTCGTAGTACTGTTGATTCAGAAGGTTACGAACGGTCACCTGCGCGATCGCCCGCGTCGGCCCGATCATCCACCGGTACGCGGCAAAGCCATCCAGCCGCACATAGCCCGGCAAGGTGAAGGTGTTTTGAATGTCTCCGTGCCGAGAACCGGAGATGTAGGTCCCGAGTCCCACGCTCAGCCCCTTCGCCGGTCCGTCGAGCTCGGCGAAGTCGTATTTCATCCAGAGGCTGCCGCCGTGCAGAGGGACTCCGGGCAGGCGTTTCTCCTGCAGGCCGGAATTGTCTTTGGTCACTTTGGTGTCGGTATAGGCGTAACTGCCGATGACGCTCACCGCATTCGTCACTCGCCCGGTCATGTCGAACTCGATGCCCTGGCTGCGCTGCTCCCCCACGACGATTCTGGCCAACGGATCGCCGCTCGCGAGGTCGGGCGTCACAAGGTTGTTTCTGGTCAGGTGGTAGAAGGCCAACGTGGCATTCAAGCGGTGTTCGAAGAGATCCGCCTTGAATCCGGCCTCCTGCTGCTTACCGGTCTGCGGGGGAAACGGCTGATTGTTCGAAGACACCCCGTTATTGGCGCCGAATGAGGTGACATAGTTGCCGTAGACGGCCAGCGAGGGCGTGAGGTCGTAGAGCAGGCCGACTCGCGGATTGAAGCGTGAGTCCTTTCGCGTGACGCCATCCACATTGGCGCGCGCCTGATCGAAGTTCCCGGCCGTGCCTCGCGCCACCTCGGCCCAGTCGTACCGGCCACCGACGAGCACATGCAGCCTCTTCCACAGCGTGATCTGGTCCTGCAGGTACAGCCCGTACCATTGTTCATGAAAGACTGAGACATTTCGTCCCGGCCGGTCGGTCGTGGCTCGCGCCGCGCTGAACAGTGACGGATCGATCCCATACGACGGGTTAAAGAGATCGATCGCAAGGGCTGGATTGCCCGAGGTGAAATTGCCGTAAATCCCGTAGTCGGTCGCGGCCCGCGTATAGTCCATTCCGACCAACAGCTTGTGTTGCGTCTCCGCCACCGTGAACGTTCCCACCAGGTCGAGGTTCGTGGCATAGGTCCGTACGTAACTGGTCTGGCCGAAAATATTGCGATTGAGCGTGCGCCCGTCGGCCTGCAGTGCGTTCCCGAAGGCCGGCGCCGGGTTCGCCCAGATGCTTTCCGCATCGATGAAGCTGGAGAGGAAGCGATTCGTCAGCTTCCACGACTCATTGAAGGTATGATCGAGATTGAATCCGACATGCGTTTTGTTGGTGAACGACACCGGCGTATTGGGATCGCCGTACGACCGGCTGATCGGCACGGGGGCCGGGCGATTGCCGATGACCGGAATGCCGCTGTCGGCGCGGAAGTCTTGCTTCAAGATCTCCACGTCCACGGTCATTGTGGTTTTCTCGGTCGGCCGCCAGGTCACACTGGGATTGAAGACCTTACGGTCGATGAAGTTGAAATCGCGGAACGACCCACTGTTCTGATACCCCCCCGCAAAGCGAACCGACAGCGACTTGCTGTCCGTGATGGCCCCGCCGACGTCCCAGAGCGTGCGGTAGAAATTGTAGGAACCGAATTGTTGCTCCAGGGAGCCGTGAGGGGTATCCAACGGCCGCTTTGTGTTGACGTTGATCATGCCGCCCGGCTCGATGCGGCCGTAGAGAATGGAGGCCGGTCCCTTCAACACCTCAATGCTGTCGATGTTCGCCGTGTCCATTTCGAACGGGAATCCTGAGGGGGACGTGGCGAGCAGCCCATTGCGATAGGTTTTCCCGAGGTCCGGAAAGCCGCGAATGATGAATCGATTGCCCGATCCGATCGACTGATTCGGGCGGACGCCGCTGACATTCTCCAACGCATCCTTTATCCGCGGCGTCTTCTGGTCTTCGATCACCTGCCGCGGCACCACCTGAATGCTGGCCGGCGTCTCATGAATCGGCGTATCGGTCTTGGTCGCCGTCAGAGTGTTCGAGACCGTGTAGGATTCGCGAGTGGACGCGACCAGCACGGGACGCACCTCCACGACGGGGGGATCCGAGTCCGACGCATCCGCAGTGGCGGGTCTCTCGCCGGATCTTTGTTCCGGCTCGGAGCTTCCCGGCACCGGAAGCGGAAGGGGTAGCGGAGGAGGCGATGCGGTGGCCCGTGATGACTCATCGGATTGCAACCGCACTGATGTTTCATCTGCAACCGGAGGCTCCCTATGTGGCGCCACGCGAGGCCCGGCACAGCCCACGCCGGCGACCAACCACACACATATGACGAATGCCTGACGTACGGCACGGATCGGTACACGGTGCATCGCTCCCCCCTGTGAACGCTCTTTCGCCGATCGAGCAGAAGCAACACCTTCCCCATCGATGTGGCGATTCGAAACCAGATTCATGAGCGAGAATGGGACTAGATCGCACTCACGGGAGGGGGAGCACGAAGACCGAGACAAACAGGGTTCGAACCGGAGAAATTTCGATATTGCGTCGAGGCAAGGCAGCACCGCGCCGTGCCCGGCACAGGCTGGCCGCGCCACAGGACTAGCGCCGCGGCCGGCGATGGGCCGTCACTCACCGGCCCCCCCGCCTGCGCATCGTCCGCCAAGGTTCCTTCCACCCAGCGCTGCTGCAGGAAGCAATGCAAGCAACTCAGCGCGCCGCCCGGCGTCACGGAGAACCAGGCAAGAGACAGGGCAAGCGCCAGCATGAGGCCGGCGATCACACGTTGCCGCTGGAGAAATCTCTGGCGTGACCGCATGGGCGTTATGTACCAGACTTGCACTTTCTTGCGCTACCGACGGCTGCCGCCCGCTGCTACAGTTCGAGGTTGTTTCGGCTCTCTCAAAACCTGGCCATGACGCTCAGCTCCACAGTCCGAGGCGCGCCGATCAACACCTGATCCGGATAGAAGTTGGATCCGAATATTCCATAGGTCTTGTCGAACAGATTGCTCCCGCGCAGCGTCACCACAAACTGTTTGTACGGCACTGAAATCCAGGCATCCGCCGTCATGTACGCGTGCAACCGCACGGTATTGGCGGCATCGTTATACCGGTCGCCGACATAGCGCCAGGCCGCTCCCACATCGAACGGAATGGGCGTGGGCACGCGATAGATCGTCCAGAGGTTACCGACCGCCTGCGGTACTTCGAACGGCCGATTTCCGTTGCGCGAGACAAACGTGCCACCGACCACCTCGGCAAATTCATCGAACTTCGCCGACAGGAATGTCACGTTCCCATGGAGGCGCCACGCATCAGTGAGGCGGACGGCCCCCTCCAGCTCAACGCCCTTGGATGAGCGCCGCCCCACGTTGAGCGATTCGATTTGTGAGATTTGCGTCAGGATATTTTTCCGTACCATATCGAAGTAGGCCACAGTCCATTCGGCACGATGATTCCAGAACTGCCCCTTGGCCCCAACCTCCCACTGATGGCCGGTCGCCAGATTGAACTGTTGGTTGGCGCGGGCGGAGAAAAGACTGCCGCCCACCTGATCCGCCGCAGTGGCGAATTGGCCATACAGCGTGACCTGCGGCAGCACGTCGTACACGACACCGGCGCGCCAGGTCGTCGGCGTGAAGTTCTGTTTGAAGCTCTGCGCCGTATTCAAGGCCCCGGCGGTGGTGAAGAACTCCCGTTCCAAATTTATGGAATCCGTCCGGACGCCCGCGACCAGCTTGAGTTGTTCCGTCACGCTGAATTGATCTTCCGCAAACACGGCCGTATCGAGGATCTTGGCGGTCTGCGTGGCCGTCGGACCGCCGCCGAACAAGCCTTGCACCGGGCTGAGCGGGTTGACACTATCCGCAGCCCCATTGAAGAAGCTCGGCCGCGTGAAGTCCGTGTAGGTGAAGTCCAATCCCACCACGAACCGGTTCTTGAACGTACCGATCGGGTGATTGAGCTGCAACTCCAAGCGATCGCCGATCACGGATTGGTCATGCGCGACCATGAAGCGGTCTCGATCGATCAGTTGTGTGCCGCTGTTAAACCGGTAGGTTTCCCCGTTCATCCAGTCGCGCTTCGCCGTGTAGTAATACGTCTGATTCCGCAACTCGATGAAGTCCGTCGGCTGCCACGTCGCTTTCAACTTCGTCCAGGTCGTCAACGCGCTCATGTCGGCATCTTGCACGTTGTAGTTCTGCCGCAGCATCCGGGCATCCACGGTTCGTCCGTTCGTCGTGCTCACGACCCCGTTGACCCCTTGTGTGGCAAAAGACGAGGGCACCAGCGGCGTGCCGGTGTAGGGTTTCGCCCGATCGTGCGCGATATCAAATGACAGTTCGAGGTTGAACCGCGAGGTCACGTCGTACAGCACCGCGCTCGTCATATTCCAATAGGTATAGGGCGTCCGTTGAATGCCGAAAACACTGTCTGAATTCTGATAGCTCAGATCGACCCGATAGTGCAGCTGATCCGTTCCCAATTTGCCGCCGCTCCCCACACCGACCCGCAAGGTATTGAAGCTGCCGTAGGAGAGAAACGCCTCGCTGCCGGTCAACTCACGAATGGGCCGCTTCGTCACCAAGTTCACCGCTCCGGCCACCGCCCCTTCTCCATACAGGACGGACGCTGGCCCCTTCAGGATTTCGACCCGATCCAAATTCCAGGAATCGCGCGGCCGCGTGACGAACCCGGTCGGGCCAAGCGACAGCCCATCGAACAACAACCGGATCTGGTTCTGTGAAAACCCGCGCATGGAAAACGCGCCGGGGGCAACCGGGTGATCCCCCACGACAACACCGGTCGCCGCTTGGATCGCTTCCGACACTGTGCGCAACCCTCGCTCCTGCATCGTCTGCTGCGTGATGACCTCAACACTCGCCGGAATCTCCCGCAATGTCACCCCGAGGCGCGAGCTGCCGTTGCTCTGTTCCCGCAAGCCGAGTGTTCCTGTCCCGTCCTTGCCGATGGGCTGCGCCTGCACAATGACGGGGGGCATGAGCACGGGCGATTCCGTCGATTCCTGTCCCTCCTCGGCGGAGAGCACCGGGCCCGGCCACTCGGCGATCAGGCAAACCACGAGCACACCCGTTCCGATCCAGCGACGGACAGGGCCTTCTCTCTCAGACATGTTGTTCCTTTCTAGGCGTCGATCGACACTCACAGGTCCCTGCGCCCGGCCTTAGAAGCCCAGCGTCACCCCCGCGTAAAACGACCGGCCCGCTCCGCTCCAAAACGCCTGCTTGTTCGCATCGGCGACGCTATCGGCCACCGGCTGAACCCAGGAGACGTAGGCCTTGTCGAATATGTTGTCCATTTCTACGTAGGTTTTGATGAACTTGACGTACCGGTTGTTGTGCGTGCGGTAGTAGTGATGCACGTTGGCGTTGAAGAGCAGATAGGCCGGAGTGCCGAGCGTATTGTTGTTGTTGACGAAGAAGCTGTCGATCCAACTGCCCTCCAGCCAGGCTCCGAGCCCCGAGCCGGCATGATCGTAGGCGGCCTTCATGTTCAGCACGTTTTTTTCCACCGCCGGCACCTGGCGCCCAGACTGATTGATGCGCGTGATCACGCCTCCGGCCGCAAATTGGTCGAAGAACCGCACATACTTGCTTTCCATATGGGTGTAGGCCCCAGTGAAGCGCAGGCCTTCGACGGGCATCCAACGCCATCCGACTTCGATCCCGCGATATTGAGATTCCTTGGCATTGACGGCGAAGTTGCCCACGACCGTCGGGCTCAACGGCACACTCTGGGTGATGATTTCGTCTTTGAAGAAGGTCCAGAAGCCCACGGCTTCCAGCCAGAAGGTCGGAGTGAGCTGCGTGTTCGTCCCGATTTCGACGTTGAGATTCTTCTGCGGCTTTACCGCCCCGTTGAAACCGGGGTTGCCGTCCAAGCCGGTCGTCAAGTTGGTAAATTGAGGGATGCCGTAAGCCACGGAGCCTCTCGTCCAGATATTCGTATCGCGATTCAGCCGATAGGTCAGCGAGAGGTCCGGGGCCCAGTTGTCGTATGACCGGTTGACGCCCACGGTGCTGTTCAGTGTGCTCGTGGTCGTCGTGGCGGTGAAGTTGTTCACGAAACCGGAAATGTCAGACCGTTCGTATCCCAGCCCGACGGCCAGCACCCATTTGGGCGTGAACTCCAGTTCCTCGCGAAACCGGCCGCCGATATTCCGGACCGAAAACCGGTTTTGCTGCGTGACGGGGCCAAACGAGGCCCGGCCATCGTTCAGGTTCACATTGTTGACGCCTTCTTGCTCGCTGTAATTGGCAAAGAACCCCACATAACTGCGGAGTGGCAGATCGAACAATCGGCCGTTGTGGCGCAGGTCGGTGTAGTGCTTGAAGCTGGGCGTGACGGAGGCTCCGACCGGCTGGTTGATATCCCGCACTTGATAGTCGGCCTCGGTGGTCAACAGCGTATTGGCATCGATTTGCCGTTCGTACACGGCGCCGATGAGCGTCAGCCGGTCGCGTAGTTTAGAGTTCAGACTGACCGGATTGGTGGCGGGCGTGCCGCCCATCTGGCGAGGGTCGGCCTGGAACTGGCCGCGCGTCAGCCGGGCGGCGTATTTCTCGTCTTGATCCAGATTCACCGCCTTCACATAGAGGGATTGCCGATCATCGATGCGGTAACGCACATTGAGATTGACGGTGGATATCCAGTACTCGCTATGCTCGCGCCAGCCGTCCTCCCGCTGATAACTCGAGAACAGGGCGATATCGAGGTTGCCGTATTCTTTCCCGATGGCCAGGGCTTCCTTGTGAAAACCGTAGGAGCCGCCCGAGAGGAAGGTCTCGACCCCATTGATGTCCCGTCCCCGTCTCGTCCTGAAATGCACCATGCCGCCCAGGGCATAGTTGTCGTAGAGGGACGAGGAAGGTCCTCGTCGGACCTCGACCGACTCCAGAAACCACGGATCGTGAATTTCCGTCCGCGAAAAGCCGTGCGGATCGGTGAACGAAATGCCGTCCTCGTAGAGCTTGACATTGCGCAAGGCGCCGCCGTTTTTCGCGCCCGATCCGCGGATCGAGAGGTTCACTTCACGCCCTCCAAATCCCTGCCGTGTCACGATGCCGGGTAACGACTCCAACGATTCCCGCAGGTGCCGCGTCGGCTGCGACTCGTGCTCGCTGCGCGGAGTGGACGATGCGGCGATGCCCGTGGGCCGCCGTTCCACCCGTTCGCTGATGACTGCAATGTCGTGCAACGTGACCTCCGGCACGGCGCTTGGTTCCGGGCCGGACGATTGTTCCCTGACGGCAGGGGAACTCGATTCCCGATGCCCCGCCGCGCGGCGGCGTTCCCGCACGTCGTCTAATTCTTCCAAGACGCCCTTCAACTTCTGTCTCAACGCCTCTTCCTGCTGCCCCAGCGCATCGTCGTCCGACTGCGCAGCGACCGTTCCGTCGTACCAGGCCAGCAGAGCGACGAGGCTCAATGCGGCAACTATTCCTTTGCGAAAACCAGACATGCCTCACCCCTCCTTGTTCCGCGGAACGAGACGCGCCTTCCCGGCGCCGCGACTCCGCAGCGTGATTCACTTCTATTGATCGAGTGACTCGGACGGAGGAGGAGCGCGGGGGGAACATGGTCTGGGGTGGGCTGGAGACATGCGTCGGCCGGCCGGCTGCGCCAGGGTGTCGCGCGAAGCGACGGCGAGATTTGCCCACCGATCGGGGACGATCCCGCTACCGGCCTGTCCTGAACAGAGCAGACTGCACAGGCTGTGAGGCATGAGATGCTGCGAATGCTCGTGCGGAGCGGAGGCGGCAACGATCATGGAGGCGGCACAAACGGCCGACACCCACAGGACCGCCAGGTACAGGGCCACGACGCACCCTGCGCTGACTCGATATCTGCCTCCCGCTCCGATCGTGTGACGCATGGCGGGCGCGAGTGTAGTCGGACGACTCCTACCTGTCTACAGACGGGTACGTATGGATACTACAGTGGCTCCCGCGCGGGAGGGGGGGACATCTCCGGCCCAAGAACGCTCACCCGAAGACATATCGGATCGAGACGCCGCCGAAGACATTACGGCCGATGAAGGGACCGAACGCCGGCGCATTGGCGGGATTCAACGTCGCAAAGGCATAGTTTTCGTCGAAGATGTTTTCCAGGCGCGCAAAGGCTTCGACGCCCCAGTGTTTGTTCACCATCGTCTTGTATCCGCCCTTGAGATTCGTCACGGTGTAACTGGGATTCTTCTGGCCGTTCAGCGGAGAGGTCGATTCGAGATTGGTATCGCTCAGGAAATAGGCGGTCTGGTATTGCCATTCCACGCCGGCAAAGGCCCCTGCCAGCAGCCCCTCCAGTTGTTCATACGTCACATCGACGACGAGGCGATGTGTCGGCACGCCCGGCAGGGTCTTTCCTCCCAGTTGCTCACCATTGACCACATAGTCGCGAAACCGGTAATCCGCATAGGTATAGGCCAGTTGCGCGGTGACGGAGCGAAGAGGCTTGTACGCCAGGCCGACTTCCAATCCGTCATGATCGCTTTTCCCCGCATTGCGGAAACAAGGCGCAAAGATGTTGCAGACACCGGTGAGCCCCGTGCTGAATCGCAACAGTTCATCGGTAAAATGCTGCCGGTACAACGCCACGTCGTAATAGAAGGTCTCTCCCACGGCGCCTTTCACCCC
This sequence comes from uncultured Nitrospira sp., assembly GCA_902500995.1. GTDB lineage: Bacteria > Nitrospirota > Nitrospiria > Nitrospirales > Nitrospiraceae > Nitrospira_A. The sequence goes on from CABVSR010000004.1 coordinate 123,834, forward strand.
GATCTCATAGTTGGTGGATTTCTGCGGTTGGATGCCGGGATTTAACCCGGCGCCGTTGGCGGTGAGGGGATTGCGGAACTCCGAACCGGTCGGGGTCTCGAAGGACTGCCCGACGGTGACGTACAGGTTCGCCCAAGGCACGGGACTGTAGCGAATCCCGCCGAGCCCCGTCGTTTGCGCGAAATTGCGGCGGCTGGACGCATCGATGCCGCCGAACCGGAGATGGTCCTGCACCTTGAAGCGCACCTGGCTGTACCGCACCCCGCCGACCAACTCGATCTGCTCGGTGACCTTGAATTCGTTCTGCAGGTAGACCCCGTCCTGGTTGATCCGTTCCTGGGTAAAGGTTTGTAGCGCGCCCGGCGAACCCAACACATTCGCGTAGTTTTTATTGACGGAGTTCTGGTCCTGCCAGTCGTACCCGACGATCAAGCGATTGTCATGGCCCAGGATCGGCACGGTATTCGTGTATTTCGCGAAGGCTGCATTCTCGATCCGGCTGAGCGTGATGAAGCTGCTGTTGAAGCAGCAGAGCGGATGGTGCAGGTCGCGGGTGGCGAAGAATCCCGTGAGCGTGATTTCCTGATGTTCGCTGATCTGGTTACGGTAGGTCAGGGCGGGGCGAAACCGCTCGTCTTTGCGAAACGGCTGGAACGCCCCATAGGGCGTATTCGCCGGGAATAACGCGGGGGGCACGGCATGCCGAGTCTGCTGTTGCAGCCGCGGACTGTTTTCGAACTCCGATCGAAATAGACTGCCCGGAATATCGCCGTCCATTTGCCCGTAGGTCATCACCAGGGACAGGTCTGAGTGGTCGTCGAGGGTATACTTGAATTTGCCCAGAAACCGCTGGTTTCTCGTCACCGATTGATCGCGATATCCGCCGTAATCCATGAAGGAGTAATTCGCCATCCAACTGAACTTGTCGTTGGCGCCGGCGGCTTTCACCCGGTACTTGGAGAAATCGTACGACCCGAAGACGAACCGCGGTTCGACATAGCGATGGTCCTTGTTGCCCTCCTCCAACACGTAGTTGATCACGCCCGCCGAGGCGTTGCCGTATAAGGTCGAGTTCGGGCCGCGCAGCACTTCCACGCGAGCCACGGCATCCAGATCGATGGGCTCCAGCCTGGTCTGCCCATCGACTTCGGTGAGCGGAATCCCGTCGATCAGGACGCGCACGCTGCGCACCCCGAAGGTGGAGCGCACGCCGCTGCCGCGGATGGAAATGCGCACGTCGTCCGGACCGAATCGCCGCTCCGTCTGCACACCCGGCACGATCCGCAACGTTTCATCCACGCCGACGGCCGGGCGTCCCTGCAGGATCTGCTTTTGATCGATCACCGACACCGCGCCGGGCACTTGCGTGAGTTGCTTCGGCGCGCGCGTCGCCGTCACCACGACCGGGTCCATATACACGAGCGGCGCGTCGCGGTCGGCGCTCCCACGAATTTCCTTGTCGTATTCTTCCTGCAACGTCGGATGCGCCGGGCCGCCCGCTTCCTGGGCCCTGGCCATCACGACCATCGACAGCGACCACGCACACAACAGCGCTCCGCTGCACAGCGCGACTTTTCGCATGCCACACCTCGAGACGTCCTGGTTGGTTGACGCAAACGGGGTGGACGGTAACAAAGCCCGCCTTGGTGCGCTACCGACGCGCGCTCGCAGATGCTCCAAATGTGACAGAATCAGTCGAGATGGCTGGAGAGAAAGGCGTCCAGTTCGGAGAACACCTGCTGGCGGTCCTCCTCGCGGCGTAAGGCTTCATCGGCGAGAGGCAGTTCCACGTATCGTGAGGTCGTCACCTTCGCATCGTTCAAGGCCCGGGCCATCGCACGACCCTGGGAGACCGGCACGGAGCGGTCCATGAGGCCGTGCATCAGCAGCAGCGGCGTACGGATCTCACCGGCATGCGCGATGGGGGACGTGTCGCGCAGCCGTTCCGGATCGTTCCACCAGGAGGCGACCCGCGACTCGACTACCGGTTTCTGAGTCAAATACCCGCGGCTGTCGGACAGCACCTGCGGCAGATCGGTCACCCCGCCGAGACTGGCGACGCACCGGTAGAGATCCGGCGTCTTCACGGCGCCCATCAGGGCCGCATATCCTCCATAGCCCGATCCCACGATGCAGATGCGCTTGGCGTCGGCGAGACCGGCGCGAACGGCGTACTGCACGATGTCGGTCACATCATCCTGCATCTCCAGCCCGCGGCGTTGAAATCCTGCGCGCAAGGCCTCGTCGCCATAGCCTTCGGTGCCTCTGAACCGCGGCTCCAGCACGGCCCATCCGCGACTCACAAACCATTGTGTCCAGTAGTTGAATTCGCCGGGCATGCGCGCGGCCGGCCCTCCGTGGGGAAACAGGATCATCGGCAGGTGGCGCGGGTCCCGATTCTTGGGCAGGGTGAGGAACGCGGAAATTTCCTTGCCGTCCCGCGCTGTGACATACACCGTCGTGGGCAGGGCCAACGCGGCCGTCTCCAGATCGGGGTACGACCTCCCGAGCAGCGCCATCCGTCCATCGTGCTCATCGAAGATCGACCAGCGCGGGGCCTGCGCCGCGCCGCTCGACTTCACGACATGCAGCCGCCCGTCGTCGCTGCTGCTGTGAATGACATTGACCGACCCGGGAAGCGCCCGATCGATCCTCGCCTGCAGGCGTTGCGCGTCGAAGTCCCAGAAGAGCACCCGCTCATCCGCCGCGTTGTAGCGGACGCCGACCACCTTCTTGCGGCCCGGCGCATAGACCAATTCCCCGTTCAGGTCAAATTTCGGATCGGCAACCACGAGCCGGCGATCCGCGGTGCGGTCCGCCACGTTGAGTTTAAAGACCGCCGCCTTGCCCCGATGTTGATCCCTCACATACAACCAGGCGGGATCGCCATCGAATGCCAAGGGCACCGGGCCGGTTTCCTTGGCCAAGTCGTACTCGGCCAGTTCCCGCCAGAGGCTGGACTCCGGCGGCCTCACAATCGCATGCACGGCGGTCTGGAACTGCCCCACCCCCGCGCGCACCGTGCCCGCGCGGTCGGCAATCCAGCGCGATATCGCGCGTGCGTCCGGTTGTGAACTGGGATTCGCCTGCACTAACTGCCGCTGGCCGGAATACACGTCGACCTTGTAGACATCGGGAGCATCGGGATGTTCGAGATCGAGCGCCAGCAACACGTGCCTGGGATCGCCGGGGATCGTGCCGACGAGCCGATCTTCGAACAGGGGGACATGTTTCGGCCCGAACACTGATGACAAGGCGCCCTGCTTGAGCAGGTTGGCGATCGGCTCCGTGCCGTCGCGGTTCACCGCCAACAGGCGCGTTTCGATCCGGTCGCCGGCGTCTTCCGGCGCCGTCATCCGCGTACTCACCAGCAACCGCTCGTCATTGACCCAGCGAAACCACGTGATGAGGGACTCGTGATTGTCTGTCGAGACGACAGGGTGTACGTCTTGACCCGAGACGGTCTGCGTTTCGAGAAACGTGCGCCCGTCAAGATTGCGGAGCACGGCCAGATGCCGGCCGGAGGGGGACAGTTGAACGGATTCAATGCGGGGGAGCGCGGCGAAGACCGCGGTGGGCGGTGAAACGGCCCCGGTCTCGGCGTAGACCGGGGCCATGCTCCAGACGAGTAGCAGAACAGTGACAAGTCCGTAGATGGCCGGCACGGTCTATCCCTACTATAACCAGGACATGCCCATCCGGGGACAACCCGACGGAGTCAGTTATCACATGTTCGCCCGACGGGCGTCTAGCCCTTTCTGTCGGCCCCTGCTCGTCCCCGATCCTCTGCAGCGTCGCCCGGCGGGATGACCCGCCGGACGACATGTGCAAGGATCGACCGCCGCCTAGAATTTGTATTCCACGCCGGCGAACGCGCTGATGCCTAAGGCCGGGTTGGCATAACGATTCAGGGAATCGTTCACCACGACCGCTCCCGCGTAGGTCTTGTCGGTGAGGTTCCGCCCTTCGGCGAAGAGGATCCAATGCTCGTTGATGGTGTAGCCAGATCGCAGGTTCACGACGAAATAGGACGGGTTCTTCACCGTGTTCTGATAGTTGACGTAGAAGCCCGACAACGACCATTCGACATTCGGCGCGATCCACCAGCCGGCCGGATGGTCGTATCGGAGTTCCAGGCTCATGGCGTGTTCCGGCGCACCGGCCACCGTATTGCCGTCCTTCGCAATCAGGACGTTCGGTCCCACCGCGCCGCCCGCGCGCACATCGTCGGTAAACTTAAACCGTGACCAGGTGTAGGCGACTCGCGTCTGCAGGCTGTCTTCCTTGCCCTGTCCGCCCTGAGCAAACAGCCCTTTGGTCAGCACCATGGCACCTCCGGCCTCGACCCCGGTATGCCTGGTGCCGTTGGCGTTTTGAAAGGTGCCCTGATTGTTGATGTTGGACGCCAGGATCTCCTTCTGCATTTCCAAGTTATAGACCGTCAGGTCCCAGCTGTAGCGGCGGTCCGCCGAAGTCCCCCGATGCCCCAACTCCAATTGCCAGGCACGCTGTGCATCGAGATTGAGAAAGCCGGTGTTCGGCGTGCCGTTGGCATTAACCGAGGACAGCAGCTCGAGATTGAGCGGCGCCTCATAGGCCCGGCTGGCGTTGAAATACAATTGGGATGTCGGCGTCGTGCGATACACGAATCCCAGCTTCGGGCTGATCGCGTCGAAATGTTGCAACGGCCGATTCGTGCCGGTCGGCGTGGACGGCGTATTGGGGTTGAACGGATTGCCCGCCGGCCCGAAGTTATCCACCGTCGCCTGACGCCCCGTGTAGTCCCATCGACCGCCGATCACGATCGTGAAATCTTTGGTGGCATCGAACGCGTCTTCCGCATACATGCCGAAATAGGTCGTCTTGGCGGTGTAGTTCTGCGCCAGGGCCCCGATGCTGCCGTTGATGTTCACGAACCGCTGCTGCCGCTGATTGCCATACCGTGGCTGGAACCCCGCCACGAAAGAGTTGTTCTTGCCGAACAGCGGGTTCGAATTCACATACCGAAACTCTCCGCCGACGTTGTTATTCTCCTGCCGGATCGTCTGGAAAATCGGATGATCCACGAACTGATTCGAAAAGTACGGAATGATTTCAAAGTATTGATTGGGCGCGAACTCATTGTGGTACGCGATGCCGATGCGCTGGAGGTTGTAATATCGCCCATAGTTACAGGTCTGATTGTTCAGGTTACACGCAAAAAACGGCGGCGTTCCTGGGGGGCTTTGTCCGCCCGCCTGCTGCCGGTTGAAAAACAGTTGCTGAGTCGTCAGAGAACCGGGTATCCGTTCCGCCACGTTGGCCTGCAGGAAGTAGGCGCGGATTTCCTGATGGTTGCCGAGCTGGATGCCGATGTTGGCATTGATGCGCTCGCGGGCCTGCTGGCTGTTGTCCTGAAACCCGTCCTGCCGGTTGCCCGATACGCTGATGTAATAATCCATCGTCGCGCTCATGTTGCCGACCTGAAAGGGCTGGGTCACCTTCCCGCTCGACACCTGCCCGCTCACCATGCCGAAGCTGCCGGCCAGCATGCGCATCTGCAACGTCGAGGCGCTATAGCCGGTGCGCGGGACGAAGTTGATCGCGCCGCCGATGCTGTTGGCGCCGTACCGGAGCGCGTTGGCGCCCTTATAGACTTCGATCCGTTCGTAGGCCATCAGGTCGATGGACTCGAAATCCGAAAACCCGTCCGCATCGCCGAAGAAAATGCCGTTGATCAGGATGTTGATGCCGCGATGATGAAAATTATTGCGCAATGAGGTCCCGCGGATCTGGAATTGGCCTTCGTCGGCGCCGAAGCGCGACTGAAAGCGCACACCCGGCGCGAATTGCAGCACGTCCTGCAGGTTGATGGCCCGCGTCTCTGTGATTTGTTTTTCTTCGATCAAAATATTGCTGCCGGGACGGCGGGCGAACTCCCGCTTCACATCCTCGACGTTTTCGATGCGCTTGCCGCTCACTTCCACCGGCTCCACTGCGATCACCGGCGCGTCCTGCTCTTGTGGTTCCTCGGCCGCGCGCGTCGCCGGCGGCTGCGTGACGCCCCACCACACCACCGCTACGAGCCCCATTCCTACGATACCGACACGTTCACTCCACTTCATGCCCTCGCTTCCGATCTGCCCAGACCGTCCAGAATGATGAATAATGACGCGATGCCGGTTGAGTGCACCACGTACTACTGACTCGACTGACTCGCTGCCGACCAAGCAGCGTCTTTCAGCTGAGCGCCGCTGAGCGGCACCCCCTGTTTGAACCTTTGGCGGATAGCCCGCACCTGCTCGAAATCCTCAAGAGGATTCCCGGCCAGTGCGAGAAAACTGGCTTCGTATCCCTCGGCGAACCGTCCGATCGCTCGACCGGCAAAGATCGCCGCCGGCGTCGCCTCGCACCACAGTTTCAGTAACGTGAGATTGTCGAACAGATCGAGCGAATGAATGTGGAGCGCTTCGGCCAGCGACGTCTCCGCATGGTCGCTGCCGATCAGCAACACGACTCCCGCCCGGTGGAGCAGCCGGAGATTGTCCGTGAGCACCTGAGTGGCCATCCCCGCCGACTCCGGTTGCCCGTGCCCTGTTGCGGCATGGTGACCATGGCTCTGATGCGCCGCGGCGCCCGGCATGGCACGGCCTGCCACGGTCGTGGTCACCACCCGCACCTTCCGTTCCGCAGCCAATCGCGCATCTTCCTCCGTCAGCCGGACGCGCTCCACGTCGGTGGTCCCTTCGATTAACCAGCCCGGCACATGCGCGAGTTCATCGACACCTCCCTGAATCGCATGGCGGAAGTCGGCGGCCGTTTCCACATGGGCCGTCACTTCCAGCCCAGCCGCATGGGCCTTGGCCACAATGGCAGGGACCAGCCGGGGATCGAGGCCGGTGCGGCCCGTTTTCGGCGGTTGCTGCCGCTCTGTTTCTGAATGCGCGAGATAGATTTTCACGAAGTCCGGCCGGCCGCTCGTGATCAACGGCCACTTGGCCTCCAGCTCGGCCTCTGTCTCGACGACCACGTACGACCGATTCTCGAACCAGCCCCTCTCAACTGGCCCGATGGCCGGTTCATACCGGCTCAGCCGTAACACATCCTCATACAAGGCCACGGGATGCCCGCCCTGTCCCGTGAGGCCGGCATGGGCAAATATGGCGTCGATGCTCGTCGGCACGTTGACGATGGACCGGATCTGCAACGCAAAGTCCCGCACGTTGTTGGGATTCTTCACATAGAACACGCCGTCCCGGAGATACCGTTCCGCAACTGCGCGCACATTCCATGGCCCTTCGAGGTTGTGATTGTGCGCTTCCCCGAACGGCGGGACCACATAGAGACCGGAAAGATCCACGGTTTCAACCGGAGCCGCCGGACGCTGTTGCGTCAGGCGTCCCTGCACCGCATACCAGGTGGCGGGCTGGAACCCCTGCCCGTCGAACCACCGGCCGTTGATGAAGGCAGAGGACTTGGCCGACGGCTGAGCCGGAGCGCCTGCAGCACCCGCGCAACCGGCTGCCATCGCCAGAAGCACCGGCGCGAGCAGACAGAGCATGGCCCTCGTGCCACGCATGACGGGGGCCGCGAATCGCCTCCCAACCACTCTTAGCCCCGCCCCTCTTCCTCTCATAGACTCAGATTCATTTCCTGCGTCTTATTGCTTTGGACCAATCGATCCAGCGACGCCCGAAACACCCGCAAGCTGCCGCGTCCGATCTTGGTCCCTTCCAATCGCCCTTCTTCCACCCAGCGGTAGATCGTCCACCGGCTCACCGCCAGCACATCCGCCGCCTCACCGACGCGCAACAGTTGCTTGTTCATGGCAACCTCCTCTCGAATGGGTGCGCAGGCGGCACGGCGCCGCCCTGCCGCCCGCGCCCTGTGGTTAGAACAATCCCAAGGTCACGCCGCCATAGATCGCCCGGCCGTAGCCGGCAAAGAAGGCCGCTTGATTCGCGGCCTGCCCGTATGTCTCCCCGCCTAGCACCTGCCCGGAGGCGGCGTACTTCTTATCGGCGATGTTATCGACTTCGAGGTAGAACCTGGCGAAGCGCACCCATTTGTTGTTCGACACCTCGAAATTCTTGTGCACGTTCACGTTGGCAATCATGTAGGAGGGGATGCCGAACGTGTTGCTGTTGTTCAGGAAGTAGCTGTTGTAATAGCTCCCCTCGACCCAGGCCCCCCACCCCGTCGCCTCATGATCGTAGGCGATCTTGGAGTTCAGCACGTCAGTCGGCACGTTGGGGACTTTTTTCCCGTCGCGCACCAGCGTGGACGTCGCCGTGACATCGTTGAAGTTGATGTACCGCGCATCGATATGCGTATAGGCGCCGGAAAGTCTCAGCCCGGAGACCGGCCGCCAGTCGTAGAACACCTCCACGCCGCGATACTCCGAGGAGTCGGCATTGGAGGAGAAGGCGCGCTGCGTCAATTGATTCGTGACGGAGATGATTTCGTCCCGGTAGAAGGTCCAGAACCCGACCAACTGCATGAAGAAGGTTTTGGTGATCTTCCCTTCTGTCCCGATTTCGAAGTTCACATTTTTTTGTGGCTTCAAATTGAAGTTCGTCCCCGGGTTCCCGTCGATCCCGGTCGTCAGCTGGCCCAACTGAGGAATCCCGTATCCGGTCGACGCGCGAATCCAATGCCGCGTCGCGTCGGACGGCCGCCACGAGAGCGACATTTCAGGCGCCCAGTTCCAGAACGAGCGCTCGGCGCCCGTTCTGGTCGTCGAGGCCACATTGCCCGCGCCATACGCGTGGTTGGCCGCTTGAACACTGAGCAAGGATTGCTCCATGCCAAGACCGGCGGCTAACGTCCATTTGGGGACCACTTCCAGCTCCTCACGGATGCGACCGCCGATATTGCGAATCGTCGCCCGGCTGTTTTGCAACAGCAGGCCTCGTGTGCCGAATCCATCGGCGAGATTTTGAAAGCTGTTCCCTTCTTGCTCCATATTGTTCACAAAGAAGCCCACATAACTGCGCAAGGGCCGATCCAACAACCGGCCGTCGTGCCGCAAATCGGCATAACTTTTAAAGTTCGGATTGATATTGTCGCTGATCGTCGTAAAGGTCTGGTTGATGTCCTTCACGTCGTAGTCGCCTTCGATCGTGAGTACCGTGTTGGCGTCGATCTGGCGTTCGTAGATACCGCCGACGATGGTCCGGCGGTCCAGCCGCCGCTGCGCCAGCTGTTCGGCGTGGTTACAACCGTTGGATTGGTTATTGAACACGCAGGCGCCGGTGCCTCCTGCCTGCCGGTCGTTGGCATGGAATTGCCCCTGCGTCAGGCGGGTCGGCACCCTGGCATCCAGGAAATTCGTAATGGCCTTGAAATAGAAGTTCTGCTTGTCGTCGATCTTGAACCGCATGTTCAGGTTGATCGTCTGGGTGCTGTAGTTGCTGTTGCGGATGTAGCCGTCTTCCGCCACGTTACTGGCGAACAGAGAGATATCGAGATTCTCGTATTGTTTGCCGATCGCAAAGGCCTGCTTGTGGTACCCGTAGGATCCGCCGGAGAGAAAGGTTTCAAATCCGTTGATGTCGCTCCCGCGGCGCGTCCGGAAGTGCACCATGCCGCCGAGCGCGTAATTGTCATAGAGCGACGAGGAGGCGCCGCGCGTGACTTCCACACTCCGCATGAACCAGGGATCGTGGATATCCAGTCGCGACAACCCGTCGGACTGCGTTTGAATGAAGCCGTCTTCGTACATCTTCACATCCCGCACGGCGAAGGCGGTCTTGGCGCCCTGGCCGCGAATCATCAGGCTGAAATCGCGCGGACCGTTCGCCTGCCGCATGACCACGCCGGGGAGGGATTCCATCGATTCTTTCATCGTCCTGGTGGGCTGCGATTCGGTTTCCGACTGTTCGGTGGCCGACAGCGTGATGCCTTCCGGCCGCCGCTGGACCCGGGTGCTGACGATACTCACGTCGGACAATTCGTACTGCGGGATCGGTTCTGCCGCAGCCGACGCGGGTGATTCCGCTTCCGTCGCCGGCTGAACCGGCGTCACGGGGGACACGACCGCGCCTTCCGCGGGTCGCTGCTGGATTTCCTCCAATTCGTGCAGAATCTTCTGCAGCTGATCTCTCAGGTCGCGCTCCCGCGCGCTTTTCTCCACCACGGCTCCGGCCGCCGTATCTTCTTGCGCAGACGCTGTACCGGCAATCACCGGCACAGCCGACAAGAAGGCAAAACACACACACCCATAAAGATTGAATGAATGACGGCGGGCCCACATACACATCCTCCCGGCACAACTGTGCACACGACAGAAGAGACAACCTCCTCGCACCCCTGTCTGAACGGGCGAGAAGAGAAGCTAGACGACCTAGCGATATGAAAGGGAATTACGAATGAAACGGAGGCGCGCGAGACGCGGGGTAGAAGCCGCCGCCTCCCGTGATGATGGAATGGCTACGCTCGACCACGAGCGCCGCCACAAAAAACGGCTGCAGTGAGAAGGCCACCGGGCCGGCATCCGAGGTCGGATTCGCCTGGCAGGCCCAGGCACAGGAACTGGAGTGCGAAATCGTTCCGCCATGGTGGTGGCCGCCTGGTGCCGGCTCCACATGATCAAAGGCGCAGGAAATGGCGAACAGCGAGAGGGCCAGATAGGCGAAGGCCAAAACCGAGGCCAGGCCGCCGAAGGATTTCGCGCGACGACTCATGGCAGCATTCCCTGCAGCGCCTGCACGGCCTTGGGTGTGTCCCACTCACGCGGCCCGACGGCGCGACCGACCAACGCCCCCTGCCGGTCGATGAACACCGTGGTCGGCAAGGCGCGCACCAGATAGGCCTGCGACACCTCTTGCTGCTCGTCGAACAACACCGGCAGTTGCACGTTGAGATTGGCCAGGAACTGCTTGATGCCCGCACGCTGCAAGTCGGTCGTAATCGTGAGCAAGACCACCCGCTCGGGATCGAGTTGCTGCCGCAGCCGTTCGAAGGCCGGCATCTCTTCCTTACAAGGCCCGCACCAGGTGGCCCAGAAATTGACGACGACGGCCTTGCCCTTCAGATCGGCAAGCTGCACGGACCGGCCATCCAACGACTGAAGGTCGAAGGCCGCGGCCGCCGTACCGGGAGCAACCCGGGCAATTTTCAACGCGGAGAAGGGATCGTCCGCCCATACGGGACCGACCGTGGCGGCCGCCACTACAGCAAGGATGAACCCTCTGAAGAATCCCGCGAGCATCATCGTTCGTTCACAACTCACCGCACCAAGCAACGGCTACCGGATCGGTTCAGCCGCCACCGCCACCGGCGGGACCCGCACCGTCTGCACGACGATTTTGTGACCCGGCATGCCATGCTCCATCCAGGCCAGGGCAAAGAGTCCCTGCTGATTGACGGCTACGACCGGCGTCTGGCTTTTCTTCTCGTTGACCTTGCGCGGCGCGGTAAACGTGGCACCCCGATCCGTGGAGACGCTCATCACCACGTCGCGCTTCACGGGCGCTTGCTCTTCCCACACCACCGCGATCCGGCCCTCCGGATCGACCGCGATCTGCGGATGGTCCGGAAAGGTGTTTTTCGCCACATTCAATTTCCGCTTTTCGGAAAAACTCTTCCCTTGATCGTCGGAGTAGGCGAGATAGACGGCAGGAATTTCATCGGTGCCCTCGGTGTACCAAACCACGTAGAGGCGGCCTTGGCGATCGACACCCATGGAGGCCGGACGATGCGGGCAGGCGGGGAACACCCATTGGTCATGCCCGACGATCACCGGAGCCTCAAAGGTTTCTCCGTGGTCCGTTGAACGGGCCACGACGGTTTCCCGGACATTCCCTTCAAAAATCTTGCGCCAAGCCACATAGACCATTCCGTCCGGGCCGCTGGTGACCGCCGTGCGGCAGCAGACGCAGGTACCTTCATCGACTTTCAGATTTTTCGTAATGGTCGCGCCCCGGTCCAACGAGCGGGCCACGTAGGTGCCGGGCTCCTTCTTGCCCTCACGCGCGTCGATCCACGACAGGTGCAAGCGGCCCTCCGCATCCCGGTGCAGCGCATCGAAGGTATGCTGAATCACGCCCGGATCGTCATTGACCGCAATGGAAGGCTCGAATGCCTTGCCGCCATCGGCCGAGCGGCTCAATCGCAGCTCGGTCGCCAGAGGTTGTTGCGGGGTGGCTTTCGGATGGGTCAACCCCCAGGTGACGAACACGTCATCACCCGCGACCGTCAAGGCCGGCGCTTCCTGCCGCCAATAAGGGATTTCCTCGGGGCGATTGATCCGCACCGGCGATCCCATCGGCCCGCCCGGCGCGGTACTGCGCGCATAGAGCACCGATCGCACATCCTTGTCCTCTTCCATCCAGGCCAGGGAAATGATGCCCGCCTCGTCGATCTGAATGGACGGACCGACCAGGCTCTTGACCTTGTGCTCCGTGACCAGCTTGGGGCTGAACTCCAAAGATCCGGCCGTCTCTGCCTGCACGGTTGCAAGTGGGCAGGCTACGGCAAAGCAGATGGCCAACAGACCGCCGAGACTCGGTTCAGACAGTCTCATGAGTGCGCCTTCCTTGCCGCGTTCATTTTCCGGATCCTCTCATTTTCCAGATCCTCGGATAGAAAGATCGACGGCTCGCCCACCCGGCCCCGGTGTCACCACCATCCCAGGCGCCAACTCCAGCGATTCCTTCAGCGATCGAGTGGGCTGATCACTCATTTCTGACCTGGGCACCGTCGACCGGCTGACGCCTTCCGGTTGCTGCTGCAGTTGCTTCAACTCGCGCTGGATGCGATCGCGTTCCTTCTTAAGCTCCTCGATCCGCTGAGACCGAGCCGCATCGGACGACAGGCCGGCCTGCCCATCTCCAGCGCAGGCAGCGCCCGCAACAATCGACCAGGCCGCGAGAATTCCCGCGCAGGTCAGACTCAGGAAACCTGTAAACCGCACAACTTGCCTCACTCGGTCCTTTGTAAAAGCGCCGAGGGGATGATCAAAATGGTCCTGCCAGCGCGGCCGCAGCAAGCGAGGCAGCGAGGCGTACCGCCGTACGTTGAGCTGCTGAGCGCTGCGAGAACAAAGCTGGAGGCCATTTTCATCATCCCCCTACCGGTTCAAACTGTAACTGACCGGTAGATGCAACACGACCATCGGCGCAGTCAACTCATGCTTCATGTGCAGCGGGCAGGCGCGCCGCACCGCTTCCATGGCCGCTTGATCCAACGATTCGTGCCCGGAGCTTTTCACGACTTCCACATCCTTCAGGTGGCCATCGTTACGAATGGAGACCTTGAGGACCACCTTGCCTTCCCATCCGTTCAACCGCGCCGTGCTGGGATAATGCCTCAGTTCGATGATGCGGCGATGCAGGGATTCGGCCAACCAGCCGTAATCAGCCTTCGCGGCAGGCCGGGCGACGGCGGCCTGGGCCACGACCTGATGTTCACGCAACGTCGCCGGATCGGGCTCTGTAGCGGCCGGGGCGGTGGGAACGACCACAGCCTCCACCGGAGCCGGCGGCGCAGACAGGGCCTCACTGGCGGCGGTCGCAACAGTCGGGGCCGCGGGCCCGGGATCTGCGGGAGCCGGAGGGGCCGCCGCGGCTTCGACAGCCGGCGCGCTGCGCGTCACCGGTGCGCTCGCCGTCACCACTGGCTCAGGGACGGTTTCGACCGCCGCCGGCGCGTTGACCACCGATTGAGCCTGATAGGTCTGGGCCGTGACAGGCGCCGTTTCCATGACCTGCTGTTCAACCGCCGCGGCGACTTCGCGCTGCACTTCTGCGGGCGCCGTGGCCTGCACCACCGGTGCCGTCTGATGGATTTCCTGCGGTTCCACCGGCTTCGCCTGCACTTCCACTCGTTCCTGTGTCGGCTGGATCTGCTCCTGCGGACGCACCGTTTCGACGACCGGCTGCACCTCGCGTTGGATCGCCTGCGGGACGACGCGCGTTTCGACCTGGCGTTGCACCGGCTGTGGAGGCGGTTGCACAGTGCGCACCGGCTCAAGCCGGGGCTTGACCGGAGCCGGAACGGGAGGCGGAGGCTGCACCTGCGGCGCAGGGGCCGGCTCTTCCTGACGAACCACTTCGCGCAGCGGCTCGACGAGGGCGACATCCCACTTGAAGGGCTCCTTTTCGACCAGCGTGGCCATCTTCGGCATCAGCCCGAAGGCGGCCAGCGCAAGACAGGCATGCAGCAGGAGCGAGGCTCCCCACCCTGTCACCGCCTGTTTAGGTTCCCACGATCGCGCCACGAGCACATTGTCCATGGGGCACGTCCTTTCGAAACGACCGATTCCGCCTTACTTGAAAATGACCTTGGAGACCGAGCCGATCGGCACTTCCACCTGCCCGAAATCCGACTCGCCCTTGAAGCTGCCGCTGACGGCCGGCGTAAACTCCCCGTTCTTGCCGTTGGCCAAGGTCACGGTCATGGCCGGGGCGTTCTTGTCGGCGCCGGGCTTGACCTCAATCTGCTTGATCTGGTCGAACTTGATATTGACCGTCGCCGTGCCCCGTTTAGCCGGCAGGTGCCGCAACTCATGCGGGACGAACGAGGTCTCGCTCATCTTTTCTTCCCAATAGAAAATGCCGTTCTTCAGTTCGGTTTCGACTCCCTGCTGGTCGGTCACCGTAATGGTGAACGATTTCTCGGCGGCGGAGAGTCCCGGCGCCCAGAGCACGAGCGCCAATCCCACCACGCCAACCTGTCCGATGCCTTTCACCCACCGCTGCACCTGCGTCTTCATGACTCCTCCCCTTGCCTCGTCCTGAATGGAGATCGCTTACCGCGCTAGGGTGTTCCTACGCGAGGCAACCGTCCCTGTTGCACCATGATTCTGTTGTGTGGAAATGCATGTTCCGTCCACCCGAACGCCACCGCCCCGCTGTCGTGAATGGCCAGGGTCGGGTGCTCTCCCTTGGACCCGCTGCTCAAGGTCTGCATCGCGCCGAAAGTCTGTCCACGGTCGGTCGAGACCCGCACCACCACCCGCTTTCGCACACCGGTCACCTCCTCCCAGACAGCGACCACCTGCCCGTCCCGATGGACGGCCAGCTGCAAGTTGTCGGGCAACGAGGTCGTGGCGGTATGTAACGCGACCGGGGTGGACCAGGTTGCGCCCTGGTCGTCCGAGGTGGAGACGAACAGGCGGGGCTGTTCATCTTTTCCTTCCGTGTACCATCCGACATACAATCGCCCGCCTGCATCGAAGGCGACGGACGGCCCGCGATGGGGGCAGGCATCAAACACCCACCCGTCCTGGCTCACCAGCATGGGAGTCGAGAAACTGCGCCCGTGATCGGAAGAGCGGGCGACCACGATATCGCGGACATTGCCCTCGAAGGTCTTTCGCCAGACGGCCCAGAGACCGCCGTCCGGCGCCTGCGCCAGCATGGGACGACAGCAGGGACAGGCCATGCCGTCGAGGACGAGATTCTTGCCGACCGTGGCGCCGTGATCCCTGGAGCAGGCGAACAGGATGCTCGCCCCGCTGCGGTCCTTGTTCCGCCCGTCCAGCCAGGCGATGGAGACCTCGCCGTCTTTTCCAGCCAGGACATGCTCAAACGTGTGAGAAATCGCCAACCCGTCATCGTTCACCTGCACCGGCGCCTGAAACTGCTCGCTTCCGGCGGCTGATCGCGCCAGGCGAAGATCCGACGCGAACAAGGCACCGGGAACTTTGTTGGCAGTGGACCAGGTGACGTATTGGCCTCCGTCGAGGCCAATGGCGAAGCCGGGTGATTGATGAAGAGCTTCTGGTCCCCCGCCAGGGGCATTGACCGCAATCTGCGCGACCGGCGAGCGATCGGCGGGGACGGCAGCCGTTTTGACCTCTCCCTGACTGCCGGATTTTTCGATCCATGCCGCGTGCAAGCGGCCATCTCGCTCAAACTGAAGCGCGGGCGGCGAAAGCGCCGTCGTGGACTGCGCCAGCGTCAACGGCGTTCCGTTCAGGATAATGCCGGAAGATTCCGTGCCGGCGCCGGCAATCCCGCACAAGCCGACCAACGTCAGCATGGCGGTCGCGCCACACACCAGCACATTACAATGGACCACTGGCTGCATCACCGTATTCCGCCTGCTCGAGAAGCTGAAGAACCTGTGCCCACAGCATGCGAGACCTCTCGCCAAACTGTTTATTCACCCTCCGCGACCGTACTGTCGCGGAATGGAAAGCGGGACAAAAAGACGTGTTTAGACGAACACAGGGGGTGCGCGAGGGCGGCTGAGGATGAGGAACTGCGGTAACAGGATCGTGTCGGCATACACCGACGCATCACCAGTGACGGCGAAGAGGTGCGCGAAATGAATAGGCCCGGCGGCATGCGCTCCGTCTGTCGCGCACATCCAGGCGCAAATGCCTGAACCATGCATGCCGGCGCCATGATGCGCCGCATGTTGAAGCTCATGGGCGACGGCGCTACCGGTCGTCACCGCCAGGAGGACCATGACGGCAAAGATGACGACCCAGGCAATGTGGCTGAAACTGCGACTTCGCATAAGAAGGGTCCGGTTCTGGCGGGCATGCTAACAAACTGGCCGACAAGGCGTCAACGCAACTTTTCGCCCGCTGCGGTCTTTCCGACTACGGCCCGCCCACGCCGATGATGCGCTCCACCCGTTCGTCACGCCCGCCCAGGTCACGATACCGGCGATATTGAGCTAAGGCCCTCGCCATGTCTTTCCGGTGGAGTTCGTAAAACACACCCAGGTTGTAATGGGCCTCGGCAGAGGTGGGTTTGAGCGCCACGGCCCGTTCATGTTCCTTTTCCGCCTCCTCCAGCCGGTTCAAGCTGGTGTAAACCATCCCTAAGTTCAAGTGGGCTTCGGCGTACTCGGGACGATACCGAATCACTTCCAGAAATTCTCGCTCGGCTTCGGCGAGCAGCCCCTGGCTCCGGTAGACAAACCCCAGATTATAATGGGCATCGACCAGATCGGCTTTCACCGCGATGGCTTCCTTGAAGGCGGCGGCGGCGGCGTTCAGGTCATTGCCCCGTTCGGCCAGACGCCCCAGGAGATACCAGGCATCGGCATGGCCGGGATTCGCTTGCGTCAGCCTGGATAAATACTCGCGGGCCAGCTTGAGATCGCCCTGGCCGTCATAGAGACTCGCCAGGTGATAGAGCGCGTCCGCATGGTCCGGTCGCACGCGCAGGAGGGATTGATACATCTTGACGGCATTCGCGCGGTCGCGCCGCTCTTCGTACAGCCGGGCCAAATCCAGATGCGCTTCTTCGTTTCCGGGCGCGATGTCGAGCACCTGCCGCAAGACCTGCTCCGCCTCGGCCCCCCGCCCCTGGGCGAGATAGACGTCGGCCAGGTCGTTGAGCAGTTCGCCCGAGGGCGCACCCAGTTTCATCGACTGCTTGTACGCGTGAATCGCCTCATCGGGATTGCGTTTGCTTTGAAAGTAGACCAGTCCCAGCACATGGTACGCCTCGGCTAACTTGGGATTGTGGGCGAGCGCTTTCTTCAGGGCTTCGATGGCGCCGTCGGCATTGCCTTCGCGAAAGAGGGTCACTCCTCGCTCGTAATTGCGCCGCGCTGAGTCCGAGGAAGCGGTGGACGCCGCCAGTGATTCGGCACCGGTGCCGGACACCAGCAGGCACCAGAGCGGAAGGCTCACGAGAAGATGGCGCGACCAGCAGGCCCCTTGCCGCATCGAAGTCCGCAATGGAATCCGTGGGTGATTTCGCCGAGACAGTCGGCGAAGTGGTGCGGCTCACTATAGATCTCACCGCATCCGAAAGCAACGCGGCAAGGCGCGGTCATTCACCGTTCTATAAGGAAAGGGTTGAGTCCCCGGGCGCTGTTTCGGTAGGATTCCCTTTTCGATTCCTGTATACTCCGCCGCCGAGCCCTGCGCCGCGAGGAGAGCCTCGTGCGTAGCCGGTTCGCGAGAATAAAGGTACGCCCGCATGCTGACCCAAGTCCTGAACATCATCTTCGGCAGTAAAAACGACCGCGAGATCAAGGCATTGCGCCCGATCGTCGAACGCATCAACGGCTTGGAATCCGGCCTCACGCCCTTGCCCGATCAGGCCCTGGCCGAGAAAACGCACGAATTCAAGAAACGTCTCCAGGATGGTGACACCCTCGACGACATTCTGCCCGAGGCCTTCGCCGTCTGCCGCGAAATGTCCCGGCGGCGGCTCAACATGCGCCACTTCGATGTGCAGCTGATCGGCGGCATGATCCTGAACAAGGGCCGGATCGCCGAGATGAAAACCGGCGAGGGAAAGACCCTGGTGGCGACGCTCCCGCTCTATCTCAATGCGCTGGAAGGGAAGGGCGTCCATCTCGTCACGGTCAACGATTACCTGGCCAAACGCGATGCGTCCTGGATGGCGCAGCTCTACCACGCGCTCGGCCTCTCCGTGGGCATCATCCAGCACGACGCGTCCTTTCTCTACGATCCGACGTACGAGGCGGCGGATAAACGCCTTCAACACCTGCGCCCCTGCAGCCGGCACGAGGCTTATCGCGCCGACATCACCTACGGCACCAACAACGAATACGGTTTCGACTACCTCCGCGACAACCTGATCGTCAGCGACCTGAGCCAATGCGTCCAGCGGCCGCTGCACTATGCCATCGTGGACGAAGTCGACAGCATCCTGATCGACGAGGCGCGCACGCCCTTGATCATTTCCGGCCCGACCGATCAAACCACCGACTTGTACTACCGCATCAATGCCATCATTCCCCAGCTCAAGCCGGAGCACGACTACACGATCGAAGAAAAGACCAAGACGGCCTCGCTCACCGAAGAAGGCAACGTGCGGGTGGAAAAACTGCTGGGCGTGGACAATCTCTACGACCTGCAGCACATGGATCTCGTGCACCACGTCGTCAAGGCGCTCCAGGCCTATGCGCTCTACAAACGCGACGTGGATTATGTGGTGAAGGACGGCGAGGTCATCATCGTCGATGAATTTACCGGCCGCCTGATGCCGGGCCGCCGCTGGAGCGACGGGCTGCACCAGGCCGTGGAAGCCAAAGAAGGCGTGAAGATCGCCAACGAGAACCAGACCCTGGCCTCCGTCACCTTCCAGAATTATTTCCGCATGTACAAGAAACTGGCGGGCATGACCGGCACCGCCGACACGGAAGCGGGCGAGTTCGCCAAGATTTACAATCTGGACGTCAACGTGGTCCCGACCAACCGGTCCATGATCCGCAAGGACTACGCCGATGTCGTCTTCCGCACGGAAAAAGAAAAGTTCACGGCCATCGTCGAGGAAATCAAAGACTGCCACGAACGCGGGCAACCGGTGCTGGTCGGCACCATTTCCATCGAGAAATCCGAACGTCTGGCGGGATACTTGAGCCGCAACGGCATCAAGCACAACGTCTTGAACGCCAAGTTTCACGAGAAGGAAGCGGAAATCATCGCGCAAGCCGGCCGCAAGGGCGCCGTCACCATCGCCACCAACATGGCCGGCCGTGGAACGGACATTCTCCTGGGCGGCAACGCCGACTTCCTCTTCAAGCGCATTCTCTACCAGGACGATACCCTGACCGAGGCGCGGAAGCAGGAAATCTTCGCGGAGATCAAGGCCGATTGCGAGAAAGACAAGGAGGCCGTGGTCACAGCCGGAGGTCTCCATATCCTCGGCACCGAGCGGCATGAAAGCCGCCGCATCGATAACCAACTCCGGGGCCGAGCCGGCCGCCAAGGCGATCCGGGCTCGTCACGCTTCTACCTGTCGCTCGAAGACGATTTGATGCGCATTTTCGCCTCCGAGCGCGTCTCGCAGATGATGCTCAAGCTGGGGATGGAAGAAGGCGTGCCGATCGAACATGGCATGGTCACGCGCGCCATCGCCAATGCGCAGAAAAAGGTTGAGGCGCACAACTTCGAAGTCCGCAAACAGCTCCTCGAATACGACGATGTCATGAACAAGCAGCGGGAAGTGATCTACCAGCACCGGCATGCCGTGCTGGCCGGTGAGCATATCCAGCAGGATATTCACGACATGATGAAGGACATTGTGAACGCCTTCGTCGAGACCTACTGCCCGGCCGATCAATACCAGGAAGAGTGGGACTACAACGGCCTCGGAGAGGCGCTCCAGGGACAATTCGCCCTCGACATCACCCAGGGCAAAGGCAGCGTGGCCGATCACTTCAAGGACGTCGGCCGGGACGCCATGATCGAGGACATTCAGACCCAGGTGCGGCGGGCCTATGACCACAAGGAGCAGGAACTTAGTTCCGAGCTCATGCGGTACCTGGAGAAAATGCTCCTCCTCCAGGTGATCGACCACCACTGGAAGGATCACCTGCTGGGCATGGATCATTTGCGAGACGGCATCGGCCTCAGGGGCTACGGGCAGAAAGATCCGCTGATCGAGTACAAGCGTGAAGGGTTCGACATGTTCTCCTCCATGATGGAGCGCATCAAGTCCGACGTGCTGGAGCGCATGTTCCGCGTGCAAGCCGTGCGGGGCGAACAACCGCCTCCTCCCGCGCCTGAACCGATTCCTCCGCCGCGTATGGTCTTGAATCGGAGCGACGAACCGACCACTCAAACCGTGCACAGCCAGGGCGACAAGACCGGCCGCAACGATCCCTGCCCCTGCGGCTCTGGCAAAAAATACAAGAAGTGCCACGGGGCGTAGCGGACGAGAGCTCGCCAGCCGCGCCGCACTCGCACTTCCACGTGCGCGCGCACATTGACTCCTATCATTCCCCTCCCGGTTTCCTTTGTATAGAGCGCACAACGCTTGTGAAGTGCAGGTGCAGATTGGCAGGGAGCCGGCTTGATCAAATCCTCCGTCCTCAAGCCCGTCCTCACCTCCATCGAACCGACCCTCGTCCTCAAAAAGCTTGATTGACTGACTGCGACCGATCAGGCCGCCCTCGGACAAGCCCCCCTTACGATTTTCGGATAACAGCGCGCACCCTCTCCTCCACCACATCCAAGACCGCATCGCGTATTGAGGGTGGATGAGGGGACCTCCAACTGCGCGCGTCGAACGAGGGCCTTCCGAGGCCGCGCGTTCCGCGAGCAACGGAGGTTCCCTCATCCGCCCGCTCCACCGCGCCATTCTTCCCCTTTTCGCCTTGACTTGCCGCAGAGGCAGCGGCTAATCTAACCCACTCTTTTCCCTGAAGAATCCGGTAGAAGAGCGGTTTTTTGCGATGGCGCCTGAAACCGCGGTCGACTACCGACAAGGGTGGTGTCACTTTGAGCACTGGGCATCCTCGACTCCTGGCGGAAATCAGCGCTGAAATCGCAGCGACGGGACCAATTCCCTTCGCCCGGTTCATGGAACTTGCGCTGTATCATCCGCAATACGGGTACTACGTGCGTCCCGTGGAGAATCCGGCGCAGGAACGTATCGGATGGTCCGGTGATTTCTATACGAGTTCCGATGTGCATCCGATTCTCGGCCGGGCGCTTGCCAAACAGGCGCAGCAACTTGATGCCTACCTCGGGCATCCCGATCCGTTCACCGTCGTCGAGATGGGGCCGGGCAAAGGATTGCTGGCCCGTGACTTCCTCACCGCCTGCCGGAACGCTCCCGCCAATCTGAGCGAACGGCTTCGGTACATTCTGATTGAACGTAGCGCCTCGATGCGCGCGCTCCAGCATCACCACCTCGCGCCTTGGATCGGCCGGGCCGGTCACGTGGCCTGGCTCGATCGCCTGGAGGATCTTCCACCCGCAAGTGTGACGGGGCTTTTTTTCTCCAACGAATTAGTCGATGCCTTTCCCGTGCATCGCCTCGCGGTGATCAACGGGCGCCCACAAGAGATTTATGTGGACGCTCACGACAATGGCTTCACCGAAATCCATCGCCCTCTCTCGGATGACTTGGCGGCGTATCTGCGGGAGGGCAACATCAGCCTGCCCGATGGATACCGGACGGAAATCAATCTCACGGCGCTTCAGTGGATGAAGCAGGTGGCGCAAGCGATGGCGCGCGGCCTGGTGATGACGATCGATTACGGCCACACGGCCGAAGACCTCTACGGACCGGAGCGCAAAAACGGCACCTTCCTGTGCTATTACAGCCAGACCACCTCGGAAGATGCCTACGAGCGAGTCGGCGAACAGGACATGACGGCCCACGTGGACTTCACCGCCCTGGCGCGAACAGGACAACAGGCCGGACTGGACGTCACCGGATTTACGAATCAAATGAGTTTCCTGATCGGCCTGGGCGCCGAGCAATTCCTGGAGTCCCTGGAGCCGGAATCGGCGGAATTTTACGCCGCCATTCACCTGCTGCGGCCCGAGGGGATGGGCCGGACCTTTAAGGTCCTCGTGCAACACAAGGGCATGGACAAGCCCGAGCTGGACGGATTGAAATTCAAGCCGTTCTTCGGATCGATTTTGAATACGAGCGGGGCGTCATCCGTCAATCGTCATACGCCGGCCGACGCTTCACGAACGACGCTTCACGATTCACAGGTCTGCCATGGGTAATGAAGCCGCGCCACTGAATTACATCCCGATCCTGATTTTTATCGTGATCGCGTTTGGATTCGGGGCGATACAAATCCTCCTGGGGCGCATTGTGCGGCCGAGCCGGCCCTATCGCGCCAAACTCGCGCCCTATGAAAGCGGCAGCCCCTTGTTCTCGGACGCGAAGATCCAATTCCCGATTCGCTATTACATCATCGCGATGTTGTTCGTAATCTTCGATATCGAAATTATCTTCATGTTTCCCTGGGCCGTCGCATTCAAGAAGCTGGGCTTGGTAGGGTTAGTGGAGATGGTGGTGTTTATCGGCATCCTGATCGTCGGGTTCTGGTACGCGTGGAAAAAGGGAGCGCTCGAATGGGATTGAAACTAAACCGTCGACCGTCTCTCGTGAAGCGTGAAGCGCAGGCCTTTGGGAACCTGACTCCGCTTCGGACGAACGACGCTTCACGAACCACGAGATACGCATTATGAGCTTTCTAGAACGACAGCTGGACGCAAATATTCTGACGACGAATCTCGACGCCTTTGTCGGCTGGGCGCGCAAGTCGTCCTTGTGGCCGATGACGTTCGGATTGGCCTGCTGCGCCATCGAAATGATCGCGAGCGTCTCCTCGCGGTACGACATCGATCGATTCGGCGCCGGTGTGTTTCGCGCCTCGCCCCGCCAATCGGACCTGATGATTGTCGCGGGCACGGTATCCCGCAAGATGGCCCCGGTCATTCGCCGCATTTACGATCAGATGGCGGAGCCGCGGTACGTCATTTCCATGGGGTCCTGCGCGACATCCGGCAACCATTACAACAGTTATGCCGTCGTGCAGGGCGTCGACCAGATCGTGCCGGTCGATGTGTATATTGCCGGCTGCCCGCCGCGTCCGGAGGCCTTGATCGACGGGCTCTTGAAATTGCAGCAAAAAATTCAGCGCGAAAAAATCTTCGTCAAATAATCCGTTCTTCGTAGGATGCAACCGCTGCTTGAACGACTGATGACCACCTTTCCCGACGCCGTCCGCGGCGTGGAAGTGGATGCCGCTCGAAACGAGGTGACCGCTCGCGTGGCCGCCGCGCGTATCGTCGATGTCGCGCGCTGGCTGCACGACACCCCGGAAGCGGCCTTCGATCACATCACCGATATTTGCTCGGTGGACTACCCGAACGATACGGAACGGTTTGAGGTCATCTATCAGCTGCTGTCGCTTGCGCATCGGCGGCGCATCAGACTCAAGGCGCGCATCACCGAAGAGCATCCGGAAATACCGTCCGTCACCGGCATCTGGAAGGGCGCGGATTTCATGGAGCGCGAAGTCTACGACCTGATGGGGATCACCTTCGTCGGGCACCCGGATCTCCGGCGCATTCTCCTGCCGGAAGACTATGGAGAAGGGCACCCGCTGCGGAAGGATTTTCCTGCTGAAGGGCGGGGCTGGCGCAGCGAGTTTCCGTTCATTCCCCGGTTGGACGAAGCGCCTGAGGAGCAATCAGAGGGCGACATTCCCGAATCGGAAAAGCAGGTCTATCGGGCAGCCGAACCACCAAGCGGCACGCGCCGGCGGGAAGAACTCCTGTTGAACATGGGCCCCCAGCATCCCAGCACACACGGGGTGCTGCGGGTGGTGCTGGAACTGGACGGCGAGCGGATCGTCAAGGCCACTCCCGATCTCGGCTATCTCCATCGCGGCGTCGAAAAGTTGTCGGAAGGCCTCCACTACATGCAGGTCATTCCCCACACCGACCGCCTCGACTATGTCTGCGCGATGACCAACAACTACGCCTACGTGCGCGCCGTGGAAAAACTGCTGGACATCACGGTGCCGGAACGGGCGGAGTATATCCGCACCATCGTGGCGGAGATGCAGCGCATCGTCGGCCACCTGTTCTGGCTCGGCACCCAGGCGCTGGACATCGGCGCCATGACCGTCTTCTTCTGGACGTTTCGCGAGCGCGAAATCCTCCTGGACATGTTCGAAAAGCTGTGCGGCGCGCGCCTGACGCTGAACTACTACCGCATCGGGGGCGTAGACAGCGATTTTACCGCCGATCTGGTCACGCGCTTGAAAGCGTTTCTGCACACCTTTCCGGATAAGGTCAACGAATACAATCAGCTACTGATGTCCAACCGCATCTGGGTCGGGCGCACGAAGGATATCGCGGTGATCTCGGCTGAAGACGCCATCAATTTCGGCCTCACCGGTCCCACCTTGCGCGGGTCGGGGGTCGATTACGATGTGCGTAAGTATGAGCCCTACGGCGCTTACGACAAGGTCGAATGGGAAGTGCCCGTCGGCAAGCGTGGCGACACCTACGATCGCTACTGGGTCCGCATGGAAGAAATGCGGCAAAGCGCCCGGATCGTTGCGCAATGCCTCGACCAGATGCCGGAAGGCCCGATCATGTCGGATGTGCCGCATGTGATTCCTCCGCCCAAGGCGAAGGTCATGCGCGACATGGAAAGCCTGATTCACCACTTTATTATTTTCACCCAGGGATTCAAGCCGCCGAAGGGTGAAACCTATTGCGGCACGGAAGTCCCGAAAGGCGAGCTCGGGTTTTTTATCGTCAGCGACGGCAGCCCCCGCCCCTATCGGCTCAAGATTCGCGCCCCTTCCTTCATTCACATGGGCGCATTCGACCATATGGCGCGCGGGTACCTCATTTCGGACATCATCACGATCTTCGGCACCTACGACATCGTGATGGGAGAATGTGATAGGTGAGTCGATGAGCCGGATGCTTCCTGTGCTCGCGCAACGCGCGGTCTGAGAAGACCCTCGTTGGACGCGCGCAGTGGGAAGCACCCGACTCACGCCTCACTGGAGTTAAAAACGTGGAGTGCGAGAGATGCTGAAGGATACGCATCAAACGGAAATCGACGAGATTCTGAACCGCTATCCGGTCAAGCGGTCGGCGCTGTTGCCGCTGTTGTACCTGGCACAGCGCGAGGAGGGGTATGTCACCGAAGCGGCCATGCAGGAAATCGCCGGCATCTTGAAGCTGACCCCGCCGCAGGTGTATGAGACGGCCACGTTTTACACCATGCTGAACCTGAAGCCGGTGGGGAAATTCCACCTGCAGGTCTGCAAGTCGTTGATGTGCGCCTTGGTGGGCTCGGATACGGTCATCGGGTGGATCGGCACGAAGCTGGGTATCAAGCCGGGGCAAACCACTCCGGACAAACTGTTCACTCTGAGTATCGTCGAATGCCTGGCCGCCTGCGGAACCGGCCCGATGATGCAGGTGAACGACGATTATTATGAACGGCTGACGGAAGAGAAGCTGGACCGCATCTTGGCGGATTTGCGGCAAACGGGCACCTCTCCGCTGAAGACCGGGCCCTTCATGTGGCCGGAGCCGGCGAATAAACCGTGAAACGTGAGATGTGAAACGTGAGACGATACAACATGAGAGCTGCCTTCAACCTTTCACTTTTCACCTTTTACGTTTCACGCTGAAGCTATGAAGACTTACGAACCGATTCTTTTGAAGAACATGTTGCAGCCCGGTTATGCCGGTTCGCTACCGGAGTATGAACGCGCGGGCGGCTATCAGGCGCTGCGAAAGGTGCTGGGGAAAGTCACCCCTGCGGAAGTGACCGCCGTGGTGATGAAGTCAGGCTTGCGCGGGCGCGGCGGCGCCGGCTTTCCGACCGGCGTGAAATGGGGGTTCTTGCCCAAGGATTATCAGGGCCCTCGTTACCTCTGCTGCAATGCCGACGAAAGTGAACCGGGCACGTTCAAGGATCGCCAGCTGATCGAGCGTGACCCGCATCAAATTCTTGAAGGCATGTTGCTGGCCTGTTATGCCATCGGCGCGGCCAGTTCCTACATTTATATTCGCGGTGAATTTGTCCTGGGAGCCAAGATTCTGGAAGCCGCCATCAAGGAGGCTCGCGCCGCCGGTTATATCGGCAAGAACATTCTCGGCACGGGTGTCTCCATCGATATCTGGGTCCACCGCGGAGCCGGCGCCTATATTTGCGGTGAAGAAACCGCCTTGCTGGAATCGCTGGAAGGCAAACGCGGTCTGCCCCGCGTGAAGCCGCCGTTCCCGGCCACGCACGGCCTCTACAATAAGCCGACCGTCGTCAACAACGTCGAGACCCTCGCCAATCTGCCGCATATCATGAATCGCGGCGCCGAATGGTTCGCTTCGATCGGGTCTCCCCCGAAAAGCACCGGCACGCGAGTCTTCTGCGTGAGCGGTCACGTGGCTAGGCCCGGCAACTACGAAGTGCCGATGGGGATCACCTTTCGCGAGTTGATCTATGAGCAAGCCGGCGGCATGCGGTCTGAGAAGCCGCTTAAGGCCTTCATTCCCGGTGGTGCGTCCGCACCGTTTCTGACACCCGACCATTTGGACGTCAAATTGGACTTCGAATCCGTGGCGCTGGCCGGATCGATGCTCGGATCAGGCGGGGTGACGGTGATGGAAGAAGGGACCGATATGGTCTGGGCCGCCCTGCGGCTGATGGAATTTTTCTATCACGAGTCCTGCGGCAAGTGCAGCCCCTGCCGGGAAGGCAGTTCCTGGCTTGTCCAGATCATGCGCCGGATCGTCAACAAGCGCGGGCAGATGGCCGACCTTGAAACCCTGACCGACCTGTGCAAAAACATCGCCGGTCGGACGGTCTGCGCATTCGGCGACGCCGAGGTCTCCCCGATTTTAAGCACGCTGAAACACTGGCGGCACGAATATGTGACCTTGATTCACGCGGCAGAGGCCGCGAACTTGATCCGGCCGGAACCGGCAGGAGCGAAGCATTGACGTATCTCCTGAAGCATATCTTGTCGGGTCCCGGCAGTTCACGTTTCACGCTTCACGAGCGACGAACGACGTAGATTATGCCTGATCAAAAACCAGACACCGTCCGGCTGACCATCGACGGTACGACAGTTGCGGTTCCCAAAGGCACCCTGGTGATCGAAGCCGCGCGCCGCGTCGGGGTGATGATTCCGCATTTTTGTTACCACCCCAAACTGAAGCCGGATGCCAATTGCCGGATGTGCCTGGTCGAAATCGAAAAGATGCCCAAGCTGCAAACCGCCTGCAGCACGCCTGTTGCCGAAGGCATGGCCGTGCGGACCGCCACCACCACGGTCGATGACGCACACAAGTCGGTGCTGGAATTCATCCTGGCCAACCACCCGCTGGATTGCCCGGTGTGCGATCAAGGCGGCAAGTGCGACCTGCAGGATTTCTCGCATCAGTACACGCCGACCACCAGCCGGTTTGCGGAAACGAAACGCATCTTTCAGAAAGAGTACTTTAGCCCGCTCATCGAAACGCAGATGAATCGCTGCGTGCAGTGTTTGCGCTGCGTGCGGTATTGCGACGAAATCATGGACGTCAAAGCGCTGGCGCCCGTCGGCCGCGGCACGATGACCGAAATCAAGCACTTCGGCCCGCATGAACTCGATTGTGAATTCTGCGGCGGCTGCATCCAAATCTGCCCGGTGGGGGCGATCACGAGCCGGCTGTCCATGTATGAATACCGGCCCTGGATGCTCAAACGGGCCGACACCATCTGCACCTTCTGCGGCGACGGCTGCCGCATCACCGTGCAAACCAAAGGAAACGAACTCATCGAGGTCAATTCCTCGCACGGGGCCGGCCGGAATAACGGCGATCTGTGCGCTCGCGGATTCTTCGGTTTCCATGCCAGCACCCATGCCGAGCGCCTGACCCATCCGCTGATCCGCCGCGACGGCATCCTGGTGCAAACCACCTGGGAAGAGGCGCTGGAATATGTCGCTGAACAGGCGCTCCGGGTCAAGCTGGCCAACGGCCCCGATGCGTTCGGAGGTCTCATCACCTCCCGCTGCACCAACGAAGACCTCTACGTGTTTCAAAAATTCATGCGCCAGGTGATCGGCACCAACCGGATCGATAGCAGCGCGCGATATGGCCACCTGAACGGGATTCAGGCCTTGCGCCGCGTGCAAGGCACACACCGGTGGACGATCGCTTTTGAAGATATCGTCGCCGCGAACGCCCTGCTCTTAGTCGGCACCAATATCACGGAGACCAGCCCGATTACCGGGCTGAAGGTGAAAGAAGCCGTCAAGAAACGGCAGGCCAATCTACTCACGATCGAATCTCTGGAACCGGCGGTCGACACCATCAGCAATATCGCGAACCTGGCCACGCAGCATTTTGCGACCCACCCCGAGCAGATCGGCAATACGGTCTTGGGCCTGATCAAGGCAGTCATCGACGGCAATCTGATGGACTCAGGTCTCGCCGAACAGTCCCCGGCCTTCGTGCAACGGCTCACCGCCGCCGTGCAACAGACTTCCTGGGAAGCCCTTGAAGGCGCGACCGGCCATACTCGCGCGCATTGGGAGGAGTCCGCCAAACTCCTGGCCGCAGCGAAACGAGTGGTGATCCTGGTCGGAAACGGCGTCCTGCGGCAACCCGACGGGGAAGGCACGACCACGAATCTCCTGGATCTCCTGATCCTGCTGGGAAAACTGAATCAGCTTGGTTGCGGGGTTGGACCGCTGGCCGAAGAAAACAACGATCAAGGCGCGGTCGAAATGGGCGCCGTGCCGGAGTTTCTCCCTGGACCGGCCCCGCTCATGGATCAAGCATCCAGGGATCGCCTCGCAGCAGTGTGGCGTGAAGAACTGCCTCGGACGCCCGGCCTCTCCATGATCGAGATGCTTGCCGCCGCCGATAAGGGTAGCCTCAAGGCCTTGTTTGTGGTCGGCGAGAATCCGGTCGGCACCTTGCCGGCCGCGGCCCGAGCCAAAGAGGCCCTGGCCAAACTGGAACTGCTGGTCTGTCAGGAGTTATTTCTCACCGAAACGGCGGCCATGGCCCATGTGGTCCTCCCCGCCTGCTCTTACATGGAAAAAGACGGCACCTTCACCAACTCCGAAGGACATGTGCAAGCCGTCCGGCAGGCGATTAATCCGATCGGTGACAGTCGCCCGGATTGGGAAATGTTGTCGGCCGTCTCCGTCTTGATGGGCGCGCCACTGGAATATGGCGATGCGCGCGAGATTCTGAAGGAGATTCGCAGCATCATTCCCGGCTATGGCCTATTGGGACCGACGCCCACGTCTCCCAAAGTCGACCAGGCCGCCTTGAACCGGTATCTCGCGGAGGGCGCCGCTGCCGACATGGCAGCGCGATACGCGCTGCGCCAGGTGCCCAAGACCGATGAGACGTCATTGACGCTGATGTTCACCCAATCCCTGTTCCATTCAGGAAAATTGTCCACCCGCTCCAAGGGCCTGCTGCAACTGCAGCAGGATGGCTGTCTGTCCATCAATCCGGCGGATGCGGCCAAGCTGGGACTGGCGGACGGCGAGAAGGTGCAGGTGTCGAACCAGCGCGGCTCCATGACCACCAGGACGAAGATCCGCGAGCGCGTGCCGGCCGGCCTGGTGTGGTTTCCTGAACATTTCGACGACGAGGCCAAACAACTCGCTGAATGGACGATTGATCCCCGGACGCAAATCCCCTATTTTAAGCTCGCGCACGTGTCTCTCGCGAAGGTCTCGTAGGACGGGACGAGGAGTATTGCTGTTATGGAAATCGGATTACGACTGGCGGTGTCGTTAGCGCAAATCGCCGCGGTAATGGGAGTGGTGATGCTGACCGTCATGGTCCTGACCCTCGCGGAGCGGAAGGTCCTGGGCTGGATGCAGGATCGCATGGGCCCTATGGAAGTCGGTCCCTACGGCGTGCTGCAACCGATCGCAGACGGATTGAAACTCTTCTTCAAGGAAGACATCATTCCGGCCGGCGCGAACAAGTTCCTCTTCACGCTGGCGCCGATCCTCGCGCTGGTGCCGGCTATGATCGGGTTTGCCGTGATTCCCTTCGGGCCGACCATGACCATCGAGCTGTTCGGCATGCAGGTCAAGCCGTTCGTCATCAGCGATATCAACATCGGCATCCTCTATATTCTGGCCTTCGCCTCCATCGGCGCCTACGGCATCATCCTTGGCGGCTGGTCTTCCAACAGCAAATACTCCCTCCTCGGCGGGCTCCGTTCCGCCGCGCAGGTGATCAGCTACGAATTGAACGTCGGCCTCGCAATCGTAGGCGTCATCCTCCTGTCCGGATCCTTGAGCTTGGTGAAAATCACGGAGGCGCAGTCCGGAGGATTCTGGAACTGGTTCATCATCGCCTTGCCGTTCCCGCAGATTTTTGCCTTCGTGGTCTATGTCATCTCGTCGGTGGCGGAAACCAACCGGGTGCCCTTCGACCTACCGGAAGCGGAGAGCGAACTCGTGGCGGGATTCTTCACCGAATACAGCGGCATGCGGTTTGCGTTTTTCTTCATCGCGGAATACGCGAACATGATTCTGGTGTCCTGCGTGGCAGCCGCCCTCTTCTTGGGCGGGTGGAACGCGCCCTATCCCGGCACCCTCCTCGGCCACCTCGGCCTGGACGCCCTCGCCTGGATTGAAAACGTCGTCTGGTTCGCCGCCAAGGTCTACTTCTTCCTGTTCCTGTTTTTCTGGTTACGGGCCACGCTGCCCCGCCTGCGGTATGACCAGCTGATGCGGTTCGGGTGGAAGGTGATGTTGCCCATCGCCCTCGGCAACATTGTGTTGACGGCCATCGCCGCCTACTTCTTCCCGCGGTAAACGGAGCGAGATGAACGTCGCCATCACGGCACAACCGAAACGGAAACCGTCATTCAGCGATTGGCTGAAAACGTTGACGTTCTATGAGCTGCTCGTGGGCATGAAAGCCACGCTCAAGCACCTGCTCAACTATAAACCGATCACCTTGCAGTACCCGCATGAGAAGCGGCTCCTCCCTGAAAACTATCGCGGGATGCTGGCCTTGTTGCGCTATGACGACGGCACGGAAAAATGTGTCGGATGCGACCTCTGCGAAGCGGCTTGCCCGTCGCGCGTGATCCGGGTCGTCAGTGGCGAAGTTCCCGGGGAGCCGACCAAACGGTACTCCAAGGAGTACTACATGGATATGACGCGCTGCCTCTTCTGCGGGCTCTGCGTCGACGCCTGTCCCGTGGACGCCCTGGGCATGACCCGCGAGTTCGAATGGGCCGTGTACGACAAACGCCAGCTCCATCTCAACAAACAACAGCTGCTGGCCATCGGTGATCGCGCCTATCCCGTCCGGGAAAAGCGCCTTGAACTGCAGCACCCGAACGTGGCGTTTTTTAACGTGACGTTCAAACACCTCCCGCAAAAGGAGCACTAGGCCTTCCGCCTCGTCCTCCGTGCTGGCCTTCCACACAGAGACGAACGCGGCGAATAGACTGCCACCGGTCAGAGAGCCAGGGCGACAGGGGGCAAGGTTTCAGTTGGGTCGGACGAGATAACGGACGCATGGATCACATCTTTTTCTTTTATTTTGCTGCGGTGATCGCCACCACTTCCGTACTGGTGGTCGCCTTGCGCAACCCCGTGTACAGCGCGCTGGCGTTGTTGATCATGTTTTTTCATGTCGCGGGCCTCTACGTCACGCTCCACGCGGAGTTTCTGGCCGCGGTTCAGATCGTCGTCTACGCCGGCGCCATTCTCG
Organism: uncultured Nitrospira sp.; assembly: GCA_902500995.1. GTDB lineage: Bacteria > Nitrospirota > Nitrospiria > Nitrospirales > Nitrospiraceae > Nitrospira_A. Next base: position 155,734 of record CABVSR010000004.1, read on the forward strand.
TGCTCTACCTGTTTGTCGTCATGCTCCTGAGCATCAAATCCGAAGAGCGTTATCACAACCAGCTCCCCGTGGCGGGACTCCTGGGTGTCATGTTGTGCACCGAAGTGATTCTCTTGCTCATTCAATCCCGCACCGCCGCCTCGGCCCCGGCGCCCGCCGCCGATCCCGTCGCCGGACCGGGCAATACTGAATTGATCGGGGAAGCCTTGTACTCGACCTATTTGTTTCCCTTTGAAGTCGCCTCGCTGATCCTGCTCGTAGCCATGATCGGGGCGATCATTCTGGCAAAAAAAGATCTCAACGAACAGGCGCAGCAATAACGGTACGTCCATGGCTGTTCCCTTATCCTACTATCTGATCCTGAGCGGGTTTGTGTTCCTCACCGGTGTGGTGGGCGTGCTCATCCGGCGAAACATCATTGTGATTTTGCTTTCGGTCGAGCTGATGTTGAATGCCACGAACATCAACTTCGTGGCCTTTTCGGAGTACTTTCACAATGTCGCGGGGCAGGTCTTCGTGTTTTTCGCCCTCACCGTGGCGGCGGCGGAAGTCGCCGTCGGCTTGGCCATCATCATTGCGCTTCACCGGACCAACTCATCGATCTATATCGACGATCTCAATTTGTTGAAACGATAGGCCGACCATCCCGACCATGATGTACGCGCTGATTCCATTGCTTCCCCTGTTCTCCTTTCTGATCGTCGGTATCGGCGAGCAATGGATCAAGGATCGCGCGCATCTGGTGGCCGTCCCGGCGATGGTGGGTTCATTCCTGCTCTCCCTGCTGGCCCTGCACGACGTCGCCACCGGCCAATCCATCAATGTGACCCTTTACACCTGGCTGACCTCGGGCAACCTGGATATTCACATCGGCATTTCCATCGATCGCCTGACCGCCGTCATGCTGATCCTGGTCACCACCGTCAGCACGCTGGTGCACATCTACACGATCGGCTACATGCACGGGGAGCCAGGGTACGCCCGATTCTTCGCCTACATCGCCCTCTTCACCTTCTCGATGCTGATGCTGGTGATGGCAGACAATCTGTTGCAGTTGTTCGTATTCTGGGAAGCGGTCGGCCTCTGTTCCTACCTGCTCATCGGACATTGGTACGAGCGGCCCAGCGCCTGCGCCGCCGCGACGAAGGCCTTCCTGGTCAACCGCGTCGGCGACTTCGGGTTCATCCTCGGCCTGTTCCTCGTCTGGTACTCCTTCGGCTCGCTCGACTATGCGACGATCTTCGCGCAGGCCGGACAACTGGCCGCGAAGACCACGAACCTTCTCGGGCCGTTCGGCGGCACCTGGGACGTCTCGGTCATGACGATGATCTGCCTCCTGCTCTTTACCGGAGCGGTCGGCAAATCCGCGCAAGTCCCGCTCCATGTCTGGCTTCCCGACGCGATGGAAGGCCCTACGCCGATTTCGGCCTTGATCCATGCCGCCACCATGGTCACGGCCGGCGTGTTCATGGTCGCGCGATTGGCCCCGCTGTATAACCTGTCGCCCACGGCGATGACGGTCGTCGCGCTGGTCGGCGCAATCACGATGATGCTGGGCGCCACGATCGCCCTGACCCAGACGGACATCAAACGCGTGGTGGCCTATTCCACGATGAGCCAGCTTGGGTACATGGTCATGGCCTGCGGCTTGGGCGCATACGGCGCCGGCATGTACCACCTGCTCACCCACGGCGCCTTTAAGGCGCTGCTCTTTTTGGGCTGCGGCTCGGTCATCATCGCGCTCCATCACGAACAAGACATGCGCCGCATGGGTGGCTTGAAGGACACACTTCCGGTCACCTATTGGACCTTCCTGGTGGGCTCGCTCGCGCTGGCCGGATTCCCGCTGACCGCCGGGTTCTTCAGCAAAGATGATCTGCTGGTCTCCTCTTGGTCGGCCGGTCCTTTGGGCCAGGTGCTGACCATCTGCGGATTGCTGACGGCTGGGTTAACCGCGTTCTACAGTTTCCGGCTCGTGTTCGTGACCTTTTGGGGCGCATCCCGCGTGGATCCGCACCATGCGAGCCATGTGCACGAACCTTCAACCACGATGACGGCGCCCTTGATGGTGCTGGCGGTGTTGAGCATTGTCGCCGGCTACCTGGGTATTCCTGCGTTTCTGGAGCCGGTCTTTCACGGCGAGGGAGCGGCGGGGCATCATGAAGGATCGGCCGCCTACACCATTATGGCGCTGGCCACGTTGATGGGACTCACAGGAATCGGTGCGGCCTATTATCTCTATGTGCTGAATCCCGGCCTGCCGGATCGCCTTGCGCAGCAGTGGCGCGCCGCGTACGAGTTGTCGCTGCACAAGTGGTATATCGATGAAGCCTATGACCGTTCCCTGGTCCGTCCGACGTTGGCTGCCGCACAGGGGCTGTGGAAGCATGTCGATGTGGCCATTATCGACGGCGCCGTCAATGGCGTAGCCCGTGCGATTGCCTGGGGCGGCTGGTTGATCCGGCTGACCCAAAGCGGGCAAACGCAGCATTACGCGCTCGGCATGACACTGGGCGCCGTGGTCATTCTGACGGTGTATCTGCTGCTATAGCGGGACAGGATGGATGGAACTCCGAATGACTGACACATCCTTTCACGCTTTACGTTCCCGTTTCGCATTTCACGTTTTACCTTTTACGTTTCACGTTTTACGCACTCCGTATCACCTCTGGAGCAGACTTTCGTGACGTCGTTTCCCTGGTTGAGCCTCATCGTATTTTCCCCGCTGATCGGCGCGGTGCTCTGCTTGCTGGTCAAGGCCGAGTCCTCCCGCCTGGTGGCGCTCGGTTTCACAGTCGGCAACTTCTTGCTCTCTTTGCCGCTCTGGTGGTTGTTCGACAGCTCCACCGCCAACATGCAGTTCGTAGAACGGGCCTCCTGGATCAGCTCTCCGCCGGTGAACTATAGCCTGGGCCTGGATGGCATCAGCTTTCCGCTGGTGCTCATGACCACGTTCCTCATGCCGTTCTGCGTGACGGTGTCCTGGACGGCGATCGAGAAACGCGTACAACTGTTTATGTCCATGCTGCTGGTCATGGAAGCGGCCATGGTGGGCGTCTTCGTCGCGTTGGACTTCGTGCTGTTCTACGTGTTCTGGGAAGTCATGCTGATCCCGATGTATCTGCTCATCGGCGTCTGGGGCGGTCCCAATCGGCTGTATGCGGCCATCAAATTTTTTCTCTACACGCTGGCCGGCAGTTTGCTCCTCCTGGTCGCCATCCTCGCGCTGTATTTCCATGGCGGGCATACCTTCGACATCCTGGAACTGAGCCGCGGAACCTACGGCGCATCGCTCCAGATGTGGCTGTTCCTGGCCTTCTTCGCCGCCTTCGCGGTCAAGGTCCCCATGTTTCCCTTTCATACCTGGCTGCCGGACGCCCACGTGGAAGCTCCCACGGCAGGCAGCGTCATCCTGGCCAGCGTGTTGCTGAAAATGGGGACGTACGGATTCCTTCGCTTCACGTTACCGATGCTCCCTGATGCCACAGTGGCCTTCACGAAACCGATGATCGCGCTCTCGATCGTGGCCATCATCTACGGGGCCTACATGGCGCTGGCGCAGAGCGACATCAAGAAGCTCATTGCCTACTCCAGCGTCAGTCACATGGGCTTCGTGACATTGGGCATCTTCGTCCTCAACATCCAGGGCATCGAAGGGGCGGTCATGCAGATGGTCAATCACGGGATCACCACGGGTGGACTCTTCCTCTGTGTGGGCATCGTGTATGAGCGAACCCATAGCCGCCAGATTCTGGACAATACCGGCCTGGCCGGCCCCATGCCGCGCTACGCGATCTTTCTGATGATTTTCGCCTTGTCCTCGTTGGGTCTTCCGGGCACCAACAGTTTCGTCGGCGAATTCCTCGTCTTGGCCGGCACATTCGTCTGGAGCCAGTTTGCCACGGCCTTCGCCGCGCTGGGGGTGATTCTCGCCGCCGCCTATATGCTCTGGCTCATGCAACGGGTCGTCTTCGGCACGCCTGCTCCCGCGCATCGCGCCCATCTCCTGGACCTCAATGCCAGAGAGACGGCCACGCTCGTGCCGCTCATCGTTCTGGTATTCGTGCTGGGAATCTTCCCGAATCCGCTCTTGACCCGCATGCATGCCAGCGTGACGAATCTCTTGAACGGACAAAAGGCCCCCGCATACGCCACGGTGCCTCAGCCGACCACTTTGCCGAACAAGACGGCCACGGTGGCTGCGATTGCTCCTTCATCCTCTGACCAGGCGGCGGCACGATGACCTTTCCCCTTCAAGACCTCATGGCCATTCTGCCGGAACTCCTCGTCATCGGCACGGCCTGCCTCATCCTGGCTCTTGACCCTGTCCTGGCCGCAGACAAAAAGGACCTGCTCGCCTGGTTGACGCTGGGCGCCCTGGCCATGTGCATGGGCTTGACCTCGGCCCGCCTGACCGGCCAAACCTATGCCTTCAGCAACCTGGTGGTGCTCGATTCGTACGGCGCTTTCTGGAAGCTCCTGCTGTACATCGTCACCGGCCTCACCGTCCTCTTGTCTCTGGCCTATCTCAAAGCCGAACGATTGAGCATCGGCGAATATTACGGCTTCATTCTGCTGGCCTTGGCCGGCATGATGGTCATGGTCTCCGGCGCCGATCTGCTCACCATTTATCTCGGCACCGAACTGATGTCCCTGTCGCTCTATGTCATGGCCGGGTTAAAGCGGACGGAAGCGCGCTCGCTGGAAGCGTCGGCCAAATATTTTGTGCTGGGTGCCTTTTCCTCCGGCGTCTTGCTGTACGGCATTTCGCTGCTCTTCGGGGTGGCGGGCAGCACCAGGCTGTCCGTGATCGCGGAGGCCATCGCCACGCAGGGTACTGCCAATCCCATGTTGTCCCTCGCGCTCGTGCTGCTGGCCGTCGGATTCGGATTCAAATTAGCGGTCGTCCCCTTTCACATGTGGACGCCGGACGTCTATCAAGGCGCGCCGACCTCGGTCACCGCCTTTATGGCCGTGGCTTCCAAAGCCGCGAGCTTCGGGGCGTTCCTCCGTGTGTTCGTCGATGGGTTGGGCGGGGCCAGCGCCGACTGGTCGGTCCTGTTTACGATCATCTGTCTAGCCACCTTGGCGTTGGGAAATCTGGTCGCCATCGTCCAAACCAGCATCAAGCGCATGCTGGCCTATTCCAGCATCGCCCATGCAGGATACGCCCTGATCGGCGTCGTCGTGGCCGCCGGGCACAGGGGCGACGGAGCTTCCAGTGGGTTTCCCAGCGTATTGCTCTATATCGCCGTGTATTCCTTCATGACGCTGGGGGCGTTCGCGCTTGTCGGCATGTTACGCAAAGAGGGGCAGGAGAGTGAGAACATCGAGGATTACGCGGGACTGGCGAAACGCGAACCACTGGCGGCCTTTTTCATGCTTGTCTTCCTGGTCTCGCTGGCAGGCATTCCTCCCACCGCAGGCTTCATCGGCAAATTTTACATTTTCATGGCCGCCGTCAACAGCGGCATGACCTGGCTGGCGGTCGTGGCGGTCATCTTCGCCGCCATCTCGGCGTTTTATTATTTGCGGATCGTGATGGTGATGTACATGCGCGAGGCCGAAGGGTCCCAAGCCAGTCACTCTCGGCTGGAAACTTCTCCCGCGCTGTCGTTTGTTCTCGCATGTGCCCTCGCCGGCGTGGTCCTCCTCGGCCTTTTCCCGAACGGCCTGTGGTCGCTGGCCACCCATGCGGCACCGTTATTAAAATAACCTTCCGGCGCCAGGCTCGTCGCGTCACCTTCTCCCGAGCCTCGATATCCGATGATGGGCCGACCGGCTTTGTCCGGCTTTCCTCCGAGTGGGATCAGTCATCGCACCGCATCGGCACTGGTTCACGCAGGCTTGCATGACCGAATTGCCGTTCTTCTCCAACGTCTTTGACACCTTTCGGCGGCGCGGCTGCCCCAGCCTCGCGGCTTCCCTGGCCTTCTATTCCCTGCTGTCCCTGTTCCCCATGGTGTTCCTGGTGCTTTATGGCATCAGTTTCATCGTCAGCCAGGACGTCATCGGCTACCAATTCCTGCTAGGCTTTCTGAAAGGGTTTCTCCCCAGCATGGGCGAACGCCTCGCCAGGGATATTCGCCGCGTGGCGGAACAGGAAGAAGTGCGGTGGGCCGTCTTCCTGGCCTTCGGCTGGTTCAGCGCGCTGGTGTTTTATGAGCTGGACTATGCCATGAATACCGTGTTCGGCACGGCAGCCAAGCGGCATCCATTGATCTCTACCCTGGTCGCCGTGGCGCTGGTCTGGATGTTGGGGTTTCTGACCCTCATTTCTTTTGTAGCCACCCAGGCCATCGAGTTACTCACCACCTATGCACCCCACTTTCTCGGCATGAACCTCGTTGCGCTCGCGGCCCATGATTTTCTGCTCACCTATACGCTGCCGTTCCTGCTCGCGTTCGCCTCCGTCACTTGCCTATACCGCTTTCTTCCTCACCAACGACCCACCTGGCGGGAGGCGACGATCGGCGGCGCCGTATTCAGCCTCTTGTGGGTCTCCGCCAAGGTGCTCTTCGTCACCTATCTGGAAGACGCGGCCGTCTACACACAACTGTATGGTTCGCTCCTTGAGGTCGTGTTGTTATTGCTGTGGGTGTACTACTCCTCGGCATTGGTCCTCCTGGGAGCCGTAGTGACGTACGAATGCCAATGCCGCCGCCCGACCATACTGGATGACTCCGCGACGCTCCCCGGGTGATGCCCCGATGCGATCTCCCGCAGATCACCGTCGATGATTGAGTTGATGCGGGTCACCGATGAGGAAGGGCAGGGTCCGGCTACGAAGAGGGCGCGCTCATGCCCGACGGATGGCGTTGTTCAATGAAATGGCCGATGGAGGCCCGCGTCACCAGGCCCAGCAACAGCCCATCCTGCACCACAACCAGTCGTTCGGCTCCGGCCGCCATCATCTGCTCCAAGGCCTGCATGGCTGACAGGTCGGGCGAAACCACCATCTCGTCGTTGGCCGGCTGCATGATCTCGGCCACCCGCCGAAAGGCCCAGAGGGAATTTTTCACGGACTGAATGTCACGGACCGCCACCACGCCCACCAGACGGCCTTCGTGCACGACCGGAAATCCTCCATAGCCGTAAGGAAGGAAGTACTGGTTCACGGCGTCTTCCAGCGACAGGTCCGGAGAGAGGGCGACCACATTCCTCACCATGAGCTCGCGAACCGGCACCGACGCCAGCGAGGCGCGAATGACCGCCTGCTTCCGGCTCCCGCGCGCCGCCGTAAACAAAAAGGCGCCCAGCAACACAATCCACCCTCCGCTGCTGGCCAGAGCGCTGGAGGCCGTGCCCGACAAAGCCCCAAACAGGAGCAGCGCGCCGAAGAGCCCGAACGTGACTCCGAAGAGGAGTCCAACCAGGGCCGCCTGGCTCGTCGCGCGATAATAATCCTTGCTCCAGGCCCACAGTCCCGCCCGCAAGGCACGGCCACCGTCCAGCGGAAACCCCGGCAGCAGATTAAACAGGCCCAACTGCGTATTGACCATGCCGAGCAACGTGCCCAAGGCCATCAATCCGTGCAGGGAGGATTCGGCCGGAAACGCTTCCAGCACTGCGACGAACCCCAGGCAGAGGCCGGCCAGCACAAAACTGACGATCGGACCGGCAATGGCAATGAGAAATTCCGCGCGGGGATGGGGTGGCTCCTTTCGCATCTGCGCGACCCCGCCGAAGATGAACAGCGTGATCTGCCCGATCGGAATACGGTAGCGCAGGGCCACCAGCGAATGGCCGAGCTCGTGCAGCAAGACGGAGGCAAACAACAGGAGCGCCGCCACGCCGCCCATCGCCCAATAGCGGGGCTCCGAGAGGCCGGGAAGCATGTCCGGCAGATAGCCGGTGGCCAGCGACCAGGTCACGAAGAAAAACACGAACAGCCAGGAGGCATGCACATGGATGGGAATGCCGAACATCCGGCCGATTTTCCAGTCTGGACCTTGCATGAATTCACCGTAGCAGCCGTCCGGATAAAGCGTCAACTATCGCGGATCCCTGCCATCGGGTATACTGCGCCATGCGCGGGACGGCTGGGTGGATCGGGATCGCGGTGCTCTGCGGAGTGACCCTCGCCATGGAGGCGTGGCCTGCATCGGCGCAGGTCGTGAAATCCGGCCCCGCCTCCTGCCCTGCCGTGGCGCTGACCTATGACCTGTGCCCGGTTCGCACGGCCTCGGGCTTCGATCGCGAGTTGATCGATTTCCTCATCGAACACCAGGTCCCGGCCACTTTCTTCATGTCCGGTCGTTGGATGGCCAAACACGAAGCCGAGGTGAAGCAACTCCTGGCCGTGCCCTTTTTCGAGATCGGCACACACGGCGAGGTCCATGCCCACCTCCCCATGCATGAGTTAGCGGAGCAGCAGCAGGAAATCATGGGGCCTGTGCGTCATCTCAAGACCAAGTATGGCCGCCCGGCGACGCTGTTTCGTCCACCCTACGGGGAATACAACGACGTGACGGTCGAGGCCGTGAAGGCGCTCGGCCTGCGCTTCATTCTGTGGAATATCGAATCCGGCGATCCCGACCCCACCTTGAGCGCGGAGGCCATCCTGACGCGGGTTCAGAAGCGGCTCAAGCCGGGCAGCGTCATTGTCTTGCATGCCAATGGAAAAGGGAAACATACCCGTGAAGTGACCGAATCCCTGGCCGGACAACTGTTGCCCGGCAAGGGCTTGACCGCCATGACCGTATCGGATCTCTTGCGATGCACCCAATCGACCACCCTGCCCGCGCCATAATCCGCGACATGCGTGAAGCGGATCGCGATGCCGTGATCCGCATCCTGACCAGCTCCGACCCATGGAAGCGCCTGGGGTTTACCGCTTCCGACTGGTTACGCATTTTTGCGCCGCTGCCTGCCGGGCGGGACACCTTCATTCTCGAAGCGGACGGAGCCGTGCTGGGCATTGCCATTGTGCGGAGGAAGTTTTTGTTCGGCGACTATCTGGAATTGCTCGGGATCGCCCCGTCGGCGACCGGTCGCGGCTTCGGCAGCAGCTTGTTGGCCCATATCGAATCGCTCACCTTCGCGCGAGCCCCGAACCTCTTCGCCTGCGTGTCGGACTTCAATGACGCCGCCCGCGCGTTTTACCGCAAGCAGGGGTATAAGGAAATCGGTCCCATGCCGAATTTTCTGATCCCCGGATACGCCGAAATTCTCTTGCGCAAAACGGCCGGCCCGGCACGAACAAGCTAATGGCAAAAGCCGCTGGCAAAATAAACTTGCAGCAATCCTCAGTTCTTCTCTTGCCATCAGCAATAGGCCATCTGCTATAAGCTCCTTGTATGAGAGTCACCAAACTTCTCCACACTCGCATGCGCGTCAGCGATATGGATCGCACCATCCGCTTCTACCAGCAGGTGTTGGGGTTGGAGGTCTTGGAACGCAAGGTGTCTCCGCGCGGTTCGCACCTGGCCTTTTTGAAAGTCCCCAACAGTGAGGAACTGATCGAACTGTGCAGCTTTCCCGCGAGCGGGCCGGTGACGGTGCAGGAAGATCTGGTCCACCTCGCCTTCCAGGTCGAGAATCTGGACGACACCATCCGGAGCCTGGAATCCAACGGCATCCCGATTACCGATGGTCCCACGCGCACGTCATCCGGCAGCCGGTTTATCTTCATCGACGCGCCGGACGGGTATGAGGTCGAACTCATCGAACGCCCGCCCGGCACGGCGCTCGTATAGTGACCGTCGTTCGTCGCTTGTGAAGCGTCGCTCGCCGTTCGGACACGAATACCTTGTACCCCTGATTGTCATCTTCACGTATTATCCCCGCATGTGAACCCATTGACGAAATCAAATCCGCCCACGTATTGTGCCTTCGCTTCACGATTCACGAGTGACGAACGACGAACAAGGAGCGCGCAGATGAAGAACGGGTTTTTTCGCGGGCATGGACTCGGCAACGACTATCTGGTCATGGATCCCAAGGAGCTGAGCTTTACCCTCTCTCCCGGGAGAATCCGCGGCATTTGCGATCGCCACTGGGGACTCGGCAGTGACGGCATCCTCGCGCTGGTCCCCTCGAAGAAGGCTGATTTCGGGTTGCGCATCTACAATCCGGATGGCAGCGAAGCGGAGAAATCCGGCAACGGGCTCCGCATCTTCGCCCGCTACCTGCATGCCACCGGCAAAACGAAAAAACGCGCCTTCACGGTCGAGACCAAGGGCGGCCTTGTCTCGATCACGCTCCATGTCGATCGCCACGGGGATGCGGCGGCGGCCACGGTCGAAATGGGCCAAGCCACGTTCCAACCGGCGGCCCTTCCCTGCACCTTGCCCGTCGATGAATTGATTCAGGCTCCCATTCAAGCCGCAGGGCGGTCATTGGAATTTACGGGAGTCAGCGTCGGCAATCCCCACTGCGTGGTCTTCAAAAAAGCCGGAGAGGCCTGGACGCGTGAGGCCCTACTCGAACTGGGACCTGCGCTCGAAAACCACGCCCTGTTTCCCAAGCGCACCAATGTTCAACTCGCCGTGCCGACCGGGCCGAAAGAAATCTTTATCCTGATCTGGGAACGCGGCGCAGGGGAAACCCAGGCTTCCGGCTCCTCTTCCTGCGCGGCGGCGAGCGCCGCCGTGAAGCTCGGGCTGGTGAAAGGTCCGGTCACGGTGAAGATGCCGGGGGGCACACTGAACATCGAGGTCGCGCGCGATTTCAGCCTGACCATGAAGGGGCCGGTCGCGGAAGTGGCCAGAGGGACACTCAGTCCGTCATTTGTACGTGGGCTTCGCTAATCAGCGATCAGCCGTCTGCCTTCAGCCGTGAAAGCCACGTTGCAGTGAATTTGCAACGGCCATTAGAATAATTCGCAGCGGAGGCGGTTGATGGCTTCCCGCTCATGGCTGAACGCTGACCACTCATGACTGACACCCGCGACGCGCTCCAATCCAAGCTCGATCATCTTCCCGCGCAGCCGGGCTGCTATCTGTTCCGGAATGCCGGCAAAGAAATTTTGTATGTCGGCAAGGCTGCCGTGCTGTCCGACCGGGTGCGCTCCTATTTCCAGCAGGGGCATGACCAGACACCCAAAACCAGTCTGCTGGTCAGCGAAATCGCCGATCTCGAAACCATCGTCACCCGCTCCGAGCTGGAAGCGCTGATCCTCGAAAGCAATCTGATCAAGCGCCACCGCCCGCGGTTTAATATCGTCCTGCGCGACGACAAGCAGTACCCCTATCTGCGCTTGCCGATCAAGGAAGACTTCCCCCGCCTGTCCATCGTCCGGCGCGTTCACAGAGACGGGGCGCTCTATTACGGGCCCTACACGCCGGCGGGCGCGCTCCGGGAAACGTTGAAGGTCATTCGCAAAGCGTTTCCCCTGGCCACGTGCGATATCGACATCGACGGCAAGGCCGAACGAGCCTGCATCGAATTCGAAATCAAACGGTGCATGGCGCCCTGCACCGGCAATCAGTCCCGCGAAGACTATCACCTGATCGTCAAACAGGTCCGCCAGTTTCTCGAAGGCCGGGACCGGGAACTCCTCGACAGTCTGCGCCAGGCCATGGAGTCGGCGGCGGAACGGGAGGAGTTCGAGGAAGCCGCCCGGCTGCGCGATCGTCTCTTCAGCGTCGAGCGCACGCTCGAAAAACAGCGCATCACCCAGGTTGCCACCACGGATCAGGACGTCATCGGGATTGCGCGGCAGGGCACGGCCGCAGACCTCCAGCTGTTGTTCGTGCGCGGAGGCCTGCTCATCGGCAGGAAAGATTTCTTCTGGCCGCAATCCGCCGACTCCCCCGATGAGGAACTGGCCCGCTCCGCGATCGAGCAGTTTTACAACAAGGAAGGGCAACCGCCGAAAGAGCTGCTGGTGCCGACTGAACTGGGCGACGCCCCGCTGATCGAACAATGGCTGAGCGAGAAACGCGGCGAGGCCGTGCGACTTCTGGCTCCGGAACGGGGGACGAAACATCAGCTGGTGCTGCTCGCGGAAGAAAATGCCGCCGCCGCCATTGCCGACCATCTCCGGAACGAGGCCTTGGACCAGCAGGCCACGGCCGAACTCAAGCGGCTGCTCCGCCTGGAGACCAGGCCTCGCCGCATCGAAGGGTTCGACATTTCAAACATCATGGGCAATCAATCGGTCGCCTCCCTCGTCGTCTGGGAAGACGGGCAGGCGAAAAAATCCGACTATCGCAAATTCCGCATTCAGACCGTGGAAGGCGCCAACGACTTTGCCAGCATGCAAGAGGCCGTGATGCGGCGATACGGCGCCGCGGAGGATCTCGCCCGGCCGGATCTGATTCTGATCGACGGCGGCCTTGGCCAATTGAGCGCCGCCCTCGAAGGATTGAAACAAGTCGGCCAGGAGCACATCCCGATCATGGGGCTGGCCAAAGCGCGGGGAGAAAAAGAGGAACGGATCTTCCTTCCGGGCCGCAAAAACCCCATCCTGTTGCGTCCGACCTCGCCCGCCACACATCTGGTGCAGCGAATCCGCGACGAAGCCCACCGGTTTGCCGTGACGTATCACCGGAATTTACGGGGCAAGGCTTTGCTGTCATCCGAACTGGACCAGATTCCCGGGATCGGCAAGGTCCGCCGCGCGCGTCTCCTCAAACAATTCGGCAGCCTGTCACACATCGCCGCCGCCACCGATGATCAACTCAAGGCCGCCGGCCTCGCCCCGGCCACCATCACCGCACTACGTACAGCCCTCAGCCCATCCTGACTCATACCGCCGTCGAGGCCGGCCCCAGGCTGTATGCGGTTCGATACACCCGTATCTGAATGGGTACGCTGATGCAACCAGCCCGCTTCGTCGGAGATCTGAGGGAGGCCTATTTTCTCCTTGCAGGACGGTCGTTTCATCGTTAGGCTGTGTCTCCGTCATTCCCTACGTATCAGGTACGTAGATTGCCTCTTCCAACGAGTAATCCGTCTTTTACGCTTACCAGGAGGCATCCCGATGAGGATGTGGCCCATCGCCGGCATACTGACCCTCGTGCTTCTGTCCGCCTGCACGACCCCACCGGAAATCAAACAGGCGCTCGCGACGAAAGATCAAGCTTACGCCGACAATGAACGGCTCATGCAGCAGTACCGCGAGCTCGTCAGCCGGATCACCACGCGGCATCAACTCTGGTACCGGCATATCCAAACCAGACTCAAACTGAATCTCGCGCTGGAGTGGGCCACGACCAACCCCAGACGCATCGAAGTGGCGGATCCCGAGCTGGCACTGGATGATGCCGCACTGCTGGGCCCCGAGGTGATGGCGGTCGTCAACGACATCCGCCTGAAATCGTTGCCCGAGCGCAAGGGGCCGAACGGCCAGCCGGTCTTCCTGGCGGGAACGGGCGACATGAGCCATCTGATCCAATCACTTCCCGAATTGATCACCCGTGTCGAGCGCCTGGTCGCCCAGAGCTCGCAGAAGCCCTCCTCACTCGATCTTTCCGCCTTCGACCGTTACCGCACGAACGTCCAGGCCTTGCGCCGGATCAACGGCATGATCAAACACTATCTCGATGTCGATGTCACCCTCGACCGCGGCGAGGTTCAGTCACTGGCCGAGTCCCTGCAGCAGGTGCGCCGATGACCCCGCGAACCGAGCGCAACCAGAAGGAGGCTCCGATGGCCGGACGCAATGTCTCGTGGCTCGCCCTCGCCGCGCTTCTCCTCATAGCCCCGGGATGTCATTCGATCCACAGCGGATCGGTCCGCGACCTCATCCAACTCGAAGGCACGAAGATCGATGCGGCTCAAACGAACATCGATACGTTTCAGAAAGAGACGGAGGAGCGGATCAAACTGCTGGAGAAGGCGCGCGCCGAACTGAATGTGAGCTTCAAGTCTCTGCAGACCATGGAAGCCAAACATCGTTTTTCCCTCGGAGCCTTCCGCCAGGTGACGAACAAGAAGGGCGAAGCGGCCTATGCCGCCGCCTACCTCCTGAGCCTGATTCATATGGCCGAGGCGCAGGGCCTGGAGAAGGCCGTCTGGGATCAATTCGAAGAGGATTTCTGCGGCCTGCGCGATTCGGCCAACGCGCTCAACGATTCCTGGAAACGGACCGCCACCCTGCATGCGGAAATCCAGCGGTTTGCCAAGAAATCCGCCCTGGCGTCCGTGGATCCTGAGTTGGTCACCGCGCTGATGGAGCAGGCGCCCGGCGGCTCGGACCGGATCATGGAAATCCTAGACCATTCCCGCACCGTCAACGACGCGCTGGAGGAAGTGGTCGGGGCGCGGATACTGCGGATCGGCGGATTGGACCGCGCGCAGGGCGTCACGGCCGATCTGGTGGAACTCCTCGACCGGATGCACACAGAAGAAGGACCGTAACGGAGGCCTCCATGAACCGCAGCATCGACGGCATCGTCACCTTTCTTCAGGACAACGACAATCTGATCAAACAACTGATGGAGACCGCGGAATCCGCCACGACGGAGATCGAGGCCTTGTCTACACAGGTGGACCATGCCCGCGAGGAGGCCCAAATTCTGGTGGACCAACTCGGCACGGCGGAGTTCAGCGTCGGGCGCGACGATGACACCAAGGTCCGGCAAACTGCGCTGCTCGAAGCGGTAGCGACATTGCGGAAGAAGTTCGAAACCTATAAGAACGATCCTTTGCGGCGCGGCATCTATGCAGCCGAGATCTCCAACCTGTACCTCCAGTTGGCCAATACGTACAACAATGAGACCGTCGCCCGCATCGTGCCCTTCGAGGCCGAGGAGATCAGCACATACAAGGATCTGCTGAACAAGGCGGTCCTGGACGCGGCCACGCGCAAGCGGCGCGCCGCCGTCATCAAGGCGGCTGCGCATGTCTCAAAATTGGCGCTCGGTGTGGCCGGCAAGGTGGCCCTGGTCTGACATGATGAACCCTGACACTCCGAAATGGATCGCGTTGCCATTGCTGCTCGCACTCGGCGCCGGCTGCACGCTCGATGCGGGATCGCGGGGGCCGTTCGGTCCTGAAGATCCTGAAACGGCCATTCCGAAACAGGCGCTTCCCGCGCAGCCGCCGGCCAGGCATGCGCTCGCCTTTACGGCCGATGAAACTCCCGGCCGCCACCTCAAGCCCAAAATGGCCGGCACAGTCGCGGACACGGCGTTGAAACGGTCGGCGAATCCTGGCGCGATGCTCACGACGACCGACATCGCCGCCTTGCGTAAAGCGGCCGAGGCCGATCCGCGTGTGGCCGGGCTGCTGGGCAGCCGCTGGGGCTTCGTGGAGGCAAATCGAGTCGCGCCTGAGGGCAAGGTTTCGTTCGGCTGCTGCCGGGACGAGGCACGGTTCGCCAGGCTCACCTACTTCAGCTACAGCCAGAATGTCGCGGTCGAGGTCCGCATGAAGGAGCAGCTGGTCGTCGATGCCGGACGCCGCGAGAGCTACCTCCCGCCCGAGGGGCCGCAGGATGTCGAACGGGGCATCGCCTTGGCCCGCGCCGACTCGCGGCTCGCAGGCCAGGTGGAATCCCTCCAGGGTCACGGGCTGTTGATGCAACCCGATATCGGCTTGTTCAGAAACGATCCTGGATACGGGCACCGCACGATCTGGATCACCTTTTCCCAGGGGCAGGATGGGGATCCGAAATTCTGGGCCGTCGTGGACCTGACCGACGACCGCGTGTTGGACGCGGGACAGGAACCGCCCCGCTAGGCGAAAGGAACCGGAATGAATCGGATGGCACTCGGCTTAGCCCTCTGGCTCGGCATCCTCACGCTCCCCCTGACCGCTTCGGCGGATCCGGCCGCGGAGCATGTGGAATGGGGGCGCTGGACGCTCGATTACGAAGTGCGGGACAACACCGGCCTCACGCTACGCAATGTGTCCTATGGCGGGGAATTGGTCCTGGGCAAGGCCAGCATGCCGGTCGTACGCGTTAAGTACGTGAAGGAAATGGTCTGGTGGAATCCGTTCACCTGGTTCGGCTCCCGCGCCGAGAGCGGCCGCTGCGGCCCTTTCCAGGATCGATTACGCTGGCAAGATCTGGCCCCCATCGCCAATTGCGCCGACAACAAGGTCTGCGTCGAGCGCGCGACTGTGAACGGGGTGCAGTGGCTGGAGATCGGCATCTATGCGCGGATCGGCGAATACCACCTCTACCAGGCCTGGCATTTCTCCGAAGACGGCGAGTTGCGCCCCACCCTCCACAGCCGCGGCCTCTCCTGCAACACCGACCATCATCACCATGCCTACTGGCGACTGGACTTCGACGTGAACGGGAACGGCCAGGATCAGGTCTTCGTCCACGATGGCGGAGGCCCGGACAAGGGATGGGGAGCAGGCTGGCGAAAATATACCAACGAACGGAACGACGTCAAAAGCCCCGCCACCCAACGTGTCTGGTTCGTGCGTGACCAACCGACGGGGCATGGCGTGTGGATCCTGCCGGGCGACGGCTACCTTCCCCTGAAAGATGACGGCGAACGGGATAAGTTCGGCGACCTCGATGTGGCCATCCGGCGCGCCAGCCCGGCGGAAGATCTGCCGTGGACCTTCGGCGCGCGCGGCCAACTGGGATATGACGAAGACAATCAAGGCGTCCAGGAACAGGATGTCGTGGTCTGGTATGTGGCGCACCTCCCCCACATGGCGGCGCTCGGCCCGACCAAGTGGCTGACCCTGGGACCGACTCTGAAAATTCAGCGCTAGCGGGCCTCGTCGCCCCGGCGCTCTCCATCCGCCGTTCCAAACGGCCCTATTCTTCCCCGTTGCGATTCATACCTTAAGCACTCTATACTAGGTGCTGTTCTCCCTAGCTACCGTTCCTTCGGTCGCAGTACAATCAGCTGATCTCACGATGGTACAGCTGCCTCATCATGAACCACGGCAGAATTTCTAAGCGCCTCCGGTTGCTTGTGATCCCTCCGGCAACAGCGCGCGCTCACCGGAAAGAACGAACATGAGTCAGCCGGCATTTTCCGCCAAGGAATTTCAGCGGCTCGGCGAGATCATGTATCACGCGCGCTCCGTCGATCGAAACGACGGGGTGTGGCAACTGGTGTCGGCCGTGCAACGAGTCGTGCCCTATGAATTTTCGGGATGCGGCGCGGTGGATCTTCTGCATGGCATCGATCCGTCTCTCGGACATTCCACGTATCCCCGGGAATTCTGCCAACTGTACATGGGCCAGGGCCTCGCGGCGGATCCGGCCGTCCACCGTCTGCTCACCTCCGGCCAAACCGTCACCTCCAGCGCCGATGAACCAGTCGGCCACGAGCCGAAAGACATCACGTCGCTCAAGCTCGATTTCGGCATCAAAACCTGCCTCTCGGCCGGCGTGCGCGGCGATCACGGAGCCTGCTCCTACTTTGCCTTCAGCAATTTTGACGCCAAACAGGCGGAGAAATTGCGCCTCCTCCTCGACATTCTGACGCCGCATTTCCACTTGAGTTATATGCGCTGCAAATCGGCCTGGCGCCCTATCCGGCCTGTCCAGTCCGCTGCCCTGCTCAGCAAACGGGAAGAAGAAATCCTCCGCTGGGTGGCGGCGGGCAAGACGAACTGGGAAATCTCGGTCATTCTCAAAGTCAGTTTGAACACGGTCAAATTTCATCTCAAGAATATTTTCCAGAAGATCGGCGTCGAAAACCGATGGAGCGCCATTGCCTACTGGCAAACCGGTGAGCAGCATCGGACTATTCCATCCTCGGCGCCCAGTGACGATCGACTCACTGCCGATTCCAAGGCGCCGGACTAACGCTCATCATGCATGTCGAACCGCGACCCGCCCCGTCCGCCACTCGCTGACCGACCAGGAACCGAACCTTCGCCTACCCCGACGGGTAGGTGACGGCGACCCATACCTCTCGTAAAGTCTGCTCAACCACGCCGCCGCCGGCGTGGCATGTCAGTCAATACAACACTACTGCCATTCACATGACCGGCCAGGGCCGAATGGCCCCAGGAAACCGGAAGGAGAGGCCCTATGAAGCAGCTTGCCGCACATCCTGCAGCAATGGACGCCACATTCACTCTGCTCGACCTCCTACAACAGCGAAAGACGCGCCGATTCGGCCGCGGCATGACCCTGCCGGGCGGCCCGCTTCAATACGCCAGTCACCATGAACCGCTCCCGCTCAGCCGGGACGAGGAACGGTTCCTGATCTATGCGGCGGTCGGCCGCACGGGACGCAATCTCGGCGACATGCAGTTTGCCGGACGCCCGGGAGCCGGCGCAGGGCAAGGCAATGCGCTGATGAATTTCAACAGTCGCACTGTCCCCAGCCCCTGCTCCGCGCAAACCACGCAGCTGTTTTATACCAATGATGACGGGGTCTTTTTTGTCGCCGGCGCGTCCGGGCCGGACCACCCCTGGGACCTGGACGTCATACAACTGCAGTCGTCCCGTCTGGACATTCCCCGCGAAGCGCCGTTCATGCTCCCCTTCAACCAGTGGTATACGAATCGCCCCGGCACCACGCTCTTCATGCCCGTGACCAATATCGCGCTGTTGTATCTGAACCTTCTGCTGATGATGTTCAGCGAGGAGCCCGGCTATTTCATCGTCGATACGGACAACGGCAACGCCGGATGCGGGCTCGATGCCTTCCGGAAAAGCGCGGGCGGGCACCTGCATGACGACCTGAGCGCGCGCCGGATGTTCAGCTTGCGTGAACTCGACGCGGCGATTTGCGAAACCGCCATCCAAGAACAGGGCATCATCTGCGAGCATATTTCCTTGATGCAGCAAGCCCTGGGGCTCGGGGGCGGGATCCAAAGCGTGGGAAGCGGGCGCCATCTCCTGGGCCTGGAACCCCACATCTATCCCGGGCTCGGATTCCATTTCGTCGTCCCGCCGGGCAAACCCATGCGCGCAAATCCGGTCGGCATTCCAGACGTCTGGGAAGGTCCCACGCCGCCGTTCGTGCCGTCGATGAAGGACGCCGTGACCCGTCTGGTCACCAGCAAATTCGGGCCCGACGGCACCTTCAGGAAACCGCAGGAACAGCCTTGGGTACAGGCCACCACGGCGCAACAGGTGCCGCAGCACTCCGAACGGGCCATCGAAGCGACGATCGCGTTCACCGACTATGTGCTGAACACATACGGCCGGTTTCCAGCGCATGCCGACGCCTGCAAATCGATCGTGGCGTGCCAGACCCATCATCTGGACGAAGACTTTTACGCGACCTGTTATCCCGACTCCGCCTTGCCGGATGCGCATCGCGAACACATGCAGACGTGGCATACCCATTGACGACAAACATTTTCACGCTCTAGCGAGCAGAGGAGGGTTTTATGACACCGCAGACCTCTCGTCGAGTCGTCATTACCGGAATGGGAGTGGTTTCTCCGTTGGGTTCGACCGTCGATTTGTTCTGGCATTTGCTGAGCCGTGGAGAAAGCGCCGTGCAACCGATCACCTCGTTCGATACCACGCCGTTCCAGGCCTGCCTGGCGGCGGAAGTGCGGGACTTCGATCCTGAAGATTTCCTCCACCGCAAACAGGCGCGCCGTATGGGCCGGGCGACCCAGTTTGCAGTGGCCTCCGCCATGATGGCCGCACGCGATTCCGGCATCGATCTCGAGCAAGAAGACCGCGGCGCGATCGGCATCAGCATCGGCACCTCCATCGGCGGCATGAAAGAAGCCTTCGAATTTCACGACGCGGCTAAGATCACCGCCTATGAACGGGTCAATCCGTTCACCATGGGCATGACTTTTCCCAATGCGATTTCGTCGGAAGTCGCCATCGTGCTCGGCCTGCATGGCCCCTGTGAGACCTATTCGATCGGCTGTTCGTCCACGGCCAATGCCATCGGCCGCGCCTATGAATGGATCAGATCGGGGCAGGCCTCGCTGGTGGTGGCAGGCGGCACGGAAGCGCCGCTGCACCCGAGCGTCTATGCGGCCATGAACGCCGGACGCGCGCTGGCGCCGGATGAACGGGGGGCGATCAGGAACCTGCCGCGGCCGTTCGACAAAACCCGTTGCGGCATGGTGCTGGGCGAAGGCGCCGGCTCGTTCATCCTCGAAGATTACGAACATGCCCGCGCGCGAGGCGCCCATATGTATGCCGAACTCGAAGGCTGGGGGTTTACGTGTGATGCCCATTCCATGGTGAAAGCGGCCACCACGGGCCAGGAACAGCAACGGGCGGCCAGGCTGGCGCTCTCGACGGCCCACTGGTTCCCGGAAGAAGTGGACTACGTGAACGCCTGCGGTCTCGGCACCCTGGAATTGGACGCGATCGAAACCCAGACGGTCAAGCAGGTATTGGGCAACCATGCCTATCGTGTTCCGGTCAGTTCGTTTAAAGCGGCGCTGGGGCACGCCTTCGCCGCCAGCGGCGCCTTTCAACTCATCGGCACGGCCAAGGCCATGGAACATCAATTCATTCCACCGACACTGAATCTGACGACGCCGGACCCGACCTGCGATCTGGATTATGTCTCCGGTGAAGGACGGGCAGCGCATGTCGACCGCGCGCTCATCAATAGTTTCGGATTCGGCGGTAAGAATATCGTGCTGGCCCTGTCTCGCGTCGATGCCAGGGCCGCGACGGCCGGCCAGGCCGCGGCCACACCGGGATATGGACTGCATCATTTGGCAGGCGTGTCGTAGGCTCAGGATATGAGAGACCGCAGGCACATGTCAGCACCTCGCAAAGGCGACGGCTCCTGCGGCCCGGTCTGTTCCACGCCGGGCCGCAGCATGCCGCATCAGCCGCTTCCCTCCGACATGGCCGGCAGGGTGGACACCGACCGCCGTGCGCCTTTTCTCAGAGGTTTCCGGACATCGCATTCACGGGCGCAGGCATTCACAAGCACTACCAGGCATCCATCCACATTGAGGTGAGAGTCGACTATGAACGAACCATCATATAGCCCAACACGAGTGTTCATCATCAATCCGCAGGAATTAGTTCGCGTCGGCATGCGGACGCTGCTCAATTCCGTCCCGGACTTTACCGTGGTCGGGGAGGCGGCGACGCAAGGCGACGCGATTCCGCTCGTGCTCCAACACCACCCCGACATCGTCATCGTGTATCTGCGCGTGCAAGACGGCACCGGCATTGAGACCGCCCGGGAAATCCTAACCCATCTCCCAGGCACGCGCCTCCTGTTCCTGGCCGACACGCTCAATGACAGCATCCTCCTGTCGGCCGTCTCCACCGGCGCCCATGGATATGTCCTGCAAGACGCCGGATCCGAAACCCTGATGCATGCACTGCGCAGTATCACCAAAGGGCAGTCGTACCTCGACCCGGGCGTCACCCGCCATACCTTCGCCTATCTTCGCAAGGTCGCGGATCGGGAACCGGAGCGAGGCCGGCACCTGTTGTCGCCGCAAGAACGGCGCCTCCTCCCGCTCATCGCCCAGGGCAAAACCAACAAGGAGATCGCCGCCGAACTGGGACTCAGCGATAAGACCATCAAAAATTATCTCGCCAACGTCTATTCCAAGCTTCATCTCACCAGGAGGTCTCAAGCTGCGGCCTTTTACCTCAAGACCATTCCTTGACGGGCAGGTCGCCTGACATCGACCGGTGCATGGCTCAAGTTCTCCCGCGCGAGCGCCGACAGAGTATCGACCGACTCTCTCGCCTCCGCGGGATCACTCAAGTATGTACCACCTGCGATCGCTTCAGCTCCGTGACATGACCGCCTGCGGAGCCGCCCTCCGCCGGATGGGCGCGGGAGCCACCACCTTCGACGACGTGGCCGACCGCCTCGTTCGCCACCTCTACACATCCTTCACCATGGCCCAGACCGGAGAGCCGGCCTGCGTCCTGGTCCGGCTCTTTACAACCGCCTCCTACAACCTCCTGTCGCCGGATCTCAAGGCTCAGGCCGATCAACGCCTGGGCGGGACGCCGGCGGTGGCATCCATGACTTGTCTGACCCTTTCGGCCAGCGCCGGCATGTTCCCGGGCTGGAATGACCCCGCGCAGTCCAGCCGTTTTCGCGTCATCCCCCTCGGCACGGCCGATGACCTGGACAGGCTCCCCATGTTCAGCCAGTTGTTTCACCAGTTGGGCGCCCAGTTGCCTCATCTCGTGGAACCGGAACAGAACCTGCTCGTGGCCCCCGGCGAGCACGCTTTTAACGTCTTCCATGTTCAGGAGGCGGCCGGAAGCCCCTATGTACCGGCGCAAGAAGCGTTCGTCCTGAAATATGGCATCCGCTCCGTCCTGGGATTCGGCGCGCCGCTGCCCGATGGACAACTCTTCTCCATCATTCTGTTCAGCCGGGACCTCATCCCGGAGACCACCGCCCAGCTGTTTAAACCCCTGGCCATTTGCGCGCAGACGGCGCTGTCCCCCTTTGCGGCGAGCGCGCCCCCGGCGGCCCGCGGTCGCGACACATCTCGGGCCGCCGGCCATTTGACAGCGCGCATCGCCGAGCTCGAACGGCTTCTCACAGTGCAGGAACAAACCGTGGCCTCCCAGGCGGAACGGATGGATCTGGTGATCAAGGGCGCAGAAATCGGCACCTGGGATTGGCACATCGGCACCGGGCACGTCACCTTCAACGAACGCTGGGCGGCCATGCTCGGCTACCGCTTGGACGAGATTGAACCCCACGTTCGCACGTGGGAGCAGCTGGTTCATCCGGAGGACCTGCCGGCGGTGATGGAACAGGTTTCCGCCCATCTCCGCGGTGACACGTCCCTCTATTCCAGTGAACATCGCCTCCGGACCAAGACCGGAACCTGGTGCTGGGTCTTCGACAGCGGGCAGGTGGTCGAACGGGATGCCAACGGCGCCCCGGTACGCGCCGCCGGCATCCATCTCGACATTTCCGCGCGCAAGGAATTGGAAGCCGCACAAGCCCGCGCTCAGCGAGAGCTGCACACGAAACAGCAAGCGCTGGATGAAGCGCAAACCCTCGCCCATCTCGGCTTCTGGGAGTGGGACATTGCCACGGGGGAGGAGCAATGGTCGGACGAGCAATGCCGGATCTTCGGATTAGATCCCGGCAAGATCACACCGACTTATGCCACCTTCCTCTCGGCCTTGCATCCCGATGACAAAGCCCTCGTGCAGCAGGCGGTCGACGCGACGATTACTGACGACTCCCCTTATAACATCGACTGCCGGATTCTCCGACCGACCGGGGAAGTGCGCCACATCAACTGCCGTGGAATCGTCCGTCGACAGATCGACGGCTCGCCCCTCTCCATGAGCGGAACGGTGCAGGATATCACGGCCTACAAACAGGCCGAATCGGCTTGGCGTGAGAGCGAAACCAGGATGCGGTCGATCTTTGAAACCGCGATCGAGGGCATTGTGGTCATCGATGAGGAAGGGCGCATCGAATGCGCGAATCATGCGCTGCTCAAGTTGTTGGGATACGAGGCGCACGAACTGATCGGGCAAAACGTATCCATCCTCATGCCCTCGCCCTACCGGGAACAGCATGATGCGTACATGGCGAACTACCTTGCCACGGGGAAGCGGACAATCATCGGCATCGGTCGGGATGTTCCGGCCATGCGGAAAGACGGCAGCGTGATCGATGTTCATCTGTCGGTCAGCGAAATGCAGATCGGCGGGGCAAGAAAATACACGGGTATGATCCGTGACATTTCCGAACGAAAGCAGATGGAGGAAGCAATCCGCGAGAGCGAAGAGCGTTTCCGGCAGTTGGCCGACCATATTGAAGCGGTCTTTTGGCTCACCTCGCCCGACAAAAGCCAGATCCTGTATGTCAGCCCCGCCTTCGAGACCATTTGGGAAGTTCCGAAAGACATGCTCTATGCCAATCCGACCCTCTGGATGGATCACATTCATCCCGAAGACCGGAAACGCGTCGCGACGGCCGCCGCCTGTCAGGCCCACCTGCCCTACGACGAAGAATATCGGATCGTCACCCCCAGCGGGCAAACCCGGTGGATTCGCGACCGCAGCTTCGCGATCAAAAACGCCCACGGCGAGACCCATCGCATTGCGGGCATCGCCGTCGAGATCACTGCGGCCAAACAGATGGAGGGACAGATCCGCGCCAGCGAACGCTGGCACCGGGCTCTCGTGGAATTGTCGCCCCACGCCATTTTCGTCAATTGCGATGACCGGATCGTGTTTGCCAACCAGGCCTGCGTGAAGTTGCTGGGCGCGTTCGAGCCTTCACAGCTGGTGGGCAAACGCGTGCTCGATGTCATTCATCCGGACTCCCAGGAGAAGGTTCGGGAACGAGTGGCATCCATTCGCGCCACGAACCAGGCGGTCCCGACCATCGAAGAGCGCTTCGTCGGCCTCGATGGCCAGCCCGTCGAGGTCGAGGTGACGGCGGCGCCGATCAGGTTCGAAGGAAACCCGGCCATTCAGGTCATCGCGACCGATATTCGAGCCCGCAAACATCTGGAACGGGCGCTGTTGGCCACCAACGTGCAGTTGCAGACCATTCTCGACAGCGCGACCAATGTGTCGATCATCGCCGCCGACAGCGACGGCATCATTACGACCTTCAACACCGGCGCGGAAGAATTGCTCGGGTATTCCGCCAGAGAGATGATCGGGCAACACTCGCTCACCAGGCTGCATCTGCCGGAGGAACTCGACCGCCACGCCAGGGAATTGAGCGAGTTCTATCAGCGGCCCCTGCATGGTGTCGAGGCCTTGATCGAACCGGCGCGACAAGGCTGGTCCGATGAACGGGAATGGACCTACCAGCAAAAAGACGGCACCCGGATTACGGTCCTGGTCACCATTACTGCTCTCCGAGGCAGCCAGGGCGCCGTCATGGGGTACCTGGCGATCGGCAAGGATATCACCAGGCGCAAGGCCGCGGAACTCGCCCTCGCCCAGGCGCGGGATGAAGCCCTTCGCGCCGCGCAACTCAAAGCCGATTTCCTCGCGACCATGAGCCACGAAATCAGAACGCCGATGAACGCGATCATCGGCATGACCGGGCTCTTGCTGGATACCGCGCTCACTCCGGAACAGCACGACTTCGCCGATACCGTCCGGCGCTCGAGCGACGCCCTCCTGACGATCGTCAACGACATCCTCGATTTCTCGAAGATCGAAGCCGGGAAACTTCACTTTGAACAAGTGGCCTTCGACCCCCGGCTGGCGGTCGAAGACACCCTGGAGCTGATGGCCGAACAGGCGCAGACCAAGGGACTCGAATTGATCGCCCTCGTCGATGCCGCTGTTCCCGCCAGCGTGCTGGGCGATCCGGGCCGGCTGCGGCAAATCCTGGTCAATCTCGTCGGCAATGCCGTCAAGTTCACTTCTACGGGCGAAGTCTTTATCCATGTCAGTCGCGAGCCGGGGGAAGGCCCCAACCACCTGCGATTTGCCGTCACTGATACGGGCATCGGCATCCCGGAGGAGGTGCAGAAAAAATTGTTCCAGGCCTTCGTTCAAGCCGACAGTTCAACCACCCGCCGCTTCGGGGGAACCGGTCTCGGACTCGCCATTTGCCAACGGCTCGCCCAACAAATGCAGGGGCGTATCGGCATCGAGAGCAAGCCGGGACAAGGCAGCACGTTCTGGTTTACCGCCCAACTGCCGGAGACCGCTCTCAGTGCCCCCCCGTCGCCGCTCTCGTGGGAACAGTTGAAAGGGCGCCGCATTCTACTGGTGGATCCGAATCACACCGTCAGGAAGGTGGTGCAACAAGACCTGGCTGCCAAGGGCTTGCAGTGCAGCGGCGCCAGGAACGCCGCGGAGGCCGTGGATCTGGCGCAAGCAGCCGCCGGCATGCAGCAGCCCTTCGACATGGCCTTGATCGAGTTGCACCTGCCGGACAAGGATGGATTCGAAACGGCCGCCTTGCTCAAACACAATCCCATCACCAGCGCCATGCGCCTGGTGATCTTGACCCACGTCGGCCGGCGAGGCGACGGGGAGACTGCGCGCGCGCGCGGCATCGACGCCTATCTCACCAAACCGCTCCGGCCCACGCAATTGCTCGAATGTTTCTGCCAGCTGCTGACTATCAATCAGCCGGACACCGCTTCCCAGTCGGCCTCCTCCGGCGCGCCGCCGCTGATCACCCGCCATACCTTGAGCCAATCTCCGGCGGCAGGCACCACGCGCCTGCTCCTGGCGGAAGATAATCCGGTGAACCAGAAGGTCGCCAGCAAGATGCTGGAGAAACTCGGGTATCGCGTTGATATCGCCGGGAACGGCCAGGAGGCCGTGGCCGCCCATGAACGCATGCGGTACCCGCTGATTTTCATGGATTGCCAGATGCCCGAGGTCGATGGATTCGAAGCCACCGCGCTGATCCGCAAAATGGAAGGCCGATCGGCTCATACGCCCATCGTCGCCATGACCGCCAATGCCATGCAAGGCGATCGCGAGCGCTGCCTCGCGGCCGGCATGGACGACTATATCGCCAAGCCAGTCCGGCCGAAGGATCTTCAGACCGTATTAGACACCTGGCTCGGAAATAGCGCCGACAAAACCGGCACCACCGGCTAACAGAAAGAGCATCATGTCCGTCCATCCGCTTCGCACCCGACATCGTCATGACCCGGCGCTGGATTCCAGCATCCTGCATGTCCTGCCCGCGAATATCGCCGTGCTGGCTGCCGACGGAACGATTCTCGCCGTCAACGAAGCCTGGGAACGGTTCGGAGCCGCCAACGGGCTCACGGCGGAAGCCTATGGCGTCGGCGTGAACTACCTGGATGTGTGCGACCGCGCCGGAAACCACCCTGATGCGGTGCATGTCGCCGAAGGCATCCGGCATATTCTGGACGGCACCATTCGCGCCTTCTCCTACGAATACGAAAGCTCGAGTCCCTTTCTCCGCCGCTGGTTCCGCGTCATCGTCACGCCCATGCAAGGGCACGGCCGTTACGGCGCGGTCGTCATGCATATCAATGTGTCCGACCTGAAGCAGGCGGAAGCCGCCATGCAGCGCAGCGAGGTTCGGCTGCGGGCGATCGTGGAAACGGCGGTGGACGGGATCGTCGTGATCAATGAGCGCGGGATCATCGAATCGATCAACCCGGCGGTCACCAAAATGTTCGGCTACACGCCGGAACAGTTGCTCGGTCAAAACGTCAAAATGCTCATGCCCGATCCCTATCATTCGGAGCATGACCAATATCTGCGCAATTATCTGGCGTCCGGCCAGAAGAAGGTCATCGGCATCGGCCGGGAAGTGCTGGGTCGGCGGTGCGACGGCGCG
Source organism: uncultured Nitrospira sp. (assembly GCA_902500995.1). Lineage (GTDB taxonomy): Bacteria > Nitrospirota > Nitrospiria > Nitrospirales > Nitrospiraceae > Nitrospira_A. The sequence continues at coordinate 182,802 of CABVSR010000004.1, forward strand.
TCCTTCCCGATCGAACTGGCCGTCAGTGAAATGCTGGTCGATGGAGCGAGGAAGTTCACCGGCATCGTGCGTGACATCTCCTCCCGCATGCAGGCCGAAATGCAATTCCGGCAGGTGGTCGAATCCGCCCCGAACGGCATGCTGATGATCGATCCGCAGGGCACCATCACACTGGTCAACAAGCAGGTCGAAACCATGTTCGGCTACAGCCGGGAGGAAATGCTCGGCCGGCCCGTCGAAATGTTGATTCCCGAACGGTTTCGCCCCAACCACCCGAGCCATCGCACCGGCTACTTCACCGCCCCCACGTCGCGCGCCATGGGGGTGGGACGCGAACTCTTTGGACTGCGCAAGGACGGCACCGAATTCCCGGTCGAACTCGGGCTCAATCCGATCGATACCCCCAATGGCAAACTCGCCCTCGCGTCCATCGTCGACATTTCGTTAAGAAAAAAGACGGAGAATGCGCTGGCAAAAGCGGCGCAAGACCTCGAATGGAAAAATTGGGAGTTGTCCGAGGCGCGCGACCAGGCGGTCCGGGCCGGTCAGGCCAAGACCGATTTCCTGGCGACCATGAGCCACGAGATCCGGACCCCCATGAACGGGGTGCTGGGCATGACGACCCTGTTGCTCGATACCAGCCTGACTGCGGAGCAGCGGGATTATTTGCAGACGCTCCGGCACTCCAGCGAATCCTTGTTGCGCATCATCAACGACATTCTGGATTTTTCGAAGATCGAGGCGGGGAAATTCACGATCGAACATATTCCGTTCGATCTCCGGCTGACGATCGAAGATACCCTGGACATCCTGGCGCCGACCGCGCAAGGACGGCAGCTCGAACTGGTGGGCTTGATCGACGCGCAAACGCCTCGCACGGTCGTCGGCGATCCCGGGCGCATTCGGCAGATCCTCACCAACCTGGTCGGCAACGCGATCAAATTTACCGAACATGGCGAGGTGCTGATTCAAGTCTTGCAGACCGACGAAGATCCGGGCTCCGTCGCGCTTCGCTTCGAGGTGATCGATACCGGCATCGGCCTCAGCCCCGAGGCGCAGGCCAAAATGTTCCAGGCGTTTACCCAAGCCGACAGCTCCACGGCCCGGAAGTATGGCGGAACCGGCCTCGGCCTCACGATTTGCAAACGGCTGGTGGAGTTGATGGGGGGACAGATCGGTCTACAGTCGATCGCCGGCCAGGGAACCTGCATTTGGTTTACCATCCGGTTCGGCACGCAAGCCGACGCCGCGCCCGCCCTTCCGCCGTCCCCGCCCGTCAAGAACCTCACCGGCCTGCGGGTCTGTCTGGTCGATGATAACGCGACCAACCGGAGCCTCCTCCAATACCATGTGTCGGCCTGGAACATGCACCACGAAAGCGCGGTCGATGGCCCGTCGGCCCTGGCCCTGCTGCGGAGAGCGGCTGAGGAAGGGACCCCGTTCGATCTCGCCGTTATCGATATGTATATGCCGGAGATGAATGGTCTCGAACTGTGCCGATTGATCAAGCAGGATCCCGCGATCCGATCCACACATGTGATCATGCTCACCGCCTCCGGCCAGCGCGGCGACAGCCTGGCCGCACAGGAAGCCGGCGCCGCCGCGTACCTGACGAAACCGATTCGAGAACGCCACCTGGCCGATTGCATCCGTCTTGTCTTCAGCCGGTGCGATACTGAAGCCCAAGCCGTCCCGGTGATTACGCGTTATACCATTACCGAAACGGTCGCACGCGCGGCGCCGCGGGTGCTGGTGGTGGACGATAATCCGGTCAATCAAAAAGTCGCCGTCAAGATGCTGGAGAAGTTGGGATGCCGCGTGGATTTGGCCGGAAGCGGCATGGAAGCGCTGGCCGCCATATGCCGGCATCAATACCCCTTGGTCTTCATGGATTGTCAGATGCCGGATCTCGACGGACTCGAGACCACCCGGTTGATTCGATCCCAGGAGAAACCGGGCGAACATCTCCCGGTGATTGCCATGACGGCCAATGCGATGGAAGGCGATCGCGAAACGTGCCTGACAGCCGGAATGGACGATTTTATCAGCAAACCGATTATTTCCTCCGAGCTGAAGAACATCCTGGCCCGATGGATTCCGCAAAGCGGGGCGGAGGGTGAAGCAGCCGCCTCGCCTGAAGCACCGGCGGCCTGATCGACCGGTCGGCCGAAAAGACCGTGCTCCAGCCACTCCCCGCTCCCACCGGCATCACCCGTCTCAACCGTCTCGCGATTGACAGGAGCCGGCGCGCCCACTAGGATACGCCCTCAACAAGGAGGGTGCGTACAGTCGTGAGTCATCCGTCTCCGCCCGGTCCCGCGCCGGCAGCGTCCATCCCCCACAACCGTGTTGAACAGGCCTTTGAGTTCCTGGTCTTCGGCAGCCGATGGATTCAAGCTCCGCTGTATGGCGGGCTCATCGTGGCCGAGCTGCTCTATGCCACCAAGTTCATCATGGAGCTGTGGGAAATGGCCAAACACTTTAAACAACTGGAAGAGACGAAATTCATGCTGGGGGTGCTCGGCCTGATCGACGTGACCATGGTGGCGAATCTGCTGACCATGGTCATCATCGGCGGCTATGCCACATTCGTCAGCAAACTTGATCTCGAAACTCACCCGGACCGGCCGGAATGGCTCACCCACGTGGATCCCGGCACCATCAAAATCAAACTCGCCGCGTCATTGGTGGGAATTTCCAGCATTCACCTGCTGAAATCGTTCGTCGATATCGCCAATGAAAATCCCGAGCATGTGAAATGGAAAATCTTCATTCACGTGACCTTCCTGGGGTCGGCCATTTTTCTCGCCTATACGGACAAACTGATGCAGCGGGACCGGAAACACTAAGGGCCTGCTGGACACGTCAGGGCTCGAGGTGGTTCCACCGTATCGAGAGAGATACGAGTTGTATCTCTTCCGATAATGGCTCATCCATGCCGCCAGATATCTCCGCCCGACTCCTTGGCCTTGCCGCGCCGCCGGCGGCTTTGTGCTGGTTGCACCTCATCCCACTGCTTCACAGCCAACAGGGCACGGGCTTTGCCTTTTCCTCACGTCGGAGGACCATCCGCGCCATCCCTCGGTTGATACTCCATCACCCCAAGATCGTCCATACGGAGTCCCGATGACCGATCCCGCGCCTCCGAAAGATAGCTATCTCAAGCTGGCCGACATCCTGCGCGAGGAAGCTGAACTGCTTCACGGCCCCTTTCCTGACGATCATCCGCTGAAGGTGCTCGAACGGGCGACTCCCGAACAGCTGTCGGACCAGCAGTATCTCGAGGCGCTCACGCGCTACATCCACGCCTGCCATCCGAAGCGCGCGGGCCTCTGCCTGTCCGGCGGAGGTATCAGGAGCGCCACCTTCGGACTGGGCGTCCTGCAATCCCTGGCACGTCTGCAGCTTCTGGACAAATTCGATTACCTCTCCACGGTCTCGGGCGGCGGATATATCGGCAGCTGGTTGACGGCCTGGATCCATCGCCATCGCCACGGCCTCACAGGCGTCATGAAGGATCTCAGCCACCCGCCGAAAGCCGGCGAGGAAGAGGCCGCACACCCGGTCCGATGGCTCCGCAACTACAGCAATTACTTGAGCCCGCACCTGGGATTCTTCTCGGCCGATTCCTGGACCTTACTCGGCATCTATTTACGGAACCTCCACTTGAATTGGTTGGTCCTGTTGCCGTTGCTCATGATGCCGCTGCTCGCGCCGCGCTGGATCATCGCTGTCGCCCAGCTCAACCCCAAAGAATCCCCGTCGCTGTTCATGTCTCCTTCCTTGTTTCTGACCCTCGGGATCGGCTTTGCGGTCATGGCGTTGATCTATTTACACCTCTGCCGGCCCACGCTCCGGGCGTTCCGCCGCGGCACCTGGTGGCAAACTCTTGAGAGCCAACGCTGGTTTCTGATCGCCGGCCTCTGCCCGTTGATTCTTTCGGTCTTCTGCCTCACCACCGCCTGGGCCTGGTTTCGCAACGGCGGGGGGACAGCCGACGCATTCACACTGAGTCATGCCATCCTTGGCGGCGCGATCATTCATACGACCAGCTGGCTGTTTTCCGCCGTCGCCCTGAAACGATTCCAGGCGTTCACCCGCTGGCTTGTGTGGGAAACCCTGGCCGTGGCGCTGACCGGCGCGCTGGGCGGATGGTTTCTTCGTGCGGCGCTCATCAAGACCGCCGACCATACAAGCCTCACCGCTCACGCAGAATGGTTTGCCACACTCGCCGTTCCCTCGGTGCTGGCGATCTTTCTCCTCACGGCGACCATCTTCATCGGCCTCGCCAGCCGATTCACTGAAGAGCAGGATCGCGAGTGGTGGGGACGCACCGGTTCATGGGTGCTGATCGCCATGGTCATGTGGCTGGGCCTCTGCGCGATCGTCAGCTTCGGGCCCCGGCTTCTGCACCAGATGACGCCCACAGTCGCCGCCTCGGTCGGCGGCCTCTCCGGTCTGCTCACCCTCTTGCTCGGATTCAGCGCCAAGACCACCGCGCAAGAACAGGAAGAACGCTCGCGCACGACGATCCTCTCGGATTTGGCCGTCAAGGCCGCCGCGCCGATCTTCATGCTCTGCGTCTTCATCGCGCTCTCGCTGGGCACGAGTTGGGAATTGGACCTGCTCGCCGAGCAATATGGGCAGGCGCCTCTTGGCAGCCCCACCGCTCCCCAGGAGGCTGCAAACGCAGGCTGGACCGATCCTTGGGGTCACGAACGGGTGCTCCACCATACGCCGATGTGGTTGTTGTTCCGGTTCACGGCGACGGTAGCCCTGTTGGGGTTGCTGATGTCCTGGCTGATCAACATCAACCGGTTTTCGCTCCACGCGATGTATCGCAACCGGCTCATCAGAGCCTATCTGGGAGCTTCCCGCCGGCGGACTGACCGGGAAAAATCGTTCAACCCGTTTACTGGCTTCGACAATCTGGACAACCCGGCCATGGGCGACGTGCGATTCGACGAGGTGCGGCTGGCGCGCTGGATGGTCGAGAAAGAATTTACGGCGGAGACCCGCACGTTACTCGACGCGTTTCACAAACTTCCCAGCCCGTCACCGGGCGAGGTGGAGGCGCTGACGGCCCGGCTGGCGCAGGAACTGTCCGAGGCCCTGGCCAGGAACCAGCTCGGCCTCATTGTCGACCATTTGCGCATCGGACCTGCCTGCCGCACGAATGTCGCCGCGCTGGAGCAACCGGAGACCGCCCGAGGCCGGGCGGCCGCGACCTGGTTTATCATGCTGTTTGTGAACGGCCTCCATCGGCAAGCGCCGCGCCCGTTCCATCTCATCAACATCGCGCTCAATCTGGTCAAAGGAGACAACCTGGCCTGGCAGCAACGCAAGGCGCAGTCGTTTACGATCAGCGCCCTCCACAGCGGCAGCTGGAACCTGGGCTATCGCCGCTCGGAGGAATATGGAGCCAACCGGTATCTCGATCAGGGCCTCTCCCTCGGCACGGCCCTGGCGATCTCGGGCGCTGCGGCGAGTCCCAACATGGGATACCATTCCTCCTCCGCCGTGACGTTCCTCTTGGCGCTCTTCAACGTTCGTCTGGGCTGGTGGCTAGGCAATCCGGGACCGGCCGGCGCCGACACGTACCGGCGAGCGTCGCCCTCGTTGTCGATTCGGCCCCTGCTGGCGGAAACCTTCGGCCTCACCGACTCCTGCCACCCGTACGTATACCTCTCGGACGGCGGGCACTTCGAGAACCTGGGGTTGTATGAGATGGTCCTGCGCCGCTGCCATTGCATTCTCGTGGTGGACGCGGGATGTGATCCTCATTTGACCTTCGAGGATCTGGGCAATGCCATTCGCAAAATCCGGATCGATCTCGGTATCGACATCGAACTGAACCTCGAACAACTCAAGCGGGCGGAGGGTGCCAAAACCAGCAACCGCCACCATGCCATCGGCATGATTCGCTACGACAAGGTTGACGCCAACGCCACGGCCGGCACGCTGATCTATCTCAAACCCTCCGTGACCGGCAACGAGCCGTCGGACGTACAAGACTATGCGGCGCGCCATTCCGCCTTTCCCCATGAACCGACCGCCGATCAGTTCTTCGACGAAGCGCAATTCGAATCCTACCGGCGCCTGGGTGAACATGTGGCGCAGGAGGTTCTCCGCCCGGCCCTTCATCGCACCGAACAGGACTTTGCACGGCTCTGCCACGCCTTGCGCTCCTACTGGGTCACCACCCCCCCGGGGATGCAGGAGTCTTTCCTCGGTGAAACGGACGACTTGAAAGACCTGGAGCGGCTCCTGCGGGACGACCCTAATTTGCTGCGGTACGACCTGGAAATCTATCCGGAGCTCTGTTCCGTCTTCGGCGTCGATCCCGGCGGCATCGCGGTGAATCCGCGTGCCGCGTTGCATACGTGCAACCAGCAAATCCAACTCATGGAGCAGGTCTACCTAGCGGTCAAGCTGGAGGAATTCCACGGGCATTCACTCAATCGCGGATGGATGAATCTGTTCCGGCGCTGGACCTCTTCGGCCACGTTCCGGATGTTCTGGCCCACTGTGTGCAGCATGTACAGCCAGCCATTCGTTCGCTTTGCCGGCCAGCATTTCAATCTGTCGATCGCGCAGGCGACGGTGTTGCAGCCGTTGGAGGACGGCGCCGACCTCGCCTCATTGTTCCGCGAGTTGCTGATCGAATGGGCCACGGCGCCGGATTATGCCGAGACGTTTATGCACGCATTGAAACGGCCCTTGCCGTTGGAAGAGGCGGTCGAGGGCATACCACCTCGACGCGCGGCCTGGCAGATGCGCATGCCGGCCATCGAATCCCAGTCGGGGCCGGTGGGTACGGGAGAGATTCTGGCGGTCGTCGCGGTCACCCGGCTTTCCGTAACCGGCCACCGGCTGGCCTTGTACGGCTGGGTTCGTCCAGCCTATCGGGGATTGGGGTTAGGGCACCACCTGTTCGGCGAGGCGATGAAGGAATTGCGACAGGCCTATCCCCGTCACAACGTCGTGGTCGATTTGGGGCCGAATGCTGCGGACTGGGCCGGCACCCCGATGCGTACCGTCGGCTGGCTCCGGTTTTACGAGCAGCTGGGATTTACACGGGATCGCTCGGACCCGCTGCGGTTTCAGATGGTGCGAGAGCTCTTGTAGCGCAGGGGAGGAGCGGAGACACGTGCAGCGTTCAGGCGGAACGCTGTTGCGCCGGTGAGAGGAGAGCCAGGATTTCCTGAAGCAAGAGCTCCTGGCTGAAGGGTTTTTCTAACACGCCATGCGCCCCGAAGGCCTTGGCAATTTTGAGGATGTCGTATCCCGGCAGCGGCTGTCCGGAAATCGCCAGGATTTTCACCGGTGACTGCATCTGCTGGAGCATCAGGATTGTTTCCAGACCATCCTGCACCGGCAAATACATATCTAAAATCATCAAATCGGGCCCTTCACGTTCAATAGCCGCCATCGCCTCCCGGCCGTCCCCGGCTTCGATGACCCGATAACCTTCCGCTTCCAGGACGGCTCGCAGCCACCCGCAAATCTGCCGGTTGTCATCCGCAATGAGAATCAGCGGCATCGTACGGATTCCTTGCCGTCAGACATAGCGGCTCGAAGAGATGGAGCGGCCGGGGATAGCCCTGGCGTACAGGGTCGCCGCCTGCGTCCGCCTGGTGATCCCGAGCTTGGAAAAAATATTGGCCAGGTAGTTCTTCACGGTCTTATCGGACAGGTCGAGGGCGGAGGCGATTTCTTTATTCGTTTTGCCTTCCGCCACCAGGGGGAGCAACCGGTATTCCTGCGGAGAAAGGGCGGCCAACGATTGCGATGAAAGGCCATTGGCCATCTGCCGCACTTCCTCGAGCACCAGACCGGTCAACTGCGGCTTGAGCATGGCCCCGCCTCCCGCCACCCGGCGAATCGCCTCCACCCACATCGCGACCGGCGCATCCTTCAGCACATACCCTTGGGCTCCGGCGGCAATCGCCTCATGGACGAGGGCCGGGTCGTCGTGAATACTCAGCATGACCACCAGCCGCGACGGGTCATGCGCCACCATCCGCCGGCAGGCTTCCACGCCCGAGAGATCCGGCAAGCGGCTATCCAGCAACACCAGGTCGGGATTCAACTGCGCCACCAGTTCGCTTCCTTCAGCGGCCGACATCGCTTCTCCGACCACGCGAAACTCGGTTGCCCTCGCGAGCTGCTCTCGAATCCCCAGGCGCACCATCCGGCTATCATCGATCAATACGACGCGATAGAAACGCACCTGCTCCATAACTCCCCCGTTGCCGCATCACGGCTGCTCCGCCCTATCCGCCCTACTGCTAGTTTCGGCGGTTCTGGGCTGTAGGAATATAGGCAGGAGGTGGATTTCTGCGTCGGTATTCGACTGACGCGGATTCAGGGATTTCCTGTAGCAGGAGGAAGCAAGGAAGGAGGCAAGGCCTTAATCGATCAATCGCGCCTCGATGGCATACCGGATCAACTCGCCGGTACTCTCACACGATAGCTTTTCCAGTATTCTTGCCCGATACGTGCTAATGGTTTTCACGCTGAGGCAGAGTTCTTCCGCAATGACGGAGACCGATTTGCCCCGTCCCAGCAACCGGAGCACTTGCATCTCACGATCCGAGAGCCGCGCATGGAGCACCTCTCCGGTACCGGTTTCAAAGGCCTGCGCCAGCTGTTCGGCAAGCGCAGCGGTAATGTACCGGCCGCCTTGCAACACGCGGCTCACCGCCGCCAGCAGCTCAGAGGGCGCGCTTTGCTTGGTGAGGTATCCGGAGGCTCCGGCCCTGATCGCCCGCATCGCAAATTCTTTTTCCGGATAGAGGCTTAACATCAGCACGGGCAGCCTGCGTTGCAGCAACTTGGCCTCCTTCAGCACATCCAGGCCATGTTTGTCGGGCAGGGCAATGTCGAGAATCAGCAGGTCCCAGGGCTCCCGGCGAAGGGCTTCTAGCGCCTCCTCCCCGGTCTCGGCCTCCAGGATCTCAGAACAGAGCTGCTCATCTTCCAGTAAATCGCGCACACCCCGGCGCACCACCGGATGGTCATCGGCAATCAGGCAACGACATTTAGCCATCGATCCCTTTCTTCCGCCGCCGGCCAAGCGTCGTGGCTTTCTGCTTCCGGTTCGAGTCAGGCTTCGGTTCCACACCCACCGGAATCATCACGTGTACCCGTGTTCCACTGTCGCGAGTGGAGAGGATGTCAACCTGCCCGCCCAATATCTCCACCCGCTCCCGTATGCCGCGTAACCCGAAGCCTCCGGTCGGAGCCAACCCTCCGACATCGAAGCCGATGCCGTCGTCCTGCACCGTCATGCGCCAGGCCTGCCGGCCGGTCGTGATGGCGATGGCGACATTCGTCGCGCGCGCATGGCGAACGACATTGGTCAATAATTCCTGCACGATGCGATAGAAGGCGGTTTCCAACGTGGGAAACCGTGACGGTCGATGCCCCCCCTGTTCGAACCGCAGCGCGCAATGCAGTCCGGTGCGCGCCTGCACGTCGGCGATAAGAGCCTCCAACCCGGCCTTCAGCCCCAATTCTTCCAAGACGGGTGGCCGGAGGGCTCGAACGATCTGGCGGAGACGGACGAAGAGCAGATCCGTGGTTTCCAGGGCACGGGCCAGTCGTTCCTGGGTGTGGGGGCATACGGCTTTCGGACGCACGGCCACGCTCCGCATGACGGAGGCCAAATCGAATTTGAGCGAGGTCAGCAATTGCCCCAGTTCGTCATGCAGCTCGCGCGAGAGCCGGCGGCGTTCGCTGGATTCGACCATTTGCAGCTCCTGCGACATGGCCTGGAACCGCCGATAGGCTTCCTCAAGCGAGGCATAGGCGCGCTTGGGGGCCGTGACATCGATCATCGCGCCGATCATTCGGATGGCTGCTCCCGCCTCGTTCCGCACGATGTGGGCTCGATCCAGGAAATAGCCGTACGTGCCGTCGCCCAGTCGAAACCGGTACTCCGCCGCGACGGTTTGGGCGTCCGACCTGATGGCTTGTTGGAGCATGTCCAGAATGGAGGCCTTGTCGTCGGGATGTAACCGCACCATCCAGGCCTCAACACTCGGTTCAAGCCGGGGATCGTAGCTGAATTTTTCGCAGGCATTGGGGCTCCACCAATGGTCGTTCGTGACGAGATCCCAGTCCCACAACACGTCGTTGGTGGCCTGCGCCACGAGACGGAACCGCTCTTCGCTGAACCGGAGCAGATCCTCGGTGCGCTTGCGCTCCGAAATATCGCGCACCGTGGCGAAGTTATATTCCCGCCCTTCGAAGACCACGAAGTTGGCCACGAGCTCCACGGGATACACAGCTCCGTCTTTGGACCGATGCTGCCTTTCCAGGCGCCGGCGGCCGGTCGCCCGGAGTTCCTGCCAGTGGTGAGCCCAGGCGTCCATGTGATAATTGGGATCGAGATCGAGCACCGTCATCCGGAGCAATTCGTCCCTACTGTAACCGGTGCGTTCGCAGGCGGCTTCATTCACGAGCAACAGGCGCGACGACTCATCGATCCACAACACCATGTCACCCGCCCGTTCTGTGGCGAATTGCGTCAGGCGCAGCACGCTTTCCGTCCGCTTGCGTTCGATCGCGAGGCAAGCCAGATGCAGGGCGCGCGCGACCATCGGGGCTTCGTCGGTCGCCTGGCTGGGTGTCTGATTATAAATGGCGAACGTCCCTAACAGTTTCCCTGCCGCCGAGATGATGGGCGTCGACCAGCAGGCCCGGAGACCATGCGCCAGTGCGAGCTCGCGGAAGTCCCCCCAGTAGGGATGGCTGGCGATATCCTTGCCCCCCACGTCCCGGCCGGTAAACGCGGCCGTGCCGCGCGATCCGCATGCCGGACCGATAGCGAGGCCGTCCAACGCCCGGACATACGATTCCGGGAGACTGGGCCCCGCGCCATAACGCAAATGGGTCTCATCGTCATCCAGGAGCAACACGGAGCAGAGTACTCCGTTGGACAAGCCTTCGATCATCAGACAGATTTCCGCCAGCACCACCGGCAGCGGAACATCCGATCCCATCATTTCCAACACGCGCGTTTCCGAGGCCAGCATCTGCTCGACCTTCTTGCGCTCGGTGATGTCGCGCCCCACGCCCGTGACGCCGATGACTCGCCCCTGCGCATCTCTGTAGGGAGCGCCGGTCCAATGGTAGAGCATGGTCCGGCCGTCTTTCGCCAGCAGATGCCCTTCCAGTTCCGCGTAGCCGGCTTCGTAGGCCCGGCTGATGGCGGCCGCCGTTTTCTCGGCTTCATCGGCAGGGACCATGTCGAGGGCCGGTTTTCCCTCCAATTCTTCCCGCGTATACCCGGACACCGTTTCCAATCGCCGGTTCCAATTGGATACCCGCGCCTGGAGGTCCAACGCAAAAATCACATCGGGCACGGTTTCCATGATCGCCCGCAGATGACTCAACGCCTCGTCCCGCTCCCGCTCCGACTGTTTGCGCTCGCTGATGTCGGTGATGGTCCCGACCATACGTAACGGCCGCCCATCGGCATCCCTGGCGACGACTTTCCCCCGGTTGAGATACCAGCGGTAGTCGCCGGATTTCCGCCTCAGCCGCACTTCGATTTCCTGCAAGGGAGTATGGCCGTCCAGGTGAGCCTGCACGATCTCCATTGCGCGGGGCAGATCCTCAGGGTGCACGAGCGCGAGAAAGAAGGCCTGAGAGGGCGTGACCTCTTCAGCCTGATAACCGAGCAGTCGAATCCACTGCGGGCTGTAGTGCACCTCATCGGACCGCATGTCCCGGTCCCACATGCCGTCGTTCGTCGCCTCGATGGCAAAGTGAAAGCGCTCCTCGCTGGCCCGCAGCGCGCGCTCGGCCGACTTGCGTTCGGTGATGTCGCGCACAAAGGCGAAATGGCATTCGGCTCCGTTGAAGCGAATAAACGTCACGTTCACGTCGATCGGAATCAGACGGCCGTCTTTGGCGCGATGACAACTCTCAAATGAGACTCTGCCCCGCTCTCTGGTCTCCGCCCAAAAGGCGGGCCAGGAATCGGCCTGGAGGTATGGATTCAGATCATGGACCGTCATCCGGCGGAATTCGTCTTTCGTATATCCCAACATCGCACAGGCGGAATCGTTCACATCCAGCAACTCCGCGCCGGCCCCCACCCAGTAGATGGCCTCCGTCGCATGGTCGACCGTGTATTTGGCCAGCCGGAGCGCGTCTTCAGTCTGCTTCCGTTCGGTGATGTCCTGGACCATTGCCAGCGTATGCAGTGGCGTGCCGTCCTCGTCGCGAATCACGGACACTCCCACCTGCGCCCAGACGACGCGCCCGTCTTTCCTGAGATACCGCTTCTCGAAGACGTCGTAGACGCGCGTTCCGGCCAGCAACGCCTGGATGCGATCAAGGTTCTGCCTGAGATCCTCCGGGTGCGTAATCGATTGAAAGGTGTGGCTCAGGAGTTCCTGTTCCGAATAGCCGAGAATCCTGCAGAGCGCCTGGTTGACTTCCTGAATACGGCCGCTCATGTCGGCGATGGACATGCCCACCGTCGCATTGCGGTAGGCGGCGCGAAAGCGTTTTTCGCTGGCCCGCCTGGCCTGATCCGCTTGTTTCTGTTCCGTGATGTCCTTCACATAGGCCACGCGCGACACCGGGACATCATTGGCATCCCGGATGAGCATGACCTCGATCAGCACCGGGAACAGGCTTCCATTCTTGCGCCGGTGAATGGATTCGAACGTCAGGCCGCCCCTGTCATGAATGCGCTGGATTCGCTCCAGCAGGGCCGCATGTTCCTGCGGAGGATAAACGGAGAGGACCGGTTGGCCGACCAATTCCTCTACGGTATAGCCGCATTGCCGCGCGAACGCAGGATTCACGGCCAGAAAGGTATTGGTCGTAAAGTCCGCATGCGCGATCCCGAGCTGTGCCTGGTGAAACACCTGCTGCCAACGCCGCGCCTCGTCTTCCGCCTGCTTGCGTTCCGTAATGTCCGTGGTCGCTCCGACCATGCGATAGGCGCGGCCTTGCGCATCCCACAAGGCCTGGGCCCTCGTCTGAACCCACCGGTAGGTTCCATCCTTGTGCAACACGCGGCAAGCCACATCGTAGGGCGTGCGACATTCAAAATGTTTCTGTGTCTCAGCCTTCACCCGCGCCAGGTCCTCCGGATGCACCCGATCGAAGAACGAGGATTCGTGATCCGGCAACTCGTCCTCGACGAATCCCATCAACGCTTTCCAGCGAGCGGACAACACGGCCTGGCCCGTGATCACGTTCCAATCCCAGATGCCGTCGGAGGTTCCTCGCAGCGCCAGGGCATACCGTTCTTCGCTTTCCTTGAGCTGTTGTTCCGCAAGATGGCGTCCCAGTTCACTGCCGGCACGGCCGACGACCATGCGTAGTAATGCTTCCGCCCGTTCAACATCCTTCAGAGCCTTGCGGCCGAGCAAAGCAATCCAGCCGATCGGCACCCCGGTCGGCGAGGGCAGCGTGAGCGCCATGTAGGACTCGATCGACAGCTCGTGAAGCGCGTCGTCCTGAGGGAAAACGGCCTGCACGCCGGAAGAATAGTGGCAGAACTCTTCCCGGAGCACATGTTCGCAGGGTGTCCCCGCCAACTCATAGTCCATCGGTTCCAGACGACCCTCCGGCCCCCAGCCTGCCAGGGATTGCGCGCGCCGCCCTCCCGGCAGCATACGGAGGCAGTATCCGTAGTCTGCTCCGATCATGCGAGCCAGGGTCTCCACAAGCTCCTCAAGGAACGCCATCCCAGTGAGCCGGGTCATGCGGGCCATCAGGCCAAGGATCTCCTCATTCCGTTTCTGTTTCGTGAGATCCCGTACCGACAGGATCCCGCCGACCCAATCTCCACGGGAGAACCGCGGGACATAGCTCCAGCGCACCTGTAGAAAGGAGCCATGGGCGTTCACAAACAGGTCGTCCTGCTCAAACAGCGCGATGCCGCTGAGACAGGCCTTCACGAGATCGCCCGATCCGGCCGGGCTGTCCCTCCCGTCTTGGTCGTGGCGATAGACGCAATCATGTAACAACCGGCCGATGAGTTCAGACGCCGCCGTACCGATCAGCTCTTCCGCCTCGTGGGTGACATGGACAATCCGTCCCCGGCAATCGGTCATGAAGGCCGCTTCTGTCAGATCCGCACCCTGGTCGGCCGCCGTCTCGGCGGGTGATCCGCCGGACCGTAACATCCGCAATTCCAACAGGGACGCGGCCTGCCGTGCCAAACGCCGGATCGTCTGAGCGTCCTCGCCGGTGCCCGCCCGCGGGGTGGGAGCCATGACGGCGATCGTCCCCACTGCATACCCGTCACTGGTCACAATCGGCGCGCCGCAATAAAACCTGACATGGGGCTGGGCGCACACCAGCACATGCGATGAGAAGCGCCCGTCGGCTTGCGCATCTTCGATCACCAGCGGATCCGGGCCCTGGATAGTCACGGAGCAGAGCCCGCCTGCCCGGTCGGTCTGGCTCACATCCAGGCCGATCGCCGCTTTGATCCACTGCCGGTCTTGATCGATGAACGTAATCGCCGCGATGGGACAGTTGTACAGTGATACGGCCAGTCGCACGAGATCGTCGAAGGCTGGTTCCGGGGGAGAATCGAGAATGTTGCAGCGGGACAACGCGCCGAGACGCGCGATTTCATCGGCAGGCAGAGTATGCGTCCCCATGCGTGAGCTCCCACGCGCGAGAGAATGAACCGGTCCTGGGCCACAAATCAGGCCGAGTCATATCACAAACGCCCAAGATGGACTAGGGCCATATGGTCGGGCACTGTGCCTGCTGTGCCGCAATGAGGGTCGGACGTGAGGATTCCTCTTACAGCCAGGCCGGAACAGAGGCGCCATCAGCCGAGCGCCAATGGGGAACCCAGGCGAGGGCCACCAGTTTGACGGCGATATTGGATTTGCTGGGCTTCAGAGAGATGAGGTCGAGCCGTTCGGTCAAGGGATCGGTCGCCGCCGTGAGCGCGTCGCTTTCCGACTTGAATTGAGCTTCAAGATCCGCCAGCTGCTGCTCGAGCGCAGCGACCGTCTCTTCCGCATGGCCGACCTCTTGCGATTCCTTCATCACCCGGCCTGCGCTACGAATGGCCGTGGTGGCACGGCCGATGTTGGTGGCGCTGACCGTCTTGCGGCCGAGGAACGCGCCGAGGATCGAGGCACCGACGGAAATGACCGCCTGCACCTGGCTGGAGCGGGATTCGTTCTGCTG
Organism: uncultured Nitrospira sp.; assembly: GCA_902500995.1. GTDB lineage: Bacteria > Nitrospirota > Nitrospiria > Nitrospirales > Nitrospiraceae > Nitrospira_A. Next base: position 197,988 of record CABVSR010000004.1, read on the forward strand.
CTTCTCACGGGCTTGTTCGGCACGCCGGACCCGGTCGCGAAGGGCCGTGATTTTCGTGGCATATTTCTTCCGCAGCGCGTCGAGCTGGCTGTCACGTTGCTCCCGGCCGGCCTGCTGTAACCGAAGGCGAAAATCGCGTTCCGACTCGCCGGGCTGCGAGAGCAGATTCGTTGACGGGCTTCGCCGGAGCTCGAGCTGTCGGGTGCGAAACAGCCAGCCGGACAGGTCGCTTTTCCAGGTGTCGTATTGTTTTCCCTTAGCGGCCGCGGCGGGCAATGCCTCGAACTCCGCTTCGCCCGCCGGTTCGCGTTCAAGATCCGGCACCTGCAACTCGGCAGCGGTGGACTGCTCCCACTCCACCGGGACGACCCCGCTGCTGATCGCCGCCAAGCGGGTCAGGTCGTTCGTCACATCCACCGCCGCTTTCTTGTCGGTGAACCGCACCTGCGCCACGCCCAGGACCATCGGCCGATAGACGAGTGCGGAGCCACCGGGTGGCGTTCCGCGTAGTGGAATAAAATACTGCGGCACGTCCGGAGGCAACATGGGCCGGGAAGCCGTCGAACGCGAGGCCTCGCTTGCCGGTGCCGGAGACGCGGGCACACCTTTCTCGCCTGGCCCGCTGCTTACCGAGGCTCGTTGTCGCTTCACCGGCTCCATGAGCTGTTTGATCTGCGTGCGCGTCAGCGGGCCGCGCAGATAGGACAAGGTCCACCGGGTTTGAAACACTTCCGGCGCGTCTTCGTGCACGTTATTCAGCAGAAACACCCGATTCCCCAACCCGGCGAGAATTTGCTCCATCTGCTGGCGATCGAACTTCTTGCCGCTGCTCGCGGCCGCTCCTTCCAACCCTTCCATGACCCGCGCCTTGTCGCGCTCCGTTTGCAGGCGCCCGATGAACCAGGTGCCGGTATTGGCCAGCCCTTTGTAATCGAGATCCACCGGATTCTGCGTGGCCAGCACGACGCCCAAGCCGAACGCCCGCGCCTGCTTCAAGAGCGTCAACAGCGGCGCCTTGGAGGGCGGATTCGCGACCGGAGGAAAGTAGCCGAAAATCTCATCCATATACAGGATGGCGCGCAGGCTGGTGGTACCGGACTGCGCGCGGACCCAGCCCAATGTCTGGTTGAGCAGGAGCGACACAAAAAACATCCGTTCGGCGTCGTTCAAATGGGCGATGGAAAAAATCGCGATGCGCGGCTTCCCGGACGCGCCGTACAACATCTGCCCGACATCCAGTGCCTCGCCTTCCATCCAGGCGGCAAAACCAGGCGCGGCCAGCAGGTTGTTCAACTGCATGGCCAGGGCAAACCGCTCCTTGGACGGGAAGAATGATTCCACATCCAGCACCCCGACCTTCGTCACGGGCGGCGTCTGAATCTGATGGATGAGGGCCGCCAGATCCAGATCCCGCCCCGCCCGCCAGGCACTGTCGAGGATGGAGGACAATAAAATATGCTCGCGGCTTTTAATCGGATCAGCCTGCAGGCCGATCAGCCCCAATAAACTGGTCACCGTGGTGGCAATCCGTTCACGCAAGACCTCGGCATCGTCGAGCATCTCAGGCGAAGGAGCGGCAAACGACTTCAGAATCGACACCGGCAACCCTGCGTTGCTTCCCGGCGTGTAGACGGCAACGTCAGCCGCATCGCGCAGCTTTTGAATCCGCTCGCCGCTCTGGGCCCACTCCCCCAATCCCTTCTGCCACATGGCTGCCTGCTGGGCCGCATAGTCGGCGGGCGAGAGCCCCTTTTTGCGCGCGTCATTCTCGTTGATCCAGGGCGCGAAGTCCTCGCCCCGGAGCTGCGGAAAGGTCAGGAGCAGATTGGCAAGATCACCCTTTGGATCGATGACGATGGCTGGAATTCCGTCGATCGCCGCTTCTTCCAACAATCCCACGCAAAGACCGGTCTTGCCGCTCCCGGTCATGCCGACGCAGACGGCATGCGTGACCAGGTCTTTGGAATCGTAGAGCAGCCAGCCCGGCTTGAGTTGTTTCTGAGTCAGCTCATAGGGACGTCCGAGATAGAACAGTCCCAGTTTTTCAAATTCCGTCGTCGGCTGCCCTTGCTCGGCGGCAACCCCGCGAGCCGCTGACCCCTTCTTGGGTGACATAGTCGCTCCTTCATCACCTGTAAACATGTGCCGGCCCTGCCGGCCGAGGCCATTGTAGGGATTGAGTACACCCTCCGCAAGCACAAGAAACTCGGGGGTCTCCTAGGGCTGAACTAGGGAGGCCCCCAGTGTAGGGATTCGTCTCAGTTTCATACAGTCACTCTGACAGATAGGGATGTTTTACCGTTAACGAGGGGAGCATGGACATGACCAGAGGGTGGGCACTTGGAATCGCGGTGTTACTGGCAGGATGCGGGCCTCACTACACCATTCCGAACTACGAAAGCGATGAAATCGAAAAGGTGATTTCCAGCGGCCGTTCGCCTCAGGGGTGCATCGAGAACCTGAAAGAAGACGCCAAGAATTTGAACGTCAACGTGCGCCTCACAGACGTGCAGCACCAGGCAACTTCCGGGCCGATCGCCTGGATCTACTCGAATAGTTATGTGTGCACGGGAAAAGTGGTGGTGAAACGATAACCCCAGGAAGGCCCGATTGTGAATACCGCATCGACGTTGCCGTCAGAAACCAGAACGGTCTTTCTCAGTACGCGCCGGCGAGCCGATATCCCGCTCACCTTGCGCTTCCTGGTGACCTTTGACGACGGACCCCATTCCAACACAGGCAAAGTCCTCCGGCAACTAGCGCGCAATCCGGTGCAACAGCAGATCAAAGCCATCTTCTTCGTACAGACGCGCCATCCCAAGCGAGGGGGATCATCGGACGGCCGAGCCATGCTGGCCATTCAGCAGGCGGAAGGCCATCTCCTCGGTTTGCACACGGGGACCCAGAAGGGGCACCTCAGCCACACCGGCCTGTCGCAAGCTGAGCTGGACCAATCGCTGGTCAACGGCAAGGAAGACCTCGATCGAATCACGGGAAAACCGACGCTGCTGGTCCGCCCGCCCTATTGGCGGTTTAATGCGTCCACTTTCAACTGTTATGGCCGGCATCAGTTGCATATGCTGTTATCCGATATCAAAGCCTTCGATGGGGTCAACTGGGGCATTCACCTGCTCCGGAGAGTGAATTTCCGCTCCCAGCTGGCCGGACTGCGCACCCGGTTTTTTCGTGGGAGCCTGCCGGTCGTGGACCACAGCATTCCGATCGTCGTCACCTTTCACGATACGAATGATTTCACGGCCGGACATCTGAGCGACTATCTGAGCCTGCTGGTTGAGGAGGCCGCTCGCCTGGGCCTCCCCTTGCATCACAAGCCGTTCCTCGATGATCCCGATGAGCTGCTGGCGATGGCACTGCGCTGTGCCCGATTCAATCCGAAGCGGCAGCAGACACCGGCCGCGATTCAGGAGGCGCAGTGATATGGCTTCTTCACAGCCGGACACCAGCGCCGACGACGCACTAGAACAGGAGCTCGCATCCCTGATCGTTGAAGCGTTGCGCCTGGAAATCTTGCCCGGGCAGATCGACCCCCAGTCGGCGCTCTTCGGCGAGGGGTTGGGACTGGACTCCATCGACATGCTGGAAATCGCCCTGCTGGTGTCGAAACGTTATGGCGTGGAATTGCGCTCGGAGAACAAGGCCGCGTTGGCGTCTCTCCGGGCATTGGCGGATCACATCGGCCGGCACCGGATTCGATAATGCTGCATTCACTCGACAGCCCCAGGGCTCCGGCTCAAGCGGCTTCTGCGCGACGCGCCGACGCGCCGGCGGCGGCGACCGCCTATCCTCTCGTCAACCACCATGACCTGGCCACCCCGATTGCCTGGCGCCGTGACCGCGTCCACTCCGTGGAAGAATTCCTCTGTGCCGCACAACGCCTGGCTGTCTCGCTGCCCCGCGCGCGCTTCGCGATCAACCTGTGCCGGGACCGTTACCACTTTGCGGTGGGATTTGCAGCCGCCCTGCTGGCGCGGCAGATTAGTCTGCTGCCGACGTACCGGGCCGCAGAACCTCTCCAGCAATTGGCGCGCCGATATCCGGGTGCCTACTTGCTCACCGATCAGGATGAAGGGGAGACGTCGATTCCCCGCTTCTGCTTCGACGGCGAGACCTCCACGGAATCGAGTCCCGCGGAGATTCCCGTGATTCCAGCCGATCGGATTGCCGCCATTGCCTTTACCTCAGGCAGCAGCGGCTTCCCGCAAGCTCACGCAAAAAGTTGGGGTTCCCTGGTGACGGGCGCGCAGGCCCTGGGACGGCAATTCGATCTCACGCACTCCGCTTCGCGAACCGCGGTGGGCACCGTCCCTGCGCAACACATGTATGGCTTGGAAACCACGATCATGCTGCCGCTTCAGTGGGGGTGGACTCTGCATGCCGGCCATTCGATCCTGCCCGCGGATATTCGCGCCGACCTGGAGCATCTGGAGTCGCCCGCCTGGCTGATGACGACACCATTTCACCTGAAGGCGTTGCTCAGCGAGCGGAGGAGGCTATCGGGCCTGGAGGGGATCATCTCAGCCACGATGCCCTTGGATCGCTCGGTCGCGCTCGGCGCCGAACGGGAATGGCACGTGCCGGTCCATGAGATCTACGGATGCACGGAAGGCGGGATGCTTGCGTCGCGTCGCACCACCGCCGGCGAGGCCTGGACTCTGTGTCACGATTTGCGGATGCGGCACTCCGGGGAGACCGCCTGGGTCATGGGCGGGCATGTGGGAGCCTGGCTCCAGCTCGCAGACCGCATCAAACTGCGCAACCAGCGGCAATTTCTCCTGCTGGGACCGAACCAGGACCTGGTGAAGGTCGCGGGGAAACGCGCCTCTTTGACGGCCCTCAACGAAGCCCTGAACCGCATACCAGGCGTAGTGGACGGCACGTTTTACCGCCCTGATCCGGGACCGGCAGGCAACGGCCGCTTGCGGGCCTTTGCCGTAGCTCCCGGCCTGACCCGCGCGGCGATTCTGGCCGAACTCCGGACGCGCATCGATCCGGTGTTCCTCCCCCGCCCCTTGTACCTGGTGGACGCCCTGCCGCGGAACCAGACCGGCAAACTGCCGCACGAACAATTGAAGACCTTCGCCCTGCACATCATGCACCCTCAACGGCAGGCGCACGAGTAACGCATGGGCCAAGAGAGGCAGCGACAGATCCAGCCGGATCACCCGGCTCTGGCCGGACATTTTCCCGGCAATCCTTTGGTTCCGGGCGCTCTGTTGTTGACGGAGTTGCTGGACATGCTGGAACAAGACGGCTGCTTGGAACGCGGTCCCGTGACATTGACCTCGGTGAAATTCATGCGACCACTTCGGCCTGGAGAGCCCTTTACGGTGCGCTGGCAGAACTTGTCCGATCAGAACATCGCCTTTGCCGTGACACGCGATGAGGACAGGATCGCGACGGGGACGGTCCGCAAGACGGCGGCCCCTGCGAGGCAGGCCGGATCATGAGCAGTGCCTGGCGGCATCAGCCTGAACGAGGGAGTCCGGGACTGATGCGGCTCCTGGTCTTCATCACGCTCTGGGCGGGACGCCCGGTGGCGCGCGGTCTGCTCTACCCGATCTGTTCCTATTTCCTCCTCTTTTCCGGCGGCGCCCAACGGACTTCGCGCGAATACTTGCGGCGGATTTTGCAACGGCCCCCGTCCTGGAAAGATGTCTTCCGGCATTTCCATGCCTTTGCTTCGACCATTCATGATCGGGTGTACCTGCTCTCGGGACGCCATCGCTACTTCGACATCCGGACCGAAGGCGCGGCGGCCCTGCAGGCCGTGCTGGCGCAGAAGCGCGGCTGCATTTTGCTGGGCTCTCATCTCGGGAGCTTCGAGGTCCTCCGCGCCCAGGGCATGTTCGACCATAACCTGCCGATTACGGTGATCATGCACGAAGCGGCGGCCTCCAATCTGAATGGGGTGCTGCACGGCCTCCGACCTGAGATCCGGGACCGGATCATTCCCCCCGGTACCGCGGACACCATGCTGGCGGTCAAGGAGCGCCTGGAGCGAGGGGAAATCGTCGGCATTCTGGGCGACCGGCTGTTCAATGAGGAAAAGGGCATGGCCTGCGAGTTCCTGGGCCAGTCGAGAAGGTTCCCGGAAGGGCCGTTTCTGCTTGCCGCTCTGCTGCAGGTCCCGATCGTGCTGTTTTTCGGTCTGTACCAGGGAGGCCGCCGGTACAACCTGTATTTCGAGCCGCTGGTCGATCATATCGAGATGAGCAGCGACCGCCGATCGGACATGCTGCGACCCTGGATCGAGCGCTACGTCAGCCGCTTGGAACATTATTGCCGACTGTCTCCGTATAACTGGTTCAACTTTTATGAGCTCGCCGAGCACGCTCGCCCATCTCGTCCTGCTGTGTAGCCTGCTGACCTGGCTACCGGCTGCCGCCGATCCCGGGATCGACGCGGCGCCGTTCGACGTGCCCGGATTGATGGAACTCCTGGCGCAGGTGGCATCGCGCAAGGACCATTTCACCGAAACGAAGACCCTTGCCATGCTGACTCAACCGGTGGTCCTCAAAGGCACCCTGGCCTATGTCCGCCCGGATCGTGTCGAGAAACATGTCACCTCGCCCTATGCTGAAGATCTGGTCGTGCAAGGCGACCGGCTGACCCTGACCTCTGCCAAAGGCACGAAACAGATTGCCGTCGAAAACCATCCGTTGATTCGCTCGTTCATCGAAGCGATCCGGGCCAGCCTGGCGGGGGAACTCGCTGTCTTGCGGCGGCTGTATCACATCAAGTTCCAGGGCACTCGCCGGCAGTGGGAGCTTACGTTGCGCCCGCTGGAGGCGCAGGCGGCGGAATATCTGACCTCGATCACCCTGCGCGGAGAGGGCGATCGTTTGACGGCGGTCGACATACGGGAAACCGGAGGAGACCGGTCCGTAATGGAGATCGATGGGCCGGTCTCGTGACCCTGCATGCCCGGCCGGCCCTGCTGCTCTGGATCCTGCTGCTGTTCGTCAGCGGAGGCATCCTGGCCAACATGACGATGACCACCGACTTGACCGCCTTGCTGCCGCGGTTTGCCGACCACCGGCAGGAACTGCTGGTCTCACAACTCCGGGATGGCGTGGCGGCGCGGCTGATTCTGATCGGCCTGTCGGGTGCCGAGACGGAGGCGCTGGCCCAGGCCAGTCGAACCGTTGCGCGGAAACTGCGAGACGACACGGAGATGTTTGCCTCGGTGCACAACGGAGATCCGGCTGACTTTACGGTCGTGCAGGACGTGCTGATGCGCCACCGGTATCTGATGAGTTCTGCCGTGACCCCGGAACATTTCACCCCGGCGGCCTTACGCGAGGCCTTGGAAAGGCAACTGCAACTCCTTACCTCCCCGGCCGGTGCGCTGACGAAGGCGGCCTTGCCGGCGGACCCCACCGGAGAAGTCGCCCATATCTTGTCCGCCCTCGCGCCGGGTGAAGGACCGTCGATGCGCCATGGCGTCTGGTTCTCCAGCGACGGCACGAGGGCCTTGCTCGTGGCCGAGACCAGCGCACCCGGGTTTGCCATGGATGAACAAGAGGCGGCGGTGAAGGCGGTGCGGACAGCATTTGCCTCATCCGGGCTGCCCGAAAGCGCCGGGCTGGTGATGACGGGTCCCGGCGTCTTCGCGGTTGAGTCCCGGGCGACGATCCAGCGCGACGCCTGGCGACTGTCTCTGATCGCCGTCGCAATTGTGACGGTGATCCTGTTCAGCGTCTACCGATCGGTGACGCCGCTCTTGCTGAGTCTGCTGCCCGTCTTGACCGGATTGCTCGCCGGAGTCGCCGCCGTTCAAACCTGGTTCGGGTTCGTCCACGGCATCACACTCGGCTTCGGCGCGACGCTCATCGGCGAAGCGGTCGATTACCCCGCCTACGTCTTCACGCAAGCCGTCGCGGGAGAACGGCTCCAGCAGACCTTGTCGCGCGTCTGGCCCACGCTCAAGCTGGCGGTCCTGACCACTGTCTTCGGCGCCCTGAGCCTGTTGGGTTCCAGTATCACCGGCCTGTCGCAACTGGGTGTGTTGGCCTTCGTAGGCGTGCTCGTGGCCGGATTCGTGACGCGCTGGATTCTTCCCGCCCTGCCGCCGGGAGTCATCCGTTCGACGCCGCATCAAGTCCTTCCCCTGACATGGCTGCCCGCTCTGCTCTCCCTCCATCGCGCGCGCTGGATCATGTGGGTCGCGGCCGCTCTCGCCCTCACCATATTGACCCTGCGCCATGAGGTTCTCTGGGACAACGATCTCGCCAATTTGAGTCCGATCGCCTCGCCCTCGAAGGCGCTCGATGAACAACTGCGGAAAGACCTGGGCGCGCCGGACGTCCGGTATGTGGTGACCATCGAGGGCGCGAGCAAGGAAGAGGTGTTGCAACGCAGCGAAGCGGCCGAATCGCTCCTGCGCCGGATGGTGGATGACGGACTGCTGGCGGGCTTTGAACTGCCGAGCCTGTACCTGCCGTCGGATCGTACCCAGCAGAGCCGGCAAGCCGCGCTCCCTTCCTCCGATGTGCTGGCTGCGTCATTGGCTCAAACGGTGAAGGGGCTACCCTTCCGGGAAGGCCTCTTCCAGCCGTTTCTGCACGATGTCGAAGCCGCCCGCATGAGCCAGTTGATGGACATCGTCAACCTTCAACAGACCCCCTTCTTTCTCAAAGTCCGGTCGCTGCTGGTGCGGACCGGTGACGCATGGGCCGGGCTTGTCCCGCTGCGCAATGTGACCAATGCCTCCGCCCTGGCCGATCGGATCACGCGGGAGGCAGGACCGGGACTCACCTTTCTCGATCTGAAATCAGAAGCGGGGCGATTGGTGAACGGCTACCGGCATGAATCGTTCCGGTTGACGGCTATCGGGCTCGTCGCGATGACAGTCCTTCTCTGGTGGGGATTGCGCGACGCAGCCCTGGTGGGCCGCGTGCTGGTCCCGCCGCTGCTGGCTATCCTCTTTGTCGTCACCTTCCTCACCCTGGTCGGCGAACGCCTCTCCCTGTTTCACCTGGTGTCCCTCCTGCTGGTGTTGGGGATCGGGCTCAATTACGCGCTCTTTTTCAACCGGCCCTTTGTCGATGACGAAGAACAACGGCGGACCTGGCTCTCGCTCACCGTCTGCATGTTGGCCACCCTGTCGGCCTTCGGCGCCTTGGCCTTTTCCCGCACACCCGTCCTCCATGCCATCGGCCTCACCGTGGCGCTCGGCGCTGCTGGGTCCTTGCTCATGGCGGCAATCCTCGGCCGGCAGCAGGTGTCCCGATGATGGCGCCGCTCGCCATCACGGCGATGGCCACGGCCAACCCGCTCGGATTGGGCCTTGCGGCGACGTGGCATGCCCTGCGCGCTGAGCGGCAGGTCCTGCAGCCCAATGACTTTGAAGATGCGGGGATCAACACCTGGATCGGGCGGGTCGCGGACCTTGACCACGAACGGATCACCGGGGAGCTGGCCGACTTCGACTGCCGCAATAATCGATTGGCGTTGCTCGGATTGCGGCAGGATGGTTTCGAACAGGCGGTCGCGGCAGCGCGCGCCCGTTACGGTCCTGATCGCATCGGCGTGCTGATCGGCACGACGACATCGGGCATCCTCGAAACCGAATTGGCCTACCGGCGCCGCACGCCCGCCGGGGGCTTCTTGCCGCCGGCGGTTCGCTATCGCCACACCCAGAACTTATTTTCCGTCAGCGACGTCGTGCGGCGCCAACTCAGGCTCACCGGGCCGGTGGCGTCGATTTCGACAGCCTGCTCTTCCAGCGCAAAGGTGTTTGCCAGCGCCTCGCGCTGGCTGGCGGCGGGACTCTGCGACGCCGTCGTCGTGGGCGGCGTGGACAGTCTGTGTTTCATGACGCTGTACGGCTTTGCCTCGTTGGGCCTGTTATCCGATCGTCCTTGCCGTCCCTGCGACGTGAACCGCGACGGCCTCTCGATCGGCGAAGCGGCTGGCTTCATGCTACTGGAGCGCAAGGGGCCCGACGATGGAGCCTTGCGCCTCCTCGGCTACGGAGAAAGTAGCGACGCGCACCACATGTCTACGCCGCATCCGGAAGGGCGGGGCGCCGCCCTGGCCATGGCACGCGCGCTGGACCGGGCGGAGTTAAAACCGATCGACATCGATTACATCAATCTTCATGGCACCGGCACCCCGGCCAACGACCTCGCCGAAGATTGCGCCATCCGTCAGATATTCGGCGTGAACACGCCCTGCAGTTCGACCAAGGAGAGGACCGGCCATACGCTCGGCGCCGCCGGCATCACTGAAGCGATGGTCTCCCTCCTCTGCCTGCGGCAGGACTTCATTCCCGGCATGGTCCGCATTGAACGGCCGGACCCGCAACTGCAAAGTCACATGGTCTTGCGCAGCGAATTCCGGCCGCTGCGCGCAGTCGTCAGTAATTCATTCGGGTTCGGCGGCAGCAACTGCAGCCTGATCTTTGGGAAGCGGCCATGATGCAGATCTGGATCATCGGCATCGGGATCGCCGGACCGGGCCTGGACGGATGGGCCGCCGCCCGGCCGATCCTGGCCGGCGAGAACGAATACCGGCTGACGCCGCTTGCTCCGGCCGTTCCGCATCTGTTGTCCGCGGCCGAGCGCCGCCGCTGCAGCCAGTCCGGACGCCTCGCGATGGCGGCGGCGCAGGACGCATTGCTCGGGGGAAACATACAAGGGGACGCGATCGCCACAGTCTTTGCATCTTCGGACGGAGACGGAGCGATCACACAGGAAATTTGTGAATCGCTGGCCGGCGCTGCGCGGGACGTGTCGCCGACCTCGTTTCACAACTCCGTGTACAATGCTCCGGCCGGCTACTGGAGCATCGCAACCCGTTCGCAACTGTCGTCGACCAGTGTCTGCGCATACGATGCCTCATTTGCCGCCGGACTTCTCGAAGCCGCCACCTATGCGACCGTCGAGCAGGCTCCGGTGATGCTGGTCGCATCGGATCTCCCCTTTCCCCCTCCCCTGCATGACATCCGACCAGTGGCTGAGAGTTTTGCCGTCGCGATCTTGATGGCGCCGGAAAACCGGCCCGGGGCGCTCATGCGCTGCGAGATCGGGCTGGCGCCGCATCAGAGGGTCACAGCGTTTCCTGACGCCATTCCTGCCGGCCTGCGCAGCAACCCGGCGGCAAGGAGTCTGCCCTTGCTGGCAGTGCTGGCCCGCCGGTGCGACGACAGCGTGCGCCTCGACTACACGGACGAGACCGATCTCGTTGTGCATTGCCGACCCCAGGGAACGTAACCAATGGATCTCTCCTGTGACGACATCTCCCGGCTGGTTCCCCACAGCGGCGCCATGTGCCTGCTCGACGGGGTGGACGAATGGGACGAAGACCATATCGTCTGCCGCGCCATCAGCCACCGTCGGCCGGACAACCCCTTGCGCGACAAGAGCGGCCTCCGCGCCGTCTGCGCCATCGAATATGCCGCACAGGCCATTGCCGCCCATGCCACCCTCCTTGGAATGGCACATGGCCACCGCGCAACGGACGGTGTCCTGGCCTCTGTCCGCGAGGTCACGACGACGTTGTCGCATGTGGATGGGCTCAAGGGCGCGCTGACAATCGTGGCCAGGCTTCAATTGAGCCATCCGCAGGGCCGCATGTACGACGTGGAGGTGACCGGAGATGGACGGACGGTGCTGACCGGCCGGCTTTCCGTGATGCTCCAGGACGTTTCCGACGAGGCTCGCCCCGTCCCGCATGAAGGAGCCGCATGAGCAAGCGCGCGCTGGTCACCGGAGGCAGCGGCGGCATCGGGCGCGCCATCTGTCAGGCGTTGGGTGCCACCGGGTTCGAAGTGATGGTCCACGGTTGCCACCATATGGACCGGGCGGAAGCCGTCGCCCAAGCCATCCGTGACCAGGGCGGCAAGGCGGAAGCCCTCTGCTTCGATGTCACGGACGCCGAGCAAACCCGTCTCGTGTTGGAGCGCCTACAACCGGCCGGTCCCATTCAGGTCCTGGTCAACAATGCCGGCCTGTATGATGACGCGCCGATGGCAGGCATGACCGGCGACCAGTGGCAAAGAGTGATCGGTGTGTCGCTGAACGGATTTTTCAATGTGACGCAGCCGCTCCTGTTGCCCATGATCCAGACGCGGTGGGGGCGCATCGTCACGATCACGTCCATCAGCGGTCTGATCGGCAATCGCGGCCAGGTGAATTATGCCGCCGCCAAAGCCGGACTCCATGGCGCCACGAAAGCCCTGGCGTTGGAGCTGGCGTCGCGTCACATCACGGTCAATGCCGTGGCCCCGGGCATTATTTCCACCGCCGCGACCAAGGACACATTCAGTGCGGACGCCATCGACCGGCTGGTTCCCATGAAACGCGCCGGCACAGTGGAGGAAGTGGCCGCTCTCGTGTCGTTCCTCGTGTCCGATTCGGCCGCCTATATTTCCGGCCAGATCCTCTCCGTGAACGGAGCCCAGGCATGAGGGAGAAAGACGCCATCGCTATCATCCCCGCCTACAATGAGGCCGGGACCATTCGGTCGGTCGCGTCCCGGACACTGCACTTTGTGGAACGGGTCGTCGTGGTGGATGACGGCTCAACCGATCGCACGGTGGAGGTCTTGCGTGAATTGCCGGTGACCGTGCTTCGCCATCCTCGCAACCTCGGCAAGGCCGCCGCGCTCCGGCGGGGCATGCAGTATGCCGTGGCCCAAGGGGCGGGCGCGATCATCACCCTCGACGGAGACGGGCAGCACGATCCGGCCGACATTCCTGCCCTGCTCGCCATGCACCGCCGTGACCGGCGCGCCATCGTGGTCGCCGCAAGGCGAAGGCATCGCCATCACATTCCCCGACTCCGCGCCCTCGCGCAACGGCTCGCTGATGCGTGGATCTCGTTGGCCGCCGGCTGTGCCGTCGAAGACAGCCAATCCGGATTTCGCCTCTATCCGGTGTCCGCCTGGACGGCGGCCGGTTGGCCTTGCGATCCCGCATCGGGATTCGTGTTCGAAAGCGAAATCCTGATCGAAGCCGGCCGCTCCGGCATTCCGATTCGATCCATTCCCGTCTCCGCCATCTACGGGCGGCATCTCCGGCAGAGCCATTTCCAAAGCGGCCGCGATATCGCCGCCATTACCCGGATGGTCGCCGGAAAACTCCTGTCCGAGTGGTTGCGGTGGCCTGCCGCGCTGCTCCGCCGGCGCCGAACCGATTTGACTGCCTGTCCTTCTCCGCATACAGCCGTGCCTCGCCCCGCGCGATCGCCCTCACACAAGCCTCGAGTGCTCTTTGTAGCCGAAGCGGTGACGCTGGCCCATGTGGCCCGTGCGGTGGCCTTGGCCCGCAGCTTGGACCAAGACCGCTACGAGGTTCACCTCACCTGCGATCGGCGCTATCACCATCTCTTCGAGGACCTGCGGGCTACCGTCCATCCGATTGCGACGATCCCCGGCCGGCACTTTCAGGATCGCTTGCGGCGAGGGGAGCCGCTCTATCTCCGGGAAGAATTACACCGCTATGTCGAGGACGATCTGCGCCTGCTCATGCGGTTGCATCCCGATGCGGTGATCGGTGATTTTCGCCAGTCGCTGTCTGTGAGCGCCAGAGTCGCCGCCGTTCCCTATCTCACCGTCACCAACGCCCACTGGAGTCCGTTCGCGCGCCAGCGGTTCGTTGTTCCGGAGTTGGCGCTGACCGATCGTTTCGGCCCGCGGATCGGACAGGCCCTGTTCACCGTGATGCGCCCATTCGTGTTCGCGCAACAGGCCTCTGCCTTGAACCTGGTGCGACGCGTCTACGGATTGCCTGCGCTCGGCTATAGCCTGCCGGATCAGTACACCGACGCCGATGTGACGCTCTATGCCGATGTGCCGGAGCTTGTGCCCACCTTCCATCGCCCGCCGAACCATCATTATCTGGGTCCGGTGCTGTGGTCGCCGAAGACGATTCCGCCTTGGTGGAATTCGTTGCCTGTCACGGGGCGGATGGCCTACGTCACACTCGGCACGTCGGGCCGGTCTGATCTCCTGCCGCTGATTCTGGAGGCGCTGGAGGAGCTCGGTATCGGAGCGGTCGTGTCCACCGCAGGAGATGCCATCCCAACCCGGCTTCCGCCGCGCACCTGGATCGCGCGTTATGTGCCGGGCCAAGCGGCGGCCGCCCGGGCGGACCTCGTCATTTGTAACGGCGGCAGTGCTACGGTCTACCAGGCCCTGGCCGCCGGGAAGCCGGTCTTGGGTATTCCCAACAATCTCGATCAGTACTTAATGATGGACTATGTCCGCCGGAGCGGCGCGGGCGATTATCTCAGGGCAGGGACGATCTCTCGCGGCTCGGTGGCGACCATGTGCAGACGCCTGCTGGATGATCCCGCCGGTCGTGAGCAGGCGGGACGGTTGCAAACCGCGATCGATCCGGCACGCACCGCGAGCACATTCGAGCAGCATCTCCAGGAGCTACTGGGTAGTCGGGTGACTCGCCCGGTTTCCGTTTCCACGACCCCGGCGTCGAGGATGCCGGCCTTCGAGACCCCTCCCGACCATCACCCCTCATCCAGCCAAGCGAGCCGGCGATGAATCAGACCCCCTACTCCGTCCATGATCCGGTCCCTCCCCAGGATGCCGACCGCATCGAGCAACGGGTCGAAGAGCATCTGACGGTGCATTCTCGAGCCCTGACCGGCCTGTTTCTGTTGGCGCTGTTTTATACGCTGCATCTCGGGCGCGTGATCTTTCTCCCCATGGCGATTGCGCTGCTGCTGGCGGTGCTCTTCGCTCCACTCCTGCGCCGATTGAAACAGTGGCATATTCCAGAGCCGCTGGGCGCGGCGTTGCTGTTGGGACTCTTTGTGACGGGCCTGGTATTCGGCGTCTTGCGGCTGGCCGAACCGGCAGCGGAATGGAGCACGAAACTGCCGGTGGCGTTGCACACGGTCGAATACAACATCCAGGCCTTCAAAAAATCGATGCAGGATGTGACCAAGGCCACCGAACTCTTGTCCAAGGCCGCCGCCTTGGATGAGGCCAAAAGGGTGCAGCAGGTGGAAGTGAAGGGCGACGCGTGGCCCATCAAGGTGTTCAGTCTGACCGGCGATCTCATGATCGGGCTCGCGACCACCGTCATGCTGTTGTACTTTCTTCTCTCCTCCGGCGATCTCTTCCTGCAGAAGTTGGTGAAGGTGTTGCCGCGCTTGCGCGACAAGAAGCGCGCCGTCGAAATCGTGCGGAACATCGAGGAGCAGTTATTCCGGTATCTCTTCACCGTGACAGGCATCAACTTCGCGCTGGGCGCCGCGGTCGGCATCGCCATGCACGTGCTGGGTATGCCGAACCCGATCCTGTGGGGCGCCATGGCCGCGCTCCTGACCTTCATCCCATACATCGGGCACGTCTTCGGCATCGTGGTGGTGATGCTGGTGGCCGTCTTGACGTTCGGCGACCTGGGGCAGATGCTGCTCATCGGCGGAGTCTATTGGGCCTTGGCCATTGTGGAAGGCTCCTTCGCGTCGCCGATGATCCTGGGACGGCGGCTGGAAAGCAACCCGGTGGTCCTCATCCTGGCCGTGATGGTATGGGGATTGATCTGGGGCGTCGGCGGCGCGCTGCTGGCCGTCCCGCTGCTCGTGGCCTTCAAGATCATGTGCGACCACCTCGAGCCCCTGCAGCCCATCGGCGAATTTCTCGGAAAGTAGCCCCTCACGTTCACCAGTCAGCCCGGGACCTTGCTTCCTTTCCCGCCTCCGCAAAGAATTGTTGCCAATGTCATGGCGATACTGGCAGGATGCGCGCCCATATGACTCGCCGATGGATCATTGCCCTCGCCCTGGGCCTCTACGCGGTTGCGACTCCTGTCCGGGCTGAACCCCCTCCTCAAAGCGTGCATTGGGGTGCGATCGCCTTTCCCGACCATGACCCCACCCTGACGCTGAGCACGGCCGTGTTGGATCGGTTTACCCAGTTCGACGGAGCAGGGAAACGCTACAACGATATCAACGAGACCATGGGGTTCAACTTCTTCACCCTCAGCTGGACGAAACCGCTCACCCAGTTGCCGGGGTGGAACCTCAACCTCACGGCCGGCGGCGGGCCCACCGCCGATGGCCCAAGCCGGTTCCTGCAGAATGACGTCGTTCACAAACTGCGCGGTATCGATCCGGTTCCTGTCGGCGAGAAGCGCGACACGAACGATTTTATGCTGAGCGGGAGTATGACGCGGTGGTTCGGGTTGCCGGGGATCAGCGATGTGTTCTTTGTGGGGGCGGGAGGCGCCGGCGGGTCGTTGTATTACGAGCCCTACGTACAGGCGGGTTTTCGCCGACTGGCCATCTTAGGATTCATTCCCTGGGTCGGCGACTATCTCCGCGTCTCGGCGCTGGGCCGATACGGCCGCCCGTTTGGCGGCGCCGCCTTTCGCCAGGTGGCGCCGCAATCGTACATCGCCCAGGCTTCGGTCGGCCTGGGCAACTACCACCGCTGGAAGGATTCGACGCCCTTCGAACTTGAACTGGCTGTGACCGTGGACTCCGGCCTGTTCGTGGACCATCGGGGGGACGCACTGGAGGAACGATTCGTCTCTCTGGCGGTACGTTATTCCGCCTTCACATTCGAGACGTGGAACGATCTCATCAACCAGAAAGATTACGGCCCGACCTTCGGCGCCCGTCTGACGCTCGATCTGTTCTATATGTACGACCGCTGGTTTCACTGAAGGCCGGGCCGGCCTTCCCT
The DNA here is from genome assembly GCA_902500995.1 of uncultured Nitrospira sp. Lineage (GTDB taxonomy): Bacteria > Nitrospirota > Nitrospiria > Nitrospirales > Nitrospiraceae > Nitrospira_A. Next base: position 214,662 of record CABVSR010000004.1, read on the forward strand.
GCATTCATTTCCCACACGTGATCTTGAGCGACTCGATATCGTTCGCCATGTCCAGCTTGCCGAGATTGGGCACCCGCTGCCCCGGCGCGAACGCGATCTCCGTTCCCTTGAAGTCTTTGTCCTCATAGGCGCGCACCGTGGCGTTGGAGCCCACGATCACGCTTTCGATGTCATTGCTCCAGTCCTTCCCCGCCAGATTCTTCAACGTCGCAAACTCCTTCGGCCCTTGGAGCACGACATGGGGATCATCGGCGTCGAAGGCGTCGTCTTCGAAGATTTCCATGAAGCAATTCTTATCCACGACCTGCAGTTCAAGATCCGCCGCATAGGCCGGCAGCGCCGCCAATGCCAGCAGCAGGGCCACGATTGCGGGTCTGTGATGTGGTCGCATTGTTACCCCTTTCATGCTGAGGTTGTGTTCGCCTCGGCGCGTTCGGCCTTACTTCAAGATCCCCAGAAACCAGAGCAACACGAGAAGGCTGGCCGGCACGCCCAATAACCAGAGGATGAATCCTTTGCCCATCGGTCCCATGGATGCCTCCTTGTGAGCCGGACTCACGGTATGATGGCTGCCGCCGTCAGCTCACGATTCAAGGCCGCGACCATTTTCAGATGCGCGCTGCGATCCTCCTGAAGATCCGCCGCAAATAAGTCGGCGTGTTTGCGCTGCAGGACCTGCCCGAATTCCCCTTGTTTCGCCGCCGGAATGCCGTAGAGCGCAGCCAGCGCGCTCACATACTGCCCGTTGCCGGATGCAGCTTCCTGCCGGAGATTTTCATAGGCGACGCCTGCGAACAAATTGATCTTCTGCTCCTTCTTCACCATGCCGTCTGCTGTAAACAGTTCATTGGGACTCGTGCTGGAGAAAAAATTGACGGTGGTATCGACGGTGGCTTTGGTGGTGTTGCACCCTCCGGCCATCAAGCCGGCCGCGAACACACAGACACCCATGGCCAATTGTTGAGCGGATGATAATGATTTCATACAGGCCTCCTTGTCCTGCCTCGCCGGGGTACTGGCGAGAGCGTCAACGTCGTTCTGTTCTTGTTGTAACCGGACGCTGAAGAAGGAGTATCTAGTTATTACCCTAGGAGGGAGAGGAGAAAGGCCCTAGCGAGATTGCGAGACAGTCACCACTCTTTAAAGATCACGAACACGGCGCCGATCATCATGCCGAACCCGACGAGATAGTTCCATTTCAGCTCTTCTTTGAGATAGACGACCGAAAAGACACAGAACACGATGAGCGTGATCACTTCCTGTATCGTCTTGAGCTGTGCTGCAGTGAATTCATAGTGCCCGAGACGATTCGCCGGCACCTGGAAGCAATACTCCACGAAGGCGATGCCCCAACTCGCCAGAATCGCCATCCATAAGGGCGAGTCTTTGTACTTGAGATGGCCGTACCAGGCGAAGGTCATGAAGACGTTGGAAATGGTCAGCAAGAGTATGGTGTGCATGGGTCCGCCTCGTGCAATGAGTGGAGACACCGCTTGCTCATTCGGTCATGAATAGGCGCCGTCCCATAAACGGGCCAAAAACTCCTGCCAGGGAAGGATGTCAATGTCGCCTACGCGACGCGGATGTGTCTCGAGGCTCACGACGACGGCCTGCCTCAAGAGCCGCTCCTCTTGCAGTGCACGGAGCCCTCGGAAATCCCGATCCGAGACATTCGCTTTCGCCTTGACCTCAATCGCTGTGCGATCATTCAGGATGAAATCCACCTCGAAATCAGAGGTCGATCTCCAATAGGCCAACTCGGGAACCGCGTGATAATCACAATAGGTTTTCAGCTCATGGTAGATGTATGACTCAAAGGCTTCTCCGAATTCCGGTGAGCCTTCTTGGAGTTGGCGCCTTCGCTGCAAGTGCCGCACGATGCCGATATCGAAAAAATAGAACTTGGCGGTCGTCAGCGGCTTTCGTTTCTCGGTCTTCCTCCACGCCGGCAAATCATCCCCCAGCAGGGTGTCGCGCAGAATGTGGAAATACTCTTGCACAGTGGATTTCGGCACTTGGGCGTCACTCGCAATCTTGGAATAGTTGAGCATCTGCCCATGACACAAGGCCGCCACGGTCAAGAAGCGGCTGAACGCAGGCAGATTGCGAACGACCGCCTCGGCGGCAACCTCTTCTTTCAGGTAGGTCCCCACATAGGCCTGGAGATCCTCATAGGGCGAATCGGAGAAATACAGTGAGGGCAGGAGACCACGATCGAGTGCTGTCACGAGGTCGAACTGCTGACCGAGTTCCTTCAGGCAGAGCGGATGAAGCCGCTTGGTCCGTGCCCGCCCTCCCAGCAGATTCAGTCCCTTGCGCTTAAGCGCGCGGGCGCTGGAACCGGTCAGCAGAAAGCGCACATTCCGGTCATCGATCATGACTTGGATTTCATCCAGCAGGAGCGGGAGCTTCTGAATTTCATCCATGATGACCAGCTTGTCCTTGCTGGTCAGCTCTTGACGCAGTCGGTGGGGCGATTGGTTGAATTTGAGAAAGGTGTCGGTCTCGTGGAGGTTGTAGTATTTCGCCTGGGGAAACTGGCGACGGATCATGAACGTCTTCCCCGTTTGCCGCGGGCCGAACAGAAAATAGGATTTAGCAGCGAGAAGCTTTGGTAGGTCGAGTATGCGGGGGATGTCCATTTCTCTAGATCATGACATTAGACACAAACGGTGTCAATTATCATGAAATTTGACGGCATTGGCGGCATATATCATACCAATGCAGGCTCAACTCATCGCGCTATGGCGACGCACGGAAAGATCTCCCTTTCTTTCCTATCATTGTTCTCTTCCTCTCTTCCCCGGGGGAGGGGCGGGCTGGATCGTCCTTCAACTGCGCGCGTCCAACGAGGGTCTTCTGAGACCGCGCGTTGCGCGAGGTGCGCGATGCGACGAGTAAGGAGCATCACGCTTGCGCACGCCGGCGAGTGGTGAGCCGGCCGTGTCCTCGAAGGATGGCCCGTCCACCCATTTCCCCTTTCTTTCTCAGCGGGGGTGTGAAGGCTGGCCCGCTCGGCGTAAGGCATCGCGGGAGTGGCGAGATGAAGGGAAAACCGCGCCGATGCGCGACGGCATGCGACCGCTGGTCGCGCCTCACAGTCGCGCACGGCATAGCCGTAACAGCTCGTAAGCAGTCTCGCCCCATCGCATCATGCCGACGCCGAACGGGCCAGCCCTCACACTCCCGCTTCCCTCAACACCTGTCCGGTATACGACCGCTTTACCTTGGCAATCTCCTTCGGCGGGCCTTCCGCGACGATTTCGCCGCCGCGGTCGCCGCCTTCAGGCCCCAGGTCGATGACCCAATCGGCATTGCGGATCATATCGAGATTGTGTTCGATCACGAGGACGGTGTTGCCGGTCTCGACCAGACGATCGAGCACATCCAACAACCGTTGAATGTCGGCGAAGTGGAGGCCGGTGGTCGGTTCATCCAGGATATACATGGTGCGGCCGGTGGGACGTTTGGAGAGTTCACGCGACAACTTCACGCGCTGCGCTTCGCCGCCCGACAAGGTGGTGGCCGACTGCCCCAGCTTGACGTAGTGCAATCCCACATCATGGAGCGTCTGCAGCTTGGCCTTGATAAAGGGGATGTTCTCGAAAAACTCCAAGGCGTCATCGACGGTCATGTTGAGGATATCCGCGATGCTACGGCCTTTGTATTGGATCTCCAGCGTTTCGCGGTTGTAGCGCTGCCCCTTGCAGACCTCGCAGGTGACATAGACGTCGGGCAGGAAATGCATTTCGATTTTGATCAGCCCGTCACCCTGGCAGGCTTCACAGCGCCCGCCTTTCACGTTGAAGCTGTAGCGGCCCGGCTTGTACCCTCGCACCCGCGATTCCGGCAGATTGGAAAACAGATCGCGGATGAACGTGAAAAGTCCGGTATAGGTGGCAGGGTTCGATCGAGGCGTGCGCCCGATCGGCGATTGATCGATATCGATGATTTTGTCCAGCGCCTCCACGCCCTTGATGTCTTTGCAGCCGTCGATCTTCGGCTTCTTGTGATAGAGCAGCTGGGAGAGCGAATGAAAGAGCACCTCCAGCACGAGGGTGCTTTTCCCCGATCCCGAGACACCCGTCACGCAGGTCAAGAGGCCGAGCGGCACATTGACCGTGAGCTGTTTCAGATTATGTTTCTTCGCTCCGACGACCGTGAGGAAGCCTTTCGGGGTGCGGCGGCGCTGCGGAAGGGACACCATCTGCGCGCCGCGGAGGTAGAGGCCAGTCAACGAATCGGGATTCGCCATGACCTGTTTCGGAGTGCCCTGGGCGATGATTCGTCCGCCATGTGTGCCTGCGCCGGGTCCCAAGTCGAGAATGTAGTCGGCCGCCGCCATCGTCTCCGCATCGTGCTCCACGACGATCACCGTGTTGCCGAGGTCCCGAAGCCGGAGTAACGTCTGCAAGAGCCGCCGGTTGTCCCGCTGATGGAGCCCGATCGAGGGTTCGTCCAGAATGTACAACACGCCGACGAGTCCCGACCCGATCTGCGTCGCCAATCGAATACGTTGTCCTTCCCCGCCCGAGAGCGTCGCCGCCGCGCGGTCCAGCGTCAGGTAATCCAGTCCGACATTGACGAGAAATCCCAGCCGCTCGCGGATTTCCTTCAGGATACGATGGGCGATGACGAGTTCACGTTCGGTGAATTTGAGCGATGCGAAGAGATCCGCCGCCGCCCTCACCGATAAGGCGGTGACCTCGGCAATCGACTTCCTGGCGATCTTCACGGCCAGACTTTCCGGTTTGAGACGCGCGCCGTCGCACGTCTCGCATCGCTCCAGGAGCGTCAAGTCTTCTTCTTCCGAGGCGCCGGGGGTCATGGCATAGCCAATCCCGTCGCAGGCCGGGCAGGCGCCATGCGGGCTATTAAAGGAAAAGATTCGCGGGGTGATTTCCGGATAACTCACCCCGCATTTGATACAGGCCAGTTTGTCGCTGTAGAGATGGAGTTTGCCGGTCTCCGAGAGGACCCCGACCAAACCGCCGGCCAGCTTGACCGATGTTTCCACGGAATCCGCGATCCGTCGCATCAACGCGTCACCCGGCTTCATGACCAGCCGATCGACCACGATTTCGATGTTGTGCTTTTTCTGTTTGTCGAGGGTGATGTCGTCGCCCAGATCGACCATCTCGCCGTTGATGCGCGCGCGCACGTAGCCGGCCTTGCGCATCTCCAACAATTCTTTGCGGTATTCCCCTTTCCGGCCGCGGACGATAGGGGACAGGATCTGGAACTTCGAGCCTTCCGGCAGTTCGCAGATGGCATCCACCATCTGCTGCACCGTCTGAGCGGTAATCTCCTGCCCGCATTGGAAACAGAACGGATGCCCGACGCGGGCGTAGAGCAGCCGCAGATAGTCGTAAATTTCAGTGACCGTCCCGACGGTGGATCGGGGATTGTGGCTGGTGCTTTTCTGCTCGATCGAGATCGCCGGCGACAACCCTTCGATGGAGTCCACGTCGGGTTTCCCCATCTGTTCCAGGAATTGCCGGGCATAGGCGGACAACGACTCGACATACCGCCGCTGCCCTTCCGCATAGATCGTGTCGAAGGCCAGGGAAGACTTCCCTGACCCGCTGAGGCCGGTCATGACGACCAGCTTGTCCCGCGGTATCTCGACGTCGAGATTTTTCAGATTATGTTCACGCGCGCCCTTGACGATGATGGAATGGCTCATAAGCGCGGGATTATACCATGGCGATCCGCGAGTCTTGGCATCCGGCCGCTGGAACTCTGACGCCGGGTCCGGTTCGACCGTCAAAATATCGACGCGGGGTTTCAGTAGGGGCAAACAGGGATTTGAGTTTTTCAGAAATAGACCGATAGAGACCTGCGGGGCTCTTCGTCCCGTGCCACAACCACCTGCGATGTCCGACCGCCATGCATGACGCGCTGAGCCTCTTTAAGCGGAATATCAATCAACTGTTCGGGATCACCGTCGATATCCTCACCCTCGGCCGCTCGCTCCAGCAGCTCTCGCTGTCCATGCAGATCCTCGCGAATAACGGGGTCGTGCAAGCGGCGAAAATTCCCGGTGGAAAAGGTCGGCCCATGCTGGCGCTGGTTGAGATCCTGAACAACACCCCCAAAGAAATCCGGCCGGAAGTCGAAGCCCTCGAGCACCTCTGCGCCGGGCTGGCGAAGGTCACCGCCAGCAGTTCGAATATTGTCTGGCGTTATCACCAATTGATTGCGAGCCTCCTGACGGCGATGAGGCAGAGTGATTCGTCTGCCAATTCCAACGGGTTCGACACCGTCTCACATCTTCGCTTTACCACGGCCGCGGATGTCACAGAACTCACGCAACATCCGGCGTTCACCGCGGGGGGAGTTCTCGAACGGGAGAATCGCCTCTATCTGGTGAATCACTGCCAGGCCAATCTCACCGAGCTGCAAGATCGCCTGAAGGATGCGCTGCGTTGTCTGGGAGATACGCAGCAGGCTCTGAACGGGTTGAAGATGATCGGCCTTACCGCGCGGTATATGGCCTTTTGTATTTCTTCTGAGGCGGCCGGCCTGGCCGAAGCGGAAGCCAATTTCAAAAACCTGGCCGCCGAAATCAGCCGGGTCGTCGATGACCTCGATCAGAAGACTCGAGCCATGAAAGAGGCCATCGAACATGGACAAGAGCTGCTTGGACTGCTGCTGAAAGGGCATACCTATGCAAAGTAAGGTGTTGTTCAGTAAAGATGAGCATCAGTGGGTTGTCATCGGCCGGGATCCAGAAAAGGACGATCATGTCATCGATACCAATGAGTATGTGATCATCCATCGCGGCCAGGCTATGCTGCTGGACCCGGGAGGCATTCAAATTTTCCCCCAAGTCCTGGCAGAGCTGGCGAAATACGTCCGCATGCAAGACATCAAGGTGATCTTTGCCAGCCACCAGGACCCGGACATCTGCTCGTCGCTCGCCATGTGGCTCGACCTGA
>CABVSR010000005.1 GCA_902500995.1 uncultured Nitrospira sp.
TCCCAATTGGCTGGGCGATGCGGTCATGTGCGAACCGGCCTTGAGCCAGGTGCGCGCGCTGTTTCCGCAAGCCGACATCACCCTCCTGGTAAAGCCGGCCATTGCGGATTTGCTGGCCCAGCATCCGGCGGTGAATCGCACGTTGGTCTACGATGACCGTGGACGCCATGCAGGATTGACCGGCAAGTGGACGCTGGCCGGTGTGTTGCGTCGCCACCGGTTCCAGCTTGCCATTTTGTTCCAGAATGCGTTTGAGGCGGCGCTGATCAGCTTTCTGGCCGGCATTCCCCGGCGGTTCGGTTATGCCACGGATGGGCGGAGTCTGCTGTTGACCGATCCGGTCGGCGTGCCCCCGCGCAGCGCGCAGAAGCACCAGGTCGAGTACTATTGGGATTTGCTGAAACCCTTGGGAGGGCAGGGCCAGCCGCCGGCGCCGCGTCTCTTTGTCACGCCGGAAGAGTCCGCGCTGATCGCGCGCCGGCTGGCTGACGCCGGAATCGGCCCGTCGGATCTGGTCATCGGCGTCAATCCCGGCTCGACCTACGGCCTGGCCAAACGGTGGTTGCCGGATCGGTATGCCGAGGTGGTCAATCGTGTGGTCAAGGGGGCACAGACGCAAACAGGCGCCAGGGTCGGGGTGGCCATCGTGGGAGCCAAGGGAGAGGAAGCGCTCGGGAAAGCCATTGCCGCTCAGATTCACACCCGCACGGTCGTCTGTTCCGGGCAGACCACCGTGCGCGAATTGCTGGCGCTGGTCAAACGCTGCCAGTTGTTTCTGACGAACGACACGGGGCCTATGCATGTGGCGGCCGCATTCAACGTTCCCTTGGTGGCGGTCTTCGGTCCGACTGATTGGCAGACGACGTCGCCGTTCGGCGTCGAGGCCCAGCTGGTCCGGCAGCCGGTCTCTTGCGCGCCTTGTCTCTTGCGGGAATGTCCGATCGATCACCGGTGCATGACCGGCGTGACGGTGGAGCAGGTGCACAGCGCGGCCGTGCGGCATTTGCCGCTCGCGGCGCCCCTTCCGGTCCATGAGCCTGATGCGGCGGAACCGGCCCTGTCACCGGCGGCGCTCGCGGGAGTCACCGTGTTTCTGGATCGCGACGGGACGTTGAACGCGGATACGGGGTATGTGAAGAGCCCGGAAGCATTCACGCTGTTGCCGGGCGTTGGCGCGGCGCTCGCCGCACTGAAACAGGGCGGCGCACGGCTCGTTGTGGTGACGAATCAGTCCGGGGTGGGGCGAGGATATTTCAGTGTCAAGGATCTGGAAGCCATCCATCACAAGTTGCGGCTGTTGCTCGCCGAAGCCGGGGTGACGCTCGACGGATTGTATTTCTGCCCGCATCATCCGGACGATCGCTGCCACTGCCGGAAGCCGGCGCGAGGCATGGTGGATCGAGCCCTGGCCGAATTGCAGGTGGACCTGAGCCGTGCTTATGTCGTCGGGGACAGTGCGCGTGATGTCGAATTGGCCAAGCAGGTGGGCGCGCGCGCCGTGCTGGTCATGACGGGCCCGTCCGGGGCGGACGCGTTGGCCGATCTGGCGGCGCGCGAACTCTCCCCGGACCATGTGGCCTCTGACCTGGGGCATGCCGTGGACTGGATCGTCGCCCACGCGACACGCAAGCCCGTTGCCGATGTCACGCGCTGAGCGAGCCTCATCTCCTGGTGGCCGAATGACCGAGCCAGTCCGCCGAATTCTACTCATCAAACCCAGTTCCCTGGGCGACATCGTGCATGCGATGCCCACTTTGGCGGCGTTGCGAGAGCGGTTTCCGCAGGCCGAGGTGACGTGGCTGGTCAAGCGGCAATGGGCAGCGCTCGTGGACGTGATCCAAGGTGTCGATCATGTCTGTGCGGTGGAGCCGGGGCTGGCTGGCTGGTTGGGACGGGTACCGGACCTCCGTGCAGCGCGCTTTGATCTGGTCGTCGATCTTCAAGGATTGTTCAGAAGCGGGGCCATGGCCTGGCTGACCGGCTGTGGCAGGCGTGTGGGGTTTGCGAATGCGCGCGAAGGCAGTCCTTACTGTTACACCCGGCCTGTCGCCGTCCCCGGTGGGGCGATGCATGCCGTGGACCGCTATCTGCTCGTGGCGGAGGCCCTGGGGGCTGCGCGTCCGGCAGCGCCGCGATTCGACTTCACCGATCGGCCAATAGACCGCGAGGCTCTGGAGTCCCTGCTCGCAGCGGCGGGTCTGGCCGGTTCGTCGCGATGGATTGCGATGAACGTGTCGGCTCGCTGGGAAACGAAGCGCTGGCCTCCGCAGCAGTTTGCCGAAGCGGCGGATCGGCTCGCCGAGGCCGAGGGTGTACCGGTTGTGTTGATCGGAGGTCCGGCCGAACGACCGGAGACGCAGGCCGTCATAGCGCTCATGCGCACGAAAGCGGTTGATCTGACGGGACAGACCCCTGTAGGCTTGCTGCCCGGTCTGTTGCGTCGCGCCGCCGTGCTGGTGACGAATGATTCTGGCCCCATGCACATCGCCGCGGCGGTAGGCACTCCGGTCGTGGCACTGTTCGGGCCGACCGATCCGGTAAAGACAGGCCCCTATGGCTCCGGACATGTCGTCCTGTCCAATCCGGTTGACTGCAGGCCCTGCTTTCGTCGCGACTGCTCCCGCGCCGTCACGCTCGAATGTTTGACCGGCGTGACTGCGGAGCAGGTCGTGCGCGCAGTGCAGCATCAGCTCGGACGATCGCGTACGTCAGGATCATCGTGAAAATTCTTATTGCGGAATCCAGCATGGCGGTCGGCGGGCAAGAACTCGCCGTCCTGCTGCATGCCGAACGGCTGGTGGCGCGCGGCCATCACATCCGTCTGGTCTTGGAACCGCGCAGTCCCATCATGGCCATGGCCCGGGAGCGAGGACTGCCGGTGGAGCCCTTCGTCATGCGGCAATGGCGCCTGCCTCTGTCCATTCTGGCGTTCCGGCGGTTGATCACACGGGAACAGCCCGACATCGTCCATGTGAATAGTTCGCGGGACAGTTGGATCGCGGCCCTCTCCGCGCGTCTGCTGTCTCCACGCCCGAAGGTCATTCGCACGCGCCATATTTCGGCGCCGCTGAACAACAATGCCACCACGCACCTGTTATACCGGCGCCTGTTGGACATGGTGATCGTGACCGGCGGAGAGCGCAACCGGCAGGATCTGATCCATCGAGACGGCCTCTCGCCGGATCGTGTCGCGTCGTTTCCGATCGGCTTGGATGTCGGGCAATTTTCACCGGGCCCTCCCAAGGAGGATATCCGCGCCGAGCTCGGCATTCCGCCTGGACATCTGCTGGTCGGCATGATTTCCTACCTGCGCGATTACAAAGGCCATCGCTATCTGGTTGAAGCGGCGGCCAAGGTGTTGAAGCAGCATCCGGCGGCTGCCTTTCTCATCGTGGGGGAAGGGCCGGAAGAGCAGAACATTCGCGCGCAGATCGAGCGGCTCGGGCTGGCGACTGATGTCCGCATGCTGGGTTTCCGCGACGATCTCTTGGACGTGTTCCGGTCGTTGAACCTGTTCGTGATTCCCACGGTGGAGGGCGATACGATTCCTCAGGTGCTGATGCAAGCCTTGGCGATCGGCTTGCCAGTCGTGTCGACCACCACCGGTTCGATTCCCGATGTGATCGCCGACGGCGACTCCGGATTTCTCGTTCCGCCGCGCGATCCCGACGCGCTGGCCGACCGGATCGTCAGCCTCTTGAAGGATCCCGAGCTTCGCGCGGCGATGGGGCGGCAAGGGCGTCGTACCGTAGTGCAGTCCTATTCCATCGATCGGATGGTGGATGAATTGGAGCGGGTCTATCGCAAGGTCATCGCGGCATGAGGCGGCGATGGGCTGAGGCGCGGGGGTCGTTCCGCAAGACCCTGCTGTTCTGGTGGATCCTGTTCGTCGTCATCCAGACGGCGGAGCGGATGTTTCTCTTGCCGGACGCGTTCGAGCAGGAGATCCCCACCTGGCCCTTGTTGCTCAAGGCGCTCCTGGTCGGTGTGCGGGGAGATTTCATCACCGCGACCTTCGCCCTCGCGCTGGGCGGAGTCGGAGCCGCTGTCTACGCCTTGCTCAGGCATGGATGGACGGGGCTGAGGCAATCTCCGCAGCTCGTGGCCCGATCGTTTCACCCTGCCTTCCATCTAGGCTGCGGGCTCTCAGGCGGACTGCTGTTTGTGCTCCTCTGTGTGGACATGGGGTACTACGCGTTTAATCACCAGCATATGGACTTCGTGTTCCTCGAGTATGTGGGCGATCTCCTCGCTCCGGCGACGTCGACGGGCGGAACGAATGTCCAGGCGATGCGGCAGACCGGCGCGGAGTTGGAGGCGGCCGGAAAATGGGCGTCGCGCCTGGCGCTGTTTGTGGCGGTTCAAGCGGCGGCCATCGGTTTGTGGTGGTGGACCTTCTCCGGCGCCGTCGTGCCGGCGCTGGACCGCTGGCGGCCCGGCTCGGGATTTCAGGCGAATACGTTGCTGGTTCTTGCGCTGGTCGCCGGAGGCGCCGGCTTTCACCATTCCGGCGCCTATGGGATTCGTATCACGCCGATCGGCAGCATGGTCTATTACACGCTCGCGCAGAATCCGGTGCTGTTTGCCGCCGAGGCTTTGCGCATGGCGCTGGTCTCGCGCAATCCGATCGAACGGCGGGCGGATACCGATGCCCTGCCGTATGACGAGGCGCTGCGCACCACTCAGCGGTTGCTGGGACCGGCCGGGACGTTTGTGGATCCCCGCTACCCGTTCGTCCGGACGATGGCGCCCGCTGCCGACGGTGTCCGATTGCCGAAGCCTGCCAACATCCTGCTCGTGTTTCTCGAAGGATTGGACCGCCGCTATCTCGGTCAGACCTATGGCGAGGTGAAGGGCACCCCGTTTCTGGATCGTTTGAAAGACGAGAGTGTATATTTCCAGAACTTTTTTTCGAACGGCGTGCAAACCTCTAGGGGACTGTTCGCGACGCTTTGCAGCACCTTCCCCAGGCAGGGCGCGGCCGCGATGAAGACGCGCTACGCCCATGATTACCTCTGCCTGCCCTCCCTCCTGCAGCGTCAAGGCTACAGTACGGAAATGGTGATCGGGCAGCATCGAGACCTGAACCGGCTCCAGTCGTTCGTGGCTCGCAACGGCTTGCAGCAATTGCTGGACGAAGGGGACTTCCCTGCCGATGCGGAACGGGCGGGACTGGGCATTGTCGATGGGGCGCTGTTCGACTTGTGTTACGAACGGATCAAGCAGCGGCAAGCCGAAGACAAGCCGTTTTTTCTCACTACGCTCACGTTGTCGACGCATCATCCCTTCGCGACGCCCGTGACCCATCCGGAGGTGCGGCTGCTCCGGCAGCAGGTGCAGGATAAATATGTCGCCGCGTTGCGATACACGGACCTTGAGCTGGAGCGCGTCTTCACCAGGCTGGTCCGCGAGGGATTGCTGCGCAATACGGTCGTCGTCATTCTGGGTGATCACGGCCGGCATGAACCGGTGGGAAAGTCCGATCTCGAGCGAAAAATCGGGCATTTTGCTTCTCCCTTGTTCGTCTGGATGGACGAATCCTTGCGGAGCCCTGCCACGTATCGGCCTGGGACCGTCGGCACCATCGCCAGTCAAGTGGATCTTGCTCCGACCCTGTTGTCGTTGATCGGGAGATTGCCGGCGATGGGCCCGTTTGCTGGCCATGATGTGAGCTGCGCGTTGGTGCGGGACTGTCTGCCGGATCAGGTGGCCTATCTGACGAGCGTCTATGACAACATGGTCGGGCTTGCGAGCGCAGAGGGATTGCTGGTGTATTCCTTCACCACCGACAGCTTTCAGGGCGCGACCTTGACCTTCGAGACGATCCCCGATGAGCAGGCGGGCGGCGGGCGGCTCTCGCCTGCTCGCGAACAGGAATTACTGGCGCTGTACGAGGTCGCCAATCTGACGTTGGATTCCGATCGGCTCTGGTCCTGGCGTGAATTCGGGAGCCGATTGTGAGCGGTCAGCAGCCGGAGCCCATTGCCGACCTGATGTCCAAAGGATCACTGCCTGTGCATCGCGTACCGGTATCGGCCGTCGTCATTGCCTACAACGATGAGCCCAACATGCGGGCATGCCTGGAGTCCCTGACCTGGGCGGATGAAATCATCGTGGTGGATTCTCACAGCACCGACGGCACCGAACGTATCAGCCGCGAGTTTACCGAGAAGGTCTACCAGCATGACTTCCACGGATTCGGCAGACTCAGAAACGAGGCGCTGGCGCATGCGACGCACGATTGGGTGTTCAGCCTGGACACGGATGAACGCGCGACCCCCGAGCTGCGCGAGGAGATCCGGCAGGTATTGGCCGGGAAGCCGGAGGCCGACGCCTATTTCGTGCCGCGGAAGAATTATTTTCTCGGGCGCTGGATCAAACATTGCGGCTGGTATCCTGACTACCGGCAACCGCAATTGTTCCGCAAAAGCAAGCTGCGTTACCGGGATGAGCTCGTCCATGAGAGTTTTGATCTGGATGGAACGTTGGGGTATCTCACGGCGACGGCGCTCCAGTATCCCTTCCGCGACATCGACCATTATCTGGCTAAGCAGGAACGGTATTCCGACCTGATGGCCAGGCGGATGGTCGAACAGGGTCGATCCTTTTCGTGGCATCAGCTGGTGTCGCATCCTTGTTTTACGTTTGTGAAGATGTATCTCGGCCGCAAGGGATGCCTGGATGGAGTGCCGGGGCTGATTTTGTCGGGCCTCTACGCCTATTACACGTTCATCAAATATGCGCGGTTTTGGGAGCTCCAGGCGCAGGCCATCCCGCAGCCGAGTCAGGCTGCGCCGGTGAAGCAAGGCTAAGGATCGAGACCATCAATGGGTGAGGTCGGGCAGAACGGTATGGCGATTGCGGCGGTGGTCATCACCAAAGACGAGGAACAGAATATCGCGGACTGTCTCGAATCCCTGCGGTGGGTCGATGAGCTTATCGTGGTCGATGCGGAGAGCCGGGACCGAACCGTCGAGCTGGCCAGTCGGTATACCTCGCGGGTGTTTGTCCGGCCATGGCCCGGCTACGGACCGCAAAAAAATTTCGGCATCGACCAAGCCGAAGCGGACTGGATCCTGGTGGTGGATGCCGACGAGCGAGTGCCGGAGGCTCTGCGGCGGGAGATTCACACTGTTGTGAGCGGTCAGCCTGCTGCCGACATCGGAGGCTACGAAATCCCCCGGCGAAATTTTTTTTACGGGAAATGGATTCAAGGCGGCGGGTTGTATCCGGACTATCAACTGCGGTTGTTCCGCAAGGCGGCCGGTCGCTATGACTATGTGCGGCTCCATGAAAACCTCGCGCTGAGCGGCCGGCGGGAACGTCTTCACGAGCCCTTCATCCATTACAGTATGCCCACCGTCCATCATCACCTCCGCAAGATGATGCGATACACCACGTTGGGCGCGGATGAAAAACTGAAAAGGGTGCGCCATGTCAGCGGCTGGACCATTGCCACCCATCACCTCGGCACCATTCTGAAAACCCTGTTTACGCGCGGCGGGTATCGCGACGGCGTGCATGGGCTGGTGGTGGCGATGTTCGCCGGACTCCACACCTTCGTGAAATACGCCAAGGCCTGGGAGCGGCTGAACACCAGGCGCGGCGCATGATCGCAACGGCCGCTTCTTGCCGGCATTCGACCGGGAGCGCGTTCGTGTGATGCGTATCGGGATCGACGCGGCGTCACTGGTTGGAGACAAGGGCGGCGTCGGCTGGCATACACATCATTTGCTGAACGCCTTGCTGGCCCTGGGAGGAGACGCGGATTATGTTGGGTATCTCCGGCCCGGATCTCTCCACGGGGGTGGTCTCAGCGGCTGGCCGCCGAGCCCCCGCATGCGCTGGATCGAGACGCCGCGCTGGCTGATGCCCTGGCGAGGGCGATGGGACCGGCTGGATCTCTACCACGGTCCTAACTTTAAGATGCACACGACGGGCCGGCACGGCGGGATCGTGACCATCCATGATCTGTGGCTGGCCCGGCATCCGGAGTATTCCCGCAAACTGTTGGGGCAGGCCGGTTCTTCCCGGCGGGCCATCGCGACGGCCAGGCGGGCGCGGAAGGTCGTGACGGTGTCTGAATTCTCTGCCCGGGAGATTGAAGTCCTGTATGGCATTCCGCGGGATCACGTGCGGGTGATTCATAACGGCGTGTCGGAGGACTTCACGCCCCTGTGCACGGACGAGATCCGGGCGGAGGTGCGGGCGCGCTGGTCTCTTCCACCCGCCGGCTTCCTCCTCTTTGTCGGCGGAGCAGACCCGAGAAAAAACCACGTGGGATTCTTGCAGGCCGTGGCCCGGTGCCGTGCGCAACTGGGCGGACGGGCGATCGTGCTGGTCGGGGACGCGGAGCATCCGCAGGGAAGTTATCAGACGACCGCGCAGTCGCTTGGCCTGGAGCGGGAGGTCCGCTGCACGGGGCGTCTCGACCGTGAAGATCTGCGCCGGTTATACTCCTGCGCCGATGTGTTCGTCTTCCCTTCCCGGTACGAAGGGTTCGGCATGCCGGTTCTGGAGGCGATGGCCTGCGGGGCGCCCACCATTACGTCTTCGAATTCATCATTGCCCGAGGTCGCGGGCGACGCGGCGTTGATGGTTGATCCCGACGATATCGAAGGCTTGGCGCGGGCGATCGTGAACATCCTGTCCGATGTGGAGCTTCAAGGGAGCCTGCGGCGCCGCGGATTCGAACGGGCCCGGCTGTTTACGTGGCAACGGGCGGCCGTGGCTACCCAGGCGCTCTATCGCGAGCTCTGTGCGTAGCAGCTGCTGAAGATGCGTGAAGCGTCAATCGTGAAGCGTATCTCGTCGAAGTCAGAGGGCATGGCCGATGGCGTACAGCTGGCAGCTCTTTTTTTCGGACTCTAGGCTCATTCATTCGGGCGAGGGTTTCCATTCCCGGTAGAGTCCGTGCACGACGGCATGATGAATCTTCGAAACATCCTCATCATCAAGTTGCGGCATATCGGGGATGTGTTGCTGTCGACGCCGGTGCTGCGCGCGTTGCGAGACGCCTATCCCGACGCGCAGCTCACCATGCTGGTCAATCGCGGGACGGAAGGGGTGCTCGCGCACAATTCGGATGTGAACGAGATCCTCTGTCTCGACAAGGGGACTTGGCGCGAGCAGTGCCGGTTTGTGTATCGGCTTCGAGAGCGAGGATTCGACTGCGTGATCGACCTGACCGACGGGGATCGTTCCGCCGTCATCAGTTTCGCGACCGGGGCGGCGATCCGTGTCGGATTTAATGCCGAGCATCGTTGGCGAGGACTGTTGTACAGCGCGGTCGCGAAGCCGCGCCCGGTGGATCGGCATCGCGTGGAGTATGACCTTTGCGCACTCAGGGCGCTGGGCCTCGATCCCAAACCCGGTATGCCGGCGGTCTTTGTGTCGCCGTCGGAAGAGCAACGGGCGGAGCAATGGCTGACTGAGCAGGGGTTGGCCGGTGAGACGCCGCCGCTGGTGATGCTGCAACCGGGCGCCCGTTATTCGTTGAAGGTCTGGCCGCCGGAACGGTTTGCGCAGCTGAGCGATCGTCTCGCTGAACGGTTCCAGTGCCGGATTCTGCTGGGCGGAGATCAGCGGGAGCGCGAGGTTGCCGAACAGGTCGCCCGCAAATCGCATTGCGCGCCGATTGTGGTGGCGGGAAAGTTTTCTCTGCTGCAGTATGCCTCGCTGGTGAAACGGTGCGTGTTGTTTGTGGGAAACGACGGGGGCGCCATGCACATTGCCGCCACGGTGGGCACGCCGGTGCTCGCGCTATTCGGCCCCACCTATCCGGAACGCTGGGGACCGCGCGGGGGGCAGACCCAGGTGATCTATAAAGGGCTGGACTGCCGGGCCTGTTACCATCCGACCTGCCTTCGGGGAGACGACAGCTGCATGCGGCAGATCACGGTCGACGAGGTGTTCGAGGCGGCCGAACGAATGCTGGATCGAACGGCTGCGAAGGCGGCGACATGAACGATGAGTCGGTCAGCGTCGTGATCCCGGTTTTCAACGGCGCGCCGTTCGTGGCCAAGGCTGTGGCCAGCGTGCGCGCACAGGGGCATGGCAATCTGGAAATTCTCGTCGTGGACGACGGATCGACGGATGGCACGCAGGAGGTGCTGAAAGGGCTGGAGCAGAGCGAAGGGATCCGCTGGTTTCAGCGCAGCCACGGCGGGCCGGCCCGTTCCCGCAATTACGGCATTGAAGCGGCGCGCGGGCACTATATCGCGCTGCTGGATTGCGATGATGTCTGGCTGCCGGGCAAACTGGCCGCGCAGTTGGCGATCATGCGCGCCCGGCCGGAGGTGGGGTTGGTCCATACGGATTTCGACGTGCGTTTTGAAGACGGAACGTTGGAAGAGCGTGTCTCGGCCCGTGCGAGCCGCGAGCCGATGGTGCAGGCGTTTGTCGGAGGCCATGTGGCCTTGCCCTCGACCCTGTTGATCCGGAAGCGTGTGCTGGATGAGGCCGGGAGGCTGGATCCTGAACTGTACGGATCCGAAGATTCCGACCTGACGATCAGGTTATTCCGGATGACCGGCTTCGAGTGTCTTGATCAGGTGTTGGTGACCAAGCTGCAGCGGGGACACGGGTACCGGGACATGGCCTTCGATGAACAGACTCACCGGGAGCGGGTGTTGGCCAGCCGGGATCGTTTTCTGATGCGCCTCGAAGGGTTTGCGCCGCTGACCACAGCCCAACGCGCTGCGCTGGACCGAGAATGGGCGAACTATTATCTCTTGAAAGGCGCGGCCGCCGAACGGGCCGGCCGCGCGGATGAGGCGCGGACCCATTATCGAAAGGCCATCGGCAAGGCTCCGGGGCGGATTCGCTGTTACACGCGCTGGTTGCGGACCTGGACTGCCTGACCACCGTCTCGTTCCCTATCAAAAAGGTTCGCCTGCCCCAGTGGCTAGACAAAGTAGGATCTCACGAGCCGGGACCAGGTTTTGACGTTCAGCGGTTGGTGCTGCAAGGCGCATCGAAAGGCCTGCCGCGCCTCTTGCCGGGCCTGCGCCCGCAGATGATGCTTGCCAAGGTCCGCATAATAGATGGCCCAGTCGTTAGACAGTGCTTCGCCTTCAGGCGTACCGGGCCGGCAGGCAGCGGCATGTTTATCAAGAAATCGCCGGCGGCCTTCCAGCGCGCGCAAAGAGGGAATCTCTCTCGACGCATTGTGGCCGTACAATCGATGCCGGTACATCGGTTGGGCGAGATGAATCAAACGCCCCGGTGCATAGAGCCGTATCACCAGATCGATGTCTTCCCAGATCGAAAGATTCGCGTCGTAGCCTCCCACCGCATCGAATGAGCTTTTTCGGAACAATGAGCCGGATGTGGCCGCATCGTGCCCGCCGCGAAGCAGTTGCGTGATGCTCCGCTGATGTTTCATCGCGGCGTCGTACTCGAGAATGTCGTTCCGTTCATTGACCTGATAGCCGTCACAGTGCACGAGCGCCGCTTCTGTTGCCGGTTCGAGAAGCGCGAGTGTCTGCTCGAGAAACCCCGGTTCCCAGAGATCATCCTGATCGAGAAACGCCAGAAACGGACTCTGCGCCAACTGCGCGCCGGTATTGCGCGCGGCGGCTTGTCCGGCATTGCTGGCGTGGCGCACGTATCGAACCCGTGGAATAGACTGCACGAGCGCATCGGTTCGATCGGTTGACGCATCGTCCACGACGATGATCTCGTGGTCCGTAACACTCTGTGCCAGCACGGAGCGGATGGCCTGTTCCAGGTATCGGGACGTGCCGTTGTAAGCGGGTATGACGACGCTGACCTTGGTCACAATGCGAGGATCCTCCTGCGGTCAACCGGTAACATAGGCGATACGACCAGTTCAACCACGCAGCCCTTCCCAGGCCCGCCGTGATAGGCAGCACCTGTCTTGACTTGCCGGATGGGCTATGATTCCATCCCTGCGCATCACCGTCTCCTCACCATGGATCAATCCCGCGCAATCTTGTGAAGATCGTCATCGCCGGCTGGCACCTCAGGAATTTTAATGTCGGGATCGGGCGTTATGCCCGGGAATTGATCGAGGCCCTGGGGCGAGTCGATCAGACGAATCACTACGACATCCTGCTCCCTCAAGCTGACCATCCCTTCACCGCGCGCCCGAATATGCGCTTTCGCGTGGTGCGGTTTCCACTGTTTCGCCGGCGATTCTGGGAACAGGTGGCGCCGCTCCTGGTCGGCCCCTATGATGTGCTGCACTTTCCCTATGACTCCTGTGTCGCCTGGAAACGAGGCGCATTTGTCACGACGATCCACGACGTCAAACCGCTGTTGTTTCCGGAACTCCGGCCCCGCGCCAACCTCAACAGCCGCATCGAAGGCTGGCTGGTCGGCGATCGCTGGAAGCAGATCGACCATGTCGTCACGATCTCGGAGCATTCGAAGCGCGATCTGCTCGCCCATGTGCCGCTTCGATCCGACCAGGTGAGCGTCACGCCGCTGGGCCTCGACGCAGAGCGATTCCGGCCTGCTGACAAACGGCATGAGGGCAGGCCCTATGTCTTCTGCCTCGCCGGATCGGATCCGACCAAGAATGTCGGCCTGCTCGTGGAAGCGTTCGCCCGACTTCCGGATGAGCTGCGCACCCGGTTTGATCTGATCCTGGCCGGGGATGTCTGCAAGCGCGAGGATATCCGCGCCGCAGTGGCTCGCCGGGGGCTCAGCGGGCAGGCCAAGCTGGTCGGCCTCGTGTCCGATGCAGAGCTCGTCACCTACTATCAGCAGGCCACGGTTTTCGTGTTTCCCTCGCGCTATGAAGGATTCGGCCTGCCGGTCTTGGAGGCGATGGGCTGTGGCTGCCCGGTAATCTGCTCGAACGCCTCATCGCTGCCTGAGGTGGCCGGAGACGCCGCGGTGTTGGTCGATCCGCAGGACAGCGATCGATTGTCCAGTGAACTCGCGCGACTGTTGGCCTCCCCCGCGCTGCAGCAGCAACTGAGCACCCAAGGATTGGCGCGGGCGCGAACATTCTCCTGGGATCGCACCGCCGCCGACACGTTGGCCGTGTACCGGCGTGTGGCCGGATGAGGTGACAGTTTTTCATGAGCGTGCCGGACGCGTAGTTGCACGAAGCTGCTCGACAGGGTGCCGGTCCTGTGTTGTCATGGGCTCAGAGTGGGTCTTGTTCGAGGTCGAGGGGCTGAGCGGAGATGGCCAAAGAAACCTGTGATGTGTTGATCGCCGGCGCCGGCATCATCGGCGTGGCCATTGCGAGGGAACTGCGGCGGCGATATGGCGCCAAGGTCATCGTGCTGGAGAAGGAACCCACGGCCGGCCGGCACGCAAGCGGTCGCAACAGCGGCGTGCTGCACGCCGGCGTCTATTACAAGGCCGGCACGTTGAAAGCCCGATTGTGCGTGGAGGGAAACCGCCGGCTGCGGGCCTATTGTCGGGAGCAAGCCATTCCGCTCAATGAGCATGGCAAGGTGATCGTGGCGCGTACGGAAGCGGAGTTGCCGGCGCTGCGTGAGTTGTACGCACGATCCCAGGCGAACGGCGTCCGCGCGAGCCTGCTGGATGAACAGGCCTTGAAAGAGGTGGAACCCTGCGCGAAAACGGTTCAACAGGCCTTGTACGTACAGGATACGGCGGTGGTCAACCCGCAACGGGTGATGGCGGCCATGGCGGCGGATGCCGAGCGTGAAGGCGTGGTGTTTCGCTGTGGTTGCGCGTGGCAAGGGCGGGATGGCGATGCGGTCGCGCGCACCGGCGCCGGTTCCGTGGCCTACGGGCATTTCGTCAATTGCGGCGGGCTGTTTGCCGATCGCATCGCGCAGGCCTATGAAGCCGGGTTGCACTATAAGATTCTGCCGTTTCGCGGGCAGTTCTATCAGCTCCGCCGCGAGTCGGCCTTCCAGGTACGCGGCAACATCTATCCGGTTCCCGACCTGCGAAATCCCTTCCTGGGCGTGCACTTTACACGACGGCCGGAAGGCGATGTGACGATCGGCCCTTCAGCCCTCCCGCTGTTGGGCCGGGAGCAGTATCGAGGCCTGACCGGAGCCACACTCGGCGGCGCGGTCAGCATGCTGGCCTACTTGATGCGGCTCTTCGGTCGCAACCGGGATCATTTTCGATCCATCGCATGGACCGAAATGATCAAGCTGACGCGCACGGGATTTTTCCGCGAAGCGGAAGCTCTCGGCCGGGGGTTCGCAAAAACGGATTTGCTGCCGGGTCAGGCGCCGGGGATTCGGGCGCAGCTGGTCGATACCAGAACGGCCGAACTCGTGAGCGATTTCGTGATCGAGCCGGGGGTGCGCTCTACGCATGTGTTGAATGCCGTGTCGCCCGCATTCACGTCCTCGCTGCCCTTCGCCGAGCATGTTGTCGATACGATGAAGCTCGCGTAATGCGCGACGCGGTATGATCGAATTTTCTAGTGTGAAGCAGGGGAGAAACGTTAGAATCCCAACCGTGCATGAGCTGTTTCGTGATTCCGAATACGTGCTCGCCGGCTGCTTTGAACAGCTTGTCTTCTTGTGAAGGGGGTGAAGGATGAAAGGTGTCGTACTCGCCGGAGGGCTTGGATCACGCCTGCTCCCGCTCACGAAGGTGACGAACAAGCATCTGCTTCCCGTCTACAACAAGCCGATGATCTACTATCCCATCCAAACGCTTGTGAATGCCGGGATTTCGGAAATCATGTTGGTCACCGGCGGCAACAGCGCCGGTGATTTCCTGAAACTGCTGGGGAACGGTCGGGACTTCGGCCTCAAGCACCTCAGCTACACCTACCAGCAAGGTGAGGGCGGGATCGCCGATGCCTTGCGCCTCGCGGAACATTTTGCCGACGACGGTCCGCTCTGCGTCGTGCTGGGTGACAATTTGATCCAAGGCAACATCGCGAAGGCCGCCTCGGCGTTTCGGGCACAGAAAACAGGCGCCAAAATTTTGCTGAAGGAAGTGAAGGATCCGCAGCGTTTCGGGGTCCCCCACCTGGAAGGAAACAAGGTGCTGAGTATCGAGGAGAAGCCGGCGCAACCCCGATCGTCTTATGCAGTGACGGGCATTTATTTTTACGATGCCCGGGTGTTCGAGATTACCCGGACGCTGAAGCCGTCAGGGCGCGGCGAGCTGGAAATTACGGATGTTAATAACGCCTACATTGCTGCCGGAGAGTTGACCTGGGATGTGCTCGACGGCTGGTGGACGGATGCCGGCACGATTGAATCGCTCCTCGCCGCCAACCAGCTGGTGGCGCAGACCGGGGCGAACAGGATGGAGTTGTAAATGCGTATTCTCGTCACGGGAGGCGCCGGGTTCATCGGATCCCATCTGGTGCGCCGCTTGGTCCAGAGCGGCCGCCACTCGGTCGTGAACCTCGATGCGCTGAAGTATTCCGGCAATCTGGAGAATCTGGCGGACCTCGCCAGCCATCCTGAGTATCGTTTTGTCCATGCCGACATCGGCGATCAGAAGGCTGTACAGGCCACGCTCCGCGAACAGCGGATCGAGGGCATCATCAACTGTGCGGCCGAGACCCACGTCGATCGGTCGATTCTTGATCCCGGAGCGTTTGCCCGCACGGATGTGGTCGGGACGGGCATTCTGCTGGAAGAGGCGCGGCAGATCGGGGTGCAGCGGTTCCTGCAAGTCAGCACCGACGAAGTCTACGGCAGTGTCGAGCAGGGGAGTTCCACGGAAGGTGACCGGCTGGAACCGCGCAGCCCCTATTCTGCCAGCAAGGCCGGCGGGGATCTGCTGGTGCTGAGTTATTGGACGACCTACCGCTTTCCGGTCCTGGTGACCCGTGGCAGTAATACGTACGGGCCGAATCAGTACCCGGAGAAATTCATTCCCCTGTTTGCCACCAATGCGATCGACGGAGAGCCGCTGCCGCTGTACGGCGACGGGAAGCAATGCCGCGATTGGCTCTCGGTCTACGATCACGCCGCCGGAATCCAGCATGTGTTCGAGCAGGGCGAGCCGGGAACCGTCTACAATGTCGGCGGCGGAAACGAACGCGAAAATATTGCGGTGGCCGAACAGATCGTGGCAGCGCTCGGGAAGTCTCGCTCTCTGATCCGGTTCGTGCAGGACCGCCCGGGTCACGATCGCCGCTATTCGATCGATTGCAGCCGACTGCGCAGACTGGGCTGGTCGCCGCAAGTGCCGTTCGAAGAGGGGCTGAAGCAGACGGTCGAATGGTACCGGACCCATGAAGCCTGGTGGCGAAAGATCAAGAGCGGAGAGTTCAAGGACTATTACCGGCAGCAGTATGGCCAGCGCTTGGCGAAGGGCACGGCGTGCGGATCGTAGTGACCGGGGCACAGGGCCAGTTAGGCCGGGATCTCCAGCAGATCTTGCAAGGGCAGCAGCTGACGTTACTCGATCTCCCGGCGTTTGATCTGACGCATCGGGACTGCGGCCGTCAGATCGCCGAGGCTGCGCCTGACGTGGTGATCCATGCCGGGGCGCATACGGATGTGGATGGAGCCGAGCGTGACCCGGGGCTGGCGATGGCGATCAATGCCGACGGGACGGAGCGCGTCGCGCGCGCGGCCGCGCAAGTCGGTGCCAGGCTCATCTGTATCTCGACCGACTATGTGTTTGATGGTCGTGGCACCAGACCCTATGTCGAAACCGATCAGACCAATCCTGTCAGCGCCTATGGCGCATCGAAATGCGCCGGCGAGGAGCGGGCCTTGGCCTGCTGCGAGAATTCGCTGGTGGTGCGAACCGCCTGGCTCTATGGCGTGCAGGGAAAAAACTTCGTCAAGACCATGCTGCAACTGGCAGCGGACCGCCCGTCCCTGCGGGTCGTGGCCGATCAACAGGGCTGCCCGACCTTTGCCGAGGATCTTGCCCGCATGATCGGGCAGCTTGCGACACATCCGGTACGGGGCATCCTGCATGTGACGAACGAAGGCCACTGCTCCTGGCATGAATTCGCGACGGAGATCATGAGGCAGTCGGGGCTTGACGTTTCGGTCGAACCCATTACGACGGCCGATATGCCTCGTCCCGCCAGGCGCCCTGCCTATTCGGTCCTCTCCGTTGAGCGGCTGCACCATCTCGGTTTCCGCATGCCGTCCTGGCAAGACGCACTGCAGCGGTTCCTGCTGGCTCTGCCGGCCCGTTCGTCCGTGGCTTCCCGCGGCTAGATCCCTTCCGTCTACCTTTCAGCCACATTCCGGCCCGTTTGGCTCATGGTTACGTCGGCCATGCCGGACAAGAAGCTGTATCGGGCCGACACATTTCTTGTGCAAGGAGCGGGATTTCTCTATACTGCGGTCCCGCAGAGCCCGTCCTGTAGTCCTTGCCCGGCGGTGGTCGGGGAATGCTACGTGATGTCCGCGCGGCTCTGCTCCATGAGTCGATACACGGTGACCTCCCGGTACTCCTACACGTCCGGTTTGTGTCGTTTCCTCGGTCTCACACAGCAGCTGCCTGTGGCCCTGCCTCTGCGTTCCGGACCGGCGGCTGTGTTTGTCGCGAGCAGGCCGGAGACGGATCGTGCCGCGGGCGCGGGAGGCAAGCAGTTCGAGACCGGCAGTTACTGAGGGCATGAATAGCACCACATCATCATCCCCGCATTCCCTCGTCCGGCCGGTTCAGGCAGAAGGCAGATATGGCTCAGCCCGGGCCCTCTTCTGGGGCCTGCAGGGGTATGTCATGATGGCCCTCGCCTGTTCCAGTTTTTTCCCCCTGCTGTTCCGTTATCAAGAACATACGGTCATCATTCTCATCGTCCTCTGCTTGGGCGTCTGCGCCGTAGAAAGGACGAGCCCCTGGGTCCGAACCCCGCTGGACCTTCCGCTCTGGGTCTTCATGGTCTGGGTGCTCTGCACGATTCCCTTCGCGACCGATCCCGCCTATAGTTTTGCCGAATGGAAAAAGTTCGTGGCGCAAGCCGGTGTGTATTACTGGGCGTTGCTGGTTCTGACCCGCTGCCGCAATGCGCGTCTGCCCCGGCAGGTGCTCCAGGCTCTCGTCACGGGGGCGGCGCTCGTGGCCTGCTACGCGCTGGTCGAGTTTCTTCAACAAGGGGGCACATGGCGGGACCGCTTTGTGCGAGCCCGCGCCTACGGGTCCGACTATAACTGGCTCAGCACCTATATGGTGGCGGCGATCCCTGTGGCGGGCAGTTTGCTGGCCATGGGGCGCGTGGCCTGGACGCGTGTGGCGCAGGGATTGGCTCTTGTCCTGGCGGGGGCCGCGCAGCTGTTTTCCTATACCCGCGGCGGCTGGGTGGGGCATGCGGCGCAAGGCGTGACGCTGGCATTGATGATCGGCGGCCGCCGTCTGGCCTTCGGTGCGCTGGGGTTGCTTGCCATGATCGGCGCGGTCTTGATGGTGGTGTCTCACTCGGGCATTCAGACGGACACGGTGGATGCCACGACTGTCGATACGAGGCTGGTGGTCTGGACTATCGGGTTGAAGGAAGTCGCGCAGCATCCATTCGTCGGCATCGGCTTCGGGAATAATTCATTCATCAAGAAATTTCCGGAGTATGCCGTCGGCAAGCAGGATCACCTGCCTGCGCGGGATCGGATCATTCCGGCCATGCACAATACCTTCTTGATGGTGACGCTCGGAAGCGGCATTCCTGCCCTGCTGAGTTTTGTGTGGATCTTTGTCGCCCTCCTGCGGCGGCTGATTCCGATTCACCAGCCGGAGCGGCATGATCAGACGGGAAGGCTGATGGCAATCGGGATCGGCCTGGCCGTCATCGGCCTCGCGGTACGCAATCTCTTTGACTACATGTTTATGGGCAGTCTTGCGCACATATTCTGGCTGCTGGCGGCGGTGGGAATGACCATCACTGCGCCAAGTTATTCGGCGCCTTTCGGCGGAAACACAGAAGACGAGAAGAGCCCGTGCTGACGGGGCGGACCTGTGCCTCTCTCATGGCGCGGCGCTGCCTCGTGCCGGCCGCCTCCGGTTCACACACCTTGACAGAACGCCGGCGATCTTGCACAAGGTAAGAGTCACGGGCGAACAACGCGTGCCGGCACAGGCCGTACGACGAGCGGCAATCCGATAGGAGCGTACCTTCAGTGAAGGCATTGATCACAGGCATCACCGGGCAGGACGGATCCTATCTGGCAGAATTTCTGCTCGCCAAGGGTTATGAGGTCTACGGGATCATTCGCCGGTCCAGCTCATTCAATACGGCGCGCATCGACGGGATCTATCAGGATCCGCATACGTCCGGAGCCAGGCTGCATCTCGTCTACGGGGATCTCAATGATGCCAGCTCGCTGAACAAAATCCTCCGCACGGTTCAACCGGATGAAATTTACAACCTCGGGGCGCAGAGTCATGTCCGGGTCAGTTTTGACATTCCCGAATACACGGCGGAGATCACGGCCTTGGGCGCGGTCAGATTGCTGGAGGCGATTCGCGAGTCGGGGCTCCGTCCAAAATTTTATCAGGCCTCGTCGAGTGAAATGTACGGGAAGGTGCAGGAGGTCCCCCAGCGGGAAAGCACGCCGTTTTATCCCCGCAGTCCCTACGGCGCGGCGAAGGTCTATGCCCATTGGATCACGATCAATTACCGTGAAGCCTATGGCTTGTTCGCCTGCAACGGGATTCTCTTCAATCATGAATCGCCGCGCCGTGGTGAAACCTTCGTGACGCGCAAAATCACCAAGGCTGCGGCCCGGATCAAACTGGGGCTGCAGCAGGAATTGTTTCTCGGCAACCTGGACGCACAACGGGATTGGGGATATGCCGGCGATTACGTCGAAGCCATGTGGTTGATGCTCCAGCAGGATCATCCCGATGATTACGTTGTGGCGACGGGGGAAACCCATACCGTCCGGGAGTTCCTCGATGTGGCGTTCGGCCATCTGGGCCTCGACTGGCACCGTTACGTGCAGATCGATCCGCGCTATTACCGCCCGACGGAAGTCGATCTCCTGATCGGCGATGCGGCCAAAGCGCGGCGGCAGCTCGGATGGAAACCGACGGTGGATTTTCACCAGTTGGGGATCATGATGGTCGAGGCGGATATCGAGGCTGAACGGGTGAAGCTACAGGGGACCGCGTCGAAGGGGGCCTAGAGTGATCGACAAACACGCGCGTGTGTATGTGGCCGGGCATCGGGGGATGGTGGGATCGGCGATCCTGCGAGCCCTCACGGCCCGCGGATACGACCATCTGATTGTCCGTACCAGCGCCGAATTGGATTTGCGGGACAACCGGCAGGTGGCGGAGTTCTTTTCGGAGACCAAGCCGGACTATGTGTATCTGGCCGCGGCCAAAGTGGGCGGCATTCTGGCTAACAGCACAATGCCGGCCGAGTTCATTTACGACAACCTGGCGATTCAAACGAACGTCGTCCATCAGGCCTATCTTCATGGCGTGAACAAGCTCTTGCTGTTGGGGTCGTCCTGCATCTACCCGAGGGATGCGCCGCAGCCGATGAAGGAGGAGTATCTGTTGACCGGCCCCCTCGAACCGACCAATGAGTGGTACGCGGTGGCCAAGATCGCAGGCATCAAGATGTGCCAGGCCTATCGGCAACAGTACGGCTGCAACTTTATTGCGGCGATGCCCACCAACCTCTACGGGCCGAACGACAATTTTGATCTGCAGACCGCGCATGTGCTGGCGGCCCTGTTGCGACGGTTCCACGAAGCGCGCGAGCAGGGCACCACGCCCACCCTCTGGGGCAGCGGGGCTCCGCGGCGCGAGTTTTTGCATGTGGACGACTGCGCCGATGCCTGCCTGTTTCTGATGGATCGATATTCCGACGCGACGATCATGAATGTCGGCGCAGGGCAGGAGATTGCGATCGCAGAACTGGCCGCGCTGGTCGCCGGGGTGGTGGGATATCGAGGCGGCCTGCAGTGGGACCGCACCAAGCCGGACGGCATGCCGCGGAAATTGATGGATTCCAGCCGCATTGCCGCGCTGGGATGGAAACCGTCGATTTCGTTACGAGCAGGATTGGCCGAAACGTATGCGTGGTACCAGCGGTTTGCCGGTCCGCAGTCGACCGCAATTCTATGAGTCACTCCAGCTCTTCTCCTCAGACCACCTTCTTCGATGCCAGGTTGTTGAGATGAACACACGTGTCAGAGCATTCGTTCAGGCGCGAATGTCCTCTCGGCGGTACCCGGGCAAGATGCTTGCTCCATTTCGCGGTGAAGCGATGATCCGTCATGTGCTGCGTGCCGTCGAGCAGACGCTTTCCCCTGAGGACATTGTTGTGGTGACGAGTGCGGAGGCTTCGGACGATCCGCTCGTCCGTTACATCGAATCGATAGGCAGGCAAGTCCACCGAGGTTCCTTGGACAATGTCCTGGCCCGGTTCATATCCGGCTCGCGAGAGTATCCATGCGATTGGATCCTGCGTGTGAACGGTGACAGTCCGTTATTGCTTCCAGAGGTGCTGCGTCTTGTCATCCCTTACGTTGAAAGCGACGCTCCTGACCTGGTGAGCACTGTTTTCCCACGGTCGTTTCCAAAGGGCCAAAATGTTGAACTCATCAGGGTCAGCACTCTTCATGGGATTCGCATGGAGGAGACCACGCTGAATGATCAGGAGCACGTCACGCCATTTTTCTACAGGCAGCCTGAGCGATTTCAGATTGTAAATGTCGAGTCTGGAGACCGAAGGCTCGCCGAAATCGGGTTAGCCGTCGATACGATCGAGGATTTTCATCGTCTCGAACAGCTCTCGCTCGAAGATCTTCGCCGGTTCCGTCCACCTGTCTTGGCAGCCAGGGTTGCGTCGAGGTGACGCTCCATCAGAACTTCAACCAGAAGGACATGCTACACATGACTGACACTCAGCCTATCCCATTTGCAAGACCTTGGATCACAGACGAGGATCGACAAGCCGTTCTGGATGTGCTCAACGGGTATATCTTGACTCATGGTCCTCAGTGCAAGTCGTTTGAACAGGAGTTTGCTGAGTTTATGGGTGGGGGGCACTGCGTATCGGTCAGCTCGTGCATGGCGGCATTGCACCTCTCGTACCTACATTTTGGGATTGGCCCTGGCGATGAGGTGATCGTGCCGGCGCAAACTCATGTGGCGACGGTTCATGCCGTGGAGTGGGTCGGGGCGACGCCGGTATTTGTTGACTGTGATGCCCGCACAGGAAATCTGACTGCGTCGGCGATCGAAACGGCGTTGACTCCCAAGACAAAAGCGATTTCTGTCGTACACTTTGCGGGCATTCCATGTGATATGCCTCCCATTGTCGATCTCGCACAACGGTACAATCTCAGGATCATTGAGGACTGTGCGATTGCCTTGGGAGCTCGCCATCAGGAGCGTCATGTCGGCCTGTTCGGGGATGCCGGCTGTTTTTCCTTCTATCCGGTGAAGCATATGACCACAGGGGAAGGTGGCATGTTCGTCAGTCGCCACCCAGACGTTTCTCAGGCGGTCGCGAAGCTGCGCGCCTTTGGCGTAGACCGGACTCACAGCGAGCGGACCGTGCCGGGCATGTATGATGTCCCGAGTCTCGGACTGAACTACCGGATGAGCGAAATTCAAGCGGCTCTCGGTCGCTCCCAGCTTCGGCGCATGAGTGTCGTGCTGGCTCAACGTGCCTTGCAGTTCGATCGCTATCGGACGCTGATAGGCCATCTCCCGAATCTTCGGCTCGTCGACACGGGTGATGCTGAGTCCCGATCAAGCCACTATTGCGCGAGTGTCGTATTCGAGGGAGAATATGCGAATATGCGAAACCAGATGGTGGAACGACTGAACGCAGCCGGAATCGGAACGAGCATCTATTATCCGCAACCGGTTCCGCGGATGAACTATTATCGAAACAAATATGGGTTTGTGGCTGGTAGGTATCCACGAGCGGAACACATCAGCGATCATTCGGTTGCGCTCCCGCTGGGAATGCATGTGGCGGAAGGCGATGTCGACAGAATCGTGGCCACACTGGAGCGGAGCTTGGCGGAGAGTACCCGCGGGAAAGGACTCACACGGTGATCGAACTCCAAGGACGGAAGATCGCGCTCATCGGAGGCGCTGGTTTTATTGGCCACAATCTTGCCTTGAGGCTGGCGGAAATGGGTGCCGATGTTCATGCCGTCGACAGTCTGCAAGTCAACAATCTGGGTGCGTTCTCGAATTCGCATGAGGACACAAACAAAGCCCTGTACCTTCATTTCATACACGACCGCCTGCGGTTGCTCCAGGAGGCGCAGATTCCCCTGCATGTCGTCGATGCGCGGGACTACCATGTCCTGTCTCGATGCCTGAACGACATACAGCCTGATACGATTGTGCAGTTGGCTGCCATCGCCCATGCGAACCGTGCCAACAAGGATCCCTACAGCACGTTCGATCACAGTTTAAGAACCCTTGAAAATGCACTGGATTGCGCGCGGGGATTGAAGGCCCGATTCATCTATTTCTCATCCTCGATGGTCTACGGAAATTTTGACGGTGAGGCTGTGACGGAGACGCGCCATTGTGAACCGCTGGGTATCTATGGCGCGTTGAAGTATGGCGGAGAGAAACTCGTCATCGCCTATAGCCAAGTCTTTGGTCTTTCCTACACGATTGTCAGACCCTCGGCATTGTATGGTCAACGCTGCGTCAGTCGGCGAGTTGGGCAGGCGTTTATCGAAGGCGTCCTTCGCGGGGCGCCTCTCAGCGTGAACGGCGATGGGAGCGACGCGCTGGATTTTACATATATTAAAGACCTGGTGCAGGGCCTGGTGCTGTGTATCGGTAAAGACGAAGCCCGGAACCAAGTGTTTAATTTGACGTATGGAGGGGCGCGTTCACTAGCACAAATGATCGACATCGTGCGGCAACAATTCCCCAACGTGGAGGTGACCTTCCAACCGCGTGATGTCTTGATGCCTGAACGCGGGACTCTTTCGATTGAGAAGGCCCAACGCTTGCTCGGGTACTGCCCTGAGTATCCGCTTGAGAAAGGCTTTGTCGAGTATATTCAATGGTACAAAGAGCTGGCCATCCAGCATGAGAGATTCTTCCACTCTCTTCGGGAGCCATCAGTGCGTGGGGGCACCCAGCGGTGAAACTCTTCGGTAAGAATCTCGATGAAACGGTCGCGGTTGTCGCAGAAATCGGCGTCAATCACGAAGGCGATGTTGCCGTTGCCGAGCGCCTGATCACGCTTGCCGCACAAGCCGGCGCCGATGCCGTGAAGCTTCAAACCTACACGCCTGAACGATATGCCTCCGCATCAGATCCACATCGACTGGCTAGGGTGACGCAATTCAATCTGTCGGAAGAGGCGCATCTTCGACTGGCCACCCATGCTGCGGCTCTGGGCATTCCGCTGTTTTCAACCGCGCTGACGGAAGATGTGGTGGACTTCCTGAGTCGATGGTGTCCGGCTATCAAGATCGCCAGCGGAGACGTGACCTTTGAACCGGTCATACGAGCAGCGGTTCGCACGGGAAAGCCCGTCATTCTGTCCACCGGAAACTCCACCATCGATGAGATCGACCAGGCATTGGCATGGTGCAGTATGGAGTTGGCAGGGATTGCGCTGAAGGATCGAGTGGTCGTGATGCATTGTGTCTCAGCCTATCCGGTTCCTATTGAGCAAGCGAATGTGTCGAGTGTGCAGTTTCTCCGGCAGCGATATGGACTGACGACCGGGTATTCCAATCACGTGATCGGCGCGGAAGCAGTACTGGCGGCGGTTGCAGTGGGGGCGCAACTTATTGAAGTGCATTTCACCGACCGGCGAGAGGGGCGGGAGTTTCGCGATCATGCGCTCTCATTTGAGCCGCGCGAACTGAAGGACATGATGCGAAGTGTCGAAAGAGTGAAGGCCAGTTTGGGACGTTTTGGAAAGGAGATACAGCCCTGCGAGCTGCCGTTACGGGAGGTCATACGAAAAGGGGTCGTTGCGGCCAGAGCGCTGTCCGCAGAGACGGTTCTTTCGGAAGGCGATTTGATGTGGGCGCGTCCCGCGACAGGAATCAAAGCTGCTGAATGGCCGGCCCTTATCGGCAAACGCCTTGCGCGGCCGCTCCGCCGTGGAGAGCAGATCACGTGGAATGAGGTCCGTTGACGATGCGAGTGCTGATTCTGACAACGGACACCTTGCACCATGCGTATTTCGTGCGGGAACTTGTTTCACAGGTACCCAAGGTGTACGTCATTCTTGAAACTACCGGCGTCCGGCCGCCGTTTGAGGTGGTCCACCCATTTGAGGCGATACGTGATCAGTACGAACGTGAGATGTGGTTTGACGGCAAGGACCGGTCGGTGTCGGATTTCGCGGAGGCCATGTCATGCACGAACGTAAACGACTCGGCGGCAGTAGAAACCGCCAAGCAGTTTTCTCCCGATATCACGGTTGCCTTCGGGATCCGCAAGGCTGAACCGGCACTGATCAAGGCCGCCGGGCCTCGAGTCGTCAATCTGCACGGGGGAGATCCTGAATTTTATCGCGGCCTGGATAGCCATCTCTGGGCGATCTATCACAATGATTTTAGGAATGTGGTCACAACGTTACACGTGCTGAATGAAGCGCTTGACGACGGAGCACTCATCGGCATACGCCCGGTCGCGCTCCATCGAGACATGCGTCTGCATCAATTGCGTCACCGCAATACCGAAGCGGCACTGAATCTTACGCGCGTGGCTTTGGATGAGCTGCAGGCCACAGGCCATATCGCCACTCGTTCACAGCGGCAAGTCGGACGATATTATTCTTTTATGCCGACCGTGCTGAAGGATGTGTGCGTGAAACGATTTGAAAAATATTGCGCTAGATTAGAATGAACTATTCGTCGAGGATTTCCGGCAACCATATTGCCATTTTTCTATTTCACGGTGTGACCCTGCCTGTCGATTGTGCAGTCCGCAACTATACCAGGAAGCATATTGAGCGTGATTACTTTGCGACGGTGCTTCGGGCGCTGAAGCAGGCGGGCACTCCCGTGAGTATGAACGACATACTCAACCACCGCGAGCTGGGGACCCCTCTTCCTCCGCGGCCCTTCGCCGTGACGTTCGATGATGGATTTCGGAACAACCTCACGGTGGCGGCTCCCGTGCTCGTGGATGAACAGGTGCCCGCAACGTTTTACATCACGACGGATTTTGTCGAACGGAACAGGATGTCCTGGATTGATCGCATTGAGTTTGCCGTGGAGCAGCGTCTTCAGGCTGAGCTTCAGCTTCCGTGGGGGCCGCGACGGTTTCATGGGGATGAAGAACGCCGGGCATTTCTCAGCGAGATCCGGCAGGTCGTGAAAAACGACTTGATGATTGATGCAGAGAAGCTCGCGACGGATATACAGACTCAACTGGGGGTAGCCATCACCCATTCAAGTTCGCACCCTCTTGACCAGAAACTGAGCTGGAGCGAGGTCCGAGCACTTGCGGCTGAGCCGTTGTTTACTGTGGGGGGCCACGGGCACTCTCACGCGATCCTCGATTCTCTCGGCCATCAGGATTTGGAATGTGAGCTCGATACGGGCATGCGATTGTTGAAAGAGAAGGCTGCGGTTCAGGGTCCGCATTATTCGTACCCAGAAGGCATGCCCAATTGTTATTCGGCACGAGTCATCGAGGCGTTGAAGCAGAGAGGTGTTCGCTGCTGTCCCAGTGCGATTGATGGCGTGAATGACTCCACCGCGGACTTGTTTCATCTGAAGCGGGTGATGGTTGTCTGATTCCCTGCGCGAGTTTGAGACCTGCGTTTCATCGATCGCGATGTCTTCATGCCTAAGGTGAGAGTCGGAGTCATCGGTCTTGGAGTCGGGGCGAAGCATGCGGAGGCCATCGCCCGGATTCCAGAGTGCGAGCTGGCCGCCGTGTGCGACACCAACCCGGCGACACTTGCCGTGGTAGCCGGTAAGTTTCCGGGTGTCGTGGCCTGTGAGCGCGATACGGATATTCTCGATGATCCCTCCATCGACCTGGTGTGCATTGCGAGCTACGATGACTGCCATTTCTCTCAGACCCTCCTGGCTCTGGAACGAGGTAAACACGTGTTTGTGGAGAAGCCTTTTGTGCTCCATGAGGCAGAAGCGCGCCGCGTCAGAGAACAATTGCGCCGTCGCCCCGACCTTCGCTTGTCGTCGAATTTGATTTTGCGCCGTTCGCCGCGCTTCCTGGATCTGCGGCAGCGGATCCTCGCGGGTCAATTCGGCACGCTCTACCACCTGGACGCAGAATATAACTACGGGCGGCTTGAAAAAATTACCGAGGGATGGCGGGGGAAGTTGCCTTTTTACTCCGCCGTCCACGGCGGTGGCGTGCATGTTGCTGACCTCCTCATGTGGCTTGCGGGCGACCGGATTCTTGAGGTGTCGGCGGTAGGAAATGCACTCGCGAGCCAAGGCTCCGGATTTGGGAATTTTGACAATGTGGTTGCGATCTTGCGCTTCGCCAGCGGCGCGGTGGGAAAGCTCGGCGTCAACTTCGGTTGTCGATTGCCGCACTTCCACGCAGTGGCCTTGTACGGGACGAAGGCCACGTTTCTGAACGGTAGGGACTGTGCATGGTTATATACGTCTGCGGATCCCCATGTTCCGCCGCTGATCTTAAATAGCGCGTACCCCGGGGTGCATAAGGGTGCGTTGATCGAGGGTTTTGTGGCGGCGATTCAAGGACGCGGGGAGGCGGAGGTGAGCGAGGATGACGTGTTTGCCTCTCTTTCTGTGTGCTTTGCGATCGAACAGAGCGCCCATTCGGGCCTCCCGGTTCAAGTGAATTATGTCTGACCATCAGTCGGAGCAGTCTCCCATACGGGCTATGCGCGGTGTGTCGATTGTTCCGGATGCCTGGCTTGCTGCGATCATGAAGCGCGAGGTGCACCGGGTAACCGGGGTGTGGGAAGAATCCGAGGAAGGCACCGCTCGGCAAGAACTTCACCAGTTGACCCTGCAGTCAGGTTTTGCTTTTGCCAAGGTTGCCACACAAGACGTGCGCACGAGTCATCAATTGGAAGCGTGCGGGTTTCGTATCGTGGATACGGCGCTGACTCTGGAGACGCGAGCCTTATCGGCAGCCGGCAGAGTCAGCTCCAGGGTGCGGCTGGCGACGCCGGAAGATGCGCCCACGGTCATGCATATCGCGAGGCAGAGTTTTCGTTATTCTCGGTTTCATTTGGATCCTGCGATCCCTCCGGGCTTGGCAAACGAAATCAAGGCCCAGTGGGCCGGCAATTTCTTCAGCCGGCAGAGGGGCGACCACATGGTCGTGGCAGAACACGATGGTCGCGTCGTGGGATTTCTTCAATTGATCGCGACAGCTGATTCTGTTCTGGTCATCGACCTCATTGCGGTCCAGCCAGATGCCCGTGGTAGGGGATTGGCAGCCGCGATGATTGAGTTTGCGAACAGGGCCTGTGGTCATCCAAGAACGGTTCGCGCCGGCACCCAGAGCGCGAACCTTCCTTCCCTTGCCCTCTATCATAAGCTTGGGTTTCAGATTGTTTCGAGCAGTCATATTTTTCATCTGCACGGGCCGTCGCGGTAGGGTGCCATCAATTCAGTAGGCACAGACTACGGCGTCTTGCCTTTAAGAGGGGATCGTTACCATGTGCGGGATAGCCGGCTTCATTGGGACCCGGCGTGTGTCTGAGGAGACGGCTCGAGACTGTCTCGCTCTCATGCGGCGCCGAGGACCTGACGCTTTCGGGTTGCGCCGTTTTACGACCTCTTCCGGGCGGCATGTGTTGTTGCTTCACAGTCGGCTTTCGATCATTGATCTGGATTCCAGATCCGACCAACCCTTCAACATTCAACAATCCTGGATGGTGCTCAACGGGGAATTGTACAACTATCTGGAGATCAAACGGCGTCTCGCTGAAGCCGGCATTTCGTTTCACACCCGGTCCGATACGGAGGTATTTCTAGCCGCTATTTGTCGTGACGGCTGGCGTGTATTGGATGAAGCGGAAGGCATGTGGGCACTGGCGGTCTACGACGAATTGCAGGAACAGTTAACGCTCTCACGTGATCGATTCGGGGAAAAGCCGCTGTATGTCGTGCGGTCGCCGGAAGGATTGTATTTCGGATCCGAAGTCAAGTTCCTGTTTGCCCTCATGGGAAAAGTGTTGCCGGTCAACCGGCAGCATGTGCGCCGTTACCTGGTGAATGGATACAAGGCGCTGTATAAGTCGGAGGAGAGATTTTTCGAGGGGCTCGAGGAAGTGCCCCCTGCGGCGGTACTGCGAATAGAGGCCGATGGTCAGGAAACGCAGAGCTTGTATTGGGTGCCCTCCTTTCGCCCGGACGACAGTTTGACTTATGAGGAGGCGGTGGCGGGGGTACGCGCGAGGATTATTCGCTCGATGGACCTGCGTTTGCGGGGCGATGTGCCGGCTGCATTTCTGATGAGCGGAGGGGTCGACTCCAACGTGCTCATCGGCATCGCGAAGCGAGTGTTCGGCTACGACGTGCACGGATTCACGATTCTGACGGATGATGAACGATATGACGAGGGCCAGATCCTCGATCGGTCAGTCGCGGAATTGGGAGTCCGGCATACAGGGCTGAAAGCCGACCCTACCGACTACGTAAACAATATGAAGCTCCTCGTGAAATACCATGATGCGCCGGTTTCAACCATCAGCCATTATGTTCAGTGGCTTCTCATGCGTGCGGTGCATGCGAACGGATACAAGATCTGTCTGAGTGGTGTGGGCGCGGATGAGTTGGTGAGCGGTTATTATGATCATTACTTGATGCATCTGGCGGAGATTCGGAACCTGCCTGAATATGCCTCCACGCGAGAGGCGTGGCAACAGTACGTCCGACCGCTGGTGAGAAATCCTTACTTAAGGGACGCGGATCTGTTTGTCCATGCGCCTGAATTCCGAGAGCATATTTTCTTGAATCGCGAGGAATTTTCCGAGTATCTCACTCAACCGTTTTCCGAGCCGTTCCAAGAGCATCACTATGCTGATTCCTTGCTTCGAAACCGCATGATGAATGAAATGTTTGTGGAGGCGACGAGGGTCATCCTGCATGAAACCGACCTCAACGCCATGTATTTTTCCATTGAGAATCGATCGCCGTATTTGGATCGCCATCTATTCGAGTTTTGCTATTCGATTCCGAATCGGTATTTGAGTCGAAACGGATACAACAAGGTCGTGTTGCGTGATGCGGCACGAGGGCTTGCGCCGGATTGTGTGTTGGATGAACGGCGAAAAGTCGGCTTCAACGCCCCCATCCATGCGTTTCTGGATGTACACAATCCGGCGGTGATGGAGTGGCTGATGGAAGATAGCCCGGTGTTTGATCTGCTGAAGCGAAAGAAGATGTTGGAATTGCTCTGTACCCCTCAGTTAGCCAATAGCGCGAGCAAATTCTTGTTCTACTTTGTCAATGCAAAGGTGTTCCTCGAAGAATTTGCCGGTTAAAGGTGGGTGATGTCTGAAATCGGTGACCGGCGCGAAGGGTGTTGGTGATATGCGTTATTGTGTAGCCTGCGTGCTGCCTGATACTCGCCCCAATCTTCTTCTGGGGCCCGATGGGGTGTGTAATGCCTGTCGCGTTCATCGCAGCAAGACAGACATTGATTGGACAAGCCGGTCTCAGGCGTTCGAGCGGCTGGTTGCAGAGGTCAAATCTCGGAGTCGCGGATATGATTGTGTGATCCCTGTCAGCGGGGGGAAGGATAGTACTTGGCAGGTGATTCAGTGTTTGAATGCCGGGCTGACGCCCCTTGCCGTGACGTGGAAAACGCCGTCTCGCACCGCTGTCGGGCAACGGAATCTCGATAATCTTGTCTCTCTTGGCGTCGACCACATCGATTATCAGATCAATCCGAAGGTTGAAAGCCGGTTCATGTTGCGCGCGCTCGAACGATACGGAAGCACCGCGATTCCGATGCATTTGGCACTCTTCAATATTCCGCTTCGTATTGCCGTGAAGTTTGGGATTCAGTTGGTGGTGTGGGGGGAAAACTCAGCCTTCGAGTATGGGAGTGCGAACCAAGCCCATACGGGGTTCAAATTGGATGAAACGTGGTATCGAACCTATGGGGTCACGCACGGAACCACAGCCTCCGACTGGGTAGGAGAAGACTTCACGGAACAGGAGTTGGCGGGATACGTGGGACCTCTCTCGGATGAGTTGGAGCGAAGCGGCACACACGCAATTTTTCTCGGATGGTATTTTCCCTGGGACCCCCAAACAAGTCTTGCCGTGGCTTGCGAGCATGGGTTTCAGTGTGAGCCCACAGGGGCTCGAACCGGGTACTATGACTTTGCCGATATCGACGACGACTTCATCTCGATCCACCACTGGTTAAAGTGGTATAAATTCGGGTTCACTCGCCTGTTCGACAATCTTTCGCTGGAGATTCGAAACGGGCGTCTTACACGTGAGCAAGCCGTAGCGATGATCCGAGCGCGCGGAGATCAGACGCCCTATGCAGATATTGAAAAGTTTTGTCGTTTCGTGGGGATAGAAGAGCCGCACTTCTGGAAGATATGCGAGGCATTTCGCAACCGTACGATCTGGAAGCAACGAGAATCCGGAGCCTGGTACATGCCGGATTTTCTGATTGAGGATTGGCCCTGGACATGAAATTTTCTCCCAAGAATCCGCCTCGCCGTTTTGAGGTTGGGCATGATGTTCGATTCGAACTTCAGGATTGTGGTACGGCATACATGCAGCCGGACGAACAGATCACATTCGCCACCGAATCAGGATCGCAATATGATGTCGTCCGAAAAGATTGGGGCTTTTATGCGACACCGTCCCTGAACGCACGACTTCCGCAGTGTGGCTTACGCGGAGCCCTCGTCGTGAATCGCGCTTCCAGGCGGTATTACGTGTTGCTGGTCGAGAAGGGGAAAGAGGAGCAATTTGCCGATTATTGCTCGCGAGAACGACTGCGAGTGGTGGCATGGTTGGATCATGCCGACACGCTGGAGACCATGTTCGGCAACTCTGTGGATCGTCAATGATGCGTCCCACCCTACAGTGCCCCTGCGATTGGAATTACTGCGAGACCGTGTTTCGCTATGATGCCCCCCCACCAGGAGAAATGAGCCTCGATAGAGGGGCGCAGGCGTATCAACGTGCCTTCCTGCGTTGTGCACTCTGCCGGCACTGGTACTCACAGAATCCGCTGAATCTCTCGCGCCTCTATGACAGCGCGTATGTTAGTGCGACCTATGGAGAAGGATTGCGGGAGACGTTTCAGCGAATTCTCGCTCTTCCTCCAGAAGGCTCTGATAATGCCGCGCGAGTCGCTCGCGTGCTCCAATTTGCTCGCTCGCGCTTGGCATCCGGCAGGCCCCCCACGCTTCTCGACATCGGTTCGGGGCTCGGGGTGTTTCCTTACCGCATGAAGGAGGCCGGATGGGACTGTACCGTGATCGATCCTGACGCCCGTGCCGTTGAGCATGCTGCGACTATGGTCGGCGTGAGAGCGATCAGGGGCGACTTTCTCACGATATCTCCTGAACAGGTTGGAACCTTTGATCTGGTCACATTGAACAAGGTCCTGGAGCATGTGGTCGATCCGGTTCGGATGCTTGAGCGAGCAACAGGGTATCTCAAGACCGATGGATGGGTCTATATTGAGCTTCCTGATGGGGAAGTGGCGTCACATCACGGTTCGCACCGCGAAGAATTTTTCATCGAACATCACCATGCCTTCAGCGTCGGGTCGCTCAACATGTTGGCCGACCGGGCCGGATTTCTCGCCTTGTCCGTCGAGCGGCTGCATGAGCCCAGTGGGAAATTTACGTTGTGTGCATTCCTTGCGCCGAAGTCTCTCTTGCCGGCGGCGCCGTGAAGATTCTGTTTTTCGCTCCCCACGCGGCGATCTGGGTGCACGCGTTTCCCGAGGCGCTTATTGCTGAAACCTTGGCTCAGTCAGGACATACTATCGTGTATGTGAGTTGCGGCGAGGCGCTACAGAAGGTCTGCATTCCCATGAACGCTTTCGGCCTCGACCACCTGAGCCCGCTCAAGGCCCGACAAGAGATGTGTCGCCGTTGCGGAGAGCACACACAGTTGATACGAACGGAATTCGGCCTTGAAGGTTGTGATCTTGCGGGATTGTTGGAGCCTGCCGATTGGGAGACGGTTGAGCAGCTTCTAGCTGGACTTTCGCCAGATACGATCAATGCTTGTACGATCCAGGGTGTCCCCGTAGGACGGCTTGCCCTGTACGAGCCGATTCTCAATCGTAAGAAAACCGAGACCGAGTTCGCTGGCGATGAGTGGGACGAATATCTGGCCTGGTTGCGGGGGGCGGTCGTCGCAACGATCGCAGGAAGTCGGATTATCGAACGAGAGCGTCCAGATTGTGTTGTCGTTTACAATTCGTTTTATTCGGTCAACCATGTCATGTGTTGGTTGGCAAAGGATCGCGGCATTCCACATTATTTCCTTCATGCCGGCGGTAACTTGTCGTGCCGTCTGCAAAAGCTGATGGTGGGTCGTGACGAAGCCTATCAATATTTGCGTCGGCTGGTGGATCGGTGGCCGCAGTTTTCTCATAGGCCTTGCGCGCCAGATATTTTGCGGGAGATTACCAACCACTTTCTGGTGTTATTTGGGGGCCAAAGCGTCTTCAGCTATTCTGCAAGAGCATCGCAGGAGCCATTTAATGTTCGCGAGCGATATGGAATTGGAATAGACCAGAAAATCGTGGTTGCGACTATGAGTAGCAACGACGAGCGTGTCGCAGCCAAGGTAATCGGCGTGCTTCCTGATACTCCCCGGCTGTTGTTCCCTCAGCAGGTCGACTGGATCAAGTGGTTGATCGAGTTTGCTGCCGAGCGTCCGGACATATTCTTGCTGATTCGCGTCCATCCGCGGGATTTCCCGAACAAGCGCGAAGGTGTCAAGTCAGAGCAGGCGAGGAATCTCGAAGCACTTTTTCGGCAACTGCCCAATAACGTGTGCGTCAATTGGCCGAGTGAGCATGTTTCCCTGTATGATCTTGCCAACGAGGCCGCAGTATTTTTGAATGCGTGGTCGAGCGCCGGAAAGGAGATGAGCTTGTTGGGGCTGCCGGTCGTGATCTATGCTCCGGAGTTGATCTATTATCCTTCCGAGTTGAATTATGTCGGCACGACGAAAGAGGAGTTGATCAAGCGAATTGATCAAGCGCTTCAAGATGGATGGAGCTTCGACAAGACTCGCGCCACCTATCGATGGCTTGCGCTCGAATACCATTACGGTCTCATCGATATTGCCGACAGCTACCCGCTGAAGGAAGATGGTTCTTCCTCCGTTGTTCAGCGACTCGTGAAGCGTGTGCGGCGGTGGGGCGCGCCGTTTTACCAGCAAAAACACGACTGCCAGAACAGAAGTGCTCGCCTCAGGTCATCGGAGGTAGTGGATTCGGTCTTTCGTCTTTTAGCGGAAACCCCTGTAGACCCGAAGGTGGGGAGTGCTATCCCAGACATCTCTGCCAAGGAAGAGGAGACGGCACTTCGGCTTGAATTAGTTCGTGTTGGGAAGGCGCTGTTCGGCACCGGCACTCCTCATCACTCCCATACGTTAGCCGCACGGCTCCTAGGGCTGGGTTGAATGGCCGATCGACTTGTCTGGGGCACCAGTGGTGAGCCGTCGCTCCGCAGCATGCAGACGAAAAGTGATCATCCTTGTCCACAGAGGGCTCTATGAAAATTGAAAATTCTCCCTTGTCGAGCGAGAATCAAAAGTCTGCGCAAGAAAGACGATCCGACTATTTCGATTCCGGAGTCGGAACGACCCTGCAAAAACTGCATTCGTTTATGCGGTTTGTGAGCCGGCAAGATGTCGCCAAGCATCGTGCCTATGTGGCGTTGTTTGAGATGACCCGTGGCATTGTTGGTTCCATAGCCGAGTGCGGCGTCTACTTCGGGCAGGGACTTATGACCTATGCTAATCTTGCCGCAGCATTCGAACCGTACAACTACCAATGTCGAATTATTGGGTTCGACACGTTTGAAGGTGATCGATCACATTCTGAACCGGATGTGAACGGGAACATGGTCGATCGGAGTGTCTGGAACTACGAAGCCAAAGCACTTGATGACCTTCAACGTGCAATCACGATCTATGATCTCGACCGTCCCCTTAACCATCTGCAGAAAGTCCAACTGGTCAAGGGAGATCTCTGTGAGACTGCGGCTGCGTTCATGACGGCCCATCCGGAGACATTGTTTCGCATCATTCATTTGTCGGTGAATTTGTACTTGCCCACCCGATCAGTATTGCAGCATTTTTATCCGAAGTTGTCACGAGGGGGCATATTGGCGATTCATGGTCTGAACTATAGTGCGCCGGGCGCGCAACGAGCCTTGAGTGAAGTGGTTGAGCAACAATTTGGGGAAAAGGTAGATCTGCGCACGTTCGAGTATTATCCCAACCTTGTGTACAGCGTGAGACAATAGAGGCCTGCGGCAAAAAGAAATCCGCGATCTGAAGTTAAAAGAGGCCACACCAGCACATGGTCACTACGCCTAAGACAGAGATACCCGGATTCCCCCGCGTCGACTATTCCGCACACCCTGCCTACGCACTAAAAGGGTACGGTAGCGCGCTCGATGATGATCGAATAGATCAAGAGGTCGGGGGGATCGATACGGCATTTCAGGGTCTACTGGTGGAGGCCGACGGCAACACAGCAGGCGAGGACGTCCGATTCGACGAGGTAGTCGGGTATCGAATTGACGCGCTGTTAGCCTATGCGCTTGGCCCAGGGGGCCTGACCGGCCGGATCGCGGATTATACGACACGAGCAATGAGAGTTGCGAAACAGTCGTTGTTAGATGAGTGGAAATTCAAGATCCGAAGTCATGCCGTGCGGTATCAGCCGGTCCTTACTGTGGCAGAACAGGAAAAGCTGAAGGTTTTCAAAACGGATGGTGTGGTATGTCTGGATTCCAGGGAAGATGCGGTGGCCGGCCTGTGGGATAAAATCTGGTGGGAGCGTAAGTTGTTGAAGCAGCAAGCCGCAAGATTGCCATGGGGGCGTTGCGCGATGGCGCTGGATCCGCACTCGCCGGCCGCACAGCTGCTGCAGTCGGCCTTGCAGCGCTCACGAGTGCTCGAGCTTGCTGGCGCGTATTCGGGGTGTCGCATGGAGCTTCTGTACGCGGCCTTGGATCACGCCCATGCACGTCAAGCGTGGTACAAGGGGTGTTACGCCGATGTCGGCATGGACACCACCACCACGGCCTATATGCATCTGGATGCGGATTTCGATATTGTGAAGGCCATGCTGTATCTCACCGATGTGGAACCTGAAAACGGAGCATTTCGATTCGTCCGGGGGAGTCATCAGTGGCAGCGGTCGCCGTTTCTGATTGCCTTGTATAAGGGATTTGATTGCGAGCAGGACGCCTATTTTACACGCGCCCAGAATGGACTCGACTATGAAGGTGGGTATTATCGGCCTCGTTTTCACGTGCCATCCCACCGCCAGGAGTTGATGTCTCTCCCCAGCAGTTTTCGGGGCTCGACCCATTTCGGTGACGATGTGATCGATGGTTCTCCGATGTCCACGCGGCTGCTCGCCGGCGAGCAGGTGTTCACGGGACCTGCAGGAACTTTCGTGCTGTTCCATGGTGCCGCCGGAATCCATCGTGGCTCACAGGTATCTCGGGGGGAGCGCTGGGCGATACAGATTGCGCTTCGTGCATCGAGAGAGACATCGCCACGTCCGCGTCGGGATGTGAGCGAAACGCTCGCGACGCTTCGCTATCATCTCAGACGACTCAAACACACCGTACTATCAATTCCTGGACAATCCGATTCGCTGTGACTCAATCTAAGGGCCAGACGGCGCTTCAGCCGGTCCTTGAAAGACTGCTGGGTCAGCAGCGCTTGATCATTGCGGATGCGGGCGCTGCGTACGGATTGCCTTCTCATCTGCAGATGCTTGCCTCTGTTTCCCGCCTGTGTTTGTTTGAGCCGCATGCCCAACGAGCAGAGGAACTTCGTCAGCTTTTAGGCGCCGAAGTGCGCGTGTTTCAGACGGCGCTCTCAGGGCAAGGTGGTGAACGGACCTTGTATGTGACGAATGTTCCAACGGGAGCATCCCTGTTGCGGCCAGGGTCTGATGCGGTGGCATTGACGGACCGCGCCTATTTCTTTCCCCTGCAAGAAGAACGGATTCACACGCGTCGGCTTGAGGATGTGCTCCTCGAAGATGGCATCACCAGGCTGGACTTTCTGAAGGCCGATGTTCAGGGCGCAGAGCTGGAACTTCTCCAAGGGCTCGGCACAGCGCTGAGTCAAACACTTCTGGGGGTTGAATTAGAGGTCGGGTTTCCCGGCGGATATATCGGGCAGCCGGGATTTGGGGACATCGATCGACACCTCCGTGACCTCGGTTTGGAATTGCTGGATTTGCGGTTGGCGCGAATCCATAGATTCGTTTCCGGAAGCTATCGTTATCTGCCAGAGCAGGTGTTTGGTGTGCATGCCGATAGTTCTTCACTCAGTAAGCGCATCTGGGAGGCAGATGTGCTGTACTTTGTGAAACCGGCGACATTGATGCGACGCGGCGACGTGCCGAGCATTCGCCGTCTAGCCTTGTTGTACTGTGCGTACGGGTTCTATACCGAAGCGCATCAGCTGTTCGACCAAGCGAATCAAACAGGCCTGCTTTCGTCGGAAGAGGCGATTCAACTTAAAGATGATGTCGTCCGTCTGCACCGTATGGCTCGGTTTTGCGCCTTTGATTCGACGATGTGGCATTGGCTTG
The DNA here is from genome assembly GCA_902500995.1 of uncultured Nitrospira sp. Lineage (GTDB taxonomy): Bacteria > Nitrospirota > Nitrospiria > Nitrospirales > Nitrospiraceae > Nitrospira_A. The sequence goes on from CABVSR010000005.1 coordinate 37,606, forward strand.
CGAGTCCATTGCGCCGCTTGGGGATTCGCTTGCGAAACGCGCTATGCGGGTTTCAAGGTGGAAAATGGCAGGAATGACGCCCTTGTTCGGCATGGACCGGACTGCGATCCTGTCATGGCTGACGACCATCTACTCACTTCTCACGTATGCTGCTCGGACGTTCCCGTTGCTTGCTGCGTGTGTTCTCTTGTCGTTGATGTCAGTGGCGATGGAACTGCTAGCCATGATGAGCTTGGTTCCGTTGACCGAATTGGCAGTGGGACATGTCATTCCTTCCACGAGTACATGGGCCCGTATTCCGGAGTGGTTTGGGTCTGCTCCCGACATGGCATTTTATGCGGTGGTATTTTTGCTGTTGATTAGTTTGCGGTTGATCACCTCGTTCTCATCCGGCGTACTGGTGTCGTATCTCTCTCGGAACATGATCGCGCATTTCTCATCCGAAGCATTCACCGCGTTTGTGAATGCACTCGCCTTTGAAGAGATTCAGCAGCGTAGCGTGGGATATTTCATCAATCTCGCCGGAGATGAGGCCAATCGAGCGAGTCAAGTCGTGACGGCGGTGTTGCGTCTGATTCCAGTGGCTGCGCTCGGGCTCCTGTACTTTTCAGCCCTTGCGTATCAGTCCTGGTGGCTGGCCATCGGCGTGGTGGCGTTTCTGGCGTTGTCGTTGGTGTGCTTAGGCCAGACGTTTCGGAAAGTGCATGAGTTGGGGGCACGTCAGCAACAAGAGTCTCGAGATCTCAATTCGCACTTTCTGGACTCGCTCAATTCCTTGCGAACCGTTCGCAGTTACACGGCAGAAGCTGTTGTGAGCCGAGAGTATCAGCGGATGATCTTCGGGTACGCCAACACCTGTTTTCGTGTGGATGCGCTGTCTCTGCTCGCGAGCTTCGTGCCGGCGATCGTTCTTGTTCTGGCCAGCGGTGTGGCGGTGCTGTGGATCATCGATATGTCGGCGGTCGCCGCATATGTATCCGTCATTATGGTGGCCGTCGTGCTCTTATTGCGTTTCTTCCCGGTCGCGGGGCAAGCTATCGACATTTTTCTGCGCTTGGTGGCGGATCTTCGCGCAGGAGATGATTTGAGACGCGTGCTTCGTGACGTGTCCTCTCGGCAGGTGATGAGGCCTGCTCCCAATGAATGCGTGATCGCTCCACCCATCCATGAGATCCGGTTTGAAGCGGTGTCATTTGCCTATTCGCAGCGCGAACCGGTATTGCAGGCCTTCACGGTTTCATTCCACGCCGGACACAGCTATGCAGTCCTCGGTGAATCGGGTATCGGCAAATCAACGTTCGTTGATCTGCTCCTCAAGTTTTACGCGTCGCAGAGCGGGCGCATCACGGTGAATGATGTCGATCTCTGTCGAGTCAATACACAGTGGTTGCGGGATCGTGTTCGGGTCGTTGAGCAGCATGCCAAACTGTTTAACGACACGATATATCAGAATGTCGCCTTCGGCGCGCAGGTCACGTTGGATGAGGTTCGACACGCTTGTCGAATCGCGTGTATCGACGCCGACATTGAACGCCTTTCGAACGGGTACAACACGCTGGTGACGTATCAAGGGAGCAATCTTTCTGGCGGGCAACGACAGCGGCTGGCGATCGCCCGGGCACTGGTACGGAATCCGGACGTACTGATGTTGGATGAAAGCGTCAACGCATTGGATACGGAGTTACGCCGTCAGGTCGTGACGAGTATTCTGGAGGCCTATCGGCAGCGAATCGTGATTTGTATTACGCATGATCCTGCGGTGTCGGAGCAGTTCGAGCGAGTGCTGGAGTTTGCGCGGCTCAAGGCGGAGCCGCAGCCTCTCCGTTCCTAGCGAAATCGATCCGTTGATTGGGATGCCATGGATGGTTTCTTCTCAAGTCGTCTGACCTCCTGCCTGTATTCCATGCTGAGGGCAATCCGTCCTGAAGTCCGTTGGTCCTATTCCCAAGAGGGTGAAGATCTTGTCCTGAATCGTCTCTTCGAGAATCAGCCTCATGGGTTTTATGTGGATGTCGGCGCGCATCACCCGTTTCGATTTTCAAATACGTATTTGCTCTCTCGGCGCGGCTGGTGGGGGATCAATGTTGACCCCAATCCCCAGGCGATGCAGTTATTCCAACGACTGCGCCGGCGGGATGTCAATCTGGCTGTAGGGATTGCTGAGCAGGCCGGAAGCCGTTGCTATTTCCAGTTTAATGAGCCTGCCCTGAACACGTTCGATGAACAGTTGGCACGTCAGCGGGAAGTTCGAGATGGTTATCAATTGATCGCGTCGACGCCTGTTCCCGTCTTACCGCTCCGCCAGGTATTTGAACAGCACTTGCCTCCGGGGCAGGTTATAGATGTGTTGTCGGTGGATGCGGAGGGATATGATCTGAGTGTCATCCGGTCGAATGACTGGGACCGGTTTCGTCCGTATTGCGTGCTGGTGGAGACGTTGCAGTCGTCGTTGGCTGCGCTTGAGAAGAACGAGACGCATCACTACCTGTCGGCCCGTGGCTATGAGTTATTTGCCAAAACGGTGAATACGTTTATTTATCTGGACCACAAAAGCCCGAGGGACCCGTGCTAGCGCCGATCGGCTTGTTTGTCTATAAGCGCCCTGAGCATACTGCGCAAGTTTTGGAAGGCCTGCGAAATAACCGAGAGGCTCGGGAGTCGGATCTCTTTGTGTTTGCAGATGGAGCGAAAGATCCACGCGCGAGCGACATGGTTTCCGCCGTCAGGGCGTTGGTCAGGCAGCTGACGGGATTCCGTTCCGTAACCGTCGTGGAACAGTCCGTGAACCTTGGGCTGGCTCGTTCAATCGTGACCGGAGTAGCGGATTTGACGAAACGATTCGGGCGAGTGATCGTCTTGGAAGACGACGTGGTCCCAGCCCCGTATTTTCTGCAGTATATGAATGCCGCGTTAGACAAGTATGAGCACGTTCGGCAAGTGGTCAGCATTCATGGCTACTCCTATCCTGTAGATCGTTCACTGCCGGAAACGTTTTTCCTTCGCGGCGCGGATTGTTGGGGATGGGCCACATGGGAGCGAGGCTGGCGTGTTTTTGAACCGGATGGAGCCAAGCTGTTGGCAAGGCTTTCCGAAAGCGGGCTGTCGCATGCGTTTGACCTGGACGGAGGGTATCCGTATACAAAAATGCTCGAGGACCAGGTGGCGGGGCGCAATGACTCCTGGGCCATCCGATGGCATGCGGCGGCATTCCTGGAAGGGTTACTCACGTTGTATCCAGGTTCTTCCCAAGTTCAGAACATCGGTACTGACGGCAGCGGAACTCACGGGGGGCGTGCCGCAAACTTTTTGCATGCCTCATGGGGAAGACCGGTCAGGCTGGAGGATATCCCGATACAGGAATGCCGGAGGGCGCGCAAAGCATTCGTCCACATGTTGAAATCATTGCGGCCGTCACTGGCTCAGAGGATATGGGGGCGCCTGCGGAGAATGACTGACCGGATTCCAACGGGAGTGGAGGGATGAAGCGATTGATCAAGTCTTGGATCCCTCCCGCCGTTCTGAATGCCGTCCGCGGGATGTGCTCCGATGACATTCATTTTCAAGGCCGGTTTTCTACCTGGGAGTCCGCGCGAGCCGCTTCTTCCGGGTATGACGATGAAGCGATCTTCAGAAAATCCAGAGCCGCGGCGCTCAAGGTCAAGAGCGGAGAGGCCGCGTATGAGCGCGACTCGGTTCTATTCGATCATGTGCAGTTTTCGTATCCTGTTCTGTCGGGTCTCTTGCGCGGCGCATGCGGACGAGGCGGGAATGTGCGTGTGTTGGATTTCGGTGGATCATTTGGCACAACCTACAGGCAGTTCAAGGCGTTCGTGAGACCGTCGGTTTCCGTACGATGGCATATCGTCGAACAGCCTCGAGTCGTCGAAGCAGGGCAGGCGGAATTTGCAGATGAAGCACTGAAGTTTTTTCATACGTTGGAGGAGGCTGCCGCTGCGGAAGGGCCCGACGTGGTATTACTCTCGAGCGTCCTTCAATATGTCCCCAAGCCCTACGATCTCATCCGGCACATTTGCTCGATTGGGGCGGAGAGTATTGTCGTGGCGCGAACGCCGTGCGCGCTTGCCGAGCAGGATGTGCTGACCGTTCAAGTGGTTCCGCCTTCCATTTACAAGGCCAGTTATCCCTGTTGGATATTCGCTGAAGCCAAGTTGCTCCAGGCGTTCTCGGCCGAGTATCGACTGGTGGCTTCATTTCAAGAACCTGGTGGACCGTTACAGAGCAATCAGGGCCCCTTTGAACTTCGCGGTTTCATCCTGGAACGAAAGTCGTCATCCAGATGATGACGAGGCTGAAGCAGTTTTACGCGGCCCAGATGATGTGCCCAGATTTCCCTGGGTTGTTCATCAACCCATTCTACTTTGCACGCAAGGGACTCTATGATAGCATCCGTGGCCTTTCGCCCGGCATCACGGGGCGTGTCCTGGATGTTGGCTGCGGAAGCCAACCCTATCGCCGGTTGTTTGCCACCGCTGACTATACGGGGATGGAGCTGGATACGCAGGAAAACCGCGCTCACAAACGAGCCGATGTGTTTTACGACGGCCAGACCTTTCCATTCGAGCCGGAGAGTTTCGACTCTCTCCTCTGTAGTCAGGTGTTGGAGCATGTCTTCACTCCGTTGCAATTTGTTCGGGAGCTTAATCGAGTGCTCAGGCCAGGGGGGGCCTTGCTCCTGACGGTCCCGTTTGTGTGGGACGAGCATGAACAGCCGTATGATAGTGCGCGATACACGTCATTCGGCCTACAGGCTTTGATGGAGGAGGCCGGCTTCGAGGTGGTCGAACAGATCAAGACAATGGGCGATGTTCGAGTGCTCTGCCAACTGATGAATGCGTATCTGTATAAAGTGACAGTGAGCAAGAACCCATACCTGAATCTTTTCAGTACCCTGTTATTGATGGCGCCCATTAACCTCTTTGGAACCGCGGCACGATTCATTACTCCTGCGAATCCGGACTTATATCTCGATAACGTCATTCTGGCGAGAAAAGCAGGGCGGGAATGAACGCATCCGAAAGCTTTTCAGGCTCGAATGTCCTGATTACCGGAGGGCTGGGATTCATCGGCTCCAATTTGGCTCGAGAGTTAGTTGCGAGAGGGGCTCATGTGACGCTGGTGGATAGCCTGATCCCGGAGTATGGGGGAAATCTCTTCAATATTGATGATATTGAAGGACATATTCGCGTGAATATTTCCGATGTGCGTGACGAATACAGTTTCAGGCATCTCATTCAGGGGCAGGACTATTTGTTCAATTTGGCGGGGCAAACAAGTCACCTCGATTCCATGGAAAATCCTTATTCGGATCTCGAGATCAATTGCCGCGCGCAGCTGTCGATACTGGAGGTTTGCCGCCGTTATCAACCGAATATCAAGATCGTCTTTGCGAGTACGAGACAGATCTATGGAAAGCCAGACTATTTGCCGGTGGATGAGAAGCACCTGCTGAGGCCGGTGGACGTGAATGGGATCAATAAGATGGCGGGTGAGTGGTATCACATACTCTACAACAATGTGTACGACATTCGCTCCTGTGCCTTGCGCTTGACCAATACCTACGGGCCTCGGATGCGAATCAAGGATGCCAGGCAAACGTTTTTAGGCGTCTGGATTCGTCTGCTTGCTGAAGGTAAGCCGTTCGATGTGTGGGAAGGGCACCAACTTCGGGACTTCTCATTTGTCAGTGACGTCGTTGATGCCATGCTCCTGGCAGCGGTTCGTGAGGAAGCGAATGGTCAGGTCTTTAATCTGGGGGGCGAACCGGCAATCAGTCTCAAGGATCTTGCGGAGTTGCTTGTGAAGGTCGCCGCCGGAGGAAGTTATGTTCTTCGGTCGTTTCCAGGCGAGCGGAAGCGGATCGACATCGGTGACTATTATGCGAATTTCGAGAAGATTCGAACCACACTGGGATGGGAACCTCGCGTGACATTAGAGCAAGGGCTTCATCGAACGGTCGAGTTTTATCGGCATCATCTCCATCACTACCTGTAAGCAGAGGCGTCGTGTCGCAGTTCCCTATGATTCCAGCCGCTAATCCCCTAGCAGACTATCTTGCTCGGAAGCCGGAGATTGACGAGGCGATTCAGCGTGTTCTTTCAGGAGGGCGGTATATTCTTGGGCCAGAAGTTGCTGCCTTCGAGCAAGAGTTCGCCGCCTTTCTAGGTGCGGATTTTGCCGTGGGTGTGGGCAGCGGCACAGAAGCGTTACATGCGGCTCTGCGCGTGTGCGGTATAGGCCAAGGTGACACGGTGATCACGGTGTCGCATACCGCCGTGGCCACAGTGGCCGCAATCGAGTTAGCCGGCGCGATTCCGTTGCTGGTCGATATTGATCCTCAGACCTACACCCTCGATGCCAATCAGCTCGAAGATACTCTCCTGGCGGGCCGGTCGTCGCGCATCAAAGCGGTGATTCCTGTCCATCTCTATGGTCATCCTGCGGATATGCCCACGATCATGAGCATCGCGGAGCGGTTCGATGTGAGGGTGATTGAAGACTGTGCCCAATCCCACGGAGCCTCGATCGGTGGCCGGAGAGTCGGGACGTGGGGGCATCTGGCGGCATTCAGCTTTTATCCCACGAAGAATCTGGGTGCGTTGGGGGATGGCGGAGCGGTGGTCACCAATGATCCGACATTAGCGGCACGCACGGCATTGTTCCGTGAATATGGCTGGATGGAGCGCTACATTAGCGATATACCGGGTGCCAACACCAGGCTTGATGAACTCCAGGGCGCCATATTGCGAGTCAAGCTTCGGTTTCTTGAGCAGGACAATGTAAAGCGGCAGGAAGTGGCACGTCGGTACGATTCGATGTTGTCTGGATCGTCACTCGTTCTACCGCGAACGCATCCTGGGCATACGCATGTCTACCACCAGTATGTCATCCGCACTCCTCGCCGTGACGCCTTGAAGCAATCGTTGGCCAAATCCTCTGTGGGATCCCTCATCCATTATCCTGTTCCAATACATCTCCAGCCTGCCTATCGCGATGGCCTCTTGGCACCGGGAGGGCTTTCCCAGACGGAGCGGATCTGTGAGGAGATCCTCAGTCTTCCCATCCATCCACACCTGACTCAAGATGAGGTGAATCGCGTTGGCGATGCGATTCGGTCGTGGCTTCAGCAGGATTCGCAGCCTAAGTGATGCGCTATTTTTGCACATATTTTGACCGCAACTATCTCTCTCGCGGGTTGGCGTTGTATCGTTCTCTTGTTCGGACCTGCTCTTCGTTTCAACTGTGGATTTTGTGCATGGATAGTGAATGTTATGAGTGCCTGACTCGATTCCAACTCCCGCATGTTCGGCTAATCTCAATCGAAGAACTCGAAGCCGCCGATCCTGAGTTGCAGGCGACGAAAGCAACGCGCTCGAGGATTGAGTACTATTTTACCTGTTCTCCGTCTCTTCCATTGTACCTACTCAAGTCCGGTGCTGGGATTGATGTCATTACCTATGTTGATGCGGACTTGTATTTCTTTTCGGACGCGGAGCCGATTTTTACCGCGTTCACGGGGCATTCGATTGGTATCACCGGTCATCGGTTCTCCACGCCGTTGCTCCACTTGGAGGAGTATGGACGGTACAACGTTGGGTGGCTCATGTTTCGGAACAATCAAGCGGGCCTGGCCTGCTTAGCGTGGTGGCGTCAACAATGTCTTGAATGGTGCTATGACAGGTCCGAGGCTGGACGTTTCGCGGATCAAAAATATCTGGATGAATGGCCGCGCCGTTTTCCTGGAGTGCTGGTGCTCGAACATCCTGGGTTGAATGCCGCTCCATGGAATCTTGGCGGAACGGTGGTCACTCAAACCGAGGCGGGGATTCAGGTTGATGGCCAGCCTCTTGTCGGGTTTCATTTTCACGGATTCAAGCGAATCTGGCGCTGGCTGTATGATCCAAATTTAAGCGATTACCAGGTTCAAGGGTCGATGGTCATACGGCGTGGAATATATGCCCCCTACCTCCGCGAACTCGCCGCGATCGAGGAGGAATTGAAGCCGCTGCATACCCGCACGGCACCAGTGACCGCGCTTAAGCGCGGGACAGGTGACCGCCTCACGGTCGGTCGGCGCGAGAACGGCCTGTCGCGATGGTTGAAGGTGGGTCGCAGGCTTGTGATGGGGCAGTATCTCGTTCAAGTGAATGGACATGTGCTGTAATAGGGAATCTCACAGCACTGAAGCTCATCAGATGACGGGTCGTGGCTTCGCGTAAGTCGCTACTCTGTGCCCTTGAGAGGTGAAAGCTCGAATGTCCGCTCCGATTCCCCGCATCTCGATCGTCACTCCCTGTCTCAACGGAAGCTCGTTTATTGAAGAGGCGATTCAGAGTGTGCTCGATCAAGGCTATCCCAATGTCGAACATATTATCGTTGACGGGGGATCGACGGATGGGACCCTCGAACTGATCAAGAAATATTCCCATTTGCGAATCATCAGTGAGCCGGACCAGGGACTGTACGACGCACTCAACAAGGGTGTGCGAGTCAGTACCGGCGACATCATCGGCCATCTGAATTGCGATGATCTCTACGAAAAGGGGACATTCGAGAAGGTCAGTAGAGCATTTCTGGAGTCTCCTGCCATAGAGGCAGTGTGTGGAGGCGTGGAGGTATTTGAGCATGGTGAAAAAGGCACCATGCGCGTCACAGCTCAATATGTGCGGCCGGCGGATATGGAGCTGTCATTTGAAAATGCGACCACAGGTCCGGCTTTGACGAACGCGCGCTTTTTCAGGAAAGGCGTGTATGACAAAATCGGACTGTACGAGCCTCGCTTCCGTATCGCTGCTGATCGAGAGTTCCTTATCCGTGCTGCGTTGGCAGGAATCCAGAGCCGTGGAATACCGGCGGTGTTGTATCACTATCGCGCTCACGCCGGCTCATTGACGTTTAGCCGTCGGAGCCCTCATCGTTTAAAGACTCTCAATGAGTTCTTGGAGATAGCTGAAGCGCATTTACGTTCAGATGGCAGACTCGATGTGATAGAGCCATTCTGCCGAGAGTGGCATGCCAGGACGGCGGCTGAAGCTACGATGAGAGCGCTCCGCGAGAGAAACTATCCCTTAGCTCTGAGTTATGCCAAACGCGGACGCGCGTACACACCATCGTGGCCGGTGGTCTTCCTGAGGATATTGTTTCGCAGGGTGATCACAGGAACGAGTCACTGACTCACGCCTACCGTCTATGAAAGTCTCCTTGATCGTCGCGACGGTTGGACGCACCGCCGAACTGCATCGGCTGTTCATGTCGCTCGCGGCCCAAACCTATACGTGTCTTGAGGTGATCGTGGTGGATCAGAATCGAGACGACCGTCTCGATGAAGTGATCGCTCCGTTTCGAGACCGCATGACAATCATCCATACCACGTCGCCGTTGGGGGTTTCGCGAGCTCGCAACGAAGGGATGAAGCGTATGACGGGAGACATCGTAGGATTTCCCGATGACGATTGTTGGTATCCACCCAATCTCCTGCACAACGTGATTCGATTGCTGGAGCAGCATCACTGCGATGGAGTGACAGGCCGCGTCATAGTCCAAGGTGAGGCCAATGTCTATGCACAGTTTGATGATGCGGCGGGGGTTGTGTGTTTGGCGAATGTCTGGAGAAGAACGTGCGCCGTGACGATTTTTTTCAAACGACACATCATAGAATCAATCGGTGGCTTTGATGAGACGATGGGGCCTGGCGCTGGGACTCCTTGGATCGGAGCAGAGGACATTGATTATCCTGTCAGGGCGATGAAGGCTGGATTCAAGATCTTCTATCTTCCGGAGATCCAAGTCTTTCACCCTAATCCAGCGGATCAGGGATGGGATAAAATGGCTCATCGTGCGTACGCGTATGGTGCGGGAATCGGGAGGGTATGGAAGAAACACAGATTTCCGCTATGGCTGGTTGCATACTATTTGATTCGTCCGCTCGGAGGGACTGTCACGTGTTTGATCAGGGGTCAGTGGGCAAGAGCCAGATATCACTGGAATGCCTTGTGTGGCCGTTTCAAAGGTTGGAGCTCTACATTGTGAGGCGCCAGACGATCCAGAGGAAGCAGAGCTTGTGAAGACGAAGATGACTGTGCAGCCTGCATTCGGTCATCAGCCTGTCCCATGTTGTGCTGGTGTATGGCCACGTTATGCTCGCCATTGATGTTCGAATGATCCGGTGCGCAGGGATCGGGACCTACCTTCGCCAATTGGTTCCACGAGTGGCAGCGGCATTAACGCCTTATCCGATCTCCTTGATCGGAGATACCACGCACTTGAAAACCCTGCATTGGGTGGCGGATAGAAATTATGATCTGGTCCAGTGCCGTGCGCCGATCTATTCCCTTCGCGAACAAGTCGAACTGCCGTGCAAGGTACCCAGGCAGACGAAACTCTTATGGTCGCCTCACTACAATATCCCCTTGTGTTATTCGGGCCGGATGGTCGTCACGATTCACGACACCTTTCACTTGGCCATGCCGCAATTTGTGGCAGGGTGGCACCGACGTGCCTATGCTCGGTTAATGTTTCGTGCCGTTCGCCGCAAGGCCTGCGAGATTTTCTGCGTGTCTCAATTTGGAAAGGGACAACTGCTGTCATTTTGCCCTCAAGGCACGCAGCCAATAACCGTGACGCTCAATGGTGTGGACGAGTCATGGACCGATTTTCCCAAGGAACCGCGTCCGCACGACAGACCATATATTCTCTTCGTAGGGAATCTGAAGCCGCACAAGAACCTCGTGCGATTGCTGGAGGCTGTCGAGTTAATGGGGCATCGTATGCCGCATGATGTCGTCATTGTGGGGCGCAGTGAAGGATTCATTACGGGCGATCCCGAGGTGAGGACAAGGGCCTCAGCGTTAGGCGATCGCGTTCGGTTTGTCGGTGAACTCGACCATGATGATGTGCTGCTTCGGCGCTATTATACGTGGGCTGATCTATTGGTGCTGCCGTCGCTCTATGAGAGTTTCGGCCTTCCTGCCTTGGAAGCGATGGCCTGCGGGTGTCCTGTCGTTCTGTCTCAAGTCGGAGGCATGCCGGAGGTCTATGGCGACGCAGCAGCCTATTGCAATCCTTTAGATCCTCAGGATATGGCGGATCGGATTCTTAGAGTACTGACAAACGGAGCAGTTCGTGCGGACCTCATCGAACGGGGGTTGGAGCGTGCGCGCCAGCTAAATTGGCAGGGAACGGCGACACACATTGCCACGAGTATCAAGCGCCTGGTCGCCCAGCCCTGATGAAGGCTGAATGCGTTTGGCGCATCACCTATCTTCGCTCGGTGCCATGTCTGAGAGGTGAAAATCAAGATCGCGATCGTTCATGATTGGTTGACGGGCATGCGTGGGGGCGAGCGCTGCCTGGAGGCCTTTTGCGAGCTGTTTCCGGATGCCGATCTATACACCTTGCTGCACATCAAGGGTTCTGTCTCGCCGACGATTGAGCGCCACCGGATCATGACGAGTGCCGTCCAGTCCTTTCCCTTGGCCGCGCGGTACTACCGGTACTATTTGCCTCTTTTCCCTTGGGCGATCGAGCGGTTCCGGCTGCCGTCCTATGACCTCGTGCTCAGTTCGAGTCATTGTGTCGCGAAGGGCATTCGCCCGCCGTCGGGAGCCAAGCACCTCTGCTACATCCATGCGCCGATGCGATATGTGTGGGACCAGTTCGAGAACTATGCCGGCGGCGGGCGGTCGGGGATCCTGGCGCGGTTGGGCATGACGTTCTTCAGAAAACGGTTGCAGGCCTGGGACATTGCCTCCGCCGCGCGAGTGGACCAATTCGTAGCCAATTCGCACAACATCGCCCGCAAGGTGGAGAAGTACTACCACCGTCCGGCGGCAGTGCTGCATCCACCGGTCGATTGGCAGAGCTTTCACGTGGCGGAGCAATCGGAAGACTTCTATCTGATGGTCACGGCCTTTGCTCCGTATAAACGGGTTGATCTGGCCATCCAGGCATGCAATGTTATGAAACGGCGATTGAAGATCATCGGCAAGGGGCAGGAGGAGGCGCGCTTGCGCAAGCTTGCCGGTCCGACGGTCGAGTTCATCGGCTGGCAGCCGGATAGCGTCGTGCGCGACCATTATGCGCGCTGCCGGGCGCTGCTCTTTCCCGGGGAGGAGGATTTTGGTATCGTCCCCTTGGAAACGATGGCGTGCGGCAAGCCGGTGGTGGCTTTCGGGCGCGGGGGTGCGTTGGAGACCGTGGTGCCCTTAGCGGCGCCCGGTACTACGTCCCCGTCAGGACAGGCCCCCACGGGACTGTTCTTTTTCACGCAATCGGTGGAATCGCTCATGGAGGCGATGGAAACCGGCGAGCGTCGCCGGACCGAATTCGACCCCCACGCCATTCGCAACCATGTGGCGGCATTCGACCGCCGGCTGTTCAAGGAGCGCATGCAGGCCCTCGCCATGGGGGCGCTGACCGGGACGACTTCTTAGAGGGAGCATGCTCAAACGCCACTCCCAATTTCTCAAGAGTCTCTTATTCTGCATCGATCTGGGCCTGATCTGCGCCTGCTGGGTCGGCGCCTACTACCTGCGTTTTTCAGAAATCGTCGAGCCGGCCACCAAGGGCATTCCTCCGCTCAGGATCTATCTGCTGCTGCTCGTGCCGATCATCGCCGTCTGGGGCATGTCCTTTCAGGCGTTTGATCTCTACCGGCCGCGGCGAATGGGCACGCGATTGTCGGAATTTCTCGATGTCGCCAAGGCCAATACGCTCTCCGTGCTGATCCTGGTGGCGCTGACGTTTTTCTTCCGGCAGTACGAGTATTCCCGGTTGGTGCTGCTCTATTTCTGGCTGTTGAACCTCATCACCCTGGGCTTTTCGCGGGTGCTGTTCCGGGAAGCGCTCCGGTTTCTCCGTCGCCATGGATACAACCAGCGCCATGCACTGGTCATCGGCACCAGCCGGTTGGGACGCCGGGTCGTGGACGCGCTCGCACAGCATCCGGAACTGGGAGTGAGGGTGCATGGATTTTTGAGCGCGGATTCCCGCAAGGTGGGCGAACGGATCAACGGCGTGCCGGTCGTCGGGCGCTATGACGATCTGCAGGACCGTGTGCAATCCGGGATCGATATCGTGTTCGTCTGCCTGCCTCCCGAAGATGAACAGTGGGCGGAAAAGATGTTCGGATTCCTGGCCACCACCATGGTCGAGGTGAAGGCCCTGCCGGCGATGTGCGAGTTCGTGAGCCTGCGGGCGGAAGCGGAGATGTTCGAGGGGCTTCCGTTGATCACGTTGCAAGGGTCGCCGCTCCATGGCTGGAATCTCGTCATCAAGAGGATTTTGGATATGGTCGGAGCCTTTGGCGCTCTGATCGTCTTTTCGCCGGTCTTATGCCTGGTCGCCGCGCTGGTGAAGCTGACATCCCCCGGGCCGGTGTTTTTCCGTCAGCTTCGCATGGGGTTGGATGGGCAGGCGTTTGAAATGTTGAAGTTCCGTTCGATGAAGGTGGACGCGGAGTCCGAAACGGGGCCGGTCTGGACGCAACCCAACGACGATCGTCGGACACCCATCGGGGCGTTCCTGCGGCGAACCAGCCTGGACGAGCTGCCTCAATTCTGGAACGTGCTGCGCGGGGAAATGAGCATCGTCGGTCCGCGTCCCGAACGGCCCGAGTTCATCGCGCGATTCCGCGAAACGCTGCCGCAGTATATGCTGCGTCATAAGATGAAGGCCGGCATCACCGGCTGGGCGCAAATCAACGGCTGGCGCGGAAATACGTCGCTCGAACGGCGCATCGAGCACGATCTCTATTACATCGAACATTGGTCGATCTGGTTCGACATCAAAATCATGCTGCTCACCGCCTGGAGAGGTTTCGTGCACCGGCACGCGTATTGAGACGCGGCCCTCGTTCACGCTCCTGCCGCCGGCATTGCCCTCCCACAGGTTTGAGTTTTCTTGAGTTTCAGGCGATGGCTTGTTACCATCGGCGCTGGTAGAAAGCCGTTGCATGCCGAGCACGAAACGTCGAACCAGCGCAGGAACGAAGCCGTCGGTTTCCCTTCAAGGAATCCTCCGTGGAATCCGTGTATTCGCCACGGACGTCGATGGCGTCCTGACGGACGCCGGCATGTACTATTCCGAAACTGGAGATGAATGGAAAAAGTTCAACACGCGCGACGGGATGGGCATCAAGCTGTTGCAGAAGGCGGGCATCGTGACGGCCATCATTACCCAGGAATCGACAAAAATCGTCATGCGCCGGGCGCAAAAACTCACGATCCCCGAGGTGCATCAGGGAGCATACGACAAGCTCGCCGTGCTGAAAGACCTCATCGCGCGGCACGGCCTGACCATGAAGCAGGTCGCCTATATCGGTGATGATGTCAATGACCTCCAGGCGCTGGGCGCGGTCGGGTTGTCGGCCTCTCCAGCCGACGGCATGCCCCCGGTGTTGAAGGTCGTACGGTACGTCTGCAAAAAAAAGGGCGGAGAGGGGGCGGTGCGGGAATTGGCGGATCTCATCCTGGCAGCCCAGTCATCCCGGTGAGGCGATGGCATCTATGGTCGTGCTAATCGAACTGGAGCCTTAGTGATATGACAGACCATCTGTATCCGGTTATTTTAGCGGGCGGCAGCGGGACTCGATTTTGGCCCCTCAGCCGGCACCTCTATCCCAAGCAGCTCCTACGCATCATCGGCGACGAGACGCTCATTCAGCAGACGATGCGGCGCGTGCTCTCCTGCGCCAGTCCCGACCGGGTGCTCATCTCCACCAATCCAGGGCAGGCGGATTCCATCCGCGTCCAGCTGGGGGAGTGGAAGTCCGAGCTCAAGGACAACTACGTGATTGAACCGGTGGGACGCAACACCGCCCCGGCCATTGCCCTGGTGGCGGCGGAACTCCTTCGGCGCGATCCCGACGCCATGATGTTGGTCCTGCCGGCGGATCATGTCGTGACTGGAGAGAAGGCCTTTCAGGCCGCGGTGGCCTTGGGGGTGCAGCTTGCCCGTAACGGGCATCTGGTCACGTTCGGGATTGAGCCGATCAGACCGGAGACCGGATATGGCTACATCCAGCCGAATCGCCGAACCACCTTGGCCAAGAAAGGCCGATTGACCGGGCACCCGGTCGCCCGATTTGTCGAGAAACCGAATCGGACGAAGGCCGAACAGTATCTGAAACACGGAAACTACTTTTGGAACAGCGGCATGTTCCTTTGGAAGGCGGCTACCATTCAAGACGAAATCCGGCGGCACCAACCGCAACTGGCCAAGGCCGTGCAGCGGGTGCATACACTGATGACGTCCGGCGCCGATCCGCAGCAGATTGAAGCCGCTTACAAAAAAGTTCCCTCGGTCTCGATCGACAACGGCGTGATGGAGTTGTCGGCTCATGCGGCCATGATTCCCGTTGGGTTCGGCTGGTCGGATGTGGGCAATTGGAGCAGCCTGGAAGAAGTCGCGCCTCGGGACAAGGCCGGCAATGTGGTCAGCGGCCGGGTGATCGACATGGACAGCAGCAATTCCGTCTTGTACGCCGATCGCCGGGTCGTCGCCACCATCGGACTCACGGATATGGTGGTCGTGGATACGCCCGATGCGACATTGATTTGTCCCAAATCCCGCTCGCAGGACGTCAAGCAGATGGTAGAGATTCTCAAGCAGCAGGGCGCGCCGGAACATCTCGAACACCTGACGGTGTTTCGCCCCTGGGGGTCCTACACCGTGCTGGAAGAAGGGCCGGGATATAAAGTGAAACGGGTGACCGTGAATCCGGGCGGGCGATTGTCCTTACAACTTCACCATAAACGCAGCGAGCACTGGGTGGTGATCGCGGGGACGGCGCGCGTGACCTGCGGCGACGAGGTTCTGCAACTGCAGGTGGGGCAGAGTACGGCGATTCCTGTGGAAACGGCCCATCGCCTGGAAAATCCCGGCACGGACACCTTGCACATCATCGAAGTACAGAATGGGCCCTATCTCGGCGAGGACGATATCGTGCGGCTCCAGGACGATTACGGGCGGCTCGGCCGGACACGGTAGGAGAACGGCATGGCACTGTTTCGCGAATATGACCTCAGAGGCATCGTCGGAGAAGAGCTCACGGAATCCGTTGCCGAACAGGTGGGGCGCGCGTATGCCACCTTGGCTAGGGAGCAGGGAGCCTCGCGAATCAGTCTCGGGCGGGACGGCCGCTTGAGCTCGCCGGCGTTACAGCAGGCCTTGCTGCGGGGGCTGCTCGCCGGCGGGCTCGATGTGGTGGATCTGGGCCTCTGCGCCTCGCCGCTCCTCTATTTTTCGCTATTCACCCTGCCGGTCCACGGCGGAATCATGATCACCGGCAGCCACAACGCCGCCGAATACAACGGCTTCAAGATCTGCATCGGGAAAGAAGCCATCCATGGCGAAGAGATCCAGCATCTGCGGCGGGTCATGGAAGCCGGACGATTCAGCTCCGGGTCCGGGAAATTGTCCGCTCATCCCATCATTCCGGACTACCTGCAGCATCTGAAGACGACATTCGCGGGCGTCCGGGCGGACCATCTCCATGTCGTCATAGACTGCGGCAACGGCGCGGCGTCGTTGGTCGCCAAGCAGGCGCTGGAACAGATGGGATGCCGCGTCACCGGGCTCTACGATGAGTTGGACGGGCGGTTCCCGAACCATCATCCCGATCCCACCGTGGTGGAAAATCTCCAGGATTTGATCGCCACGGTCCGGGAGCAAAAGGCGGATGCCGGCATCGGGTACGACGGAGATGCCGATCGCATCGGCGCCATCGATGAGCGCGGAGAGATCCTCTGGGGCGACCGCCTCATGATCGTCTACGCGCGGGATATTCTGGCCCAGAGACCGGGCACCACCTTTATCTCCGAGGTCAAGGCCTCGCAATGTTTGTACGACGATATCGCGGCCAAAGGCGGGCGACCGATCATGTGGAAGACCGGCCATTCGTTGATGAAGGCCAAGTTGAAAGCCGAATCAGCCGTCTTGGCCGGCGAAATGTCCGGCCATATGTTTTTTGCCGATCGATACTTTGGGTTTGACGACGCGATCTATGCCTCCTGCCGGCTGGTGGAGATTCTGGCCAAGACCAAACAGTCGCTCTCCAGCCTGGTCGCCGATCTGCCCCAGACAACGGTGACGCCGGAAATTCGGGTGGATTGCTCCGACAGCGTGAAGTTTCAGTTGGTGGAGCAGGTGCATCGGCAGTTAGCGTCCTATCTCGATGCGGGCCGGCCGGTCGGGGCGTCGAATCTTCGCATGCGGGAATTGGTGACGATCGACGGGGTGCGCGCGATCTTCGAGGATGGATGGGGGTTGATTCGGGCGTCCAACACGCAACCCGCGCTGGTCCTCAGGTTTGAGGCGCCCTCGCCGGCCAGGTTGGATGTGATCCGCGCTACCATCGAAACCGAACTGGCGCAGGCGCGGCGTGTTCTGTCGGTCTAGAGTTCCCGTCTTCCTCTTTCCAACTCGCCCGTTCCTCGTGGCACTGGCGGTCTGCCTGCTGGTGCCTGCGTGGCTCTGCGCGGAAACCGGCCTGACCGGCCGGCCACCGGTTTCTGCGCCGCTGCCCTTTGCCAACGGCGAGCGGCTCGCATACGATGTGACCTGGTTGGGTCTACGCGCGGGTCTCGCCACGCTGATCGTCGAAGAAGGGCAGGACGAGCGAGAACGGCAGCAACTGACCCTGCGCATGACGGCACGGTCGAGCCCGACGGTGACGAAATTCTACCCCGTCGACAACCGCGGGCTGTCGCAGGTCGACCTCGAATCGTTCCTCCCGACCCATATGACGTTTGCCCGCCGGGAAGGGAAACGTTTTAACGACTTCGACTATACGTTCCACCATCGCGAAGGCCTGGTCACGGCCGTCAAGGATGGAAAGACCGACGAGTTACCGATCCCGCCGGATGCGCAGGACGCCATGTCCTGCCTCTACTATGTCCGCAAGGTCCTCCCGTTCGTGCCCGGGGCCTCCCTCACGATGACGGTCCATCACGACAAGAAAAACTACAAGATGGACGTCCGCGTCGAAGCCCTCGAAACCGTGGAGGGCCGGTGGGGAAAGAGAGAAACGGCCCGCGTGGTGGTGATCATGCCGTTTCAGGGCATTTTTCTGAACGAAGGCAATATCCGTGTCTGGTTCACCACCGATGAGCGGCGGGTGCCCGTGAGAATGAAGGCCAAGGTCATCGTGGGGTCTATCGTAGCGGAACTGACGGAAGGCTACGGTTCGGCCGCGCAGCCATAACCGGGCGGCGCGGTTTGCTCGCTCGGCTGGAAACCGCTATAATCGCGCCAGGTTCGTGGAAGGGCTTCGGCTCTGTCCGAAGCCCTCGTCGTTTCGACTGGTTGTCGTGTAATCCTTGAGGAATCCCAGCATGGCGAAATTCCCCATCACGTTAAGCCGCTTTATTATCGAACAACAGGCCGCGCATCCTGAGGCGACCGGCGAGTTTTCCGTGCTGCTCACCCAAATCGGCCTCGTCGGTAAAATGATTGCCCACGACTTGCGCCGGGCCGGGCTGAACAAGATTCTCGGCACGACCGGAGAGACCAACATCCAGGGCGAAACCGTCAAGAAACTCGACCAGATTGCCAACGACACCTTTGTACGTGTGTTTGAACACAGCGGGCTTGTGTGCGTCCTGGCCTCTGAAGAGATGGAAAAGCCTTTGAAAATGCTCCACGAAGGCGCGAAGTACATGTTATTGGTCGATCCTCTGGACGGATCCTCCAATACCGATGTGAATATGCCCTTAGGCGCGATTTTTTCCATCCGCCGGTCGAAGAGGGGCCACTCGGTCGACGATGAGTTGTTGCAGAAAGGAACAGAACAGATCGCCGCCGGCTATGTCTTGTACGGGGCGAGCACGATGCTCGTGTTTACGGTCGGGCAGGGTGTGCATGGCTTCACGCTCGAACCGTCGATCGGTGAGTATCTGCTGTCCAACGAAAACATTCGCATTCCCGAGCGAGGGAAGGTCTATTCGGTCAACGAAGGGAACTACCATCGCTGGCCTGCCGGTACCCAGCGCTATCTTGATTTTCTGAAAGTGCAGGACAAGCCGACCGGGCGACCCTATAGCGGGCGATACAGCGGCTGTCTGGTCGCGGATGTGCATCGCATCCTCCTGGGCGGGGGCATTTATTTGTATCCCGGGGAGAAGGACAAGCCGGAAGGAAAATTGCGATTGATGTACGAGGGCAATCCGCTCGCCATGATCGTGGAGCAGGCGGGCGGCAAAGCGACGACGGGGACGATGCGTATTCTGGATGTCGAGCCCAAGGCGCTGCATCAGCGAATTCCCCTCATCATCGGCAGTGCGGGGGATGTGAGTCTAGCGGAAGACTTTGTGCAAGGACGTGCGTAACGACTAATGTGATCGAGGGTTGTTGGGAGGTTGATTATGAGCAATCGGGTCCAGGAAATCTTGAGCTGGTATGAGAGTGACAATGCGGGCACGAAGACGAACATCGCCAGGCTGCTGAATGCGGGGAAACTGGCGGGAACCGGCAAGTTGGTGATCCTGCCGGTCGATCAGGGGTTCGAGCACGGTCCGGCGAGAAGTTTTGCGCCCAATCCGGGCGGGTATCATCCGCATTACCACTTTCAGCTGGCCATCGACGCCGGGTGTAACGCGTACGCGGCGCCGCTCGGGTTCATCGAGGCCGGTGCCAGCCATTTTGCCGGCAGGATTCCCCTCATTCTCAAGCTGAACAATCATGATGTGCTGCACGATGAGAAGGATCCGTTGCCGTCGGTGACGGGCAGCGTGCAGGAAGCCTTGCGGCTGGGCTGCTCGGCGGTGGGGTTCACGATCTACCCCGGTTCATCTCACTGTAATCCCATGTATGAGCAGTTGCGCGTGATTGCCGAGGAAGCCAAAAGTTGCGGATTGGCCGTGGTGGTCTGGTCGTACCCGCGTGGGTCAGGCCTGAGCAAGGAAGGCGAGACCGCACTCGATGTGGTGGCCTACGCCGCGCAGATCGCCGCGCAACTTGGGGCGCATATCATCAAGGTCAAGTTGCCGTCCGCCCACCTGGAGCAGGCCGCGGCCAAGAAAGTGTATGAGGCCGAAAAGATCCCTGCTGCGACCTTGGCGGAGCGTGTCAAGCATATCGTGCAGAGTTCGTTCGACGGGCGCCGCATCGTCATTTTTTCCGGCGGCGCGAAGAGCGACGAAAAGACGATCTTCGACGAAGTGCGCGCGATCCGCGACGGAGGTGGATTCGGGTCGATCATCGGTCGCAATTCGTTCCAGCGGCCGAAAGCAGACGCCGTGAAGTTCTTAACCACGATCATGGGACTCTACGCGGGCGAGAAGCCGTAGTTGTCCGGCGGTCTAAACCACGATGGATGAGTTTCCGATACCACCCGAACAGCGGTCATCCATGCGAGCCTGGCTTGTCCCGGTGTTGCTGTTATCGGCAGGCGTGCTGATCGGCATCGTGCTGACGTCTGATCTCGGATGGCTGCCGACCGGCCATGCCGTTCCGGAACCGCCCGCTGTGTCTGCCCCGCTTCCACGACCGGTCTCAACGGCGGTGCAGCCGACGTTGCCGGGCGCGGGAGGACAGAGTTTCGTCGATGTCGCCAAGGTCGTCAAACCCGCCGTCGTGAACATCTTCGCGACTCGTAGCGGCGGCGGCGAGGAAGGGAAAGGCACGCCGTTCGACGATCCGTTTTTTCGCCGCTTCTTCGGCGAGGAGTGGATGAAGCGTTTTGAAGCCCCGAAGGAACGGAAGCAGCAGGGGATGGGGTCCGGCGTGATCGTCGATGCCAACGGGTTGATCATCACCAACAACCATGTCGTCAATAAGGCCGACGAGATCAAAGTGTTCTTATCGGACAAACGGGAGTTCAAAGCGAAGCTGGTCGGCACGGATGCGAAGACCGATGTGGCCGTGTTGAAAATCGAGGCGACCGGTCTGCCCACGGTGGCCTGGGCCGATTCCGACAAGCTGGAAGTCGGCGAGTTTGTCCTGGCGGTCGGCAATCCCTTCGGTCTGACGCAGACCGTCACCCTGGGGATCGTCAGCGCGCTCGGCCGCGCCGCAGGCATCGCGGAATACGAAGACTTCATCCAGACCGATGCCGCCATCAATCCCGGCAATTCCGGCGGCGCCCTGGTCAACGTCCGCGGCGAGCTGGTCGGGATCAATACCGCGATCTACAGCCAAAGCGGCGGCAACATGGGTATCGGCTTCGCCGTACCCAGCAACATGGCCCATTCCATCATGGAGCAGCTGGTCCAGCACGGGAAAGTCGTGCGCGGCTGGCTGGGCGTCTCCATTCAGGAGCTGACTCCTGAATTGTCCTCGCAGTTCGGCGTGCCGAAAGATGTCAAAGGCGTTCTGGTCAGCGACATTATGGACGATAGCCCGGCGAAAAAGGCCGGCTTCGAGCGCGGAGACGTGATTGTCGAGTATGACGGCAAGCCGATGGATTCGCCCGCCCATTTGCGAAATGCCGTGGCGCAGACGGTGGTCGGGAAAAAAGTGACGGTCAAAATCCTCCGCGAGAAAAAGCCGAAGTCCATCGAATTGACCATTGCCGAGCAGCCGAAAAATCTGTCCCAGGCCGGGGCGGAAGACAGTGGTGAGACGGTGGCGCCGGCCGGATTGCTCTCGGAGATCGACGTGCGGGAAGTCAATTCAGAATTGGCCGGGCGGTACGGACTCAAGTCGAGCGAGCGCGGGATTGTGGTGGTCCGGGTCAAACCGGGGAGTCAGGCGGAGGAGGCCGGTGTGCGCGAGGGAGACCTCGTGCTGGAGGTGAATCGCAAGTCGGTGAGCAGCATCAAGTCGTATGAACATGTGGCCGCCAACTTGCCGAAAGACCAGGCGGTCTTGCTCCTGTTGAAGCGGCAGGGGCGAGCCATTTATCTGACGCTGAGGCCGTGATTGCTTCGACTCGTCTGTTCGGAGCCGATCACAGAGAGGAGGAAAACAGTATGGTAACACGGGCCATATTTGTTCTTCTCAGCGCTCTTGCGGGGATGGCCTTGTTTCTGCGGGCCCAGGACCCGACTCAAGGGTTCTTGCTGGTAGGGTTGGGAATGGGGGCGGTTGCCGGCGGACTGATTCTGGCCGGAGAATATGCGCTCCGGCGACTCTCGTTCGGGATTATTGTCGGCGGCGCCGTCGGGCTGGCCGGTGGCCTTGTGCTGACGGGGCTGGTGGAGTGGGTGGGCAGCGCGGTATTCGATGTTGAGACGTTTCTGTTCCACATCAGCGGCTTGGTGTTTCTGCTCGGGTTTCCTTACCTCGGGTTGGCCATGGGCGCGCGCTTCGGGAATGAACAATTTCCCGGGACCCATCAAGGGCAATCGCCGTCGGGATCCTCCCATGCCTGTCTCAAAGTCCTGGATACCAGCGTCATCATCGACGGCCGGGTGGCCGATCTGTGCGAAACCGGGTTTCTCGAAGGTCCGTTCCTGGTACCTCATTTTATTTTGAATGAATTGCAACACATTGCGGACTCATCCGATTCGTTGAAGCGCGCGCGCGGGCGGCGCGGGTTGGATATCCTGAACAAGATTCAAAAAATGCCCGAAGTCGATGTGCGCATCATCGAGGAAGATTTCCCTCACGTCAAAGAGGTCGACGCCAAGCTGGTGGTGCTGGCGAAGAAAGTGGGGGGGCGAATCGTCACCAATGACTTGAACTTGAATAAGGTCGCCGAATTGCAGGGCGTGCGCGTGCTCAATATCAATGAGCTGTGCAACGCCTTGCGGCCGGTCGTCTTGCCGGGAGAAACCATTCGCGTCTTTGTGCTGAAGGAAGGCAAGGAAGCCGGCCAGGGTGTGGCGTACTTGGATGACGGCACGATGATCGTCGTAGATAATGCGCGGCGCTGTATCGGCCGTAACGTCGATGTGACCGTGACCAGCGTGCTCCAAACGACGGCGGGACGGATGATCTTCACCCGGCTGAAAGAAGAGTCTGAGCGGGAAGAGTATCAGGTCGCCCGTGGCTGACGGGTTGAGGAACAGGCAGCCACGGCAGCCGCTTCCGCCATGGCGGTCCGCGCCGGTGCGAGAGGTGGGGCATCGTCAGGTTGCGGGGTTGTTGATGTGCCGTGAGTCAATCCGTGTCCGTTCCTGAGCCGCGCGCCTCACGGACGGGATTGCGAACCGTGGCCCTCGTTCCAGCGGCCGGCCGGGGCCTTCGCATGGGCGGGCCTGTTCCCAAGCAGTTTCTCGCCCTGGGCGGACGGCCGATTCTGGCGCAGTCGCTTCGAGTCCTCCAAGCCTCGCCGGTCATTCATGAGATCATTTTGGCCGTGCCCCAAACGGAACGCCAATATTGTCTCGACCATTTCGTGGCGACGGGAGAATTCGGGAAAGTCACCAAGGTCGTGCCGGGCGGAGCGCAACGGCAGGATTCGGTGCGCCACGCGCTGGCTGAAGCCGGTGAGGCGGACATCGTCCTCGTGCACGATGCGGTGCGCCCCTTTTTGACCGGGGAAATGATTCGCCTGGTCGTTGAGGCGGCAGCGGAGCACGGGGCAGCCATCATTGCGCTGCCCATGCGTGATACGGTGAAATTTGTGGGCGCCGGCGGCGTGATCGAGCGGACCGTCGATCGCGCTCCCTTGTGGCTGGCGCAAACCCCGCAGGCCTTTCGGCGCGCCTGCCTGGAGGAAGCGCACCGTAAGGCGTTTCTGGGAAAGATCCATGCGACAGATGATGCGCATTTGGTGGAGTTGCTGGGCAAGCCGGTCGTGGTGGTCGAAGGGAGCGGCGAGAATATCAAAGTCACAAGGCCGGAAGACCTGGTGATCGGGGAAGCCATTCTCCGATCACGGGCGGCAACGAGGAGCGCAGAATGACGGCGGTACGTGTCGGGTGCGGGTGGGATATTCATCCCTTGGTCGAAGGGCGCAAGTTGATTTTAGGCGGGCTCGAGATCCCGCATCACAAGGGACTGCAAGGGCATTCCGATTCCGATGCCCTCGTGCATGCGATCTGCGATGCGCTGCTTGGCGCCATGGGCGAAGGAGATCTGGGGCGCCACTATCCGAGTTCGGACCAGCGATTCAAGAATATCTCCAGCCTGAAGCTGCTCGAGGATGTCGTCGGCAAGCTGCGCGCGAAGGGGTACCGTCTCGCGAACGTCGATAGCACCATCATCGCTCAGGCGCCCAGATTGAGTCCGCATTTGGCCGCCATGCAGAAGAGCATCGCAGGCGTGCTGCAGGTTGATCCGGACCTGGTGAACGTCAAAGTCAAAAGCGGCGAAGGGCTGGATGCGGTGGGACATGAAGAGGCGATTGCCGCGCAAGCGGTCTGCCTGATCGAGCGTGACTAACCCGCACGTCTGAGGCGTGTGAGCCTGTCCACGATATGTTCAAGGCGATTACTCAAGACCTCCAGGCAATCTTCGATCGGGACCCTGCCGCCACCAGCAGGCTCGAAGTCATCCTCACCTACGCGGGATTCCACGCCTTGCTGGCGTACCGGCTCGCCCATTGGTTGAAACAACGGCAGGTACCGTTTTTGCCGCGGGCGATTTCCCAACTGGCGCGATGGTTGACCGGCATCGAGATCCACCCCTCGGCGAAGATCGGCGCCTTTTTCTTTATCGATCACGGCATGGGTGTGGTGATCGGGGAAACCGCCGAAGTCGGAGACCATGTCACCCTGTTTCAGGGCGTGACCCTGGGCGGTACGGGCAAGGAGCGCGGCAAACGCCACCCCACGCTGGGCAATCACGTAGTCGTCGGGGCGGGAGCAAAAATTCTCGGCGGCATCACCATCGGCGACAATGTGAAAATCGGCGCCAATTCCGTCGTCGTCAAATCGGTTCCTCCCGATTCGACCGTGATCGGTGTGCCGGCCAGGATCATCAAGTCACAAGGCGAGCGGCTTCCCGATGCCACAATGGATCACACCAATATGCCGGATCCCACGGCCGACCGGTTTGCCGCGCTGGAGATGGAACTGATCGAGTTGCGAAAAAAACTCGAAAATCCTGATTCCGGATCGGGCCGCTAGCTTCCCGCCAGGTCCGATCTTCCCTGTGTTTCTGGACTCCAGATGACAGTTCGCGCCGAACACATCCGGCCAGGCTCGCTATCGTGATGATCACGGAGCCCCTGCAGGGCGTTGCACCATGCCGGGAATGCGGTAGTGAGGCGGTGGCTAGTTGGACAGGCACTCCTTCATGAACGTCTTGCGCTCGTCGCCGGCCAGCTTTTTTGCCTTGGCCTCCTTATTACAGGTCGTCATCTTGTTCTGCTGAGTGGCTCCGGCCGCAGCTTTTGCCGGCTTGGCGGACAGGCACTCTTTCATGAAAGCCTTGCGCTGGTCGCCTTTGCCTTCTCCGCCGAGTCCCTTGGCATCCGCATCGGCGTTGCAGGTCTTCATCTTGTTCTGTTGTGCCGCCGCATAGCTGAGCGGCGGGCTGAGGAGCAGGGCTGCCAAGAGGATCGAGGACAAGGCTGACAAGAAAGGTTTCATGGACGTCTCCTGTGAAGGTGAAGGGCGGCTGTCGGCGGGACTATAACAAAACACGCCGGTTCTGTCTCACGGGAAAGTCCCCTAAGTGACAGGGGGGATGGATGGCACGGTATAGTCGACCCGCACGAGATACAATCCATGAGCCGGCGCCGTCCTGCCCGCCGCGGGGCGGGAACGGGCCGTGAGGACAGTCTGCATATCGGAGGCGGCTCTCTTGCCCCGCCCGACCTCCACCAGCGTTCCGACGAGCGTGCGCACCATCTGTTTGAGGAACCGGTCGGCGTAGAACGAGCACACAATCAGATCGCCCTCCCGGCGCAGTTCCGACTGCTGCAACCGGCAGCGGGGATTTTTATTGGCGGTCGGCGCGGTTTCAAACGAAGAAAAATCGTGCGAGCCGAGCAGGGCGGAGGCCGCTGCCGTCATCGCCGCCAGGTCGAGAGGGTGATAGACCGTCCAGGCCCGCTCCCGGAGCAGCGCCGCCCGCTCCGATCGGTTCAAGATCCGGTACTCGTAGAGCTTTCCTGTCGCGGAGTATCGCGCGTGAAAATCATCCGGCGCCTGCTCAACCGATAAGGCGCTGATGTCGGGGGGTAGGTGGGCATTTAAGGCGCGGAGCCACTCTCGCGGCAAAAGTCCGCGGTCGGTGCGAAAGCTCGCGACCTGCCCGAGGGCATGCACCCCGGCATCCGTGCGACCGGCCCCGACAATCGGGATGCGCGTCTGGGCGATCGCCGCCAGCGCCTCTTCCACTGCGGCCTGGACGGTGGGCGCATTCACTTGGCGTTGCCAGCCCGAGTAGCGCGTTCCGTCATACTCGAGGACAAGCTTGAATGTGGTCATCGTGTGCAGGTGAAAAGCAGAACTCTAGCGTAACGGGAAGCGGCTGTCACCGGGGCGGATTGGCGCGGAGATAGGTTTTGACCCCTTCGAAAATCGACTCGGCAATATGCGCTAGAAACGGTTGCGTCCGCATCTGTTCCTCTTCCGCCGGATTCGACATGAAGGCGATTTCAGCGAGAATGCTCGGCATGGTCGTGAACCGCAGGACATAGAAGGGCGCCGTCTTTACGCCATGGTCGATGGTGCTATAGCGCCCGTTGAGGCTGGTGACCATGGCCTGTTTGGCTGTCCAGGCCAGCTCCTGGGAATGCTCGATTTTTTTAGTCGTCAGGAGATCTGCGAGGATATATTCCACTCCGAGTCCAGTGCTGTTCAACGGCGTGCCGTTTTCCCGCGCCGCGACTTCCAGCGCCCGCTGATCCTTGGCTTCTCCGAAATGGTAGATCTCCAGGCCACGAACCCCTTTATGCGGGTGCGAGTTGACATGGATGGAGACAAACAGATCGGCGTTCTTACTATTGGCGAACTTCGCCCGGTCTTCCAATTCGATGAAGGCATCCCGCTCGCGGGTCATGAGGACACGCGTCTGAGGCAAGCTGCTCAGCAGGTCTTTCAGCAGCAACCCGACTTTCAGCGTGACATCCTTTTCGGTCGTGCCATGGTGCCCGATGGTGCCGGGGTCTTTGCCTCCATGTCCGGGATCGATGACGATCGTCTGGACCGGAGCGGCCGGTTTGGGCGAAGCGGGCCGAACCGGTTCCGTCACGGTGGGACTTGGAATGGTCGGCGGAGCCGGAAGCGCCGGGACAGGGGCCGACGGCGCCGTGGGTGAAGTCTCGCCGATCTGCCGGATTTGATCTTTGGCCTTGTGAGAGAGGTCGATGACAACACGGTCTGGATTATCCAGAGAGAACGCTTTGTATTTTGATCCCTGCGTGCGCGCCAGCGTAATCGTAACGACCCTTGGGCGACTTTGCGTAATCTGAAACGACGGGGGTATCGTCCCGCCGGACACACGCTGCCGGGATGACTTTCCGAGAATCGCATTGCTGATTTCGATGACGACCCGATCGGGGGTGCGCAAGTGCGTTTCGGTAAAGGATGCCTGATGATTCAGGTCGAGCACCAGACGTGTGCCTTCGGGAGTGGACCAGGTGCGAAGGTCGCGAACGATGATCGGATAACGCGGGGCGGCCTGGCGGTCTTGTTTGATCAGGAGAAAGTGAGGGGCCGCTGCAACTCCGGACAGCTGGGGCATCTCCGGCCAGGATGGCTCGGACAGCGTTCCCTCGGCCGCCAGGGCCACCGTACCCGAGAGGAGCCACGCCACGATCATGAGGAGACAGTTGCGGAGCAGCGCGGTTACCTGGTACACGAGCGGAGACTCCTCTCGAGGGACATGTAGGCGTTTTCTCAGATGTCCGTGGTATTGTCAACTAAAGGGCTGAAACCGGGGCGGTGCAGATGGCGACACATCTTCTGGTCGATGGATACAACCTTGTCGGGAGCGCGGGAATGGCGCTCCCAGCCGGTGCTGGCCGTCTCGAAGCGGCGCGCGACAGGCTCCTGCACGCATTGGCCGGATACCGTCAGCGAAAAGGCCATGCGATTACCCTGGTGTTCGACGGGTGGCAAGGTGGCCTGGGAGCGGAGCAGCGGGAGTTCCACGCAGGCATCGAGGTAGTCTATTCCAAACGGGGCGAACGCGCCGACCAGGTGATCCAGCGTCTGGCACGACTGTATGGCACGGACTGCGCGGTGGTGTCCTCGGATCACGAGGTGATCAATGCGGCAAGGGCGGCCGGCGCCTTCGTGATCGGCGCGCCGGAGTTTCGCGCCAAACTGTATGAGCGGCCGTTGCGGTCGCCCGCGCCGGCCTTCAAAGAGTTGGACCGGGGCGAGGCCGACGTGGTGAAACGGTCCAAGGAAAAGGGCGGCAATCCCCGCAAACTTCCCAAGTCCCGCCGCAAGCGTAACCAGCAGCTCAGGGAATTTTGAACAGGCGGCGCGCGTTCTCGCTGGTGAGCCGGCCTATGTCATCGGCCGTCATGGCGTCGCCGTCGGAGACTATCGAAGCCAGCGTTTCTGCGACGTGCCGCACATAGGCCGGTTCATTGCGTTTCCCGCGATGGGGAATGGGCGTGAGATACGGGCAATCGGTTTCGATGAGGAGCCGGTCCGCCGGCACGGTTCTGGCGATATCTCGCAGCATGGTCGCGTTCTGGAACGTCAGAATGCCCGAAAACGACAAGTAGAAGCCCAGCTCCAGCGCATCCTTCGCCAGCCAGGCATCTCCGGAAAAACAGTGGAAGACCCCGCCGATGTCCGAGGCCCGCTCTTCTTTCAAGATACGGATGGTATCGTCCTGCGCCTCTCTGGTGTGAATGATCACCGGGAGCTTCAGTTCTCGCGCCAGCTGAATCTGTTCGCGGAAGCGCCCACGCTGTAATTCCGGATCGGAGTGGTTGTAATGGTAGTCGAGGCCGATCTCGCCGTAGGCGACGACCTTCTGATTTCGTGCCAGCTGCCGCAGCTCGTCGTACCAATCGTCCGTGATGTGTTTCACTTCGTGCGGATGAACGCCGATCGAGGCATAGACGAAGGGATACTGCCCGGCGAGGGCGACCGCCGACCGGCTGGTGGCAAGGTCGCAGCCGATCGTCATCATCGTCTCCACGCCGGCTTCCCGCGCCCTGGCAATCATGGCCTCGCGGTCGGAATCGTAACGCGCGTCGTCGAGATGGGTATGGGTATCGAACAGCATGGAACGGATGTGTACCGCGGTTGCAGAGCGGGCACGAGATAGCCGGGGCAGTGCGACCCTAGACCGTCTTGGCCGCGAGCGACTCGGCCATGCCATAGAGCAACTCTTCGGTATCGCTCCAGGCCAGGCAGGAATCGGTGATCGACATGCCGTACGTCAGGGCTTTATTCGGATCCCAGTTTTGACGGCCGCCTTGCAGATGGCTCTCCAGCATGAGGCCCATGATCGAGCGCCGGCCCCGCTGAAATTGCTTCAGGACGTCGCCGGCCACTTCCACCTGGCGCTGGTGGTTCTTGCCGGAATTGTCGTGCGAGCAGTCCACCATCACACCGCGAGCGAGCCCTTCGCTGGCCACGGCCGTTTCGGCGCGGGCGATATCTTCGACGCTGTAGTTCGTGCGCCCGCCGCCTCCTCGCAGGACGATGTGATGATCGGGGTTGCCGGTCGTCTTGATGATCGAGGTGACGCCGTCGGCATTCACGCCGACAAAATGATGGGGGCTCCGGCTGGTGATCATGGCATTGATCGCCACCTGCAGGCTGCCTTCCGTGCCGTTCTTGAAGCCGACCGGCATCGAGAGGCCGCTGGCCATTTCGCGATGGATCTGGCTTTCAGTCGTCCGCGCGCCGATGGCGGTCCAGCTCAAGAGGTCGGCCAGGTACTGTGGCGTGACGGGATCGAGCAGCTCGGTCGCGCAGGGTAGGCCCTTGCCGTTGATGTTCAGCAAAATGGTGCGGGCGAGCTGGATGCCTTGAGCGATTTCGCAGGTGCCGTCCAGGTGCGGGTCGTTGATGAGGCCCTTCCAGCCGACGGTGGTCCGGGGTTTTTCGAAATAGGTCCGCATCACGATGAGCAGCTTGTCACGCACGGCCTCGGCGACGGGCTTGAGCCGGTCGGCATATTCATCCGCGGCATGGGGATCATGAATGGAACAGGGGCCGACAATCACGATGAGCCGTTCCATGTCGCGGCCGTGCAGGATGTCCCGGATCGCCTGCCGCGTCTGGAAGACCAGCTCGGAGACCCCATCCGTGATAGGCAGTTGCGTTTTGACTTCGCGGGGGGAGGGAAGGGGTTTAATCTCTATGACATGCTGGTTGTCTATCGGCCTGGTCATGATGGTCCCTTTGAAAGGTCTGTTGGTTCGCGTGGCGATTCAAGATTGCCGCTTAAGATATCGAATTCTGTAGGAAAAAGTCCAGCGTGGGGGGCTCAGGAGGATCGGCTTGCATTCACGGCGCCCTCTTGTTACAACTCACGCGCACCCAGAAATCGGTCGGAACGTATGCTGTTTCACTCCTCCCAGAAAAAATCCGCGTCCGTTGTCGCGCTCCTGCTTGCCTGCCTGTTGCTCGCGATGGCGCCCTTCGCCGCGGCGTTGGAAATTCATCACGAGCTGGCGGCCGCGGACCATGACGGCCATGAACATTCCGACACCGACCTCTGCCAGTGGGTGCAATATCACACGGGCCATTCGCTCACCGGCGATGTGCCGGCGCCTTGTGCGTTTCTTGCCCATGCTCCGCCGCAACCGCTGCCGGCGCTTGTCCTTGTCTCTCAGCTCCTGCCTGCATTCCGCGCCTCTCGCGCGCCCCCGCTCAACTGACCTCAACGCCATACTGCGTTCTTATTGGCTTTTTCCGTGCCGTCTTGGCTCAGGCTGTGTATTGAGCTCTGACGCGTGCGGGACTATTTGAGGGAGGTGCGCATGTTGTCGTCCGTGAGAATCGTGTCTGGCTTGTGTCTGGGATGGATGTTGATGGCCCTTGCGCCGAGTGGTTTGCCGGTCTTCGCGCAGGAGCCGGTCCCGGCGAAAGGTCGAACGTTGACCGGCACGGTACAAAACCAGGATCTCCGGCGGGTGCCGCAGGCCGCGGTGGAAATCAAGGATCAGGAGGGGACGCTCATAGGAACGGCGGTCGCCGATGACGCCGGTGAATTTTCTGTGGACCTGCCGTCCGAGGGAACCTTCTCGGTGAGTGCGGTCCAGGATACCTATCGGAGTGAATATGCCATCATCAAGGTCGGGGCCCAACCCCCCGCGCCGGTGACGCTGACTCTCTCGCAGACCAAGGAAATTGCGCTCGAAGTCGTCTCTCCCTTGGCGCCCATACAATACAAGGCCTCAAGCGAAACCTATGCGTTGAGTCGCAAGGACATCGAAGCGTTGCCGCGCGGCAACAACAATGAGCTCCACGACGTGCTGCTGACCATCCCCAGCGCCGTCTACGGCTCCCTCAAACAAGTGCATATCCGGCAAGACCATGCGAATCTCCAGTTGCGCATCGACGGTGTGCCGATCCCGGATACCGTCTCCTCGACGTTTTCAGATGTCATCAGCCCAAGGGCGTGGGAGCGGGCCGACATCATCCTGGGGGGCATGGAGGCGCAATACGGGAACAAGGCGGCGGCGGTCCTGGACATCACCACGAAAAGCGGGACCAGGCCCGGATTC
Source organism: uncultured Nitrospira sp. (assembly GCA_902500995.1). Taxonomy (GTDB): domain Bacteria; phylum Nitrospirota; class Nitrospiria; order Nitrospirales; family Nitrospiraceae; genus Nitrospira_A. Next base: position 69,104 of record CABVSR010000005.1, read on the forward strand.
GGCTCGGTGCAGATGATGGGCGGTTCCAACCAGACGCTCAATCCGTCATTCGAATATGGCGGGACCATAGGCGAAAAGTTCCGATTTTATATTTTGAACAGCCACACGGCCACCAACCGCGGGATCGAACCGCCGACCTTGGGGCATTCGGTGTTCCATGGCCAGAGCGAACGGAATCAGACCTTCATTCGCGGCGACTACCAGCATGACAATAAGAATAACTTCACGTGGTTGTTTCTCAATGCCGTCGCGAAATACCAGATTCCAACCACGCCCGGACTTGAGCTCGACCCGAGCGGGCAGCTGCTGCCGCTGCTGCAGGCGGGGAGGCCGGGATTTACGCCGGTCGCCTCGCAGGCCATCAATGAATTCCAGAAAGAGAACAACCAATACGGCCACATGGTGTGGCGGCACGATGTCAACGCGAACAACTTCTTCAGCCTGGCCGGATACATGCGGCACACGCGCGCGATCTTCAAGACTGATCCGCTGAATGTCCTGGCCTATACAGCCGATCCGGCCGAGCCGTTTTCCGCCGCCGATCAGGATCGCAATGCCTATTCGACCGGTTTGCGATTCGATTACACCTATGTGCACAGCAAAGAACATCTCATCAAGACCGGCTTCCAGCTCGATCGCACCCAGGCAGTGAACAAGACCCGGCTGTTCACCTTCGCCGATGACGGGGCGGGCAATCCGGCCGGCGATCTGCTCAGTCTCAATGCCGATAACCGGCAGATCGGGTATCGGCAGGAGTTTTGGATTCAGGATCAGTGGAGTCCCAACGACAAGTGGACCTTCAATCTCGGTCTGCGCGGGGACATCGTGCAGTATCAGCGCAATGAGGGCCAGGTCAGCCCACGGCTGGGCGCCACCTATAAGTACAATCCATCGAACGTCTTCCACGTGTTCTACGGGCGGATGTTCACGCCGCCGAATCTGGAGGCCATCTCCTTTGCCAAACTCAATACGCTGGGCACGAGGGCACAGCCGGAAGATTTGACCAACAATACGGTGCGGGCGGAACGTGCGCATTACTTCGAGGTGGGCAGTTACCACGCCTTGAATCGCTACGCCACCCTGCAATTCACCGGCTGGTATAAGCTCAGCAACTTTCTGTCGGACGCCGGGCAATTCGGCACGACGCCGTTATTGAATTACTTCGCGTTCGAGCGCGGCTGGCAGCGCGGAATCGACGGCGCGTTAAAGCTGCAACTCACGGACAATTTGACGGCGCGAGGCAACGTGGCTTGGGGGCAATGCAAAGGCTATGGATTACAGTCGGGGCATTTCCTGCTGGAGGCCAAGGAAATTGCCGACATCAATTCGCAAGGCGGGGTATTTTGTGATCACATGCAGACCCTGACCAGTTCGGCCGTGGTGACGTACAAATTGCTGGAACGGACCACAATGACCGGGCAGATGTTGTTTGCGTCCGGCCTGCGGACCGCCGAGAATGAGGACGCGAAGACCAATTCGACCCACAGTCCGTCCTACACCATTTACAACCTGTCCATTGCGCATGTGTTTCCGCTGCCGTGGGAAGGGCAGAAGTTTTTGTTGGCATTCGACGTCATCAATCTCTTGGATCAGAAGTACTTCATCAATCAGGGCGAGGGAAGTATCGGCTTGGGCGTCGCGCATGCGGGGATGCCGAGGTCGTTCTTCTTCCGCGGCCAATGGTTCTTCTAGTATGATGCTGAAACGGGCCACCAGCGGCGTTCTCAGTCGCCCGTCTCCCTGCGACGTACCGCTAGGGTACGCCTCAGTCGGCGGGCTCCCTGCGGCCTGGCTGGATGGCCCGTTTGAGCATCATCCCTTTGCAAGATGCGGGAAATGATATGCCACCAATCATCGACACAATAATTCGCGTGACAAGACGTATAGTTGGCAGCTGCGCCCTATGTCTTTGCCTATCGCCATTGTCGGCTTACGCCGTGACCGGTGATGACGCGACGCATGAGGCGGATCATGCGCTCGATGCGGACATCATCGAGTTGCCCGAAGTCCATGTGCATGGGCTGCCGCTGAATAAGGATCAGCAGGTGGGACCGGTGCCGAAAGCGACGCCATGGCCTGCCGTTCCTTCATCACTGGAAGGGAAACCGCTCGACGATTGGATGAAGGCGCGCCTGCTCGTCTCCAAAGACGCGCAGGTGACGGTGGTGGTGCTTGAACCGGCGAAACACCGCGAACTGACGATCGCCGGCATCATCGCCTTGAACAAATGGACGTTTCTACCGCAGCTGAAAGGCGACGACCCCATCGACGGCGAACTCACCGTCCGCATTCATTTCCGGTCGCAGTAGGTGAGAGTCGGCTACAAGGGGATCAAAGGTTCCTTGCTGTGTGATCCCTCATGGGTTCGGCCGGCGGCCCCCATACGGTTCGAACCCTTGCGGAATGGGATGGCGGAATGGTGTCGAACCAAAATTGCCGGTCCACGTGTCCATCTTGCTGTAATCCCTGCCGGGAGATCCGACCTCTACTGCTACGACGTATTCCCGATCCTTGGTAATGCGAACGATCGGCGCACCGCTGTCGGGCAAGCCACCAAGCCATACGCCATTGTGTCGAATGTAAAGATGGCCTTCCGTGACGTCTATGGCCAGTCCTATCACATCTTTGTCGCGCAGGCCGCCCAAGGTCTTAAGGTACCGCTTCACTTCGTATGCCAATTGTCCGTCCTGGGACGTCAGTCCGCTGTACTCATTGTTGGTCGACCGGATGCCGACATTGGTCCATCTGTTTGGGATCCCGTTGTCGCTCCCGGCATGGACGATGAATTCCGCGTACCATTTCCCTCGGCTGTGCGGCATCGTGGCAATGCTTTCCGTCGAAGCGCCGCTCATGCCATATCCGACCGTCAGTCGGTCCGATGAAATCATAGGCCGGCCGTAGGATCGTGCCGAGGATTCGTCTTTCGACTCAAACACGACTGGTTGTGTGATAGGCCTTTCGATTGGGTTCGGAAACGCTAACGTCGTCTTTCCGTCGATCACAAGCGAATCGCCCGTGTAGAGGCTCTGGACCGTCGCGGGTTCGACGCCGACCATCGAGCGCACGTAGGCTTTAAAGTCAATCAGCCCATCCCTGGATCTCACGAGCGTCTGAGGAAATATCTGGTACCAGTTGTCATCCTCAGCCGAAGCGAAATTGACGGGAACTGTCTGGTCCAGCCCTCGAATCGTTTGGCGGTAATAGCCGCGGAGAATGACTGATCCGATATGTGCACCAGGTGCGGCGGAGACATTCCAATCAACCGGGTCATAGGACATCAGCAAGAGTGTGATCGGTCCGCGCATTGGTTCTACCGTGACGTGAATGATTCCCTGGGGCGTGTCGATGGGATTGGCGTCCGGACGAACGGCCATCCCTTGATACACCGCCACGGCATGAAGACTGTGAACCTGTATCTTCTCGAGCGCTGTGGAGGTCACAGTCTGCGGCATGCGTGGCTGCTTGCCTGCTTCAAGGATCTGATGCAATACCTCTGCAAGAGGCACGGTCGTGCCGTTGTGAAACCGAAGAACGCTGCGCGTGAGAACGTTCTCCGTGGCTGGGTGAAGAATGTCGTCGCAGATCACGGAGTCACTGGTCCCACGCAGAGAAAGCCGAGCGCTATAGGAATCCGTTCGAGTCGCCTCCAGATCCATGATGGTGATGCCGGGGCCGATCTCTATGATCATGACGCACTCGGAGTGGGTCTCTCCTGCCCCTCTGGATAAGTCATAGCGATGAGCGGTCCGTTGATGATCTGCGGCATGAACCTGGCACACTGAATAGGCAACCAGGTGGGCGATCAGCACAAGCGGCAGGGCAAGTGTGAACGTGTGCCGCATCTTCATAACCCTCGCGTGAACAGAATGGGAATGGGCAACAGACGCATATCCCAGAAATAACACGAGCAAAGCCGTCCTCCAACGAGTAACGTCTTTCGTGGTGGAGAGAAGTCAGTGGAGAGCGAGTTTGGAGTGAAGGCGAATGCCGATACGGACCCTTGCAGGACTAGTCCGCGGATTGAAAAGTTGCTGCACAAATACGGATTTGAACCGGTGACATCACCAACGCAACGAGAGCGAGGCAAACGCGTGGCACCATAGATTCGGAGGATTAAGTCGACTCCGGCGATGCCTCTACCCTTTCCGCATCGTGCCTGATCAGCTTGCGTCCCGACAGCATGCGGAGGCCGACATAGAACACCGGGGTGAGAAATAAACCAAACAGCGTGACGCCGATCATGCCGGCGAAGACGGTGATGCCGGTAGCCGAACGTACCTCCGCGCCGGCGCCGTGCGAGAGCACGAGTGGGACCGTGCCGGCGATAAAGGCGACCGACGTCATCACGATAGGGCGTAACCGGAGGCGGCAGGCGTCGAGCGCCGCTTCGATGATACCCTTCCCTTGCAGTTCCAACTCGCGCGCGAATTCGACGATCAGGATCGCGTTCTTGCACGCCAATCCCATCAAGACAACCAAACCGACCTGCACGAACGTATTGTTGTCGCCGCCGGTGAGTTTCACGCCCGCGAGCGCGCAGAGCATGCACATCGGCACGATCAGGATCACCGCCAACGGCAGGGTCCAGGATTCGTACAGGGCGGCGAGCACGAGAAAGGCCAGCAAGATGGCCACGGGAAAGACCAGCAGGGCCGCCTTTCCTTGTGACGCTTCCTGAAAGCTCAAATCGGTCCATTCGACGGTCATGCCGTTCGGCAATACTTTTCCGGCGATGTCGCGAATCGTGTCCATCGCCTGGGCCGAGGAGAACTTGGCCGGATCGGCTTCTCCCATGAAATCCGCGGCGGGATATCCGTTGTAGCGCAGCACCGGATCCGGTCCGTACGTTTGGCTGAACTTCACCATCGACCCGATCGGAACCATTTCACCGCGGGTGTTGCGGGTTTTGAGGTTGGCGATGTCCTCCACCTTGCCGCGAAAATCGCCGTCGGCTTGCGCATACACGCGCCAGGTGCGGCCGAATAGGTTGAAGTCGTTCACATAGGCAGAGCCGAGATAGATCTGCATCGTCGCGAACAGCTCCGTGAGCGCAATGCCCTGCGTTTTGGTTTTGATGCGGTCCACTTCGGCATCAAGCTGCGGCACGTTGGCCTGATAGCCGGAAATCGGATATCCCATACCCGGCGTCTGCATGACCGCTCCCTGGAGAGCGCCGACGGCATTTTGCAGCGCCCCGAAGCCGAGTCCGGCGCGGTCTTCCACAAAGAGCCCGTATCCCGCCCCGTTGCCGAGTCCAAGAATCGGCGGCGGCATCAACACGAAGGTGATGCCTTCTTTGATGGCGGAGATCTTGCGGTTCATCTCTTCGCTGATGTCTTTCGCACTACGCTGTCGCTCCTCGAACGGTTTCAAGATGAGAAACGCGATGCCGTAGTTCGGCGTATTCGTAAACTGCAGGGGATTCAGCCCGGTCATGGCTACGGCGTGCTCGACCCCCTCCACGGTTTTGCTGATCGCAACGACCTGGCGCAACACGGCATCCGTGCGGTCGAGTGACGCGCCCTCCGGCAATTTCACCCCGGCCATCAGATACAACTTGTCCTGGGTAGGAATGAAACCTCTAGGCACCGTTTGAAACAGCAGCCCGGTGGCGATCAACAGCATGGCATACAGGGCGAAGACGGCCCCGCGATGTGTCAGCGTGTGCGAAACGGTGCCCTGGTACCGGTCTGAACTGGCTTTGAAAAATCGGTTGAACGGCCGGAAGACCCAGCCGAAGAGCCGCTCGATCAACCGCGACAGCGCATCCTTCGGCGCGCCGTGGCTCTTGAGCAATTTGGCCGCCAAGGCCGGCGAGAGTGTCAGCGAATTGATGGCTGAGATCACCGTCGAGATGGCGATCGTCACGGCGAACTGCTTGTAGAACTGGCCGGTGACGCCGCTCAGAAACGCCATCGGTACGAACACGGCGCACAGAACGAGCGCGATGGCGACAATCGGGCCCGACACTTCCTGCATGGCCTGGTGCGCCGCCTGGAGCGGCGTGCGGCCTTCTTCGATGTTGCGCTCGACGTTTTCCACCACCACGATCGCGTCATCCACGACAATGCCGATTGCGAGGACGAGGCCGAAGAGAGTGAGGGTGTTGATCGAGAACCCGAACATGTACAACGCGGCAAACGTGCCGACCACGGAAACCGGCACGGCAATCAGCGGAATGATCGAGGCGCGCCAGGTCTGCAGGAACAGAATCACGACGAGCACGACGAGCAGGATCGCTTCCATCAGCGTCTGGACGACCGCCTGAATGGAATCGCGCACGAAGACCGTGGTGTCGTAGTCCGAGCGGTAGGTGAGGCCCGGCGGAAACCGCGTCTTCAGTTCCTCCATCTTGGCGATCACCGCATCGCGCACCGTGAGCGCGTTTGCGCCGGGTGCCTGGAAGATACCGATGGGGGGCGCATCCTGGTTGTCGAGCTGGCCGCGCAACGTGTAGTCGTTGGCGCCGAGTTCGATGCGCGCCACGTCGGAGAGACGGACGACTTCGCCGCCCGCTCCGATTTTCAACACGACGTTGCCGAACTCCTCGGCCGTGCGCAGGCGGCCTTGGGCGTTGATGGAAATGAGAAAGTCGGTGTCTGCCGCGATGGGTTCCGCGCCGAGCTGCCCCGCCGAGACCTGGATGTTTTGTTCCCGTACGGCGGCGACGACGTCGCCGGCGGTCATGCCGCGCGAAGCGATCTTGTCCGGATTGAGCCAGATGCGCATGGCATAATCGCCGCTGCCGAAAATCTGGACTTGTCCGACGCCGGGCAGGCGAGCCAGTTCATCCTTGATTTTGATGTTGGCGTAGTTGCGCAGGTAGAGCGCGTCGTACTTCGCTTCCGGTGAGAGCAATTGCACCATCACCAGAAAGGTCGGCGACTGTTTCTGCGTCGTCACGCCGAGGCTGACGACTTCCGACGGCAGCCGTGACAAGGCCTGGCTGACGCGGTTTTGTACCTGCACCTGAGCCGCATCCGGATCGGTGCCGGGACGAAACGTGATCGTCATTTGCAACACCCCGTCGGAACCGGCGACCGACTTCATGTACATCATGTTCTCGACGCCGTTGATCTGCTCCTCCAGCGGCGTCGACACGGTTTCGGCGATGACCTTGGGATTGGCCCCCGGATAGATCGCGCGCACGATCACCGCCGGCGGCACGACATCGGGGTATTCGCTGATGGGAAGGATGGGGATGGCGATCAAGCCGGCGGCGAAGATCACGATCGACAGCACTGCGGCAAAGATCGGCCGGTCGATAAAAAACTTGGAAAAGTCCATGGCCGGCTCTCCCTACTTCTCGGCCATGGCTGCAGGCGCGGCGGGCGCCGGCGGCTTGCCCATGGGAACCTCGGCGGGCATCACCGGCATGCCGGGGAAAAAGATCTTCTGCAGGCCGACCACGACAATTCTGTCGTCGGCCGCGAGGCCGGACCGCACCACGCGCAACCCGTCGACCATGCCGCCGAGCACGATATCCTTGCGTTGCGCCTTGCCCTCGCCATCGACCGCATAAACGTATTTGCGATCCTGATCCGTGAGAATGGCCTTGTCGTCGATCAACAGCGCCTCGGCCTTTTGGCCGCTGACGAACTGCACGCGCGCATACAGACCGGGAGTAAAGATTCGATCGGGATTGGGCAGCACGGCGCGCGCGCGCACGGTGCCGAGGGTGGGATTCACCTGTGTGTCGAGGAAATCGACCGTGCCGGCATGCGGATAGCCGATCTCATTGGCGAGGCCGACGTGCACGGCATTGTCACGCGCGGTGCGCTCGTTCTTCCGCTCCTGTTCCTTGTACCGCAAGTAACTGTTTTCGTCGGCGTCAAAATACACGTACATCGGATCCTGCGAGACCACTGTCGTCAAGAGCGTGTCGTCGGCGGTCGCCAGGTTGCCGACCGTCACCAGTGCCCGGCTCGCCCGTCCCGAAACCGGGGCCCGGACCTCGGTGAAGGACAAGTTGAGCTTGGCGGTAGCCACCGCGGCTTCAGCGGCATGGACATCGGCGGCGCTTTGATCCAGCGCGGCCCGGCGCAAATCGAGTTCTTCGCGCGAGATCGCATCATCGTTGATCAAGGATTGTGCGCGCTTGTTGCGGATGGTCTCCAACTGCTGCGCCACGCGCGCGCGTGACAGTTGCGCCTGGGCATTCTCCAGGGCCGCGCGGTAGGGGCGAGGGTCGATTTGAAACATCAAATCGCCCTGCTTCACATCCTGTCCTTCCTTGTAGGCGAGTTTCTGCACGTAGCCGCTGGCGCGCGGCCGCAACTCGACCGTGTCGATGGCGCTGATGCGGCCGGTGTATTCGTCCCATTGCTGCACCGGCTTGGAGATCACCTGCGCGACGCCGACCTCAGGGGGAGGGGGCTGACCGCCGCTGCTGGCCTGTTCGTTACCGCAGCCCGCCGCTGTCAGCAACAGCGGGAGCAGCCAATGTGTATATCGGACATTGCGCATGGTGTACCTGTTGGAAGAATGGCCGTCTTGTCACTCGCTGTCATGCAGTATCCGGCATGCGGCGAAACATAGTCAATATATGAATGATCAAAATATGGATAATTTATGATTGAAACGTGTCGCATTTTTGAAGTACGGTATTCCCATCATGAAACGTGCGCAGAAAGTCCGTCGCGTCACGATCAAGGAGACCTCATCCGTCTCTCCCTGCATCTCGACGTTGCCGCGGCACCGGTTGGTCGAACTGTTATGGAGCTTTGCCCCGGCCTATCAGCGGTGGTCGGAATCGTTGTTGGTGGAGAAGGGGCTGTCCCCCCAGCGGTTACGGATTCTCGGATCGATTCACGAGCGCGGTCCGAGAATCATGAGCGACCTCAAAAAGGAACTCGGCGTGACCGCGACGAACGTGACGGCGCTCGTCGATTCGTTGGAAAACGACGGGTTGGTCGTGCGGAGACGGCATCCCACGGATCGCCGTGCCACGGTGATCGAACTGTCGGACAAGGTCATGTCCGAGCTCTCGCCCCGCTGCACGGAATACAAAGAACAGGTGGCGGAACTGTTCTCAGATCTCACCGATCAGGAATGTAAGGCGTTCGTCAAAACGCTGGAGAAGCTGTGGAGTCGATTGCAGGGGTGACCAATTCAGGAAGGTTCGCGGTAGCTGCGGCTAGGCCACTTGGATTCGGCCTTACTGTAGGGGCGTGATGGAGGTTTGCGTATCACAAGGCGTTTCAGCAGGAGCATGAGCGTGGCAAGTGACAGGGCTGTGAACAGGCGAGTGAGCATGTCTCACGATATCGCTCTGCGGCAAGAGAGTCAAACAGACGCTGATCGGCCTTGAACAAACTAGGAGCGTCCCCCATCCCTCCGGCGGTTTTTTGCCTTGTCGGCAAGTTGTGCGACCCCACCTTGCGCCTCGGCCACGTTTCTCAGTGCAAGTAAGAACAGCTCAGTATCATCTTCTTCCAATGCCGCACTCAAATACTCTGCAGCCTCACGCGAATCCCTAAGGCTCTGAATCAGATCCGGCTGATAGGCTCTGCTCTTTTTCATGGCCGCCTCGTTGAGGAGAGGATTATCCTTCTTTCTTCTCCACCACATCAAACTGCAGCCCACTCGACCCTTCCCCTCGGCCTGGGCTCTTCCGCCGGCCGATCCAGAGATGCGTCGAGCCGTCGATCCAGCGCGCATATTGGTATGTTCTGGTAACACGCGCGCCTTCGCGGGGAACTTCCTCTTCGAATAGCAGCAGCTCGCGGTTCGGTTCGAGTAGCCGGCCCTTCGGACGTTGTACGCCTTGAATGCCGCCGTCGCCGAATGCCGGCAGGACGCCGCGTTTGAGCCGCAAGGCATTGCCCTCTTTGACCGGCAATAATGGAATCCAATAGTCCGGCACCGTGGTGCCGAGCCGGTAGACCAGAGCGCTGTCACTGCCGGCGGCGGGTGGGGGCTGCTGTTCCGCCAGCGTCTCTTGATAGGCTTCATGACGATCCAATGGTCGACCGGCGGCGCTTTCAACGATGCGTTCCACGGCCCAGGCCACGTTGGCCATTTCATCCCTCAAGAGCGACAGGTCTTCCACCGGCTGGCTCTCCAACAGCGGGCCCAACACCGGCGGCAGGAAGAATAATTTCTGGGTATCGTTGGTCAGGCTGAACATGCGCCAGGGCGACGTGGGCCCATCCACTTCGCTCGCGTGGGGAATGAGGAACCGTTCGCCGAAGGTGTTGGTCACGACGAGCGCGCGGACCTGCGACAGGGTGCCCACGGGAAGTTCGAGCGGCAGGAGGAACCAATCGTTGCTGTACTCCAGCGCGAACTTGACGAGCAACAGGCGGGCCAGGTCCTGCGGCGCGGCTTGGACGCTCGCAAAATTCACCGAGCCGTCTTCGAATTCCCACAAGCGCGCAGAAGGCATGCCGCGAAACGAGACCGGCGCGGGAAGAAACGCTTCGGTGAGTGATGTGTGGCTGTCGGTCGCGCCCAAGCCGTTTCCTGTACTCGTCGTGAACGAAAACCAATCCAGCCGTCCGTCGAGATACTCCGGCGCGGTCAACACCACTTCGCTCGCCGCCGTCTTGCCGGAGACGCTGAGCGCGTACTCCATTCGTTCGGAAATCCAGGCGGAAGGGGCGGCGCCCTGTTGGAAGAGACTCTCCAGCCAGGTGAGCCAGGACGTAAGAATGCCGAGGAGCTTGGAACGATCCACTTCGGCTATTTGCACGAACGGCGGATCGCGGAATAATTCATTTAAGCTGTTGCCGGCCTGTAATGCGCGGACTCGTGCGGCGAACCGCAAGCCGTCGATGGTGCGCCCAGCCAGCACGCGGATGAACGAGAGGCCGGCATCATCGATCTGCTTGGCCTGCTCTTCTGTGGGTGCGGTCAGGACATACGCGCTCGCCAACCATTGCGCGCGTGAGGGCCCGAGCCTCGCCGCCTCCAGCAGGCGAAGCAGATGCCGCCCGGATTCGGCAGCCAGCCGCCAGTTCGGGCGCGAGTCGTCCGTCACCGGTTCGGCTTCCACCACTGTTTCCAGTGCGAGGTTGTCGGCGGCGTAGGGCCTGGCCGGATGCGGGCCGGAACGTGGCCCCGGTTGATAACGAGTGACGGCGGCCTGGTCCACGATCACCTGCGCGGCGGCAGGCGAGCCGGCATCGGCCCCGTTGAACTCGCCGAACTGCCATTGACGACCGAGCATCCAGAGCGGATCGTGGATGCGTGCCTGCAAGCCGTCTTGCAAATCGGGGTTGTGCGTGCTGAGGTCGAGTCTGATTCGTGAGGCCATGCCTATGCCCCTCCCGCCGGATCGATAACGCCGGTGAAGTCGATGGTGCCGCCGGTAAACAGCAGCGCCGGTGCCGAGGGGTCCTGCTCGCCGGTACCCACCGGTTGCACCGCGCGCTTGCCGGCACGATCCCAGGTGGCCGTCCCGTCGAACAGGGTGAAGGCCATCCCGTCCACGATGCGTCCTTCCACCCCCACGGTCGTCGCGGGCACGTCGAGGCGCACCCAGCGGCCGGGCGGCGGCAGCGGGCCCATGTATTGGCGGCTCGCGGTATTGTCCGTCCCCCAGGCAATGAGATTCTCGCCCCAATAGGCGCGATGCTCCCAACTGCCGTCATGCCACTGCAACATGACCTGCCGCGGCAGACGCGCGGGATCGAGGTAGATGTGCGCAAACAGCCGGTCGTCCACGCCGACAAACAGCGGGGCCTTAGCGCCTCGGAAGAAGTGCTGATGCATGCCGGCGGCGACCACCGATTGATGCGCGCGCCTGCCGGACAAGGGTTCCGGTTTCATACGGATCCAGTTCCAGGTTTCGCCGTCGCCGAAGGGAGCGGCGCCTTCGGGCAGGTCATCCTCCACCCAAATCACTTCATCGCCGCTGTCGGGCGCCACCGTGCGGAGTCTCGCCAAGTCCATCGTCTCGTGCAGGACGGCTTCCAGGCTGTTGAGGTCCCACGTCGTCCGCCGATCAGCCGGCACGGCGAGCAGCAGCGCCTGCGGGGGCGCGTTGTTGGGCTGGTCGTAGTGAAAGGTCACCGCGGTCGTCTCTCGGGGGCTGGGCACCGTTTCTACCCATTCGTCGATCATGAGACCGGCGAAGGGTTGATCGAAGCGGAGCGGTTGTGCCGATGCCATTTGTGCCACGAGCGAGAGGCGCCCGCGCGGAAATGGTGTGTTCGCTGCTTGAGGCAAGGCCACCCAGCGATCCTGCGCCTGGAAAGGAAGTTGTCCCACGTGAAAACGAAGCGCCGCGCTCCCCACGGTTTCGGCGTAGAGGAGGGCTTCGTTGAGTCGCGCCGCGCCGGGTCTGACGTAGGATGCGCGCTGGAACCAAGTCACAGCGGCCAGGGGATCTTGCCCTTGGAGCGAGAGCCCGGCGGCGAATGTTTCAGTTAATTGCGCAGCGTTGGCCGCGGTCACGCGGGGTAGCGTCAGAAAGTCCTGGCCGAAGATGATCCGGAGTCGCGCCAGATCATGATCGCGCCGTTCTTCCGGCGTCGCGTTCGCGCGCACAAACTCCTGCTCGGCTTCGGCCAAGCGGTTCAGACGGCGTTGCGCTTCCAGCAGGACCGAGCGTGCCTGCATCAGGAGCAGCGACCGCGCCTCCGATCCAGTGCCGCCGAGGTCCAAGGGAACTGCGCTGGGGATGCCGAAGTCCGCTAAGCCGAATAATGCGCGGCGAACCTCGTCGAGATTGGACGTCAGGTCATCGGATGGAGGCGGCGGCACAAGGCCGTTGAGCCTCCCGTGCACATTGGTCAAGGCCTGCACTGCGCCTGTCGCGCGGCCCGCAAACTCGGCATGGTCCAATCCGGAATCGGCCGGTGATTCGGGCAACGACAGGTCCCGTCCGTCGAGCGAGCGGGCATTACTGAGCAGACGCCGGACCGTGGTCGCGACCTCGCACCATTCCATCACGCTCACGATATCCGCACCCCACCCATTGTCGCGGCCGAACCGCAGTCGAATGACGGCGTCCGGCGGCACTGTTGCGGGGCGCGTTTGCTGCAGCGCGAATCGCCACCGTTGCTCCAATTCCGCCTGCTGTGCCCTGGTGTTGCCCTCGGCCATGTAGACGGCATCCAGCGGCGCCAATCCAAGCGCGGTCAGCGAACTTTCGACTGTGTGTAGAATGTGTCCGTCTTGTTCGTTGACGTAATCCGCCTTGCAACGGACCTGTGCCGGGTTCGGTAGGAGCGACGCCACCCAGGCATTGAGAATCGGTTCTGCCTGGGCGCGTGGCGACGGGAGGGTCGTCGGCCAGCCGGCTGGTGCCGTCACTCCGGTCGCCGGGAACAGCGAGCAGAGGCGATGCGTGAGTCCGGTGCCGCTTCTCGGCGTGCGGATCACTTCCAAGTCCGGCGGCGGCACTTCACCTGCGGCAATAGCATCCAACGTCGCGCCGGAGCGCAGCGGATTGCCTTGCACGAGTTGGTAGACGCTTTCGGCCACGACACTGTCTCCCACGGAATCGACGAGATCATCGAGCGCCTTGAGCGCTTCGACCAGCGCCGTGAAGTCGGCGCTGCCGGGAGCGGGAAATCCCAAGGTGGTGTTGCCGAACGGAATGGTCGTGACATCCCAGGGCGTGTGCGGCGCCTGGCGTTGCTGGCTCGCGGTCCATCGCCCGTGCAGGGCCAGCCCGTCGACCACGGCGGCGGCCGGCAACGACTTCAGCGCCTCATTCCATTGGGCGGCAAGCCGGGTGGTCAGTGCCGCTCTGGCGGCGGTGAGATCGGCCATGACCTTTCCCCGTTGCCCGCCTTCTTTCGCAAGGGCCTGGCGGTCCAGTTCGGCGGCGAGTGCATCCTGTCGCACTGCCATCTGCTGCGCTGCTGGGATCGATTCGGGATCGGCGGCGTTGAGCAATGTGGCTTGGGCCCGTTCTGCGAGCAGGCGAGAACTCTCCTGGGCGCTGACGGTCTGTTGTGCGGCGGCGGCCTGGGCCACGGCGGTGACATGGGCCTGGCTCAGCTGTTCCACGCGGTTGTCCCACTCATCCAAATCCCGCGCTTCTAACAGTTGCACGGCAAAACGCCGCACAGAGGGCTGCAACACCTTGCCCTGCGGTTTCGCCGCCTGCTGTTGCGCCAGCACTTGAGCCGCCTGCGTCACCTGTGTCTGCGCGGCCTGGGCCTGCTGCGCCAGCGTGGAGATGGTGCCGAGCGCGACGCGATAGGTCTGCTCGCGGCGCTCCCGCTCGGCCTTCAATCCGCGGGCATCCTCCGCCCGTCGCAGCGCCTGATCACGTTGCGCGGTCAGCAGCGCTACCTCCTGCGCCAACCCTTCGGCGCGCGTGAGCGTGGCCCGGATGTCGGCAAAGCGGTCGGTGCCGGTGAAACTCGTGAGGGCGCGGAAGCGTTGGATGTAACGGTCGAGCCCGCGCTCGTGGAGATGGCGTTCAAACCGATAGCCGAGCAGCGAGCTCAAGGACTGACCTTGTCGTACGCCGTCGAGCAGCCACTTGGCGCGATGCACTCGCTCGGATGACAGATCGACCGCAAAGGGTGTGGCGCCGGGCGCGCGATTGGAGGCCTGCGACAGGTAGCCGCTCCGCAGCACCGCCGCGGCCGCCGCATGACCCAGCGAGGGAGCGTGGACGAATCCCTTGTTCTGGGCCGAGCGCGAGACCGGTGACGGCACACCGGCCGGTGGCGCGGGCACTGGTTGCAGCGCGGCGGCACGACGGACCTGTTCCACCCAGCCGTAGGCGCCGAGCCTGACGCCGGTAGGCGCGGCTTGCCGCATGGCTGAGAGCCGCCTGGTGGCGAGCGATGTGCCCCAGGCATCCAGTCGATAGGTGAGCAGATCCACGACCTCCGCGAGCAACTGCTGCCGAACCGGCTCGGGCAGGGTCGTCAATTCGTCCCAGGCCGGCTCGTGGGGCGTCGAGAGGGCGCGCGTCAGCAGCGACGTCCGGAAAGCGGGCGTGAGCAGCAGTTGCGGCACTGGTGGTTGTCGGGTGGAGACTTCCGGAAATTCGCGCAACGTATAACGGCAGGCGTTGGCTTCCTGCGCCAGGAGTACGACGGGGTTGGATTCCACCGTGGTCTGAAGGGACTCCGGGAGTTGCCTGCGACGGGTCAATCGTTGCGCGCGCCACCAGGCTGCCAGTGCCCGGTCCGGGTCCTGATCGGTCGTCGAAGTCCAGCGGTCGAGTGCCGCCACGGGCAGCAAGCCATAAGGCTGCCGGTCGAGCCGCAAGACCGGTAGCGGCCCGCGAGCCCGGACGTATTTTGCAAAATGCTCGCGCAGCAGGTCCACTCCGGATGCGCCGATGAGTTGCCGCAAGAGCGGGCTGTCGCACGAGGCGAGCAGGGCCGCCTGCATGAGCGCAGTCCGATGTTGTTCCGATCCTCCGGCTCCGCGGATATGCGCAAAGACGGATTGCGGCAAGCCCAGCGCCTGCGCCAGCAAATCGCCGTCGGATCCGGGGCGAATCAACGAGACACCCAGTTCGACGGCCATGCTCGCCGCAGCATCGCGGTCGCTCGATCGATAGCCGGCAGGACTGTCGGCGCTGTTGTTCGTCGGCACCAGTTGTTCGACGAGGGCGAGGCCGCCGGTGTAATGGTGGGCATCGAACAGGTGGACCAATCGGCCGGCTGTGGTAGGCGCGTCCCATGACGCTTTGAGCCCCAGCACCACGATCCGGTCGAATCCGGCCCGGGCGTCTTCCTCTTTGATGGGAATACGTAGACCCATGCCGATGGATTCTGCCACGTCGAAATCCGTGATCCAGCGGATGCCTTCATCGACGGGCGGCATCCCATTGTCACCGAGGGGCCCGGCGCTGCGCGGATCGGGCCCGACCGCGACTGTCTCAGGGATCGGCTTGCCCCAGGCGGTAATAGAGGCCGCCTCGCCACGATAGCCGATGGCGACCCAGCGATCGGGCAGCATCTGCGTGTGCGGCGCGCGGGTCCAGCTGTCGTTGCGACGCGTGACCGTTCCCGCTTGGGCGGGATCAAGCAGGTGAGCGATCCAGGCGGCGCGCGCCCTGTCGAATTGTTCCGTGAGCCGTTGCCAGCCTTGTCTGATATGTTCCTGCCGCTCAGACCCGGCAGGGGCGGCTGCGACATGGGCCCAGAATTCCTTACCGCGGCGTTCCTCTTCCTCCGTGAGCGCCGGTTCGTGGCTGTCGAGATGAATGTCGTCGGGGTAGACGCGAAGCAGAAGGTCAGTGCCCGGTCCCGTGCGCCTCGCCGCAAACCTGGTTTCGACTCGCACGGGAAACAGCAGCAACGGATGCGTGGTGGCGACGGTGCCGCTGAGCCGATCGGTGCCCAGCAGGCGGGCGGTCGCGGCATCGCGGGCTGCTCGATGGTCATCGACCTGTGCCGACAACGCGGCGACTTCCGCCCGCTTGCGGGTCACGGCCTCTTGCGTGGCCGTGATCTGCGCGTTGACCTGGCCTAACTCGGCCTGGAAGAGCGCCCGCTGCCGGATGAGCATGGCGGCTCGCCGTTGCGCCGCCTGCGCCCGTGCCACGACCCGGTCATGTGCCGCCTGTAATTGCCGGAGCTTGGTGGCCCAGGCTCGCATGACGGCCGGAGGCACCCGTTCAGGAATGTCTGATCCTTCAGTGATCGGTCTCACTGGGTTGGTCCTTTCATAAACTGAGTGGCCCCTCTTGTAAAACTGCGGTGACTTCCGCTTCGGCCTCCGCCAGCGCCTGCTGAGCTGTGGCCGCTTGCGCCTCCGCCTGTGGAATCTGCGTGGCCAGGCCGGCCAGGAGCGCCGTCAACTCGTTGCGCCGGGCGATCGACCTGGCGAGGAGCGCCTCGGCATCTTCCAACTCGAAACGCGCTATCAGATGGGATTCTTCCAGCGTGGCCGTGCGGGCCGAGAGTTGCGCCGCTACCTGTTGCAAGATCGGCCTGTCCAACGGGTCGCGCTGGATCTCCGCGTTCAGCCGCTCGATCTCGGTGAGTGCCGACTGCAGTTCCTTCCGGCGGGGTTCGAGGGCGGCGATTGCGGCCTGGGTGGCTTGGACCGCCGCAGCTGCCGCGGCCACCTGCCGATCCGCGGCTTGCACCTGCCCCTGAGCCTGCGCCACGCCTTGCTGCGCCTCGGTCACCTTCGCATGGGCCGCGGTCGCGGCGGTCTTGGCTGAGGCCACTTTTTTGCGCAACGCGGTCAGGCGCGCTCTCCACTGAGCCGGAGGAATGCCGGCCGGCGGCTCGGCCGCATCGCGGAGTTCTTGTTCAGCCCCCGCCACCTGTTCGTCTGCCGCGGCGGCCGCCGCTTGCAACGGTGTCACACGTGCCTGCGCCTGCGTCACGCCATTTTGCGCAGCGGCGCGTTGGGCCTGGGCGGCGGTGACGGCTTGCTGCTGCGTCGAAAGCTGCGCCGACAACGACGTCTGCTGCGAGGCCAACGCCTGGATCGCGGCCTGGAGCCGTGCGGTTTCTTGTTCCAAATAAGGCATGGTGTCGTCTCTCTCCGCCGCTAATGCCGGGCGGGCAGCCAGGTTCTCGCATGGACCGCCACGCGGAACGGTGGTTGTCTGGTGATGGCGGCCATCTGCGCCGAGTTTTTTCCCCAAGGAATCTGATCGACGGTGACATTCTTCAGCAGCCCGTCGATCGGCACGTACACGATCTGTTTCAGCGCCGTTTCATCCGGCGCCAGGTTCCCCCATGTCAGGTCGCGCCAGCGAGCGGGTGTGCCGCCATAGGTCGTGGGGACATCCAGGCCGAATCGCGGTTCCGTCGGCTGCTCCTGCAGGACAAAAAACCAGCCCGGGTGCCCTCCGGCCTTGTTGTCCGCTCCGCGCACCTGATCTTCGGTGAGGGGAAAGCCGAGCATGGTGATGTCCGGACTCTGTGTCGCGCGGAAGATGGGATAACGTTCCGTGGTGCCCAGCTCGCGCTTGGTGCCGTCCGGCGACCAGACGCTTTCCAGGGCATAGACCATGGCGCGGGGATAACGTCGCAGAAGGTCGCCCCTGATCAGCAGGACCATCTGGCCGACCGCCGAGCCTCGCGCGCTATGGGAGCCGAGTCGGCTGTCCGGCGACCAGGAGGTGATCCGGGTGATGTCGAAGCGGGATTCGCGTTCCGCGTCGGTTGCCGGCAGGTCATCACCGGCGGCATCCCAGAATTGCCGGAAGTAGGTGCCGCGCTGATCGGTCGGAAACCCTCGCCAGAGCAGCTCGCGACCCATCTCGTGGTTGAGCCCGATCATGTAGGCTTCGATCAACGCCGGATTGGTCTTCAGCAGCGCAATCGTGTTCTGCGGCACCTGGTCCATGCCCGGCAATAACATTTCGGGTGCGTAGTCGCGCAGAGGTTCGTACATCGGTTGCGGAAAACTCGGGGCAAAGACCGTTAGCTCGGTGTTCTCCACTGTGGGCATGGTTTTCCGCACCGCCGCCAGTACCGCCTCTTTCGGCGAGAGTCGCCGCAGCACCTCCACTTTGACCTCCGACCATTCGCGCAGCGCCGGCACCTGCCGCCGCTGGGTGGCGACGGCGAATTGCATGAGGGGCCGAAACGCCTGTCCCGCCGTGGAGGCGGGTGAGGTGGCGGGGAGCCGAAGCCCATCGAATGTCGCCGCGTGAGCGGCGATCGGTCCGTTCACCCGGGTCAAGCGGCGGAAGGCGCCGGTGACGGCAGGATGGCCGGCCAGCACGCGGCTGGTCTCGGTCGGGGGCGCGGTCGGGGGCGCGGTCGGAGTGGTGGGGAAGCCGGTCAAGGTCCCGAGCGCCGGCCCTGTGAGTTGCAGCAGCCCGGCCGGGTCGAGTGCCGCGAAGTGTTTTTTTGACAGGCTGTTGCCGACGGCTTCGGCCACCTGCGCGCGCTTGAGCCGCTGCCGATCCCGCCGCTCTTGTTCCAGTTGATCCCAAGCCGAACCCATCAACGGTTCCTGTTCATTCCGGATCACCATCGTGCCGATGCCGGCGGCGATACGGTGACGCGGATCGAGATTGAGCTCGCGGAACCAGTGGGGGGGCTGGTCGGGAGGCGGCAGGCTGTCACGTTCTACGTACCATTGCCCATAGAGCGGCGGGCCGAGGAGAGCGGGGGCTCCGCTGGTGCCGGCCATGGCTGCCGGGGCGTTGAGGATGGCGCCGAGCGCCTGTTGAAACGCCGCGCGTGGTTGATCGGGCCAGGGCCGCGGTTGTGTTTCCGGTGTTTGTAGAGCACCACCTAAATCCAACAGACCGCCCGGGGCGCCTGGCGGCACAACCGGCATGCCCCAGCCGGGCGTCCGAATGTCCACGGCACGCAAGCCCACCGTGGATGGCAGAGATTGGGCTTTCAAGCGGCGCGCGAGGGATTCGAAATCTCCCGCCACACCGGTCCGAAATTCCCAGTGAAAATAGACCGGCAGCGTGACCGGCCCTGGATTGGTTGTTCGCCATGCAGGGTGTAAGGCCTGTTCTTCTTCCGGCTTGATCGGTTCGCCCAGCCCGGCCTTTTTTCCCACGTCGTACGTCGGGACAAGGCAGGCGTAGTAGGCGGTATTGGGATCCAAACGGCGCGGAGCCAGCAGCCGCGAGAGGGTGCGTTCAGGGTGGTCGTTCAGGATTTGTTGCAGCGTCGCGCGTGGCGAGGGATCGGGCGTCGCACTCTGGCCGGCCACGATCTGAGCATGGGCCCAGGCCCACGATTGGTCGAGATCAGGCAGGTCTTCGAGAGCGCAGGTGATCGCCGGCAAGGGCCGCTGTTGGTTGGTCTTCAACGTGGACCGTTCCTTGGGCACGACGATCAAGCAGATCCAGGGACGCAAGCGCCGCGCATTATCCGCCGCAGCCGGCGTGAAGAGCCAGGGAAAATCCGGCCGATCGAATTCGATGGCGGGAAAATAATTCGGCTCGAAATCGGTCATGCGGGCATGGGGCTCCGTGCGGATGACCTCGCGGGCGTCCAGGCCGGTGATGTCGCCGGGACCATAGAGCTGCACGTTTACGTCGAGAGGGGCGCGGTCGTTGACCTTCAGCCGGACCGGCAGGGAGAGGCGTCCCGCTGTGGCAGGGCTTGAAGCGCCGGGGCCGGAAAGGCTCGCGAGCAGCCCTTGCCGAAGCCAGGAGTAGAAACGATAGGTCGCTGCGGTCTGTTCAGCCATGGCGTTTCATTCCTCTTGATTACGTCGTGACCACTCTGTTCCCCCGCCGGCGTTTGCGGGCGGGGGCCTGACCGGCGGCGCCGAAGGGGGCGACCCGGGCCAGCACCGCCGCCGAGAGCACATAGCCCGGCCGGGGCCGCTCCGGCGGCCGCGTCGGATCGAGCAGCAGGGTCTCATAGGCAATCGGCGCGGTGAGTCCCGCCTCGTCCTCTACCGCGAGCTCCTCGGCCGCCACCGTGAGGCCGCCGTCCAAGGGCGCAAAGGCCGGCTGCGCCAACTGCTCGTCCTCGCGCAGCTCTTCGAATTGCGCCAGGGCGAAGGGTTCCTGGACCGGCGTCGTCCGCCAGGGGGAGGTCCCGGCGCGATCCGTCACCGTGACCCGTACCGTCGTCGGCCCGCCGAGAATCGGCGCGGTGCCCAGCTTGGTGATCTGCCGGTTCAAGGGCGCAATGCGCTCCCGCACGGTCAGCTCCGCCCAGGGATGGACGCGCAAGTCGTTCGGGGGCGGCGATGTCTCGCGGAGCGTCACCACCGGGCTCTGGCTCCGGGGCACCGTGCCGCTCCAATTGCGCCGGTCGGCCAAGGCGGCGGCGATCGCGCCCACCACATCCACGGCTGCCGGGAGCGGCGGTGCGGTCTTGCTGCCGAACGTTCGCGCGAAGCGCACCGACACCGAGAAGAACAACAGCGAGATGGAGGCCTTGCCCTCCACATGCCAGGGCGTCGGGCCGGCCAGCCGGCCCTTAAATGAGATGCCCATCAACAGGCGGCCGTGATACCGGAGCGCTAAGGCGGCGCCGAGTTCCACCTCAAAGGCCAAGGGGGTTAATTGAATCAGCGCATCGAAGCCGAGCATGCCGTCGAAGCTGAAGCCGCCGCCCGCCGCATGCAGATCCACCCGGGCGCCGAACTGCACCGTATTCGACGTGACCGCCAGATAGGTCTGGCACCGTAACTGGAGCGAATCGCCATCGGCCAGTTGCAAGGCCAACCGCTTCAAGGCCGGCAGCCCCGGCGGCGGCGCAAAGCGGGGATGGAAGCCGCCGAGGGCGAGCACAAATTGCGGCTGCCGCCCCCAGCCGGCGCGGAGGGCCATATCGCCCGTGAGGGTGAACTGCAGGATCTTGGAATCATAGAGCGTGGCATCGAGCGACACCGTCTCGGCGCTGACATCCAGCACCCCCAGCGCATCCATGCGGATCTGAATCAATGGATGGGTCTGATTGGGCAAGAGCACTTGCAGCCGGCCGAGCACGATGACCCGAATAGGACTAGGCAGTTCGACGAGCAGGGCGAGATCGAGCGTGAGCAGGGTCGGGGTGCCCCAGCGCAGTTGCACCATCGGACCCACCACGTGGCGGCCGGCCGCCGGCGGAAACACCCGGCGCAGGTCACTGAAGATCTGCGGGGCATTGCGGAGTGGATCGGGGGGAAACAACACCGAGTTGAGGGTGCCGGTCTTGAGCCCGTCGCGCAGTACGTCGGTGCGGACGGTGCGGTGCAAGGCCACTAGGCCACCGATGCCCGTCAACGTGAAGCCCAAACCGATGGGAATGGGCGTGAAGCCTTCGGCGGTGAGCAAAATCACGAGGGAGTAGCCACGGCTGCCGTCGGGCAGTCTGGTGGTGAGCAGGCCTAGCGCCTTGATGGCCACCGTCTCGGCCAGTTCCACCTGCAACATGCCGGAGTATTCGGCACGCTGGGGATCGAAGCCCAGGAAGCCGCCGCCGGTGACGCCCGGCGTCGCGATCGCCAGCCCGAGGCCGGTGGGCGGTTTGAAGTCGAGGGACAGATCGAGTGGTCCCACATTTCCGCCGTTCGGAGGGAACCGCAGGGTTGCAGCGAATCCCACCTGATCGATGGTGCTGGTGACCGGGCCCAGTTTTACGGCGGCGCTGGTGGCGGCCAGGATGTCGATTCCTTGGCCTTCGCCGCTCGATGCACGGACCGCGAGCCGCAGCAGCTGGATGGAAATCGCATTCAGGAGCGTGACGTGCAGCGGCAGGGTCGCTTCGAATCCCACTCCCCCTTGCAGCGAGAGTCCGTGACGGAACGACCAGGCACCGGCCAGAGCGAAGGGAACGGTCAGGCCATTTTTCGGGAGCACCTGCGCGAGAAACCCATCGGCTTTAGAGACATCAATCACCACCTGGCCCCGTTCCACGCTGAAGGCAATCGCCGGGTCGACGACGGCACGAGCAGGCGCGGCCGAGTCGACATGCAGGTTCAGTTTCACGGAGGACTGAAGTCCCTCCAGAGTCAGGCGAGAGCCTTCTGCCGAGCCGATCAGAACAAAGGGTTCTGAGCCGGTCTTGCGAGCGAACTGAGCTCCCACGGTCACGTCCATCGCCGTTCCGGCCGGCAGCTGAAAGTCGAGATCCATGGGTGGACGAATGGAGGCGGTCAGATCACTGCTGATGCGGGCGACCGTGTCAAACGTCACCTGCCACGCACCCTCTGTGATGGTGTCGCTGCGTTCGATCGAGGTCGGCGCGCGCAAGCTGACGTCCAACCCGGGGGGCGAGAACGCCGGATGCACTTCCGCGTTGAAGCCGAAGGCTTCCAACAGCGCCGGCTCACCGGCCGGGCGCAGGATCTCGGCGGGAATGCCGAATTTATCATTCAACAGTCTCTGCAACATCGTGAACAGGGTCAGCCCGTTGAACGAGGGCGTACCCCAGCCATAGACATCACGCAGCAGTCCCGCCGGGTCGGTGAACAGCTTGAGCAAGCGGTTGAGATGCAGGGTCTTGTGGACATAGGGACCTTGGAGCGATCCGTCAGGAAGGCCCGGTTCGTCTACGACTTCGATGACGCCTGTGCCGAGCAACAGGAGCGCGATCTGAGGGAATCGGACTTCGAGGTACTCGGCCACAAGGCGGTGAAGGAGCCGTTCCGGAAAGGCGCGGGCGAAGGCGGCGAGTTCCGTCTTCTGTTGAGGCGAAAGGGCGGCGTCGTTGCCGAGCGTCTGGAGAGCCTGAGCAATGTGCTCGACGCTTTGAAGCGTCGCGCGCAATTGCTGGAGCAAGGCGGCGGAGATGGCCGCAATGATCGCGCGATCGTCCTGCGTGACGGCTTGCGCCAAGTCGTTGATCAGGGCGTCGAGCTCGACGGCAGCCGAGGCCGTGGCGGTGAGCCGGTTCTCCAGATCGGTCTGGTCCGGCTCCAATTCGAATACGCGCAGCCCGAGCCACGGCAGGACCTCGTCCAGCGTCCCGGTTTCAATGCGCTGCGCCAGCGGTTCGAACACCCGCGCGAGTTCACCGGCCAATTGTTCAAGCGTGCCGACAATGGTGCTCATGGATGCGACAGGGCTCGTGATTCAACCTGGGCCATGGCAGTCTCCGTCAAGAGCATGGCCATGATCGATCGGTATCGTTCAAGACTCGCGCGCAATCTCGGGCTGCCCTGCAGGGCCAGCAGGGTGAAACAACGGTCGAGATATCGAGAGGCAGATTCTCCGTCAATCGGCACGGGGCTTCGTTCGGCATGTCCTCCGTACAGGAGCTGCCGCAGCAGCGCCGGGCCTGCCGCGCGGTGCCACATCGTCGCGATGCGCCGGTTGCTGTTGATCAACCGGCGGACTTCGCTGAAGTGCCGGCTGATCGCGGCGGCGATGTGTTCGCCTTCCGGATAGCCCTTGAGCCGCCAGCGGAGCTGTTGCAGCCATGACGTCAACGGCGCGGAATGTCCGGTGAAGGCCGAAGCCTTGGACTCGCGCTGTAGCGGGCCATCTAAACCTGATGGTGGATAGATGCGAGGCACGCCGCCGCCGCCACCCCCACCGCCACCTCCGCCGGCTGCTGCGCGAACGGCGTCGATGGCCGCTTGAATATTCAGTTTGCCTCCTCCCCAGGTGGCATCCCATCCGCCGGCCGGTCGCTCGCGTGCCGTCGCCTGCAAGTGGCGGACAATCTCGGCTCTCGTCAGCCGGGGATTTTCTTCCAGGAGCAACGCGATCGCACCCGCCACGTGGGGCGCGGCCATACTGGTGCCGGTCAGATCTTCATAGAGACAGCAACAGGCGTCGGGGCAGCAGTCGCAGCAGCGGCCGCGCAAGTTGGCGGCATCGGCCTTGGCGGACGTGATTTCCAACCCCGGCGCCGCGATGTCGGGCTTGCGGTTCGTGGCGGCGCCTCTTGCGACGGGGCCACGGCTGGAGGAGGAGACGATGCCGGTCGAGGGCCAGCAATCGCAGCGGCTCGTGCGCGACGCGTGGTTGGCAACCGTGATGACTTGCGATGCCGTGCCGGGAATGCTGAGTGTCGCGTCGAGGCTGGCGCGCACCTTCGCGTCGGCGGGAGTCGTCGGCGGCAAGAACCAGGGCGTGTTGGTGCCGCGATCGATCCAGCAATGAACATTGACATCCCCGGCGTTCGGATTGGCGAGCGTCAGCTTCCAGAGGCCGTTGAGGATAGGCGCGCGCCGGGGACGCGCGATGGTGATGCGGAAATTATTGTCCCGGTCGTGTTCGCCATTGATGGTGCCGTCGATCGACACGCGCGTTTGCCGGTTGGCGGCGGCTGCGGGATTGGCGATAAAAGGCGGCGCGGCGGCATTGGCCGGCAGGTCGGTGCCATGGTTGACGGCGCCGCTCGCGGCTCCCCCTGGCGCGGTGACGGTCAGGTTCAGTGTGCCGGCACGGTCGTACCAGAGGTCGAGCAAGGTTTCGCTCTGGCGATCCTTGGGCATCTCGAATTCGATCTCCAGATTGCCGTTGCCCGGCACGCGGCCCTGCACGTGGCGCAACATGCCGCCTTCGTTGCCGGAGGATTTGACCACGATCTGCGGATGGTGCAGGAAGTCGCCGGTCTCCACATGGGCGTCGATCGCCAGCTCCACGGCGTTCGTGCCGTCATGAGGTCCCAGGTTGTCGCCCTGACTGATGTTGATGACTTTCGGTTTGTCGATGCTGCCGAGAAAGGAGAAGATGAAATCGATCGCTTCGAGCAAGCGTTGGTTTTCTCCGATCGCGTTGTCGTTGGTGTAGTCGTAACGCACGACGATGAGTTCAGCCTCCGGTGCCACCCCGACATAGGTCTGGCTGCCATGGCAGCAGGTGGCAGGTTTGCCGTTGCCCGCTGCGATGCCTGCGACGTGGGTGCCATGGCCTTCCCGTTTGTTGCTGGCATCGACATCCTTGGTGCGCACCGTGGCTTGTCCTTTGAGCGCCCGGGTGAGCTGGTCCTGGTTGTAGACCACGCCGATATTGTTGGGGCCTCTGGTATCGCCGGCGCGGAAGCGCAACATTTGATCCCAGATCGCGAGGATCCTCGAGTTGCCGTTCTCATCGACGAAGGAGCCGTGCCGCCAGTCGATGCCGCTGTCGATGATTCCGACGACGACGCCCTTTCCCTTGCGCGAGCGGGCGCCTGTATGCACGGCGGTCGCGCGGATTTCCGGCAAACTGAAGTTGAGCTCCGGATGCATCCGGCGAGGCCCTTCCACGGTCGTGACGTGAGGGATCGCTGCGAGATCGTCGAGCCGGTCGATGGCGATGGTGCCGGTGGCGATGCTGTAGCCCTTGCGGGGATGGCGGACGAGCGTGCGCCGGACGAAGCCGGTTGAGGTTAGATCCTCCACATTCCCGGTGAATCCGACGATGACGCCCACCTGATCACTCTTCGTGTCAGCCTTGGCGCGGGAGCGAGATTTCGGCGCGGCCGCGGCTGCGTCACCGGGGGCCTGCCTGGCACGGAGTTTCGCCCGCAATCCGGGATCAAGTTTTTTATTCATGGGGCTGTCCTCATGACTGGCCGACCAAGTCGGCGGTGCGTGCCCGCCGGCGTTTGCGGGCGGGGGCCTGACCGGCGGCGCCGAAGGGGGCGACCCGGGCCAGCACCGCCGCCGAGAGCACATAGCCCGGCCGGGGCCGCTCCGGCGGCCGCGTCGGATCGAGCAGCAGGGTCTCATAGGCAATCGGCGCGGTGAGTCCCGCCTCGTCCTCTACCGCGAGCTCCTCGGCCGCCACCGTGAGGCCGCCGTCCAAGGGCGCAAAGGCCGGCTGCGCCAACTGCTCGTCCTCGCGCAGCTCTTCGAATTGCGCCAGGGCGAAGGGTTCCTGGACCGGCGTCGTCCGCCAGGGGGAGGTCCCGGCGCGATCCGTCACCGTGACCCGTACCGTCGTCGGCCCGCCGAGAATCGGCGCGGTGCCCAGCTTGGTGATCTGCCGGTTCAAGGGCGCAATGCGCTCCCGCACGGTCAGCTCCGCCCAGGGATGGACGCGCAAGTCGTTCGGGGGCGGCGATGTCTCGCGGAGCGTCACCACCGGGCTCTGGCTCCGGGGCACCGTGCCGCTCCAATTGCGCCGGTCGGCCAAGGCGGCGGCGATCGCGCCCACCACATCCACGGCTGCCGGGAGCGGCGGTGCGGTCTTGCTGCCGAACGTTCGCGCGAAGCGCACCGACACCGAGAAGAACAACAGCGAGATGGAGGCCTTGCCCTCCACATGCCAGGGCGTCGGGCCGGCCAGCCGGCCCTTAAATGAGATGCCCATCAACAGGCGGCCGTGATACCGGAGCGCTAAGGCGGCGCCGAGTTCCACCTCAAAGGCCAAGGGGGTTAATTGAATCAGCGCATCGAAGCCGAGCATGCCGTCGAAGCTGAAGCCGCCGCCCGCCGCATGCAGATCCACCCGGGCGCCGAACTGCACCGTATTCGACGTGACCGCCAGATAGGTCTGGCACCGTAACTGGAGCGAATCGCCATCGGCCAGTTGCAAGGCCAACCGCTTCAAGGCCGGCAGCCCCGGCGGCGGCGCAAAGCGGGGATGGAAGCCGCCGAGGGCGAGCACAAATTGCGGCTGCCGCCCCCAGCCGGCGCGGAGGGCCATATCGCCCGTGAGGGTGAACTGCAGGATCTTGGAATCATAGAGCGTGGCATCGAGCGACACCGTCTCGGCGCTGACATCCAGCACCCCCAGCGCATCCATGCGGATCTGAATCAATGGATGGGTCTGATTGGGCAAGAGCACTTGCAGCCGGCCGAGCACGATGACCCGAATAGGACTAGGCAGTTCGACGAGCAGGGCGAGATCGAGCGTGAGCAGGGTCGGGGTGCCCCAGCGCAGTTGCACCATCGGACCCACCACGTGGCGGCCGGCCGCCGGCGGAAACACCCGGCGCAGGTCACTGAAGATCTGCGGGGCATTGCGGAGTGGATCGGGGGGAAACAACACCGAGTTGAGGGTGCCGGTCTTGAGCCCGTCGCGCAGTACGTCGGTGCGGACGGTGCGGTGCAAGGCCACTAGGCCACCGATGCCCGTCAACGTGAAGCCCAAACCGATGGGAATGGGCGTGAAGCCTTCGGCGGTGAGCAAAATCACGAGGGAGTAGCCACGGCTGCCGTCGGGCAGTCTGGTGGTGAGCAGGCCTAGCGCCTTGATGGCCACCGTCTCGGCCAGTTCCACCTGCAACATGCCGGAGTATTCGGCACGCTGGGGATCGAAGCCCAGGAAGCCGCCGCCGGTCACGCCCGGCGTGGTAATCGCCAGGCCGAGACCGGTGGGTGGCTTGAAACGCGGCGACAGGCCAAAGAGGCCGAGGTTGCCTTCGTGAAACGAGAGGGCGACCGTGACGCCGATCCGTTCGATGGTCGCGGTGACGGGGCCGAGTACGACACGCCCGGTCAGGCTGGTTTCTGTGTCGATGCCCTCTTCGCCCACGTCGATGCCGATGTGGGCTGCATCCAACTTCACGGGGCCGCCGGCCCGCTGCAACGAGAGCGATACGTGAAGTCCCCCGCTGCCGGAGAACGAGAGTCCGGTCTTGCTGCTCCAGTGCAGGGTGAGGTCGAACGGAGCCTGGACGGACTCTCGTCCCATCGTCCCTTGAATGAAGCCGTCGGCTCCCGCGAGCGAGAGGTCGAACCGCAACCCCACAAGCGCGAGTTCCACGAATGCGTCCCTGTTGGTCGCGGAGGATACATCGAGCCCGCCTGCGACGCTGAACTGTTGATACTGCAGGGCCGACCCGCCCGGCAAACGCACCAGCGGTTTGGCTGTGCCGGTCGGCTGACCGTGCCGCAATCCCAAGGTGAAGCGACCGGTGAGGGCGTCGCTGAGCCCCGCGCCTTTGCGCAACGTGAAGTCCTGGCCCGGCCGGAGGATCAGCGCCAGCCGTTTGAGGACGTCCACGTTGCCGGACCATTCAATGCGGGTATCCTCCAGCCGTGAAAAAGGCACGCTGCCTTCCGCGCGGCCTTGGATGATGGGCGCCGCGCCCAGGCCGGCGTCGCTCGCGCCAGGCGACGTGGGGGCGGCACCGAAGAGTGAGAGGCCCAGGCGCGCGCCGAACGAGGTTCCACGTTCCTCATGCAGGAAGGTGATGAGTTGCGGCGGAGGATCGGCTCTGGCTTCGGTTCGTCCCAGCCAGGCTTCCTCCGCCTGCGGGCTGAGCGGCTGGATGCGGCTCCGCAGGCCGAGCGTCTGCAGCAGTTGGCTCAGTCTGGTGAGGAAGGTCATCGATTGGAAGTCGGGCGTATGCCAGCCGTAGGCCTCGGTCATCAGTTCGTCCGGCTTCGTGACCGCCACTTTGAAGAGGTGATAGTTCACCGTCGCGCGGACATGTTCGACCTGGAACTTCGTCGGATCGGCGGCGTAGTACGGATAGTCGATGATGTTGAGCAGATGCAGGGCGGCGTAACTGAGCGGCGAAGCCTGCGCCAGGAAATTGGCTACCAGGAAATCGAAGAGCCGTCTCGGGAGTTCCTTGTGGATTTGCGTGCGATCGACGTAGTCGCCGAAGGAGGCCAGCTTGGCGGGCAAGGTCACGGCCAGGTCGTGGATGCGGCGGACGAGCGCTTCGATCGCCAGCGCGAGGTCGGCGATGCGGCCGGCCATGGCCAGATCATCGTGCCATTCGGCATCGGACGCGCTGAGCACCGCGTCGAGCTTCGAGAGGAAATCGCCGATGTCGAGAGTCGCCAGCCCGATGTCGTCGATGCCGGGCGGCAGGTCCCAGCCCAAGAGGTTCAAGAACGCGCGCGCTTCCTCCACATTTCCGTGGATGAGGTCGAGGTGCGCCAGCAGGCGCCCGACCCCGGCGGTGGCGTTCTGAACTAGATGATCGGCCATGGGAGCAGACTCTTTTTGTCGTCGACCTTGCAGGAGCCGAAGTCGAACTTCTGTGCCTTATTGCGCAACGTGGAGGTGCGAATCTTGAGCGCGGCTAAGTATTCCTTCGAGTCGGTTTCCGGCTTCCAGGGCAACAGATGCGGCGCCTGGTCGGCCGGCGGAGGCAGGTCGTTCTTGATCGCATCCACATGATGGGTGGCGGCCGCTTCCCACTCGGCGACCCAGGTCAGGGGGGCCGGCTCCGCGGGCATGGTCTTGAGGTGGTCGGGGAGCGCGGCCAGCCCGAGATGTTCCCGCCAGAGGGCGTCGCGTAACGCACGGACGGTGCCGTTTTCCGGCAGACCTTCGATGCCGCTGTAGAGCACCAGGTTGAGTTCGACGCTCCGCGACGGCTGGCGCGAGCGGTTGGGAACGGCATGGCGGGCGGTCCGCGTGTAGATGTCCCGTACAAGTTGGGGAATGTCGGCCACATCGCCGAGCGTTTCCCGGATGGTCTCCAGCGTCTCCTTGAAATCGAAGATCAGCTTGTAGGCGACGAACAACAAGATGAGGAGCGTCTTCAGGTCGAAGAGGATTTGTTTGAACACGAAGAAGAACAGATACCAGAACAGTTCCCAGAGAAATTTTCCGGGATCGTTGGTGAGCTTCGCTTTTTGGATCGCGCGGTCGAGGATCGAGCCGGTGATGATCAGGCCGATCTCGTGGTAGTTCATCGAGGTGCCGTCGAGGTTCGCGCTGCCGACGGTCGCCCAGACGTCGTCGATGATGGCCACCTTGCTGTGCACGTACACCGGCATCACGTCGTACCGCCGCGGATTGCCACCGCCGCTGCCCGGCTTTTCCGAGCGACTCCAGAGCGTGTAGACGCCCAGGTGATGCCCGCCTGCGGTGGCGGCGCTGCGGAGCTGGTTGACGTTGTCGATCTGTCGATCGGGATAGCCGGGCAAGTCGGGGCGGAGATTCAAGACCAGGATGATCTGCAAGCGCGGCTTGGCCTGGTCTTTCATCCTCGCGATCAACGCATCGACGATTTCGGGAGACGTGAAGTATTGGTTCTCGATGTAGATGTAGCGCCGGGCATTGGCGATGGCTCGTTCATAGGCTTCGAGGATGCCGGTTTCGCCATGGGGCAGGTCTTCATCGCTCGGGTGCACCCGTTTGATCGACCCCCCCGGCAGGGTGCGCAGAACTTGTACCGAAGCGACGTCGCCGTCGGGTGTGACGGGCAGATCGGGAAAGGTTTTCGGCGGAGGGATGAGCATCGGCTTGCCGGTGGCGTTCCAGATACTCGCAAAGGTCTTCTCGACGTGGGCGACCGCCGGGCCGCTGAGGTCCGTGTTGACGTCGTGCATGAGCGAGCCCTTGTGGCGCGCATCCCGGATCGCGTGGCGGGTATCACTGAAGTAAAACTGTTTCAGCGGCGATCCCATGAGGATGGCGCGGCGGCCGTCCACCACGAGGGCCTTGGCATGCAGCAGGGCGAAACCCTTGTTGAAGGCGTTGGTACTGACCCCCGGCGTCTGCGCGAAAAACTCCGCCACTTCGGTGACAGTATCTTCGGCAGAAAGCGGCACGTTCGTGACCAGCACATTGACCGGCTTGCCGCCCTTGTTTTTGAGCACCTCCTCCAACGAGGTTTCCGCCGACTGTTTGCAGCCGGTGGAGGGGGGATTGAGCGGATCGAAGCTGCTTTTGAATTTGGAGAGGAAGCCGTTGTTGACGTCGAAAAAGAGCGTCATCAGATTGATGGATTCCGTGGCGCCGGCTGCGGCATCGGTCACCTCGGGAAACATCTTGGCGCCGTCGATCAGGTGCGTAATCCGATTGTGATGAAAGAGGGCGACCGGTGTGCCGACCGCCGGGTTCAACGTCGTGTGGGTGACGAGCCATCCTTCGATGTTCTTGCGGTGGATGGTGATGGTGCCGACCTCGTGGTTCGAGTCGGTGACATCTTTGGCTTCTTTGGTTTCGTGCAGCAGGCGCGTGCCGAACAGTTTCGGGTCTGCGTGGGAAGGCCCGAGCACTTGCACGACGAGGTCGGGATTCCGGTCGGCCTTCCACGTGCGGTAGGCATCCGGCGCGTAGGAGATGAGAAACGTGCCGTCGCCCTCGGTCTTCACGGCCCCTAGCACGTCGTCTTCGTTGAAGAAGGGATCGAAATCCAGCGCGCGGATCGTCAAACCTGCAATGCCGGCGCCCTGTTCATCGATGATACGCCCGTGAATGCTGGTGTTGGCCATAGGTCACGTTAGCTGAGGGCAACCTACGCCGCTCGCCTGACCCTGTCAACCGTAAGGGCAGGGGAGAATACGTGTATTAGTTACGTGTTTGATACAGGTGGGATTCTCGTGTGGGATATCTGTGCTGTGCCGCTTGAACGCGAGCTGCACTCGGCGGAACATCACGCGCGCAGTCGAAGTGACCTGCGCGCGCGATGCGATTGCCAATGGCCGTCACTCATTCGACGCGCGGCATGCCGTAACCTTGCGCCCAAGCCAACTCCACGACTCGCTGAGTCGATTGCGATTCCGGCAGTTGTTGGTCGAAGAGCTGCGGATAGGAGTCCGTCATGACCGTTTGAAAATGGGGCCACCGGTCTGCGGAGACACCAGTCAGGCTGGCCAACGAGGCGAGATACTCTCCCTGGCCCCGCGCGATATCGGTGCGCAGATTGTCATGAGTTTGCATGGCGAAGAAGGTGGCCCGTCGTTTGGCTTTGAGGAGACGGCCATCCGCCGACGCGCCCGGTGTCGTGCTCGATGTGAATTCGGTCGTGGGATCTAGGAATTCCTGCGTCGCGCCGGACGTGCCTCCGGTGAGGTCGGTCGTGGCGTCGAACGGCGCCTTCGTCAATTCGACGGTCGCGTCCGTCATACATCCGGCGAGGGTCAGGAGCAAACCGGGAATCAGTGCAACGCGTGTGGTCATCATGATGGGCCTCCTGGGTTCGCCTGGGTTTCCTAATCTTTGGATATCACATCGAACATAGGGCTCGCCCTAGGAAGGGCCCTAGGGGGGAGGGAGATTTCGCTAGCAGCGGAAAATTATTCGTAGCACCCCGTTCGAGCGATCAAGTTTCGGGGGAACGCACCGTGCTGGCTGGTCCGCACTGATAGTCTTCGCCGGGTGGTTCAGGCCGTGGCATTGGAGCTTCGTCGGTAGTATAGTGCTGGCCGAGCCTCAATCGCGGACCTCATGACAGCTGCGTCCCATGCTTCACCCTAATCAATTTAACGTCAACGATGCCTGGATAGGTTTTCGGCTCAATGATGCGCCTCTTGTCACGGAACGAGACGGCGACTTTGATTGCCTGGCCTTGATGGACGCGGCGAGTTGCTACATTGTCGGTATGGAAATGTATTCCGCACGGGCCAGAGGTCCGTCTACGCCAGAGTCGCGCTGCCTGTTGCAGCAAGGGCAAGACCGTGCAGGCACATGGCCCTCAAAGCTGTTCGTGGCGGAAGGACAGGTTCCAGATGCGTTGTGCCAGGAAGCCGCGCGCCTGAACATCGAGATCGTCACTGTTCCGGAGTATGATCTGCTGGTGTTCATCGGCGAAGCACGTGACGGGTTCAGACAGCGGTTTGGACGATCACAGTGACGCCTGACTGTTTTGATCCCATCCGCATAAGACTCGCACAGAACTCGCGCTCGGAACTCATTGAACGATCACGGTCCTGGCGTATTGTTCACGAACAAATCGGAGGAAGGACATGAAAGCAGAATTCATGGCAATTATCGAATCTGCTCCAGAGGATGGGTATTGGGCGATTTGTCCTGAGGTGCCTGGCGCAAATGGGCAAGGGGACACAATTGCTGCAGCAAAGGAGAATTTGCGCCGAGCCATTGAACTGATTCTGCAAGATCGACGAGATGATATTCTTCGCGGGTTGCCTGACGATGCCATCCAAGAAAAGGTCAGCCTTGCATGAAACGAAAGGGCTCGAAACGAAAGCTGCGGATAGCAGGCTGCTATCTCAAATGAGAGGGATCCTCTCACGCGCTGTGGGTTAATCCGAAGAAAGGCGTTGTTGAAGCGGTTCCTCGCCACAACGAAATCAAGGAGCCCTTGGCAAAAAAGATTTTGAAGAATCTACATGCGGAATGAATGGTCGAAGAAGGCGATCCACCGGACGACAACTGTTTGGTCCTGTCCAATAAGATACGTAACGAACCCGCGCTCGGAACTCATTGAAACGAAAACGGTCATGGCGTATTGTTCGCGAACGGGTGTGGCGTGTGATACGGACAGGAACCGGCCCATCCGGCTCTTATGCGGATCAGCTTAAACATAATTAGACGCCTCAGGTATCCACGTGTCGTTCAATCACCACTACCTTTGGAGCACCGCCTTCATCGCGAACCTTCTACGCAATGAGCGTATTTCGGAGGCGGTCACTTTCCGCTATTTCCTGGCAATCATGGTCTTTGATTGGCTGCAGTTCACGTTCATTGCTACAACACCAACTCCAAAAATCAGCCAGTGGTCCATGGTGGGTTCGTGGGCTACCTTCGCTGTTACCGTGCTTGGCCTTCTATACCTCTATCGCAAGAATGGCGGCTGTATTGGCAAACAATTTCTGCAGCGCTATTTTCCGCTGTCCTTTACGGTGGGTTGGAAGTTTCTGGTCGCAATGGTCGTCGTCTTATGGCTTATCCCAGTCGTCCTGACAGGTCAAAGCAACAAGACTTTGGGCTGGAGCACCACTGTCTCGCTCGCGGTCATCAATATCCTCATGTTCTGGCGCATAGGTGTTCACCTCAAATCGCTCTCCAATGAGCCAGCGTCCAATCGCTCGCTCAACCGGCCCCACTGTGGTTGAGGATACCCAATGTGAGGGGGCAGCCCCCGTTATCTGATCCAGCTAGAACTCAGCAGACTTAATAGGTAGGCAGATTCGGATACCATCCATGAGTGTGAATCCTTGTCCAAGCATAGTCGGAGACGCGCGGGTGATATGTTACTCACCGATCGACCAGCGCCACCGTTACACGGAGGCGTGCAATCATATTGTCGCCGGTCAGCTCGTAGGCGCGGTGTCGGGACTGGCGATTTGTCAGCCTGCCGGAGAGGATGGCTTTTATCTGTTCGGTTGCGACTCGGAGTGGCAGACCGTCACTGACACTTGGCATCAGACGTTCGATGACGCTAAGCACCAAGCGGAGATTGAGTACGAGGGAGTCAGTAAGACATGGATTGATGCTGCGTAACCAAGGGCCTGGGGCAACCCGCCGCCTGCTTCAGCCATACAGGTCGGATAGTTGTCTGCAACTCTTGCCCCGACCAATAGTTTCGGCGGCCGAGACTGGGTGGCAGACGGACTTAAGGTTCGGATTGCTTTTCATCGCTTCCGCTGTGTTAAGCGTTTGAGAGCTTCCTGATAAACCGCGAGATCTTCTCGCTTTCCAATGGCGACGACTTCGACCAGGATCTTTTGGTCGATGATCTGGTACACGATGCGGATCGATTTCTTCGCGGCGTAGAGTTTGTAGTAGCCGGTGAGATCGAGGCCTGCCCGATTGCCAAGATGCTCGCCGAGCCGAGGGGCCGTTTCGAGTTTTCTGAGCTGCTTCGCAACCGGTTCCTTCAGCGATCCGTCAAGCCGTCGAAAGTCTTCGGCGGCCGCCGCGGTCAGGACGACGTTATATCGCAAGTCGTTGCTCCTTCAGTAACGACTCCAATGTGACAGTTTTTTTTCCTTTCTTGTGTCCCCGCTGTGTGACGAGGCGATGGATTTCCATGTGCTCCAAGAGATCGAGCGCCTCCGCCATCTTTTCGTAGTCATCCACCGGCACGATGACCGCTTCCACCTGATTGTTTTTGAGGACGACCACCCGACGCCGATGGTGGGCTTTCAGATCGGTGAGTACTTTTCCAAAGGACCGCGCGATTCGAGATGCGCTGAGGATTTCTTCTTTCTTGTAGGCTACGGCCATGTGTTACCTCGTTGTTTAGTTTTGTGTACAATCTAGCGCATGATTATACGCAACACACAGTAATAACGCCATGAGACCAGGGAAATGGATCGAAATTAAGGGATCGACTCTCTGTCTTTTGTTACAGCGTTACAGCCGTGCTTGTCTGAAGTACGCCAATGGCGTATAGCATGGCCTGTATGTCAGTCGAGACGCCGGTTTAACCACCGCGATTCAGCGGCTACTTGATGAACACCAATACCGGGGATTTCAGATTGCGCCGATGTTGAGGCCAGAACAGCCGATGCCGCGTTTTCCCCAATGTGTTGCGGGTTGGTTGCTGACCATTATCGGGTGCCTGTTGTTGGGGGTGGCCTTGGTACTGCACTGGGGCATGTACTTGGTCGTGTTCGGCCACAAGAGCGTATCTCCTGGAGGCGGTGAATTTGCGGTTGCATTGTTCGGAGGTGTGCCCACGGTGCTTCTGTCGTTGGCACTATTGGGGGCGGCCAGTATCAGGCCGGCATGGAGATCGACTGCGTCGGTAATCGCCATCGGTGCGGCAGGCGCATTGCTTCTGTCCTGGGTCCTGGTCATTGTTTTGTGGCCGCGGTGAGCGTGCGACCTAGAAAAAGAAGCGTGTCGTCATTACGTGACCCAAGACATGACCCAAAGAATCATGTTCGCTCCGATTGCTGAACGTAGGACATCATGAGCACTGGCCCTCAAGTCACGTTTACCTCCGACTTCTTCAAACCCCTTCCGGGCGAGGAGAAGCAGACGAATCCCGGATGTTATGGGCAAGCTTTGGCCACGTGGCTGGCCGATCGTCTTCGGGAGCGAGCGGTTTCAGTCGAAGGCGTCATCCCGGAAGATTTTGGCTGGGTGGTGATGATCGCTCGCCGGCCATTTATGCTGTGGCTGGCTTGCAGCAACACCGAAGACAGCACCACTGAATGGATGGTCTATCCCGTCGCGGAATTGTCGGTGATGCAACGCCTGTTGAGGCGTGCTGATCCCGCCCCTGAGCTGGAACGATTGCGGGCCCATCTGGCCGAGCTTGTGCCGCTCATTCCCGGCGTCACGAATGTCGTCTGGGAGTAAATGTCTCAGGCTCGACCTACGGGGAGCCAGCAACCACGGGCCTCTCGACAGCAACGACCCCTTCTCCTTCTAAACCACGAACCATTTGACTGATCCTTCTTGACCCTTTATCGTCGCGCCATGGGCTTGGACGAGCTTCTGTTTCGCGGCATCAACGGCATGGCCGGCCGGTCGAGCGTGCTCGATTGGCTCGGAATCGAATTAGCCAAACCGGGAAACCTTCTCTATCCGATTCTGCTGGCCGCAGTCTATTGGGCCTGGGTCAACTGGCGTGAGTGTCTGATCGGCGGAGCGATACTGGCGGCTGTGGTAGGCGCAACGGATGCGCTGGGCACTCTCTTGAAAGGTGTGGTCCAGCGCCCGCGCCCCTGCATGACCCTGGCCGATGCGCATCAATTGCTCGGCTGCGGCGGGGCCTTTTCGTTTCCTTCCAACCATGCGGCCAACACCGCTGCGGCGGCCGCGTTCTTTCAGGTGCTCTATCCAAAATCAGGCTGGATCGGCTGGCCGTTGGTCGCGGCTATCGGGATCTCCCGCGTCTATATCGGCGCGCATTATCTGACGGACGTGATCGGAGGCTGGATGATCGGCGGGTTGCTCGGGGGAGGGATGGCGTGGCTTCTGATTCACTGGTCATGGTTCCGCCCGGCGGTGAGAGCTACCGCGCAGAAGACACCGGTGCGTACCGTGATGTGACGGCAGAGGGTCCTTCGTGCTGCCTTGATTCGGTGTGATCGCACCGCGAGGCCGGAGATCCCCACGCCATCTTCCAAGAGATCTCCGGCACAGCCGAGCGTAGCCGTTACTTCGGCAATTTGGGCACCGTCACCTTGAGCGGCGCGCCCGTGAGGGCCTTGAGGAATTCCACGAGGTCCGTTTTTTCTTCCGGCGTCAGTCCCAATGGTTTCATGAGCGGGCTGAGATTTGGATTACTGCCACCTCCCTGGTCGAAAAAATCGACGACTTCTTCCAAGGTCTTGAACGCGCCGTCGTGCATATAGGGCGCGGTCTCGATGATGCTCCGCAATGTCGGGGTTTTGAACGCGCCCTTGTCCTTCGCGGCTCTGCTCACGAGGAACCGTCCCAGATCTTCTTTCAACGGTCCCACTTGCGGCACCCCGAGATTGTGGAATTTATTGTCGGTGAAGTTCGGTCCGTTGTGGCACAGGATGCAACGGGCCTTGCCTTTGAAGAGGTCCAATCCACGCACCGCGGCCTCGTTCATGGCGCCGGCTTCCCCCATGACATGTTTGTCGAAGGCGCTGTTCTGGGAGACGATCGTGCGTTCGAAGGCTGCGATCGCTTCCGCGATGTGTTGCAGGCTGGCCCCGCCTCCAAAGATCAACTGAAATTGTTTTTGATAGGCGGCAATCTTGGCGATTTTTGGGACGACGGTGTCATGCTTCTCGGCCATTTCGACGGGATTGTGAATGGGACCGATGGCCTGTTCTTCCAGCGAGCCCGCGCGGCCGTCCCAAAATTGCAGCGGGATAAAGCCGGTGTTGTATACCGTCGGGGCTTGTCTGCCGCCCGCTGTGCCGAAGGCTCCGATGGACACCTGCCGGGCATCGGCGAAGCCGGTGCCGGGATTGTGGCAAAAGGCACAGGAGACCGAGTTGTTTTTAGAGAGCCGCGTGTCGAAATAGAGCTGCTTCCCCAATTCGACTTTTTGCAGGTAGCCCAAGTTCGTCGGTGGAGTCGGCACCTGCGTCGGCATCGGGCCGATGTCCGGAACGGTGATCCCGTCGATCGTCACCGTTCCATGGGGGGCATAGCCGGCCGGTGATGCGGTCGTCACCGAAGGTCCCAGCAACAGGTGGCTCAACAGGAGCGCTGATACGACCAGAGCTGAACCAATCGAAGATCGCGTAGCATTCATAGTGTCCCTCCAAGGTTGACGGCACAATATCAGGCTCAGGTCTCAACGGCGAGGCTGATCGTCTGCTACCAGGCAATCGAGCAGATCCGCACGGCAACGTTCCTGATCGTAGCCTCGCCCAATCAACACCAGAACATGGTCCGGCTCATCGAGCAACATCACCGGGGCGATGGTGCTGGTGCGGGGTGGAAAAAACTGAAACTCCTGCAGCTCCGGTTCCCCGGCAAACCGAAAAAACCCCTTCGCGCGCTCCATCCCCTCCGGTAAAGACTTCGTCCATTTGATGAACTTTGAGCGATCGAGCGGTTTCGGTAACCGCACGGTCGTTACCATGGGGTGATGCGGCGCGCGGGCCTCATGGCCCTTGGCTCGCGTCGGATGTGTCCCGAATTCCACATTGGTCGGAAGCGATCTGGTCGCCGGCGCCGCGAGCAGGGCAGCCACGTCGAGCCGCGCATGATTGGTCTCCCACAGCCGTCCGTGAGGATTCAGGCGCGTGATCGTCTCGCGAAACTGTTCCCAATGGCCGGGGATGTAGAGATCGCGTTTGTTGAGGATGAGATCATCCGCATATCGAATGGCGTTGCGGGTGACGAGTTCCGCCATGCCCGTATCGGGTAGTGGCACGGGATGCAGCATGGCAAAAATCCGTTCGAGCTTCGCCATGCGCGAAACATAGGCATCAGTCACCGCATCGACCACTTCCGCCGGGTCGGCCATCCCCGAGCATTCCAGCACGATCACGGTGGATTCATAGTCCTGCACCAGTTGGGCGATGCTCCAAGCCAGGTCGTCTTTCGTATCGCAGCAGATGCAGCCACCGGCAAGGTTCAAGACTTGTTCGGCGATGGTGCCTGCTCGCGGACCGTCGATGCTGACCTCGCCTGCTTCGTTCATCAGCACGCCGACCTTGTGCCCTTGGCTGTTCCAGTATTCCAGCAGACGCATGAGCAGTGTGGTCTTGCCGGCGCCGAGCGACCCGCAGAGCATGTAGAAGGGGATAGGGAGAGTCTGTGTCATGCGGCCCATTGTAGCTGTTGAAGTCAGGTGTCGGCTAG
Source organism: uncultured Nitrospira sp. (assembly GCA_902500995.1). Lineage (GTDB taxonomy): Bacteria > Nitrospirota > Nitrospiria > Nitrospirales > Nitrospiraceae > Nitrospira_A. The sequence goes on from CABVSR010000005.1 coordinate 108,186, forward strand.
GTGGCGGACAGATGATAGAGGAGGTTTCCCGGCGGATGGTCAAATAGTCCGCCCAGCGCGGCCGAACCGTGAGCGGGGAGGCAAAGTGCTAATGGTGACTGTGGAGAAATTCGTGATGGGAATGCTGGTCGTGGAGTTTGGAAAGGTCGCAGTGGACGGCTTCGGGATGGCAGCATTCGGTTTCGAGTTGAATGGTGAGGTGCTTGATCTTGAATTCGCTGGTCACACGATTGCGAATGGCTTGGAGCAAGTCGGTCGTCAATGCCTGGTCACCACCGTCCACTTGCACATGCGTGGTCATCATGATGAGTCGCGGTTCGACGGCCCAGATGTGGAGGTCGTGCACGTTCTTCACGCCGGGGATGGATTCGATGGTAGCGGCTACCAGGGCAGGGCTTACGCCGGGCGGGGTGGACTCCAGCAGGACCTCAAGTGATTCTTTAAAGAGCGGCCAGGCGCCGCGCACGATCGCGACGACGACGAAAAGACTCACGAGCGGATCGAGCATCGACCAGCCGGTGAACATGATGATCCCGCCGCTCACAACGACGCCGAGTGACACCCAGGCATCGCTCAGCATGTGCCAGAAGGCGCTGCGGATATTCAGGTCATCCTTCGCGCCATGTTGCAGCAACAGCGCGATGGAGAGATTCGCCGCGAAGCTGATCAACGCGATCAGCATGACCCACCCGCCCGGGACCGGGACAGGGGCCATCAGGCGTTCGATGCTCACGAGCGTGATCCCGCCGGCGGTGAGCAGCAGGATGAACGAATTAAGGAACGCCGCGACGATGCCTGCCCGGTGGTAGCCGAAGGTGCGGCTATCGGTGGCCGGTCTGGCCGTCAGCACATGCGCGTAGAGAGCGAGGAACAGGGAGCCTTGATCGACGAGGTTGTGTCCCGCGTCTCCGATCAAGCCGATACTGTTGGTGAGAAAGCCTCCGGCAAATTCCGCGACCACGATGACGGCATTAACCGCCAGCGCGATCCTGAGTTGGGAGCGCAGTTCATGGTAGGTGTGGGGAACCATCGGCTTCAGTGTCTCACGAGAGGCAGGGGAGGGCAAGCCGTTGTACGGTCTTCCAGGAGCGGCTGAGGATCGGCAGGGATCGGGCGCGTCAAACGCAGAAGAGCGAAGCGAGGCGCAAGCGGTGTTGTCACAGCGCCGTGGCGAGGGTTTTGAGTTCCTCGCCGGTGATCGTTTCTTTTTCGAGCAGTACCTGGGCCGCATGCCGCAGCGTGGCTTCCTGGGCCTTGATGAGGTCCCGCGCCCGTTCATACTGCTCATCGATCAACAGCCGGACTTCGCAATCGATTTCCCTGGAGGTCTGTTCGCTATAGTCCCCAGGCGTGTGGGTGGGAGTGGTTTGGAGAAAGATCGACTGCCGGTCCCGCTCCAGGCTGACCTGCCCCAGCTTTTCACTCATCCCGTAAGCCTTGACCATACTCTTGGCGATGTCGGTGGCTTTCCGTAAATCGTCCTGCGCGCCGGTGGACACCTCGCCATAGATGACTTCTTCGGCCGCGCGCCCGCCCAGCAGGATGGCGATGCGGTTCTTCAACTCGGACATGGTCATGAGGAATCGGTCTTCGGTCGGCAACTGCATGGTGTACCCGAGCGCGGCAATACCTCGAGGAATAATTGAGATTTTGTGCACCGCATCGCCGCCCGGGATGGAAAGCGCCATCAGCGCATGGCCGACCTCGTGGTGAGCCACGCGGGCCCGTTCCATTTTATTCAACACCCGGTTCTTCTTTTCCAGCCCGCCTATGACGCGCTCCACCGCTTCCTGCAATTCAGCGAGGCTGACCGTTTCCTTGCCGCGCCGCACGGCCAGCAAGGCCGCTTCGTTGAGGAGATTCGCCAGGTCGGCGCCCACAAAGCCGGGCGTCATGGCGGCGATGGTTTCGAGATCTGCCTGATTGGCGAGGGTGATGCTTCGCGCGTGCACTTTGAGAATGGCCAGGCGACCGATCTTGTCGGGGCGGTCTACCAGCACCTGACGATCGAAGCGGCCGGCTCTGAGCAGCGCGGGATCGAGAATCTCCGGGCGGTTGGTGGCAGCCACGAGAATGACGCCGACCCGGGAGTCGAATCCGTCCATCTCGACGAGCAGTTGGTTCAGGGTCTGTTCCCGTTCCTCGTGGGCCATCGGGCCGACCCCGCGCGCTTTGCCGAGCGCGTCGAGCTCGTCGAGGAAGATGATGCAGGGCGCCTTGCTCTTGGCCTGCTCGAACAGGTCGCGGACGCGGGCCGCCCCGACGCCGACGAACATTTCCACAAACTCCGACCCGCTGATCGAAAAAAACGGCACACCGGCTTCCCCGGCGACTGCTTTCGCCAGCAGCGTTTTGCCGGTGCCGGGAGGGCCGACGAGCAGGATGCCCTTGGGAATTTTGCCGCCGAGACGTCGAAACTTTTCCGGCGTCTTCAGGAATTCGATGATCTCTTCCAGTTCCTGCTTCGCTTCGTCGACGCCCGCCACATCGGCGAAGGTGACCTTCACTTCTTTCTCCACATAAATTTTGGCCTTGCTCTGCCCGACCGTCATGAATCCCTGGCTCTGGCCCATGCGGCGGAGCAAGAACCACCAGACGCCGAAGAACAGCACGATCGGCAGGATCCACGACAACACATCGCGGAACAGGGTGCTCTCGATCATGCCCGTGACCTTGACCTGGTGTTGTTCGAGGCTGCGCAGCAGCTCGGGGTCGTCGATGCGGATGGTATGGAAGATCTTATCTTCCTTCATCTTGCCGTGAATGATCTGCGGCGAGACGGTCACCTCGGTGACTTTGTTTGCCTCCACGGCGGATTTGAATTCGCTGTACGGGATTTCGGTGGGGTTAAACAGGGACGGGAGAAAGGTCTGGATCAGGATCAGCACCCAGAGGGCGATGAACATGTACCAGATGGAGAATTGTCGTTGTTTCGGATCCATCGTGAGGAATGCGATCGAGTGCTTGGGAGCGCCGACGGTGCATGATTGATGGGGTAACCGTTCCCGTGCTCCCCTCGTCAGCACACCATGAAACGGCCGATTCAGTCAATGGGGTCAATTTTTCTTGGGTCGCAAACGTTCGGAGAGCACCGGATATTGCGCCGAGGCCAGGCCGAAGTTGCCGGTTGCGACATCGGCTGCGACCACCCGTAGGGTGATGCCGTCGGGGGCGTCTTTGGAGAGGGGCACGAAAAACGGGGCTTCAAACCGGCTCTTTTCTCCTGAATAAAACATCTGCAACCGCTCGACGATGCGATCCCCGATCACCAATTCGGCATAGATGTGAATTTTCCGTGAATCCCAGTCGCTGTGTGGTCTGACCAGGGCGCCGGAGAGGGTGCGCACCGAGGCCCGGAGCATCACGTCCTCCTTGGCGATCAAGGGCTCGCCTGGTTTGGGATGTTCGACTTGCACCAGGTAGCCGTACAGAGGCAGCACGATGCCGTCATTGGTCAGGTCGTGACCGGGGATCAACAGCACGGTGGTGCTCGCGCGCTGCAAGGCGTGGGGATAAGCCAGTGGTCCCTCGGCCGTGATTTCCACCAGGGTGGGGCGGGTCAATTCGAGTGTGGCGCGGAACGCGGCGGCCGGGCGGCTGCTGTACACCGGCTCATCCATCAGATGGGGCGTGCGCATGATCTGGGTCTGGTCGCCCGACTCGCCTTGCTGAAGTCCCGAGACCAGCAACTGTCCGGTCGCCACATCCGTCATGGTGACGCGGGCGCCGCCGACCTCATGCCCCAGGACCAGCGAGCGGTGCGCGACGACGCGCACGAGCACGGTGGTGGGCAGCGGATCGTTGTAATGGGCTTTGCTCTCGAGCTCGGATTCCGAAGGCTCCGGCGTAAACGCGGCGCTTATGCTGGTCAGCAGCACGAGCAGGACGGTGCCGATCAGACGGATGAGGGGAAGGCGAATCATTTCACTTTGGTGCCGGGCTCCACGTCTTCGACAAAGGTGGCGAGCCCTCGCACTTCACTGTCGCCCGCGGCGAGGACCATGCCCTGGGATTCGATGCCCATGAGTTTCGCCGGTTTGAGGTTCGCGACGATGACGATGGTTTTGCCGATCAGCGCGTCCGGCTCGTATTTCTTGCCGATGCCCGCGACGATCTGCCGTTGTTCGGCCCCGAGGCTGACTTGAAGCTTGAGCAACTTCTCGGATTTGGGCATGCGTTCCGCTGCCAGCACCTTGGCGGCCTTGAGCTGAATCTTCATGAACTCGTCGATGGTGATCTGGGCCGGCTGCGAGGTGACCGGGGCGGCAGCCGCTACGGCAGCGGGAGCAGGGGATTGTGGCGCAGCGGGGGCTGCGGTCGGGGCGGCGGCAACCGGTTGCGGGGATGCTGGTGTATCACTCACGGGTTTGGCTCCTTGTGGTTTGGATTCGATACGGGGAAACAGGGCTGCGCCTTTTTGAATGGTGCGGCCGGCCAACGGCGCATCCCAACGGCCTGCGTCCGCCGCCAGCGGTCGCGAAAAGTCGATCGACAATCCCAGTTGCCGGAGCATCTCCGCGGCGGCACTCGGCATGAATGGATAGAGCATGAGCGCCAACAGCCGGAGCGCGCGAGCGGAAATGTTCAGCACCGTGTGCAATTGCGTCTGTGCCTCGGGCTGCTTCGCCAATTTCCATGGCGCGCTCTTGTCGATATATTCATCGCAGTAGCCGTTGAGTTCCTCGATCATCAACAGGACGTCCCGGAACTGCAGCGCGTTGAAGCCTGCTTCAATGCTGCCGGGCAGGTGTTGGGCCAGCGCCTCGATCCGTTGTTCCAGTTCCGGCAGCACAGCCGGACCCCGTTCGGGAATCACACCGGCGCAAGACCGTTCAATCATGGTGAGTGTGCGGCTGAGGAGATTCCCGATTCCGTTGGCAAGTTTGGCATTGACGGTCGTGATCAAGGCGCTGTGCGAGAAATCCCCATCCTGCCCGAACGGCACTTCGCGGAGCAGGAAGTAGCGGAAGGCATCGGTGCCGAATTGATCGACCATCTTGTTGGGATCCACGACATTGCCCCGGCTCTTCGACATCTTCTCGCCGTCCACCGTCCACCAGCCGTGGGCGAAGATCGTCTTCGGGAGCGGCTGTTCGAGCGCCATCAACATGGTGGACCAGTAGACGGCGTGGGTAGTGAGAATATCCTTCCCGACCAGGTGGACGTCGGCGGGCCAGTACCGTAATCCGGCCGGTCGGCCCTGGGGTAGGTATTCGAGCGCCGAGATGTAATTGACCAGCGCATCGAACCAGACATACGTGACATAGTTCTGGTCGAAGGGGAGTTCGATTCCCCAAGACAGTCGCGATGTGGGTCGTGAGATCGACAGATCGCCAAGCTTCTGCGTTTGCAAAAATCCCAGGACCTCGTTGCGGCGCGACTCCGGTCGGATGAAGTCCGGATGATCCAGGATGTGCCGCTGCAACCGTTCCTGATATTGGCCCATCTTGAAAAAGTAATTGTGTTCGCTCAGTTGTTCGATGGGCCGTTTACAGTCGGGGCAGAGGCCGCCGACCACATCCTTCTCCGTCCAGAACCGCTCGTCATACGTGCAGTACCATCCCGTATATTCTGCCTTGTAAATCAACTGTTTATCGTAGAGCTGTTGAAGATATCGTTGAACCACGGCCTGGTGGGGTTTGTTGGTCGTGCGGATGAAGGCGCTGTGGGAAATGTTCAACCGTTGCCAGAGGTCTGTGAACTGCGGCGCGAGGCGGTCGCAATGGGCTTGCGGATCGACGCCGGCCTTGGCTGCGGCCTGCTGGACTTTTTGTCCGTGCTCATCGAGACCGGTTAGAAAAAACACGTCGCGCCCACGCAATCGCCAGTAGCGGGCCAGGACATCGGCGGCGACCGTCGTGTAGGCATGGCCGATGTGCGGCACGTCGTTGACGTAATAAATGGGTGTCGTGATGTAGAAGGGGTCGTGAGTGTTCATGAGTTGTCGGGTGAAGATAACAAGATGCCGAGGCGCAAAGCTAGCTGGCTGTTGAGAAAGGCCGCCAGCGGCCTTCTCAGTTGCGCGCCTCCCTGCGACGTACCGCAAGGGTACGTCTCAGTTGTCGTGCTCCCTGCGGCCTTGCTGGACCGCCTTTCTGAACAGCCAGTTCGGTAAGGATTCAAATGGATACGCGACAAAGTTATCGTGAGCGGTCGGCGGTACCTGGCGGAGTCAGGAGTTGCCGGACTCTGAGGAGGATGGTTTCGAGCGCGATCTGCACGTTCAGGTTCCGGTTCGCCTGACGTTCCATCGTTTCGAGGTCGCCGATCAGATCCAGGAGGTCGTCGATGCTGATGTGTGCCGCCAGCGCCTGCATTCCGGCCCGTTGATCCAGGTTGAGGATATGGTCGGAGCCGCTCCCGACGGCAATGAGTAGGAGGTCGCGCAGCCATCGAAGCAGCCAGTCGAACGCTTCCGCCGCACGGTCGCCTTTGGCCAGCGCTTCCGCCGCGGCCAAGACGGTGGAGAAGGACTGAAGCCCTTTGGCCGAGAAAATGGCGGCGAACTCTTTCTGGTTGGTACGCGCCTGTTCGAGGTCACATTCCAACGCCCGGCCCAGTTGCCCGTCGCTGAGCATGGCGAGAAATCGCGCATCGGCGGGAGGCATCTCGCGCTTCAAAATCACCGCGGCTTCCACCTGCGTTTGTGCCGGCGCGGTAAGTCGCAGTGCCTGGCAGCGCGAGCGAATGGTGGCCGGCAGGGCATAGGGGCGGCTCGACACCAAGATGAACAGGCTGTGGTCGGGGGGCTCTTCGAGTGTTTTGAGCAGGGCGTTGGCCGCGCCGATGGTCATGCGATCCGCGTCGTCGATCAGGCAGATTTTGCGATTGCCGATCAGCGGCCGGTAGATCATCTGATGTTCGATGTCTCGAATGGATTCGATTTTGATCTGGGGATTGGCCATCTCCTGATCCGGTTCGATCACCAGAAAGTCCGGATGGGTGCGCGCATCTACCTGCTGGCAGGCCCGGCAGGTGCCGCAGGCGTCCGGTTGCCGGCCGTCTGACACCGTCTCGCAGAGCAGTGTCTGCGCCAACCGCAGGGCGAGGAGACGTTTGCCGATGCGATCGTCGCCGTGGAAGAGATACGCATGGGCCAATCGATTCTGCAGGATCGCCGATCGCAGCAGGGTCTTGGCATGGTCGTGGCCGATGATGTCAGCGAAGGGCATGGCCTGCCTCCGTCGCGCCAGAAGGCGTAGCGCGCCCTATCGCCGCCTGGCGACCGGCGCGATGCAGTCGCTTCAGCATCGGAGTGACTATCCGGGAGACTGCGCGCGCGACGGTCTCTTTGGATGCACGCGCGGCAATGACTTTCATCCGCGCGGGATGACGTTTGGCCAGGTCGAGAAAACCGGCGCGAACTTTTTGGTGAAACCGAAGCGATTCACGGTCGAGCCGATTCGTTTCGGCTGCGGATCGCCGACGCGCCAGTCCGGTCGCCACAGGAAGATCGAATAGCAGCGTCAGGTCCGGCGTTACGTCGTGAGTCGCAAGCCGGTTGAGCCGTTCCAGCAGGGGCACATTGATCCCGCGGGCGTACCCTTGATACGCCAACGTCGAATCGCTGAAGCGGTCGCAGAGCACGATGGCGCCGCGGGCAAGCGCCGGCTCGATCACCTGGGCCACATGCTGGCGCCGGGCAGCAAACACGAGAAACGCTTCGGTCTCGGCCGTCACCGTTTCATCGGCGCGATCGAGCAGGACCGATCGGATCTTTTCCGCGAGCGGGGTTCCGCCCGGCTCCCGTGTTTCGACGGTGACGTGCCCCAGGCTTCGCAGATATTCTCCGAGGAGCTTCGCCTGGGTAGATTTTCCACAGCCCTCGATGCCCTCCAGGGTGATGAACAGACCTCGTGACGGCTGCCGGCGTGGTGTCATGGTTTGGATCGAAAAAGTTCGGGGAAAAAGAGGGCGGATCCTATTCCAAGTGATTGAAAATAGCAAGAAAAGGCTTGCGACGACCGGCAAAAGACCAGTATCATGACGCTCTACCCGGGACCCCTCAGCCGCGCATGGTACAAGCTTCATTAAAACGTTATTTTCTCACCGGTTTGCTGGTGATGATCCCCATTTGGGGGACCGTCCTGATTTTGAAGACCCTGTTCGTCAGCCTGGATGGGATTCTCGGCGACGCCGCCGCTCGCCTCGTAACCCCGGGATATTATGTGCCCGGTCTCGGGATTATCGCGCTCATCCTGCTCATTTTCATGACCGGGCTCTTCGCCGCGAATTTTATCGGCCGCCAGGTCGTGCGGCAATGGGAGAGTTTGCTCAATCGCGTACCGGTGGTCCGGGGAATCTATTCCACCATCAAGTCGATGATGGACATTCTGTCCTTCGCGGAGCGCGAGAGCTATCGGCGCGTGGTGCTGATTCAGTTTCCCAAGAACGGCCACTACTGTTTTGCCTTTGTGACGGGCGTGACGAAAGGCGAAATGCAGCAACTCTCCCCGGACCCGCTCGTGCACGTCTATGTGCCGACTTCGCCCAATCCGACGTCCGGGTATTTTCTCCTGGTGCCCGAGCGCGAAGTGATCGCCGTGGATATCACGGTGGAAGAAGCCATGAAGCTGATTGTGTCGGGAGGGCTGTATACCCCGGCGCAGTCATCGGGTGCCGCGTCGCAGGCCGGTGGAAAATCCTGGGCACCGATTAAGCAACCCGACGCAGGCGTGCAGGTCGGCTGAGCGCGACATCGCCGAATGGAGCCTGTGTCGATGACGTATGGTGAGCAATCTATGACGGACGTATTGCGCGAGAAGTCTTTGGCTTCCTCCATTCCCGGACTGGGCGTCATCATTATGGCGGCGGGGCTCGGCAAGCGCATGAAATCCGCGCTGGCCAAAGTGCTCCATCCGGTCGCAGGGAGGCCGATGGTACTGTACGTACTCGATATCGCCTGTGGCCTGGCGGAGCAGGGTGTGGCGGTCGTCGTCGGTCATCAGGGTGCCGATGTGCGCAAGGTGGTGGAAGCGGTCGGCGGGCAGGTGGCCGTTGCCGAGCAGACGAAGCAGCTGGGGACAGGCCATGCAGTGTTGCAAGCGCGTCCGGTGTTTGCCGGCGTTGCGCACCGCCGCCCGACCCGTTATTTGATCCTCAACGGTGACACGCCGTTGTTGACGGAAGCGACGGTGCGGGAACTCCTCGCGATGCACGATGCGCAAGGCGCGGCCGTGACGTTGTTGACGGCGGTCCTCGACGATGCGTCGGGCTATGGGCGCGTGATTCGCCACCGTCGCGACGAATGGCTGCAGGGAGCCGCAGATAATCGGGTGCAGAGCATCGTTGAGGACAAGGATGCCTCTCCCGCCGAGCGACGCGTGCGCGAGATCAACGTGGGGACCTATGTCGTCGACGGAGAGTTTCTCTTTCCGGCCCTCGACAAACTCGATCCGCGGAACGCGCAAGGCGAATACTATCTCACCGACATCGTGCAGATGGCCGTGCAGCAAGGCCGCACCGTCTCGGCGTTACGCCTGCGGGACATCGACGAAGGGCTGGGAATCAACAGCCGCGTGCAGTTGGCGGAGGCGGAGGGCGTCATTCGCCAAAGGATCCGGGAACGTTGGCTGGAGGCCGGCGTGACGATGCGGGATCCGGCGTCAACGTGGATCGATGCGGATGTGACCATCGGGCGCGATACCCTGTTGTACCCGAATGTGACGCTCGAAGGCAGGACAGTGATCGGCGAGAATACGGTCGTGCACGCGGGCGCACGAATCACCGATTGCACCATCGGCAACCGGGTCGAGATTCTCGACCATTGTATCTTTCGAGAGTCGCAGGTTGACGATGACGCGCATCTCGGGCCGTTCGTGCATCTGCGGCCCGGGACCGTGGTGCGGCGCAAGGGGAAGGTCGGCAACTTTGTCGAGATGAAAAAGACGGAGCTCGGCGAGGGATCGAAGGCCAATCATTTGAGTTATATCGGCGATGCCACGATCGGCCAAGGCGTGAACATCGGCGCCGGCACGATTACCTGCAATTACGACGGATACAAGAAATTTCATACGGTCGTCGGCAACGGCGTGTTCATCGGCAGCGATGTCCAATTGGTCGCCCCGGTGACGGTCGGCTCGGGCTCCGTGATCGCGGCCGGCGCCACCGTGACGCAGGATGTGCCGGCGGATGCGCTGGTGATTTCGAGGGTGCCGCAGGTGACGCGCGAGGGATGGGCAGCCAGGCGGCGCGCCTTGCAGAGCGGGCAGATTCCGCCTCCTGCGCCGGCGCCTGCGAGGAAATCCCGTTCGAGTGCGAAGCCCGCAAAAAAGGGGACATCGAAGGCGAAGACCGGAAGCCGTGCGGTAAAAAAGAAGCAACCGGCAGTTCAACGTTCGAAACGGAGGTAACGGCACCCTATGTGTGGCATAGTCGGCTACGTAGGAAATCAAGATGCAGTCCCGATTTTGTTGAACGGGTTGTCGAAACTGGAGTATCGAGGGTACGACTCGGCCGGCGTGGCGATTCAGCGCGGCGAAAAGATCGACATCCGGCGCAGTGTGGGGAAGCTGATCAATCTGCAGAAATCGCTGGAGCAGAAACCGATCGCCGGCATGTGCGGGATCGGCCATACGCGCTGGGCGACGCACGGGAAGCCTTCCGAGCAGAATGCCCATCCGCATCGCTCCGAGAACTGTGTGCTCGTGCACAACGGCATCATCGAAAACTACGTCGAGCTCAAGCAGCGTCTCCTCAAGGACGGGTACAAATTTCAGTCGGAGACGGACACGGAGGTCGTGGCGCATCTCATCGATACCCACATGACCAAGGGCAAACTGCGATTGGCCGATGCGGTTCGCGCGACGGCGAGGGAGATTCGCGGCAGTTACGCCATCGCGGTGATTTCGGAGCATGAGCCTGGTCTGCTGGTCGCCGCGCGATCCGGCTGTCCGCTGGTCATCGGTCGCACTGCGGAGGCGTCGTTTGTCGGCTCGGATGTCATGGCCATGTTGTCTCACACCAGGGACGTGACGTTCCTGGAAGAAGGCGATGTCGTCGAGGTCACGGCGGGAGGCGCCGGGTTCACGGATCTCGACGGGCAGGCGGTCACGCGCAAGAAAACCAAGGTGACCTGGGATGCCTCCGCGGCTGAAAAGAGCGGCTATCCCCATTTCATGCTGAAGGAAATTCACGAGCAGCCCCAAACGATTTTGGATACCATCAGGGGACGCTATTCGTATGAGAGCGGCGAGGCCGACCTGCCGGATATCGGCTTGACGCCGAAGCAGTTTGCCGATGTGGGGCGCATCTGGATCGTAGCCTGTGGCACGAGCTGGCATGCCGGGTTGGTCGGGAAATATCTGCTCGAAGAGATGGTCCGTACGCCGGTGCAGGTCGATATCGGTAGCGAATTCCGCTATCGGGATCCGTTGATTGAAAAGAATGATCTGTTCATCACGATCTCGCAGTCGGGCGAAACGGCCGATACCTTGGCCGCTGCCCGGGAAGCCAAACAAAAGGGCGCGCGGGTGGTATCGATCGTCAATGTCGTGGGCAGCACGCTGGCTCGCGAGTCGGACGGCGTGTTGTATACGCACTGCGGACCCGAGATCGGCGTCGCCTCAACAAAGGCCTTCACCAGCCAATTGGCCGCGCTCTACATGCTGGCGCTCCATCTCGGCCGGGTGCGGGGCGTCTTGACGGTGGCGGACGGGAAGGCCTGGTTAGACCGCCTGGTGACGGTGCCGGCGCTGGTGAAACATGTGCTGGGTCGCGAGGCCGAGATTCTCGCGATTGCGAAACGGTACTATAAGAAACCGGACTTTTTGTATCTGGCGCGCGGCATCAACTATCCCATCGCGCTCGAAGGCGCGCTGAAGCTCAAGGAGATTTCCTATATCCATGCGGAAGGTTATGCCGCAGGAGAAATGAAGCACGGGCCTATCGCGCTGATCGATAAAGACATGCCGGTGGTGGTATTGGCGCCCAGGGACCGGTTATATGAGAAGACAGTGAGCAATCTCATGGAGGTCAAGGCGCGGCGGGCTCCGGTGATTGCGTTTGTGGCGGAAGGCGAACGGGAGTTGGGCAAGATCGCCGACGCGGTGTTTACCATCCCCGATGTGCATCCGTTGTTGTCGCCGATTTTGTTCACCATCCCGCTGCAGCTGCTGGCCTATCACATTGCGGTGTTGCGCGGGGAAGATGTGGATCAGCCTCGCAATTTGGCCAAAAGCGTGACGGTAGAATAGTCGGATGTTGAAAACGACCTCCAGCGGCGTTCTCGGTCGCTCAGTCTCCTGCGACGTACCCCAGCGGGTACGCCTCGTCGCCGAGCTTCCTGCGGCCTTGCTGGGCGACCGTTTTGAACATCCTCAACGAAATGAGAACATGGCATGGAAATAACGAAGCAGGAAGTCGAAAAGGTGGCCAAGTTGGCGCGGCTGGCGTTGAGCGAGGCGGAGACCACAGCATTTTCCCAGCAGTTGAATCAGATTGTGGCCTATGTCCAGAAGCTCAAGACGTTCTCTACGGAAGACGTGGAACCGACCTCGACCGTGTTAGGACAGACGAACGTGTTTCGTCCGGATGCCGTCGAGACGTCGTTGTCGCTCGAGCAGGCGTTGGCGAACGCTCCCGATGCTGAGGCGAGTTGTTTCCGGGTGCCGAAAATCATTCAAGAGTCTTAAGGGACGCAAGGAGTACGAGCCGACTATGTTTCGACAAATGTTGCGGGCCAAGATACATCGAGCGACGGTGACCGAAGCCTGTCTTGAATATGAAGGTAGCCTCACGGTGGACGAAGACTTGCTGGATGCCGCGGGAATTTTGCCGTACGAAGCCATCGTTTGTTCGAATCTCAACAACGGCGAGCGGTTCATGACTTACGCCATGAAGGGGAAACGGGGTGGCGGCGAGATCGTGTTAAACGGCCCGACGGCGCGCAAGGCCGCGGTGGGCGATCAGATCATTATTTTCTGTTACGAATATTACAGCGACGAGGAAATCAAGCGGCATAAGCCGAAGATCATTCTGGTAGACGGGAAAAACCGGATCGCCCGCAAAATGGCGAAGCGCTGATGGCATTGACGGTCATACATAAAATGACGCTCGCCGAGTTGCAGCGGAAGTTTACCGCCGGCGATGTCACGGCCACAGAAATCGTGCGCGCCTACTTTCTCCGGGTGGGGCATGTTGAGCCCAAGGTGAACGCGTACCTGACGCAGTGCAAAGAGGCAGCGGCAGCGCAGGCGGAACGGCTCGATCAGTCCTTGAAAGGCTGGCGGAAGACCACCCCGTTGATGGCCATGCCGCTGGCGGTCAAAGACAACATCTGTACCGAAGGCGTGCGCACGACCTGCGCCTCCAGGATGCTGGAGCACTTCGTCCCGCCCTATGATGCGACCGTCGTGGCCAAATTGCGCGCGCAACAGTATCTGCTGGTCGGTAAGACCAACCTGGACGAATTCGCGATGGGCTCGTCCACCGAGAATTCCGCGTTCGGCCCCAGCCGTAATCCGTGGAGCATCCAGACCGTTCCCGGCGGCTCGAGCGGCGGATCTGCAGCCGCGGTCGCGGCGGACGAATGTGTCGCGGCCTTGGGCTCGGATACCGGCGGATCGATACGGCAGCCGGCGGCATTTTGCGGCGTCGTCGGATTGAAGCCGACCTATGGCCGCGTCTCCCGGTACGGGCTGGTCGCCTTCGCGTCCTCTCTGGATCAGATCGGGCCCATCACGAAGGATGTCACGGATGCGGCTATCCTGCTGGGAGCCATTGCGGGCCATGATCCTCGCGATTCGACGTCGGCCAATGTCCCGGTTCCGGATTATCTCAGAGCCCTCAAGCGAAAGGACTTGAAACGCCTGAAGGTCGGCGTGCCTGCCGAATATTTTGCCGACGGCCTCGATCCTGAGGTGGAGCAGGCAGTTCGCGCGGCCATTGAAGGGCTGCGGGAACTCGGTGCCGACATTCGCGACATCAAGCTGCCGACGACGGATGCGGCGGTGGCGACCTACTACGTCATCGCCACGGCAGAGGCCAGCTCGAACCTGGCGCGTTACGACGGGGTCAAGTACGGTCGGCGGACAGACGACAGCAAAGACCTGCTGGATATGTACCTCAGGACCAGGGCGGAAGGGTTCGGGCCGGAAGTGAAACGCCGGATCATGCTGGGGACCTATGTGTTGAGCGCCGGCTACTACGACGCCTATTACGGCAAAGCGCAGGCGGTGCGAACCTTGATCCGCCGCGAATTTGAAGCGGCCTTTGAGACGGTCGATCTGATCGTGACTCCGGTCACTCCGACCACCGCCTTCAAGTTCGGGGAGAAGGCGCAGGACCCGTTACAGATGTATTTGTCCGACATCTATACGATTTCGGCGAACCTGGCCGGTCTCCCTGCCATCTCGCTGCCCTGCGGGTTCAGTAAAGCAGGGATGCCGATCGGACTGCAGTTGATCGGCCGGCCGTTTGAAGAGGACACCCTGTTGCGCGGGGCCCATGCCTACGAGCAGGCGACAACCTGGCGGTCAAAAAAGCCGCTGGTGCGGTAAGCCGGGAAGGGAGTGCCTATGATTGTCGAAGTCGCCGCTATTCTGGTCGCGATTGCCTTCGCGGTGCTGGTGGGGTACCTCGTGCCGCTGTTGATTCAGGTCCGTAAAACCGCCGTCGAAGCGGAGCAGCTCGTGACAAAGATGAATACCGACCTGCCGATCCTGGTGACGGAATTGCGGGCGATGAGCCAAAACTTGAACGACCTGACCGAACAGGCCCGCGGCGGGGTGGAGCATGCGGCGGTGTTGCTGCACGCGGTGGGCGAAGTCGGTGAATCGGTCAACCAGGTGCATAGTTTGGTACGAGGCTCCGGGGGGACGTTGCTGGCCAATGTGGCGAGCGTCGTGGCGGGGCTTCGCGCGGCAAAACACGTGGTCACGGAACGCTTGAAAGAGGGAGGACATCACAATGGCGGATAATCACGGCCCATCGGCGGCGGCGGTTCTGTTGGGATTTTTGAGCGGCGCGGCACTCGGCGCGGTGGCGGCGATCTTGTTGACCCCGCGGACCGGCTCGGAATCGCGCGAGCTGTTACGAGGGTATGCCCGGCGCGCGGAGGACGGGCTGCGGGATCTGGTCGGAGAAGCGGGCGAACGATTCGAAGGCGCGGTCGAAGAAGGCCGCGACTTTATCGAGTCGAAAAAAACCGTGTTGCGCGAGGCCTTTGATGCAGGGCGGGAAGCCATGCGCCGGGAGCGTGAGCAGTTCAGCAAGGGAGAACAGGGTTGAGCGTCACGTACGAAGTCGTGATCGGCGTGGAAGTGCATGCACAATTGCGCACGCAGTCCAAGTTGTTCTGCCCCTGCGGGACCACGTTTGGTCGAACCGCCAACTCGCAGACGTGCCCGGTTTGTCTGGGATTGCCGGGAAGTCTGCCCGTGATCAATGAGCAGGCCGTGGAGATGGCCGTGCGCGCCGGATTGGCGATGAACGGCACAATCGGGGCGCGTAATCGGTTTGCCCGCAAAAACTACTTCTATCCGGACTTGCCCAAGGGCTACCAGATCTCCCAATACGAAGCCCCGATTTGCGAGCATGGGTGGATCGAAATTGCTGCCGGCGGGACCCGTAAACGCGTGCGCATCAGGCGCGCGCATCTGGAAGAAGATGCCGGAAAAAATCTGCATGAAGCGGGGAGCGGCATGAGCTTGGTGGATTTGAATCGCGCCGGCACGCCGCTGCTGGAGATCGTGACCGAACCGGATCTGAGTTCCTCCGAAGAGGTGGTGGCCTATCTGAAGGCGTTGCGCGAGCTGTTGATGTACCTCGACGTATGCGATGGAAACATGGAAGAGGGCAGCTTTCGCTGCGAGCCGAATCTCTCACTGCGCCCGGCCGGCCAGAAGGCCTTCGGCACGAAGGTGGAATTGAAGAACATCAATTCCTTCAAGTTCGTCAAGGATGCGGTTGATTATGAAATCAAACGGCAGACCAAGGTGCTGAACGAGGGAGGCAAGATCTCTCAGGAAACCAGGCTCTGGAATCACGAACGTGGTGAAACGGCAGTGATGCGGAGCAAGGAAGAGGCGCATGACTACCGGTATTTTCCCGATCCGGATCTGGTCCCGCTGGAGATTGCGGCCGACTGGATCGAACAGTTGCGCGAAGGATTGCCGGAGTTGGCTTCGGCGAAGCAGCAACGGTTTGTCGCGGAGTACGGCATTCCTGAGTATGATGCGGGGATTTTGACGTCCAGCAAAGCCCTGTCGGTATATTTCGAGGCCTGCGTCAAACTGTATCCCCATCCCAAGACCGTCAGCAATTGGGTGATGGGCGAGCTCTTGCGTGAATTGAATCAAGCCGGCATTCAAGCCAACGCTTCACCCGTGATGCCGGAACGGTTGGTCGAGTTGCTGAGTCTGGTCGATCAAGGCGCGGTGAGTTTGAAGGTGGCCCGGGATATCTTTCCGGAAATGTATGCCTCTGGAAAATCACCGGCGCAGATTGTTCAGGACAAGGGACTTACGCAGGTATCGGATGAGGGGGCCCTGGTGTCAATAATTGATGCGGTCTTGAAGAACAATCCTGCTCAGGTGGCGCAATTTAAGGAAGGCAAACAGCAGGTGCTGGGATTTCTCGTCGGACAGGTCATGAAGGCATCCGGCGGGAAGGCCAATCCCGGCAAGGTGAATGAGTTGCTGAAAAAGACATTGGGCTGAGAATTGGCAGGCCGGGTAGGGTGAATGAGACGACAGCAGTCATGGTGAGTGTGAGTACCTGGAGGAGACAACGAGCATGAGCGGAATCAGGAACGTGAAGGCGCGGCAGATCATTGATTCACGAGGCAATCCCACGGTGGAAGTGGAAGTGCTGCTGGAAAGCGGCGCACATGGGCGAGCGGCGGTGCCTTCGGGCGCATCGACGGGCGAAAAGGAAGCGATCGAGTTGCGCGATGGAGATAAGAAACGCTGGATGGGAAAAGGCGTGTCCAAGGCGGTCGCCAACGTCAGCAAGACCATTGCGCCAAGATTGTTAGGCATGGAGGCCTTGGATCAAGCCGCCGTCGACCACGAAATGATTGCCCTAGACGGTACGAAGACCAAGGGCAAACTGGGCGCCAACGCCATTCTTGGCGTGTCCCTAGCGGTGGCGAAGGCCGCGGCCAATGAAACCGGGCAGCCGCTCTATCGCTATCTCGGCGGGACGAATGCGCGGGTGTTGCCGGTGCCGCTCATGAACATCATTAACGGCGGTGCGCATGCTGACAACCGGCTGGATCTCCAGGAATTCATGATCATGCCGGTGGGTGCTCCCCGTTTCAGCGATGCGTTGCGTATGGCGACGGAGGTGTTCCACACGCTGAAGTCCCTGCTCAAGAAAAAGGGATTGAATACGGCGGTGGGGGATGAGGGCGGATTCGCGCCGGATCTGCAATCGAACGAAGAGGCCTTGGCCTTGATCATGGAAGCGATCGAAGCCGCCGGGTATCGCCCCGGTCAGGACATTGCGCTCGCCTTGGACTGCGCCGCCAGCGAACTCTATGACAAGGGGCGGTATCGCTTGGAGGCGGAGAAGAATCCCGAGCGTTCCTCCGAGGAGATGGTCTCCTATTACGGCAAGTTGCTGGACCGGTATCCGATCCTTTCCATCGAAGACGGCTTGAGCGAGTTGGACTGGAAGGGGTGGAAGATTTTGACGGAGAAGCTCGGCAAGCGCGTGCAGCTGGTCGGCGACGATATTTTCGTCACCAATGTGGAAATCTTTGCCAAGGGCATTGTCGAGGGGATCGGCAATTCCATCCTGATCAAGCTTAACCAGATCGGTACGTTGACGGAGACGTTGGATGCGATCGAGCTGGCCAAGCGGTCGGGCTACACGGCCATCATTTCGCATCGATCGGGCGAAACGGAAGACACCACCATTGCGGACGTGGCGGTGGCGACCAATAGCGGATTGATCAAGACCGGCTCGTTATCCAGAACGGACCGCGTGGCCAAATACAACCAACTCCTGCGTATTGAGGATGAACTGGGTGCAGCGGCAGTCTATCGGGGCCGAACGGCTGTTCCTTCGAGGGCGTAACCACCGTGATGATTAAGCCGAACCGCGGGCGCAACTGGTTGGATTGGCAGCGGAAGCTCTGTTCTGCCGGAAAGTGGGTCGGACTCGGAGCGCTGTTCCTGATGATGGGCACGCTGCTGTTCGGCGAGATGGGCATTTCCCGCTATCTGCATTTGCGCGAGCATGCGGAGCAATTGGACCACGAGCTTGCCGATTTACAACGGTTGAACGGCGAACTGCGCGTGGACTTGGATCGCGTGCAGTATGACTCGACCCGCATCGAGGAGCTGGCTCGCGAGCGGTTGGGTTATGTGCGGAGAGGCGAAACGGTGTATCAACTTGCGCCGCTTGGCGAGAAGGAACGGCTCCCGACCGTGAAAACACCATGAAATTCGGCAGCGTGGCCATCATCGGGCGTTCGAATGTCGGGAAATCGACCCTCCTGAATCGTCTGCTGAAGGAAAAAATCGCCATCGTTTCCGACAAGCCGCAAACCACCAGGACGCGAATCCTGGGGGTGGCCCATGTGGAAGGGGCTCAAATCGTGTTTCTCGACACGCCGGGACTGCACGAGCCACGCCACCTGTTGAACCGTCGGATGGTGCGGACGACCTTGGACACATTCGACGATGCGGATGTGCTGTATGTGGTCGTCGAAGCCACGTCTCAGCCGGGCCCCGGTGATCTGGCGGTGATCGAACATGTGAAGCAGGCGGTCGCCAAGCAGCCGCGGCCGGTGGTGCTGGTGATCAATAAAGTCGATCTGGTGAACAAGGCGCGGCTGCTTCCTCTGATGGAGCAGTATTTGCGCCTCTTCGCTTGGACTGAAATGGTGCCGGTCTCGGCGCAGACCGCCGACAATACTGAGCGACTGTTATCGGTCACGGTGTCCCTTCTGGCCGATGGCGAAGCCACCTACAGTGAGGATATGATCACGGATCAATCCATGCGGACCCTGGCGGCCGAGCTGATCCGCGAAAAGATCCTCCAACAGACGTATGAAGAAATTCCGCATTCAGTGGCAGTCGAAATCGAGGAATTCGTCGAGACCAAAAAATTGATCAAGATCGCAGCCGTGGTGATCGTCGAAAAGGAATCGCAGAAGGGGATTCTGATCGGCAAACAGGGGGAGCGGCTCAAGTCGGTGGGCACGGCGGCACGGGAAGATATGGAACGGTTGTTCGGGACGAAGGTGTTCGCGAAATTGTGGGTCAAAGTCCGTGAATCGTGGCGAGAGGACGAACAAACCCTCGCGGAGTTAGGTTATTAACCATCTCACCATCCAACCGTCGGAACCGGCGCGACTCCCGGAGAAGGAGCCGCTCGGGAAAGATCTGTCTCGCGACCCTGCCGGCAACGGCCAGACGAAATCCGACGTGCGCCTCGTCTCCATCCAGCGACTCTTGCGGCGGGGAGCCATTACCAATCTGGCGAAAATGCTCGCGCGCATGCATCCGGCGGATATCGCCAATGTCATCGACCACCTCTCGTCGCTGAAAGAAAAGCGGGAAATCTTTGAGTTGGTGCGAGGGGACGTGAAGCGCGGGCAGGTGCTGAGCGAATTAGACGGGGAGAGCATCACCCTGGTGCTGTCCGATCTCCTGCCGTCCGACGCCGCCTGGTTGTTGAAAGATCTCGGCTCCGACGATATCGCCCATATTTTGAGTGTCATTCCGAACGATCGCGCCAAGGAGATCCTGGCGCTGATGCGGACGGAAGACTCCACGGAGATCGCCGACCTGCTGAAGTATCCGAAGGGCACGGCCGGCGGCATTATGACTACGGAGTTTTTCGCCCTGTCCGAGGATGCCACGGCGCAAGAAGCGATCCGCCGCTTGCAACAGGCGACCGACGCCGAAATGGTGTTTTATATTTATGTGACCGATAAGGACGATCGGCTGGTCGGGGTCTTGTCTCTTCGCCAGTTGCTGACCGTGCCTCCCGCCACTCCGCTCAAAAACATCATGACCCGAGACCTGATCAGTGTCGCGGTCGACATGGATCAGGAGGAAGTGTCGCGCCAGGTGGCGAGTTATAATTTGCTCGCGATTCCGGTCGTCGAGAAGGACGGGAAATTGGTCGGCATCATCACGGTGGATGACGTCGTCGACGTCATCCGTGAAGAGGCGACCGAAGACATGTTGAAGATGGCCGGCGCCATTGAGGAGGACAGGATGTTCAAGTCCTCCAGTATGGTTGCCGCTCGGGTGCGTCTGCCATGGCTGTTTACCAATCTGGTGGGGAGTCTGCTGTCGGGGATGCTGCTGTGGATGTTCCGGTACACGATTCAGGAGGTCGTCGCCATCGTCAGTTTTATCCCCGTCATCGCTGCGATGGGGGGCAACGTCGGTCTGCAGTCCTCCACCCTCATCATTCGCGGTCTGGCGACCGGCCTGGTGGAACTCACGGATGTCTGGAAGATTTTCTTCCGTGAAGCGAAGATTGCCTTCCTGATGGGGATTGCCTGCAGCCTCATCCTGACGGTCGTCGGCTGGTTGTGGCACCAGGTGTTTCTCGGTATGGTGGTCGGGGTGTCGCTGATTACGGCGTTCCTCGTCTCGACCAGCATGGCGACGGTGATGCCGATCGTGTTGAAGCGAATGGGCGTGGACCCGGCGGTCGCCGCCGGTCCGTTTGTGACGACAGCCAATGACATCACCGGCATTGCGATTTATCTCACCTTGGCGACGATTTTCCTCGAGCAGATCCGATAACGATGCGGTGCGGGCCTCCTCATTCCCATATCAGTCTCGGCGCAAGGTGAAGAGATGCCGCTGGTAAAGACGGCCGCGATCGTGCTGCATAGCCGGAAATGGGGCGATGCCGACCGCATTGTCACCTGTTACACACTACGGTTGGGAAAACTCCGTGGAGTCGCGCGGGGCGCGCGCCGGCTGAAGAGCCGCCTGGGCGGCATGATTGAGCCCTTTACCCTCTGCCAGCTGGATCTGTTTGAAAAGCGGGGCGACTCGCTCTATCGCATCTCGCAGGTGGCGCTGGATGAACCGTTTGCGAAGCTCCGCAGCGATCTGGCACTGATGACGGCCGCCGGGCGGATGGTCAATGTCGTAAGCGCCGTGATGGCCGAAGGCGACGCCGAACCGCGGGTCTTTGAAATGTTGGAATCGGGCTTGCGCACATTGGTGGAGAGCCGGGACGCGGCCTGGACCACGTTGCTGTTTCAGATTCGATTATTGGGTCTCACCGGATTTCGCCCACAAACTGAACAGTGTGCGACCTGCGGACAAGCGAACCGAGCCGCGCTTCCCCATTTCTCTCCCCTGGCCGGGGGCATGGTGTGTGAACGATGTGCCAGTCGCCAGCCGTTTCGATGCACGGCCTTGTCCCGGGGCAGCGTCGCGTTTCTCCAACAAGCCTTGCACATGCAACCGGCGCTGCTGAGCCGCTTGCAGGCGGCAGGTCAGGTGCGAGCCGAAGTCGAAACAGTGATTGAAAGTTATGTCACGGTGGTGGCCGGCCGGCGTTTGCCGGCTGTGGACTTCCTGACCGGCAGCGGGTCCGCCTGAGCGCGAATGGGCTCGCCGCGAGTCCTGCGGCGGACGCAATGAGGAGCGTCGATCGTTATGAATGACACGGTGCTTGAACCCACCGACATGGAATGGATAGAGAAGGGGGTGTTGAGCATCACCTGGAGTGACGGGCATAAGGCCCGCTACCCGGTGCGGTATCTCCGGCAGCATTGCCCCTGCGCCGCCTGTACGGATGAGTGGACGGGGGAGTTGAGGCTCAAGCCCGATGATGTGCCGCTGGTCATCATGTTGCAGGATATTCAACCGGTCGGACGTTATGCCTTTCAATTTACGTGGAGCGACGGGCATGACACAGGAATCTACTCCTATTCATTTCTTCGCCGCATGTGCCAGTGCGATATCTGTCAGCCGGTGAAACCGGTGGAGCCGCGGTCCCGGCGATTGCTCTGATCAAGGCGGGCTGGCCTACGCACCCTGGATGGAGAAAGGCGGATCGAATGCATGTGACACGATGGGCGTCTCTCGGATTGTGGCTGATGATCGCCATGCTGTTCGTGGCCTGTTCGACCATGCCTCCGCTTGAGCAGCAGAAGCGGTTGGTTCAGTCCGGCGACTTTCGACTCCAGCAATTGACGCCGCCGGCCTTCGTGGACTCCTGGGGTGAGCCGACATACACGCATCAGCAATTCACGCACTTTTTCGGCATGCCGGATGGCCGGCTGATTCCGCAGACCCGCCTGGCGCTCGGCGAATCACCTCAGGGATGGGAGACGGGACTGGCTGCAGGTGATGCCTTCTTCATGGCATATGCGGATCGCGGAATGTACCTCGTGTTTCTTGAGGGTGTGCTCGTCTACCATGAGGCGATGACAGCCGAGAAGGTGCATGCTGCCGGAAAGACGTGGAAGTTTGAATCCCAGTTCAAGACGCGCCTTGAATCATCCCCTGGCTTGAAGTAAGCGGTCGTGTTTCACCCATGAACCTGACTCCTGATCAGCCTCCTCTCAAGATCTTCATGGTTGCGTCAGAGGTGGTGCCGTTGGCAAAAACGGGCGGCCTCGCCGATGTCGTCGGCGCGCTGGCGGTCGAGTTTGCCCAGCTTGGGCACGATGTCTGCGTGATGCTGCCGGCCTATCGACAGGTCGATGAACTCGGCTATCACATGACAGAAGGCGTGCGCTTGTCTGTTCCCAGTGCTCATGGCCTGATCGATAATCGCGTACAGGAAGTGTTCGCGCCGTCGCTGAAGGTCGCAGGGCCTGGGCGTTTGCGCGTCTTCGTGGTGCGATATGACCCATTTTTTTCACGACCCGGCTTGTATCAAGAGGCCGGCCGCGATTATCCCGACAACTTGGATCGGTTCGCCTGTTTCTGCCGGGCCGTGATGGAGATGGCGGTTCACCTCGGCGAGCATGAGGGATGGCACGCTGATCTTTTGCATGTCCACGACTGGCAAGCCGCCCTCTGTGCCATCTATCTGCGGACGCTCTATCAACGGCAGCCGTCATTGCGCCGTACGCGTAGTGTGCTGACCATTCATAATCTCGGGTATCAAGGACTGTTCCCTGCAGAGCAGTTCTCTTCGACGGGATTGCCCTCGTACCTATTCACGCCTGCCTCCCTCGAATTTTATGGGCAGGTGAATGTCTTGAAAGGCGGGCTTGTCTATGCGGACCTTCTCACGACGGTCAGTCCGACCTACAGCCAGGAAATACAGACTTCCGAATACGGGTGCGGCCTGGAAGGGGTCATCACGGAGCGGAGAAGCGCCCTGTCAGGCATCGTCAATGGGATTGATACGGTGAGCTGGAACCCCGCAACGGATCACCACCTGGCGGCTTCGTATTCTGTCACCGACCTGTCGGGAAAGGCTCGCTGCAAGAAGGCGCTTCAGCGGGAGTTGGGACTTCGCCCGCTGAAATGCCCGCTGCTCGGTGTGATCGCCAGGCTGACCGGCCAAAAAGGCATTGATCTCGTCATCGACGTGCTGCCCGAGCTCATGGAACTGGATGTCCAGGTGGTGATTCTCGGGACCGGAGATCCACAGTATGAACAGCAGGTGCTTGCGTTGGCGGAACGATATCCCGGAAAAATTGCCGTTCGGAATGCGTTCGATGAGGGGTTGGCTCACCGGATTGAAGCGGGGGCGGATATGTTTCTCATGCCCTCCCGTTATGAGCCCTGTGGCCTCAGCCAGTTGTATAGTCTGCGGTACGGGACCGTTCCTATCGTGAGAAAGACCGGCGGGTTGGCCGATACGGTCATCGGGTATACGCCGCGCACGTTTAAAGAATCCCGAGTGACCGGTTTCAGCTTTGCGGATTCCAGCTCCTCATCACTTCTGACGTGCCTGCTACTCGCCTTGTGTGTGTATCGGAAAAAACATGATTGGCAACAGATCGTGAGAACGGGCATGGAGCAGGATCTTTCGTGGGGGCGATCAGCGGCGACGTATCTGAAATTGTTTCGAGACCTGGTGTCTCAGGAGATAATCTGAATGGTAGGCACGGATGCGGTCGAGTGAGGTCAGGAAACTTATCGGAGTGCAGCTTGGAGCGTCAGATCAAGATGAGTAAGCCGCTCCCGTGCTTGGGCGGTGTAATAGGCATATTCGGATTCCGCGTGGCCGTGTAACACCTCCCGGAATTGATTTCTCGCCTCGTCAAACTCGCCGGCTGACATGGCCAAGTCCCCTGCGCGTAAGCCGCAAGATGCCGCCATGGCGTGGACATCGACAGCCAATCGCGACGCAGGCTGGCTGACCATGTTCCTTAACCCCGCGGGCAACATCGTATCCAGCGGCGAGCCGGCACGTTGAGCCCGACTGACCTCGTGCAACTTGGTTGAGTCCTGCAAGGCCGAGCGACTGTCATCCGCTGAAAGGCAATGGGTATAGGTGCTCCACACGTCCATGAATCTGACATTGTCATACCGTACGGATCTGAGGGCCGGGTTGGATTGGCAGCCGGCTAAGAGGGCGACGACGAGGAGTAGGACGAGGTGCTGGATCGTTCTGTTGCTCATGATGACTTTCATCTCTAAGTCCCCGATCTCCTCGGTTTCCTCTCTGGCCCGTAATTGAGCAAGTCTCGCGCCACATTTGCGAGACGTAAGTAATTGAATTATTTGATTGATATTCTCGTCCTGCAAGCCAGGCTGTCTCAATTAGAGTTCACTGTGTGAAATAGAGCACGTCTCATGTGCAATTGTTCCACGGTGAAGCTCCGTGAGAATGCACGTGAGAACCTCCCGCTGTCCTGTGAAGGTATCCCGCTGGGGAAGGCCGATAGCATTCGGCGGCGCGATACTGGGGGGGTATTGTTTGACGCGGTTCTCTGAATCCGCAACGAGTGCTCGCCGGCAGATGCGTCCGCACCCGCGTTCAACTGGTCTTGACTAAAGATTTGGTAGCGTCCCGGCTTCGAGCTCGGCTAGTATCTGCCCACGGTGCGCCCTCACATTCAGGCGGTGGTGCACGATCAGATGCCTGCCTGACTGGCCACGCAGCCGGGGAGAGCCCGCGGCGACTATATGTGGGACTTGATGGCTCCCCTGTGGTACGAAGAGCAGGGCGATCGACGAACGGCATTGAACGTCTTTGAGGAAAGGTTCCTTCGTTCATGATTTCCAGACAGCCGCTGACTAAAACTCGGCAATTTCGCAATCTCCTCTTTTCTGAGCAGCTGGAGTTCATTTGCGAAGCGCACAATGGGCTGAGTGCCAAGATTGTGGAGGAGGCGGGGTTTCCAGGAATATGGGCCAGCGGGCTCTCTATCTCCGCTCAGTTCGGCGTACGCGACAATAATGAAGCCAGTTGGACTCAGGTGCTTGAAAATCTGGAGTTCATGTCCGACGCAACCAACATTCCGATCCTCCTCGACGGGGATACCGGGTACGGCAATTTCAACAATATGCAGCGGCTGATCCGTAAATTGGAGCAGCGCAACATTGCTGCGGTCTGCATCGAGGACAAACTGTTTCCCAAGACGAACAGTTTCTTGAAGGGCGATGCACAGCCGATGGCGGATATGCATGAATTTTGCGGAAAAATTAAAGCCGGCAAGGATGCGCAAACCGATCCTGATTTCTGCATCATTGCCAGAGTGGAGGCCTTTATTTGTGGCTGGGGCCTGGCAGAGGCATTGCGCAGGGCTGACGCCTACCACCAGGCCGGGGCCGACGGTATTCTCATACATAGCGCGCTGTCGGTTCCGGATGAAATCCTGGCGTTCAAGCGGGAATGGGGAAATCGATGTCCCGTCGTGATCGTCCCGACGAAGTATTATTCCACGCCCACGGATGTGTTTCGGCAGCATGGCTTTTCTCTGGTGATTTGGGCGAACCATATGCTCCGGGCGGCCGTGTCGATCATGCAGAAGACTGCGCGAGCGTTGAAACAGAGTGAACATCTGCTGGCCATCGAAGATAAGGTGGCCCCGGTGTCTGAAATCTTTCGTCTGCAGAATGCCGCGGAGCTTCTCGAAGCCGAAGAGCGGTATCTCCCCCGTGGTGCCGAGGGTACGTCAGCCGTGGTGCTGGCGGCTTCACGAGGCGAGGAACTGGGAGAGCTGACGGAGGAACAGCCCAAGACCATGGTGAAGGTTCAGGGGGCGCCGATTCTGTCTCATATCGTCGATGCGTACAATGCCGTCGGAATAAAGGATATTCTGGTCGTGCGCGGCTACAAAAAGGAAGCCGTGAGCCTCCCCAACCTGACCTATGTGGACAATGCAGACTATGCGGACACCGGCGAATTGGCCTCTTTGTCCCTGGCGTTGCGATCCAGGAAAGGGCTGTTTCAGCCGACGATCATTTCGTACGGGGATGTGTTGTTCAATAAGTATATCCCGCAGGCTCTGTGCCAAGAGCCGGACGATTGTGTGCTGTTCGTCGATAGCAACTGGCAGGACCAAACGAGCTACGCGCGCTTGGGTGGCTTTGCCGAGTGCACGGTGCCGAATTCACGGAAAGCCTTCAATGCAAAGGTGTATCTCAAGCAATTAGGGAATCGGATTCCGCCCGACGCGATTCACGGTGTCTGGATGGGTTTCCTGAAGCTTTCCTCTGCCGCAGCGTGCGATATCGATAGGCTCGTTTCGGACATGCTGGCTGACCCCCAAAATCGAAAGGCGAGCATCCCGCAGTTGCTACAGGAACTGTTGCGTCGCGGTTATCCCATCCGGGTTTTGTATACCGTTGGGCATTGGCTGGACATCAATAGTCTTGAGGATGTCGTGCAGGCCGGAAACTTCTGATGCAGTCAATTGGGACGTCCCGATGACGCTTCCCTCTGATCCAACCGCCATTCGTCATCGCAAGTCGTGCCTCGAGTATTCATGACATCTTGGTCCGGAGAAACAGAGGATGATCGATCCGCGTAAATTTGTCGAATGTCTTCAGTCGAACAGTGTGGGGTTTTACACCGGCGTGCCCGATTCGCTGCTGAAGGAATTCTGCGCTTGCCTGGAGCAGGTGCCTGCGGCCGGCCAGCACATCATCAGCGCGAATGAGGGAGGGGCGGTGGCGCTTGCGCTGGGCTACCATCTCGCGACGCGAAACATTCCCTTGGTATACCTGCAAAATTCTGGGTTAGGAAATATCATCAATCCCTTATTATCCCTGGCTGATGGGGAGGTGTATTCCATTCCCCTGTTGCTCGTGATCGGTTGGCGGGGCGAGACCGGGGTACATGATGAACCTCAACACAAAAAGCAGGGACGTGTCATGCTTTCGATGCTGGAGGCTATGGAGATCCCGTATCGCGTCTTGGGACCGGAAGTGAATGATGCCGAGGAGGTATTGAGTGACGCGCTGGCGTCTGTCCGAAAGAATAATGCGCCGTTTGCCCTTGTGATCAAAAAGGGGACGTTCAGCGCGTTTACCGGCGACAAGCAGGAAGCAGCCGCGTTTGAATTGACTCGAGAAACGGCGATACAGCACGTGCTGGAATTTTTGGATCAGCGGGATGTGGTGGTATCCACTACCGGAATGGCTTCTCGAGAAGTCTACGAGTATCGAGTCAAAAAGGGCGAGGGGCATGCACGGGATTTTTTAACGGTAGGCGGAATGGGACATGCTTCACAGATCGCCTTGGGAGTGGCCCTTCACCAACCGGATCGTTCTGTCTATTGTTTAGACGGCGACGGTGCTCTTCTTATGCATATGGGGGCTCTGCCGATTACAGGCGTGCTCAGTCCAGGAAATTTTAAACACATTGTTTTGAACAATGGGGCACACGACTCGGTTGGGGGGCAGCCGACGGTAGGACTCGACATCGATATTTTAGCGATTGCCCGTGCTTGCTCCTATCGGATGGTCGTTCAAGCGCAGACACCGCAGGAACTGCAGTCCGGTCTCCGGGAGCTCTCGCGATCGAAGGGGCCTGGTCTACTGGAGATTCGGATACGCTGCGGGGCCAGGAAAGATCTGGGGCGACCTGCAACGACACCGGTTGAGAATAAGCGTGCCTTTATGGATTTTATCCAAGGATCTTCTCATGGGAGAAGTTGACCGCCTAGAGAGGGCGGTTGAGAGGGTTCGTAGAGTAGGTTTCCGAACCGCTTGCGCCGAACGGACCTCATCATTGTCTGCAGGTGTCTGCCGACTGGTCTTAATTTTAGGAGTACTGCCTTGACGAGCGTAGAGAAGTGGCGCCACCAGAGGTTCTGATCACCGAAATGATCAACCGGAAGAGTACTAAGACTTAAAAATCTGGACCAAGACCCCTGTTCGGGTTGTAGAATTCGTCTTTCTCATGATGTGTTTGATGTGTTCTTTAACGGTCTGTTCGGTGATTTTTAGCGCGTTGGCTATTTCCTTATTGGTCCACCCTTTAGCAAGATTCTCCACCACTGATTGTTCTCTGTTGGTTAACTGAAATCGTTCTTTGGCTTGATCGGTATTAAGCTGTTGTCGTCGACCCAACTCTTCCAATGTGACGACCAGACGGGCATATTGAATGCCGCCTCGATCCGGTAGCCCAAATCCTCGGAGAAGCACAGGCTGGTTGGGGTTTCCTGCAATTTTTTTCACCTCAAATTGCTCCCAGTCCTTTGCTTCCGTGCGAACCTGAAGGGCCTTCAGGATTTCGGTGCAGAGCTCAGTCAGCGCCGATGGAAGCACTCCTTGAGCCGCTTTAGCTGGAGCACCGCCTTTTTCGGCCATGTTAATGAGCTTGGACAGTTCAGCGGCTTGTCGATTCATGTGCAAGAGCTGCATGGCGGAGGACAAGACGACGATTCCGGCGCCTGAGCGCTGATCTGCAAGGTTGTCCGCTGTTTCTTGCGTGGTAATAGCGATTTGAGCCACGGGCATTCTCCGTAAGATGCTGAAAGTTCCTCGACAACCAGTCGTTTTCTGGTAACCTAAAGGATGTGAGCGTCACTAGTAATGCTACATAATACTTTCGAGGTAGTCAAATTATACCTCCGAGGGGTCGGTCCGTACATCATTGGTATTGTCCGACCGAACCAGTGATTCTATACTTCAAAACAGTAGTGAACTCCTTTAGTATAAGAACACATTTCGATTCGTTCGTAGTTGTCCATCCCTCGGCCAAGGGTCAATCATTTAGACACGCGTACCTGTAGTCAATCGCTAGCCAGGGCTTGTTTTTGCAAATAAAACAAATAGTTGACTGGTGCTCAGTAGTGGACGGGGATGTTTGTGCGGTTGGGAGGCGGTTTCCAAAAATGTCACCGCGGAGCCGCTGATCGCGTAGGGCGTCATATGTTGCAAATGGCCGACTGGAATTCCATCAGGAGAATAGGTCATGAAATTTAAGGTGTTAATCGGCGTAATGATCCTTGCTGGAAGTTGTGTCAGCCTGGCGTTTGCCAGCCCGTTTGAGCAGGTGCCGAAAGTCAGCCTCGTCGCAGGGGCTTCTGCCGCGCCCTCTTCGAGTGTGCGACATGGGGGAGACGGAGCAGAAAAGTCGTCTCTGACCGTGACCCCTGACTATATTATGGGACCGGAAGACGTGTTGGAAATCACAGTGTGGAAAAATGCGGATCTCTCCAAACAGGTCCAGGTTCGACCCGATGGAAGAATTTCTCTCCCCTTAATTGGTGACGTATCTGCAGTTGGGCGTACCGCTGCGCAGTTAACAGAAGAAATTTCTGCGCGGTTGAAATCCTATATGGAGAACCCAACGGTCTCAATCCTGGTTCGTGAAGTGAACAGCTACCAGATTTATGTTCTGGGAGAGGTGAATGCGCCTGGGAAATACCCTTTAAAAAGTAAGACCACATTATTGCAAGCCATCACCATTGCGCATGGATTTACGCAGGTGGCTGCTCGCAATAAGATTGTCGTCTTTCGATTCGGAAAAGATGGCGAGGGGCTGAATAAAATCAAGGCCAGCTATGACGATATCGTGCTCAGGGATGGGTCAGATCAAAACATCGAACTCAAACCGGGAGATCAGATTGTTGTGCCCTCGGAAACCATGGTCGTGTTGCCATCCCGGTAATGTGGAGGGCGGATGTGACCGAGGACATTCCGTATGGACGAGCAAAAGGAGTTAGGAAAGTGAAAACTTTCGGTTGCAGATGGTTGCGAGGGGGGGTATGTATTGTTTTCAGTGTGCTCCTCACTCTCCCTGGGTGCTGGATAGGCAACGAGCAAATAGATTTTAACGTTACCTATATTCCACCGAATGAATTCTTGTTAGGTCCTGAAGATGTGCTTGTTGTCAATGTGTGGAGAAATCAGGAGCTTTCTCGCGAAGTCATCATTCGACCAGACGGGAAAATTTCCATGCCGTTGATTGGCGACGTTCAAGCGGCTGGCATGACATCAAACGTTTTGGCCAAGCGAATTGCTGATGGGTTGGCTGAGTTCATGTCAAATCCTACGGTCTCGGTCCAAGTCAAAGAGGTTAATAGTTACTACGTATATGTTTTGGGTGAAGTCTCGAAACCAGGGAAGGTTCCTCTCAAATCGTATGCTACAGTTTTGCAAGGAATATCATTGGCTGGCGGCTTTACGACGTTTGCCTCGAGAAACAAGATTCATGTATTGCGAGTTGTTCCAAATGGTCAAGGTCAACCGAAGCAAGTTCAGATCCCCGTCCCCTATGAAGATATTCTGCAGGGTAAGAATTCGGAGGGAAACTTTTTCCTCAAGGCTGGTGATGTCATTGTTGTGCCGTGATCGGTTTGTGAGGATATGTAGATTCACGGTAATGAGTTTGGCACTCGTCTTTGTGTCCTTCTGGTACGTGTCCAAATCTGCAGCTCAGCAAATACGTGTCGTGCCCTCAATCTCTGTCCTCGAGCTATACGACAGTAACGTATTTTTTACTCCGAAATCTCAGTTGGCGCCAGGGACAAAGGCCGATGATCTCATTACGACAATCACACCTCAACTCAATTTCATGCAGAGCAATAACCTCGCAAAAACAAATCTTTCGTTGGGGGCAACGGTTCAAAAATTCGCAAATAATTCGGACCTTGATAACGTTGGCTTTCTCGCCTCGGGCGGAGTTGATCTTTCTCAGTCAGTCAACAGGGTTTTGCCGAGGATGAAAGCGTTTCGCTTATTTGGGACCTACCGATATAGCCCTTCGGCCCCCGCCTTTGGCGCTGGAGGCCTCGGGGCAGGAGGTGGCGGAGGTTTTGGAATGGGCGGAGGATTCGGCATGGGCGGTGTGGGAATTTCCGGCCCGGTGGATTCCGGCCTTCTTACTCAGCGCATTCGGACTACGATGTATAGTGCTGGTCTGGCAGATTCATATTCCCTGTCTCCTACTACGGATTTCCAAACTACTTACACGTACTCGCAGCTGAGTTTTGGTGGGTCGTTTACACCGACCTCCACAACTGCAAACCAGGCTGCGCAAACCGTATTTGATACCACTACCCATTCTATTACTGCTGGTCCGTCATCCAGGATTACAGCCACTGACACGTTGACGGTCAAGTATATGTTTACTCAAGCTTCACAGGCGCAATTCGGGGAATATACGACGCACGGTGGAACTGTTGGCTGGGGACGCGTCTGGACGAAAGAATTGAGTTCTTCGGTCAATGGCGGACTGACTCTGATTGAGCCAATTCCAGATTCCTCTGCTGTGGGCGGGCAACGACGCATACCGGCCACCATGTTTCCGACTGGAGGCTTTAGTTTGACTTATGCTTCAGGCTCATCCTTTCTCCGGAAGTTAGGCAGCGACATTCAAGAAATGACGGGATCTGGCGGCTCCTCGTCAATGGGTGGAGGGTTCCTGCCCCTCGTTGCTGGAATGAACATGCCGGGAGGTATTGCGGCACCCGGTTCATATCGAATCACTTTCCTTTACAATTTGGGTGTATTTCCTAGCTTCGTTCAATCTGCTGGCCCGATCTATACACACACCGTTTCTGTGGCAAGTATGGCAGGGATTACCGATAAACTGACGGCTCAGGCGCTGTTCAATGTTGGTCGGAGCACTTTCACCTCCGATGCCATCGGCACCACTTTTACCACCTACGGCACAACAGTATCTTTGGACTACCTCATTACACCTACGTTTACTGCGAGGCTCAGTCATCAGTGGCTGATGTTTGAAAATCAAACTAGCGGTTTTAGTGCGGGAGACTTCGGATTTGCCAAACATGTTATCCTGCTAGGATTGACATACGCCTATTCCCCGCGTGGTGATTTCTTCCGGTCCGGTGCCTTTTGGGAAGGTGCTGCTGGTAGTTCCTCGTCTGTGGATGCAGGAGCAGGTAAGTCAGGATCAGGAGGAGTGGATACAAAAAAATGAACACGCGCACACTAGCTCCAGAGGAGTATTGGCGAGCCGTTGTCCGTCGAAAGTGGCTGGTGATTATCGCGATTGTCGTGTCACTAAGTATCGCTGGTGCCGTGTGCGCCCTGATGCCAAAGGTGTATCAGTCGGCCACAAAGATGTGGTTTGAAGGCGCGAAGATTGAGGAGTCAATAGTTAGTGGGCCGAATCCCGCCGGGATGGCCTATGCTCCCACTCTCGATGATCGCGTAATGGAAGTCCGGCAGTTTGTGATGGGTCGAAAAACCCTCGGACAAATTGCGGGTGAATTTGGGCTGTTCGGATATGAAAAAGATCGTCCTGATGCGGCACAGTCAGAGAATGCGATTCGAGCGATGCGAGGATCCGTGAAAGTCGAGCCGACCAAGGACAAACTGTTTATCACCCTCTCATTTTCCAATGAAGATCCCAGCATTGCCAGGGATGTGACATCACGACTCAGCGACCTTTTCATCGAAGAAACGCTCAAGGATCGCGAACGAGGCGTAGAGGCCGCAGAAGATTTTCTTGGACTGGAATTGAAGCACGCGAAGTCCGAGCTAGAGGCAAAAGAAAAGATCATTTCAGAATTTAAACAATCACATCTTGGAGAGCTCCCACAGCAAATCGATGCTAACCTTCGCAAATTGGATCGACTGCAGGAAGATATGCGGTCGCAAACTGAGCAATCTCAGAGCCTGGCGAGTCGCTTAGTTCAGATCGATAAATCCATTAAAGATTATGAGGAGACCGGTGAAATAGGTAGTGATTCTCCCGTTGGGGGAACAAGCAAGCGAAACAAGGACCCTCGGTTGGGCAGAATCAAGGAATTGGAGCGACGCCTCGTTGAACTCTCTTCCATGTACAAAGAGACCTATCCTGACCTTGTACAAGTCAAGGAGGAAATTAGGAAACTCAAGGAAATGACCTCTGCTCAGTATCGTGATCTGCTGCCTGAGAGTGACGAAGCGGACGAGCCAATCGCCAACAAAAAATCCAAGCGAAAGGCGATTGATCCGTACCATGCCGAATTGTTGAAGCAGAGAGAGGATATTGTACTCGAACTGGAGGGGGTCAAGCGTCGTCAAGCACATATTTCAAGTGAGATTTCTCAATATGAGCGGAGAGTAGAGCATACCCCTGAGCGCGAGCAAAAGCTGAAGACACTTGAACGCGATTATGAAAATCTCCAGAAAAATTATCAGTCACTTCTGGATAAAAAACTGAGTGCCGGTATGCAGAAGAGTCTGGCGCAAGGGCGTAAGGGAGCGAAATTTAGTATCGTGGATCCCGCCTACACCCCCGTTGTCCCTGTCGTTCCCAACATTCCGATTATCATGGCCGCAGGTCTCGTATTGGGTTGTGCATTAGGTTTCGGAGGCGCCGTAGGACTGGAACTGATGGGACGAGGATTCCGATCGGCTGAGGAGGTGGAAGTTACTCTAGGACTGCCCGTAATCGCCTCTATACCTTTGTATGAAAGCGCTTTTGGGGGATCAATGCAGACCGTTCGAGCGCTTTCTGGGAAAAACCGTGCATCGGCATTGTTGCTACCGAGCAGTAATCAGAAAGCCGGTGACGATCTGGCTATGGCTGGTAGTCTTGCGCCTTCGGCCAGAAGCAGGGGACAAAATGGGCAATTACATAGTCCAACTCCTGGCCTAGAGTTGGTCTCGATGTGGCGGCCACTGTCATTCGTAGCTGAGCAATATCGTGTGGCGGCCACCCGTCTCGAGCTCATGACCGGAGATCGAAAAAGCACGGCCATTGTCGTAACAAGTGCTGTAATGGGGGAGGGGAAGTCTTCCACAGCGCTTAATTTAGGTTATGTCCTGGCCAAAGATCTCGACCGTAGAACCATTGTAATTGATTGTGATCTGAAACGACCGATGCAGCATATCTACGCAGGCGTTTGGCAGCATCCAGGTCTGGTCGAAGTGTTGCGTGGCACGAAAGTCATTGAGGATTGTGTTCAACGATTAGGTGAGTCGGGTCCCTGGATTCTTCCAGCGGGGGCAGTCGGAGATAATCCGCTCGCCCTTTCCAAGATGCATCAGTTGGCCGATTTAGTAACTGAACTTAAAGAGAAGTTCGATTATGTAATCATCGACGCACCACCGGTGTTGCCGCTTGCAGATATGCAAGTCCTTGCGAGTATGGGCGATCTACTTGCCTATGTTGTGAAAGCAAGCATGACCGGCCGCGATGTGGTGCAAAAAGCGCTAAAAGCCATCGGCGACACTGCGAATGTCGGGGTCATTTTAAATGGTTTAGATGCCCACACGACTCCCTACTATATGCAGCAAGAATATTATCGCGAAGCCCATCATGAACAGCTCAAGTAAGTCTGAACAAGACATGAGCCTGGAGCCATTGGCCAGCCCGCAGCCGATCGTTTCCGTCTCGGTGAGCTTTCCAAAGTTCACACGTCGCGTACTGATACTTGGCGTTGGTCCTCTCGCCAGAGACCTTTGTCAGACCCTCCTGTCCAAACGGACTGGCTTCACCGAAGTCGTTGGATTTCTTGATAAGGATTCCAGTCGTGTCGGTGAACGTCTGGTGAATCCAAGCATAATCGGAACGTATGACCAATTATTCGAGATTGCGGAGCGTTATCAGGTTCATACTGTTGCAGTCTGTTTGGAAGATCGTCGTGCGGTGCTACCGGTTCAAACACTGCTCGACATGAAGGCAATGGGGCGGGATGTGGTGGACGGTCATTATTTATATGAAGAGGAATCCGGTCGTCTTTCAATTGACCACTTAAAGCCCAGCGCTCTCATTTTTTCGACGGGGTTTCGTCGTCGATTAGTCACAATGCTTCTGAAACGAGGCCTCGATGTGGTGGTTGCCATTATTGGGATGATAGCGCTATTGCCCCTCGTGATCGTGTTATCGCTGCTCATCAAAATGGATTCTTCTGGCCCTGTTTTTTATCGGCAAATGCGGGTTGGGTTAAGGGGCCGTCCGTATATGATTTGGAAATTCAGGTCGATGCGCCAGGATGCGGAGCAAAGTGGAGCTCGATGGGCATCAAGCGAAGATCCCCGAGTGTCTAGAGTCGGTCGTTGGATTAGAAAGTGGCGACTGGATGAACTCCCCCAGTTGATTAATGTAATGAAAGGGGAGATGAGTTTGGTCGGTCCCAGGCCCGAGAGACCGGTATTTGTCCAGGAGTTAAGAAATACCATACCCTATTACGATTTGAGGCATACCGTTCGACCAGGTATTACCGGTTGGGCGCAAACAAGGTTCAGATATGGTGCGTCGAAAGAAGATTCACACGTCAAGCTTCAATATGATCTCTTTTATGTGAAAAATTTATCATTGGCACTGGATCTGCGAATAGTCATCCACACGGTCAAAGTTATGTTGATGGGCGAGGGGGCGCGGTAGAGGAATCCATGCCTGACTCAATGGCGAGACATTCTCTGTCTTTCGATGTCGAAGAACACTTTCAGGTTTCAGCTTTTGAATCTCCCATGAGACGGAGACATTGGGAACAGTTCGAAAGTCGCGTAGAGAGCAACACGGATAAATTACTGGATTTGCTGAATCAGAGAGGTGTTCATGCCACTTTTTTTGTCTTGGGATGGGTGGCGGAGCGATATCCCTCTTTGGTGAGAAGTATTGCCTCGGCAGGACATGAGGTCGCTTCCCACGGCTATGCTCATGAACTTATTACAGCGCAAACTCAAGTGGCATTTCGCGAAGATGTGCGAAAGGCTAAAGGAATTCTCGAGAATATTCTCCAGCAACCAGTGTTGGGATATCGTGCGCCGAGTTTTTCTATCACTAAGGATACAATGTGGGCGATTCAAATTCTTGTCGAAGAAGGGTATGTCTATGACTCGAGCATTTTCCCGGTGATGCACGATCGTTATGGCGTACCGTCCGCAAATCCGCAGGTGCATCAGTTATCGACTCAAGCAGGACTCTTGTGGGAAGTGCCGCCGTCAACAGTTAAATGTCTGGGAGTGAGAATACCGATTGCTGGAGGAGGATACTTTCGTCTCTACCCCTACAAGGTATTGCGCGCCCTTCTGCGCAAATTGGAAGGCGAAGGCTCACCCTTGGTGATGTATTTGCACCCGTGGGAATTTGACCCAGATCAGCCGAGAATGGAAGGTTCAATGCTGTCTCGAATTCGACATTATTTGAATCTTGATAAAACGGAAGGCAGAATGCGTGCACTCCTTCAAGATTTTTCATTTGCGCCGATCCGCCGTGTATTCCCGCAAATCGTACCTTTATGAAGCGATAACTGAGTCATCTAAGGTACATGCATCAACCTGCGCATGCCTTTGACTGTACCGTTGAATGATATAAAACTGCCTTTTGGGTAACTTCTTTTCGAGTTTAAGAGCCCCGCAACGCTCATGTTCCGGTCGCTCCTCTGCGCTTGGGCATGGACGATAAGCGTCCCTTCGGTTAGGTTGTCATGAGATAGATTTCTGTTCAATTTGCTCCCTTCTCAGGGTGATCTCCTGTTTAGAGGTACCGATGGGTAAGCGCAGTCCCCTGCCAAGAATCGTAGGTGTTGCCAAGATAGAGGTAGTTCGTTCCGGCGTCTAAATCTCCTTTCTTGGGCTACTGTGCTACTCTTATACTGAAGGTACCATTCTAAGTATTAATGCCATTTATATAAAAGGGTTGAGTCATTAACCTGACTGTGAACAATGAGATGTATAAGAGGCCCCGGAGTTCGTGAAGCAATCTTGTAATTGGGAGCACGAATGGAGTCTGCCGTCGCGCAAGACGATTCTTGCGCTTTAGTGATCGAGCCGCGAACAGGATATGTTCATGTTGGTTGGCGCGAACTCTGGGCTGCGCGCGAGCTGTTTTATTTTCTGGCGTGGCGAGATCTTAAAACGCGTTATGCCCAAACTGCCATTGGCGCCAGCTGGGCGCTTATGCAGCCTCTCCTCAGCACTCTTATCTTTACTCTGGTATTTAGCTATTTGGCTAAAGTGCCGTCGGATGGCCTTCCCTATCCTCTCTTTGCGTTTGCCGCCATCCTTCCGTGGTCGCTGTTTGCCAGAAGTCTTGAACGGAGTACGCTGAGTGTCGTCACAGAAGGTGGATTAATTAAAAAAGTCTATTTCCCTCGTCTCATTATTCCGATCTCCGCTACGTTTATTAATCTGGTCGATTTTGCCGTAGGATTCTTAATCTTAATTGGAATGATGATATGGTATCACGTCGTCCCGCAGTGGACCGTTGTGTTTCTTCCATTGTTTGTGGCGGTTGCTCTGCTTACTGCTTTGTCGGTGAGCCTCTGGCTTTCCGCGCTCAATGTTAAATATAGGGACGTGGCTTCAATTGTGCCGTTGATGACTCAGTTGTGGATGTTTGCCTCGCCTGTCCTCTATCCAGCTTCCTTGGTGCCCGAATCGA
This sequence comes from uncultured Nitrospira sp., assembly GCA_902500995.1. Taxonomy (GTDB): domain Bacteria; phylum Nitrospirota; class Nitrospiria; order Nitrospirales; family Nitrospiraceae; genus Nitrospira_A. Next base: position 145,824 of record CABVSR010000005.1, read on the forward strand.
TCCGGTGGCTCTACGGCCTCAATCCAATGGCTGGAGTCATTGAGGGATTTCGATGGGCTCTACTCAGTAAAGCCCCCCCAGATTGGAGCATGGTTGGCGTCAGTCTAGGTGTCGTGGCTTCGCTACTCATCGGAGGGGTGATGTTTTTTCGGAGGGTGGAGCGAACCTTCGCCGATGTGATCTAGATGCGAGAGGCTGCGGTGACGGTCGAGGGGTTATCCAAACAGTACCGGCTGGGAACGTCCCAGGCGCAGGACGGCTCCCTGGCTGGCGCCCTGGCACGCCGGATGCGCCAATTGGTCGGCCGCCGCGCCGGCCCGCCGCCGGTCGATGACAGCTTGTGGGCCTTGCGCGATGTCTCGTTCGAGATCCAGAAAGGTGAAGTCTTCGGGGTCATCGGCACCAACGGGTCCGGCAAGAGCACGCTGCTGAAGATCCTGTCGCGGGTCACCGAGCCGACGAAAGGGCGGGCCGTCATCAATGGGCGGTTTTGCGGGTTACTGGAAGTCGGCACCGGCTTCCACCCCGAACTGACCGGCCGCGACAACGTCTTTATGAGCGGCGCGATTCTCGGCATGAAGCGGGAGGAGATCGCCCGCAAGTTCGATGAGATCGTCGCCTTCGCCGAAGTGGAGCCATTTATCGACACGCCGGTCAAACATTACTCAAGCGGCATGTATGTCCGGTTAGGCTTTTCTGTGCTGGCCCACATGGATCCGGACATTCTGATCGTCGACGAGGTGCTGGCGGTGGGTGACGTGCGCTTTCAGAAGAAGTGCATGGGCAAGATGGAGGATGTGGGGCAACATGGGCGGACGGTGATCCTGGTCTCCCACGACATGCCGGCGATCACGCGCATGTGTTCACGGGCGATTCTGCTGAACAAGGGCCAGGTGGTGGAGGCGGGGCCGGCGCATGACGTGGTCAATCACTATCTGCATGCCGGGCATATCCAGCCCTGTGCCGAGTGGCCGGACCCGGCCAGCGCACCGGGCAATGACTCAGTCCGCATGCGCGCCGTGCGGGTGAAATCCGAGACCGGACAAGTTACGGATGTCATCGATATTCGAAAGCCCGTGCGGGTGGAAATTGAGTATGACATCCTTGAGCCGGGGCAAATGGTTGTTGCACAATTTGGTTTTAATACGGAAGAGGACGTGATCGCCTTTATCGCCAATGATCGGGACCCGGTGTGGTACAGGCGTCCTCGCCCGGTGGGACGATATATCAGTACTGCTTGGATTCCAGGAAACTTTCTCTCTGAAGGCACGATGATTGTCGGGGGCGGGCTTTTTTCGGAAGACCCCTGGAACGAGTATTGCGATGTGCCGCGGGTTGTAGGTTTTCGGGTCGTCGACCCAGGTACAGGAGATACGGCGCGCGGTGATGTCACAGGACGGTGGGAAGGTGCTGTACGGCCCTTACTTCGATGGACGACAGAGTGCAATCCTTTCCAGCAAGGTGGCTGAGTCGCTAGGATCTGCATAGTATATCTAAGGCAGTAAGGTGTCGGACTTAAGATTCCAAATGTAATAGGGCTCACAACTAGCAACTTGTGGGAGTATGAGGAAAGGTGTCGATTTGTGAGAGCTCTTAGTGAGTACCTTGACTGTACCTTCTAGTCGAGCCAAACACTATTAACGAGGCCTTTTGAGCTAAAAATGTTAAGGTAAAAACTCAGAGTGCTGACCAATTTGCTAAGAGAGGGTGTACGGCTTATGTGAAAGAAATCTGGGGCACATGAGAGGCTTTTGGGACTGACCACAGATTAGAGAATTGATGATTGTCTATGAATTCAGGGATACCGGGTCTCGTCTTATTGGCGATGTGCCTATGCTCCTCGGGAGGAAGTGGATTAGATGCTCTGACGATCGGCCTCCTTGTCAACACAGGTAGAGACAACGATCGATAGCTGGAGGTAGGGGTATGAAAGCAGTGATTTTGGCAGGGGGGTTGGGAACTCGATTGTCTGAGGAAACCGTGCTTCGTCCGAAGCCAATGGTTGAAATCGGCGGCAAGCCGATCCTTTGGCATATTATGCAAATTCATGCTGTATACGGAGTAACCGAATTTATCATCGCCCTAGGCTATAAAGGGGAAATGATCAAAGAATATTTTCTGAATTTCTTTGCGATCAATAATGACTTGTCCGTGGATCTTTCTACGGGGAAAACTACCATTCACGATGGAAATCAGCCGAAGTGGACGGTTCATCTCGCGGACACAGGACAGACGACGCAAACGGGCGGACGAGTAAAGCGGCTGAAAAAATGGTTGAAAAATGATGAAACGTTCATGCTGACGTACGGCGACGGCGTCGCGGATCTGAACATAGGCAAACTGCTGGAGTTCCATCGTTCCCACGGCAAAATTGCCACGATGACGTCAGTCCGGTCTCCAGCCAGATTTGGTCGGATTGGGTTTGATGGCGATAGAGTCACTGAGTTTTTTGAAAAGCCTGAGTCCGGGGAAGGTTGGATCAACGGAGGATTTTTTGTCCTGAATACAAAAGCCTTAGATTATATTGATGGCGATCTTACGGCTTGGGAACGCGAGCCCGTCGAACGCCTCGCTCACGCTGGCGAAATGGTGGGGTACAAGCACTATGGCTTCTGGTCGTGCATGGATACGCTAAAAGAAAAGAGCTACTTGGAGGAGTTGTGGAATTCTGGCAAAGCGCCTTGGAAGGTATGGTAACGAGGAGCGCATGCCGAACTGTGGTGTGCCTCAAGTCGCTGCATATCGACGGCGTTGTGTCTCAGCGGAGAGGAGCGAGTCTCAATGACCAGTGATGCATCTTTGTTTACGCAGGCACAGGAATGGTTGGATGAAGACTGGGCGCGAATGGAAAAGGCGCTAGGCCCTCGATTGGAGGCGTTCCGTGGCAAGCATATCCTTGTTACCGGGGCGGCGGGATTTCTCGGGTTTGGATTTCTTCATTTCTTCGCCTATCTGAACCGAAATCTATTGAGAGACGGGCCTTTATCCATTGTCGCCGCTGACAATTATATCCGGGGGTGCCCACGCTGGTTGACCGAACTGGTCGCGGCGAGTCCCAACATGGAACTCGTTCGACAAGATATTACTAAGCCATGGACGGACTTGGCGACGTCTCATTTTGATTTCATCATTCACGGTGCCTCTATCGCAAGTCCAAAGGTGTATCGCCAGTATCCGCTAGAGACATTGGACACGAATATCTCCGGTTTGCGACACATGCTTGAACTTGCCAAAAGTCATAAGTCCGAGAGCATTCTCTATTTCAGCTCGAGCGAGATTTATGGCGATCCGCCGGCTCATGAGATTCCAACGAACGAGGCCTATCGTGGAAATGTGTCTTGCATAGGGCCTCGCGCCTGTTATGACGAGTCCAAGCGTTTGGGCGAGACGCTCTGCTATCTGTATCATCAGCAACATGGAGTGCCGGCGAAAATCGTTCGGCCATTCAATAATTTTGGCCCGGGGTTGCGTTTGGCTGACGGCCGGGTGTTGCCTGATTTCTGTCGCGATATCCTAGCCAATCGAGACATTGTCCTTCGTTCGGATGGGAGTCCAACGCGCACGTTTTGTTACGTATCGGATGCTTTGACTGGCTATCTCCTGACGCTGTTATCGCGCCATCATGCTGAACCGTTCAACATCGGAAGTGATGCGCCAGAGATCTCGATGCGGGATCTCGGCCAGATGCTGTTGCAGGTAGCTGGTAGCACGCGGCACGTTATCCATACACCCAGCGAAGAGGTCGACTATCTGACGGATAATCCTAACCGCCGCTGTCCCAATCTCGCCAAGTCTCGATCGCTTCTTGGCTACACACCGCTTGTTGACCTCAAGCTCGGTTTAAGTAGAATGTTGCATTGGTATAAGCACTTTGTTGGCCTGGAAGAGCTCGAGTAAGACGGGCGTGTCCACTCATCATTAAGGTAACCATGAAGATATCAGTAATGGGCACAGGATATGTGGGGCTTGTATCAGGGGCGTGTTTGGCAGAACGCGGGCACCAGGTGACCTGCATTGATATCAGATCTGAGGTTGTGAACGAAATCAACGCGGGCCGTCCACCGATTTATGAAATCGGATTGGACAATTTACTTCGTTCAGCGCGCGAGAAAGGGCTGTTGTCTGCTACTACGGATGCAAAGTCTGCCATTGTCGATTCTGATGTCACTTTGATCTGTGTTGGGACCCCCACGGTGGATGGGCGCATGGACATGTCCCAAATTGTGGCGGCTGCAGAGGAAATCGGAGCAGCTTTAGTGAGCAAACGTGGATACCACGTTGTGGCGGTCAAAAGCACGGTCTTGCCTGGAACTACGGAAGGGCCGGTAAAGGCTGCGATTGAGTCTCAATCGGGTAGGAAAGTCGGGGACGGCTGGGGCTTGTGCATGAATCCTGAATTCTTGAGGGAGGGACGGGCCGTCGAAGACTTTCGCGTTCCGGATCGTATCGTGGTCGGTGCGACGGACCCACTCGCTGCTGACGTGTTCTTGAAAATCTATTCCGATTTTACCTGTCCCAAATTGGTGACCACTCCGCGTACCGCTGAGATGATCAAATATGTGTCCAATTCCCTTCTTGCGACGATGATTTCATTCTCGAATGAGATTGGCAACATGTGTTCGGCCATCCCCGGTATCGACGCACGCCTGGTGTGGAAGGGGGTTCATCTTGACAGGCGGCTTACCCCCATCCATGGCCAGCCCGGCGTTGCTGCAGGAGTCACAGAATATCTTTGGCATGGGTTAGGATTTGGCGGAAGCTGTTTCCCAAAAGATGTGGCGGCTCTCCGAAGCTTTGGACGTACAGTGGGCGAACAGACGCGGATATTGGACGCGGTGCTGGATATCAACGCCGATCAGCCACTTCGGATGGTTGCATTGCTGGAAAGGGAACTGAGCCTTGAAGGAAAGACCGTGGCCGTGCTTGGTCTCGCGTTCAAGCCTGGAACGGATGATTTGCGGGAATCACCAGCGTTGCCCTTGGTCGCAGAGCTTCGGAGAAAAGGCGCCAAGATCCTCGCGCATGATCCGATTGCTATGCCCCATGCAAAGAGGCGACCGGAATTTCGAGAGGTCGTGTTTGCTGAGGACTGGGCTGAAGCCTTGAGGAAGAGCGACGCCTGTTGCCTCGTGACGGCGTGGCCGGAGTATCGAAACATTCAGCCGACTGATTTTTCTCGATTGATGGCTCGTTCTCTGGTGATTGATGGCCGTGGGATATTTGAGCCCGCAGCAATGGCTGCCGCCGGGGTCGTGTGGCGGGGAGTCGGATACACACCAGAATCTGCGTAGGCAAAGAGTTTTTTGAAGTGACTGCACGCTCGCATCGTTGTCGTACTAGACAAAGGAGAATAGGTCATGCCTCGTGACGGATGTCGATTTTGTGGAACCCTTCTGCAGCACGTCTTTCTCGATTTGGGCATGTCTCCGATGGCCAATTCATATTTAAAGGCTCATCAGCTGAATCAAATGGAGCCATTTTACCCATTGCGGGCATTTGTGTGTGAGCAGTGCCTATTAGTCCAATTGGAAGAGTTTGAGAGTCCCGATCATATCTTTTCCGATTACGCCTACTTCTCATCCTTCTCCGACGCATTTCTCCAACACGCCAAAAACTATGTGGATATGGCCGTTGATCGATTCTCGCTAGGCCCCCGCAGTTATGTCGTGGAGATCGCGAGCAATGACGGCTATCTGCTGAAGAACTTTGTGAAGCGAGGCATTCAGGTGTTGGGGATTGAACCGGCGCAAAACGTGGCCGAAGTGGCTGTCAAGCAGGGGATTCCCTCATGTGTCAAATTCTTCGGGACTCAAACGGCCCAAGAGTTAGTGAGTGAACAACGGCGACCGGATTTAATCATCGGCAATAACGTCCTCGCGCATGTGCCAAACCTGAATGATTTTGTGGGAGGACTCAAGACTCTGCTAGCACCCGAGGGGACTATCACCATAGAGTTTCCTCATTTGTTGCACCTCATGGCCCTGAATCAGTTTGATACGATTTATCATGAGCATTTTTCTTATTTTTCACTGAACACCGTGGTGCAGGTCTTTGCGAAGCATGGCTTGACCATTTTCGACGTCGATGAGATCTCGACTCACGGTGGATCATTGCGAATTTATGCTCGTCATAAAGATCATCAAGCCAGCCGGGTGACCGAGCGGCTGATCGCGGTCAAGAAGAAGGAAGAGGCGCTCGGATTCACAACGCTGGCCCATTACCTTTCCTTTTCGGAGAAAGCCCGAGAAACGAAACGCGCGCTTCTGGACTTCCTCATTCGCGCCAAACGTGAAAAAAAATCAGTGGTCGCCTACGGGGCTGCAGCCAAGGCCAGTACGCTGTTGAATTATTGCGGTGTCCGGGAAGACTTTGTTGATTATCTTGTGGACAGAAGCACCTACAAGCAAGGACATTGGCTGCCGGGTGTTCATATTCCCATTCATGATCCTGAGCGGATCAAAGAAACCAAGCCTGACTATGTCTTGATTCTTGCCTGGAACCTCAAAGAGGAAATTATGAAGCAAATGAGCTACGTCCGAGATTGGGGCGGTCAGTTTGTCGTGCCGATTCCAGACGTGCGAGTATGTTCCTGATTGAGGGAGGGAGTACGTTCTTGAGGTGGGTAAATCGTATCGGCGCGAATGAGAAGGTCTGGTGACGTGAAGAGTTCTGAATCAAAGGCGGTTCTCTGGGATGAATGCGGCGAGGAAATGTATCGGTTCGTCGCGGAACTCTATCCCATCTGTCGAAGTATTACAGGCGAGGGAATCCGCGATACGCTCCGGGGCATTCAACAACATATTCCGTTAACAATCACTGAAGTACCAAGCGGAACCCAGGTGTTTGATTGGACGGTCCCACTGGAGTGGAATATTCGGGATGCATACGTGGCTGATGGGCGGGGAGTACGAGTCATTGATTTCAAGCAATCTAACTTGCACGTAGTGAGTTATAGCACTCCGATCGAAGCGCGCATGCCGCTCCGAGAGCTCAAGGCACATCTTTTCACATTGCCGGATCGTCCGGATTGGATCCCTTACAGAACCTCGTATTACAAGGCGTCATGGGGATTTTGTCTGAGCCATCATCAGTATTTGGACCTTCGGGATGAGGACTACGACGTGGTCATTGACTCGTCCTTGAAGGAAGGTCATTTGACGTTCGGTGAATACTACATACCCGGGGAAACTACAGACGAGGTGCTCATTTCATGTCACGCCTGCCATCCATCTTTGTGTAACGACAACCTATCAGGGATTGCGGTTGCGACATTCTTGGCTAAATCGTTACAGGCGCGTTCACGTCGTTACTCCTATCGTTTTCTGTTTCTTCCGGTCACGATAGGCGCGATTACCTGGTTGGCCCTTAATCAGTCACGTGTATCCAACATCAAACATGGCTTTGTGCTGACTGGTGTGGGTGATGAGGGGGCCTTCACATACAAAAAGAGTCGAGGGGGACAGGCTGACATTGATGCAGCATTCGCCCACGTCCTTCGGCATTCGGGGGAGTCGTTTACAGTCACTGACTTTATCCCCTATGGTTATGACGAGCGCCAATATGGTTCTCCGGGGTTTAACCTGCCGGTCGGCTGTTTCATGCGACGGGCCAATGGGGCATATCCGGAGTATCACACGTCTGCCGACAATCTCGGCTTTGTCAAACCGGCATCCCTTTCACGGTCACTTCTGGTGACCCAGTCAGTCATCGAGGTGCTGGAGGCCAACCGGAACTATATCAACACAGTTCCGTATTGCGAAGCACAGCTGGGCAAGCGCGGACTCTATAGATCAATCGGCGGTAACGTCACGGGGCGGAGCGCGGAAATGGCGTTCCTCTGGGTTTTGAACCTTTCGGATGGAGCCCACACTTTGTTGCAAATCGCCGAGCGATCAGGCCTGCCTTTTTCAACGATTCAGCGAGCCGCAGAGGAGTTGGAAGGCCAGGGATTGTTGCGTCGAGCGGCATAAGGCATGGAGAGGATATGCCCGGAGGAGGCAGGACTCTAAATGGTGCGTTGCAGAAGATGGTCCCGACGGTGTGCAGGAGTATCAGATTGAGCTCAGATTCGTACTACGGGGGCAGGCGCAACGCCGAGAGCGTAAGGCCAAAGGAGGTGCCGAATGAATAACACCATTTACTATGACGCCCAATTGAGCGATGACGAAAGACGAAAGCTGCTATTTGAAGGGCAGTTAGTGGCGTATTCACCGCGGACGCACTCTCTGGCACTAGTTGCTCATGCGCGCAAGTTAATCGAAGAAGCTTTTGCACCGCTTGATCCTGAGACCGCACAATATCACATGCCGGTTGAACAATACGCGGAGGTGCTCGGTAAGCTCAAGCCACACTTCATTCATCATCCTGATTCCAAGAGTCATCTGAAAGAGTTGCTAGTCGAGATGGGAGCCGATCCCGAAAAAACCTATTTTGACGTTCCCAAGATGCGAAGTTCAACGAGTGATAACTATCTGACGACCGGGATAGCGTATGCGTGGCATCCGCATCGCGACACGTGGTATTCAGCCCCGCCATGCCAAATCAATTGGTGGATTCCCATTTATGATATTCGTTCGGATAATGCGATGGCATTTCATCCCCAGTACTGGAATCAGCCGGTGAAGAATGATTCCCGTACTCACAATTACTACGAGTGGAACAAACAGCATCGAGGCGGACATGTCTCACAATTTCTGAAGTCCGATCCACGACCACTGTCCAAACCTATCGAGGCTATCGATCTTGATCCACAAGTTCGCATTATTGTTCCTGCTGGAGGAATCATTCTGTTCTCCGCCGCTCAGCTTCATTCGAGCGTGCCGAATACCTCCGGTAGGACGCGATTTAGCATCGATTTTCGTGTGGTCAATGTCGATGATGCTGCTGCTCGTCGGGGGGCACCTCGTGTTGACGAGGAGTGCACGGGAACGACCATGAGAGACTACTTGCGAGGAACAGACTTGTCGCAGATCCCCGCCGAAATCGTCGCTCTCTATGATGATGGTGCGCGGGAAGGTGGCGAGCTGCAGTACAAGCCAAAGGATGTCACCACCCCTTCACTGTGAACCGTTTGTTTCTATGTCAAATCTTGATGGGTGGGTTGGCAAGAGAATCCTCGTAACGGGTGGCAGCGGGTTTCTCGCCTCACATTTATGTGCACGATTGCTCGAGTTGGGGGCCGAGGTTCACGCAACTTCACGCGTTATGAGAAAACCGGAGGCGGGTGGTCCCATTTGGTGGCAGCTCAATCTTACTGACATCGACAGTCTGCGGAGACTGTTGAAAGATGTGAAACCACAGGTGATCTATCATCTGGCTGGGTCTGCGGGGGCACAACCTGACCTTGCTCTCGTGCTGCCAACCCTCGAAGGGCTTGTGGTCAGTGCCGTTAATGTACTTGTGGCGGGATCGGAGGCGGGCTGCGGGCGTATTGTGATGACAGGGTCACTGACCGAACCGGCCGTGGGAGTGCCTACGCCGATTCCCAGTTCTCCTTACGCAGCGGCAAAATGGACGTCAAGCGCATACGCGAGAATGTTTCATGTCCTCTACCAGACTCCGACCGTACTTCTTACGCCCTTCATGACATATGGCCCAGGCCAAGACCGAGCTAAACTTATTCCGTCCGTGATTCTTTCGTTACTCAGGCGACAGCCCCCTCGGCTTTCTTCGTGCCTCTGGGAAGTTGATTGGATTTTTATTGATGATCTTGTGGCGGCTTTCCTGGCCGCTGCCACCGTGCCACACATAGAGGGCGCATGTGTTGATATCGGAACGGGAACTACCCGCACGGTTCGGTCGGTTGTCGAGCGGATTTTTTTGCTGATGGGAGAGCAGACCCCGCCATTATTCGGTATGTTGCCGGACCGTCCCTCAGAGCCGGTTCGAACTGCCGATACCATGCAGGCGTATGAGCAATTGAGGTGGCGTGCGCAGTTTTCTCTCGACGAAGGCTTGAGGCGAACCATTTCCTGGTACACGACTCATGCCGCTACAGGGCCGGTATGAGCGCCGCAGCGATACGCCAGGTCTTGAAGTGGTATGCCAAACGAAAAATTCGTGAGCATTGTCATTCGAGCATTGTCGACCAGCTGTTGGGAGCACAGGGAGCGATTCATCAACTCTGGTCTATAGGAATCGTCACTGGCAGGTCGCTGTTGGAGCTTCGCCACGCACCAGGAGCACTCAACCCGGTACTGACCAGGGAGAATGTTTCGGACGTGAGGGCACTGTTTGTCGCAGATCCGTTCCTGCTTCGAGTCGGGGATCAGTGGCACATGTTTTTCGAAGTGTATAACTTTGATGCGGACCGCGGTGAGATTGCCTGGGCAACCAGCAACAACGGATTTGCTTGGACCTACCAAAAAATTGTGCTGCAGGAATCATTTCACCTATCCTACCCCTACGTGTTTGAGTGGCGCGACCGATATTACATGATTCCGGAGACCCATCAAGCGGAGAGTGTCCGTCTCTACGAAGCAACCTCATTTCCTGCGAAGTGGAAGTATGCTGATACGTTGCTGCGAGGCCAACGTTTCAATGACAGTTCGGTCTTTTATTATCAAAATCACTGGTGGATGTTCAGTGAAACCAATCCCACTTTGTCGCATGATACGCTTCGCCTCTATCATGCTCCTGACCTTCGAGGTCCATGGCAAGAGCATCCAAGGTCTCCGATCATTCAAGCCAACCCCCATGTTGCAAGGCCGGCAGGACGAGTCGTGGTGTTTGATGATCGCATTTTCAGGTTTGCGCAGGACTGTTTCCCCGTCTATGGCACAAAGGTGCGCGCCTTCGAAATTGTGGAGTTGACTCCTACAACGTATCGCGAGCAGCGTGTTTCGCGTGCGCCATTATTCGGTCCAAGCTGGAGACTGTGGACACAAGGCGGGATGCATCATATCGATGCCCACCGCTTGGATTCTCAGTCATGGATCGCCGCAGTGGATGGATGGCGGCAAGTAGGATGGCCGATTCCTGAAGGCTGGCAGAGGGCGACGTGTTGAAACGAGTATGGCGGTACCTGCAGCGGTATCAATGGTATTTATGGGGACGAGAAGTAATCGGCGCGATCCGGGGCGTTTGGCCACAGTTTAAAGGAGGCGTCATTGCATTACACGCCGCGGGCAGTCCACATGGTCACGTGTTGGTTTCCTACGACAATCATGGGTTACTCTGTGCAAGGCGTGGACAGCCTGTTCCCACCAGCCATCCCCAGTTCCTAAAAACGATACTTATGGCTCAGACCTATGTGGACTTGGGCTATGACGTAGATGTGATTCATTGTGAAAATCAGAAGTTTGTTCCCTCGAAGCCATACGATATCGTGGTCGATACCCGGCTGAATTTGCAGAGACTCCAACCGTATCTTCCGTCCACGTGCATCAAAATTTTGCACTGTGATACGGCGCAGATTGTCTATCAAAATATGGCTGAAATGAACCGATTGTTGGCGTTTCAACGGCGGAAGGGGCGCACTGTTCCGCCCAATCGGTTAGAAACCCCGCATTTAGGAGTGGAGCATGCAGATTATCTTACGACCTGCGGCAATGAGTTTACGGTAAACACATACACCTACTCCGATAAGCCGATGTTTCGGTTGCCCATGGTTGTTCAGCAGATGTGGCCTTGGCCCGAGAATAAAGATTTTGAGGCAGCTCGGCACCGATTCCTTTGGTTTGGAAGCCGGGGGATGGTTCATAAAGGCCTTGATTTGGTGCTGGAAGCCTTCGTGAGGCTGCCTGATTGTCAGCTCACGATTGTGGGCCCGGTCCACAATGAACCAGAGTTCGTGGATGTGTATCGGAAGGAGTTATTCCACACACCAAATATCAAGTGTGCCGGTTGGCTGGATAAGTCCAGTGAAGAATTTCGCACGATCTTGGAGAAATCCATCGCCCATGTCTTTCCCTCCTGTTCTGAGGCAGGAGCCGCGGCTGTGGTGGAAACCATGGCCGCAGCCGTCATCCCAGTCGTGAGTTATGAAGCCTCCATTGATATCGAGAACTTTGGCTTTTTATTAGAAGATGCTTCGATCGAAACCATTGTGCGTCAGGTGCGTGAAATTGCTGACACGTCGGCTGACGAGTTGCGCCGCAGGGCCAAGAAAGCGTGGGAGGCAGCCCATAATAATCACACCCCAGAACGATTTGAGCGTTCCTACCGCGCAACTGTAGAAATGATTCTGGCAAAGCATGGAAGGTGGTAGGGGCACTCAGAGCAATCGCGAGACATACGTTATGGAGTGCCTGGGAGCGAGGGAGTTTGTAGACCCGCAAGGCAGAGAAGCGCATGGGCGAGATGGGCAAAAAATTAGGAAGAGCAGCAAATGGTGCACTCCTGCTGGGCGCAACGATCTGCGTTGCCTTGTTTGTTTTCTTGGTGTGGCGCCATGGCATGTCCCATCGGTATCTGGCGTTTGTACTATGCGCGGTGTTGCTGGTTTCCGGTGTGCGTTTGCCGGAAGCGGTCAAGATAAATGGTGTGCTTGTTGGTCTGTCTACAATTGTTGCCCTCTATTTTTCCGAAGTGATCCTCGCATATTCCGGCTCAGCCATTGCTTCGTTGGGTGCCCAGGCCTGGTTAAGCTTTCCGCAGGATGCCAACGCCAAGGTTGCCGCAGACCGGATGAGGGCATTACAGGAGAATCATCAAACGTTTGATACCCGTTCGAGGCTGCAAGTCATTCAGGAGATGCGGGCCCGCGGGATCGACGCGTACCCGGATGTGTTTCCCCGGATTTTGTTTGAGCCTGCCTCTAGCGACACGATCAAGTCAATCTTTGCGAGAAATCACGAAGAGTTTTTGCCTATGGCCGGCATGTCGATGACGACGACCGTCTTCTGTAATGAGAGCGGGGAATATGTCGTGTACGAAAGCGATGAGCACGGGTTTCATAATCCACGTGGCATGTGGAAGAACGGGTCCGCGGACATTGTCACGCTAGGTGATTCATACACCCATGGAGTATGCGTACCGTCGGATAAGGGGTTTGTTGCCACCATTCGATCGCAACGCCCCGAGACGATCAATTTGGGTGTGAACGGTCATGGGCCTTTGACCAGTCTGGCGACACTGAAGGAATATGCCGCGAGGCTTCGGCCTAAACTCGTCCTCTGGTTCTATTATGAAGGCAATGATTTGCGGGATTTGGACGGATGGGAAAAAACCTCCCCTCTGTTGAAGCGATATTTCGATTCTTCGTTTTCCCAACATCTCATGGAGCGCCAACCGGAAATTGATGAGTCATTGAAGACATACATTGACGGGGAAATGGCCAAGGCAAAGACCCCGGTTTCGGTTGAAAAGATTTTGAAGTTGCAGCATCTTCGCCGCGCGCTGCAATCGTTTCATGAACGACGTTCGACTGATCAAGGATTGCCGGCTGAGTTAATGGAGTACCTTCAGGATTCTGGTGCGCCTGCCGCGTTGGAGGACCTTCAGTTGTTCGAGCGGATTCTCGCGGAAGCTCGTGATACAGCCGGTTCCTGGGGCGGGCGACTCGTGTTCGTCTATCTCCCCACGTGGGAGCGTTACCGCCTTCCTGAGTTGGCGAGCAAAGACCGGGATCATATCCTTAGCCTAGCCAGACGTCTAAATCTTCAGGTGGTGGACATGCACGCGCCTTTTTCTGCCCACGCGGATCCCTTGTCATTATTTCCGTTTCGCCGGTATGCCCACTACAATGAGCTCGGTCATCAGTTGGTTGGCGACGAAGTCTTACGCCAAATCGGGAAGCTCTGAGGCTAGAAAACGCCCGCGTAGAGGATGTCTTTGCGATAAGGCTGGAACCCTCACGATGTATCGGCGATGCTTCGATGGTTCGAATGTTGACAGTCGGCAAGCAAAGGCCGTTGTAGGAGTCTGTTAAGTATGACCGCTATCCCCAAGAAGCAAGTTGCGATTGTGGTGCCGATGCACAACAGGGCGGAACTGACGCCTGACGAACAGATTTCGTTTCAACATTTAACGCACTACCTCGGTGCATATGATAAGTATCTGGTAGTGCCGGACTCGCTCAACATTGACCTACCGGGCTGTGGACTTAAGCGGTTTGGTGATGAATTTTTCGGGAGTGTCGCGGCAAATACCCGTCTCCTGTTGTCCGAGAACTTCTATCGTTCCTTCAGTGAATACCAATACATACTGATCTATCATCTTGATGCTTTGGTGTTGTCGGATCAGCTTCGCGCCTGGTGCGATACTGGCTTGGACTATATCGGCCCGCCGTGGATTCAATGCTCAGATAGTCCATGGGTGAAAGAGGCGCGGGTGGGAAATGGTGGATTCTCGCTACGCAAGATCGAAAGTTTCCTGAAGGTCTTCCGATCGAACGTATATTGGATGAAGCCGGACGATTACTGGCGTGAAAAATATGCGGGGAGCTCGCTCCACATTCGATTGCTCAACTCCCCTCGAAGATTGATCAAGCGCGTGTCCCGCTTCAACAATGTCCGGTTGGAGATGTCGCGTTGGCACCTTCGCCCTGACGGAACAAAGAATGAAGATCACTTTTGGTCTGATCGTGCCCAACATTACATGCCGGAATTCAAGGTCGCTTCACTGGAGGATGGTTTGCGATTTGCCTTCGAAGTGGCTCCCCGGAAGTGTCTGGAACTGACGCGTGGGCAATTGCCGTTTGGATGCCACGCCTGGCCCAGATATGATCGCTCATTTTGGGAACCGTATTTACTTTCTCCGTGTAAAAACTAGGGACGCGCTCGGAATGCGAATCGGCTTGAGCCATGAATAAACGTGACTGACAATGAGGAAACGGAGTCTGATCCCGGTCGTGGCGACAGAAACACTGGGATCATAACCTCCCATCACTGTCAATCACGCGAATCTGTCATCACGCGAGTAGCAGAGGGAGCAATGTGTTGCATGTCTGGACGGAGTAGGGAGGGAGTAAGTCTGCCATGAAGCGAATGCTTGTGACCGGGTCTTCCGGTTTAATCGGTTCTGAAGTATGTGCCTATTTTCATGGTCAAGGCTGGATGATCCACGGCGTAGACAATAACACTCGAGCGACATTCTTCGGCCCACAAGGCGATACACGCTGGAATCAACGCCGTTTGCAAGCCGATTTGAAGAACTTTCGTCACCACGAATTGGACATTCGCGACCGTCAAGGAGCATTGACCCTTGTTCAGGAACTCAGGCCGGATGCCATTGTCCACACTGCGGCGCAGCCCTCACACGATTTAGCTGCGAAGATTCCCTTTGATGATTTTGATACGAACGCCGTGGGAACCCTCAATTTGCTTGAGGCGACAAGGCTGCATACTCCTAAGACGGTATTCGTGCACATGTCGACGAACAAGGTGTACGGAGATGCCCCGAATGAATTGTCGCTTGTGGAACAGCCAAAACGATGGGATTACGCCCTTCCCCACGATCTCGACGGAATTGCCGAGGATATGCGCATTGATCAATCGAAGCACTCTCTTTTTGGTGCCTCAAAAGTGGCGGCCGATATTATGGTGCAAGAATACGGTCGTTATTTCGGAATGAAGACCTGCTGTCTTCGTGGGGGGTGTCTCACGGGACCCAATCATTCCGGCGTGGAGCTGCACGGCTTTCTCAGCTATCTCGTCAAATGCAACTTGGAGGGAAAGAAATACAGCATCTTCGGGTACAAAGGGAAACAGGTTCGCGACAATATTCACTCTCTGGATGTCGCGCGCTTCATTCACGCATTTATCGAGCATCCACGAAGCGGAGAGGTTTACAATTTGGGTGGTGGCCGGGGCAATAGCTGTTCGATTTTGGAAGCATTCGAGATGATTGAGGCCGTCTCTGGAAAACAGATGTTGTACGAGTATGTGGACAAAAACCGGGAAGGCGATCACATTTGTTACATCAGTAATTTAAAGAAAATGACTACGCACTACCCTGCGTGGGGCATTACCAAAACCTTGACGCATATTTTTGAGGAAATTCATCAATCATGGTTGAAGCGCACCGCTACTGTGAATGTGAGCCGCTAGTTTGTCGGCAACGATTGCAATGAAAGCGGCTTTCCAAATGAAAGTCTTAGTCATTTCAGGAGCCTATCCGCCGATGCACGCGGGAGAGGCTACGAATACCTATCATCTGTGCAGACAATTGGTTGAACGCGGAATTGAGGTGCATGTGCTCACCTCAGTGGGAAATATCGGAACTGCTGATCCCCGAATTCATGTCCATCCGATTATGAACAGCTGGGGTTGGACTGAATTGATTCGCGTCAGAACATTTGTGAAACGCTGTGCGCCGGACGCCGTGTTCCTCATGTACATTGGGCTGATGTATAAGTACCATCCGATGGTGACCTTTCTTCCGACGCTCTGCAAAAAGCTGTTTCCGGATGTGCCGTTCGTCACGCGTTATGAGAGCGCATTTGTCGGAGCCGATCCCTCGAAGACAGGATTTATTTCACGGGTGTTTCGGAAGTTCATGGTGCGCTGGGCCGGTGTCCGTGATGTGGTGTATAGCTCAGGGACATTGTTGCGCGACAGTGATTCTGTGATTGCATTGTGCGAGCGTCATCGCGCCATGCTGATGGAAGAATGGCCTCCTGTGGGAGGAAAAGTGGCACTGATTCCTCCCCCTCCCAATTTGTTTATTGCGCCAAATGATGCAGGTGAGGCTCGCCGGCGAGGACGTAAGCGATTAGGTGTCAAGCCAACGGACTTCGTGGTGACATTCTTCGGGTATTTGTATCCGATTAAAGGCATCGAAACTCTGCTGCGAGCATTTGCCGCCGTCTCGGCGCAACGGCCTGAGGCCAGGCTCGTCTTTATTGGCGGAAAGGTTGATCTCGATGTTGAGGGAGGCGCATCCTATTTCGATGAAATGCAGGCCCTCGCTAAGTCATTGCACATCGACGGGCGGACGACATGGACCGGAGCGTTTAAGTCCGATGAAGAAGATGCCTCGCTGCTGCTCCATGCCTCCGATGTGTGTGTCCTGCCGTTCCTGGAAGGCGTGCAACTAAACAATAGTTCCTTTGCATCGATGGTTGCCCATGGGTTGCCGATCATTGTGACCCGCGGACCGCTGATGGATCAGGCGTTTGTCCATGGAGAGAATGTCCTGACATGCGAACCGAAAGATCATGAAGGCGTGGCTCGTCTCTTGTTGGAGGTGATGGACCATGCAGATCTGCGCGACCGATTACGTGCCGGTGCCTTCAAGCTCGCAGCCGAATGGTTTTCATGGGATACAGCGACAGAGAAAACCTTGACGGCTTTGCGAGGCCGGCTGTCGAATAAGGTGGCGTAGGTCGTTTTCTGGGTAAGCTCGCCAAATGCCTCGCGTAACAGTTGTGATTCCGACATTCAATTGCGAGCGGTTTATTCAGCGGACTGTCGAATCGGCCTTGCGCCAGACCTATCGGGATTTTGAAGTCATCGTGGTCGATGATGGATCGACTGATGCCACCGAAACGCTCCTTGCGCAGTATGAAGGAGTTCTCCGTTACATACGGCAGAAGAATCAGGGGGCTTCCGCGGCGCGCAATACAGCGCTCGCCAAGGCAACCGGAGAATTTATAGCCTATCTTGATGCGGATGATTTATGGGCGCCTGAGAAGCTGGCTTGTCAGGTGGAATATCTTGATGCTCATCCTGCTTGCGGGTTTGTACATACTGAAGTGGCCGTAATCGACGAACAGGATACGGAGCTCCATGCCCGCTTCAATCAGGAAACCGGACGACATGTTCCGCAAGGACGGTGCCTGGGAGACATCCTGCAGCGCTCTCATATCCAAACTCTGACGGTTCTCGAGCGACGATGCGCGTTTGACTCCGCGGGGAAATTTGATTTGCGGTTACCGGTTGCTCAAGATTATTTGCATTGGATTCAGGTCGTTTTGCAAGGATATGAGGTTGGGTATTTGCCTGCACCCTTAGGCCAGTATCGGTGGCGGGCAGGTAGTCTGATGTCCAGTCAGCGCCGATTGCTGGGTGACTTTACAAAAATTTATCAGATTCTTCTGAATGAGCACGGGCTTGAGCATACGCACGGTGCTGAGATACAGCAACTGATCAAGTCGCAACTCTATACAAATGAACGACAGCTGGCATATTTGGAGCGGGTGGAATGTTCGGGCGCGGTAGCTCGTCATCGATTATGGCGTTTGATACAACAATGGCCTTTCCGTTTCGAACTGTACATGGATCTGGCAAAGTCCTACATTCAGCATCGTCAACTTCCCACTCCGAGCAATCCGTCCTGATGTGCCTGTCATTGCGTGAAACGAACATTATCTTTGAAGCCCTTTAGGTTATGAATATTTTGCTGGTGACTCCGTGGCGCCCGTCTTTAACCGGTGGGATTAGTACCGTCGTGGCTCGCCTCACCGGGGAGTTCACCAAAAAGGGGCATACGGTGACTATTTTCGTCGTCGACCGAGAGAATCGTCTTCGTCAAATTGAAACACAGAACCATACGCCTGTGTATGGGATGTATTTGCGCTCTTCGGTGTCGCCGCAGCATCCGATTCGAGCGATCATCATGTATTACTTGTGGCTTCCACTGACAGTATTGCAATTATTATGGTTAGTGCGCCGGACTCATGCCGATGCCATTTTGATCCAATACCCCCTCCCTGCCATGTCTTATTTCGGGATCGTGAAACGAATGTGGAGAGGAATTTTATTCGTGACCTATCAGGGAAACGATGCCCATGATCTCTCGCTCTGGAATCCGCGGGAACAAAGGCTGGTTCGGTCCCTACTGGAGAAAGCGGACATGGTGCTGGGCGTTTCTCGCACGCTGTTGACCAAAGTCGAATCGGCACTCGAGGGTATCAGCTTCAAGCGAAAGCAGTTGCTCCCAAATGGTGCGCCTTTGGATGTTATTGAGACTGTCAAAGGTCACGCGATCGATTCTTCTCTCCCGACACACTATCTCTTAACCGCCGGGCATCTGATACACAGAAAAGGGATTGATATCGTCGTGGCCTCCCTGAGGGAGGCCAAGCACCAGGGGGTGGCGCTTCATCTGGTCGTTGCCGGCGACGGCCCTGAGCGCGAAAACCTGATCCGCCAATCACGTGAGCTTGGCGTCGCTGACCAAGTGACGTTTTTGGGGAACCAAACTCACGAACAGGTTCTCAGCTTAATGAAATCATGCCTGGCATTTGTATTGGCGTCTCGCGCGGAAGGAATGCCGTTAGTTATTGCCGAAGCCATGGCCTGTGGGAAAGCCGTGATTGCGAGCAACGTGGATGGTGTGCCAGAAATCGTGCAGGACGGCACAACGGGAATTCTAGTGCCGCCAGACGATCCGAAGGCTCTGGCATCCGGCCTGGTTCGACTGTGCACGGATGCCGTCCTTCGGGAGACACTTTCCATTCGGGCGAAAGAATGGGCATGCCGTGAGTATAACTGGGAAAGTATCGCCGTTCGGTACCTCGGTCATATCGACGAATGCCGACGCGCTGAGGCTCTGTGAACGTACGACTTGCAACTCGAGCCTGTTTTATTAAGAAAATCGCCGGGGAAGAGTGGTGGTGCTAGACTGGTTGAGGCGAAAGTCCTTCTCCTATGCTCGGGGGTAACATGAATATCCTTGGTATTTCGGCGTTCTATCATGATAGTGCCGCTTGTTTAGTCCGTGATGGGGAGATCATTGCAGCGGCTCAAGAGGAGCGTTTTACCAGGAAGAAGCACGATCCCGGGTTTCCTCATCAGGCGGTTCAGTATTGTCTGCGCGAGGGAAACATCGCCCTCAAGGATATTCGCCACCTCGTATTTTATGACAAACCGTTGGTCAAGTTTGAACGGTTGCTGGAAACCTATCTCGCATTCGCCCCTCGCGGAGTTCAATCGTTTGTGGCTGCCATGCCGGTGTGGCTGAAAGAGAAACTGCTCTTGAAGAGCCTCCTACAAAAGGAATTTTTGGTTCATGCGCCGGAGATGACCAGCGCGTCACTGCCGCAGATTCTCTTTTCTGAGCACCACGAGTCTCACGCCGCGTCGGCCTTTTTCCCGTCCCCGTATGAAAAGGCCGTCGTATTGTGTATGGATGGGGTGGGAGAATGGGCGACGACTTCGGCTTGGCTCGGACAGGACAATACTCTCACGCCGCTCTGGGAAATTCCGTTTCCACATTCAATCGGGCTCCTGTATTCCGCCTTTACCTACTACACGGGCTTCAAGGTCAACTCCGGAGAGTACAAGGTTATGGGCCTTGCGCCCTATGGGGAACCGAAGTACGTGAAGGCGATCTACGAGCACTTGGTAGATGTCAAGCCGGACGGAACGTTTCGTTTGAATATGGATTATTTCAATTACTGCACCGGTCTCACCATGACCGGCAACAAGTTCGATCACGTCTTCGGAGGACCGCCACGCAAACCGGAATCAAAATTGACCCAGCGCGAGATGGACTTGGCCCGGTCGGTCCAGGAAGTGACGGAAGAAGTCATGTTGCGGCTGTCGCGTACGCTGCATCGCGAGACCGGGGCCGATTATATGTGTATGGCTGGAGGAGTCGCGCTGAACTGTGTGGGTAATGGACGTATTCTTCGTGAAGGGCCGTTCAAGGGCCTTTGGATCCAACCTGCGGCAGGGGATGCCGGCGGTGCGCTGGGAGCCGCATTGACGACATGGCATCAATATGAGCAGCAGCCTCGTAAAGTCGTTCCAGGCAAAGACAGTATCAAGGGGTCCTATTTGGGACCGTCCCATACCAATGACGAAATAGAGGCCTATCTAAAATCGGTCGAGGCCCCTTATGTCAGGTTCGATGATGATCGCTTGTATGCGCGGGTGGCCGAGGAGTTGGCCGCAGGAAAAGTTGTCGGGTGGCTGCAAGGACGCATGGAATTTGGCCCTCGCGCCTTGGGAGGGCGGAGCATTCTCGGAGATGCACGCAACCGGAATATGCAATCGGTGATGAACCTGAAGATCAAGTATCGCGAATCGTTTCGCCCGTTTGCGCCGTCAGTCTTGCGAGAACGCGTCTCCGACTATTTCGTTTTGGATAGCGATAGCCCGTACATGTTACTCGTGGCTCCGGTGGTCGAAAAGCGACGCCTTCCCATCAGTTCAGCGCAGGATGGATTGTGGGGAATCGAGTTGTTAAATATTCCCCGATCTGACATCCCAGCCGTAACGCATTTGGACTACTCGGCTAGAGTTCAAACGGTTCATCAAGATACAAATCCTCGTTATTACGCTTTGCTCAAGGCCTTTGAGGCAAAGACCGGCCACGGTGTGCTGGTCAATACCTCATTCAATGTGCGAGGGGAACCGATCGTCAGTACACCTGAGGATGCCTACCGCTGCTTCATGCGGACAGAGATGGATGTTCTAGTGCTGGAGAATTGCGTCTTGCTGAAAACCGAGCAAAAGCCGCTTGAAGGGGATTCAGATTGGAAGAAAGAGTTCGAACTCGATTAGTCCTGAACTAGGGTCATGAAGAAGGGAGCGATTCATGAGAATTTTGATCACGGGCGGCGCGGGGTTTCTTGGTAGTCACCTGTCTGATCTGTTGGTTGGACAGGGGCACGATGTCATTGCGCTCGATAATCTGATCACGGGACGCGCGGAAAACATTGCGCACTTAATTGGGAACCCAAAGTTCAGCTTCTTAAAATACAACGTGTGCGACTATCTGCATGTGGACGGCCAATTGGACGCGGTCATGCATTTTGCGTCTCCTGCTAGCCCGCAAGATTACCTTGAGATGCCGATCGCAACGTTGAAAGTGGGCGCGCTCGGTACACACAAGGCGTTAGGGCTGGCGAAAGCCAAGGGCGCTCGCTTCCTCTTGGCCAGCACATCCGAGGTGTACGGTGATCCGTTACTGAATCCCCAACCGGAAACGTATTGGGGGAACGTCAATCCCATAGGCGCGCGCGGCGTGTATGACGAGGCCAAACGATTTGCTGAGGCGATGACGATGGCCTATCACCGGTACCATGGGGTCGACACCAGAATTGTTCGAATATTTAACACCTACGGGCCAAGAATGCGGCCCAAAGACGGTCGCGTCGTCTCCAATTTCATCGTGCAAGCACTTCAGGGCAAGCCGTTGACGGTGTTTGGTGACGGTTCTCAGACGCGAAGCTTTTGCTATGTCGATGATTTGGTTCGTGGTATCGTGGCGTTATTGATGGCGAAATCCGACAAATCTGTGGCGGAGCGCACCGATCGCACGAAATTTCTGACCCAGAAGCCGGACGCCATGTTCGACAGCATTCACGACCCGGTGAATATCGGCAATCCGCGGGAACTCACGGTGCGGGGTATCGCAGAGATTATCCTGAAATTGACCGGTTCAAAAAGCGTGATCGAGGAGCGGCCTCTTCCCGCTGACGATCCGAAGGTCCGGCGACCGGACATCACGAGGGCCAAGAGTCTCTTAGGCTGGGAGCCTCGAGTGGAGCTTGAGGATGGCATCAGAAAAGCCACCGAGTATTTTCGCCAAGTCGTGGTGAAATGAGTCACCCGTAGCTCTCGATTAGGACGAGCGGCAAGGAGACGGATCGTTCCATGTGTGGGATTGCAGTTGCCATAAGTCTGGATGGGCGAGCGGTGGACCGGTCGGCCGTGGAACGGATGGCCAAGAGCTTGCTTCACCGAGGCCCTGATGATGGCGGCATCTATGCGGAGGGTGCCGTCGGAATGGGATTTCGCCGGCTGTCTATTCTAGATTTGTCCGAAGCCGGTCACCAGCCCATGATCAGTCAGGATGGTCAACACGTCCTGGTATTCAACGGTGAAATTTTCAATTATGTCGAACTCCGTGAGGAGCTTTGCCAATTGGGGCACCAGTTTCGATCAAGCGGAGATAGCGAGGTGCTGCTCGCCGCTTATCGAGAATGGGGCCGAGAGTGCCTGCCGAAACTCAACGGCATGTGGGCGTTTGTGATTTATGATCGCCGGCACCGACGAATTTTCGGGTCACGTGATCGATTTGGCGTCAAACCGCTGTACTACAGCCGTGATAACACGGTGATCCAATTCGCGTCAGAGATCAAGGCCCTTCGCGCATCGGGGTACCAACGAGCAGAGATCAATTGGCGAACGGCTTCCCGGTTTCTCTTAGAAGGACGTCTCGATAACCGTCACGAGACGTTTTATGAGGGGATTGAGCAGGTTCCGCCTGGAAGCGGATTTGAGCTCGAACTAGACGGAACCTGGCGCCAATGGTCGTTCTGGTCGCTTGATGCGTTACCCCCGACCGTTACCACGGATCCTGCCGCGACTTTCTCAGAGCTTTTCGAGGATTCAGTTCGTATCCGGATGCGAAGTGACGTCCCAGTGGGGGTATGTCTTTCAGGCGGACTTGATTCCACGGCGATCATTTGTGCTGCGGCGCGTCAACGTGATGCAAGTAGTGGAACGCAACCCGAGTTCCTGCAGGCGTTTTGCTACATGGCCAAGGAGTTTGATGAGTCGAAGTATATTGCCGACACCTTGGCTCAAACCCGCGCCCAACTCCGCCAGCTTGAAACCAGCCCTGCCGAATTGTGGAATGATCTGCGCAAACTGCTGTGGTTTCAAGACGAGCCCGTCCACACCATGACCGCCGTGGTGGGCTATCAACTCATGCGCTTGGCAGCCTCGCACGGAATCCGAGTCGTGTTGAATGGGCAGGGAGCCGATGAAACGATCGGCGGGTACTCGAGTTACTTTCAGGATTATTGGGTGTCTCTCCTCCAGCAAGGGCGGGTGAGCACTGCTTGGCAGGCGGTGAAATCCTATACCGAAGCCCATGGAGGAAATGCGCGTTCCCGCATGATTGCGGCGGCAAGCCGTTGCCTTTCGTGGGAAATGTATAAGATTGGCAGGTACCGCGCCTGGGCCCAATCCAGGCGGCAGGCCCGCATACGACAGAATCCCTGGTTTTCAGGAGATTTGACGAGGCATTTTCTCAGCGAGGACATTTCTCCCAGTTCCGCAGCGTTGTCTACAGCACTCAAACAGTCCGTGGTATCGGCTCCATTACCCTTATATCTTCGGATCGAAGATCGCAATTCCATGGCGCATTCCGTGGAGGCGCGACTACCGTTCTTGGACTATCGGCTCGTGTCGTTTGTGTGTGGTCTGCCGGACGACTGGAAGGTGCGAGGGCCGTGGAACAAGTATGTGCTTCGAGAAGGGATGAGGGGGAGAATCCCTGAATCCGTGCGGAGTAGGGTCGACAAAATGGGATTTCCGACCGCGAGCAAAAAGTGGTTTGCGCATGATTTGTACGAGCCCCTTCGAGACGTTCTCGCCAGCCGGACCTTACGGGAGCGAGGCATCTATAACACCAATGCGCTCATAGCCGACCTGGATCGGCACCGTCGGGGAGAGGCTGATTTCTCCAACAAACTGTTTCATGTGGCTGAATTCGAAATCCTGTCGGAACTTGCAGGCCAACCGCCTGTCTAGCGTTCAGGAATCGTTTGACTGTCCGCTCTGTGACGAGATGCAGTCGTTAGAGAGTCCGGCAGGTCCTCACCAGAAGGTCCTCCCATGAAGCGAGTCATGAGACTGTGAAGCGAGTTCTGATGGTCGCGTATTACTTTCCGCCGGTAGCGGCGAGCGGCGCCATGCGCCCGCTAGGGTTTTGTCGAAATCTGGCTACGTACGGCTGGAGCCCTCAGGTGCTCACGACGACTCCGGAATGTGTGTACCCCGTGCATCCGGTTGATCAGAAACTCGGCGAGCGGGTGCCGGCAGAAGTTGAGATCATCCGGGTGCCATACATCGATCAGTTTCAGCGGGTGTTGCGATATCGTGAAATACTCCGGGGGATGATCCGAAGGACGGCTCCTCGTGAACCGGAAAAGAACGTCGAGTCTACGGCTATCCCCGCCGCTGAAGCGGGCGCAGGGCGGGCGGCCATCAAGGACTTGCTGCTCGATTGGGCCTTCGCATTTCCGGACCGCCAATGCGGCTGGCATCGCCAGGCGGTTCGTGCGATGCAGGCTTCCGTCGGAACGGACATCCCGGACGTGATTTTTGCGACCGGCGGGCCCTGGACAAGTTTCCGGGTCGGCGCAACGCTTGCCGAGGCCTTCAACCGTCCACTGGTATTGGATTACCGGGATCCTTGGAACTGCAACCCCTTTTATTCCTTCAGCTCGGAGACATTGACCAAGAAATCAAGGGCGACGGAAGCGCAAGTCTGTCAAATCGCCAGTCATGTTATCGCCAATACCGAGGAGCTTCGCGAGCGACTGATTGAAGAATACGGCAGCCTCCAAGACCGCTGCACCTGGATTCCGAACGGATTCGACCGCCAAACGTTGACCCCCGACCACGTGTTTGGCGGGCAATCGGATCTAAGCCCACCCGCTGCAGGGTATGAGCTCTGCCATTTTGGAACGGTGTATGGAAAAAGGAGTCCTCGGGTCCTACTGCAAGCGGTGTGGGAACTGTTTCAGGAGAATCAGTTGAAACCGGAAGCCATTCGGCTACGTTTCGTCGGGGGATGGGACACCACGGATCAAGAGTGTGAGCGGTACGCGGTAAGCCTTGAGAAGCATGGCTTTCTCCGGCGTGAACCTCCGGTGTCCCACAGTGTGTGTCTCCGAGAAATGCAGCGATCAAGTGTCTTGCTTGTCCTTCAGCCAGACTCTCCTTTGCAGATTCCTGCCAAAATTTACGAATATATTGCGACCGGTCGTCCCCTGCTACTTATAGGCGGGGAAGGCGCCACCGCCAATTTAGTGGCTCGGCATGGACTAGGCGTGAGCAGTCCGAATCAGGTTTCACGAATCAAGGCGCTGTTACAATCGGTGGCGAATGGGACGCAACAGCTGGTTCCACCTGAGGCTGCCCGCGTGAATCGGTTTGAATATTACTCGCTGACCGGGGAGTTGGCGGCCATCTTTGATGCCGTTGATCGCACGAAATCGTCGCAGTAACCTTCTGATCATGAGTACGTTACGAACTTCAGACCTCGGGCGAACCGACGCCGATGTGTTGGCTTGGGACAGCTATGTGCAGAGCTCTCCCATAAGTTCCGGATATCATCTGTCAGGCTGGCGTCGTGTCATAGAGGATGCCTTTGGTCACGGCACTTATTACCTGGTCGCTCATGAAGCCAATGGAACCATCCATGGCATAGCGCCCCTGGTACTTCTGGCGAGCCGGGGGTTTGGCCGGTTTCTGGTTTCTCTCCCCTTCGTAAATTACGGAGGCTTTCTCGCGACCTCCCCCGATGCGTATCGAGCACTCGAATCCGCGGCCATTGAAAAGGCGCGGGAGCTGGACGCCGCTCATATTGAGCTTCGACATGAATGGCCGAGAGAAACCTCCTGGGCCTCGACCGAACGCAAGGTGTCGATGAGGCTTTCCTTGCCGGGCTCGTTCGACATGCTGATGAAGGGGTTTCCCTCAAAATTGCGGAGTCAGGTTCGCCGAGCTCAAAAAGAAGGCATGACGGCGCGCGTCAGCGGGAGCGAATGTCTGGACGAGTTTTATACGGTGTTCTCACGGTGTATGCGCGATTTGGGAACCCCAGTGTATGCCAAGGAGTTCTTTGCGAAGATTCTTGAAGTGTTCCCGAAGGAGGCGCGCATCTGCGTCGTCTCCCATGGAAGTGTGCCGGTCGCCGCTGGATTTCTCTACGGATTCCGTTCGTCATTGGAAATTCCCTGGGCGTCGTCGGACAAACGCTATAACAAGCTCGCTCCCAATATGATGCTGTATGGCGCCGTGTTGGAGTATGCCTGCCAACAGGGATTTCACGTGTTCGATTTTGGCCGATCGAGTCCCGACAGCGGAACCTACCGATTTAAGGAGCAATGGGGAGCCCAGCCCCATCAACTCTATTGGTACTATTGGATGGGACAGGGGCGTGAGATGCCACAGCTGAATCCGCAAAATCCTAAATATGCGCTCGCTATTCGCGTATGGCAGAAATTGCCGCTGATCATTGCGAATCTGCTGGGACCGCACATTGTGAAACATCTTCCATGAGGGTACAGCGAACGCTCCCCCCGTCGGCCGCACCAATCGAATGGCGTGATCTCGTAGAGGGGTTAGTAGGACTCGTGCGCCCTCAGGTCACCATGGATCGTCTCCAAGCTGAGTTTCGCGCGCACTTTGGAGTAAAACATGTCTGGTTCGTGTCATCAGGAAAAGCCGCCCTCACGCTAATTCTCCGGGCACTCCATAAACTCTCCACACGCCGTCAGGTGGTCGTGCCAGGATACACATGCTTTTCTGTCCCATCGGCCGTGGTTCGTGCCGGCTTGTCGGTGCGGCTGTGTGATATGAATCCGGAGACACTAGACTTTGATGGCAGGCACTTGGAAGAAGTGGCTGATTCCGACGCGCTGTGTGTATTGGCGACACATTTACTGGGGGTTGGAGTAGATGTGCCGCGAGTCGCCGAAATCTGCCGCCCGCGCGGCATTTTTGTGGTGGAGGACGTGGCGCAAGGATTCGGGGGCGAGCGTGACGGCAAGCGGTTCGGCACCATGGGCGATGTGTCCTTCCTGAGTTTTGGAAGGGGAAAGAACATTACCTGCGGATCCGGAGGCGCGATTCTGACGAATGACGATCGGATCGGCGAGGCTCTGGCTCAGGAGTATGCGCAACTTCCGGATGAATCCCTTGCTGGCCGGCTAATAAATTGGCTGGAGGTTGCGGCGACACAGCTTCTCATCCACCCATCTCGGTATTGGTTCCCGGCCGGGCTTCCTTTCCTCAAACTGGGGGACACGAAGTTCTACACAGATTTCCCGCTCACCCGAATGGATTCGGTTCGGGCTGGGCTATTACGCCGATGGCACACGCGATTATCCCGTTCGACCGCCAGTCGTATGGCTCACGCGAACGATTTGCGCCGATCGATTTCCTCGCACTGCCAGACCGTCAGATCTGGCCAAGGGCAGGCCGTCTATCTGCGGTTCCCGTTGTTGATGCGCTCACGGAAGGAAAAAGATGCTCTGTGCCGGATGTCCGCGGAGCAGGGCTTGGGCATCAGCTCCATGTACCCTTCTGCGGTTGGGCAGATTGCGGAACTGTCTGCAGCACTCGCCTCCGAGCATGCGCCTCAATCCATGACAATTGCGGAGCGGCTGGTGACGTTGCCCACCCACGAGCTCTTGTCAGATCCTGATCTGGGCCGGCTGTGCGCCGCTGTGGAAAGCATTCAGCGGGATCAAGGACTGGATATGGACAGTTCTCGGGAAGCGCTTGGAGCGCAAGGGCGCCCGCCGGCAATGCCTCGAGCCCATTGAAGATGAGAAAACAACGGTCGTGATTTCGCGGAGCAGATAATCGGGGAACGTGGCGATGTGGTTCGTTGAATGGATATTCTGGGGCTCTCTGGCCTTTATATTTTATGCCTATGCGGGCTATCTACTCATATTGGTGGGCATCTCAGTTTTCAGAAGCCGGCCTGTACTGATAGGAAACGTCCAGCCGATGGTCTCGTTTATTATCACCGCCTATAATGAAGAGTTACGAATCAAGGATAAGATCGAGAATAGTTTCCAGCAGCAGTACCCCAAAGAACGGCTTGAAATCGTGGTGGCATCTGATTGCTCGTCGGACAAGACTGATGAGATCGTGCGATCTTATGCATCCTCAGGCGTACGTCTCATTCGCGCTGTAGAACGAAAGGGGAAAGAGGCGGCTCAAAAACTGGCGGTCAGTCAAACGAATGGGGACGTGCTGGTTTTTTCTGACGTGGCCACCACCTTACCATCCGACGGCATCGCGAATATTGTCAAAGCGTTTCATGACCCAACGGTCGGCTGCGTCAGTAGCGTCGATCGTTTTGTGGACGCGCAAGGCAACTTGAGTGGAGAGGGCGCGTACGTGAAGTACGAAATGCTCCTGCGACAATTGGAGACGAAGGTCAATACCCTGGTGGGGCTCAGCGGTTCGTTTTTTGCCGCACGACGAACGGTTTGCAGCCCCTGGGCGGACGATCTTCAAAGTGACTTCAACACGCTGCTCAATTCAATGAGGGTTGGTCTCCGGGGTATTTCAGATCCCCATAGCGTGGGGTATTACAAGAATTTATCGGATGAGAAGAAAGAATATCAGCGGAAGGTCAGAACGGTGTTGCGAGGTATTGCGGTGTTGATGCGCAGCCTGCCGATGTTGAATCCATTTCAGTATGGGATGTTCGCCTGGCAGCTCTTCAGCCATAAATTGTGCCGGTGGTTGGTTCCATTTGCCATGATTGGTGCGGGGATTTCGAATGCTCTGTTGGCGACACAATCCAGCTTGTATGCAACGCTGCTCGTAGGACAACTGCTGTTCTATGTCACGGCAGCGGCCTATGCCCTGTTTCACTGGATGCCGAAGAGCAGCGTATTGCGGTTGCCTTCGTTCTTTGTGGTGGTCAATCTGTCCATTCTTGATGCCTGGATGAGATATTTTCGCGGCGACCGAGTGTTTCGCTGGGAGCCGTCCAAGCGTTGAACGGATGGTGCATTCACTCGTACTGAGAAGACGTCAGAGCTGTTCCGAGACTCGCTCTGTGTGAAACAAGACAAAGAGGTACCAAATGGCTGCACAGTCTGAGCGGAAAGAGTTACGTCATTTTGGATTGATTGTTGGCGGCGTTTTTTGTGTCATTGGTGTCTGGCCGATGATTCGCCATGGAGAAGCGTTGCGCCTCTGGGCTCTCGTTCCCGGAGCGCTGCTGATTCCGTTGGGGCTCGTGGCCCCGTTCATGCTGAGGCCGCTGTTTAAAGGCTGGATGA
This sequence comes from uncultured Nitrospira sp., assembly GCA_902500995.1. Lineage (GTDB taxonomy): Bacteria > Nitrospirota > Nitrospiria > Nitrospirales > Nitrospiraceae > Nitrospira_A. Next base: position 175,483 of record CABVSR010000005.1, read on the forward strand.
AAGTCGGCCATGTAATGGGCTGGATCAATACAAGAATCATCCTGGGGATTCTGTATTTCGGACTGATCACTCCTATGGGCGTGGTGATGCGCCTGTTTGGCTGGGACTCGATGAGGAGAGCACTCAGCCGAGATGCCGAAACCTACAGGGTCGTTCGACCAGCAAGACCACGAGACCATATGACGAGACAATTCTAGGTCAACGGAGGGCGTATGGGTGAATTTTTGACAGAGCTGTGGGCATTCATGAAGGAACGAAAGAAGTTCTGGTTATTGCCGATCATCGTCATGCTGGTGTTACTCGGCAGCCTGATTGTCCTCACACAAGGCTCGGCAGTCGCTCCGTTCATTTACACGCTGTTTTAATCTGTGAGCCGTCCTGATTCATGATCGTAAACGTTCCACGAATCAAAGCAGCCATCCGCAGGGCGGTAGCCTGGGGCTTTCACTTCTCGCCGATACCGCACTGGCGGCATCGGGGGAAGGTCGTCGTGCTCATGTACCACCGGGTGTTGGCTCGTCAGGAAGTCGTTCTTCAGTCGGTGCAGCCAGGTATGTATGTGCTGGATAGCGTGTTTGCTCAGCAGATGGCTTTTCTTAAAGAAGAGTTTACGATCCTGTCGCTGCAGCAGCTGCTGGAGCTTTGGCAGTCAGGCCAATGGAATGCCCGCGCCCGGTATTGTGTGGTCACGTTTGACGACGGGTGGCTCGACAATTACCGCCATGCGTATCCGGTGCTGAAGAAGGCTGGTATTCCCGCGACGATATTCCTTCCCACTGACTACGTGGGAAGCAACCAGTGGTTTTGGCCGGATCAACTGGCGCTTCTCTTTAAGGTTCTGGCTGGCCGAAAAGTGACGCCTGAAGCAATAACGCAATTGAGGCAAGTGTTTCTTGACTATTTGGGCGCCCACGGCGGCCCATGTATCGAAGCGATCGAGCGTGGAGAGCACGTGACTGATCACATCATCGAGCAATGCAAACAGCTTCCAATTGAACGAATTCAGGAATTGGTGTCCGCGTTGGCCACTCGATTGGGTGTATCGCTCCCTCAGGAACGGGTGGTTGTGAACTGGGACGAGGTGCGCGAGATGTCCGAGAATGGGATCTCATTCGGATCTCACTCATGCTCGCATCGCATTCTGACCACCATCACATTCGATGAGGTGTCTGCCGAGCTTGCCAGGTCGAGGCAGGTGCTGTTGGAGCAAGGGGTGAACTATGTACCGGTCTTTTGTTATCCCAACGGCAACAGTGATGCTGGTGTCCAGCGGCAGGTTCAGGCCAGCGGGTATGCCGCGGCCTGTTCAGTGAGCATGGGTGTGGAAGGGCCTGCTCCTGAAAACAAATATGCGATTCGTCGCGTGGGGATTCATAATGACATAACGAACACAATCCCCTTATTTTCGTGGCGCGTGTTTGGTCCTGTGCCCTCTTCCGTATGAACGCGCCAGTGCAGGAATCGGCCATGACGGGAGCTCATTCGTGAGAGTGCTGATTACCGATGGGAATGAGCGCGCAGCGCTCGCGGTGACACGAGCGCTCGGCCGTCAGAACGTTGAGGTAATCGTTGGCGCGGAGTCTGAACGGTCGCTTGCAGGCTCATCCCGGTATTGCCGGCAGAGTTTTGTCTATCCATCCCCGTATCAAGAACCGGATGGATTCGTGAGCCGGTTATTGGAGATGCTTCGCAATGATGACGTCGATGCCGTATTTCCCATATCCGACATTGCCATGCATGTGATCGGACCCGAACGCGCGCATCTTGAGCGCCATACTAGAATTCCAGCCCCTCCAGCAGAAGTCTTTCAGGAGATTTCCGATAAGTATCGATTGATGCAACGAGCGCTTTCAGACGGCGTCGGCATTCCCGAGACCATTTTTGTTCCAGACGGCAATCTAGACCCGGTTATCGACGCGATTGCCGGCTTTCCGGTGGTGGTGAAACCGGGGTGTTCATTGGTGAAGGACGGCCGTCAGTGGAAGAAAACCAGCGTCTGTTATGCGGAATCTCGCGAGGAGCTGCGGCGTGTCTACCGGGATAAAGGCTACCTGCGATCGCCATCATTGATCCAACAGCGCGTGATAGGGGAAGGGCAGGGGCTCTTTGTCCTGATGCAGGAGGGCGTCCCATTGGGGATGTTTGCGCATCGAAGACTGCGTGAACGGCCCCCGTCCGGCGGAGTCAGCGTGTTGCGGGAAAGTATTGCCTTGCCGAAATCGATGGTTGAGGCTACCCTCACATTGTTGCAACGGGTGAAGTGGCACGGAGTTGCCATGGTGGAGTTTAAGGTCGATCAAGATAGTCAGCGTCCTTTGCTGATGGAGATTAACGGACGGTTCTGGGGATCGTTGCAATTGGCGGTGGATGCCGGTGTGAACTTCCCCTTAATGCTGCTCAACATGGCCATGGGAAAAGCCGAAACCCTGCCTGAAAATGGATATCGGGCCGGGGTGAAGTCCCGATGGCTGCTGGGTGATCTAGATCAATTGATGATGCGCCTCTTGAAACGTGATGATGTCCTTAACCTTCCGCCCGGTGCACCGTCTAAACTTCAGTCTCTTATGGCATTCTGTCGGTTTTGGGACCGAGACATGTTTTATGAGGTGGAGGACTTCGACGATCCTGGTCCAAGCCGCTTTGAACTGTTGCGATATGTGAAGTTGGCATAGGAGTAGTGATGCTGCAGGCTGATTCTCGTTCAGACGTCAAAATACGTCCATTGGTTGCGCGTGAACTTGCTCGCCGGATGAAAAGCGCTGTGAATGGCGTGTTGGATCATTGGCGATATCAGGTCCTCCTCCATCGTCAGGCATTCCCTAAACCGGCGCAGGCCATCCTTGTGGTGTGTAAAGGTAATATCTGCCGTAGTCCTTTGGCAGAGGCCTATCTCAAACATCAGGTGAAAAAAAGCGGGTTATCGATCGAGGTGTTTTCGGCAGGACTGGAAACCTCATTCGGCAAGCCGGCACATCCGCTTGCGCAGGTGGTGGGCACTCAGGGTGGACTGATCCTGAATCAGCATGCGACACAACCGCTGCATAAGGAACAGGTGAACCGGGCAGACATCATTCTCGTGATGGAGTGGCGTCAGCGCAATAGGATTATCAAATTGTATCCACAGGCCAGATCAAAAGTGTTCCTGCTCCGCCAGTTTTATGATCAATCTGTGCGGGAAGTGGCCGATCCCTACAGTGGAACGCTGGAAGATTTCCAAACCTGCTTCTCGATGATTAAACAGGCCTGCGATATCCTGATCACGCGGATGTTGCCGACGAACATGCAGGGGTAGGATCCGAACGGGAGGAAGGCGCATATCGTACAGGCTAAGGGAGGCCCGGCAGGCACATGAGTTTGCGAACGAGACTGTTCAACATTTACTGGACATTGCGGAGCGCCATTGTCCCGACCCTCAGATATTCTCAGTACTCATATGAGGAGTCGCTGAAACGGTATGTGACGCCGTCGGTCGAATGGGTCGAGATCGGCTGCGGCCATTCTATTCTTCCGAGTTGGCGCGCCAACGAAGAACGTCAGCTGGTCAAAACCTGCAAGGCAATATTCGGCATCGATTACGACCTGCCGTCACTCAAGGCTCATCGCAATATCAGCAAGAAGTTGCGCGGAGATGTGACCAAGTTGCCGTTCAGAAGCGAAGCATTCGACCTGGTGACGGCTAATATGGTCGTGGAACATCTCGACAATCCCAATGAACAGTTCAAGGAAATCAGCCGGATTCTGAAGCCTAAAGGGGTCTTCCTCTTTCACACGCCGAATGCGTATGGCTATGGAGTCATTCTTTCCAAACTTGTGCCCGAATCGTTCAAAGGCAAACTCATTCACTTGCTTGAGGGGCGGGAAGAAGCGGACGTCTTTCCTACGCACTACAAAGCCAATACGGAGTCTCAGGTGAAGGCGTTAGCTCAGGCCAACGGTTTTGAGGTCTTACAGCTCGACTTAATTCCAACAGATGCCATTTTTGCCATGATTCCACCGCTGGCTGCCTTGGAACTCTTGTGGATTCGGCTGCTCACAACCCAGCCCTTTCGGAATCTTCGCACCAACATGATTGTGGCGATGAGGAAAGTGGCCTAAGTGAACACTTCTCAAATGTTCAGGTTTGCGAGTTCTAAAGAATTCAATGAGACTCCAAATCTCTGTGAGTCAGTCGTCTCCTGATCGGCGCGAAAACGCAGTCTGCAATTAGTGGGTTGGAAAGTGGAATTTGAAAGGCAATTCGAAGGTATGTTGAGGCCAGGGCTGCAGGCGACCGTGCAAGGTACAATGGGCCATTCAATACCTGGCGTTCAGGCGAGGCCGAAGGACAAGGAATTGGGTTTTGTCCTTGTTTTGCTTGCCATGCTGTTTGAATTTGGAAGGCCACAAGACTTTTTGCCTCCACTCAAGATAATTCCATTTCCCTCAGTTATAGATGCTTCTATTTCCTTGGCCGTAATTTTTTCAGGACGGGCAAGCCTTTCCAACGTGCAGTCGAAATTGTGGATGGGGCTATTGGTTTTCATGGCACTCTGGGTGCCTTTTGCAACTAACAATTTCTATGCCTTCTCGCTATTGAAGGACCTCACGTTGTATTTCTGTTTTTATTTGGGAATCATTACATTTGTTAATACGACTGGAAAGATGCAGAAACTCATTCTGGTCTGGTTGGGGGTTCATGCTCTATTGGCAATCAATGGAATGCTACATGGGGGGCGTGGTGTTGGAGGTTGGCTTGGGGATGAAAATGACTTTGCGATGGAGATGAATGTCGCAGTTCCCTTCGCATTTTTTCTCTACCAAGGGACGACAGCGAAAGGTGCAAAGGTCCTGTACTTGGTTCTGTTGGGCATATTTGTGTTGTCGTCAATTGCCACTGCGTCGCGAGGAGGATTTCTTGGGTTATTGGCTGTCAGTTCGTTCTGCTGGTTCTATTCACCGCGAAAAGTATGGTCGCTAGTGTTGTTGACGGGTGTGTTACTGCTGGTGTTGGTTGCCGCTCCTCAGGAATATTGGGATCGAATGCAAACGATCACCGATGACAGTACGATGGAGTCCGGCACCGCCGGTCAGCGAATGTTCACGTGGGGAATTGGATGGGAAATGTTCCTGGCGAATCCCGTCTTCGGTGTTGGTCAAGGCAATTTCCCCTGGACGATCGGCGAATATCTCGGCGGTCGGACCTGGCAGACCAAGTCACTGGCTGGTCGACAGGCGCATTCCTTATATTTCACATTATTGCCAGAATTGGGGCTGTTGGGGGTCCTTATGTTTGGAAGCATAGTGGTGTTTAACTATAAAGATGTCAGGTACTGTAATCGGTTGGGTATGCGACGACATCTGGTTCATCGGCATGAAGTTGTTTCAGTTGATGCCGATTTGGAAAAGGCAGCATGGTTCGGGAACGCCATTTTGGGGGCCCTCGTAGCATACCTTGTTACCAGCACATTTATCTCGACGCTGTATTACCCTACCTTCTGGATCTTAACGGGCCTTGCCGTGGCTCTAAAAAACACTACCGAGCGATATTCTAAGAATGCCACTGAAGTGGTGTCACAGCCTATTCCTGCTCGAGTGAATCCTTGGGGCAGGCCTCGCCCTGCGAGATAGTGGCATTTCCTGAATGAGTGGGAAGTATTCATGGGTTAATTTGGAATGGGTGCGGTCGAGCACGGTATACGGTTGCGATCGGGATTTCCCCAAGTAGATACAATGCACTGCGATTCTGAGATGTGTTCAGTATGAGCCGACAAAACTTAGTGTTGAGTGCGCTTCTCCTTTTATCGATTCGTGTCGCGTTGATCATATGGGGAGGGCAACATGACGCGCCTGGAGGAGACCAACTTGCCTTCTACTCCGCTTCACAGCAGCTTGCCCATTCTTCTGCGGAATGGTTGAAAGGAGGGGGCGAGTTTGGATATCGCGCTCCCATGTATTTTGTTTATCTTGCTGGGATTTTCAACTTTGTTTCAGGCTCAACGTTTCTGACAGGCCAGATTGCCACGGCACTTATTGGGGTCCTTAACTGTGTCTTGATTTTTGTATTGATCCGGAATCTGACAGACGATACAGGCGCCAAACTGGGATTCTGGCTCAGGGGGATTCTCCCGTCCTATGTGGTAGCCGACACGTTTGTGATGAGTGAGCCGCTGTTTGCTACGTTCCTCCTCTCAGCCCTTGTAATCATTTCTCTCAAGCCGAATTATCCAGACAGTCGTCAAGCTTTTGTTCTCGGGGTGCTTATTGCTTGTTGTGTTCTTACCCGGGAAGTGGCCATTGTCTATCCAATCGTATTCGGCGGATATCTGATTATGGCCTCGGGCTCACGACAGGATGGGTTGAGGCATGTTGCCGTATTCGCCATGATGCTGTTGATTACATTAGCACCTTGGATGTGGAGGAATGTCATTGTCTGGGGGCAACCGCTTCCGATCAGCTATACGTCTGGGGTTAATTTACACATAGGAAATAACCCAGAGGCGACAGGGAAATGGGTCCGATTTTCTCCTGAATCGGACGAAATAAACCTGGGTTTCGGAACACCTCAATCGGATGCGTGGCATCGACAGGAGGCACTCAGGTATATCCAGGAAGATCCGGCTCATTTTATGCGGTTGGGGTTCAAGAAGGTAGCTTGGTTCCTCTGGCCAAGGTTTGAGCGAGAAGAAATCAAGGAATTGTATAAGTTACCAGCTAGGCAGGCTACCTTGTTGAGTGGGGTACTTGGCGTCTTGAGCGCAGGTGTAATGATTATAGGTATTGCTGGATTTGTATTCGGAAAGCGTGATTGGTTCTGGTGGATCAGCCTGACCCTGATCGCATACACGATCTTTGTGACCTTTGTCATATATGGTTCTCCTCGGTACCGAGATGCCGTCGACTATCTTCTGCTGGTGTTTGCAGCGAACGCGATCACACGGTGGCGCTCACTTTTGGTAAAGATACGAACGCGTGGGTCGTTGGTTCGAAAGCAACTTTTTATTCTGTTGCCCGTTCTTTCCTACATCCTGATCAATTGGATGTGGATTGCATATGATCTGATTAAGTCAGGTCACTAGCCAGGTGCATTATAAGGCTGCTTAGGCGAAGCGATCTAGTGCTGTTGGCATGAGAGTTGAGAACATGGTCGGACCGCACGACCTCAAAACAATTCTGTACCTCACAACCAGCAGCGGCCCTGGCGGTGCCGAGCGGGTAATCAGTAATTTGGCTTCATCGCTGGATCCTAAGAGATATCGAGCCATTCTCTGTTTGTTTCGTCCCGGGTGGCTTCAGGAGCGGAGTGAAGACTGCGGGATTCGAACGTTCATTATTCCGACTCAAGGCATGACCGATTGGCGATGGGCCATTCAGTTCAAACATTTGCTGCGACAGGAGCGGGTGGACCTGGTTCATGCGCACGAATTTGACGCCAATGTGCAGGGAGCCTTCGTCGCAAACCTGACAGGAATCCCACTTGTGGCAACGGTTCATGGAAAAAACTACTTCTGGGAGAAGCGAAGACGTCGCCTCGCATATCGGTGTGTAAGTCGTATTGCTACCATGGTAGCGGTATCTCAGGATCTCAAACAATTTATCGTTGAGAAAGTCGGAATTGCACCGCATCGGCTCAAAGTGCTCTATAACGGAGTACACGCATTGCAGAATTGTTCCAGCGCTGAGGTAAATCAATGCCGGAAGGAGCTGGGCTTGCCTGAGAGTCATCAAGTTGTGGGTGTTGTCGGCAATCTGTATCCGGTAAAGGGGCATCAATATTTGATTGAGGCGATTCCCTCGATCCTGATGAAATGCCCAAACACGTCATTTGTGTTTGCCGGCAGAGGCGAACTTGAGACTGATTTGAAGGCGCAAGTGCATCGGCTTGGGGTAGATACCAAAGTGTTCTTCCTCGGCCTGAGGCACGATATTCATCGGATTCTGGCTATGCTTGATGTGTTTGTCCTGCCCTCGCTGTCGGAGGGACTTTCGATGGCAATCCTAGAAGCGATGGTTGCAGGAAAGCCAGTGGTTGCGACGCGTGTTGGAGGTAATCCAGAACTTGTAATCGATGGTGAAACAGGGTTTCTAGTTCCCGAGAAGGACAGTCAGGCATTAGCCGCTAGAGTGTTGACCTTATTGACGAACAGCCCCCAGGCTGCTCTTTTGGGGGAGCAAGGCCAACGTCGAGCTGAAGCACAATTTAGCCTACGGGCTATGGTCTCTGCCTATCAGTCGCTTTATGATGAGCGCCTGAAGAAAGAGTATAGCTCCTGATAGAGAGTGTGCTTGATGGATAGCGTGGCTTATTGTTGAGTAGAGCTCAAGCCGAGATTAAGCCGTGAAGGTTTGTCATATCGCGATGGGTGATTTGTGGGCTGGAGCAGAAGTTCACCTGGTCGCCCTCATGACCTACCTAGTTCGATTACACGGCTTTGATTGGTCCGTGGTTTTATTTAACGAGGGACGGTTAGCGGATGAACTCAGAAAACTTCCGCTTTCCCTTACAGTCATCCCGGAGAAAACTCATAGCTCGTTAGGCATCTTCACTCGTCTTGTAAAAGAGTTTCGAGAGTTTCGCCCCGATATTGTGCATACCCATAAATATAAGGATTCGATACTCGGCTCAATTGTCGCTCGGTACGCAAGAGTTCCGCATCTGATTCGAGTCGTCCATGGCAAGCCTGAACCATTCACGGGATTCAGAAACCTGAAGATGGCTGCGTATACGATCGCGGACAGACTCGTAACCGGGCAGTTCGTGGATAAGGTGATCGCCGTCTCTGCGGACATCGAGAAGGTCTTACTTCGTACTTTCGACTCCAACCGGGTAGTGTGCATACACAACGGGATCGATCTGAACGCCGTCCACGTCACTGTGCAGAGAGCGGCTAAGCGCAAGGAGTGGCATGTGGATGATCAGGCATTTCTGATTGGAACCGTTGGGCGATTGGTGCCGGTGAAGGGCCATACGATGCTTCTAGAAGCATTTAGACTTCTGCGCCAAAGGCATCGAAATGTAAGGTTAATGTTTGTCGGAGACGGACCTCTACGTGGGCAGCTCGAAGCAGAAGCCGAACGATTGAATCTGACTGGATCCGTGATATTCTGCGGTCATCAAGAACAGTCGTACGACTTCATTAACATGATGGATCTGTTTGTCTTGCCTTCCCGACATGAAGGAATCCCCATGGTTCTTTTAGAAGCGTATGCCCTCAAGCGGCCGGTCGTGGCCAGTCATGTGGGAGGTATCCCTGAAGTTGTGACGCACGATCGCTCAGGGCTTCTCGTCAGTCCGGAAGATCCTCAGGCATTTGCCGAAGCTATGAGTGACATAATCGAAGATCAGATAAAGGCGCTGGCGTTTGGAGAGACGGGACGAAGTCAGGTTGAGGGTGAGTTTAGTGCCCGTATAATGGCGGACCGAACGGCAGAAGTTTATCGATCACTGTGTAAAAATTGAAATGAGAGTTCTTTGGCTAGGACATAATCTTGCCTATCCGCCCAAGGGAGGGCCGCTCCAGCGAAATTACAATTTGTTGAAGGAGGTAGCTAGGTATCACGAGGTACACGCGCTTGTGTTTGACCAGCCGGCATCCAGGCCGCCAGGAGTCACACCCGAGCATTGCGTGGAAGCATTGTTGAAATTCTGTGCCAGTGTAGAATGGGTACCGCTTCCGAAAGATTCTCTTGGCATTGGTCGTTATTGGCGAGCAGGTAGTGGCCTGTTGATGGGCGAGCCCTATGAGTTTCGTTGGTTACGCTCGAAGGAAATGGCGCAGCGCCTTCAACGACTGGTGAGTCGATTCCGATTTGATGTAATACATGCTGATACGCTTGGTTTAGCCCCCTATGTCTCTATAGTTCCTTCTGCCGGCACTGTACTGAATCACCACGATATTGAGTCAGCACTTGTTCAGAGACGGGCAGCCAGTGAGCCGAGTCTGTTGTTGCGTATGTTCTGGGCGCGCGAGGCGGCGAATTTACTCGCTGCAGAGCGTCATTGGTGTCCCTTGTTCGATGTGAACATGGTGGTGTCTGATGACGAGGGACGGCTGCTCAAACCTTCCTGCCAAGAGAGTCATATTCGTGTCGTTCCCAATGGCGTCGATATCGGATATTTCACGCCGCGCGAAGATCCTGGAGGCACTAGACTGTTGTTTTGCGGTCGTCTTGATCAGCTGGCCAACAAGGGTGCAATCACATTTTTCTTCAATTCCATATGGCCTCAATTGTCCGGCAGGGTGAAAAATCTCGAAATCGATGTGGTCGGAAAGAATCCTCCCGCCTGGCTGCGTGAGTTAAGTCGGAGGGATTCGCGTGTGCACGTCCCCGGGTTTGTGGACGATGTGCGCCCCTATTTCCAGAAAGCGACGATCTTCGTCTGCCCCATCACGGATGGAGGGGGAACGCGGTTAAAAATCCTCGATGCCTTAGCGATGGGCATGCCGATAGTCAGCACAACCTTTGCTGCATCCGGTTTAACTTTGCGAGACGGAACACATCTTCTCATTGCAGATTCGCCCGAGGCAATCACTCAGCAAATAATACGACTGTTGGATGACAAAGTCTTGCGGCAGCGATTGGCCCGCGAAGCTGTGGATGTTGTCAGGCAGGTCTATTCCTGGGATACGATTGGTCACAGTCTTACGGGCGCATACGAGGCGGCGGCCGTACGAAGAAGGACAAGGACAGGTAAATTTTCTTTGTGCTGATCAAGCCAAAAGTGAACACAAGACTATGACATCCCGGACACGTATACGGATGATTTCGAATTTTCGGCGGCTTGATGGAGTAAAAACCGAGAAGTATGAAGCGAGCAGTGTATATGCTGGAGAGAAGGAAACCTTCTGGGATGGTGTGTGTTTGTACTTCAGGGCACGAAGCAAGGACGTCCTTGTGTTGACAGGGGGAACATGGAGGGTGGTTGGATTTTGTTTAGCGAAATCATTGTGGCCGTTCAGTACGTGTAAACTTGTTGCCGTTGACTTTATTCTATCGCGTCCTCAGAGTTGGAAGCAGTCCGTCATAGCCTGGGTCAAGAGACTCTTGCTTCGAAAGACTGATCGGTTCATTCTGCACTTCAAGGATACGAGTGAATATGAGAAGATTTACGGAATTCCTCGCTCCAAATGTATGTTCGTTCCCTTCAAGGTGAACTATTGGGAGAAGATGGTGCTGGAAGATCAGGAGCTTTGCACCGAGGAGTACGTCTTTACTGCGGGTCGTAGCTACCGGGACTTCCCAACTTTTATCGAGGCCATGCGCAGAGTCGATTATCCAGGGCTTCTCCTTCATGAAGAAACCTCGATGCTCAAGAGATCGGCCACGGATGTGGATCTTTCAAACCTCCCAAATAACTTGACGGCAGCAATAAATGAAGGAGAGCAAAGTTGGGTCGAATACATCCGTCGAGCGAAAATCGTGGTGGTGCCGTTATTGCCTAGTACGATGTATGCGCCAGGTCTTAGTTTGTATCTCATGGCGATGGCGATGAAAAAATGTGTCATCGTCACAGAAGGACTGGCCACTAAGGGTATGCTGAAGGATGAGGCAGTCATCGTAGCTCCAAAAGATCCAGAAGCATTGGCGGTTGCTATAAGACAGGTGTGGACTGATGATGCCTTGCGTCGTAAAACTGCAGAGTCTGGGAGGCGTTATGCCGAGCGTTGCGGTGGAGAATCCCGCCTTCTGTCAGATATCGTACGCGTCTGTGGTGAGCTCTGTGTGCTGTGACGACTAGTAGTTCGTCGTCTTTCCCTATATCTTCTCATTCATCTTACAGCCAAGGACGCTCAATATGGCAGACCTTAAGTTGCATTTAGGCTGCGGGAAATCGGTGCTTCCAGAGTACACAGGGGTTGATCTGAGTCCGCAGCCAGGGGTGAGTGTGATTTGCGATCTTTCGAGGAAGTCTTGGCCATTTCAAGATTCAAGTGTTGAGAGATGCGTCTTGTTCAATCTTCTCGAGCACCTTCCCGACACGATACAAGTTATGGAAGAATTGTGGCGTGTCACTAGGCCGGGAGGAATCGTGCACATTCAGGTGCCATACTATAATTCGGCGGGAGCTTTTCAGGACCCCACGCATGTGAAGTTTTTCACCGAACGAACATTTGATTATTTTACGGTGGATGGAACGACGGAACTCAGTCACTACAACTACTATTCGCACGCACGATTCGAGATCGTGCGACTCGATTTTCACCAGCGACCGTTCTTGAAAAGACTGCCCAGGCGGGTGCAGATATTCCTAGGCCATCATCTTGCGACTATCCAGGCAATGGATGTGGTTCTGAGGCCAGTTAAGGCAATCTGAAGTACTTCGAGCCCCCTCTACGTCACGCTGCTGATAACATTTGACCTAGTGTCGTGTTGACCTTCCCCCCGAAAACTAGACCATTGGCTTGGAAGTTCTTCTGTGCTGAGATGGGCCTAAAGGAGGGGGCCATGACGCGAAAACGGCACACGGAGGAACAGATCATTGCGGTGCTCAAGGATGCCCAGGCAGGCACTGGAATCCAGGAGCTCTGTCGCAAGCACAGCATCTCGGACGCTACCTTTTATAAGTGGCGGGCCAAATATTCGGGGCTGGAAGTTAGTGATGTGCAGAGGCTCCGCCAGCTGGAAGACGAAAACCAGCGGCTCAAGCAGATGGTGGCGGACCAAGCGCTGGACATCCAGGCGCTGAAAGCGATCAACGCAAAAAACTGGTAGGGCCCAAGGCGAAGCGAGCGGCGGCTCAGTGGAGCACCGAGCGCTTTGGGCTCAGTCAACGACGGGTGTGCCGGCTCCTGGCACTCGAGCGCCAGACACTCCGGTATCGCAGCCGCCGCCATGACGATGAGGCGCTGCGAACGCGGATCCGCGAGATTGCCGAGGCCAAGCGGCGGTACGGCTGTCCCCGGATCTATATCCGGTTACGGCGCGAGGGCTGGCTCGTAAACCATAAGAAAGTGGAATGGCTGTATTATCGCGACGAAGGCCTGTCGTTAGGCCGACGGCGGCGAAAGAAGCTGGCGGCAGTCCCTCGTGTCGCGCTCGCCCGGCCGACACAGCCGGGGCGCTGTTATGCGCTGGATTTCGTGCATGATCGGCTAGTCACGGGACGACGGTACAAATGTTTGACGATGACCGATCTGTGTTCCAAGGAAGTCCCGGTGATTGAGGTGGATGTGTCGATCGGCGGGGCACGGGTATGCCGGATTCTTGACCGGCTCTTTAATACATGGCCGTTCCCCGAGACGCTGATCCTGGACAACGGCCCCGAATTCGCCGGGACCGCCTTGGATGCCTGGGCCGTCCAGCACGGCGTGCACCTGCACTTCATTCAGCCGGGGAAACCGGTGCAGAATGCGTTTATCGAGAGCTTCAATGGCAAGTTTCGCGATGAATGTCTCAATGAACATTGGTTTGTGACGCTGCAGGAAGCGCAATTGGTCATTGAAGTGTGGCGCCGGGAATACAACGAGGAGCGGACGCACAGTGGAATTGGGGATCTGACACCCCAGGAGTTTATTCACAATTATCAAACCAGGACCCATCTGGCACAGGAGTCAACTACGTTGACCGTGGTGCAATAACCGGGGGAAGGTCACTCTCAGCGGGAAGGACATCGACTATGTCAAAATCGATAAAAACAATGAGGCTTCCATGTTGGTTGAAGCGACTGTCCATGGAACCACCCTTTCGTCTCTTCACGAGATTCCTGCTAGAACGCCTGGCGGTTTCGGCAAGCACTCGCGACCAGTGGTGTTTGTCAAAACGCCCGGGATACCTTACCGGATTGCTCAGTGCCGCAGGCCTTGCCTACCTTGAGGGCGTTTCTGAAATTATCGCGATTGAATTCGGTGTCGCCGGAGGCCAGGGGCTCGTGACCCTACAAGAAGAAGCCGAGGCTGTTGAACGTGAAACGGGAGTCCGGATCAAGGTTTTCGGATTTGACAGCGGGGGTGGACTTCCCGAATTTACCGGCGATCATCGAGACCATCCAGATTACTGGAAACCGGGAGATTTTCCCTTAGACGAGAAGTCACTTCGTGAAAAGCTCTCACCGCGTACGCTATTGCTGCTGGGAGAGGTAAAGAAAACCGTACCCGAATTCATCGAGCACATTCAGGATGTCCCGATCGGATTCGTCTCTTTCGATCTAGACTTGTACTCATCAACCACGCATGCCTTAAAAGTATTCAGTCATCCCAAGAAGTCAATGCTGAAGAAAGTCCCTCTGTACTTTGACGATGTAAGAGAGACTCTGGTGAGCCATCAGTTTGCCGGCGAATTACTGGCAATCAAAGAGTTTAACGAATGGAACGCCAGTGTGAAAATTGATATATGGCGTGGGCTCAAGGTGGGTCGGCCCTTTCCAGAGTCCCCTTACTTCGATTGCATGTATCTTGCCCACGATCTGGAGGCAATTGGTAGGATCAACCTGGAACGAGACATCCGGCACCTTCCTTTAAGCAGAAATTTGTAAACTTATGTGTGTAATTCGCACACATCGCTTCACATAAACTGCCGTGATGGACTCCGACGGACGCAGACAACTGCTTTGGGTGAAACTATATCAGCGGACGAGAGATGCTGGGCTGGTGTTTCGTCGCTGCGGGATCTCGTACCCGACCTTTCGTAAGTGGATATGCTGGTATCGCGAAGTTGGTGAGGTCGGCTTGGCTAGTCGGAGCCGACGTCCCGCCCGATCTCCGAATCGACGCATCTTCAAGCAAGAACGCACCTTGATCCTCAATCTACGGACAGATCGGAAACTGAGCGTCAAGGCTGAAAAATGCGTGTGCAGAAAACTTTTTCGGAACACTGAAGCGTGAACAGATCTATCATTGCGAGTATCGAACGGGTGCGGAAGCCACGCAGGAGATCTTTGAGTACATGGAAGTGTTCTACGATCGGCAGCGGTACGGTTCAAGGTTCTAGTGCAACACCAGTATCCTGGGGGATCCAGGAACGAAGGAGTTGCACATGGTGTAATGACTTGTCAAGAAGTGACCCCAGGGTTTAGGTCGTGGTTGTGAGAGAAC